>NZ_BOMV01000016.1 GCF_016862375.1 Paractinoplanes rishiriensis | reverse complement strand
GGCGGAGGGTGCCGCACAGCGATATGTCGGCGGCCGTCGGGCGCGGTTGCGGAGGGGAGGGTGCCGCACGGCGATATATCGGTGGGTGGCGGAGGCCAGCGCCGGGGCCGGAGGGTGCAGGCGCTCGGCGACATGTCGGCGGACGGTCGCTGTGGTGGCAGGGTCGGGCGCGGCAGCACATGATACGGCCGCACATGATTACGACACCCCGTGTGTGGGGCCAACACATGTGCGCGCCGCCTCGAACCCTCGTAAGTTCACGACCATGACGACGGCGCATGTGGTCGACCTGGATCTGTCGGGGCGGACCGCCCTGGTCACCGGCGCGGGCAGCGGCATCGGGCTAGCCTGTGCCGAACGCCTCGCCGCCGCCGGGGCCGCGGTCGTCGCGGTCGACCGGGACCGGGAATCCGTCGAGCGGGTGGCGTCGGCGATCGGCGGCCGGGCCGTCGTCGCCGACCTTGCCGACCCGGACGTGTTCGCGGAGTTGCCGGGCGCGGTGGACGTGCTGGTCAACAACGCCGGGCTGCAGGTGGTCGCGCCGGTGCACGAGTTTCCGGACGACCGGTTCGCCCAGCTCCAGGCCGTTTTGGTGACGGCACCGTTCCGGCTGATCAAGCGGGTGCTGCCGCACATGTACGAGCGCGGCTGGGGCCGTATCGTGAACATCTCGTCGGTGCACGGGCTGCTCGCGTCGCCGTTCAAATCAGCGTACGTCTCTGCGAAGCATGCTCTTGAAGGTCTGTCGAAGGTCACCGCGCTGGAGGGTGCCGGGTACGGCGTCACCTCGAACTGCATCTGCCCGGCGTTCGTGCGCACGCCACTGGTCGACAAGCAGATCGCCGATCAGGCCGCGATCCACGGGATCCCGGAGTCCGAGGTGATCGAGAAGATCATGCTGGACCGCGCCGCGATCAAGAAGCTGATCGAGCCGGCCGAGGTGGCTGAGCTGCTCGCGTATCTGCTCACCCCGCCGGCCGCACTGATCACCGGGGCATCGGTAACCATCGACGGCGGATGGACGGCGCACTGAGATGCCCCGGTTGCCGCCGCGGGTCAAGGTGCTCGGGGTGCCGGCCGGCCCGCGCGACCGATCGCCGCCGCGAGTATGCAGCGGATCCCTTGGGCAGGCCGCTCCCGGATACCTACGCTGCCGTTATGGAGGAGATCGACATCCCGGTGGCCGGCGGACCGCTGCGGGTTCTGCTCTGGCCGGGCGACGGCCCCCTGGTCGTCGCTGCCCATGGAATCACCGCGAACGCACTGTCCTGGGCCGCGGTAGCCCGGGCTTTGCACGGCCGGGTCCGGCTGGCCGCCCCCGATCTGCGCGGGCGGGCCGGCAGTGCGGCGCTGCCCGGACCGTTCGGGATGGCCCGGCACGCCGCCGACCTGATCGCCGTCATCGACCATTTCGGGGAGCGCTCGGCCAGGCTCGTCGGGCATTCGATGGGTGGCTTCGTCGTTACCGAGACTGCGGCGCGCCATCCGGAGCGAGTGGACTCGGTCCTTCTTGTGGACGGCGGGATTCCGCTGGCCGTGCCGCCGGGCATGGATGTGGACACCGCCCTGCAGGCCACGATCGGTCCCGCTATGCAACGCTTAAACATGAAATTTCCGAAATTTCGGGACTACCTGGCGTACTTCCGCTCGAACCCCGCGCTCGGCCGCTACTGGTCACCGGACATCGAAGCCTACGTGCTGCGCGACTACACCGGCACCGGCTCGACCTGCAACATCGACGCGATCCGCGCCGACGCCCGGGACATGCTGAGCGCGCCCGCGGCGTACGGCTATCCCTTGCTCTGGGCTCCGCGCGGCCTCCAGGACGAGGACACCGGCCTCTACGCCAAGGACCAACTGGCCGCGGTCGACGCCGAGCTGATCCCCGACGTCAACCACTACACGATCCTGCTGGGCGCCGGCGCCGAGCGAGTCGCCACCCGCATCGTGGCTTAGCGGTCACGCCAACAACGGCCGCACCAGCGCCGCGAACTCCTCCGGCCTCTCGATCTGCGGCATATGCCCCGTCCGGGGAAATATGTGCCACTGCGCCGACGGCAGCGCCGCCCGCGCCGCCGCCAGATGCGTCGCCGGCAGGATCCGGTCGCGATCCCCCCAGACCAGCAGCGTCGGCTTCGCGCAGTCCGCCACCAGCGGCAGCAACTCGCCCCGCCACCCGGCCGCCACGCCTCGCAGGCCGCCCAGTGCCCGCGCGATCTCGAGGTAGCAGGCGATGAAGTCGGGCTGTCGCGCGATCTTGATGGCCATCGCGACGCGTTCCGGCGTGACCATGGCCCTCGAGGCGAACAGCGTGCGCTCCACCCGCGGCGCCGTGCGGCGGTCGATGCGGCCCAGCAGCGGCTTGCCCAGGCCGGGCACGGCCAGCATCCGCAGCGCGAACGTCACCTCCTTGCCGAAGCCGGCGCTGCTCACCAGCGTCATGGTGGCCACCCGGCCGGGTTCGTCGGCCAGCATCCGCATCGAGACGGCCCCACCCATGCTGTTGCCCATCAGATGCACGGGTCGCTTCTCGCCCAGCGCGTCCAGGGTGGCCCACGCGGCGTCGGCCAGCAACGGCAGCGTGGTGGGTTCGGGCAGGCGCTGGCTCAGGCCGAAGCCGGGCAGGTCGATGCTGATCACCCGGTGCGTGTCCTCGAGCAGCGGGTGCTGGGCCGACCAGTCCTCCAGGCTGCGGCCGATGCCGTGCAGCAGGACCACCGGCGGTGCGGCCTCGTCGCCGGTCTCGTGGTAGCGGATGCGCGCGCCCCGTACGTCCACATATTTCATCGCGTGCCCCCGACCGCCGCGCGCACCAGGCGTGCGTGCGCCACCGGGAACATCCGCGCCATCAGATCCGGCGCTTTCGCGCTTGCCGCGATCAGGACCCTTGGCTTGCGCTTGGCGACGCCGTCCAGGATCTGCCGGGCCGCTTTGTCAGGGGGGTACGTGAGAAGGCGGTCGAATATCCGGCGGTTCGGCTCGATGTCCGCCTCGGGCACGCCACTGCCGACGCGGGCGTTCTCGGCGATCCTGGTCCGGATGCCGCCCGGGTGCACGGTGGTCACGCCGATGCCGTCGTCCGCGAGTTCCGCCTGGAGCACCTGGCTGAGCCCGCGCAGCGCGAACTTGCTGGCCGAGTACGCGCTCTGCCCGGCCGGCGCGATCAGTCCGAACAGGCTGGACACGTTCACCAGGTGGCTGCCCGGACTGGCCTTGAGCGACGGCAGCAGCGCGTGCGTGAGCAGCATCGGCGCCCGGAAGTTCACGTTCATCACGGTCTCGAACTCGGCCACCGTGACCTGGTCGAACCGCCCGCCCAGCGCGATACCGGCGTTGTTGACCAGCAGTCCGATCGCCGGGTGCTCGCTGCCGATCCGGCTGCCCAGCCGCTCCACCACCGACCGGTCCGCCAGATCCGCCACGATCGCGTTGACCGTCCGCCCCGGATGGACCCGCCCGATCCGGTCCGCCACCGCGGTGAGCCGCGCCGCATCCACATCGACCAGCAGCAGGTCACTCCCGCGCGCCGCCAGGTCATAGGCGAGATGCTCACCGATACCGCTGGCGGCCCCGGTGAGGACGGCCGTCCGCCCGGAAAACTTATAGGGATTCATGCGGAAATATCCTTTATCGGAGGGGAGGGGAAAGGGGCGGCGGACCAGCCGGCGCGGAGGGCGAGGTGCGCGGCGAGGGCGCCGGGTGTGTGGAGGGCGCCGGGTGTGTGGAGGGCGCCGGGTGTGTGGAGGGCGCCGGGTGTGTGGAGGGCGCCGGGTGTGTGGACGGCGCCGGGTGGGTGGAGGACGCGGGCGGCGTGGGGGCCGGGGCGTGCGCGAAGGTCATGTCGCGGGTCACGTCGGCTCGGGGGGACGTCAGCGCGTCGCGCAGGTAGTTCTGGTGGATCAGCCACGGGTCTCGGTCGCCCTGGCGGGGGAACTTGTCGAGGGCTCGCTGCACGTACCCGGAAGAGAGATCGAGCAGCGGACGGCCCTGGCCACCGGGGGTTTCCGGGACCGCCACCGCCCAGCCGTGCCGGTCCATGTGGTCGAGCAGGCGGCAGATGTACCGATTGACCAGGTCGGCGCGGAGCGTCCAGGAGGCGTTCACATAACCGACGCAATAGGCGAAGTTGGGCACCCCGTCGAGCATCAGGCCGCGGTATGCCGTGTGCGCGCCGATGTCTACCGGGGTGCCGTCGAGCCGCACCTGGATGCCGCCGACTGGGATCAGCGACAGGCCGGTGGCCGAGACCACCACGTCGGCGTCCAGGACGCGGCCGGACCGCAGGCGGATGCCCTCGGGCACGAACGCGTCGATGTGGTCGGTCACCACCGAGGCGCGGCCGGCGCGGATCGCGGTGTAGAGGTCGCCGTCGGGGATCACGCAGAGGCGCTGGTCCCAAGGCTCGTACAGAGGCTTGAAATGCGTGTCCACGTACGCGGCATCGCCGATCCCGCGGACCGCCAGCGCTCGCAGTGCGCGCCGCACCAGACCGGGGCGGCGCCTCGCCAGCTGGTAGAAGCCCTGGGTGAGCAGGATGTTCTTGGCGCGCGCCAGGCGGCTCGCGACAACCGCGGGCAGGACCTTGGCCAGTCCGTACGCGATGATGTCCCGCTCCGGGAGTGTGGTCATGTAGGTGGGGGAGCGCTGCAGCATGGTCACGTGCGCGGCGTCCGTGGCCATCGCGGGCACGAGCGTGACCGCAGTGGCGCCGCTGCCGATCACCACGACGCGCCGGCCGGTGTAGTCCAGGTCCTCCGGCCAGAACTGCGGGTGCACGAGTTGGCCGGTGAAGTAGGACAACCCGGGGAAGTCGGGCTGGTATCCCGCCGCGTAGTCGTAGTACCCCGCGCAGGCGTACAGGAAATTGGTGGTGATCTTTGTGCCGTTGGTCAGCCGGACGGTCCACAAGCAGGTCGCCGAGGACCAGTCGGCCGTCTCGACCCGGGCGCCGAAGCGGATGTGCCGGGTGATGCCGGCCTCGGCCGCGGTGTCCTCGACGTAACGGCGGATCTTGTCGCCGGGGGCGATCGACTGGGGGTCGCGCCAGGGCCGGAACGGGTAGCTGAGCGTGAACATGTCCGAGTCCGAGCGCACGCCGGGATAGCGGAACAGGTCCCAGGTGCCGCCGATCGCGTCGCGGGCCTCGAGGATCGCGTACGTCTTTCCGGGCAGCCGTTCCTGCAGCCGCCACGCCGCGCCGATCCCGGACAGGCCGGCGCCGATGATGAGCACGTCGAAGTGTTCGGCCATGGCGCCAGTGTCGTCATCGACGCCCGTTACAGACTTGCCCATACGCGACACTGATTTATCCTTCCGCGACATGGGTGCGATGGTGCGGGCCGCCGGGCTGCGCGGACTCCGCGGTCTGATCGACGAGCTGGGCGGCTCCGGTGCTCCGATGCTGGCCCGGTTCGGCATCGAGCCGGCCGCTCCGGACTCGGACGACGCGGTGATCTCGTCGCTGTCCGCGGGCCGGGTGCTCGAGGTGGCCGCGGCCGAGCTGGACTGCCCGGACCTGGGCCTGCGGCTGGCGGCCCGGCAGGACATCGCGATCCTCGGGCCGCTGGCCATCGCGATCGAGAACTCGGCCACCCTCGGCGACGCGCTGGACTGCGCCACCCGGTTCCTGTTCGTGCACTCGCCGGTGCTGACCGTGGCCCAGGTCGCCGACCCGTCCGGACGCCCGGGCGTGGTCGGGCTGCGTTACGGCAGCACCGAGCTGAACCCGCTGCCGCCGCAGATCGCCGACAACGGCCTCGGCCTGCTGCACCGGATCATCGTGCTGCTCGGCGGCGGCCGGTACGGGCTGCGCTCGGTGCACCTGCCGCACCGGCCGCTGGTGCCGGTGGCCCGGTACACCGAGTTCTTCGGCGCGGACGTCCGGTTCGGCCAGGATGCGGCGGTGCTCCGGGTGCCGGCGGCGCTCACCGAGGCCCGGGTGGCCGGCGGCAACCGGGTGCTGCGCGAGGTGGCCCTCGACTACATGCGCAGCCACTACCCGGTGCCCGAGCGGACCCTGGCCGAGCGGGTGCGCCTGCTGCTCACCCAGTCGCTCGGCTCGGCGCCGGCCGGGATCGCCGCGGTCGGGCGCTCGCTGGGGCTGCACCCGCGCACGCTGCAACGGCGGCTGGCGGAGGAGAGCACGTCGTTCGACGCCATCCTGGACGACGTGCGCCGGCAGGCCGCGCACCGGCTGATCACCGGGACCGAACTGCCGTTCAGCCAGATCACCGCGATGGTCGGGCTGGCCGAGCAGTCGGCGCTCAGCCGGGCGGTGCGGCGCTGGTACGGTCTCAGCCCGCGTGAGCTGCGGCGCGGTTACTGAAACCACGGCGGCTTGCCGATGCCGGAGAGCCGGACGCCACCCCACGGGTCGGGTTCGCTGAGCCGGACCTTCTGCTTTTCTGAGCCCGGGATCGTCAGCGTCGCCTCCCGCAGGCCGCCGCTCACCCGTTCGCGAAGAACCTGATCGGGGGTGGTGCGGCCGGCCCAGCGGAACCGGCCCTCGAGCGGCTCGAAGTGGGCCGACAGCCGGACCTCGACCGGGAGATCGGCCTCGCCGACGCGCACCGTGGCCGGGCCGCGGTATTCCTCCTCATCCGCCATATTGGGTCTCCTCCTGGTAGGCGGCCAGGCCGCCGGGGATGTCGGCGGCGTGCCGGATGCCGGCCACCCCGCCCCACAGGAAAGTGGTGAGGTATTCGCCGAGCGCCTCGCGGCTGATCGGCTGTTGCCGGCGCAGCCACCAGTCACCGACCGACTGCACATAACCCACGACGCCGTACGCCCACGGGGTCGCGGCCCCCGAGTCGAGCCCGCGCGCCCGCAGCCGGTCACCGAGGATCCGGGCCAGGCCGCTGGCGACCGTGTCGACCACGTCGGCCACCACGTCGCGGTGCCGGGTGACGTCGGGCTGGTGCACCACGAACCGGTACAGGTTGGTGTCGGCCTCGATGTGGGCCAGGTACGCGTCGATGGCCGCGGCGATCACCGCGCGCTCCTCGCGGACGTTGGCAACGGCCGGGACGATCGCGTCGAGCACCATGCCGGCCGCCTCCTGCCCGACCGCGAGCCACAGCTCGGACTTGTCGGCGAAGTAGCGGTAGAGCACCGGCTTGCTCACCCCGGCGTGCGCCGCGATGGCGTCCATGCCCACCTCGGGGCCGAGCTCGCGGATCGCCTCGATGGCCGCCGCGGTCAGCTCGGATCGACGCTGCTCACGGTGGCCGGCCCAGCGACCCTTGCGCCCGTCGGTCTCGCGATTCATAGTACTAGAGGTAACTGTTACCTCGGGTAACGTCAAGTTTTCTGGAGGGCTCCCGATGACGACCGAACGGGAACGCACCGCCACCCGGCTCCTGCGCTCTTCCGCCGAGCACTCGTACGACCCGGTGGTCGAGATCGACTGGGAGGCGCCGCTCGCGCCGGATCTGTACTTCGTGCCGCCGCACCGGTCCAGCCTCTACGGCACCGTGCTGTGGGAGTCGCTCACCGAGGAGCAGCGGATCACGCTGACCCGGCACGAGGCGGCCAGCATCGCGGGCCTGGGCATCTGGTTCGAGACGATCCTCATGCAGTTGCTGCTGCGCGACTACTACCGGCAGGACCCGACCGCGTCGCATGCGCAGTACGCGCTGACCGAGGTGGCCGACGAGTGCCGGCACTCGGTGATGTTCGGCCGCATGATCGACAAACTGGGCACCCCGGTGTACCGCCCCGACGGCGTCAACGAGTTCCTCGGCAAGTGGATCGCCGCCACCGGCACCGGCCCGCGGATGTTCGCGGCCATCCTGATCTGCGAGGAGATCCTGGACACCCTGCAGCGCGAGGCGATGGCCCACGAACAGGTGCAGCCCCTGGTGCGGATGGTCTCCCGGATCCACGTCGTCGAAGAGGCAAGGCATGTCCGGTACGCCCGCGAGGAACTGGCCCGGCAGGTCCGAGCGGCCGGCAAGGGCCGCCTGGCCTTCGACAAGCTGGTGATCGGCCGGGCAGCCTACCTGTGCGGCCGGCGGCTGATCCACCCCGCGGTGTACCGCTCGGTCGGCATCGACCCGGAGGCGGGCCGGAAGGCGGCGTGGACGAACCCGCACTTCCGCGAAACGCTGCGCTGGTCGGGCGAGCGGGTGGTGGCCTACCTCGAGGATCTCGACCTGATCAAGGGACCCGGGGCGCCGTTGTGGCGTCGATCGGGCCTGCTGACCGCCCCGGCCTGACCCGCGGAAAGGCGGCCCAACTCTGGCTGATCGCGGGCTTGACCTCCTACTTGAGGATTTCCAGGTGCCCGGTTGGCGGGTGGGCGGTCCGGATGCCGCGTGGCAGATTGGCGCGATGGACGACGCCCTGCACGCCTACGGTTCGGGTCACGCCGACGGCCTGGCCGGCCGGCGCGACGCGGCGCTCGCGGAGAGCCCCGCCACCGGCCCCGACTACCTGGTCGGGCTGGTCGACGGGCAGGTCGCCGCGTTCGAGGCGGCGCTGATCGCCGCGGTCCGCAAAGCTCTGGGGGAGGCGCCCTGATGGAGGACGCCCTGCTGGCCTACGCCAACGGCCGCGCCGACGGCCTGGCCAGCCGCCGCGACCAGCAGCGCGCCGCCGACCCGGGCACCGGCGCCGACTACCGGATCGGGTTCCTGGACGGCCGGCTCGAGGTGTTCCGGCTGCACGCCCAGCTCCGCAAAATAGTCGAGGACGCCGGAGACTAATTAGCGGCGCTGGGAGGGCGCGGCGGTACGCGGCGGTGGGGCTCACAATGATCTTGCCTATTTTGTGACATCGCGTTGACGCCGTGGAAACGCTGGCTCGACGTCCGCGTAACCGCAGGTAGCGAGGCTTGCGGGGGGAACGGGCGGGAGAGGGAGCGGATGATCGAAGGTGTGCTGACGGGGTTCACCGTTGCGGTCACCGCCGAGCGGCGCCGGGATGAGATGACTGCCCTGCTGCACCGGCGGGGGGCTCGGGTGCTCACCGCGTCCGCTATCAGCATTGTTCCGCTCGCCGACGACGATGCCCTGCACGCGGCCACCGCGGCCTGCATCGGGCTGCAACCCGATCTGGTGATCGCGACCACCGGGTTCGGATTTCGCGGCTGGCTCGAGGCGGCCGAGAACTGGGGGCTCGGCGACGACCTGCGTGCGGTGCTCGGGCGGGCCCGGCTGATCGCCCGTGGGCCCAAGCCGTGCGGTGCCATCCGGGCCGCGGGGCTCAGCGAGGAGTGGGCGGCCAAGACCGAGGCCACCGAGGAGATTCTGGAACGGCTGCTGGCCGAGGGCATCACGGGACTCCGGATCGTGGTGCAGGAGCACGGCGAGCCGCAGACCGAGTTCGTGGCCGCCCTGCGCGCGGCCGGCGCGGCCGTGGACGAGGTGCCGGTCTACCGCTGGGTGCCGCCGCCGGACACCGGGCCGGTGCGCCGCCTGGTCGAGCAGATCGTTGCGGGGCAGGTCGACGCGGTCGCGTTCACCAGTGCGCCCGCGGTCAAGTCGTTCCTGCAGCTGGCCGGCGAGTCCGAGGGCTGGGTGCTGGACCGGTTCCGCTCCGGCACGCTGGCCGCCTGCGTGGGGCCGGTCACCGCCGCGCCGCTCGCCGCCCGGGACGTGCCGGTGGTGATGCCCGAGCGGTACCGCCTCGGCGCGCTGATCAAGACGATCGCCGACGAACTGCCCCGCCGGGCGGTGCGGCTGCGGGTCGCCGGCGGCACGCTCGAGCTGCGCGGGCACGCCGTGCTGATCGACGAGGTCCCGCACACGCTGGCGCCGGCCGCCATGTCGATCCTCACCGCGCTGGCCGCCAAGCCCGGCGCGGTGGTCTCCAAGGACCAGCTGATCGCCGCCCTGCCGCGAGGCAACGACGGCCACGCGGTCGACGTGGCGGTGGCCCGGCTGCGCACCGCGCTCGGCTCCGGCCGGCACATCGAGACCGTCATCAAGCGCGGCTACCGGCTGCGCGTCGACGAACCCGCCGCCTGACCGGCCGCCGCCGCCCGGTCCGCGCGCGCCCGCCGTCCGCCCACCATGAAAGGGCAGCGCATGAACCCTCGCCCCACCCTGCTCGCGGTCGCCCACGGCACCCGTTCGGCGGCCGGCCAGCGGCAGATCCGCGACCTGTGCGCCGCGGTCGCCCGGCGCCGGCCCGACCTCGACGTGCGGCTGTCCTACGCCGACGTGCAGCAGCCCCGGATCGGCGCGGTGGTGCCCGGCGTCCGCGACGCCGTCGTGGTCCCGCTGCTGCTCTCCGCCGGTTATCACGTACGCGTGGACATCGGCGACGCGGTGCGCGGCACCGGGATACCGGTGACCGCGCCACTCGGCCCGGACGACGTACTCCTGGAAAGCCTGACCCGGCACCTGGCTGCGCCTGCCCGCGGCGGAGAACAGAAGGCAAAACCCGATGAAGCCGATGCAGTGGTTCTGGCCGCCGCCGGATCGTCGGATCCGGCGTGGCGGGAAAGTGTGCACGCGCTCGCCGCTCGCATTCCCGGCGGGGCGCACGTCGCCTACGCGGCCGGCGCGGAGTCGCGGGTGGCCGATGTGGTGGCCGATCTGCGGCGGCGTGGAGCCCGGCGGATCGCGATCGCCGCGTACCTGCTCGCGGACGGTTTGTTCTACCGCACGCTGCACCGGGCCGGCGCCGACACGGTCACCCCGCCGCTCTGTCTGGACCCCGCGGTGGCCGGTCTGGTGCTGCGCCGATACGAGTCCGCGCTCCTCACATCCGCCCCGGCCGGCATGTAGGGTTTTCCGAACGTTCGCGCAACCGCGACGGTCCCGCCGCTAAACAATCACCCGGAAATATCCGCGGTGTGACGGCGCATTCGACACCCCGCTTCCTGCAAGGCGTCTTCCCCTTCGAGGGCAAGGGCCTCGACCGGCCGGCACCGCTCGGCCCCGAACTGGCCTATGTGGTGCCCGACGGGGTGTCCGCACAGGCCGTCTACTTCCGGGGCGGCAACGCGGCCGCCGAACTCGTCTGCGCGGTCCTCGTGCGCGACGGGAAACCCATGCGGTACTTCCCGATCGGCGCCCGCGGCGACGTCCACGTGTCGCTGCGCGTGCTCGAGGACCTCGACGCCGGCACCTCGGTCGAGCTGTGGCTCGCCGCGCCGGCCGGGCTGACCGGAACCGTGATCGTCGACCTTGGCCTGGTGGAGGTCTGATGAAACAACGTCTGGTGGTCATCGGCAACGGCATGGCCGGCGCCCGCACGGTCGAGGAGATCCTCGCCCGCAACGGCGACTTCGAGATCACGATGTTCGGCGACGAGCCGTACGGCAACTACAACCGGATCATGCTGTCCAACGTCCTGGCCGGGGTGGAGGACGAGTCCGGGATCTTTCTCAACGACCTTTCCTGGTACGCCGACAACGGCATCATGTTGCACGCGGGCATCCGGATCGAGCGCATCGACCGGTTCGCGAAGATGGTGTACGCCACCGACGGCACCGCCACCCCGTACGACAAGCTGATCATCGCGACCGGCAGCTCTGCCTTCGTCCCACCCATCAAGGGTGCGCATGTGCCCGGCCGCGGCTACCACCAGGGCGTTTTCGTCTTCCGCACGCTCGACGACACCCGCGCCATGATCCGGTACGCGAAGGAGCACCAGCGCGCGGTCGTCATCGGCGGCGGCCTGCTCGGCCTCGAGGCCGCCCGCGGCCTGCAGAACCACATGCCGCACGTGACCCTCGTGCACGCCGTTGGCCACCTGATGGAGCGGCAGCTCAATGTCCGGGCCGCCAAGACCCTGCAGAGCACCGTCGAGCAGAAGCTCGGCATCGAGGTGGTCTGCGACGCGATGACCACCGAGATCACCGGCAAGCACGCCGTGACCGGCGTGAAGCTCGCCGACGGCCGGCACATCGAGTGCGACGTGGTGGTGGTGGCCGCCGGCATCCGTCCCAACACCCAGGTGGCGGCGGACTCGGGCCTGGTCGTCCAGCGCGGCATCGTGGTGGACGACCAGATGCGCGCCCAGGACGAGGACGACATCTACGTGGTCGGCGAGTGCGCCCAGCACCGCGACCAGGTCTACGGCCTGGTGGCGCCGCTGTGGGACCAGGCCAAGGTGCTGGCCGACCACCTCTGCGGCAGCAACCCCGGCGCCGCATACCACGGCTCGCAGGTCGCCACCAAGCTCAAGGTGGCCGGCGTCGACGTGGCCTCGATGGGGCTGCTGAACCCCGAGCGCGAGGACGACGAACTGCTCGAGTTCGCCGAGCCGAAGAAGGGCATCTACAAGAACGTCATCATCCGGGACGGCGTGCTGGTCGGGGCCACCCTGGTCGGCGACGCGCGCAAGGCACAGACCCTGATGCAGGCGTTCGACCGCAAGTCGGAGCTGCCCGAGGACCGCGCCGAGCTGCTGTTCGACCTGGGCGGGCCGGCCGGCGAGGTGAGCGTCGCCGAGATGGCCGACGACGACCAGGTCTGCAACTGCAACGGAGTCAGCAAGGGCACCATCTGCTCGACCGTGGAGTCCGGCTGCAAGACCGTCACCGGCGTGATGGACAAGACCCGGGCCGGCAAGGGCTGCGGCACCTGCAAGGGGCTGGTGCAGCGGATCGTCGAGTGGGCCGCGGGCGGCGAGGTCGAGGAGGACCCGGCCGCGTCGTACTACGTGCCCGGCGTACCGATGCCCAAGCCGGAGCTGATGACGGCGATTCGCACGTACGACCTCAGGTCTGTTTCCTCGGTCTTCGCCACCCTGGGCGGTGCGGAGGACGCCAAGAGCAAGATGGGTCTCGCCTCGCTGCTCAAGATGATGTGGGGCGACGACTACGTGGACGAGCGCGACGCCCGGTACATCAACGACCGGGTGCACGCCAACATCCAGCGCGACGGCACGTTCTCGGTGGTGCCCCAGATGAAGGGCGGCGTCACCACGCCGGCCCAGCTCAAGCGGATCGCCGAGGTGGCCGAGAAGCACGGCGTGCCGATGGTTAAGCTGACCGGCGGCCAGCGCATCGACCTGCTCGGCATCCCCAAGGAGAAGCTGCCGCAGATCTGGGCGGATCTCGACATGCCGTCCGGTTACGCGTACGCGAAGAGTTTCCGCACCGTGAAGACGTGCGTCGGATCGGACTTCTGCCGGTTCGGGGTCGGCGACTCGACGGCGCTCGGCATCGCGATCGAGGAGCGGTACCAGGGCATCGAGGGCCCCGGGAAGATGAAGCTCGCGGTCACCGGCTGCCCGCGCAACTGCGCCGAGGCGTACGTGAAAGATCTTGGGGTTGTCGCCATTGACGGTGGCAGGTGGGAGATCTACGTCGGCGGGGCGGCCGGAGCGCACGTGCGCAAGGGCGACCTGCTCGCCACCGTGGACACCGCCGAAGAAGTGATCACGCTGACCGGCCGGTTCCTGCAGTACTACCGGGAGAACGGCAACTGGCTGGAGCGCACCTATGCCTGGGTGCCGCGCGTCGGCATCGACCGGATCCGGGCCGTGGTGGTCGACGACGCCGACGGCATCGCCGCCGCACTGGACGCCGCCATGGACGCCTCCGTGGCCGCCTACCGCGATCCGTGGAAGGAGCGCGCCGTGCCCGCTACCCCTGGTCAGTTCCGGACATCGCTGCCGCTGACCGTGCTGCCCCAGGTTCCGGTGCGCGCATGACGCCGCTCGGGTCCATCCACGACATCCCGCTGGGCGAGGGCCGCACCTACGCGATCGACGGCGACATGGTGGCCGTCTTCCGGCTGCGGGACGGCTCGGTGCGCGCCCTCTCCGCGGTCTGCCCGCACCAGGGCGGCCCGCTGGCCGACGGCCAGATCGACCTCCAGCAGGTGGTCTGCCCGCTGCACCTGTACGCCTGGGACCTCACCACCGGCTGCTCGCGCAGCGGCCTTCCCCCCGTCGCCACCTACCCGGTCCGCGTCGACAACGACCAGATTCTGCTGGAGCTCTAGATGACCGCTACGCTGCCCGCTCCGCCCCGACCGACGGCCACTGTCTCCGTGCGGGGCCACTGGATCGACGACTGGCGACCCGAGGACCCGGATTTCTGGAACACCACCGGCGCGCCGATCGCCCGGCGCAACCTGATCTTCTCGATCCTGTCCGAGCACATCGGCTTCTCGGTGTGGTCGCTGTGGTCGGTCATGGTGCTGTTCCTGGGACCGCAGTACGGCCTCGACCCGGCGCAGAAGTTCCTGCTCACCGCGGTCCCGACGCTGCTCGGCGCGGCACTGCGGATCCCGTACAGCCTCGCCGTGGCCCGGTTCGGCGGCCGCAACTGGACGGTGTTCAGCGCCGCCATGCTGCTGGTCCCCAGCGTCACCGCGGCGTTCCTGATCAAGCCCGGGGTGGAGTTCTCGACGCTGCTGGTCCTGGCCGCGCTGGCCGGCGTCGGCGGCGGCAACTTCGCCTCCTCGATGACCAACATCAACGCGTTCTACCCCAACCGGCTCAAGGGCTGGGCGCTCGGCATCAACGCCGGCGGCGGCAACCTGGGCGTGGCCGCGGTGCAGCTGGTCGGCCTGTTCGTGCTGGCCTTCTTCGGCGCCGCCAGCCCCGGCCTGGTGGCCGGCATCTACATCCCGCTGATCGTGCTCGCCGCGGTCTGCTCGGCGCTCTACATGGACAACCTCTCCCAGGCCCGCAACGAGAAGCACGCGATGCGCGACGCCGCCCGGGAGGGCCACACCTGGATCATGTCGGTGTTGTACATCGGCACGTTCGGGTCCTTCATCGGCTTTGGTTTCGCTTTCGGCCAGGTGCTCCAGGTGCAGTTCGCCGAGCAGTTCAGCACCCCGATCAAGGCCGCTTATCTGACGTTCCTCGGGCCGTTGCTGGGGTCGTTGATCCGGCCGCTCGGGGGCGCCCTCGCGGACCGCCTCGGAGGTGCCAAGGTCACGTTCGTGAACTTCATCGCGATGGCGGTCGGGGCATCGATCGTGTTGATCGCGGCGCAGCAGCGGTCGTTGCCGCTCTACATCGTGGGGTTCATCGCACTGTTCATGCTCAGCGGGGTCGGGAACGGGTCGACCTACAAGATGATCCCGGCCATCTTCCGGACCAAGTACGCGTCTGACGAGCTCACGGCACGCCGCATCTCGGGGGCTGTGATCGGGATCGCGGGGGCTATCGGGGCGGTTGGCGGGGTGCTGGTGAATCTGGCGTTCCGGCAGTCGTTCCTGGAGACTAAGAGCGCGGACGCGGCTTACCTGGCGTTTATTGCCTTCTATGCGCTTTGTGTGGTGATCACCTGGGCGGTTTATCTGCGGCCGGGGTCACGCACGGCCGGTCACGTTTAGCACTGAGGCTTTCTCGAGCCGCCGCGACGGGCTGATCTCGTCGCGGCGGCTGCTGTGCGTCCACCGGAGACGATGAGAGTGCACTGGTGGTCTGGCAGGCTGAGCTGATGGAGTCGGTTTGGGACTACCCACGCCCGCCTCGCGCGGAGCGCACCAGGGCCCGGGTGACGGTCGTGCATGCGGGTCGGGTGATCGTCGATAGCGACCGCTGCTGGCGGGTCTTGGAAACCTCGCACCCACCGGTCTACTACGTACCCCGCGACGGCATCGCCGACGCGGTGCTCGAGCCGGGCGAGGGCCGCTCGTACTGCGAGTTCAAGGGCGTCGCCAGCTACTGGGACCTGATCGCCGGCACCACCAGGGTGCAACGAGCCGGCTGGTCATACGAACGGCCCTCACCCGGATACACGGAGATCGCCGGAGCTGTCGCCTTTTATCCGAGCCGGGTCGACGAATGCCGGGTAGCCGGCGAGCTCGTCCAGCCGCAGGAGGCGACTTCTACGGTGGCTGGATCACCACCGACATCACCGGTCCGTTCAAGGGCGGCCCCGGCACGATGGGCTGGTGAAACGGCCTGTCCACATCCGCGCCCCGGCACGTCGCCAGCCGATCCAGACATCCACTCGGGCATGCCCGGCCCTGAGCCTCCAACCTGGCGACGTGAACGACGCTGCGCCGGCAGCGGGCCGCTGCGGTCACGGCCCCGGCATCAAAAGGTGCCGGGGCCGCCAGGTAGTTACTACGGATCACTGACCGCGGCTGGTGGGGTCCACCTGTGCGAACGTCAACAGATCGATCATGCGGAAGGTGCCCGGGGTGCGGGCCGGCAGGTTGGGCTGGAAGCCAGGATTCTCCAGCAGGAACCCGCCGGGAGCGACCTGCATCAGGCCGATGAAGACCTCGCCGACGATGGTCGCGCCGACCGGGCCGAGGCGCAGCCCCTGCTCCATTACCTCGGCCTCCTTGAGGACATAGAACCACAGTGGAGTGTTCGCCTCGAGGCCGACGTTGTAGCGGCTCCACTCCGGGAAGTTGGCGGCGCCCAGCACCGGCGCACCTATCGCCCGGGCCACGTTCTGCCCGGAGGGCAGGTTCCACGTGATGCCCCGCAGCATGTTGCGCACCGGCAGTGCGATCGGCTGGTCGCCGCTGGAGATGGTGGAGAGCGGCAGCCGGAAGAGCGCCGAGGAGATTCTCGTATCGATGCGCTTGTTCGGCTTGACTGCCGGAGTCGTCGCGCCCGGGTCGGTGAACTGCGGCCCGAAGTCGAAGAACGTCTGCCAGCCGATGAAGCGCCGCGGCGCCCGGCGGCCACCGCGCATGTCGACGGGATCGGCCTGGCCCTCGCCGGCCGGGTCGAAGATCATCGCGAAGAACGCGCTGCCGTCCGGGTTGCCGGCCAGGTTCACCCGGTACGACGGGCGGACCTGGCTGTGGCCGAAGCGATACGCCGCACCCTGGAACTCCACCGGCATGTAATGCTGGCCGGGGGCCGGCGTGAAGAAGCGCCGGCCGCCGTTGCGGATCGCGTTGACCCGGTCCTGCCCGATGATCAGCGGCAGGAACTCGGTAAGCACGATCCACTGGTAGTGCCACATGACCTGCTGCCGCGCCAGGGTGAACACGGCGGTCGCGTCGGCACCCGGATTCTGCGAGCGTACGCGGTCGACGACCCGGTTGTGGAACAGGATGAACGCAGCCTGCAAGCCGGCGATAACCAGATTTTCGTCGTTACGCGGATCGGAGATGATCGCCGTACCGTCCGCGCGGCGGGGGAGGTCCTCGAAGCGTCCGCCGCTCTCGATCCGCAGCTTCGCCCGATCGGCGGGGTTGTACAGCTCCGGGTTGACGGTCGGCCCTCCGCCGTACACCGAGTCCAGGTCCAGCGCCGGGTTACGGGTGTTGGGGGTGGTGTTGGGGTCGGTCACGACGGCCAACTGCGAGGTGGTGTCGAAGGTCAGGTCATGGTCGAGGAACTGCCCCAAGAACGTGATACCCGCGGGCTGGTTGGGGTTGTTCTGATTGACGAGATTCAACGCCGGGTCCACGATCAGCGCGGCCGGCCCCTTTTCGAGCACGTCCTTGGCGTCCATCGCGTGGGTGAACTCGCCGATGTCCCGGATCGCGTCGATCGTACGCTGGAGCGTGATCGTGTCTGCCGTGTTCACGAACGGCTGCATGTCCGGGAACATCCGGCCGAAGAATTGAGGCGAGGTCGCCGCAATCTCCACCTCCTGCTGCACCATCGAGGCGAGCGCTTTGGTGCTGGTAAGTGTGGTGGCGCCGAAGAGCCCTAACGCGCCGGCCCCAACGCCATACCCGAGCAGCGCCCGTCGGCTGAGGCCAGGACAGCCTTCCACCTGGTGCCCACCAATGTGTCTCGTTGCCATGTCCTCGTAAGCCTCCGTCCTGGGGAGCAGGCACCGTAGGACCGCGAGCCCTTCCACACGCTTTTTCGTGACGGAAAAGGAGTTCGAATCAGGGCGCAATGAATTCATGGCCGCTGGGGGACCTAGCCATCAATTCAGTCACGTCACGGGTGGCCAGCCTCGCTCCTATCCGGGATCTCGGTCCTTACCGGTCATCGTTGCCACTCGGCCACGTAGCGAGCGTGCCTGCATGAACTCGCACGTAAGTGCCATCGAGGTAGCTCGATTCTTGATGATCGATCGGGCGAGCACACTGGCCCCAAGGGATTTCTGTAGATTCTGATGGCGTGCCATTAGTGAAATCGTCAGAAACGTCCGCCGACCGCGAGTGGCCAGCTACATCCTTCGAGGATGGTCGGAGGACGTCCCGTGCACTGGCGGTAACGCCACGACCGGAGCCACGGAGCATCCCGCGTACCGGCCGGCCCGATCCCGGTGACCATCAGCGTCGGCTGAGCCGCCGCACAAGCGGCTCGGTCGTACGCAGCCGGGGATGGACCGCGGCCCAGCTGTCAAGGATCGCCAGCCACCGCGTCGGTGTGGTGGTGCGCCGCAGCACAGCGGCCAGGTCGCGCAGGACGGACCACGCTCGTCTCGTTCCGGCCAGCCGGCGGGCGAGCCGTTCCACTGCCGGGCCGTCCAGGCCGATTCGCAGCAGGATCTCGGCGGTCGGTTCGTCCAGGCGATGCAGCACGTCACCAGCGATGCGCGCCAGGACGGTGTCGATCACGGCACCGGACGCCTCCGGGAATCGCCGAGCCACCGCGTCGAGTACGGCCAGCAGGCGGCTGATGTCGTCTCGTCCCTCGGCCAACGCGTGTTCGGCGGCCGTGACCACGGACGAGGCTTCCGCGGCGGCGAGGTCGAACCGCGTCACTGCCTCCAGCAACGCCATGCGCTCCGGGCCCGGGGAGTCCTGAAGACGGACGAGGAGATCAGCCGCGACCGCCGCAGCCAACTTCGGGTCCGGTTTCCGATCGGCAATCGCCTGAGCAATTTCCGCTGCGGAGAAGTCGCTGACCCCGGGAAGGTCACGGAACAGCCGTTCGGTCACTGCGGGATTAACGCCGTCCGGGTCGAGGGCGGCAACCAGGGCTATCGCGCCCGCGGCGTCCGCCTTCGGGAGCACCACGTCCAGTAGCCGCTCCTGATCGGAGGCGGACAGGGTGAGGTCGGGGAGCAATTCGATCCACTCGTACGGGTTGAGGGCCGCGCCGGCGGGAAGGGCGAGGAGATCGTCGAATCGGGCGGCGATCCGCGAGCGTTGGCCGGCGGTTGGCTGCAGCTCCCGTAGCGCCCAGCCTAGATCCACGGCCGTCTCGGCGGGTTCGGTCTCGATGCGGGCGGCGAGGTCTTCCGCGGCGGCCAGGCGCTGCTCCACGACGCCGGTCCAGGTGATCATTCTGGCCAGGTCCATCGCGTGGTGGCCGTTCGCCTGGGTCAGGGCCGTGGTGAGCCGCTGGGCGAGCTGGCGCCGCTCCTGGTCGTTGAGGGTCATGGCGTTCATCGCGATTTTCATCCGTCCCGCCCAGGTGGGCGGTAACTCGCCGGCCACCGTGATCGCCGCCTGCACCGTCGCCGATCGGGCCGGCTCGGCGGGACTGAACCGGTGGACCGCCTCGCACAGGGCCAGTCGCGCCTCGGCTCGCTGACCGTCGAACCGGGCCAGGAACTCGCTGACCAGCGTCTCGGACTGAGCCGGTGAACAGCCGAGGATCTCCACACTGTCCGCGAGGCGGAGCAGTTGGGGGAGCGTCGCACCGGTCCGTCGCCCGACCAACTCGTCGACGACGGCTTCCCGAACGTTCTCGGGCGGGTCGAGGGCGCGGAACCACCGGGCCCAGGTCGGAACCTCGGCAGGTGGCGTGCCGGGCAGGCGACGACGGAACTCGTCGGCCGCCTCGGCTCGTGCTGGCGCCGCGGCCCGCGAGGTCAGCCTGCTGAGGACCACCTCCACAGCGGGGACATCGCGCCACGGACCGAGGTTCGTGCCCAACCCCGTGAGGACTTCGCCGGCCTCCGAATCGGCCGGCCAGAACCGTTCGACCTGCCGCAGGAGCATCTCCTGGCGCCAGCGCTCCGCCTCCGCACGCCTCTCCAGCAGCACCGTGATGACGCGTACGCGATCCCGGGCGCCCAGCCGGCAGCGGGTCAAGGCATCAAGGATCGGCGGCAACGCGGTGCTCCGTGGAATGCCCGTCGTCGAGGTTTCCCGTTTGGCCGGCACGGCGTCGAGCCGCGCCAGCATCAGGTCGGTGACCTCACGGTCGACCGCCTCCTCCGCGCGCAGGTCACGTATCGTCTCGACGACATCAGGGATCAGATAGGACTGGCCCGCGGTGTCACCGAGCGCACGCAGCTGATCGACGAGCACCGGCGCCAGTTCCCCGGGGTCGAGCCGGCCGCCCAGCGCCCGGACCGCGGCCGGAATGCTCGGGTACGCCCGCTGCCGTAGCCGGGCATTGAGCCCGTCGATGGCCCTCGTCCGCTCGTCTGCGGCCGGTTGCACGGCGTCGAGTACCGCGGCGAGTCCGGGCTCCCACCCCCGGTTGAGGACGCCGTCGATCCGCTTGCCGCTGGCCAGGGTTTCGACCAGGGCCGTGACGAGGCGCTGACGCTGCTCCGGCTGAAGCCGCAGGTGACCGATCCACTCGGGGGTCTCGTTCTCGCGCCAGGGCAGCTCACCGCCGATCAGCCGGTCGATTTCCCGTTGCCCCGGACGGGCCCCGGCCCAGCCGTTTGCTGCGGCGACGAGCTGACCTGGTTGCCGGGGGTCCTGCGCGGCCAGTTCGAGGTTGATCAGGTGGACCTGCTCCGGCCGCCAGTCCTCCGGTGATGTCTCGACCGCGAGTCGCCGGAGCAGGCCGCGCAGCTCGCCGAACCCGTCGCGCCGATCGATCGCCGCGGCGTCGACAGGCGACCGCTCATCGCCCGCCAGCAGCCGCCGGAGCAGGTCGTCGCGTTGCTCGTGCAGGCTGAGGACGAGTGGAAGCACCTGGGTCCACTGCGAGTCATACCACAGATGCGGCTCTACCTCGGCGGGCGGCCGGTGCTGGGCTGCATGCTCGGCCACCAGGTACTCGCGGATGGAAGGGTGCAGGAACTGGCGTCTGGGCCGGGCGTCCGGATCGTACGGCAGCGCTGGGGCGACGTTGGCCACCGCGGTGCGTACCCGCTCGGTCCACGGGTGATGCGACAGCTCGAACGGCACGTCCTCCCGCCATGCGGCGAGGCCGGTCTTCTCCTCGTCAGTCGCGGCGGCCCAGGCCAACTCGCGTACCGCTGTCAGTGCTGCATTCAGGTCGACCTCGGTGGCGGCGCGCCAGTCGGCGTCGAGCAGGCGGCGCACCACTTTGCCGTACAACGAGGCCCGCCCGGCCGGCAGCTGGCCGCCCCGCTCGGCGATCAAGCAGTACATCAGGCAGAGCAGTGGCGTACGGGCCATCTCGGCGACCCCGGGGTTTTCCCGTAACCACGTCGACACCCGCTCGCGGGCCTGCGGCCGATCCGCGAGCCGAGCGTTCACCAGAGCGGTGACGTCCTCCGGGAAACGCAGCGGCCGGAGCTCGGCGATCCGGTGCCGATCGGACTTCGCGTCGAGTGCGAGCTGACGCCGCCACGAGCCGGCCCGGCTGGTCACGACGATCCGCAGCGTCCGCTGCGCCGGCATGGTCAGCTGATCCAGCAACTGCCCGGCTCTGGCAGGCGACTCGTCCAGTCCGTCGAGCACGACAAGGTAGCGTCCCGGCACCTCCAACAGGCGCCGGCGGACCGCCTCGAGGGCCCGGTCGTCGGCCCCTCCGGCGGTCGTGCGCAGCGCGGTCATGACGAGCGCAGCCCAGTCCGGCGGCGAGTCGGCAGGAAGCTCGGAGCACCGGACGAAGAGCGGGATCTCGACGCTCTCCGGGTCCGCGCCGGACCTGATCGCGGGTACCGCCGCGCGGGCCGCGTCGATAGCGATCCGGCGGGCCAGCCACGTCTTACCGGCACCCGGGCCGCCGACCAGGACCACCCGGTCGCACCGGGCCACCAGTTCCAGCGCGTCGCACACCTCGCGGTCCGCGGACGCGACGTCGTAGCCGCGATCCGGATAGGCTTCCACCGACAACCGCTGGGCGGTCGCACGCAGGGTGATCTCGTCTGATCCGGCTCGCCGGGTCCACACATCCGTGTCGAGCCCGCGTTCGACGGACTCCAGATGCCGGACCATCATGTCCGGCCCGGCTGGCTGTGGAGGCAGGAGCTCGAGAAGCGGGTTCAGGTCGACCGGATCCGGCGTGGTCAGCCGCTCGTGGCGCCACTCCAACACCACGATGACACCCGCTCCCAGCAGGGCCGCCGGGATCAGCACCCAGGTCCACCTCGTCCAGATCCAGGAGTCCGGGAGCGCGTCGGTGATCAGGTTGCCGATCACGGCCACGACGACGACCAGCAGGCCGACGCCCAGCTTGCCGGCAAGGATCCGGCGAGCTGGGCTCCGCTGAGCGTCGTCACCCACGCGCACCAGTGTGGGCTCCACCGGGCCGGCGAGGTGACGGGCATGCGACAGCCGCCACGAACAGCTTCGGTCAACATGCCGTGAATGGTTGACCGCTCGAGGCTTGGCCGGCACGCCCGAGGATCAGCCCCGATGCGACCGGAAACCTCGATGCCGACTCGTCACGGGAACATTGCTGCTTACGGGCGGGTTTGCTCGGTGGCCGTACGGGCACCGAGCTGGGCCCGCAGGGCCAGGTACTCCAGGCCCTCGCGGGTGATCGCGAGGTACGTCTTGAGGTCGAAGTCGGATACCCCGCTGCCGTGGTCCTGGCGGATCGCGTTCAGCCCGCGGGAGTCCAGCGGGCGGACGAACTGCATCGCGTCCAGATGCGTCAGCTCGCCGATCATGATTTCACCGAAACGCATCAACGCGGGCGCGTCCGCGGCGAGCTTCTCCAGGTGGATCACTTCGAACTTCGTCACCAGACCGGTGATCGCCACCTGCAGCGCCCGTACCTCCGACTCGAGGGCGCGCTGTTTCTGGGCGATGCGTTCGAAGTTCGCGCTGATCCCGCCGGGCCCGAGGGACAGGTCTTTCACCGAATACAACGACAGCTGGTCGGAGACCAGCATCGCAGCCACCACGGCAACCGCGAGCAGGATCTCCGCTGTGGACAGCCGGTTGTCCGTGGACACTGTGCCGCCGGCCACCGCGATCAGGTACCCGAGTACGAGCACACCGGCCAGCAGCAGGGCGATCCGCTTGGCGACGACCGCCCGGCCGGTGGTATCTGTCTGTACCTCCGTGTCGGTCATCCGGGCATCATGGTCCGTGTCAAGCGATTGCGCAGTCCAGTCCATGACGGAGCTCTCATCGCCGCCGTCCGCAGCAGGCACCACCCGGCGAATCCGATGGTGCCTGCATTGTCCGCTTGACGCAGGGCGTTGCGCTTGGCAACTGCCTATAAATCAGCGAGTGTAGGTTCCAAGATCGCCAAGGTCGATTTGATAGCCGTCCTGGATCTTCTCGTATTCGCCTTCAAAGTAGTCGTCTAGATATGAATGGCCAAGAATGAATCTGTCCGGCTTCACGGCGCCGTAGTAGCCGGCGTTGGCGTTGTCCTCACCGTCGAACAGCACATAGCTTCCCTGCCATCCTGAACCGGATACGCCCCAGCTGATGATGTGATCGATGTACGGGGCGAACTTGGTGAACAGTTTGTACATCAGCGCGTACTCGTACCCAAGGGCGTCGGACTGCCGGACATTGAGCACTGCCGGAGCGATCGCGCCGCCGCCGGGGGCGCTGGTCGGCATCTTCAAGTCAAACTCGGAGTAGGAAATACCGGAGACAAGGCCCTGGTCAACGAGAGTGGCATAGAGGGCCATGGCGTATTGGTTGTCGCTGGCCAGGGTCTTTCCCACCGAATCGTGTCCCTGGATACCGATGTCCTCGATAAGTGGTCTGCCGTCGTACAGCGGATCTGAGAGCCATGCGGTGTTCAGCTCGCGGACCATATTGTATACGGTCCTCGCCTTGCTGCGGGTCGCAATACCGTAATCGTTGTAGGTCAGCTTCGGGGGATTGTCAACGACGTAGGCGTCAATGCTGCCGCCGGCGTCGTGTCCGTCGAGCGTCATGTACTCGGGAAGATCAGCGTAGTTGGCTTTGTAGGCCGCCGCCATCTCGGCGTTGGGGGCCGCGATGTGCGCGTACTTGAAGAGCAGGTAGATGTAATGCTCTTCGAGGCCGCCGCCAATTAGATTGTCCGACATCGCGACCAGCCAGTTGGTGTGTTTGAGGCTGGTTCTCCAGTTGTTCGGATCCTGGGGGATGAGTTCGCCGTGGCGGCTTTCGTGGACCTCTTCGTTGAGTACGTCCCATGAATTGAATGGGATTACTCCGCGGGATGCGCTTGAACCATACTTCGCATCTGTGGTCAGGAAGTGCCGCATCACATGCATGGTGTGATTGAACTGCACCCTCCTGGACATTTCTTTGTCTACCGGAACCTTGGTAGCAACGCCGTTGCCCAATCCGTAGAAATTGGTTGTGCCGTTATATCCGGCGGGAAGGTTCGCGGGGATAATCTGTCTCATCCATGCGGGGGCCTGGTTGTACCATGCCAGGACGTGGGCGTGAGACTTGTACTCTCCGGGAGTTCCGGAATCCCTGATCGCTTGATAAGCGTCGGTCGGGAAATTGTATTCACCTAGGCCGGGCGTGGTGTCCGCACCACTCAATGCCTCGCCAGTAACGCTCTTCAGCCAGCTTGGGCCGAGGGGATGAGTGCTCTCGGCTTTGAGGTTGTTGCCGTCGACAAAGATCTTGTAGTGCCGGGCTCTGGTTCCGGTTACTGGTCCGGTTCCGATTGCGCCGACCATGAACCGCTCGTTTTCCCTGTTGTAAACACTCTTCAGCGGCGCTACGACGCTCTGGTTTTCCCTGTTGACAACGTCGGGAAGCGCAACGCCGTTGGGGTCGGGTGCGGTTATCTTGATATCGGCGACAAGAAGCGTGCCAGTTTCTGCGGGACGACTTGTCTCGCCATGGAGCTCAAGAACGAAGTTCGAGGACATGCCTACCGAGGAGGTAACGCTGTGGTGCGCCCGCAACCAGCTTTCACCGTTGTAGCTGCCGACCCAGTCGGGGTTGAGATTGTTGTACTCGTAATCTCTGAGGTAGCTATCGAGGTTGGAGTCGATGTTTCTTATCCTCCACCTCATGTACTTCCCCTGCGCGCTCTTGGGATAGTACACATCAAACTCAATAGTTGAGCCTTCGGGGACGTCTACCGTCGGAGACAACGGAGATTGAACGGTGATTCCGCCGAACGTGCTCGTCCCGTTATGGGCATAATTGATCTTGAGCAGATCAGATTTGCCTTCGGAATCCGCAAAAGGATACGGGATCAGCTCGTACGTGCCACCGGCAAAGTCGGCGGGGACGCGGCTGTCAAGCGGGGCTCTTGCGGTCCAGGAATTGGTGGGCGCGGAAATTTCTATAGCTAATTTTCCGGGGCCCGGATCAAGGCGAAAATAAGGATCCGAACCGTTCGCTTTGATCTTGCCAGCGAAGTCCTCCATTGCGTTTTCAAGCCAGGCTGTGGCTTCGTCGGCCCAGAAAATCGGTGCCCTGCGGGCGAACCAAAGCGCGAGATCAAGACCTTTGGTTTCGCGGGCGTACACCCATGGGAAAGCCTTGTTTACATCGGATCCGTCGCGAGTACGGGAAATCTGGAGCGGGAATTCCGCGTTGCCGGCCCGCAGAGCTTCGGCTTGTGCGATGAGCTTGTTCAGTTCATCAATAATGTCGGAATGTCGGGCGCTCTCAAGCTCCACGGCTCCAACTTTGTCGGCGCCGTTCCGGGGAAGTGTCGGTTCGCCTTCGGCCGCAGCGGCCGGGACGGGGGCAACCGCGAATACGGAGAACAGTATGATGACTGCGAGACAGCGGTAGGATTTGATTAATGATCTATCACTCTTCATTTTTCAGTTGCTCCTTTTCTTGAGGCAACTTGCTAAAGGCTCTGGCCAAGGATGCGTTCAGGGCCGCATCGGCGACCAACCCCGTAGCTGACACCTCGCCCATTCCCCGAGGGCGGGCCTTGTCGGAAAAGTCTGTTCGCCCCGAGTCGACGGGCAGCCGCCTCGCTGCCAACTCTCCGGAGTTCGACACCCGGCCCTGCTGGCTGTGCAGCGCGGCCAGGCCCGAAACTTGCGGTCTCTACCCGATACTTGCGAAGAACTTAGGAGCCCGAGCATGGGCGTGTCAAGGTTCGTCTAACTGCTGGACACCTGGCCGTGAACGCGACGCTTTAGGACAGTGGGTGCCGGTCGCAACTGGCGATCTTGAGCATGGGATGGCGCGCCGAACGCACGATCGACTCGCGGTGAGGTCCAACTGCCGCCGGCGGCGTCGGCGGTGTGCAGGTCCCGGCCGCCGGGCCACGGAGGCTTGGGCGGGCAGGTCCCGTTGATTTCCCGGCCCCGAAAAGTGCACCGCACAGCGAGGTCTTTCCAATGCCGGTGTGGCGGGTGAATCTTCGAACGTAATGTGCCGGATCGCGTCCGAGTTCAAACCGGTGGTTGTCCCAGGATCTCGCGGAGCATCTGGGCCATGAACTCGCGTTTTTCCTTTTCCTCGCCGGTCGGATCGGTCACCCGGAAGCCGAGGAGGTGGACTTCGCCGGTCGGCACGTCGTCAGGGTGGCTCGGGCCCTCGGTGACGAAGCCGAAGAGGTGACGCTGTGCCGCCTGTCCGAGGTCGAGCGGGTGGAAAGGCAGCGGGTACGGGTCCTCGCCGGTGGACACGACGGGGTGCTCGCCGGCCCAGTACGGCGTCTCGAACGGCAGTGGCTCGCCGATGTTCTCGATGATGCCGCCGTCCGGGGACACGGTGAGCGAACGGACGAGCACGCCGTCGGACCACGCCGCACAGGAGAGCCAGTCCACGACCGAATGCGTGCCGAGTGTCGCAATCCGCCTGCCGCTGCCAATCCGCTGCAGGTGCTCGGGCAGCGTTGCCGGATTGTCGAACGTGAGCCGCCGGTCGCAAATTATGTCCAGGTCCGCGGAACTCGACGCGAACACCACGTCGTCCGGTGGATAGGTGGCGTACCGCAAGGCAGTGCCACCGATCGGCTCGACGAGGTATCCGGGATGGATCATCTCGACGAATTCCTTCGTGCGGTCGATGTCCGCGACCGGCCGGCTGCGCAGCCGCGCCGGGATGTCGTCGCCGAACGCCAGGATGCCCGTTCTCTCGCCCACATCCCGAACCATAGCCGCCGGGTGACAGTCACTGTGACGTCGAGACCTGCGGCCTTGTCAGTGCCGCCGGTCAGCTCCGATGACTCGGCCGGCGCGGTTGAAGTGTGAAACGGGCTTGCCGACTCAGGGCATATCGCTCACGTCACCGCGTGTCCGATGGGCAGGTGGCCCAACCTAAATGGAGGATCGCCATCGCGTCGGAACCATCCTCCATCGAGATGTAGCTCGTGCTGTTCTTGACGTCCGAGGTCCCCGCCATGGCTCGCAGCTCAGTGTTGACGTTAAGGTTGCGCTGCCCACCGCAGGGCGCGTAGATCATCGCGGCCAGTGGGATCCAGTCTGTGATCTGCCATTCGTCATCGAGCGGTCCGGTGAAGTTTTGCCTGCCGTAGACCGTCTGGGATTGGCCCTGGAAGTAGTAATTCGCCCGGACGATCGCGGCGGCGCCCGTCGCAAGGCTGGCAAAACCGCGGTAATCCGCCGAGGTGATCGCGTACGTGAACCCGGTGGGCACATTGACGCTCAGGTTGAGCTGGCAGTTCTTCCGCCAGTCGGTGGGCGTGGCACCCACGCCTACGAGGGCCGTGTAGTTGAGGGCGCCGCCTCTGACCGTTATGGCCGTGTTATCGGGCGACATCGTGGCCGTGGCCGTGGCGCCGGGGCAGCCCGAGCCGTTGGCCGTTACCAGATCGACTGCGACCTGGTCGGATGGGGGCGGACTTGCGGAGGCCAGGCTGAGGCCGACGGCGTGAGCGGGGGTCGGGACGAGGACAGTCCCAGCCGTTGCGAGCGTGGCGCACAAGCTGTGAAGCGCCTTCCGCATGGCACTCCTCCCGGGAAGAGGCTCGGGTGGGCCTCCGTTCTGCCACCATGGGGTTCGCCATCGACAGTAGTCAATGTCCGTTTCTGTCGGCAATACCGGATGGCAACGGCCATTGCTCGGCGAGCGTCAACAGAGTGCTCATGATTGATCGGGGAGCATTCCGAAATGGTGCTTTGTCGGGCGGCGACGCGATCGGTGGTGTCGGCTTTTGGAAACGCCGGTTCCGGCGGGCTCCGGACCGCTTCTACGCTGGCGCCGCGAGGTGGTGCGAGATGGCGCAGGTGACGATCGTCGTCCACGACGAGGATGCCGACGAGCAGCGGCTGGACGAGGTTACCCGCCGGCTGCGCCGGGAACTGGCCGACCTCGACGCGGCGGTGGAGGGCGCGCCGGGTGGTCCCGCGCCGCTCGGTGCCCGGGCGGTCGAGCTGGCCGCGATCGGCACCATCATCGTGACGTTGTCCCAGTCGGTGGTGCTCGCGGCGGTCGTCAACGCGATCTCCGCCTGGCTTACCCAGCGCCGGCAGGGCAGCGTACGGGTCGAGATGGACGGCGAGGTGCTGGAGCTGTCCGGCTCGCCCACGCCGGAGCAGCGCCGGCTGACCGACGCCTGGTTGCGCCGCCGCGAGTCCGCCGAGTCGCTGGCTGCCGGCGGCGGCGTTGTAGAGCCGGGGCCGGGTGGCGGCCGCTATGCGCTGATCGTCGCCAGTTATGCGTATGACGACCCGGGCCTGCGCCGGCTGCACGCTCCGGCGCACGATGCGGAACGGCTGGCCCGGGTGCTGAGCGACCCGGGGATCGGCGGGTTCCAGGTGCAGTCGGTGATCAACGAGTCCGGCCCGGTGGTGAACGAGGCGGTGGAGGACTTCTTCGCCGACCGTACCGCCGACGATTTGCTGCTCTGCTATTTCTCCGGGCATGGGGTGAAGGACCCGGACGGCGAGCTGTTCTTCGCCGCCGCATCGACCAAGCTGCACCGGCTCGGCGCGACGGCGGTCGCCGCCGAGTTCGTTAACCGGCGGATGACCCGCAGCCGGTCGCGGCGCATCGTGCTCATCCTGGACTGCTGCTATGCCGGCGCGTTCGGGCGCGGCATGGTCGCCCGCGCCGGCGACGCGATCGCGATCGAGGACCAGTTCGGCGGGCATGGGCGCGCGGTGATCACCGCCTCCAGCGCGATGGAGTACGCGTTCGAGGGCCAGCTACTCGCCGAGACCGGCCCCGGCCAGCCGTCGGTCTTCACCAGCGCGCTGGTCACCGGGCTGGAGACCGGCGACGCCGACCGTGATCAGGACGGCTTCATCGGCCTCGACGAGCTGTACGACTATGTCTACGACCGGGTCCGCCGGGCCACCCCGCACCAGACTCCCGGCAAGTGGACGTTCGACGTGCAGGGTGACCTCTACCTGGCCCGCCGCAGCCGGCCGGTCACCACCCCGGCGCGACTGCAGCCGGAGCTGCAGGAGGCGATCGAACACCCGCTCACCGGCGTGCGGCTGGGCGCGGTCACCGAGCTGGAGCGGCTGCTGCGCGGCCGGCACGCGGGGACGGCGCTGGCCGCGCGGCTGGCGCTGGACCGCCTGGCCGAGGACGACAGCCGCAAGGTGTCGGCGGCGGCCGCCGCGGCGCTCGGCTCGGCGGCACCGCCCGCGCCGGACGCCGAGGCCCCGTCGCCCCGGCCGGCCGCCGAGGCCGCGCCGCCCGCGGCGGTGGTCCCGCCGGAGCCCGCATTGCGTACGCCCGAGCCGGTGCCTCCCGCCGAAGTCGCACAGCCGCCTGCGGCGGTGAACATCCCGCCCATGTCCGACGCGGCATCGCCCGCCACGACCCGAGAACCGCCCGCGCGCCGGGTCGGCGTCCGGTTGGTGCCCGCTCAGGTTCTCGCGGCTCTGGGTGGCGTTCTGCTGGTGCTTGGCTTCGGCATGCGGCTGGGAGATCCCGCTCCGCTGACACCCGTCACCGAGCAACTCCGGTCGGCCACGTTCGGGCTGTGGGCACTCGTCGCGGCCGCGTTGCTGTTTGCGATGCTGGCACCGTACAAGAAAGAACGCGATGTCGCCCAAGGGGCGGCAATCGGTCTCGCCGCCGGCCTGCTCGGCCTGCTCGTCGGCGTGGTCAGCTACCGCTCCTTCCAGACTATGGTGGAGGCCGGTTTCTACCTCGCGGCGGGCGGCGCCGTGCTGGTCCTGGCCGGCGTCACGCTCCCGGTGCTGCCGCGGCCGCGCGGGATCATGCCGGTCGCGACGGTGGTCAGCGCGACGCTTGCCCTGGTCGCGGTGGCCGTCACCATTGTCGTCCCGGACGCGGTTGCGGTTTTCCTTGAGCAGGGTGACCACGTGGTGTGGGCGATGCTCGTGTTCGTGGCGGGGTCGCTGCTCGCCGTCGTGGCGGTGGCCGCGTCCGTGCTGCGCTGGCGCACCACGCGGGCCCGGCCGGCGTTCCTCCTCGGTGCGCTGTCGGCCGCGCTGGTGGTCGCCGCGCTCGTGTGGACCCTTGTCCAGGATGCCGGCCGCGCCGAACGGGTGGCGTACTCGATCGTGCTCGTCGCTGCTCTCCTGGTCGTCGCGCTGATCGGCGAAGACCGGCCGGTGCTGCTGCTTTCGGCCCGGCTGTCGGTGATCGCCATGCTGCTGATGCAGGTGCCGTCCGGGTCGAGGGCCGATCCCGCCGATGCGGCCGGACGCTTCGTGCTCGTGGCTCTCGCCGCGGCCGCGGCGGTGGGCGCCTTCTCGGCCGGCCGTGGCCAGACCGACGTTGGTTAGCGTCGCCGCGGCAACCGGTCACCTCTCCGACGACCGTGACGGAGCCGGTCCAAGTCCAGACTCACGCCCAATGAGACCCACCGGAAGTGGCGTTAGACTCGCCGGCCATGGGACCGCTCATCTTCAGCCTCAACCTCACCCTGGACGGTTGCGTCGACCACCAGGAGGGGATCGCTGACGACGAGACGCACGCCTTCTTCACCCGTCTCATGGACGAGAGCGGGGCGATGCTGTGGGGTCGCGTCACCTACGAGATGATGGAGAGCTACTGGCCGGCTGTCGCCCGCGGCGACGAGGACGTGCCGCCGGCCATGCGCGAGTGGGCGGTCAAGCTGGAGGCCAAACCCAAGTACGTGGTGTCCTCGACGCGCAAGGACTACTCGTGGGCCAACAGCCACCACATCGCCGGCGATCTACGCGAGGGCGTGCAGCAGCTCAAGGACGCGACCCCGGACGGGGTCCTCCTCGGAAGCGGCAAGCTCGCGACCGAGCTCGACCGGCTGGACCTGATCGACGAGTACCAGCTGCTCGTCCACCCCCGGATCGCCGGCCACGGCCCGACGCTGCACCAGGGCGGGCTGCCCGGCACGCGCCAGCTCGAGCTGCTCTCGGCGAAGCCGCTCCGCAACGGCGCGGTGGCCATGCACTACCGCCGCGCGCGCTGAATCACTGAGGCGGCAGGGCCGCTGTTGAAGCAAGTTTACGCGGCTGCGAACGACCACAGCTGGTTGTTGGCTCCGTTGCATGTCCGCTGTTGGATGTTGCCGCCGTTGACCGTCGACCAGGCGTTCACGTCCAGGTGCTTACCGCTGTGGCGGGGTCGGAGCTGGGCGAAGGCGCCGGTAGCGACTACCTGCCATTGCCGCACCGTTGGGATTTGGTTTGTGTCCGGAGATCGACACGAACCGATGGCCAACCGTCGGCCAGCCTATCTACGACGATTGCACTGCCATAGCAAACACGGAAGCCGCCCAGGAAGCTTCACCCGGGCGGCCTTCTTCTTTATGGATCAGGCGCTGGCGCAGGGACATATCGCGGAGCCACACCACGCGGGAGGAACCGTTCGCGGTGCCGGATTCGAGCCGACGTGGTCTCTTAACTCCTGATCCGGCATCGCGGCGATCGATGGACGGCCCCGAGCACGCACTCCCAGATCGCAAACAGGCTCCGAGGGTCTCCGCCCCGACCGTCGCCTGCAGACGGTGTCCGCAGCGGGGCACACTCTTGGCTAGCTCGATGTCGGCCCACTGGTGCACCGTGGCGGGAGGGGTGTTTATCGTCGTACGAACTGACAGCAGGTAATGGCTCAGGACACCGGCTGGTGGCTCACGTGCCGCAGAAGGTGCGGTACGCCCCGAAATCCGGCGGCGCGGGCGCGGCGAAGCGCTCCTGCCCAGGGCGCTGCTCGTACGGTGACGTCACCACGGCCAGCAGGTGCTCGAACGGGGCCATGTCCCCGTCGGTGGCCGCCGCAAGGGCCTCTTCGACCAGGTGATTACGGGGGATGTAAAGCGGGTTCACGCTGTCCATTGCTGCGCCGTCCGGTTCGAGGGCACGCCAGCGCGCAACCCAGTCCTGGGCTGCTTCTGGATCGGCGAAGAGCCCGCGGACCGGGCCGATGTCGCCGCGGGCGGCCGCGGCAAGCGCTCGGAAGAAGGAGGTGTAGTCCACGCGGCTCTCGTGCAGCCGGGGCAGCAGCTCGTCGACCAGCGTCGACACCGCCGTCTTGTCCGCATCCTCGGTCAGGCCCAGCTTCGCGCGCATTCCCTCGGACCAGACTGCCGAGTACTGCCGGCGGTATCCGCTGAGCGTTTCTGTAGCGAGCCCGACCGCCTGCGCCTGGTCTTCGTGCAGCAACGGAAGTACGGCTTCGGCGAGGCGGGCAAGGTTCCACTCCGCCACGAGCGGCTGATTGCCGTACGCGTAGCGCCCGGCGTGGTCGATAGAGCTGAAGACCGTCGCTGGGTCGAAGGCCTCCAGGAACGCGCAGGGGCCGTAGTCGATGGTCTCGCCCGAGATCGTCATGTTGTCGGTGTTCATGACCCCGTGGACGAATCCGGTGAGCATCCACTGCGCTACCAAGGACGCCTGAGCGGCGATCACCGCTTGCAGCAGAGCAAGGTACGGCCGGTCCGCCGCGGCCGCTGCCGGATGGTGGCGGGCGATAGCGTGGTCGGCGAGACGGCGCAGCAGGTCGACGTCGCCGGTTGCGCGGGCGTACTGGAAGCTGCCGACGCGTAGGTGACTGGACGCGACTCGGGCGAGCACCGCGCCCGGCAGCGGCGTCTCGCGGTACACCTCGCGTCCCGTGGCCACGACGGCCAGAGACCGAGTGGTCGGGATCCCGAGGGCGTGCATGGCCTCGCTGATCAAGTATTCGCGTAGCATCGGGCCGACCGCCGCCAGCCCGTCGCCGCCGCGCGCGAACGGCGTCCGCCCCGAGCCCTTGAGGTGCAGGTCGCGCAGGCGGCCGTCGCGGCCGATCCGCTCGCCCAGCAGCAGCGCACGTCCGTCACCGAGGCGAGGGGCGAACCCGCCGAACTGGTGCCCGGCATACGCCTGCGCGACCGGGGTGACGCCGGCCGGAAGCGTGGTCCCGGTCAGCAGGCCAACTCCGTGCTGCGTGCGCAGCCAAGCGGGTTGCAGGGCGAGTTCCGAGGCCAGCGGCTCATTGAGCACCAACAGACGCGACTCGGGTGGATCCTCGGCACGCCACGGAACGGCCATCTCGGGAAGGTCACTCGCGAACCGGGTACCCAAAGTGACGGTCGAGGCCGATGTGATGCTCATTCATCCAGCGTACGTGGCCATAGTCTCGCGCTGGCGGCTCTCGATCGGCGCCAGCATCAGCAACAGCGATGAGCTCGAGCGTGCCGCATACGCCGCAGCGACGACATATTCTGGGCTCCGCTACCGTGATCTGGCGCGGCATACTCCAGCCGCCCAGCGGCGGTGAGCGATCCGTTGGTGAGCTTACCGATCCTGGTGCGCCAGTCCGGTGGTCTCCCGGCATCTGCAATGCGCCCGCTCCACCGGACTGGTGACTGAGCCGCGTTGCACGTGCGACTCGCGGGTCGGCGCTGCCCCGCTCGGAACGACCCAGCCCACCTCTGTCACCTCAAGATCAAGCCAACGCGTCGGCGTTCGCTTCGAGGTCGTCGTCAATCATCGAACTCGCGGTCAAAGTACTGAATCGGACGTAGCGAACGCTCCACCATAAGCACCCCTGGCTGAGGACGCCACAGCCCTGACAGCCTCGTACCGGCAATAAGCCACGGCACTGCCGCTCGGCGGCTCACACACCGGGATCCCCAAGGCAGCGGCCGCTCACCGACTCACCACTCGGATCGCGGCTACTTGTTTTATTGATCTACGACCGCAGCCCGGCCAGGCTTGGTCGAGGTGACCGGCGGGATCGCTCGCTCGCGGCTGCCCACCGCGGTTTGGTGTGGCTCACTCATGGCATGCGCCCTGCCGGTCACCGCGGCGCGGAGTGGCTATTAGAGGGGACTGCCCAGCTCAAAGTAGCGCTGCCCTCCCGTCGACACATTGTCGAACGTAAGGGAGAGCCAGCAGGTGGCCCAGGTCATCATCGGGGTGGACCCGCATAAGCGTTCCGCGACCGTCGAGGTCTTCGACCAGCGCGAACGCGTCCTCGGCCGCGGGCGGGTTCGGCACCGACCGCGACGGTTACCAGGCGATGCTCGCCGCCGGCCGTGAACACACCGGCCGAGTGGGCGGTCGAGGGTTGCAGTGGCATCGGCCGGCACGTCGCCCAGCGCCTGCTCGCCGACGGCGGGACCGTGGTAGACGTGCCGGCGAAGCTGTCGGCCCGGGCCCGCGTGTTCTCCACCGGTCAGGGCCGTAAGACCGACCCGGTCGACGCGCACAGCGTCGCCGTCGTCGCCCTGCGGACCCCTGACCTGCGGCAAGTCGTCATTGACGACACGACCGTGGCGTTGCGGCTGTTGGTTGACCGCCGCGACCAACTCGGCCGCTCCCGGACCGAGATCGTGTTCCGGCTGCATCACCTGCTGCTCGAGCTGGTGCCTGGCGGGGCGATGAAGTTCCTGTCCGCCCAGCAGGCCCGGGCCCTGCTCAACACCGTCCGGCCGCGTGACGTCGTCGGAAAGACCCGCCGCTGGCTGGCCTCCGAATTGATCCATGAGCTCGTCACGATCGACAAGAAGATCAAGGTCGCGAACCAGGAACTGACCGAACTCGTGTCCGCGACCGGAAGCCGGCTGCAGCAGTTGCATGGCATCGGCCAGTCCGGCGCCGCGCGCCTGATCGGCGACATCGCCGACATCAGCCGCTTTACCAGCCGCGCCCACTTCGCGTCCTGGAACGGCACCGCACCCATCGACGCGTCCTCCGGCGACCAGAACCGCCACCGGCTCTCCCGGGCTGGGAACCGGCGCATCAACTCCGGTTCTGCACATCATGGCAGTCGTCCAGCTTTGCAACGACACCGAAGGCCGCCGCTACTACCGGTGCAAACTCGCCCAGGGCAAAACCACGATGGAAGCCATGCGCGCCCTGGAACGGCGGCTTTCCGACGTCGTCTACCGGCAGATGACCGCTGACGCGAGACGGCTCGAGACGGGCCCGGGAGGACACGTGGGGGCGACTCTTCAATCCAGCGCGGCCGACCCGAACCCCTGGGCCGACACTTCGGAGAAGTCACTTCCCGGACCCGCCGAACCACAGCCTAGAACACTGGTGCCGGCCACGCCTTGATGACACAGAGGGGTGCCATGAGCGGACGTCAAGGTGGTGGCGATGGACTTGTACCGCCCGTGCACTGATCATGAGCTCATGGGGACCATAAGAACGCAGCGCAGTGCAGCGACAGCAGTATCACGCCCTGACCATGACAGTTGCGGTAGCTGACACAGTGCTGTTTGTCTTGGAAGGTAGGTCGCTGCCGAATGGGTCTCCTTCGGTGTCGGTCAGGGCAGGTTGGTCAGATCGTCCTGGATGCGGCGGGCGGTCTCGTGCAGAGGTTGCTCTGCGCCGATCACAACTTCGGGTACGTCGCTCAGGCGGTCGTCGGCGCGGTACCAGCGAGCCATCTCCTGCACGCCAAATGCGTCGGCGAGGGGCCGGGTGGCGTGACGGCGTGCGGTTTCGTCGAATGTGAGCGCGAAGTAGCAGAAGACCGACGGGTGCTCGGCATGCAGGGCATGCAGCATCGAGCCGTAGCGGGCGGCGTCCAGGATGCCCTCGACGATGACGTCGCGGCCGCCGGCGAGCGCCAGTCGTGCGCAGCATTCGATCATGTCGACCGTGAGGGGTCGCTGGGCTAGGCCGTCTTCGTCGATGATGGTCCGCCGGATGTTGTCCTGCTCTATCCACACGAACCGGCCCGGATGCCGGCGGCGCAGCTCCCGCGCCGTCGTCGTCTTGCCCGACCCGGAGTTGCCACGTAGCACGACCAACCGGCCGCGGCGCTTCGTCTCGTCCGTCACCGAACCATGATCGTCCAGTACCGGAAACGAATCCGGTGGGGACGCCCACCGTCCCAGAGCGATCGTTCGCCGGCATCACCGAGGCTGGGCTATACGTCGGAGGTACCTAAGCCGCCAGGATCTGGTCGGGTGCCGGGTGATCAACGATCGGCGGGTGAGCGCTGCTGTTCTGCACTGCCCGGATCGCGGCTAGATGAGGATGTGCTGGGTTACTCATAGGCAAGCCCTGACAGCTACTCGACGACCGTTCTGGACCTGATTGCCGCCCGTAAGTCGTCGCGTCCGCCGCCCTCTACGAGTTACGCGAGGAGTAGGCCAAACTCGCCGCCGAGTGGCCGGAACGAGGGCGAGCTGGCCAACCTGGCGACCACCCGCCAGGCTCTAACCAAGATCCTCGAAGGCGAAGTGGCGCCTCATTCGCCGTAGGCGCACCCGATTCTGCCGTGAAGGTGATCTAGAAATTCGCATCCCGTGCAGGTCAAGTGCGCCTTGTTTCGTCACCCTCGATCAGCGAAAATCCAACTCTGAACGGGGCGGTTAAGGTGTCGGGTGTGCTCGATCCGTCACCCTACGGGATCTTCCTCAATTATCGTCGCAAGGATTCCGCGCCCTACGCGCGTCTCCTGCGTGAAGAGCTGACCAAGCGTTTCCCGGGTACACGCGTCTTCATAGACGTCGAGTCGATCGAGGCCGGGCAGGACTTCGCCGAGGTGATCAGGCAGGCGGTCGAGTCGTGCGCAGTGCTGGTCGCGCTTGTCGGTCCACGCTGGGCGACGATCGAGGGCCGGGACGGGCGGCGGCTCGACGATCCGGGTGACCTCGTGCGCGAGGAAATCCGGACGGCGTTGCAGATGGGCGTGCGGGTGATCCCGGTGCTGGTGGACGACGCGAAACCACTGTGGGGAGAGGATCTTCCCGACGATCTGCTGAACCTCGCCCGGTTGAATGCGCTCAAGTTGAGCCACGACCGCTACGAAGACGACCTGCGGCGTCTGTTGTCGGTCATCGAGAGGATCCTTGCGGAGCCGGCCGCCGGGCCCGACACCCCAGACCCGGAAGCCCTCCGGCGCATCGGGGCCGCCGAGGTCGCCATCCTGCGGCATCCGTCCAAGGTCGGCCTGTTCGGGTCCAGGAACGTCCACGCCGTGGCGTTCTCTCCGGACGGATCGCTGCTGGCCAGCGGCAGCGACGACAAGAGCGTACGGCTCTGGGAACTGCCCGGCGGTAAGATCCGGCAGGTGCTGGCTCACCCGGCAACGGTGACCGACGTCGTGTTCAGCCCGGCCGGCGAACTGATAGCGACCGGTAGCACGGACGGAAGGGTGCGGGTGTCGGACATCGCGACCGGCGAGACGAGGCACACGCTGGGCAGCTATCCCCTTCTGGAGGGGGTCGCGTTCAGCCCGGACGGGCGGCTGCTGGCCTGCGGGGCCGGGCCTGAGGTGCTGATCTGGGAAATGCCCGGCGGTGAATTCCATCGCACGGTGCCGATCGGCGGTTGGCTGACCAGGGTGGCCTTCAGCCCGGACGGTAACAGGCTGGCTGCAACGGGGGGCGGAGGTGACATCGTCGTCTGGAATCTCCTGAACGACGTACCGGTCTTCAGGCTAGACAAGCGTTCCGGGTCGCCGATCAAGGCGGTGGCGTTTAGCGCCGATGGTCGATTTCTGGCCACCGTGGACGGCGTGAATGTCCGTCTGTGGGAGCCTCCGGCGGAAAAGCCACGCGTTACCCCAGGCATCGATGTCGGAACCAGCGCGGTCGCATTCAGTCCCGACGGTCGCAACATGGCCGCAAGCAGCTCCGTCGGGAGGAAGGTGCGGGTGTGGGATCTGGCCGACGATCTCCAAGAGGCCCTGCACCTCGACCACCGCAACTACCCGAACGCAGTGGCGTACAGCCCGGACGGGCAACTACTAGCGGTGGGCACCGGGGGTAACCGAGTCGTGCTGTGGCGCCTCGTCTCGGCCGAAGGATAAGGACCAAGCCGCAAGGGCGTTAATCAGGGGCGCCCGCGCCCACCGTCACGCCTGGCCAGAACTTGTCCATGTCGCGGGGGCGCCACGTGGCTTCCATATCCGAATCCAGAACACACTCGCCGCCGATCCGCTATTGGGCCGGCACGTGGTCAAATCCGCACAATCGATGTCGGCCCATAGGCATGATCGGGTGCGCGCTTCTCGGCATGACCGGGTACTTGACGTACTCCGATGACTACTATCTGTAATCATTTGCTCTGCGGCGGGCGGCGTCGGCCTCGGTGGGACGTGCGGGACGCTGGCTGAGTCGGCTCTGTTGTCTGGGCTCCGTCACGCTGGCGGTGGCTCAGCGGGCGCGGTCCGAGTCTTCGCTGTTGTGGCGCCAGGGGAGGAAGACGGTTGCGCTGAGCAGGATCGCGGCGAGGACGGTCAGTGCGGTTTTGGTGCTGGTGGTGGCGGCGAGCAGGCCGGCGGCGGCGATGAAGATCGGCTGGGCGGTCTTGTTGGTGATCGACCACGCCATCACCACGCGGGACATGTGGGCGTCGTCGGTGGCGTTCATGCGGTAGGTCGCGAAGGTGGGGCTGAACATGCCCGCGAAGAACACGAGCAGGAACTCGGCGGCGGTGATCATGACCAGTCCCGTGGTCGATGCCGGAGCGAACGGGATGAGCCCGAGCCACAGGTTGCGGCCGATACCGGCCAGCAGCAGAACCCGATGCCCGCCCAGCCGCGTCGCCGCCGGCTTCGCCAGCATACGAACCGGCGATCCCCGCCACGCCTGCCACGCCGCTGATCAGGCCGTACTGCCAGGCCGGGAAACCGAGATCACGCAACACGAACACGGTCAGCAGCGGGGTGAGGGCCATGATGCAACCCCCGAAGATAATCGAGTTGCAGAACAGAGCAGTCAACCCGCGGTGAGCGAGGATGTATCGCCACCCGGCGACGGTGTCGCGTACCCAATGATGCTGCGCCGGCCGGCTCGGTGGTACGGGTTCAGGTGTCCGTAGCTGGCGCAGGAGCAGTGCGGAGACGAGGAAGCTGACCGCGTCCAGAACCATCGTGACGGTGGCGCCCAGCCAGGAGATCAGCACACCACCGGCGGGCGGACCGACGGTGTTCGCGGTCCACAACGTCGTCTCGAACCGGCCGTTCGCCGCGGCGCGTTGCTGTTCAGGCACCAGCGTGCGCAACTGGGCAACACCGGCCGAGTCGAACACCAACCTGGCGGTCATCTGCACGGCCGCCACCACACACAGCTGCCAAAAGGTCAGCCAGCCCAGCCAGGCGGCAACCGGGACCGACACGATCACGACGAACCGAAGCAGATCCGCGGCGACCATCACCGGCACCTTGCGACGGTGCTCGATCCACGGACCCAGCGGCAGCGCCAGGACGGCACTGACCACGCCCGCGAGCACATTGAGCAGCGAGACCTGAAAATCGGACGCCTCGAGCACCAGCACCGCGACGATCGGCAACGCCGCGTACCCGAGCGCGCTACCGGCCTCACTCGCCGCGAACGCGGCCCACCTGTACCGCAGGTCGGCGCGCCAACCAGCACCGACCTCAACCGCTGGCGGAATCGCGGACGACCCAGCCGACCCCGTCACAGCCACCGCCAGACCCTCCCAAGAAGAAGGTCCACCGCACAAACACCACGAAGAGAAGACCCGGCAAATCCGCACGTCCGGGGGCACACCAACGCTCTGGGCCAGGCCCTCGACCTCCGCACCCGTACCCTTGATCAGGCCGGCGGGCGTTGTACCCGCAACCGCCCGTCGGCTCCACGCTCCGAATAAGGCCGGCCTTCGACGCGCCCACCGCGGCGCCGCGCCGCATTCTCCGCAGCAGATCCGCGCACTATGCGTTCCCGGAGCCGGTCTTGCGGACCAGCATGTATCCGTACGGCGGCTCTGCGCCCTCGGGTGGGGTGCTGCCCTGGAAGACCGGGGCGAAACCCGCAGCGGTGAAGCGGTCCTCCATCTCCCGCGCCGACAGCCAGTACCGATCAAAGTCGATGCCAAGACTGCCGACCCGGCTACCGGGACCGTTACGATGCCCGGTCCCGTCGCCGTGCTTGAAGGCCGCCACCAGGTAGCCGCCCGGCTGCACGACCCGGGCCAACTCGGTGAACGCCGGTACCCGGGCGTCCGGGGCCAGGAAGATCAACGAATACCAGCACACCACCCCGGCCAGCGACGCGTCCCTGAACGGCAGCTCCCGTAGATCAGCGACCTCGTACTCGAAACCCGGATGCTCCCGCCGGGCCACCTCCACCATCCCCGGTGACAGATCCACCCCACGCGGCGACAGGCCCCGGCCCGCGAGGTAGGGAAGAAGCCGCCCGGTGCCGCAGCCAACGTCAGCGACCTCCGCACCCACGGCCAAGGTCAACTCGGCAAACAGGTCGAGCATCGCCCGCTCGACCGGCATGCTTTCCAGCATCCCGGCCAAGTTCTGCGCATACCACTCCGACAGCACGTTGTGCGCATGCCGCAGTTCATCGGTACTGGCGTCCATCCCCGCTAATCCTCCCCGTCGCCGGTCGTTGCGGCGGCGAATCTACCGCAGGACAACGAGCTGAACACGGAAGGGAAAGTCCAACCCACCCGGAGCCGAAGTTGCACGGTGTAACGACCCAGTTGCGGCATGTCCGTTACGTCAGCGGCTCGACCCACCATGACGCTGCGTAGCGCTCGGATCGCGGGTAATGAAATCGACCGCGAGGGCACATCAGAATCTTCATCCGAGGTCGATTCGCGTTTCGTGTTGTTGCCGGAACCGTCGCAGGTCGCGGCGTGAGTCCGTGCGGTCGGTACCGTCGACAGGCCGGTTCAGTTCACTTTGCGTCAACAACGGGACGGTGCGAGTGTTTCCTACCCCGCTGGTCGGGCACCTCGATGTGCCAGGACGATCGACGGGCTGGTTGCGGTACAGCGCCGAGCCAGCTCACGTCGGCCGAGTAAGCATTGATTGTCGTGCCTTCATCCAGCGGGAGGTCCTGCTCCGCCACGCGGCCACCTTTCGGGGGTCAGGCTCACCGGACGTAGCTGGTGCGGCGTACGCGAGTGCGGGGCTGGCGGGGCCTGCCGACCGGACTTTGGCCTGCGGAGGTTCGCCGTTCGATCATCATGTGCCGTCTCTGCTGGTCCGCTGCGACGTGCCTGACGGTGATCCACAGCAGGCCGACGTCCCGGGCGGCACCGACGAGATGGATGAGAACGTATGCGGTGGCTGCGGTGGCGGTGAGATCGGCGACATACATGGCGTGCTCCCTGGACTGGTGGATCTGGGCGGCGGTCGAGGTGCCGCCGAGCTGGATTCATGCTGACGGCGGCACCGGTGGCCCAGACCGAACGCCGGCGAGTACCGACGGGGCGTCTGGTGGCTAGGACAGAGACGCTGGGCGCAGTGCTGACGGCCGACGAGTACCGCTCACTGCGTCCGAGCGGCCGCCCGGTGGGGCGAGTTGGCTTGCCCGCGGGCCCGGCCCGGGACCTGCGCGACACGATCTACCACCTCTACGCGTTGGCGGACTGCCCGCGCCTGGATGCGCTTGCCGACGTCATCGCGATGGACAGCAGCCTTCCCGGCGCTCCCCGCAAAGACGGCATCGGCCAGATAGTCGCGGGTGACGGTCTGGCATCTCAGCAGGACACGGTGACCGTCGCCGTCGCGCTCGCTCGCGCGGCCGGGCACCAGGACACCTTCGCTCTGGCGGAAAAGGTCCGCGACCTGTGGGTCGCCGCTCGGACCGCACCGCCGCCGGCGGAATCGCCGCGCCTGGGCAAGCCGATTAAGGAATGCGATCCGCTGGAGCTGGAGGTCCACCGGGTCATCACGCTGCCCGGGCAGCAGCCCATTCTGCCCGAGTTACCGCCGTATCTGCGGCGGGCTCATGATGCCCAGCTCGACGAACTCGCCGTCGGCGTCGCGACCGGGGCGAGTCGGATGATCACCCTGGTCGGTGGCTCCTCGACGGGTAAGACGCGGGCCTGCTGGGAACTTGTCCACCGTCTCGAGACCCGGCAGCCAGGCCGGTGGAGGGTATGGCATCCCTTTGACCCGACCCGTCCCGAGGCGGCCGCCGCCGAGATCGAGCGGGTAGGGCCGGACACCATTGTGTGGCTCAACGAGGCTCAGCTCTACCTGTCGCCGCCCGATACGAGGCTCGGCGAACGCATTGCGGCGGGATTGCGCACCCTGCTGCACGATCTGGGCCGCAGGCCCGTGCTGATCCTCGCGACGTTGTGGCCCGAACACTGGAACACGCTGACCGTCCGGCCCGGCCGTGACCAGCCCGATGTGCACGCGCAGGCCCGCGACGTACTGACCGGCACCGACCTTGACGTACCCACGTCCTTCACCGCCGCCGACCTCGCCGCCCTGCGGCGCTCCGATGACGCCAGGCTGCGGCAAGCCGCCGAGCACAGTGACGACGGCCGGGTCACGCAGTACCTTGCCGGCGCGCCCGAACTGCTACAGCGGTATCACAAAGCGCCACCCGCGGCGCGGGCCATCCTCGACGCCGCCATCGACGCCCGCCGGCTCGGTCATCCCCCCGCCCTTCCGCACAGCCTCCTCGAACAGGCAGCACCGGGCTATCTCGACGACAGCGAGTGGGATGCGCTCACCGATAACTGGCTGGAACAGGCTCTCGCCTACACCGCCCAATCCTGCAAAGGCGCCCGCGGCCCACTCACCCGGATCCGACCCCGAAGCGGTCAAAACGTCGGCCAGCCTGCCTACCGGCTGGCCGACTACCTCGAAGAAACGGGCCGCACCTCCCGCGCCTGCTGTTTCCCTCCGGCCACGTTCTGGCAAGCCTCAGCCACTACCATCACCGACCCCGGCACCCTTCGCGTCCTCGCGACGGCCGCCCATCACCGCGGCCGATACCGGCGCGCTGTCGCCCTGCTACGCCAAGCCGCGCAACGCGGCGACACGTACGCGCTGCGGGAACTGGTCTGTTTCCACCACGAAGCAGGAGACCACGACGGTGCCGTTGCAGCCGCTCGCCGAGCCGCGGAACTGGGTGACACCACGGCGCTGTGGCACCTGGCAATGCTCCGACTGGCAAAGGCCGACTATGACGGCGCAGCGTCCTTGTACCGGGAAGCGGGCGACCACGGCGACATCGACGCGCAGCGCGAGCTGGCCAGGCTCTGGGAGCGCACCGGCGGCTTCGACAATGCCGGCGTGACCGTCCGCCGAGCCGGCGACCACAGTGACAACAATCTGTCGGACCATGCCCGGCGAGACGGACAAGCCCCACGAAGACACGACCGCATCACCGCGCTGTGGAAGCTCGCCCGGCTCCGCGACCGCAACAACGATCACCATCGCGCCGCCCAGGCAGCCCGCCAAGCCGCCGACCACGGCGACACCACCACATTCCGCAAACTGGCCCGCCTGCGTGAACAGGCCGGCGACCACGAGCGCGCAGCCGCGCTCTACCGCGAGGCCGCCGAACACGCAGACATCACCGCCCTATGGGAGCTGGCCTGGTTCAGCGAGCACGCCGGCAACCACACCGAAGCACTCACGGCCGCTCACGAGGCCGCCCACCACGGAGACACCACCGCACTACGAGACCTCGCCCAACTCCGCCACCGAGCCGGCGACCACCACGGCGCCGAAGCACGGTACCGCCAAGCGGTCAACCACGGCGATCCCAGCGCCCTGCAAGCACTAGCCTGGCTAAACTCCCAAACCGGCGATAACAGGATCCGCCGATACGGCCTCACCGACGACGGCCAGCCCGCCACCTCGCTTGACTGACACCAAAGACCGCGAGGCCGACCACCCAGGACGCACTCGGATCGCGGCAAATCCGGGCGTTTCCAATCGCCACGGGTCATGCATAGTCATGCACGGGGGCCGATGCCGGAGGTGGTGTAGGTCCGCGTGTCCGTTGATCGATTTCGCGGCTGTGGTGAAACAAGGTGAAGCGGCGGAGATGTGACGGCCGCTGCATCGGATAACGGGCCGCTATCACCCGCAGCTTGGCATTGCGGCAATCCCGCACGAGCTGAAGACAGGGATCTCCTTGTCGAGGCGAGGAAATCCACACCTACTTTAATTCGGCAGGCCGACCGCACGCCGTACCCCTATCTAGATCAAACGCCTTTCCGGGTGGCCGATCACCTGCGTTCAGGCGTGACGTTTGAGTCCCGGTTAGAATATTCGACCCGGGTAACGGAACTTGACACCTGGAATCGGCACCTCAGAGTAGTTCGTGCGCGTCCCGTAAAATGACGGCAACGGTATGGGGCCGACACCGGGGCCGATGGATACCCCCTGCCACCCTTCTTGGGTTTCGGCTGCCCCCGGAGACTCGAATGCAGCCCCTCCCCATCTACCCACACCGCCGCCGTAATTGTCGAATAGTCCCGACCATTCGCCATTTCCCCATGCGAGATTGAACTGAAGGCTGGCACCAACGGATAGGCCTGCCGACGGATCAGCGGCGGGCACGTACTTCCAGATCTTGAATCCACGGTCTGGGCCTGCCGAAAGGAACTGGAGATTGATTCCCAAGCTGCCGCCTTGTCCGGACGTGAATGGTTGGATGAACGAGAGGTCGAGACTGATTCCCACGCCCCATCCCACGTAGTGCGTCGTGGAACCGCTAGGGGTTTGGCCGGCCGCTCCGTCGGGCGTCGGTGTTCCCGCTGGTGGCAGGACCGCGTCAGGTACGGCAACAAGGCTGGCGCTTCGCTTGGACGTACCGATGGTGATGCCCGAGGCTGGCGGCGGCGGAGGCGGAGGTGGCGGCGCTTGATGCTGTCCGGCTTCGGTGTCGATGTGGCCACTGGGGTCGACCCTGTTGACGGGGTTGTTGGTGGTGTACGCGTAGCGGTTGAGTGTCTGGGGCCGGCCTATGTCGGCTACTACATTGTCGGGGGAGATGAACCGGCCGATCGTTGGGTCGTAGTACCGGTCGCCGAGGAGCACCAACCCGGTTTCGTCGTCTTTTCGTCCGCCGGTGAAGTCGCGGTCGTCGGGTACTTGGCTGTAGGCGCCGGTGACGACACCGAAGGCGTCGTGGGCGAGTACCTCGATGAGCTGGCCGGTTTCGTTGGTGATGATCATCGGCGTGCCAAGCCGGTCCGGGTGGTAATAGCGGGTGTCCCAGAGCAGGGTTGAGCGGGCCACGAGGCGGTCGCCGGCGTAGTAGGAGCGGATGATGTCGCCGTTGGCGGCGACTTCGGCGTACCGGCCGTGGTAGGTGCTGTCGCCGGCCTTGGCATGTTTGCGGGTGCGTTGACCGTCGGCGTCGTAGGCGAAGGTGACCTTTCCGGCGCTCGATGTCGCCGCGGTCAGGTGGCCCTCGGCGTCCCACTCGAACTCTTGTCGGTTGTGGTCGGAGATGAGGTTTCCGACTCGGTCGTAACTCAGTTCACGGCCGGAAACGCGGGTGACCGCGTGGGGGTGCTGCGGGTCGGTGTACTCGTAGTTGCCGGTGGTCTGCCGGGCGGTGATGTTGCCGGTGGTGTCGTAGGCGAAGGTGTCCGGCGTGGCCCCGACCACGTCCTCGAGCCGGTTCATCGCGTCGTAGTGCGGACGCGTCTGGAACGGCAGTGGGGAAGCCCGGTCCTCGCCCTTGAGCCGACCGGCAGTGTCGTAGCTGTAAACGGTGTCGGCGACCATGCCCTTCGGACCGTGGACGGCGATGCCGGTCAGGGTCGCCCGGAGTGGGTCATGGGTCGATTTTTCGGCGGTGCCGTTGGCGAGTGTGGTGGTGTCCACCTGGTCGTCGGGGGTGTAGCCGATGTTGGTCACGTAGCCGGTGACCTTGGATAGTCGCCCTGCCGCGTCGTAGCCGTGGCCAACGGTCTCCGACGACGGTGACACCACGCCTGTAGCGTCGGGGTACTCGATGGTCGCGATGCGCCCGGCCGGATCCCACGTAGTGCGATCTTCTATGCACTGCTTGTCCACGCAGCGGCGTATCAGCGTCGGGCGGGCCCGGTTGTCGTACTGCCGGTGCTCGACACTTGTGCCGTTGGCGCTGACGTGTTCGGTGAAGGTCACGAGGCCGGCGGACCACCCGGCCGGCTGGCCGGTTGCGGGGTCGACGTCGTAGTCCCAGCGCAGCGTGTCCGTGGGGTTGCCGGCAGGGTCGTGCAGCGCCTTGCCGGTGCGGCGGCCGCTGACGTCGTAGAGGTAGTCGATGCGTTGACCCAGGTGGTCGGTTTCGGTGAGGGGAAGCCCGCCGTCGTCGAAGGTGCGGCGACGGCAGTGCCGATCGGGATCGCAGGCACCGTGTTCCCAGCCCAGTGAGTTGGTCAGCCATGTGGTCGCCCGACCGGCGGCGTCGGTGATCGACCGCAGCTGGTCTAGCGCGTCGTGGTCGTAGCTGGTGTGTAGGTCGGCTGTCGTCCCGCCTACCGTGTCTTTCTCGATCACCGCGCGGACGCGACCTCGGCCGTCGAACGTCTCGGTGCGGTGCTGACCGATGGCGCCGCCTTGGGTGATGGTGCCGACTCCGTACGTGAGGGTGGCAACCGAACCGTCGGGTCGCAGGGTGTCTCGTAGCCGGCGGGCGTCGTCGTAGTGGTAGCGGGTGGTGACCTGTGTGGCGGCGATGTCATGCCAACCGTCCTCGCTGACGACCAGGTGGGTCGCGGCCAGGAAGCGACGGTCCCGCCGGTAGCCACCCGACCGTTCTTCGCGCCACACCCGTCCGAGGCCGTCGAGCGACTGTTCGCGCCATACGGTGCCAGCAACACCGTCATTGCCCCCGCCGACGACTACGCAGTAGGACTCCTGGATCCGCTGGGGGAACGGCGGGAGGAACGCTCCCCATCCCAGGTAGGCGTGCTGGAGGCAGCCCCCGTCCGGATAGGTGGTGCGCCGGTGTCGGCCGAACGTGTCGTAGTGGTGCACGGTCACGAGGGCGTTCTCGTCGATGTTGCGGGCTGGTTGCCCGAGGACCAGGTCCCAGGCCGTCCTCCGGCACAGGGATGCGTCGCAGGTCTGTTCTGGGAACCGCGCGAACGTCGGGTCCCAGGTGGTGTTCGTCCAGCGGCCGGCGGGGTCGGTGACCAGGCGGGGATTGCCGTGGGTGTCGAACGTTCGGATCGTGTCGAGATACCGTCCGCTGCTGGTCTCCAGGGCGCTCTGGGTTGTCGCGTCACCCTTCAGTGGTGAGATGGTATGGCTGGACTGGCCGTCGTAGATGGTCCGCACGGCGGCCACCAGCACCCCGTTCCCGCTGAGGAGTTCGCTCCTGGCCGGCAGTGACACTACATAGGTCGTCAGGTTCGGCGCGAAACTGGTGCGGCGGGTGCGGTTGTCGTCGGCGACGTCGTCAACTCCGTCGCGGTTGGCGTCGGCGAACTCGCCCTTCTCCTCGACGAGCGTCGCGTTGCCGAAGGAGTCGAACATTCTGCTGGTGACGACAGTTCGGGATTTCGTCGTCTGCTCCGATTCCTCGCGTATCTGTTCCACGGGCAGACAAGACCACGGGCCCTGTTGTTTCGTACTCGGATCGGCGTAGGCCACCGAGTCCTGCCAGTACGGGCCAGCAAGGCCACGCAGTTCGATCTGCTCTGCCCGGCCGGCGCATCCAGGTGTCTGGCGGTAGGAGGTAGATGTCGCCGTGTTGCCTTCGCTGGCGGTGACGATGCCGAAGCCCAAGAACCGGCCTCGGGTGAAGTCGTACCGACCGCCGTCGTAGCCGTACTTGACGACGGGAGGGCTGCCTGAGGTTGCAGGCAAGCTTTGGCGACGAATGCTCTTGACCACCGACAGTTGCTGTCCGACTGGCATCGAGCTGTGGTTGCCTCCGGCCGAGCGGTAATTGATGCTGGTTGCCAGCCCGAGACCATTTTCCACGCCTTGCAGCAGCTGTCGCCGCCACTGTCCCTGGAGGGCCACCAACGACACGGCGGCGCCCGCTCGGCGGGGAATCACCAGCTCATCGGTGCCGTCATTATTGATGTCCCCGCCCACCCAATGGGCGACGTTTCGATCGGACAGCGCAGCTGTTTGGCTGTCCACGAACATGTCGGTTCCGGTGTTGATCGCCCAGTAGATCCGGGTGTCGCCGTTCAGCACTGTGGAGAGCATCGCGAGGTCGGTCAGCCCGTCGCCGTTGGCGTCAAGTGCGCGCCACCGCGCTCCGTGAAGACCGATCGTGTGGGTCGTGCCGACGGAGGCCTCCCATGTGCCTCGGCCGGCCGACAGGAGCCGATCGAAGGCGACTCCGCCAGGGGTACGGCGCGCCCGGACGAGGTCGGTCAGGCCGTCGCCGTTCAACTCGCCCGGTTGCCATGTCATCACGGGTTCGCGGTTGGCTGCCGGGGTGGTGTTCGACCGCGACGCCCAAGTCCCGTTGCCGTTGGAGAGCAGTGTCAGCACGGTCTCGGTGGGGCTGCCCGGCGCGGCGTAGCTGCTGGCCTGGACCTGAACGAGGTCCCCGAGGCCGTCGCCGTTGACGTCCGCGGAGACGAACCGGTGTGGTGCCGTGACCGGGACCGGCACAGTCGTGGGGGACGACACGTGTGTCCAGGTGCCGTCGCCGTCGGCGATCAGCGTCTCGACTATTAGGCCGCTCGAGCCGTTAGGGGAGGCACGTACAAGGTCGATCGTGCCGTTTCCGTCGACGTCTTCTGGCACCCATGACCGGGTCGAGGCTTCCGGGTCGGGCGCGACCGCGGTTGACTGCTTGAACGCGAATGTGCCGTCGCCGTGGGACAACAGTACGGTGGAAAGGGTCTTGTCGGTTGCTCCTGGCGTTGTGGCGCGTGCCAGGTGAACGAGGTCGGCACGCCCGTCTGGTCCGCCACCACCCGGACGGCCCACGTCGATTGCCATCCACTGTCGCACATCGGCTTCGCTGAACCACCCGGCGTTGGCCACTGGACCTGCTACCTGCCGGCGGCCCGCAGGCGCGGCCGGATCAGCGATCGAGGATCGTACGTTCAGACCCGGGTTGGTGTATTGGACGTACACCTGGTCGCTGAGACCGTCGCCGGTGATGTCGGTCGTCTTCCACCGATGCCCGTCTAGGCCGTTGTTCGGGGAAAGTACGGTGTCCAGTCGCGTGGTTCCATTCAAGTCGTCGCCTTCAAGCCCTGCTGTCATAACGTCCATGCGCCCGTCACCATTGGCGTCGCCCAGAAGGGCCTCAAGCTCAACACCGCCGCCGCACCACGCGTCTGTTTCGCCGTTGTGCCACGCGCAGGTGAACGGAATGTTTGAAGCACTATTGAGGTCGGCAGGTTCGGTGAACGTCCCGTCGCCCTTTGAGGCAAGCGTCAGTACCTGCAATTTCGTCGGCGCTTCGGATTTGTCCAGCGGTGACGTGATGATCAGATCGGTAAGGCTGTCTCCATCTACGTCTCCGGCCATCCATTGATTCGGGTACGAGGCACCACCGCTCAGGATGATACGGCCCGTGTTCTGGAACCTGCCGTCCAATGAAGTAGTGGAGTGCACCAGATCGAATCCGCCTGTATCGTTGGCGAGGCCGACGGTGAACCCCAACCGCAACTGCTGGTTTGCCACATGGAATGTTGTGAACATCAGGTCTGTCTTGCCGTTGCCATCGAAGTCGCCCGCGTGTGCCATGTCGCCGCCAACGCCGGTGCCGGCCCAACGAGGCCCCGCCCGCATTACGGCTCCTTCGAACTTTTTTCTTGTGTCGACCTTGTTGAGAGTCCAAGTGCCGTCACCATTCGACAACGCCGTCGCGAGCCAACCAGCAATGAACTGGTTGTTGGGGTCCCAAACCTCCATGACTCTCAGCAGGTCCGCTCGGCCGTCCGCATTGTGGTCACCGACGAACCAGAACGGCGCGTCCCCAAGGGTAAAACCCCACTCGGTTGGCGTTGCCCGCCATAAACCGGTCCTCCCGTTGGCTGCGGTAAAGCCCACGGTCAATCCCGCATGCCAGTACGAGACAGTGTTGTCGGGGGGAAGCGGGCGGGCGCTCATGAGATCGGCGCGGCCGTCGCCGTCGGCATCTCCCGACATCCAGCGCGCATGAATGTCCCAGCCGGAGATGCCGGTGGGCTGAGCACCCATCAGCATGAAGGCACCGTGTCCGGTGGACAGGGCGATTTCCGCCATCACCCGGTTCGACTGTGGGTCCCAGAATATGTTCGCAAGGTCGGTTCGAGCGTCCCCGTCGTAGTCGCCGGGCACCAGTCGCCACCAGGTGTCCTTGAGCGGCCCGAAGCGCCACGGTGTGAGCTGTGAGCTGTAGATATAGGTGTTGTCTCCGGTCCGCAGGGCTGTCCGCAACAGGACGACAGCATCGCCCTGTGCGTTTCGCGCCCACTGCCCGGCAACGTAGTCAGACCTCCCGTCGCCGTCGGCGTCGAAACTCATCCAACGGTCACTCGTAACCCGATAAGGAAGTGACGTTGAAGTTGACCACTCGCCGTAGGAGCTGCCGCCCCCGTCCGACGTCCACGGCGGGCCAAGTGCGTCGGTGAGCAGGTGGGTGGGCGGTAGTGGATCGTTTCCGGCGTTGAACGCTGAGCCGAAGGTCTCGGGGGGATGAGCGGTGCCGGCCGTGACGGTGCCGGCTGCGTCAACGACAACATCGTTTCCGTACCGCGTCGCGGTACGCAGCGGGTACCTCCCGGGCTCCTGCGCCGAGGCGGGCTCGTACTGGAGGGCCAGGGCGTTGCGGTTCGCGCCGGCAGTGGAGACGAGCATGGCCGTAAGGCGGTAGCGGACGCTGATCACGAGCGGGCCGACACCGTACGTGTAGGGGTCGGGACGCGGCGCATAGCGCAGGTGAATGCGGGTGCGTTGGGCCGGGTCGGTGCTGTCCTCGTACTCGATCTCCTCCAGGTAGCACGCATCACCACTGTCGCACCAGCGCTGATAGATGATCCGGTCGCCGTGGGTGTTTGTCCGTTCCGCAAGCTTCCACACCGTGTCGGGGGCGCTGAATGGTGACCTGTCGACGTACGTCGAGCGGGTCCCGTTGGTATCCCACACCTGCCACCTCGAGCCCTCGAGGCTCACACGCTGAAAGGTCTCTCGTTCCGTCGAGTGGGTGCCACCCGCGAGGCAACTCGGACCCTTCAGCTTCTGACTCGCACACGGAATGAGGTCGTTGCCGTCGAGGCGGTAGACGTCACTGGCGTCAAGCGCCGGTACGCCGCGGCCGCGGGAGGTCCGCTCGATCGTCGAGTCGCCGGTGAGCGACCAACCCCAGCCGGCCAGATCGTTTCCCGCGGCGGAGGAGTAGCTGATGCCGACTTGGGGCTCCAGCCCGTGGAACGACGGAACGTCCAAGCTCAGTCCGTGCCTGTACGCCCCGTCAGGACCGACCGTGCCGGCCATTGACGGCGTTGCGGTGCTTGCAGGCAAGCCACCCGTGGCGCTGTCCCCGTGGGCTTGGGCGGCCAGCGGTCCACTCGGATTCGCAAGCGCAGCCGCCGACGGACCAGCGAGCCCGGCGCCGAGCCCCGCAACAAGGACCAACACCATCCCCGCGCACATCGATTCGCGGCCACGTGTTGCCGGCCACGGCCTCGTCCATGCCATGATCATCCCAAATTTCGGTAGCAGTCTGTGCCGATTTTCATCGGGTTGAGTCGAACAGGCGACAGAGTCGAGCATCCAAGGAAAAGATCACTAGACCTGAGGTGCCAGATGGCCGACCCAGGCTTAATGCGCGCTGATGTCGATGTTGCGCCCGTTGTGAGAGTGCGGCGCCAGCGCCGTCGCTGGTATTAGGAAAACTCCGTAGAAGAATCTTCTTGACAGGTGGACCCTCGTATCCATGGCCAACCTTGGCGTGAGGGAATATCAGCGGATCCTCGACATCGTCGTCGCGGTACTGGATGGCCAAGAGCCTGATCCGCCATGGACGGTGATCACCAAAGGACTCAACGATGCGCTCCGTGGCGCCGCCGCGATATTTCATGGTGAGTTCCGGCCGGCCCTGGCCACCGCCAACGTGCTGGCATGGACGCCTGATGAGATTGGGACCATTCCACTCGATGAACGGCAGCGGGAAGTGGGAGCCACCCATCCGCTGGCCCTCGTCTACGCCACCGGCGACAGGACTCCATGGACCGTCAGCGACGTGATCAATGAAGCCGACTGGCGCCAGAATGCCTGCTACGCGGCCACGAAACGCGACTTCGACGGCGGTGTCCGGCACTTGGCCATACCGCTGCACGCCCCGGCCGGAGCCGTTCGGGCATTCATCGTCTGTCGTTCGGGCACGGACTTCAGTTCCCGCGACCGCGAGTTCGCCCTCCGCGTTCAACCTCTGCTGACCAGCCTCGACAGGCACTTGACCGAACTCCAGCGGCTCCGAGATCGTTCGCCGTGCCCCAGTTCGACGGTCAGCCGAGACAATCACAGCGCAGACCTCGGCGTCACCCCACGCGAGTTGGCCGTCCTCGCGCTGCTGGCCGAGGGACTAAAGGCCATCGCAATCGCCCGCCGACTTGGCGTCATGCCGTCCACGGTGACCAAACATCAGGAGAACCTGTACCGAAAGCTGGGCACCACCGACCGCCTCGCCACGGTGCTGCTCGCACAGACTCTCGGATTGGTGGCCGCGCCCACCACTTCGGCCGCGCCGCACGATCGGAATCTGACCGGCCGCAAGCGGAAGACTGGATAATGGGCTGCTATCCAGTACATCGCGGCGTGCCCACTGTCCATAGTCTCTACCAGCGGCTGGGCGACACCAGGGGGTTATCCGGTAGATCGGGGAGGCGCGGACGACAGGGTTCAAGATCGCATTGGCACTGAGTCGGACGCAACGTTCCGAGGGGCCATCGTTCGGACTTGCGAACTAATCGAATCAATGAATTCGCGTATGTGGGCATATCTATGCGCGAGATGAACGCCCTGTCATCGGCATGTCCGCGAGCCGGCGATCGGGCCCGTGGCCTCGGCGTTCAGGTTCCGGAGGCCATGTAGGCGGCGAGGATGTAGTTGGGATGCCGGTCGAGGTTCTTCCGGGCCCGGTCGTCGCGCATCGTGGTCTTGGGGTCGGCGTGCCGGGCGGCAATCTGCACGTCACGCAGGCTGACTCCGGCATCGAGCATGGTAGTGACGAAGGTATGACGCAGCATGTGCGGGTGCATGCGGGGCATTCGGATCCCCGCGGTGGCGGACAGTTGTTTGAGCCGTTGGGTCGCGGCGTGCCTGTCCATCCGTGTCCCGACGGTGGTGCGCAGGATCGGCCCGGTGGTGCGCTCGTCAACGGCCCGGTCGACAGCGCGGGCCACCGCGGGCGGCAGCGGGACGAGTACGACCTTGCCGCCCTTGCCGCGTACGCGCAGCACCCGGTGGCCGTGTTCTTCGCCCAGGTCGCCGATGCTGGCACCGCAGGCTTCGAAGGCCCGCAGGCCGAGCAGCCCCAGCAGCGCGACCAGGGCGAAGTCGTCGGGTTGGACGACTGCCGGGCGGTCGTGATCAAGGCTTCAAACTGCAGGTTCGGTCTCGTACGCAGCGGCTTGAGCATCAAGAGACCTCGTTCGCACCGCGGCGCAGAATCACCGCGCCGCGCCTGAGCCGCCGGTCGATCCCGCCATCGTCCGTATACGTGCCGTCGGTGCCCCGCCAGTGGTGGAGAGAGCGGATTTGATGAACGCCGTCTTGTCGTTGGCGACGACGCTGCCGACGGGAAGGTCGGAAGACTTGATTTTCGCCATCAGGAACGTCCCCTCCGCTCCACGATTGCCGACGTGCAGATTGACCCAGTGTCTCGCTGGTCGATGTCAAACCGGAAGCCGTGGTTCAGACTGGTGGCGTGTCCGACGGGTGGGGCCTCCTAGTCGAACCGGCGCTCGACGGGATCGTCTACTTCCTGGCGATCCTTCCGGGATTGCTGGTCTTCAGCGTGGCGATGGTCGTGTTCGGCGGCATGGCGGGGCGCATACTCCGGCGCGGCGGACGACTGCGCGGCAAGTACCTGCTCACCGTCCTGATGTGCGTGGTGTTCTTCCTCGTCTTCACGTCCCTGCTCATCGTCGTGGCACCGGTCAGCTACGGCCGATCCGCCCTGCTGGTCGGACTGATCCTGCTCGGCGGCGGCGGGATCGCGTCCGGGATCATCGTCGTGCTGGGCTGCGCCTGCTGCCTCGCCGCCGCCGTGGTGGGCCGGTCGGCTGGGTGACGGCGTCGCTGTTCCAGGTCACTCGTGCAACCGGCTACCTCCTCACCCTCGGCGGGATCCCCATCGCCGTGCTCGCCGCGATCGACACCTGGGACGACACGCTGTTCGACCACCTGATCGCCATCTTGATCTGCGCGATGGGCGGCGCCGGCATCGTCGGTCTCGGCGTCGGAACCTTGCGATGGGCCGGACGGTTCCTGCCCCCGGCCGGCGATCCGTTCGACACGCCGGGAACGACCGTCCTGTTCATCCGTGACTTCGACACCGAGCTGCGGCCGTTCCGGGTCGACTCGCCGTTCCACCACCTGACCGCCGAGGAGTTCCTCGCGGACGAGGTGAACAAGCAGATCGGCGCCATGGTCGCGCTCGGCAGCCCGGCGGATCGCGTCGTCCCGCTCGGCGCCGCCCGCCGCTACGCCCACGACACAAGCTGGCAGGACGACCTTGCCGCGGCCGCCGGACGCGCCCGCTGCATCCTCGCGGTCCCGGCGCTGTCGGCCGGCACGAAGTGGGAATTCACCCACCTGCGGAAGACCGGCGGGCACCGCAGACTGTTCCTGCTGACCCCGCCCGACGTAGACAGCGACGACCGCATTTGGGGCCCCGACCGCCGGCCGGGAGCCCGGTTCGCGCACGCCGTTGCCGCGCTGCACTGGGGATGGTTCCGCCGGCTGCCCACAATAGCGCGACACGGCCTGCCCGAGCACCCGGCGCTGGATCGGTACTGGCCACAACTGGCCGCTCTCATGACAGAGGCCGGTTACACACCGGGCGCGGACCCCGGTCCGGGCGCGGTGCTCGCTTTCGAGGACGACGGCACGGCCACCATCCTGCGCCCCGGCGCCACCACCGCAGCCCACTACCTCGAAGCCGTCACGAACCGCCTGTCCCCCGATCATCCACCACCATCGACCGCAGCACCTTCGCCAGCATCCGAGTCTTCCCCCGCGTGAATTCAATCGAAGCCTGCGTTGAGGCATCGGTCGATATGGTCCCGTAGTTCGGTGAGTTGAGGCGTCCCCTCGTAACAAGACGATCCACGTCGTCGAGAAGTACCCGCATCGCCTCGGCTGCGTTCTGCCAGCCGTCGGTTCGTGCGCTGAGATAAACAGCCTGGAAGCGGACCCAGATGATGCGGCTGTGTTCCCGGGCCGAGTTCTTGATTGAGGGTACCGACCAGGTGGTTCAGGCAAGCTCGAGCCTCATCGGAGGCGCCGGCTTCGGCCAGCCTGGCGGCGAGCATGAACGCGACCTCGGCTGTTTCGTCATCAGCGCTGCCCCGGACTCGGCGGTAGTCTCCGAGCGGGGCGACCAGTTCAGCGATCGCCGGTCATGCCGGCCGGGATCACACTCCGTAGTGAACGACTCACGGCAGGTAAGTAAGACGCGTTGGCGGCGCCCCGTAGAAGGCCGAATTACGAGCTCGGCCGGCCGCCACTGCCCAATTCTTCAGTTTCTCAGCAACTGCAACTCGTCGCCCACCTCGATGACTGGTGTAGGGACCGAGACTGAGCCCGCCACAGTGCAGTGCTGGGCGGGGCTTCGTTGCGGCGGGCATCCGCCGCTTCCTTGCCGGTGCAGGGGTGGGCGGTTGGTTCATGGTCTGGGGCGTCGCGTGCCACGACTTCAGCGCTACCGACAGGACGTGCTGCATGGCTTCGGCGGTGTCGGCAAGCGGGCGCGTGAGCTGGGCGTACGTGGTCAAACCCCAGCTGCTGTAACGCTTTCCCAGGTGCAGGACAGGCGGCCGCGCAAGATGCGTCGTGGCGCATAAGCGCAGGTCAGGCGCTGGCTTCTGCTTTCCGGACGGACTGGCGCGGTCCGGAAACCTCATCGGTGACCTTTATGGTTGGTTCCACATCCGAACCTTCGGAGAGGAGGTGATCAACCAATGTTCGACGTTGCTGTGGTGGAGGCTGGTCGGACGGTCCGGTACGCCGTAGGAAGCAATGCCCGGACCGTCCGCCTGATCGCACTCATGCTGATCGTGATGATCGGCATTCACGTGCTGCTCTGATCGTACGACGCGTGAAGCCCCGCAGGTGAACATGACCTGTGGGGCTTCTCTGCGTCTACTTGTCGCTGACCGCCTTGATCGACGTGACCTGCAGCTTCGGCGCGACGGTGTGTCCGCCGATCTGGGTGTCGTAGTCGTGAGCACCGACAACGATCGCCTCAGCGCGGAACAAGTCCCCCTCGACGAATTCCCCGAGCATGCCGGCGTCGCCGACGACGAAGGCTGGCCCGTTCGTCAGGTCCAGGTCTACGACGCAGGCCGTGTCCTCCGTTATGGGCCTGGACACGACGAAGATCGCTACGGAGGTCTCAGCGAAGCCAGTCTCTTGACTCCGACGAGGACTGGGAGACCTTCCAGATCACCGACGCCGAGTTCGAGAGCGTCTGGCGCTCGGACGATGCGTGACCACCCCGCCATCCGGTAACGCGCGCGTCGCGGCAGATCAGTGCACTGGATCTTGGCGACTCGCAGCGCCGCACAAGCGATTGCAGGCGGGCGAGCAAAGCCGTCGCCATGATACGGAACAATGACGGGTTGTTGTCGATCGAAGGCATCTGCCCACTATCGTATCGACAGCGCGACGACACAGCCGCCACACTGGACTGGTGCCGCGCCGCCTTCGTTATCTGGACGCTGTCCGTGTACTTGGCGGATCGGGACCCGTAGTCGCGGCCTTGGACAATTTACTCGGTGCGGGGCTTGCAGTGGCGACGGCCGGCGGCAGCACGGTCGCGCTGGGCCTGTTCGACCTCAAGGCTGAGGTCATCCGGCTCAGCCAGCAGCTCACCGGCCAGTTGCACGATCGGGTGCGCGGATTGGCCCGGCACGACCGGAGCAGTCGACTCCAAGCCGCACACGCCGTCCTGGTAGTGAGCGCTTTTTTCGAGGCCTTGGACGAGCTTGCCTCCGCGAAGCTCAAAGTGAAGCGCGACGAGCAACTGGCGATCATGCTCGGCGAGTCGACCGAGCGGAACTGGCTAGTTTACCTGCTGGTTAGCGATATCCCGACACCGTCGCCCGAGAGGTCATACTCCGACCTTGTCAGTGACCTCGGCGAGTTTTACGCGGCTGCGGAGCAGTCCCTGATGGACTACCTCGAGGTGGGTGGTCTCGGAACGCCATGCGCGGCTGCCGATCAAGAACGTCTTGTCGGTCGAGAAGGCGCTCTGGTCGGCCGAGCGCTCGAACGATACGACGACGCTCACCGGCGCCTGACGGTTGAGATGCCCGAGTTTGCGGTGTGGGTCGGCCGCTTCGAAGCCCGCGCTGCGGCCAGCGCCCTGGCTGAAGTCGAGGAGATCCTGGTCCGGACTACCTCGGGCCGCGACCCTGACCGGCACCGGGCTGCGGTAGCCCGCTCGTACCGGGCGGCGCTGCTGCGGCCGATCATTGAGGGAGGGCCGGAAGAAATCGGCATCCCACGATTAGGCGACGCGTTTGTGGACCCCCGGTTTCGTATCAAGGCGATCGCACCTGGCGTCCGAGTCGCTGACGAGGGCTGGTGGGAAGTCCCGTCACGGCCCAACTTGACTGCCTTCCTGACGGGCTACCTCACCACGCCCGAGGCCACCGATGCACCAATGCTGATACTCGGCCATCCTGGCGCCGGCAAGTCAACGCTGACGCGAATGTTGGCCGCCCACCTCCCGCCGGCGGACTTCCTCGCCGTGCGAGTGCCGTTACGCGAGGTACCTGCCGAAGCAGAGATCCAGGACCAGATCGAACACGCCCTGCGGCGCGAGATCGGCGAGACTGTCACCTGGGCCGACCTGGCACGCAGCCTCGACGGCGCCCTCCCTGTCATTGTCCTCGACGGCTTCGACGAGCTGCTGCAGGCGACCGGCGTCCACCAGTCCGACTATCTGAGCCGTGTCCTCGCCTTTCAGCAACGCGAGGCACGGCAGGACCGCCCGGTAGCCGTCGTCGTGACTACTCGGGTCGCCGTGGCCGACCGAGCTCGGATCCCAGCAAAGGGACTCGCCGCCCGTCTGGAGCCATTCGACGGTCCGCAGGTCGACCAATGGCTGGCAAACTGGAATCAGGTCAGCACGGCCCGCGGCCGCCCAGAGCTACCGAGCGCCGTAGTCCACCGGTTCCCAGAGCTCACCGAACAGCCATTACTGCTGCTCATGCTTGCTCTCTACGACGCCACTGACGGCGCACTGCGGCGCCGTGCGGCGGACACGTCGTTCGACACCACAGAGCTGTATGAGCGGCTGCTCGGCGATTTCGCTCGCCGCGAGGTACGACGACTGCACCCGGACCAGCCCGAGACAAGAATGACCATGGCCGTTGAGGAAGAACTGACCCGGCTGTCCATCGTCGCCTTCGCCATGTTCAACCGTTCTCGGCAATGGGTGACCCAAGCCGAGCTCGACACCGACCTCGACGCTCTCGGCATCAGCCCGGTCCGCTCCCTCGGCACCGCCTTCCGCGGTACCCTCACCGCAGGCGAGGAGCTGGTCGGACGATTCTTCTTTATCCAGCGGACGCAGGCCTTACAAGACGGCAAAGCCCTCATCACGTACGAGTTTCTGCACGCCACATTCGGCGAGTACCTGGTCGCCCGGCTCGTCGTGCGGGAACTCGCTGACGCCGCCCGGGACCGGTTCTGGGCTCGGGCGCTCCGCACCGGCCGACCGACCGACGACCTTCTCAAGTCACTACTCGACTCAATGCCGATGTCAATCCGGACCACAGTACTGCCGTTCACCGCGAGCTTGCTGCGGGAAGTCGATCGGTCAGGGCTCCGAGACTGGCTGATCGCCCGCATGCGGCTGCTGTTTGCGACTTTTCAGTGGAACAGAGGGAGAGGCGGAGACGGACTTCCCCGCGATCTCACCGAGCGAGGTCCCGATTACGCAACGGCGATCTACGCCCTCAACCTGCTATTGATCACGTTGTGCCTCGGCCCGGTTCGCGCGAGCGAGCTGCTGCCTGAGAACGACGATCCGGCGTCGACGTTGCGCCACGCCGCCCATCTCTGGCGCGCGGCCGTGCCCAGCGAACACTGGTTCGCCGTCACCCGGGTACTCGACATCCGACGCACCTGGTCCGATGGTCGACGCGACATCGAGCTTGAATCCGCGAGCCCGACGAGTCGCATCGAATCGGTCGAACCATTCTGGTCCCACAGTATTCCTCCGGGAGCCGAGGAACGGTCGTGGGAGGCATCCTCGGTGATCTCAAACTTCTTTGAACTCGAGTCAACACAGCGCTCGGTACAGCTGAGCGGTAACTTGAGCGACGATGCATTCCGGCATGCGCTTCAACCACTGATCGACTCCATACCACACACACTTTCGGCGTTCGTCATCCAACGAACGGGCGAGCTCGAGTCCATCGCGCATAGCCTGATCCGGCTTTGGCTGGCGTCCGAGTTGAGCGATGGCATCGAGTTGGAAGGAGCTTACGAGCGCGCTGCTGTCGCCTTATCAGGGTTCGGCGGCCCGGACGTCCCTGAGAGCGCGACTCTCGCGATCACCTTATTTATGCGCATGCTACTCAGGGAAGCGCCACGCATCCCGGGCCAAGTAATTCTCGATGCAATAGTTTCGCTAGAGAGCAGAAACAGACTCCGGGCGCACCACGTGTCCATGATCGACGAGCTGCTGGCCGGCCCGAACCAGCTGACCAACGAAATGATCCATCGGCTTCGAGGGGTATCGGCAGACTACTTCCGCAAGCGTCCCCGCCGCGAGCAGGAATGATTCCAAGGCGGCAAATCGGCAGTAGTCTCACTTTCTGGGCGCAGGAATCATGGTCCAGAAGCTACCAGCGCGGCCCGTCGGCAGCTCCATCAACCGAACCGGGACGCTCAGCGCGTTCCCGCACTTCGCACGCCGGTCGACTCTCCACTGCGGCACTGTGGAACTTCGCCACGTGGCATCTGAAATAGGAGGAGTCTTTCGGAGAAAAGGGCAGGCCATCTCCGCTATCGGGGCGGAGTGGCCGGGGAACACCATTCCCGAACGCACTCAATTCGGCATGTCCGCGTGCTGCCACGGTCAATGAGAGGCGGAGCCGATCTTGTCTCGCAGGGCACTAAGTCTCCTGCGACTCGATGCAGGTGACGACGGTCCATAACGGCACGCGCCCGCAGCATGCCGGTGTGGCGTGGTCGACGAGCTGCAGCTGTCTGTCATTTCATCGTCTATCGTACCCGAAGGTAGGTACTTGTAGCCGCGGGCAAGGTTCTGGGAGTGACACTATGGCCAAGCAGGTAATTACGGTTATCACCGACGATCTCGACGGCGGGGACGCCGATCGGACCGTCGAGTTCGGGTTCGACGGGGTGAATTACACCATCGACCTGTCGGAGAAGAACGCCGGCAAGCTCCGCAAAGCCCTCGACCCCTACCTGGCGGTCGCGACGAAGGTCGGCCGGATTGGCGGCACCGGCCGTCTCACGTCCCGCGCCGCGCAGCCGGTCCGGTCAAACCGGGATCAGAACCAGGCGATCCGCGAGTGGGCGGTCAAGAACGGCTACGAGGTCTCCGAACGCGGACGGATCCCCAGCACGATCGTCGAGGCATTCCACGCGAAACGGTAACCCGGCGGCCCACAATGGTCGGCCGTGAGAGCGCCGGTCATGTGTCGTGCCGGGCGGTACTTGCCCGTCGGAGCTAGGGCCTTTGCCCAGGGCCAGAGCTCGGCCGGCGGGTTGGGCACCGGTTGTTTCGTCGTCATCGCCGTCGAACAACCGCCGTACGCGTACGGGATAGCACCACAGCCCCAGTAGGGCAGCAGCCGGTCCGGCACCGTCCCGAGCACGATACGCGGGTCGAGATCTTCGCTGCCGGCCGTGCACTCGTGCCGCCAGTTGTCGCCCAGGTGGCCGAACTGCGGGCGTGGCCATCGAACCCAGGGTTTGTCCACCGCGCCACCTTGTGTGCGCGCCAGATCCGATCGAGGCAGCAGAGGCCGTCACACCTCACAACGCGTCACCAAGGTATGGCGCTGCATGCTCTCGACGCGGCCGATGAGGTTGCTGCATCGGCGACGCAAATAATAGGTTGATCTCTGGACGAGCGTGGCACTGGATTCGTTGGCGCATCTGACCCATCTCGAAAGCGGGTACTACCCGACCTTGGATACCTCGGCGCTCAAGGCCGCTATCAGTCGACTCAGTTCTTCCCTTTCGAACTTATGTAAGTTCGGCCTGATCCGCCGGAGAAAAGGAAGAAAGGGAGGTTCGCCGTCTTCTTTGACAGAGCAGCCGGTCAGTGCCGTAAAGATATTCCAGGCAGATTTTCCGCCTCCCCGGATCCGGTCCGGGATACCTTCCAGAGTGGCCACCTCCTGCGCTCCCTCAGTTTGCGAAAGAATGGTTCGAGCCTGGTTGAAGTCGTAGCCCGGAAAGAGTTGGTAGGTCCTCCATTCATCGGCCAATTCTCGGAGGTGTGCGGTCCGCGGGCTGCTGGGATCCAGGAGTTCGGTGCAACTCGCGAGAACCTCCAGACCGCCCTCCTGGTTCAGGCATTCGCTGACCAATTCCACCATGTGTGGTCGGGCGGCGGCATGGTCGTGGAGGTTCAGCGGCCGATCCATCTCTCGTTGCAGGAGGTCAATGAGCAGCCTCCGGCCGCTCGGGTCGCGGAGGGAATTGATGTTCAAGAGCGCGTCGACGGCCGCCACGAGGATCTGGTGGCGGGCCGCCGAAGCCACACCCGCCAGCCCTTGCACAGTCAGTTCGCTGAGTCTGAGCTGAGCGTCGGCCAGTTCGCGCCGGGTCGTCTCGTGCCGCTCGCGCTCCGCGGACAGTTCGTTCAGCAGCCGCGACCGGTCGGCTTTGAGCGCCTCCAGTTCGCCGTGCAGCCGTGCAATTTCGCCATGCGGCCGGGCAATTTCGGGAGGGGACGGCGTTTCGAGGCCGGCGCGGGCGGTGGACCGCGCGTCGTGCCGCTGCTCCGCGACACGCTGCCACGCGCTGATCCAGCCGGATCGCTCCGCAAAGGGAACCTCGCACGCCTCGACGAATGCCCGGACGAACTCCTTCTTGGGCACGCGCCTCCCGTTAAGCGCGTCGGTGAGCGTAGCCCGGCTTAGATACACCGAAGCACGTCCCGCCTGGCGCTGCTTCTCCGCCCAGCGCTCAAGATCGCGATAGGACATGCCGGAGCGTACATGCAGGCGCCGCAACAGGCCCGCGAGCTCCGTACCCGTTACAACGGAGCTCGGGTCGAGATCGTCAGGCCGCACGTTTCACCGTCCGCGATCGTCCGTGACTGTCCGATGTTGTCACGGAGACTACCGCAGACCACCGCACGTCAGACGGCCGTTGCCGGTCGCGGATGTCCGAGTATGGCGTTTACTGGCAGACCTTGTCCGCTCACCTTCCGGACACCGGATCGCTGTGGCTTTCTTGTATCAGAGACATGGCAGAACATCCCGGAGGAAGAAATGACAATGCGAGATCAGGAACCGTGCCGTCGGCATGAAACTACCTGGAAAATTCTTCTCGCCACCGTATCCGGCATCGTCGGAGGTGCGGTCCGGGCGCTTCTGGATTCCGTCTTCAGAAATTGATTCCGAGACGTGCTCTATTCAGCCACGGTTCGCAATCCGCCTAGGCTTACCGTGGCCGGCACCCAATTTCAAGGAGGTAGGGTTCTCCTGGGGCCGTCGAGCGCCCTGGTTCCTTGATCCTGAATGGATCAAGGGAGAGCCCCATATCCAGGAAATCAGTCCTCGGAGAACGTCATCGGCCAGGGCGGCGGGCTCATTCGCCGACGAGAATCCGGACCCGGGGTTGCGCGCACTATCATCGCCAAATGAGGATGTTGGAAAGACCGCTGCCCGTTCGGGTGGTCCGGTCGAGGAACGCCTGATCACCTTGTGGTGTGCTCTTGGACGGCCGGTGAGCGTCGAGGGGATGACCTTGCGCGTTTGGCGGCTGACAGGGCTGCCTCTCGGTTGCTATCGATATGGCAGCGGCTTGTTTCCTCAGCTGTGAGGTGATCGCGATGCCTGAGCGTCCCTGTCTCCCGTCGGCTCCACT
>NZ_BOMV01000015.1 GCF_016862375.1 Paractinoplanes rishiriensis | reverse complement strand
TTGAGGAACCACAGATGAACGGCGCACACCTGCCCGGCCCGGCCGCGCCCACTCCCTCGGCGCTCGCCGCACTGCACCCGCTACCGCTCGCCGCGGTCCGGCTCACCCCGGACGGGCTCCTCGGCCGCTGGCAGGACCGCAACGCCACGGCCACCCTGCCGCACTGCATAGACCAGCTCGACGTGCAGGGCAACCTGACGAATCTGCGCCGGGTCACCGGGGACTCGGACGCCGAGTACCGGAACATGTGGTTCGCCGACACCGACGTGTACAAGACGCTGGAGGCCGCAGCCTGGGAGATCGGCCGGACCGGCGGCGGGTTCGCCGAGTTCCTCACCGACGTGGCGGCGCTGCTGGAGAAGGCACAGGACGCGGACGGCTACCTGGACTCGTACTACCAGGTGGACCGGCGCGAGCAGCAGTGGACCGACCTCGGCTTCAGCCACGAGATGTACTCGGCCGGCCACCTCATCCAGGCGGCCGTCGCGGCGTACCGGGCGACCGGCTCGGCGCAGCTGCTGGGGGTGGCGCGGCGGTTCGCCGACCTGCTGGTCACCCGCTTCGGGCCGGCCGGCGCCGACGTGGTCGACGGGCACCCCGAGGTGGAGACCGCGCTGGTCGAGCTCTACCGGCTCACCGGGCACGAGCCGTACCTGGCGCAGGCGAAGCGGTCCCTCGAGCTGCGCGGCCACCGGCGGCTGGGCGAGGGACGCTTCGGGCCCCGCTACTGGCAGGACGACCAGCCGCTGCGGGACGCCCGGGAGGTGATGGGGCACGCGGTGCGGCAGCAGTACCTGCTCGCCGGCGCGGTGGACGTGGCGGTCGAGACCGGCGACGCCGGGCTGCTGGCGACGGCCGAGCGGTTGTTCACCGAGGCGCTGGCGCACAAGACGTACCTGACCGGCGGGCAGGGGTCACGGCACAAGGACGAGGGCTTCGGGGATCCGTACGAGCTGCCGCCGGACCGCGCGTATGCCGAGACGTGCGCGGCCATCGGCAGCTTCCACACGGCGTGGCGGCTGCTGCTCGCCACCGGGCACGCGAAGTACGCCGACGAGATGGAACGGGTTCTCTACAACGGGATCGCGGGCAGCACGGCGGTGGACGGCCGGGCGTTCTTCTACTCCAACCCGCTGCAGCTGCGGACCGGCCACGACGGGTCGCACGAGGACACGCCGTCGCAGCGGCTCAGCTGGTATTCGTGCGCGTGCTGCCCGCCCAACCTGGCGCGGCTGATGGCGTCGCTGCACACGTACGCGGCCACCGGCGACGACGACGGGCTGCAGGTGCACCTGTACGCGGACGGCAGCATCACGGCCGGCGGCTACCAGCTCGCGGTGCGCACCGACTACCCGTGGGACGAGCGGATCACGCTGACCGTGACGGCGGCCGGCGGGCCGGGGCCGTGGACGCTGGCGCTGCGGGTGCCGTCCTGGTGCCGGGACGCCCGGCTCAGCGTGAACGGGTCGGTCGTCCGGACCGGCGCGCAGGAGGGCTACCTGCGTCTGAACCGCACCTGGAAGGCCGGCGACCGGGTCGAGCTGACGCTGGCCATGCCGGCCCGGATCGTGGCGGCGCACCCGCGGGTGGACGCGGTACGCGGGAGCGTGGCACTGGCTCGCGGCCCGGTCGTCTACTGCCTGGAGCACGCCGACCTGCCGCCGCACCTGTCCGGGACGCTCTTCGAGGATCTGGAGCTCGACCTGTCCCGTCCGCTGGAGCTCGGGACCGGCACCCTGGCACCGGTGACGATCCGGGTGCCGGTGCTGGTCCGGGACGACGCCGACGGGTCGCTGTACCGGCCGTACCCGCCCTCCGCGGTGGGCGACGGACGGGCCGCGACGGTGCCGGCGATCCCCTATTTCCTGTGGGCGAACCGGGCGGCCGGCCCGATGCGGGTATGGATACCGGTCGCGGCGACGCGATGATGACCACCGGGGCGCACGGCCGGAGTGCGGGCACGGTACGTTTGCTCGCATGCCCCGGCCGCGCACAGCCACCATCCGCGACGTGGCCGCACTGGCCGGCGTGTCGGTCGGCACCGCGTCCAAGGCCCTGAACGGACGCGGCTCGCTGCGCGCCGACACGGTGGCCCGGGTCCGGCTCGCCGCTGAGCAGCTCGACTTCCGGCCCAACCCGGCCGCCCGCAGCCTGCACGCCGGCCGCACCTTCACGGTCGGGATGATCACCACCGACACGATCGGCCGGTTCAGCATCCCGCTGCTGATCGGCGCCGAGGACACGCTGGGCGCCGGCGAGATGTCGGTGCTGCTGTGCGACGCCCGGGACGACCCGATACGCGAGCAGCACCACCTGCGCGTCCTGCTCGGGCGCCGGGTGGACGGCATCATCGTGACCGGCCGCCGGGCCGGCACCCGGCCGCCGGTCGGCGCGGTGCCGGGCGTGCCGGTGGTCTATGCGTTCCTCGCCTCGGCCGCGCCGGAGGACTGCTCGGTGGTGCCCGACGAGGAGGGCGGCGCCCGGCTGGCCGCCGACCACCTGCTCACCGTGGGCCGCCGCCGGATCGCCGTGGTCACCGGGCCCGAGCATCACCACTCGGCCCGGGTGCGCGCCAGGGCGGTGGCCGACCGGCTGGCCGAGGCCGGCGCCGAACTCGTCACGCCGCCCCTGCACGGGGAGTGGAGCGAGGCGTGGGGACGGCAGGCGGCCGGCCTGCTGCTGGCCCGCGGCCTCGACGTGGACGCCCTGGTCTGCGGCAGCGACCAGATCGCCCGGGGTGTGGCCGACGCGCTGCGCGAGGCCGGCCGCCGGGTCCCGGCCGACGTGGCCCTGGTCGGCTTCGACAACTGGGATGTCATCGCGCTGGCCAGCCGCCCGCCGCTGACCAGCATCGACATGGACCTCGAGGGCCTCGGCCGGGCCGCCGCCGAGTTGCTGCTGCGGGCCATCGACGGCGACCCGCAGCCCGGGTTGCACCGCCACCCGGCCAAGCTGGTGATCCGGGACTCGACGGTCCCGGCCTGACCGGGCGACGCTCCCGGTTAACCCCGGCTCAGCCGTAGGCCAGACGAGTGAGCCCGGCGAGGTCGAGGACGACGATGCGACGGTAGGCCGTGCCGATCAGGTGGCGGGTGCGCAACTCGTTGACCGCTTTCTGCACCGTCGCGCGGGCTATGGCGATCATGGCGGCCAGCTCGGGCTGGCTCAACGGCACGACGATCTGGATGCTGCCGTCCGGGAGCGGGCGTCCGCACACCTCGGCGATCTCCACCAGCAGCCGGGCCAGGCGGATGTGCGCGGGGAAGGCGGCGAAGTCGCTGCGGCGCCGGTTCGCCCACGTCAGCTGGCGTGCGATCACGGCCATGACCAGGCTGGACGCCTCCGGATGGCGGCGCAGGAACTCCTCGAAGCCGACCCGGGTGACGACAACGGCGTACACCGTGCCGCAGGCGGTGACGGTCGCGTTGCGCGGGCTTCCGGTAAGCGTGCCGATCTCACCGATCAGGTCGCCGGGCAGGCGGATGCCGAGCAGCGTCTCGCAGCCCTCGACGGCCGTGGTCACCTTGGCGAAGCCGGCCTCCAGGACGACGACGTGCGAACCCAGCACCCCTTCCCGCAGGATGCTCAGCCCCGCCCGGTAGCGGCGGCGGGCCCCGAGCCCGAGCAGTTCCTCGGCCACGGACGGGGAAAGGCCGCCGAGAAACGTTCCGGGCGCCCACGGTGCCGGCCGCCTCGGGATACCCTCCGCCATGACACCCCCTACGGTCCGATGTCCATCATGACGGCCCAGCATGCTGCTGGCGACGCCACCCGGAACGGGTCGGTCGATCAGGTCGGATCGGGGACGATCATCGCGGTCTCTTGTGCACCGCAGGGCGATGGGATCCGCGTACCGCCGCTTCGAGAATGGTCCCGTGCCGGGCGCGCCGTGATCCCGGCGGACGGGAGACCAGCGTGCGGCAGAAAGCTCTGTTCCACACGATCCTCGCCACCGACGTGGCGAAGTCGGGCAGCCGGAACGACAACCTACTGCTGCGGATGCGCGCGGACCTGCGGCGGATTCTCGGCGACACGCTGTCCGAGCAGGGCATCGACCTCGCGAGCCGGACCGTCCTGGACGACGGGGACGGCTTCCGGGTCCTGCTGCCGGCGGGCATCCCGCCGCACGCCCTGCTGGATCCGTTCCTGAGCGGGCTCGGTATCGAGCTGCGCCAGCATCGGGAGGCGAGCAGCACGACGAACCGCCTGCGCCTGCGGGTGGGACTGCACATCGGACTCCTGCACGCCGAGCAGGGCGGGTCGTACACCGGGCAGCCGCTGGTCGACCTCGCCCGGCTGCTCGACGCGCCGGCCGGTCGCGCGTTGCTGGACGACAACCCGGGGGCGGACCTGGTGGTCCTGCTGACGGACGTCTTCTACCAGGAGGTGGTGGCGGGCGGGATGTCGCTCGACCCGGCCTGGTTCGGGCGCATCCCGGTCCAGGTCAAGGAGACCGACCGGCTCGCCTGGGCGTACCTCCCGGGCATACCCCCGGTGGCGCCCGCATCGCCGGCCGCGAAGCCGTCGCCGCCCGCTCCCCCGGGCGGCGGAGAGTCGACCACGAACGTCGTGGGCCTGCAGAACAACATCGGCATGATCATCGGCCGGGACCGGCATGGCTGAGACCGAGGGCAAGGCGACCGCCCAGGAGCCCACCGAGCCCGCCAAGGAGACGCTCTTCGACGAGCAGGCCGACGGGGACAACCAGGCGTCCGCCGCCAGCGGCGGCGAACGCAGCCGCGCCCTCGACGACTCGCTGTCCATGTTCGGCGCCCGGACCTCCGGCGTGAGCGTGGTCGGCGCGACCGTCCAGATCGGCACCATCATCGGGCGCGACGGCATCCTGGCCGCCGACGACCGGGACCGGCCGATCGTCAACCTGATCACTGACCGCGCCGTCGTCGAGCTCGGCCGGGTCTATGTCGCACCCACCGGCTTCGCCGAGCTGGGCGTCCCGGTCGGGCGCACCGGCCTGGTCCTGTTCGGCACCCGCCCGCGCTGGGGCAACACCGCCACCGCGACCCGCCTGCTCGACGGCGTCAAGGCCATCTACGAGCTCCGCTTCGCCGGGGCGCTCGCCGACCTGCCGGTGGACCAGCTGCCGGCCGGTTCGGGCTTCATCCTCGACGCGACCGAGGCCCGCGCCCTGAACGCGCTCCGGCCCCAGAACCTCGCCGATCTGGAGGAGCGCCTGCGCGACGCGGGTTCGCGCCTGGTCGTGGTGACCGATGCGGACCGGGCCGCCGAGCACGGCAGCCGGCCGGTCTGGCGTGCTCTCGCCACGCCGCCGGACGCCTACGAGCTCACCGTGCGGCATCTCGAGGACCGGCTGGCCTCCCGCGAACAGGGCGAGGAACTCCTCGACCAGGCCGAGGTGACGGAACAGCTGCGGGCCATGACGCCCGGGGCGTTCGACGTGCACCGCCTGGTCGAGCTGGCCGCCGATCTGGCCGAGGTGGCACGCGGCCGGGGCACGCTGGCCGAGGCGGTCGAACGGTTCGAGGCCCGCGCCGACCAGGCCGTCGAGCAGTGGTTCGACAGCGACGAACTGGCCGAGCCGCACCGCAAGGCCCTCGTCCTCGCCCTCGCCGTGCTGAACGGGATGTCCTTCGACGCCGTCTCCCGGGCCGCCACGCTGCTCGAACGGATCTGGCAGGCCGCCGAACCGGGCGCGGCCCCGGGTTCCCGCCGGCCCCGCGAGCCCCGAGGCGTACGGCTCAAGGCCGCCCGCGCCCGGCTGACGCACGAATGGCGGAGCACGCGGTTCGGTGCGGCCGAACTCGAGATCGCCTCGTTCTGGGACAACGGGTATCCGGAGCGCCTGCTGCGGCACTACTGGCACGAGCACGACTACGACCGGGACGTCCTGCTGGAGTGGCTGCGCCAGGTGGCGGACGACGTCGAGGTGGCGGTCAACGTCCGCGCCGCCGGGGCGGTCGGCTTCCTGGCCACGTTCGCCTTCGACACCGTCCGCCGCGACGTGATCGCGCCCTGGGCGGGCAGCGGCAAGGGCGACGAGCGGGAACTCGCGGTCGCGGCGCTGGCGATGCCGGCCCGCCGGGCCGAGACCGTCGCCCGCACCATCCGGCTGGTTGCCGACTGGGCGAGCCGGGATGCCCAGGCACCCCGGATGGCGGCGGTGCGTGCCCTCGGCGGCAGCGTCGGTGCCGTCCTCGACCCGGGACCGGACAAGCTCCTGGCCAGGCTCGCCCACGGCGCGGAGGGCCGGGTGGCCACCGCGCTCGGCGACAGCATCGGGGAACTGCTCGCCGCGGCCGAGCCCGACCGGCAGCTGACCCTGGTGTCGCTGCTGGCGTCGTGGTCGGACGAGCCGCGGCGCGGTCGCCAGGCGGCCGGCGTCCTCGGCTTCCTGCAGGCGGCCTGGACCCAGTGGCAGCGCGAGGGAGACGGTCCGGCCTGGCCGCTGCTGCTCCGGCTGGCGGACCGGGACCGGAGCATGTCCGCCGAGGTGGCCACGCTGTGGCGGCGCGCGCTCGTCGCGCCCGGCGCGGATCACGGCGTACGTGTCGTGTTGCGTTCCTGGGCCTTCGCCGCCGAGCGGGATCCGGAGCTGCGGCGTGCCTTCGTCGAGCTTTTCATGGCCGTACCCCGGACCGAGCGGCAGGCGAACCTGCTACGCCACCACGCCGAACGGCTGCGCACCGCGAAGCCGGCCACACCGGACACGGCTCGCCGACTTCTCGAAGCCCTCACGAAAGCGAGTTAGCCATGCCCGGTCCGATCCTGAACACGCTGGAGCTCAAGCGGCTGCCGTTCGCCCGCCGGCCGATCGCTCAGCCGGGCACCGTCCTCGTCTTCCAGATGCCGAACAACGAGCTGATCGCTCCCGAGCCGCCGTACACCACCGGGGAGACCTGGTGGAAGGGCCCGAAGATGGCGTACGTCGTCGACAACCGCCCGCACCACGGCGTGTTCGTCTGCAAGCTTCCGGCGGCCGGTGACGCGCACTTCTTCGACGCCACCGTCCATTTCACCTGGCGTGTCCACCAGCCGGTCGACGTGGTCCGCGAACAGGTGGAGGACCCGGAGGCGGAGTGCGAGACGTATCTGGCCGCGAACCTGCCGACCATCACCCGCCAGCACGACTACCACGTTCCCGCCGCCGCGGAGGAGGCGGTGGCCCACCGGGTCGGCCGGAAGGTTCTGCCCCTGCACGGTCGCGGGATCTGCATCGAAGCCGTCCATGCGCAACTTCGGATCCCGCCGGACCAGTTGGTCACCTTCCAGCAGATCCAGGCGGCACCGCACGAGCAGGAACTGGCCCGGATGAAGGCTCGTTACGAGGCCGAGATCCAGAAAATCAAACAGCAGCAGATGGACGATATCGTCAACGGCGGCCCGGAGCGCCTGTACGCATTCATCATTCAGCAGGACCCGGCCCGCGGTCTCGAGGTCGTCACCCAGATGCAGGCGATGGCCGATCGGGACAAGCAGCGCGCCATCGAAGCCATCAAGGTCCTGATCGACGGCGAGGAGATCCGGGTCGGCGAGCTCGACGGGGCGGTGGCAGCCGCGGTCGACGGTTTCCGCAACATCCTCGGCCAGTACGCGGGCGCCGGCGAGCCGGCGAAATCGCTACCGGAGGGCGACCCGGCCGAAACGGAACCGTCATGATCCTGGACAAGGTCGCCGGACTGGTCCGCGGCATCCTGGGCATGTTCCCCGACAGCGCCGCGGAGTTCCTTTTCCTGCCGGTGTTCGTGGTGGCGGTGATGGCCGGGGTGGTCCTGGTCGTGCACCGGCTGGCGCCGCCGCTGGCCCGGCTCGCCGCAATCGCACTCACCTGGCTGATCACCGGCGCGGCCGGGCTCGTGCTGCTGGCCGAGATGACGATCGCCGGCGGCTACCGGCGCCGCGGGGCCGTCCCGCCGCAGATCGTCTACAACGTCGGGGACATGATCGCCTCCGGGACGATCGGCATGATCGGCGGGGTACGCCAGGTCACCGGCGCGGCGGGCGCCGCGCTGTCCCGCGCCAAGGTGCCGGTGCTCGTGCTGTTGAGCGCCGGATGGATCTGGCTGTGGAACTATCAGCACTGCCCGGACGGCGCGCCGGGGTGCGACCGGCCGGTTTCCGTGTGGTATCAGCAGGTCAGCGAGAAGCAATAGCGGTCACCCGGAAGAGGTGGCCCGGTCGTCGCATTCAGGCACCGAACGGCGCCATTCCCGAGATGCATCGGTCGATTATGTTCCGGTCGCCGCTCGATTATGTTTCGGGCAGTCGCCCGATCAATTTCCGGACGAATTCTCGATCATTCTCATTCTCCTTTCCCCTGCCGAAAGAGGTCCTTTGATGCTCAGGCGTCTCTTACCGCCGGTGCTGGCCGTGGTTGTGACGGGCCTGATCGCGGGGCCCGCCGAGGCCCGGCGTGACGATCCGCCGGTGCTGCCGCCCATGCAGGTGATCGTGCTGGTCGACGAATCGGGCAGTCTCTCGGACGAGGATGTGCTGCGGGAGCGGGAGGCCGCCCGGACAATCGCGTTCAGTGTGCTCGCGCCCGGCTCCGAAGTGTCCGTGGTGGGCTTCGGCAGTTCCAACGGTCCCGGCCAGAGCGCCGTCGACGTGGTCTGCGAGCCGACCGTCCTGCGTGGTGAGCAGGCCCGCGCCTCGCTGGCGGACTGTGTCAAGAGCCTGCGCAAGCGCAAGGCGGGCGAGGGCGACGACACCGACCACGCCGCCGCGCTCCAGCAGGCCCTGTCGTTCGTCCGGGCCGGCGACCCCGGGCACAAGAAGATCGTCTTCCTGCTCACCGACGGCCGGCTCGACGTCGCGAACAGCGCCGCGTACGGCGACCGGCCGGACCGCCGCAACGGCGCCGCCTGGGAGGTGGCCAAGCAGGCCCTCGGTGACCTGGCCGCCGCCAAGGCACAGGTGTGGCCGCTCGGGTTCGGTTCGGTGGACCAGTCCGCGCTGAGTGACTTCGCCCGCGGCGAGAGCTGCACCCCGGCGGCCGGCGACCCGGCGGCCCGGGTGGTCTCCGACTCCTCGAAGCTCATCGCCGCCGTCACCGAGGCGTTCAGCTCGGCGGGCTGTATGCGAATCCTCCCGCCCGACAGCGGCGACGTCCCCGGTGACCTGCACGGAACCATCCCCGCGATCGCCAGTGAGGCCGCGATCATCGTCCGCAAGAAGGACCGGCGCGTTCAGGTGGACTACTTCGCGCCGGGAGCGAGCGAGCCGGCGCCCAAGGCGGGCGGCTCGAACTTCGAGTTCGCCGGCCAGGCGACCGACCTGGAAACGCTCAAGATCTCCGATCCGGTGCCGGGTGAGTGGACCATCCGGCTCTCCTCGGCCGAGGCCGCGCCCAAGGACGTCACCGCCACCGTGGTCTATCAGGCAGCCGTCCGCGCGTACGTCACGGTGAACCCGCCACAACCCAAGCCCGGCCAGGACGTCGACATCGAGATGCAGGTGTGGGCCCGCAACCGGGCGATCACCGACGCCGCGGCGCTGAGCACCCTGGCCTTCGAGGCCACCATGACCGGTGCCGGCGTCGGGGCGCAGAAGGTCCCGCTCGCCGACGCCGACCGCAACGGCACCTTCACCGGGCGGACCACCGTGCCCACCGCGGCCACCGGCGAACTGGCCTTCACCGGACAGGTCACCGGCATCGGCATCGGCGGCGACACCCGGGTGTTCAACACCCGGATCCGCGGCAACGGCCCGGCCATCGAGGCCTCGATCCTCTTCGACGTGAACCGGGCGTCGGCCCATCCCGGTGACGAGATCTCCGGGCGGATCACCGCGCGCAACGACTCCGGCAGACCGGCGCGGCTCCGGCTCGAAGTTGTCGAACCGTCGCGCGACACCAGGTTCAGCGTCGACCCGCCGGCCCTGCAGATCGCCCCGGGGTCCAGTACGACGCCGTTCACGTTGACGGTCGGCGCGGAGACGGTCCGGGGCACGAGTTCCGCCACGCTGCGCCTGGTCGACGACGCCGGCTCGTTCGTCGTGACCGAGCGGCTGTTCGCCGCCGAGGTGACCCCGGTGCCATCCTGGCCGTACCGGCACCGCTGGCTGCTGCTCGGCGTGGCGGTCGTGCTGGCGATCGCCCTGGCGCTGATCGCGATGCGGCTGTGGGCGCGCAACGAGACCCGCAAGGTCCGCGGGCTGACCGTGTCGCTGTACGTGGCCGGCAGGCGGGCCGACGACCTGCCCGCCCCGAACCCGGGCAGCAAAGTTCTGCGCTTCACCGTGGACCCGGACGTCCACGGGCCACACCTGCAGCCGGCCGCGGCCCGCGATGCCGAGGCGTACCAGATCCGCCGCGCCGGAACCGGACTCACCTTCACCGCACCCGGCCGGCCGGCCGTCCCGCTGGGGCTCGGCGTGCGGCGCCCGGTCGGCCCGGACCTCGCCGTCGCGGTCGTCGACGGTGCCGACCCCACGACCGCCACCGAGGTGTTCGCCAGCACCGCCTACGACCCGTTCGACGGCGCCGCGGCGACCGCACCCATCCCCGGCCCGCGCGACCACACCGCAACCGGGCAGTACCCGCCGCCCCGGGATCCGTTCGCCCCCGACGCGCACGATCCGTTCGCGCCGGACTACCCCGCGGCCGGTTCGTCCTCCCCCGCCCCGTCGCCCGCCGGCGGCAACACCTACGAGGACCCCAACAACCCCTTCTGAGCGGGACCGGAGGACTGTACCCATGAAGAAGATCCACCAGCCGATGCTGTTCGTCGGTCTCGGCGGCACCGGCTGCAAGGTCGGCGCCGAGTTGGAACGACGCCTGCGGGAGGGGTTGTGCGGCCCGGACGGAACCGCCCTGCTGCCCCGCATGCCCAATCGCCCGATGCTGCCGTTTCAGCTGCCGTCCTGCCTGCAGTTCGTGTACGCCGACCTGAGCGCCGCCGAGCTACAGCGGGTCCGCCGGGACGTGGTGCCCGGCCGGGAGTACGACCAGGCGGCGCAGAAGACCATGCGGCTGATCACCGATCTGGTGCCGGCCGGCCTGGGCAACTCCGCCGAGGTGGCGCAGAGCCTGCGGATCAACCTGGACGAACAGACCGTCGGATGGTTGCCGCCGCGGGACACCGATCCCCGGGTCGGACCGCTGCTGCGCGGTGCGGGACAGCTGCCCACGGTCGGCCGTGCGGTGCTGTTCGAGACGCTGCGCCGCAACCGGGACACCGCCCTGGCCGGGCTCCGCGAGGCGTTGTCCGACATCAACAAGTCCGCCGGTGACCTGAAGGCGCTCAGCGGCGGGACACAGCGGCTCGACACCATCCTGGTGTTCGTCGTGTTCTCGGTGGCCGGCGGGACCGGCAGCGGCATCTTCTACGACTACCTGCAGCTGATCGGCGACATGATGGTGCGCGGCGGCAAGCGCGCCGAGATCTACCCGCTGGTGCTGATGCCGTCGGCGTTCGAGGAGGTCCAGGGCGGTGGCCGCCCGGCCGAACTGAACGCCGGTTCCGCGCTCATCGAGCTGTTCCGGCTGGTCGACGACCAGAACGCGCAGGGCTCGGCGACGTACTACGACGCGGACAGTGTCCATCACACCGTCGCCGTGCGCTATCCCGGCTCCGAGGTGGTGCAGCTGCCGCCCAGCATGATCCAGACGGCGTTCCTGTTCGGGCGGCCGGTCGGTGGCGTACGCCGCGACGATCTGCACCGGTCCATGGTGTCGTTGATGGACTCGCTGCTCAGTGCCGAGCCGCCGGACGAGCAGGCGAAGCCCGGCACCCAGGCGAACTACCCCACCTTCGCCGACGACTTCATCAACCGGCAGGTGGAGCGCAACCCGATGTCCGACACCGGCGTCGGCCGGCGCGGCGTCACCACGAGCGCGGTCGCCGCGCTGACCACGCCGCTGCTGGAGATCACCGACATCGTCGCCGACCATCTGCTGGCCAACGGCGTCGAGGAGCTGCTGCGGCCGCCGGGCGCCGCCGAGAGCAACAAGAGCCACATCCGCAACTTCATTGCGAACGCCGGGCTCGACACCATGCTGGAGGCTCCGCCGAACCGTATCCCGCCGCACCAGAACCCGGTCGGTTACCAGGCGGTGCTGGGCTGGCTCACGGACCGGGCCAACACCATGGCGGCCAACGTGGAACGCATGCAGCAGAGCCTGCCGGGAACCGTCGCGGAGACCGCACAGAAGATCCAGCCGGTGACCGCAACGAAGATCCTGCTGCGCGACGTCGACCTGTTCCGGGCACGGCGGGTCGTCTTCGGGCACCCCGAGCTGACCGAGCCGGTGGACCGCGGCGGCTTCCGGACACTGCTGGAGAACTGGGCGTCCCCACCGCCGACGCCGACCGGCCTGCAGCCCACCGCTCCCCCGCCGCCGGAGAACCTCCGGCGCCGGATGGCGCACCGGCTGCGCATCACCGACCCGGCCGTCAGCCAGGCGATCCGCCGGCAGGACCTCTGGTACAACTGGCAGACCCGCCGGCTGTACAACGCGGGCTGGAACGACAGCCGCCGGCTCTGGGACCGCCCCTGGCAGGGTTTCGTCGACGAGTTCACCGCGGTCCACGAACAGTTCCGCACCCACGCCCGCGAGGACCGGCAGCAGTTCGACGCCCGGTCCAGGGACCTCTACAAGGCACGCGTCGGCGTCGCCTATCTGCTGCCCGCCGAGAACCGCGGGCTGGAGGGCTTCTACCAGACCGTGCTCGACCGGATGAAGCAGCAGTACTCCCAGCAACTGCCGCCCAATCCGCACGAGGGCCACATCCTCCACGTGCTGCTCGGGTCGGACGGCTGGGCGGAGGCGTACCAGGCGGGCCGCGCCGACCCGCTCGACGCCGTCGGCTACGTCCGCCAGCGGATCAAGCACGCCGTGACCGAGCAGCTGCGCCCGCCGGGCAGTGACCGTCCCGCGCTCATCCCGCACATGGAGGACCTGCTATCCAGCGCCGTGCTGGGCCGCAGCCGCAACGTCACCGACGACGACCTCACTCGGTTCCGGCAGAAGCTCGCCGAACTCGTTCCCGGCGGGTTCGCCCCGGACGGGCAGAAACCCTTCAAGACCCTGTTCACCTATCCCGCCGCCCAGGAGAACCGCGACATCGAACGGTTCCTGCGGCAGGAGGTCGCGCTGCCGATCGACATGCAGGGCGAACCGGAGTTCCGCGCGGTGCCCGGCGAGTCGATGGTGGTCGTGCTGATGCGCAGCGCGATGGGCGTCACCGAGGTGCCCGAGGTACGCCGGGTCATCAAGCTGTGGTCCGAGGCCCAGCGCAGCCCCCACCCGCACGACTACCTCACCTGGCGGCGCCGGCTCAAGCCGGAGGCCGGCTACCGGCTGATGAGCCGCGAGGACCGACAGTTCGTACTGCACCACCTGCTCTGCGCGGCATGGGAGGGCCGGATCAAGGTCACGGGGAACATCAACAGCCCGGAGACCATCGAACTGCGGATCGGCGCCGGCGGCGCCACGATGATGCGGCTCCGGCTGTCCGCGCTCGGCACCCTCTCGTCGTGGGCCAGCGTGCTTCAGGCGTACGAGCAATGGATCCTGAACGACGACGACCGCAGCCGCCGCGACCTGGCCGCGAACCTGATGTCGCAGAGCCTGGAGAACGCCGATCAGTCGCCGCAGCCCCCGAAGCCGGAGTTTGTGGCCATCGCCGACATTGCCGTGAAGGAGGCACACAAGCTCTCCGAGGCCGAGCAGAACCGGGTTCTCAGCCGCGATCCGCAGCTCGCGGTGATCCGCGAGTTCTGGCTCCAGACGATGCCGGCGGCGCTGAGCATGCCGGTCGGCACGTCCGATCGGAGCCTGCTCGAACTGCGCGAACACGTCGAGGCCGCCTTCGGACTGGGACAGTGACATGAATGTGACGCTGCTCGACCTGCGCCGGCGTGACCCGGAGCCGCCGGCCCGCGTCGAAGGACGGATCGTCGTTCTCGACGACGCCCGCACCGTGCTCCAGCACCTCGACATCTACCAGGATCTGATCGGCCGCCGTACGGTTCTCGGGCTGATCTGCGTGGCCGTCGGTGACGCCGGGCCGAAAGCCTCGGTCGACGGCGTGGCGCTCACGCTGCCGCCCGGGCTGCGGCCGGACGGCGAACGCCGCACCGCGGTCCTCTGGGCCGGCGACCCGGCGGGCCTGTGCTGGTCGCCGCAGGGGGCGCCCCGGTTCCCCGGGGCCGGGGCGCCCGACCTCGGCAACCTCCTCGCCCTGCTGCAGGTGACCGAGGTGTTCGACGCCGTATTGTCCGCGGCCGCGGACCTGCCGGGCGCGGTGTCCTCGCCCGGCCTGCGGCTGGCCCAGGATCCGGTCGACATCGCCACGGTCGGCGACGCGGCCGCCGAGGCGGCCCGGCGGCTGTGCCGGCCCGGCGACGAGGTCTCGCGCGAGCTCGCCGGCGCCGTACGAGGGCTGGGCTCCGAACACGACCCGGCCGGCCCGATACTCACGGCGCCCATCGCTACCCGCGCCCGGGACGCGCAACGGCACCTGACCCGGGCCGCGGAAACCGTGCGGGCGCTGGGCCAGAGCTGGCGGCTGCTCGGGCCGGAGCGCCCGACGGCCACCGCCGGCACCGTGCTGCGGACCACCACGCAGGCGGCCGGCGCGTACCGGGACGCCCTGGACCGGCTGCTCAACGACATGGACGGCCACCTCGAGGAGGGCCGGCCGCCGATGACCGACATGATCGCGCTCGGCGTCGCTGAACCGCGCCCGCCGGACGACGCGCGGATCATGGATGGCCTGCGGCGCCTGGTCGACGAGCGTCTGTCCCACGGCGTGACCCTGCCCGACCTCGCCGGCGAGCTGCAGGCGGCGGCGGCGTTCAGCGCTCCGCAGGGGGTGAGCGCGCTGCACGACCGGGTCCGCCGGACGTCGGTGCCGGCCGGCGACCTGCCGCGGTTCCCGCGCTGGCCGCTGAGCCTGTGGACGCTGCCGCTGATCACCCTGACCTGCCTGGCGATCGTCCTGCTGGCCGGGTCCGGTCCGGACGGTCTGCCGTTGGGACTGCTGCTCGCTCTGGTCTGGACCAACGCCGGCTGGCTGCTCCTGGCGCGGCGGCCCGCGTCCGGCGGCGAGCGCGGTTTCCGGCGGTCCGCGCCGGCGGCGCTGGCGACGTACGGGCTCAGCGCCCTGCTCGGCGTTGCGGTGGGCTACGTGCTGCGCCAAGCCCGTACCGACCTGCCCGAGGTACCGTCCGCGGCCGTCTCGTTCGGCGCGCTCGGCGCCTTCGTGGTACTCGCGCTGGTCGTCGCGGCGACCGGTTGGCGGACGGCCGCCAGGAAATGGAGCGGGCAGCTGCCGCTCGCCGAGCTGGACACCGTCGTCACCGCGCTCGACCAGAGCAACGCGAAGGCCTGTGTCACCGAATGGCAGCCGATGCGCCGCCACCGGGCGGCCTCCGCCGCGGCCGGGGCCGCCGCCGGTGGCGTCGAGGTTCTCCGGCAGGTACTGGACGAGGAACTGCCCGGCACCTTGGTCAACGGCCGGACGCCGGCCCGCCCGGAACTGTCCCAGGTGATCCGCGGCGACCTGGTGGACCTCTGCCGTACCGCGCTCGGTGCGACCTGGGCGGCCGGCGGGGCTCCGCACGGATCGGCCGGCGCGGACGTCCGCCGGCGGTTCAGCCGGCTGCTGACCGACTACCGGGAGCACCTCGACCGGAACGGTCCGGCCAGCCCGTTCAACCCGGATGCCGATCCCGGACCGCGCGACGCGATGATGATGCGCGCGTGGACCGCCTCCGCCACCGCCCGGGACGCGCTGCTGTGCCGGGCCGGAGATCCGATGGCCCAGCTGTGTGACGAGAAACAGCTCGAGTTCCTCAGCAACGCCGTGCCGGCCGGCTTCCTCCGCTTCGCCCCGCAGCGGCTCCTGCACGTGCTGCGGCTGCAGCCCACCGACCAGCGGGTGGCCGACGACCCGCACATCGTCTGGACCCGCGGGAGCGAGTTCATCGGCGCCCTGCGGCTGCTGCCGCTGCGGCCGGAGTCGGTGCGCTGGGGTTGGGACGGTGGCCCGCTGTGACCGGCGAGGAAGAGGTGCTGTGCCGGGACGTGAACGGCGTCCTGCACCGGGTGCGGCTCGCCGAGCGGGGCCCGTTCGCGACCCCCGGATCGATGCTGGAGCAGCGGCTCGTCACCGGCCCGAACGACGCGACCTTCCTGCGCAAGTCCGTGCCTGCCGAGGCCGGCCGCCGCGAGCGGCGCCTCTACGACCTGCTGGACAACGAGATCCGGGTGATCGCGCACCTGACCCGGGTGATCGGCGGCCGGTGCGCCGAACTGCCCACCCTGGTCGGCTACAACGTGGACGTCGAGGAGCCGTTCGTTCTGCTCCGGCCCTACCTCGGGCAGCCCGCCACCGAGGTGGTCCGGGCCCTGGATCCGGACCGGCAGCGGGAGTTCCAGGTCGGCATGCTGCGTGTGCTCCACCTGATCGCCGGGGCCGGGGTCGTGCACGGCGCGCTGAGCCTGGACTCGCTGCGCTGGAACGGCACCACCGTGCAACTGGTCGATTTCGAGCGGGCCCAGCTGGCCGGCGAGCCCCGGCACACCGGTTCCGGGCCGTGGCAGTCCCCGGAACGCCTGCATGGCGTCGGCCTCACGGATGCCCGCGACGACGTGTGGTCCGCCGCCGTGCTCATCCGGGAGCTCGTCCTGGGCCCGCAGGCGCTCGCGGCGCCGGCGGACCAGGCCGCCGACCCGGAACGACTGCGGCAACGCCTCGGCCGGGTGTTCCAGCCGGTCGACCAGAGGCCGTCGGCGGCCGAGCTGCTGAGCGCGATGACCCGCCGGGCGGTGCCGCCGGTCCGGCTGGCCGATCCGCGGTCCGCGCTGGCGGAGGGTTACCGGATGTTCGACGAGGCCCGCGGTCGCAAGGGCGTGCCGCCGCCCGCCGGGCCACCGCACACCCCGCCGCCGAACGGCCGGCGCGGCTGGCGACGGCTCCTGGGAGGTGGGCAATGACCGCGACACTCCAACCGGCCATCCGCATCGTGCGCTGCCCGGTCTGCGCGGACGAGTTTCCGTGGCCGGCCGGCGGCACGGTGCTCGTCTTCGACGAGGGAACGGCCATGTACAAGCCGCTCGACGTAAGCCGCCTCAGCGCTGCCAAGCGGGAGGGGGCGCGCCGCGGCGGCTACATACAGTGCCCGAATCCCGCGGGAGACATGGCGCCGCACTATCTGCCGGCCACCTACGCGGACTACGCGGATCCGCTCGTCGTCGGGCTGGTCGGCGCGCCCATGGCGGGCAAGACCCACCTGCTCACCGCCATGATCCGGGAGGCGTACGAGCAGGGTCTGGCCGGCTACGGCATCAGCACCTCGGCACTCGACTTCCGCCGGCACCGCAACTTCCACCAGCAGTTCGTGAAGCCGTTCGAGCAGGGCGCCGCGCTGGCGGGTACCAGCACCGGCATCACCGAGGCGGCCGACATCCTGCTGGTACGCGGGCAGGGCGGCGACCGGCCGGTGACCTTCTTCGACGTGGCCGGGGAGGACCTGCAGAGCACCGACACGCTGAACCGGTCGACCCGGTTCCTGCTCAGCGCGAACGCGGTGATCTTCGTGCACGCGCTGGAGGACTCGGCGGACGCCGGCGCCACCGGTGCGGTGAATCCGGGCTGGTCGTTCGAGCTCGCCGTCGAGCGGCTGCTCGGCGTGCCGGGGAATGCCGATCTCCCGGTGGCCATCGCGGTGACCAAGGCCGACCGGATGCGCTACGTCCCGCCGGTCGACCGGTGGCTGCGGCGCGACGCCGGATCCGGCCTGGACCCGGAGCGTATCCACGCCGAGAGCCGGGACGTCTATGCCTTCCTGCACCGGCAGGGCGCCGTCGGCTCGCTACGGCCGTTCGAAGCGTTCCGCCGGTGCACCCTGCACTTCGTCTCGGCCAGCGGCGGCGACGCCAGCCCGGCCGGCTCCCCGGGACATGGCGGCGAACAGCGGTTCGCCCGCGGCTTCCGTCCCGCCCATGTGCTGGCGCCGCTGGTCGCGATCCTCGCGATGTCCGGCGTGATCCCCGGCCCGGACGCCGGAAAGGTGGGACTGCCATGACCAGCCCGCTCCCCAACCGGCGCATCGACCAGGTGTTCTTCGGCTTCTCCCAGCAGGGCGGCGAGCAGCGGGTGCTGGCCGACTCCTTCGACGGGCCGGACGAGCATCTGCGCTGGCAACACCGTCTCCAGGCGCACATCCGGCTGCAGCCGTTGGCCGACGCGGACCTGCCGAGACGGGCCCTGTCGTACTTCTCGTTCGCGGACGGGAAGGCCGCGCTGCTGAACCGGGTGGACGCCGGGGTGAGCGCGGGCCGCAACAACGCACACGCCCTGATCGGCCCGTCCGAGCTGCTCACCCCGCGGACCGCGCTCGGGCTGAGCTTCTGGACCGGCTGGCAGGTCCACGAGCCCGTGGCGCCGCTGGAGCCGATCCATACCGGGCTGGGCAACACGCTCAAGCAGGCCGAAAACCACTTCTACCCGGCCGCGGTGAAGAACATCGACACGCTGAAGCCGATTCTCGCCGGGCTGCTCACCGATCCGAACGTCCCGATCAGCGTGATCGGCTGTCCCGAGGACATCAAGCTCGTGATGATCTGGGCGCTGCTCGAGATCGACGAGTGCGCCCGGACGGGCTTGCCCAACCGCAGCTTCTCCACCTACGAGGACCGGCACGACGCCGGCGTGGAGCGCGCACCGCACCTCATGTTCCTGCCGGTGCGGCCGTACACGACGGGTAACGTTCCGCGCACCATCGTCGACCTGGCGTACCCGCTCGCCGCCGGGCCGGCGGCGGACACCGCTGCGCAGCTGTGCCGGCAGCTCGTCGAGCGCAGCTTCGCACCGCTGGCACCCGCGCAGGCAGCGCGCCCGAAGGCGGTGCTGACGGAGACCCGGCCCGCTCCACCCCAGCGGTACGAGGCGAGGTCCGGCATCCCGGCGCCGTCACCGGAGCAGCAGCTGGTCGCGGCGCTGCGGAACGCTCCCACCGTGCGCGCGTTCGACCAGGTGCTGGAGGCTCTGGAGCAGCATCCCGCGGAGCGGCGGCACCTGGTCCGGGCGGCCCTGGACGCCGCAGCGCTCGACGCCGCCGCGTTCCAGGTCGAGGTGACGTTCCGGGAGGAGTTGCTGACCCGGCTGCTCACGGCGGCGTACGGGCCGCGGCTGGAGGATCTCGGTGATCCGCAGGCCGAGAAGCACGCGGTCGAGGTGGCCGGCCGCGCGAACTCCGAGCAGCTGGCCCTGCTGCTCGGCGGGATGAAGGCGACGGCCGGCGGCCCGATCCGCGCGGCGGCCTTCCAACGATGGGCGGCCGACGGTCGCGCCGGCCGGCGGGAACCGGTGGCGGGGATTCTGCGACGGCTCCGGGCCAGGCGGCGCGACCGCTACCTTCCGGTGGCGGCGGTGATCGCCGTCCTGGCCGTCCTGGGAACGGCGTTTCTCGGCGGGGTGCTGCTGGGCCGCAGCGACGGCACCGCCGGTAACCGGCCCGCCGCCGCGCCGTCCACCACCCGGCCGGCCAGTGAGCCGCCGGAATCCGGCCCGGCCGGCGGCCGGCCGCGCAGCGGCTACGCCACCTTCGACGGCGTCAAGCCGGACGACGTCGCGGTGATCGCCTTCACCAGGACCGCCGGTGGCCTGCAACTGCAGGGCCTCTGCGTGCTCGCCTGGGACACCACCTGGTTCTGTCCCGGCCGCGGCGACCTGCCCCCGGACCTCACCGCCACCCTCGTGGCCTACGCGGTGCCGAAGGAGCAGGTCGCCGAGGCGCTCACCGCACCGCTGCCGGCGGCCCCGAACGGCTGGAGCGCCGAACACCAGGTTCAGTGAACCTGGCGCAGCACATCGGCGAGACGGCTCAATGCCCGGCTGGCGGCGAGCCGTCCCCGATGCAGCACCGCCAGATCCTCGACGGCACAGGCCGGCGGCCGGTACCCGTTCGCCGCCGCCAGGGACCGGTTGCACCCGGCCCAGGCGAGCAGCGCGTCCCGCAGCTCACCGGGGACCGCATCGGACGTGTTGCCCGGATCGGCTGCCACCGTGGCGTAGGACTGCCGGTACGGCCAGAACGACCACACCTTGGTTTCGTCGATGAGCTGCTCCACCGGGTCGGTCCGGTGGTAGCGCCAGGCGATCTCGATCGAGCGGGCACTGCCGTCGGCGATCAGATCGCCGATCATCCCGTGCCGTGCGTGCGCGCCGGCCACCTCGTAGAACGTGCTGCGGCAGCCGCGCGGGCGGGCCGCGCCGACAACGCATTTCCAGGTCAGTGGGCGACCCGGTGCGGCAGCCAGCAACTCGGCGACCGCCCGGTAGTAGATGACTTTCGTCTGCCAGTGGTTGCGGCGAGGGCAGGGGTTCTCCGCGAGCCGCGTGTACCAGCCCGCAATCGTGCTCCGCCCCAGGTCCTCGGCCTCGGTGATTCTCGTCGACATCGTCCCTCTGTCCATTCGAGATCGGCGGGGAGAAGTCGAGCGTCGCCGGGGCGGCGGTATCGCCGCATCACGTGTTCTCGTATAACTGCTCTCGTTCGCCGGTCACCTCGTCGAGCACCCGGTCGCAATCGGCCGGCGGCCCGTCGGCGCACCACGCGACCTGCTGGTCCGGGCGGATCAGCACGAGCCGGCCGGACCAGCCGGCCGGCACCGCCGCCGCGGCCAGCGGCAGGTGCCGCACCGGGATGCCGCGTGCCTGGGCGGCCTTGAGCAGTCCGGAACCCTCCCCGCCGAGGGTGATGTCGATCAGCGTGAACTGGGGTCCCAGCCGGTCGAAAAGCTGGTCGCCGCCGGCGAGCCGGAAGGCGGGCGGGCGGAAGCCGGGAACACCGGCCATCTCGGCCGGCCCGGTGCCGGCCGGGTCGAGTTGAGGTGGGCCGTTGCGGAGCTCGGCCACGAGCGTCTGCCTGTCCGCCTCGGACTCGACCAGCCGCTGCAGCCGGCGCCGGGCGGTGAGGCTACGGCGGGCCTGTTCCCGGGCCGCCAGGGCCTGCCGGCGGCGTTCCGTCTGGTACCCGGCGAGCAGCCGGTCGCCGGCCCAGCCGTGCACCGCCGCGGCGAGCCGCCAGCCGAGGCCGACCGCGTCGCCGATGCAGACATCCACGTCGTCGGGCATCTCGGCCTGGTGCGCGGCGTGACCGGCGAGGAACACGCGATGCCGCCGGTAGGACCTCGCGACCGACGGCACGCCGGCCCGCTGCACGACGGCCTCGATCCGCGGCTGCTCGTCGGCGAGGCCGAGCCGGTCCTGCAGCAGGTCGGCCGGATTCACCACGGTGGCCTGGTCGTCCGCCGGGACCGGCAGGTGGGCCACGCAGAGGTCGCCGTCGTGCCCCGCGACCACGGTGGCTCGCCCGGTGACGACCACGGCCGGGTTTGCCCATCGCCGGGCCAGCCCGGGGCTGCGGAAATGGACGGTCAGGTGTGGTGCCGGCGGGCCGAGCTCCTCCAGGGTGAGGCCGGCACATCGGCGGACGGTGCTGTCCGCACCGTCACAGCCGGCGAGGTAGCCGGTCTCGACCACGTGCCGCTCGTCCCGGCCCGCGTCGATCACCGTGGCGAGCACCGTGTGCCGGCCGGCGTCGACATCGGTGAGGGTCCAGCGGGTGCGCAGGTCGATCAGCGGGTGCTCGCGCAGTGACCGCCGCAACCGGCCGACCAGACCGGAACCGGAGATGAGCACGTACGGCTCGATGGGTGCATTGCCGTCGGCGGTCGCGGCGTACCGACGGCGTAGTTCGGCCACCGACGGCAGCCGCCACTGCAGCGCCGGTGGCCGTTCTACCCCCGCGGACCAGAGAAAGTCCAGCGGGTGGTCCGGGTCGAGCCCGGCCGCCCGCAGGTCACCGGACAGGTTCAGCCGACGGAGCAGCTCCATGCTGCGGCCCCTGATCAGCAACAGGTCCGGTATCCGGGCCGGGCCGTCCGCGCGTTCCACCACCATGCTCGGGACACCGTGATGAGCCAGCTCCAGTGCGGTCAGCGAGCCGGCGACGCCGGCACCGGCCACCAGCACTGGCGTACGCATGGCAGTTGTCGGCATGGTGCGTCCCTCAGGCGGTGCGGATGAGCGGTTGGTACACCGCCATGCTCGGCGCTCGCGGGTCGTCCGCACATCACGTGTTCACGTGATTGACGGGCATTCCTGCGCGACGATCCGGGCGAGCTCGGCCCGCCGCCGCACGCCCAGCTTGGCGAAGATGTTGCGCAGGTGCGCGTCCACGGTGTGCTTCGAGATGTACAGGACCTCAGCGACCTCGCTGTTCGTGCGGCCCGCCCCCACCTCGATCGCCACCCGCCGTTCGGCCTTGGTGAGCTGCGGCAGACAGGGTGCCGCCTCGGCAGCTTCATGCGGCGCCACGGCACCGCGCTCCCGGAGGAGAGCTTCGATCCGCACCCGGACGCGCTCGGCGCCGCAGCGGGTCACGATGGACAGTGCCTCCGGATAGGTGTCGCCGCCGAGCGCCGCGGCGTCCTCGAGGGCCGCGGCCAGGGCGAGCGGCCGGTCCGCCCGCCGGAACTCCGCGACGGCTCGCTGCACCCCGGCCAGATCACTGTGGTGGACACCGGCGGCGTGCGCGGCGGAACCGGTGGCGGAGCGCGAGCCCGGGTTGCGGTCGGCGTACCGCCGGGTCGCCACCACGACCATCGACGCCTCGCCGGGGTGGCCGGCCTGGCGGGCGATGCGAACGAGTTCAGCGGCCGACGCCGGGTCGGCCGTGAAGAGCGCGGGCCGCTCGAGCAGCCTCGGGTAGAAGTCGCGGAGCAGGTCGAACGCGGCCTTCGTCGCCCCGCTCGCGCAGAGCAGGACCGCCTCGGCCCACAGCACGTCCTCGGGCACCGCGGTCACCCCGTCGCCGGCCAGCCGGCGGACGTGGTCGAGATGGTCCTGCGCGCGGCTCAGGTCGCCGCGCCGGACCGCGATCCGCAGCAGCATGCCCAGCAGCGGCATCGCGAGGGCGTTCGCCTCGTGCTGCTCGGCCACGGCGAGACCCGACTGGGCCTCCACCCCGGCGTCGTCGAGCCGGCCGCGGGCGTAGAGCAGGGCGGTGTGAAAGTAATGCCAGAGCGGGTCGGCCCAGGCCGCACCGGACCGGTCGGACTTCCGGCGCCCGGCGCTGATGACCTCGGCGGCCTCGTCGAAGCGGTCGAGCGCGATCAGCGCACCGCCCAGCCAGATCCGCGGGTGACGCTGGGCCGCCTCGCCGCCTTCCCGGTCGGCGAGCTCGACGGCGGCCTCGGCGTGCGCCAGGGAATCGGTCAGCCGTCCCTCGGTGTAGGCGACCAGGCTGCGCCCGGCCAGGCCGAACACCACGGCCGCGGACTCGCCGCTCTGCCGGCCGAGCGTATCGGCGCGGCTGCCCGAGTCGTCGGCGCCGGCCAGCTCACCGAGATAGCAGAGGGCATGCGTACGCACCGCGTGCAGGCGGGCCTGCACCGGCACCGGGATCTCGGGGTGCCGCAGCGCCGCGTCGGCGTACTCCACGGTCTGCCGGTCCAGGCCGCTGTGCTTGCACGCCTCGGCCAGGCCGAGCTGCAGCAGCGCCGAGGTCTGCGGGTCCAGGCCGGCGTCCAGGCTTTCGCCGCCGAGCCGGCGCGCCTCCTCCAGCCGCGCGGCGGCGGCGAGCAGGCCGACCGTGTCGGCGATCAGCGGCAGCCGGCCCGGGTCGTCGGCATCCGCGGCGTCCAGCGCCCGCAACATGACATCGGCCGCGGCACCGGGCGCCACCCGGGCAATCTCCCGAGCCGTGGAGCGCACCAGGCGAACCGCCTCCGCCGCACCCGACCGGCCGCTCTTGAGCTGGTGTTCGGCAACCTCCAAAACCGGGCGGCCGGCGTCCCGGGTGATCGCCGCAACGTCGCGGTGCAACTGCTCACGCAAGGAACGGGGCAGCATGCTGTAGACCGCCTGCCGGACCAGGTCGTGGGCGAAGGCCAGGCGGCCGAGGGGGTCCTCGACGAGAAAGTCGTCCATCGCCTCGCGGACCAGCGGCGCCATCTCCATGGCCGTACGCCCGCAGAGGCGCGCCGCCTCCCCGATGTCGAACGGCCGATCGAACACCGACACCGACCGCAGCAGCCAGGCAGCCGGCTCGGACAGCGATTCGAGCAGCTCGCGGACCGCATCGACGAAACCGGACGGCAGGGCGTCACCGACCACCGAGCCCACACCGCGCACCACGACGAGTTGACCGGTCCGGACCAGGGCCCGCAGCAACTGCTCGGTACGCAGCGGATTGCCGAGGCAGGACGCGGCCAGCGCCACCACCGTGTTGTCCACCTCGGCACCGACCACCTGGGCGCTGAGCTGGGCGATGGCGGTCTCGTCCAGCGGTCTCAACCGGATCGGCGGAGTGCCGTCGCGCAGCAGCCACCGGACCACCTGGTGACCGGGAGTGGACCGGTCCGCACCGGACGGCGGGCGGTGAGCGAACAGCCAGCGCACCGGCGAGGACGCCAGGGCCGGGATCAGCTCGCGAACGGCCAGCGCGGACAGTTCGTCCATCCATTGCGCGTCGTCGATGACGATCAGCAGGGGGTTCTCCCGCGCCGCCTGCTCGAGCGACGTCCGCAGCCGCTGCAGGGTGCCGAGCGGATCCGCTCGTTCCGGCTCGTGCCGCGCCAGCCAGGCGAACGCGGACGTCTCCGGCGAGCAGTCCCGCAGCGCGCCGGTCAGGGTCACCAGCGGGACGGCCGGATCCAGGCGGAACGCCTCCCGGCTGGCGACCGCGATGCCGCGGGCCGCGGCCGGTGCGAGCACGGCCTGCAGGAGCCGCGACTTGCCGATCCCGGGCGGGCCGGTCAGCACGTGCCAGCCACCGGCGCCGGCCGCGGTGTCGTCAATGATCCGGGTCAGGAACTGGATCTCCGGCTCCCGTCCGAATAGGTCCCAGGTCACGCCCGCGAGCCTCCGGTCGCCGACCGTTCTCGCCATTCGCCATGGCAGATCTCCATTGCGCCCCCAACGAGATGTAGGACGCCGATTGTGCGTGCCGCCCGGGTAACGGGATAACACCCGTTCGTGCGGTTCGCACAGCTGTCCGGCGTGCGGAAATCCCCGTGGTGGCGCGTTTTTTCGATCGGGCGCCCCTTTCCTGAGTACGAGCGTAATGGTTGGGAACAACGACGATTCACCCGCCCGAGTGATGATCAGGAATGGCTGATCTTGCTGTCAACTACTCATTCGATCAGGGAAATTCTCCGACCGGCGCGCCGACCTGCATTGACTCCGGATTCCGGAGTCCGCCCACCTTCTCGAGCAGTAGGCCGGGATCGGCGGCGTCGTTAGCTTCGGACTTCGTCAGTGTCGACCACCAGCCAAGGAGATGGTATGTACACAAGCGAATCGTTCGGGCGGCGCGTGCGTCTCGGCCACCTCGGCCGCCGCGGCGGCTCCGGTCTGCTCCTCATCCCCCTCGATCACGCCGTGGGCGCCGGTCCGCTGCGCTCCGACGGCGACCTGGACACCCTGATCGGCCAGTTGGCCGAGCACGGCGCCGACGGCGTGGTGCTGCACAAGGGCGCCGCACGCCGGGTCCGGCCCGCCCGGTTCCGGGACCTGTCCCTGGTGTGCCAGCTCAACGCGAGCACCCGGATGGCGCACGACCCGGACGCGAAATACCCGGTGGCCACCGTGGAGGAGGCGCTGCGCCTCGGCGCGCACGCCGTCAGCGTGCACGTCAACGCGGCCTCCCGGACCGAGGCGGCGCAGATCGCGCACCTGGCCACGGTGGCGGAGGCCTGCGAACGCTGGTCCGTCCCGCTGCTGGCGATGATGTACGTGCGCGGTCCCGCGGTCCGCGACGGCCGCGCCCCCGATCTGGTGGCGCACGCCCTCGCCGTCGCCGCCGAACTGGGCGCCGACCTGGTCAAGACCGCGCTGCCGGACGACCCCGCGGCCACGGCCCGGATCCTCGCGGGTGCCGCAACCCCGGTGCTGGCCGCGGGTGGCGATCCGGGATCCGACCCGGACGCCGTCCTCGGCCGGATGTCGGCCGCGATGCGCGCCGGCGCCGCGGGGGTGGCGGTGGGCCGGCTGGTGTTCACCGCCGCGGACCCGGGCGCCATGGTGCGCCGGCTCGCCGCCGTGGTGCACGACCGCACGCCGGCGGCCGTCCGATGAGCGCGGCACGGCCGGGCCGGGAGTGCTGGCTGGACCTGCGCGGGGCGGGTCCGTGGCGGCGCGAGGTCAGCGAGGAGGCCCTGCACCTGCGTTTCGACGCCATCGTCGCGGACGACCCGGCGGATCTCGCCGGCCTGCCGCCCTCCATCACCCGCGTGCTCGTCGTCACCGGCGAGCTGCCGGACGATCCGGGCACCGCCGACGTCCTGCTGGTCGACCCGGCCCGGCGGGCCATGGTGGACCGCCCGGACCTGCGCCTCGGCACCCGGGTGGACGTCGTCGACGCCGCGAGTCTGGAGCTGGCCTGCGACCGGGTCCGCCGGGACGAGCTCACGGTGCTGCGCTTCCACGACCCGACGCACATCCCGCTGGAGATCGTGCTGGCCGCCGCCGACGGCGCGTCCGGCCGGATCATCACCGAGGTCGGCGGGGTCGAGGAGGCCTCGGTGCACCTGACTGTGCTGGAGCGGGGGCCGGACGGGGTGCTGCTGCGGCCCGGCGGCCCGGGCGACGCCACCAAGCTCACCGAGGTGGTCCGGCACCGCTCGCCCGACCTCGACCTGGTCACCCTCACCGTCACCGGGGTGCGGCACTGCGGCTCGGGCGAGCGCGCCTGCGTGGACACCTGCTCGTACCTGAGCCCGGACGAGGGGATTCTGGTGGGGTCGCGCTCCCGCGGCCTGCTGCTCTGTGTCAGCGAGACACATCCCCTGCCCTATATGCCGATGCGCCCGTTCCGGGTCAACGCCGGCGCGGTCATGTCGTACACCCTGGCCGACCACGAACGGACGCGCTATCTGTGCGAGCTGCAGGCGGGTTCCACGGTGCTCGCGGTGCGCGCGGACGGCCGCAGCCGGCCGGTCACGGTCGGCCGTGTCAAGATCGAGACGCGGCCGCTGCTCGCCATCGACGCCGTGGCGCCGAGCGGGGAGCTGCTGAACCTCATCGTGCAGGACGACTGGCATGTACGGGTGCTCGGGCCGGGCGGCGTCGTGCACAACACGACCGAGCTGACGGCCGGCGACGAGGTGCTCGGTTTCCTGCCCGGCCGGGAACGGCACGTCGGCTATCCGATCGACGAGCTGTGCCATGAGCTCTGACCGGCCGCGCCTCGGGGACTGGGGCGACTTCGCCGAGCTGGCGAAGCTGCAGGACGCCCTGTTGCCGGCCGCGCTGGCGGCGGCCGCCGGATCACCCTTCTACCGGGCGCGCGGCACGGTGCCGGCGACCGCGGCCGAGCTCGCGGGCTACCCGCTGACCAGCAAGGCGGACCTCCGCGACGCCTACCCCTTCGGCATGCTCGCGGTGGACCGGTCGCGGCTGGCCACCTACCACGAGTCCAGCGGCAGCACCGGCACACCGACCGCCTCCTACTACACCGAGGCGGACTGGGCCGACCTGATCGACCGCTACGCGCGCATGCACATCGGCATCGCACCGTCGGACACGGTGATGGTCCGCACGCCGTACGCGTTGATGCTGACCGGGCACGTGGCGCACGCCGCGGCACGGGCCTGCGGCGCGACGGTGGTTCCGGCCGACAACCGGTCGCTCGCCACCCCGTACGCCAAGGTGGTCCGCCTCCTGCACGACCTCGAGGTGACGCTGACCTGGTCGCTGCCCACCGATGCCCTGCTCTGGGCGGCCGCGGCGACCCGGGCCGGCCTGCAGCCCGGCCGCGACTTCCCGGCCCTGCGCGCGTTGCTGGTGGCCGGTGAGCCGCTGAGCCCGGCGCGGCGCGCCCGCATCGCGCAGGTCTGGAGCGCGCCGGTGGTGGAGGAATACGGCGCCAGCGAGACCGGCGGACTGGCCGGCCAGTGCCCGCACGGGCATCTCCACCTGTGGGCGGACCGGGCGATCTTCGAGGTCCACGACCCGGCCACCGGCCGGACAACGCCCGATGGCGCCGGCGAGCTCGTGGTCACGCCGCTGTTCCGGGAGGCGATGCCACTGCTGCGCTACCACCTCGGCGACCGGGTGGAGGTGACCTATGCGGACTGCCCGTGCGGCTGGGCGCTGCCGACCGTCCGGGTGCTCGGCCGCCCGGGCACCGGCGCCGGCCTCACCCAGGTGGGACTCGAGGACCTGGTGTTCCGCCTGCCGGCCGGGTACGGGGTGATGTTCTGGCGGGCCCGGCACACCGCGGACGGACTGCACGCGCAGATCGAGGTGGCCCCGGAACACGGCGCCGCGGCGGCCCGCGACCTGAGGGCGGCTGTCGGCGCCGCCCACGGGATCGAGGCCCGGGTGGACGCCGTGCCACCCGGCACCCTCGTGCCCGACGCCGTGCTGACCGCGCTGCCGGAGGTCATGAAACCGCGTGGCCTGTTCACCGCGGACGAGAACTGGGACAGGGCCCTGCGCTACTACTGAAAGGCAGCAACGTGGACCGGATCGCCATCGTCGGCGCGGGCATCGGCGGTCTGACCGCCGCCCTCGCGCTCGCCCGCCGCGACATCGAGTCTGTGGTGTTCGAGCAACAGGCCGCGCTCCCGGACGAGGGAGCCGGCATCCAGATCTCCCCCAACGCCGCTGCCGAGCTGCGCGAGCTGGGCCTGGGCGCGGCCTTCGACACGGCGGCCCGCCCGGCCCACCGCGAGATCCGCCGCTGGCACGACAACGCCGTGATCACCCGCACCGACCTGGGCCGCTACGACGTCCCCTACTACACGATGCGGCGCGGCGCGCTGATCGGCGCCCTGCGCCGGGCGGTCATCCAGTTCGGCCGCCGCTGCGTGTCCGTCACCGAGGAGAGCCTCGGCTTCGCGGACGGTTCGGTGGAACACCCCGGCACCGTGGTCGGTGCGGACGGCCTGCACTCGGTGGTCCGCGGCCTGGTCGCCCAGGACCGGCCGCGGTACAGCGGATTCGTGGCGGCCCGCGCGGTCCTGCCGATCGCGGCGCCGCCTCGGGTGACGGTGTGGCTGGGGCCGCAGCGGCACTGCGTCGCGTACCCCGTCGACCACGGCAGGCATCTCAACCTCGTCGTCGTCGGGCCCGCCGCCGACCCGCCGGCCCGGCCCACCCGGGTGACCGGCGGTGCACTCCTGGCCGGGTTCGACGGGTGGCATCCGGCCGTCCGCGAGCTCATCGGGCTGGCCGGTCAGGCCGAGCTACGGGCACTCCACGACCGGCCGCCGATCCCGCGCTGGCATCGCGGACGTGTCGTGCTGATCGGCGACGCCGCCCACCCGATGCTGCCGTTCATCTCGCAGGGCGCGGCCCAGGCCGTCGAGGACGCCACCACGCTGGCCCGGTGCGCGCGGCGCCCGGACGCTCTCGCGCACTTCGAGGCGCTGCGCAGGCACCGGGTCGACGAGGTGGCGGCGCTGTCCCGGGCCGGTGCCCGCGCCTTCCACCTCGAGGACGGCGACGAGCAGCGGGCGCGGGACCGCGCGATGGCGGCCGCGCCGCCGGATTCGCACGACTGGCTCTACGGGTACCGGGTGGCCTCCCTTTTCCGCAGGTGCGACACGAGTTCGACGCGGGACGCCAGCCCGAGCTTCCGGAAGATCTGACGAAGGTGGTAGTTGACCGTGTGCGGCGACCGGCTCAGCCGCACCGCGATCTGCTGATTGGTCAGCGCCATGCCGACCAGCTCGGCGACCTGCAGCTCGCGGTCGCTGAGCAGCGCCCAGTCCACCTCGCGCGGCGCCTCCCGGGGTGGCCGGTGCCGGGTCGGCGCCGTTCGCTGCCGCTGTTCGCGCCGCAGGGCCGCCACCACCGGTACGGGCATCGACGCCTCGACGATCAACCGGACCTGTTCGTGGCTGAACGCCAGCGTGTCCCCCTGGGTGACCAGCAGCCCGGAGTCCAGGGCTTCCTCGATGTCCGGCAGCAGGGTGACCAGGCTGCGGCCGAGCAGGGCGCTCAGCCGGGTGGGCGGGAACGGGGATCGCAGTGCGGTGGCCGCCTGCACGAGGTGACGGGCCGGCGGCGACAGCGTCGCCACCCGCTCGGCCAGCCGCGCCCGCGTGCGCTCCGGCAGCCGCGCCACCGGTGTCCGGCCGTCCTCCCGCAGGGCGGTGATCAGCCGCACGATCGCCCCCGGCCGGCCGGCCCCGGCCCGGGCGAGATCCAGCAGCCATTCGCCGGGTCGCGTTCCGAGCAGGGCGGTGATCAGGCGTTGGACGTCGGCAGCGGTCAGCGGTGTCAGCCAGATCCGGTGCACCTCCGCCGAAATGCCGGTGAATAACGAACGCCCGGTGGTCACCACCAGGACCGGTGCACGCGCGGCCAGCCGGTCCGGATCGCCGGCGTCGACCGGCTCCGGGTGGTCCCGCACCAGGATGACGAACTCGCGGGTGGCTGCCACCGCGGCGCCCCGACCTCGACCGGCCGAGACGAACTCGCGCAGCAGCCGCGCCCGCCCGCTGTCCGGTGGCCCGTCCACGACCAGCACGACGGGCCGGCCGGGCGCGGCCCGGCCGAGCAGCTGGACGAAGCACCGCATCGCGTCGTCCCGCCCGATCAGCGGAATTGACTTCTCCATCGGTCCTCCTCGGGGTCGAGTCCGATGGTGCGACCGGCCGGGCCCGGCGACCGGCTAGAAGTAGTGCATTGACGCAAACACGAACCTGGAGTTTCCCGTTGGCGGATCCCCCGGTGGGGCGCCGGGTTAGCATCTCGACGGAGGGCAGGACGTGAAGCTGCTTCGCCGTATGCGGGTCACCACGCGTCTGGTGGCGGGTTTTCTGCTCATGGCGCTGTGCGTGGTGGCCATCTGGGCGGCCGCGGTGTGGTCGGCGGACAGCACCCGGGACGTGGCCCGCGCCCTGGCCCGGTCGCAGGGCCAGCTCGACGCCGCCCAGCAGCTCAAGTTCCGGGTCACCGACATCAGCGGCTGGCAGGCCGGCTACGCCTTCAACATCGTGCGCGGCGCCGACAACGCGACCGCCGACACGGCGCCCGAGCGGGCCGCGTTCCTGGCCGCGATGGACAGCTTCGTCATCGAGGTGGACCGGCTCGCGGGGCTGCCGCTGACCACCGCCGAGCAGGCCGACGTGGCGACGATCCGGACGGCCTTCCAGCAGTTCGCGGACATGGACGACGAGGTGATCGCGGCCTACCGGGCCGGCACCCGTGCCGCGACCGAGAAGGCCAACCACCTGGTGGCCGGCCCGGGACTCGAGCTGTACGCCACGATCGCCGGCGGCGTCGACCGGTTGCTGGCGAGCGCGCGGCAGCAGGAGGCCGACGCGCACCGCCGGGCGGAGCGGACGGCCGACCGCACCCGCGACGTCGCCACCCTGGTGGGCTGCCTGGCCCTGCTCGTCTCGGTGTTGCTCGCCGTGCTCCTGGCACTGTCGATCATCCGGCCGCTGGGCGCGCTCCAGGATCGCCTCGCGGACATCGCCGAGGGCGACGGCGACCTGACCCGGCGGCTGCAGACCGGCGGGCACGACCAGTTCACCGATGTCAGCCGGTCCTTCAACCGGTTCGTCGACAAGATCGCCGCGACGGTGCGCGAGATCGGCGACTCGGCCTCCACGGTCGCGCACGCCAGCGAGGAACTCACCACCACCGCGATCCAGATCATGGTGGAGGCCAAGGCGACGTCGCGGGAGTCCGGCGAGGTGGTGCTCGCCGCCGACGAGGTGGCCGCCGGCGTGCGCACGGTGGAGGCGAGCACGTCCTCGATGGGCGCCTCGCTGCAGCGGATCGCCGGGACCGCGGCGGAGGCCGGCCAGGTCTGCGAGCAGAGCCTGACCGCGGCGCACGCGGCGCGGGAGGTGATCGGCCGGCTCGCCACCTCCAGCCAGGAGATCGGCGAGATCGTCCGGGCCATCACGGCGATCGCCCAGCAGACCAACCTGCTCGCCCTCAACGCGACCATCGAGGCGGCCCGGACCGGCGAGCTGGGCAAGGGCTTCGCGGTCGTGGCCGGCGAGGTGAAGGAACTGGCGCAGGAGACCGAGGGCGCCACCGACGGCATCACCGCCAAGGTGCAGAGCATCCAGCAGGACACCGCGACCGCCACCGAGGCGATCGCCGAGGTCCTCGAGATCGCCGGCCGGCTGGGTCACTTCCAGTCCACCATCGCCGCGGCGGTCCGGGCGCAGACCGCCACCACCGACGAAATGAGCCGCACCATCAGCGCGTCGACCGTGAACTCGGCGGACATCGCCGCCAACCTCGCCGCCATCTCCTCGGGCACGCAGACCACAACCAGCGGCGTCATCGACATCAAACACGCGACGCAGGAGCTGTCCGAGCTCAGCAACGGCCTCCGGGCGCTGGTGAGCCAGTTCCGGGTATGACGAACGCCGGCGCCCCTGGCGGGGTCGCCGGCGTCCGCCGTCACATCGGTACTACCGCAGGTTCTGCACCACGAACGGTCCGTGGCCGCGCAGGTAGTTGGTCCAGCCGCCGGTGACCGGCGCGCCCGGCGAGAGCAGGTTCGTCGTGTCGGTGCCGACGTCCAGCTTCCAGGCGGTCCAGGAGATGCTGTTGGTGCGCATCCAGTCGATCCAGGCCTGCGCCTCGGGCTGGCAGATCCGGCCGTCGAGGCCACCGTCGGCGTGGCTGGCGCCCCACTCGGTGACGAACAGCGCGAGCCCGGCCCGGATCGCGGCGTCGCCCTTGGCGCGCAGGGCCGCGCCGTGCGTGCACGAGTAGAAGTGCAGCGTGTACATCAGGTTGGTGCCGGAGACCGGGCTCTGCGCGGCGACGTCGACGTCCTGCGACCAGGTCGGGTTGCCGAGCACGATGATGTTGTCCGGGTCGGCGGCGCGGATCGCGGACACGACGGCCTCGTGGTACGGCTTGATCACGCTGGTCCAGGAGACCTGCAGCGGCTCGTTGTACGGCTCCCAGATCACGTTCGGCAGGTGGCCGTAACGCCGGGCCAGGTCGGAGAAGAACGCGACCGACTGCGCCCGGTGGTTCTCCGCCGCATGGTCGTGCCAGTCCACGATCACGTACACACCCGCGGTCACCGCGTTGTTGATGATCTGCTCAACCTGGCCCCTGGCCTTGGCCGGGTTGCTCAGGTAGGCACCCTCCGGCTCGACGCCCATGGCGGCCCGGATGACCTGCAGGTTCCAGTTGTCACGCATCCAGGTCAACGCCTGCAGGTTCTCCGCGTACGGCTGGGTCTCCCAGTTCAGCCACATGCTGCTGATACCGCGCAGCTGAACCCGCGCACCGCTCTGGTTACACATCGCGGCACCGCACACCCGCAGCTGCCCGTTGCGGGCGACCGGGGTGTTGCCGGTCGGCGCCGAGGTGGTCGGCGTGACCGTCGGGGCGGTCGTCGGCGCGGTGGTGGGTGCGGTCGTGGGAGCGGTGGTCGGTGCGCTGCCGCCCGCGCACGAGGCGCCGTCGATGGTGCAGGCGGTCGGGGTGCCGCTGCCGTTCACGATGAACTCGAACGACGTCGACGCGCCCGCGCCGACCGCGCCGTTCCAGGCCGCGTTGGTGAACGTGTACCGGTTGCCCGAGGTGGCCTGCTGCGCACCCCACGAGTTGTTGATCGTCGAGCCGGCCGGCAGGTCGAACTGCACCCGCCACGACGTGATCTGCGACGACGTGTTGTTCGTGACGGTGAACTTGCCCTGATATCCGCTGCCCCAGTTGTTCACGATGGTGAACGCGGCGGTGGCCGCGCTGGCCGGCAGGGCGGTGATGACGAGCGCGACGGCGAGAGCGCCGACGATGGAGATGGCGCTGGCGATCTTGAATCTTCGCATGGGGATCCGCTTCGGTTGAGGGGCAGAGGGGGCGTCGCCCGTCGCGTGACCATCCGAAGCCCGCAGCCGCAGTCGCCAGCTATAGGCCCCGGCGGCCAGCGCGTATCGATGCAGATCGAACCATAACTGGGAGCGCTCCCATGGTCAACCGGAGCCGCTCACCCGGGCGACGACTCCGTCGCCAGGATCAGGTCGAAATCACGTTCCAGGTACGTGCGCAGCGCCTCGAGGTAGTCCGGGGCCGAGCGGTCGACGTCGCGGAACCAGACGCTGAACTGTTCCGCGTCGGGGGGCGGCGGAACCATGATGGACAACTGCTCGGTCGCGTTCACGGTGTCGACGACGTCGGCCAGGTAGGTCCGGTAGTCCGGGTCCGCGGACACCACCTCGAGGTGCCCGCGGTCGTAGCGCAGCGCGCCGATGTCGACGTTCTGACCGCTCCACTGGTCGACACGCTGAACGCCGTAGACGGCGGCTGTTGCGGTTTCGTCTGCCATGTGAAGATCCTCAAGTGAGCTGAAGTCGGGTCAGTTCGACATCGTCCTGGTCGGCAACGTGCCGCGGTGCACTCATCGCACGGTACTGCGGACCGATCACGTCCACCGCCATGAAGAGCTGGGTCGACGTGACATTGGGCTCTTGGAGCAGGCGGTCGATGATCTGGCAGAACGCGGCCAGCTGAGTCTGCTGAGCGGCGGTGGCCTGGTCCCCCGCCGAGAAGGCTCGCATCTGATTCGCCAGTTCGGTGGCCTGCAGGCGGGCGTCCCGGCGGAACAGACGCCGAGCCTCAACACCAGCCTTCCAGGCGTGCCGTTCGACCGGCTGCCCGACGTAGGCGGCGACGTCGTCGGCTGGGGGGAGCAGCTTGGTGTAGCCCTGGTGGTAGGCGCCCAGGTTCACCAGGAACAGGCGGGCCTGCACGTAGCTCGGGTCGTTCGGCCCGATCGTTCCGTCTTCGAGCTGCTTGACCAGCCAATGCTGGTAGTTGTGGGTGTTCTCGTGAATCACGGTTTCCAGAGACTTGTCGAACTTGTTGATCGAATCGTCACTGACCTCGATGGTGCGGGTGCCGTGCACGTATCTGCCACTGAGTTTCGCCACCGTGCCGTCGGGCATCTTCGAGGTCAGGTTAGGGATGATCCGCAGGGCCGGCCGCTCGCCCGCAGGCAGGCCCATCTCGTCGCACTGGATCTCGATGACCCGCTTCAGGGCGGCGATGCGCTGAGCCGGCGTCATCTTCGTCCAGTTCCGGTTCTCGGTGTGCAGTTCGGTCCGCAGCCTCGCCAGGACCCGGTCCCGCAGCTCCCGGTCCCGAGTGGCGAAGGTCGTGTCGAGCGGGAGGGAAATGTACAGCTTGGCGATGGCCGCCTTGCGCCGCGTCTCCGGCCGGTAGAGGCTCCCGGCACGAAGGGTGTTGAGCATCCTGACCTTCTCGTCGAATTCGAGGTTGTCGAGTTCGGCCTTGGTAGCGCCTTCGATCTCGGTCACGATGTCACCAGACTCCTCAGCCGCCCGGACGCGGAGCTCCTGGAGCTTCTGGCGCACGCGAGCGGCCCCGAACGGGTCCGTGACGTTCATCAGCATTGCGAGAAGCTTGGCGCGCTGCAGTGGACGGTCGTTGATGAACGTGCGGACCTCCGGGAACAATCCCTTGATCTCGTTGACCTTGGTCGAGAACGCCTGAACCGCCGCCTCCCATTCGGCGTCGGTCATGGTGCGCCGGTTGTTCTGCAGAGCCGTGAGCTCGTTGGTCAGCGCGTTCGCGACTCCCGGGGCGTGCGACGACCGGATGGCACCGATGTCCCGGATGTCCTGCTGCGTGCCGGTGACGACCGCGCTCGTCACGTCGACGGGCTGCGTGATCGGCGCGTTCTGCGCACCTCTCGTCAGGTTCAACGGGCGCGCCGCCGGGTCGCCGGCGACCGGCCGGGCCGGGAACCAGGGACGCTTCGCGGCGGCGACGGGCTTCGGAGGAACGGCCGGAATCTTGGTCGCGCCCTCGTCGATGGCGAACCTCTTGCCGGGCGGGGTCCTCTCGGGCGGGGCCTTCTCGGGCGGGGTCTTCTCGGGCGGGGTCTTGCCCAACTTGCGCTGCTTCGCCCGGGACGACTTCTTGGGGCCGATGAGTGACATGCCGTTTCCTCCGTTGCTCAGACGCCGGCTCGGTAGGTCAGCACCAGGCCGACGCCGGAGAGCGCGGTCTTGTCGCCGTCCAGCTGCAGGGTCAAGCCGTTCGCGCCGAGGGCCAGACCGGATGTCCGCAGCAGCTTGCCGTCGGGCAACGCGGTCTGCCGGTCACCGTCGAGCAGGAACCGGGCGGCGCCGCCCTGAGCCAGTTGGTATCTGGCGTAGATGCCGGTGATCTGCCGGCCGCTGATGCCCGGGAACAGGTCGGGCGTGATCGGCAGCACCAGCTCGCCGGTGCCGTTGCTCTGGAACTCCTGCCAGGCGTCCGGGAATTCGGTGGCCACGTCGAAGAAGCGGGCCGCCGGGTGCGGCTTGAGCATGCCCCGGACCGCGGTGGCGAAGGCCTCCCCGCCGGCCTCGGCGGTGTATTTGACGGTGACCGCCACGTCCAGCAGCTCCACCGTCGGCAGGTGGCCGCCGGTGTCCAGCCGCCACCGGGAGACCGCGCCGGTGCCCTCGAACGGCAGATACCGGTCGTCGTCGAAGCGCAGCTCGAACAGGCCGTTGTTGTCCCGGCCCTCGTCGATGTCGGACAGCGCGATCTGCTGGCTGGCCCGCCAGTCGCCGCGCACCGTCGCGGGCGGCGACCCCTTCGGCTCCAGCAGGAACTTGACCGCCCTCGGATCGGCCGAGACCACCGTCTTGTTGTCCAGCTGGGTCAGGGTGGCGTTCACCCCCACCGGCCCCTCGCCGGTGTCGAACGAGACGCTCACCGTCCGGATCTGACGGCGGTAGTGGCCGGGGAAGTCCCGGTCGAACAGCGCCTCGGTCAGGGCGAACTCGCACCGCCCGGTGTTCTTCAGGTCCAGCAGGGCCAGCGGGTCCAGGACGAGCAGCGAGACCCGCTTGGTGATCTCCAGGCCCCTGCGGTTCCCGTCGGCGTACGCCTTGCCGAGCCGCTCCAGGTCCAGCGCCAGGCTCTCACCGGCGAGCAGCCCTTGGCGCCGGCTCTCCCAGGAGGTGGGTCTGATGAAGCCGCCGGTGCTGTCGGCACCCTGCTCGAACTGGTAGGCGCGCTCGGCCGCACGGGCCGTCTCGTACGCGAGGTGGTAGGTCTGGAAGTACATGGTGGAGAGCCGGCCGGCCATCCACTGGTAGAGCTGGGCACCGGCGAACTTACCGGTCAGGAAAGTGGCGACCGCCTCGTTGTTCGCCGCCTGCAGGTTGAGGATGTCGAGCTCGCGCTGCGCGATCGCCACCTGCTGCTCGGCCGCCGCCACCTGGTAGCCGGTCTGGACCACGTCGGTGCGCGCGGTGGCCAGCTGCACGGTCCAGTCCTCCACCGAGCGGGCTTGGTCGGCCCGGACGCCGAGGATCTCGCCGAGCAGGCTGAGGCCCTCGCCCAGCGTCGACGCGACGTCCGCCCCCGCCTCCAGCGCGCCGCCGAACTCCTCACCGCCTGCCTTGATGCCGATGATGAACGGCCCGAGCAGCGCCTCCGGCATGCCCTTGGCGATCGCCGCACCGATCTTCAGCCCGCTGGCGGCGAAATGCGCGTTGGCGCCGTGCGCCATCATCTCGATCTGTGCCTGCTGCACCGGGGACAGTCCGGCGGCGAGGAGCTGCTCGTAGTGCTGGACCCGCACGGCGGCGCCGTCCCGTGCGGCCCGCATCTCCAGCAGGTGCTGCGCGGCGATCGTCACCTCGGCCTCCTTGATGCCGCGGGTCAGGGCCAGGATCGCCGTCTCGTGGCGCTGTTGCAGCAGGGACAGCTCCTCGGCGTCCCGTTTCTCCGTCGTGGCGAGCAGGTCGCCACCGAACTGGCGGAGCCGGTCGACCAGGTCCTGCGCCTTGCGGAACAGGACGCCGAACCGGTAATGCGGCAGCGGCACGGCGGCGCCGGCCGCCACCTCGTCCGGCGCCGCGCCGGTGGCCGCGCCGCGAACCAGCGCCAGCACGTCCGCCGGCGGTTCGAAGAGGGGTACCGGCCGGCTGACGCCCATGATGTCCAGCGATTGCCGGATCTTCCGCAGCCGGTCCTCGACCCGGGTCCAGTACTCGAAGAACGTGCTGTTGTCCGGGACGTAGAAGTACGGTCCGGCGACACCGGCGTGCACCGATCCGGCGCCCTCGAGCAACGTGCCGTCGCCGGTCAGGTGGTCGACCGCGGCCGTCTCCCCCGCCGGCACGGCGTCGAGCGTCTCGGGGCTGGCCGCCGGCGGCAGAACCCGCGCGCCCAGGTCATATGGCCGCGGGCCGAGCAGGTCGTAGGCGAGGATGTAGAGCATCCGCGCCTCGTCGAGGCTTTCCGCGGTGTACTGCCGGAACAGCATGTCGGCCCAGTCGAGCACGTTGTCGATGTAGGCCATCACCACCGCGCGCCGGTAGGCCGCCGGGCGCAGCTCGGCGATCGCGTGCGGGTCGAACGGGTCGTCCAGGTAGGCCTTGACCAGACTTCCCCGGTCGCCCATCACGTCGTACTGCCGGCCGAGCCGGGCGATCAGCGCGACCCGCTCCCGCAGGCTGCGCACCACCTCGGTCGGTGCCAGCCCGGCCAGCGCCGCGGTCACCCCGTCCAGCCCGGCTGCGGCCAGGCCGGCCAGGTCGGACTGCTCCGCGGCGGTCAGCTCCCGGGCCTGGTGGAAGGCCGGGGCCATCGCCGCCACCATCCGAAGTACCGGTTCCATCAGCTCGCGCACCGCGTCGTCGCCCAGGTCGTCCAGGTCGCCCCGGCAGCCGGCCACCAGGGCGTCCACGTCGACGGCGAGGAACGGCAGGAAACGCCAGTAGTCGGTGCGCTCGGTCGGGTCGAAGACGTACTCGTACCAGCGCCGCGCGTCGGCGAACCGCTGGGCGTCGTTGAGCGCCTGGGCGATCAGCAGCGGCGCGTGGCAGAAGATCTCCCAGTAGTAGCCGCCGTTGGAGCTGGTGAAGTCCAGGTGCGAGCTGGCCGGCACGCCGGTGGTCAGCGTCGGCGACACCTGGATGGTGGTGGCGTCGGACCGGGTCGCGCTGAACCCGGGCAACTCGTCGATCTGCTGGGTCTGCGGGGTGAGCAGCGCGTCCACCCCGCCGACCAGCAGCCGGCGGTTCAGCTCGTACGCGGTGCTGGAGGTCAGCCGGATGATCTCGTGCGGCAGCGCCGCGATCTCGTAGGGCGAGGCCGACGAGACCGGATACCCGGCGTACTGGCCGCCCGAGAAGAAGAAGCACAGCACGTCGTCGGTGTCCATGGTGCCGGTGAGCAGGCCCGGGATCTCGGGTGGCAGCCCTCGCCAGCTCCCCAGGATCGGCGCGAACGACAGCGGCACGTCCAGCTCGGCGCCGTCGGGGAGCAGCGCGTACCGGGACCCGCTGAGCACGTAACGCTGCCCGTTGCGGCGGAAGAACCCGGTGATCGGCTGGGCCATCTTCTTCGGGTAACCGTCGTCGATGAAGTCGGGGATCGAGTCCGGGGTCACCGTGTACCGGACGAACTCGTCGCCCGCGGTGAGGTAGAGGTGTTCGCCGTCGCGGTAGGCCGCGTCCACCCGGTTCTCGCGGTTGATGGTGGTCGGGATGATTCCCAGCCTGAAGTTCGGCCGCTCGTGGCGGGGCTGACGCGGGGCCCGCACGACCCACAGGTTGTCGGCGCTGAGGAACTGCACCAGGCCACGCAGGTACGGCACGGACGGGCCGGGCGGCGCCGTCTCGGGCAGGCCGACCTGGTTCCCGGCCAGCGGCAGCAGCGCGACGTCGCCGGCCGGTGCCACCGGCAGATACTGGTCGCCGAAGATCAGGAAGGCCCGGCCGCGGGCGTAGGCTGCGGTGTCCGGCCTGAGCTCCGGTGCGATGTGCCACACCTCGCTCAGCTCCTGGCCCACCGTCAGGTCGGCAGACGTGGACACGAGGTTCGCCAGCCGCGAGTAGAAGTATTCGGTGCCGTCCTCGTCGGTGCAGGCGATGTCGATCCGCGACCAGGGCGGCAGGTTCTCCTCGTTGGAGCCGATCGGCTTGGGGTAACCGGCGTCGAGCCGCCCCAGGTCGTCCGCCGGATACCGGTAGTACTCGTCGCCGGAGAACACGAAGATGTGATCGCGCCGGGCCAGCACGGCGTCCACCACTTTGGTCCGGACCAGGTTGGTGTCGATGACGCCCCACCGCTCGCCGATCGCCTGGGTGGCCCGGCCGGTGCTCACCTTGTCCGGCGGCGCCAGGACGAACCGCCCGTTCGTGTTGTCGAAGGACACCAGGGTGGTGTCGGCGAGCTGGAAAGCCGCGTTGATCCGTTCCCAGGTGGTGGGCAGCCGCAGGTCGTTGCCCCGCAGCCCCTGCAGGGTCTTCGCCTCGGCGGGCGCGATGATCGGCCGGCACAGGAAGCTGCCGCCCTTGTGATCGATGCTGGCCCACGGCCCGTCGTCCGAGTCGGCCGGCGCGTTGAACCGCACCACGCGCGCCGGGTCGATCGAGCCGGCGTCCGGCCCGGCGAAGATCCGGCTCAGGTCGGCGGTCTTCGGCGGGAACACCGGATCGCCGGATCGCAGCCCGTACAGCTCGGGGGTCAGCGTGAAGCACGAGCCGACCGTCCGGCCCGCCACGGTGTAGGCGCAGGTGACCACGATGGCGTCGTGGTCGCCGGGCGGCCCGCCCGGCACGGTCCGGGACGCCTGGACGTTCAGGGTGACCTCGGAGATCGGGCCGTCCTGCGCGGTGTCGACCGCGAGCACCTGGGCCGGCACCCACTCCTGGTTGAGGTTGCCGAACGAGTAGAGGATCCGCGCCCGGTACTTGGGGGGTGGCGCGGTCACCTTCTGCGCGTCGCCGTCGCGGGTGGCGACGATGGTGGTCTTCGCCGGGTCGTCGGGCAGCACCGTCTCGACCACCGGCCAGAAGACGAACACCCGGCCGAACGCGTGGACCGGGTCGACCCGCTCCGCGTCGATCTGCACGTCGACCTTGAGCCACGGGTCCCAGGAGGCGGAGGTCTTCTCCCCGTCGCGGAATTCGGCGCTGCGGTAGTAATAGCGCCGCGGCTCGGTGCGGGTGCGGCCGAAGACCACCAGGCGGCGGGTGCCCGCCGGCACGTCGTCCGGGACGTACACGTAGCCGCCGGCGATGGCCAGCCGGGAGACCTCGGTGTATTCGTCCAGGTAGCGCTTGTACGCCTTGCGGACCGCGTCGTCGGTGATCTCGCCCTGCAACAGGTCGTTCTCGAGGGCGCGGAAGGCCGGTGTCTTGTGGCCACGCAGCTCGGGGCGCACATAGTTCTCCGGGTAGAGGAAGACCTTCCGGTTGGCCTCCCAGACCCGGTAGTTGCGCATCCAGCTCCACCAGCGCTTCAGCCGTTGCCGCACCTCGTCCGGGTCGGCGCCGGCGGGCAGCGTGACCGGCTCCAGGTCGAGCAGATAGCGGTGCAGGTACAGCTGGGTCGCCGCGATCGCCTCCCGCACCCGTGAGGTGGTGCCGGCGCTGCCCATGTCGACGTCGATGAGCAACCGCTCGAACAGGTCCCGCGAGGTGCTGAACTCGGTATGCAGGTGGATCACGGACGGGACCAGGGCATCACGCTTGCGCACGTTGAGCTCGTTGTGGATCTGCGCGGACAGGGTGATCCAGTCGGCGGCGCCGGTGCGGCGCTCCAGCATCCGGTGCAGGGCGTCCGCCGCGGCGTCCACGTCCACGGTGGTGCCGTACAGGTTCGACCAGACGTCGGTGTGTACCTCGCTCAGCGGCACACCCAGCCGGTCGGTGAGCGCGAACGCGTCGACCAGCGCCAGCAGGAACTCGATCTCGAACCGCGACTCCTCGGCGGTGACCGGGTTGATCAGAGCGCTGTTGCGGCGGGCCCAGCGCACCTCCTCGGCGTCCCGGCCGAACAGTCCGGACAGGTACGCGTACGGGTCCTCGGCGCCGGTGTCCAGGAACGCGGCGAGGCCGGGATGTGCCCGGGCCAGCTCGACGAACCGGACGATGGTGTGCACGTCGCTCAGCCGGTAGTCGGCCGTGGACGACCAGCGGCGCGCGAACTCCTGCGGGAAGGTGCGTTCGACCCGGTCGTACCGGTCGCCGGCGTAGCGCACGTAGCGGTCGCCCTTGACCAGGTAGGTACGGCCTTCGAAGGTGAAGGCGCCGTCCGGGCCCTCCTCGAAGTCGTCCGGCAGGTCACCCCAGTCGTCGGTGACGGTGCGGGGGAAGCCCTCCTCGGCCAGGGCCGGCCGATCCGGATCACCGGCGAGCGCGCCGGCCGGATACCGGACGTACTGGCCGGCCCGGAACGCGTACAGGTCGCCGGCCGGCGACCGGAAGGCGGCGTCGATGCCCGGCCGGCCGGTGGTGAACGCGTTGCCGACGGTGCCCCACGCGCCCTTGACCGGCCGCAGGGTGCCGCGGTCCAGGAAGTCGCGGCCCTTGAACAGGTAGGTCCGCTTGTCCGGCAGGTGGAACGCGGCGTCCAGCCCGTCGGCGAACTCGTCCGGCAGGGGTGTCAGGCTCAGCTCGTGCGGAAGGCTGTCGCCGATCGACTTCGGATAGCCGTCGTCCACCGTCGTGTGGTCGTGGCCCGAGTAGCGCACGTACTGGTCGCCGGAGAACAGGTAGGTGCACCCGTCGGCGACGAGCGCCGCATCCACCCGCTGCCGCTCGGCGATGGTGTTGCGCACCTTGCCCAGCGCGCCGACGCGGACGGTGCCGGTCGTGGTCCGGGAGACGGCGTGGCAGGTGCCGCCGAGGAAGAGGAACACCGTGCGGTCGTTGGCCACCACCGCATCGATCCCGCTCGGCTCGCCGGGCCCGCCCAGGGCGTCCTCGAAGGACTCCGGCAGGTTGGCGAACGGCTCCTCGGTGCGCAGGTGACCGGCGATCCGCTTCGGATAGCCGGTGTCGATGTACTGATAGTCCGGTCCCGTGTAGCGGACGTAGTGGTTTCCCGAGAACAGGAACGTCTGCTCGCCGCGCCACACGAACGCGGCGTCCACCGTCGCGCCGCTGCCGGCCGGGATGAACGGGTTGCGGGACAGGCCCCACCGCTCGCGAACCTCGGCCGGTGCGCCGAAGACGCCGTCGGCGTACCGGGCGTACCGCTCGCCGGCGAAGAAGTAGGTCGCGCCGTCGGCCGCCGTGAAGGCGGTGTGCAGCCGGTCCTCGTCGCGGCCGGCCAGCCGGCCGAAGCCGGGCCACACCCGGTCGATGGGCCGCGGATAGGACCACGCGTCGGTCTTCTCGTTGTAGGACAGGCAGTGCCGGCCGCGCAGCAGCAGCATGGTCTCGCCCTCGAAGAGGACCGCGTCGGGAATGCCGAAGTGACCGGGCGCCGGCCAGAAGCCCGCGTCGACGGTCGTCGGGTATCCCTCGTCGGGCTGCCCGTAGCCGGTGCCGGAGTAGGCCACGCACCGCATCCGCCCCGCGCCGTCGGGCTTCTCGAACAGATAGGTCACGCCGCCCCGCACGTAGGCCAGGCCCACGCTGGTCAGGCCGGCCCAGTGGTCGCCGATCGGCCGCGGGTCGCCCTCGATCGTGGTGCCGGCCACGTCCGGATAGACCACGAACTGGTCGTCGCTGAACAGGTAGGTCTTCCCGTCCCGCCCCACGAACGCCGCGTCCACCACGTTGTTCTGGAAGATCATGTTGCGGGGCCGGCCCCACTCCTCGGCGAGCGGGTATTCCCGGTTGAGCCGGACGTTGAAGCAGGACGGCCCCTGGAACAGGTAGGTGTTGCCGTCCGCACCGGTCAGGACCGCGTCCAGGCCGGTGCGGAACTTCGCCGGCACGGCGCGCAGCGTCCGCGGCCGGAACGGTGTCGCGCTGACCGCCCGCCCTTCGAGGGCGGAGCGGCGCATCCAGCCCTCCGGCTTCTGCACCAGCACCGAGCCGTTCTCGATGAAGGCGCAGCTCATTCCCGGCAGACAGGGGATGTCGTCGTAGCGGCGGTAGGCGGTTGCCGACACCACGTGGCACGTGTCGCCGCGGAACAGGTAGGTGTTGCGCCGGTCGGCGTACGCGGCGTCCACCCCGTCCAGCGTCACCTCGAGCGCGGCGAGCCCCGGCTCGCCGTTGAGCTGCCGGACGGCGCGCGGGTATCCGTCCTGCACGACCGCGTAGTCGCCGGCGCCGTACCGGACGTATTGATCGCCGGAGAAGAGATAGGTGTAGGTGCGCGGCACCTCGACCCCGTCGACGGTCTCCGTCACGTCGGTGACCAGCGCGGCGTCCACCCGGCCGGTGCGGGCGATGTGGTTGACGACGTGGCCCCAGAACGTGCCGACCGTCCGCGGATAGCCGTCGTCGACCTCGGTGTAGTCGCTGCCCGAGTAGCGCACGTACTGGTCGTCGTGGAAGAGGTAGGTGCGGCCGTCCGGCCCGACGAACGCGGCGTCCACCGTCTCGAACGGGAAGCTGTCCCAATGCCCGCGCAGGCTCTGCGGCTCGGACCACCAGCGGTGCCGGGCGTCGAAGACGACGATCCGGCCCTCGGAGAACAGGTAGGTGCGGTCGTCGCGGCCGGTGAAGACCGCGTCGACCGGCCCGAACTCGATACCGTCCGGCAGGTTCCACCAGTTGTCGGTCTGCGGCTTCGGATAGCCGGCGTCGGGGGTGCTGTAGTCGGGGGTGGAGTAGCGGACGTAGAACCGGGAACCGTCGCCGAAGACCTTGGTGCGCCTGCCTTCCTGCCGGACCGTCAGGGTGACGCCCTGCTCGGTGTGTATCCGCCATTCGGGCGCCGCGCCCTCCGCCTTGGCCGGGGTGAGGCCGTGTTCGGCGAGCCGATTGCGCAGCGCCGGGGTCACGGTGCCGGGGTCGAGCCCCGGCGGCAGGTCGAACAGCGGGCCGCCCACCCCGAACAGGTAGGCCCGGCCGTCCAGCACCACCGACGCGTCCACCCGGTCCAGCCCGCCCCAGTCCCGGCGGATCAGGCGCGGATAGCCGGAGTCGACCGCGGAGTAGTCGGCCGTGGAGTAGCGCAGATAGGTCTCGCCGCTGAACAGGTAGGTCCTGCCGTCGAGCCCCACGAAGGCGGCGTCCACCTTGCCGCCGGGCAGCGCCGGGCGCAGCACGCCCCACCGCTGCGCGGTCGGGACCACCACGCTGCCCGGGCCGCTCAGCGCGACCGTCCGGTCGTCCTGGAACAGGTGCGTCACCCCGTCGGCGTCGACGAACGCCGCGTCGACCCGGCCTTCGAACGCCGGCGGAACGTCGGTGATCCGGCGCGGGTAGCCCTCGTCCACCCGGACGCCGTCGTTCTCGACGCAGTCCGAGTACGTGACCTGCTGGTCGCCCGCGAACAACCGGACCACGGGCCCGTCGGCCGCGGCCGCGTCGATCCGGCTCGCGTGGTCGAAGTTGTTGCGGACCTTCCCCCAGACCTCGGCGATCGGCTGCGCGGTGCGGCCGGCACCGCCGGCCAGCCACTGGTCGCCGGCGAACAGGTGGATCCGGTTGTCCAGCCCCTGGAAACAGGCGTCGATCGAGGCGCGGAAGCCGGCCGGCAACGGCGCGCCCAGTTCCTCCCGCTCCCACCACTGCGCGGTGTCGCGTGGGTAGCCCTCGTCCACCACGTCCAAGGCGGTGCCGGTGTAGCGCACGTACTGGTCGCCGCAGAAGAGGTAGGTCCGGCCGTCGGCGTCGACGAGGGCGGCGTCGATCCGCGCCGGGTCGTCGAAGTTGTTCCGGATCCGGCCCCAGAGCTGCTCGCGCGGCACCCAGCGGGTGCTGCCCCGGGCGCGGGTGAAGGCATGTGAGGTGCCGTGGGCGTCCCGGCCGATGAGCCATTCGGTGCCGGCGTCGTAGCGGAATGCGGCGTCCATCCGCACCAGGCCGCCGAACTGGACGGACAGCTCCGGCAGCGGATTCGGCGCCGGGTCGGTGAGGACGTACGTGGTCGCCGAGTAGGTCCAGTAGCCGCCGGCGCCGAACGCGTAGATGGTGCCGTCGAAGCTCTCCAGCAGCGTGTCGAACCGGGTCACGCCCGGCGGCAGCACCAGGTGCTCGGGGAACTTGCCCACCAGGTCCTGGTCGGTGAACACGGCGGCGATCTCGGCCGGGTCCAGGCCGAGCTTGCCGGCCAGCAGCGCGAAGCGGCGCACCCGCCGGAAGGCGAGCCGGAAGTGCGGGTCGGCCGGGACCGCCGTCACCTCGCCGGCGGTGGCGTCGGCGGTGGCCAGCACCGGTGCCAGCAGGACGTCGAGCGCCTCCGCCGGGCCGCCGGTCACCGCCTCGCTGATCGCCGCGGCCGTGCCGGCCGGCACGCCGAACGCGTCGGCCAGCGCGCCGGAGAAGGCGGCGCGCTGCGCCTGCGCCAGGTCGGCCAGGCAACGGCCGATCTCGGTGATCGCCGCCTGCTGCTCGGTCGCCGCGGCGTGCAGCAGGAAGAAGATGTCGGTGCTGTAGTCCTCCAGGCCCGGCAGCACGAAGTCCAGCGCGTTGCCGGCGTTCCGGAAATACTCGAGCCGGTCCGGCGCCACCGCACGGCCCTCGTCCAACAGGCCCATGCCGGTCAGCTGGGCGACGAGCTGGTCCGGCTCGTCGGCGGTGAGGCCGAGCTCGGCGAGGGCCTCGGCGCCGATCCGGTACGGCCGCTGGTCGGCCAGCACCGTGCCGATCTGCCGGAAGACGGTCGCCTGCTCCGCCTCGGTGAAGGCGGTGCCGAGATCGAGCGCGCCGTCCGGATCGGCGAACAGGGCCTCGTCCCGCACCCGCCCGTTCGCGAGGTAGGTGCCGTCCAGCGCCGCGAGCACCCGCTCGCCCATCGCGTCGTCGGCGAGCCGGACGAAGTCGTCCGCGGTGACGGTGTACAGCTCGGCCCGGAACGCGGCGACCTGTGCCCGCATCGCGTCCAGGACGGCTCTGCGGTGTGGGTAGAACGGCAGGGCGAGCCGGAAGTCGGCGACGGCCAGCCGGTTCAGGGCCGCCTTGTCCCGGTAGGCGCCGGCCGCGTCCAGGTAACCGTTGAACCGCAGGCTCTCCATCAGTGCCGCGAGCTGCGCCCCGGTCAGCCGCAGATCGGCGAAGATCTCCGGGTCGATCGGGAGCGGCTCCGCGCGGAACCTGGCCATCCGGCCGTCGAGCAGCTGCCACACCGCCCCGGCGACGTCGGCGAGGTCCACGTTGACGGCGAAGTCCGCGAGGTTTCCGGCGTCGAGGAAGAAGTCCGGCTGCCGGAGGTCGCCCTCCTCGTTCAGGTAGCCGTTGAAGATCAGGTTGTCGTAGAGCTCGGCCTGCTGTTGCGGCGACAGGTTGTCCAGCGCCACCAGGTCCGACGGGAACAGCGACGCGGTGCCGTTCACCACCGAGCTGATCGTCTTGAACAGCATCTCGGCGCACCCGCTGAAGTCGCTCGCCAGGCGCAGGCCGGCGGTGGCGTCGACGGCGAGTGTGCCGTCCGCCCGCAGCACGCCGAGGTGGACCAGGTTGGCGCAGATCTTCGCGGTGAGCCGCTGGTCCAGGCCCAGCCCGGCGAAGTCCTCCGCCGCGATCACGCCCAGGTCGCGCACCGCGTCGGACGCCGCGGCCGGCACCCCCGCCGGGTCGACGCGCAGCAGCCGGTCGTCCCGGGCGGAGACCACCGTCGTGTCGTACGCCGTCAGCACGTCGTAGATCACCTTCGCGGCGCGTTCGGAGAACCGGTCCGAGACGAACACCCCGGCGGTGAACGCCGCCGGGTCGAAGGCGCGCTTGATCGCATCCAGCACCGCGACCTGATCGGCGTCCGCCGGCCCCGGACGGCCGCCGAGGATCTCGGCCAGCTCGGTCGCGGCGAAGCCGGTGGCCCGCATCCAGGTCACCACGGCGAAGAGCAGCTGGGTAAGCCACAGCCCGGCCGCCGGATCGCCGCCGGACAGCACCCGGTGGTAGTCGCGAGCCCCGGCCGGCGCCGCGCCCAGCACCACGAACGTGCTGTACCGGTGCAGCGACGGGTCGCTCTCCAAGGCCACCAGCACGTCGAACAGCTCGTCGACCGCGATGCCGAGAGCCGCGGCGAGCCGGGCCACCCGGCGCAGCAGCGTGATCTCCGGCTGCCCGATCTCCCCCCGGTCGAACGGGCTCGGCTCCGCCCCGGTGTACCGTTCCCGGTACCGCCGTACGGTGGCCGCGATGTCGCCCTCGGCGACGCCGGCAGCGGCGGCGAGCCGGGCCCGGTAGTGCCGGTTGCGGGACGCCATGATGTCGCCCGAGCACCCTTCGATCACCGCCGGGTCCACGGCACCCGCCAGCTCGCAGACCTGCGCCGCGGTGAGGTCGTGGTCGCGCCGCAGCCGCACCGCGACCGCGACGGTGCGCAGCGCCGCCGCGTCGATGCGGCCCGCGCAGCAACTCGTCACGACCAGGCCGAGGTCGGTCAGGGTCAGCCCGGTCATCCGCGCCAGCCGGATCAGCCGGTGGGCCCGCTCGAACCAGCCCACCCCCACCGCACCCGCGCCGGCGGCCGGCTCGATCCGCGTGCCGCCGGCGGCCATCGTCACCGCGTCCGGGCTGACCGCGACCAGCTCCCGCACCTGGGCGCCGGCGAGGCCGGTGGCGGCGCTGAAGCGTACGACGTCCTGCAGATCGGAGAGGGTGCCGTCGTCGGGGCGCCCGTAGGCGGTCTTCACGGCGGACTCGTCCGGCAGCTCCGTCGTCACCACCGCGACGTCCTCGGCGGACAGGCGCAGGTATTCCCGCGCCACCAGGTCGTGGTCCACCTCGGCCGCGAACAGCCGGTACAGCTCCTCGGGCGTCACCCGCAGATGGTCCAGACAGCTCCGGAGCCGCTCGTTGCGCAACGAGAACGGCAGCCCGAACGGGTGGATGCTGGTGCGCAGCGTCTGGTAAGGGTTGGCGCCGACCAGCCGTTCGAGGACCTCGTTGACGATGTCCAGATAGGGGGACTCGACGAACGTGTTGTCGGCGTCGAGGACGACGCGGCGCAGATCCGGCCGGCGGTCCAACAGGGACGGCCGGTCGAAGGACTCCTCGAGCAGCCCGAGGAGCTCGACCAGGTAGGCCGCCGGGGAAAAGACGGATCTCGCGTCGTCGTCCGTCCTGAAGTTCAACTCGCCGAACAGCTGCTCATAGCTGGGTGATGAATCGTTCTTCAGCACGGATCCTCCCCTGTGTAGCGGAAGCATGACCGTGTGCAACGCTACGGGCGGCGCGCTGGCGGGCCACATCAGCCCATCAGCCGATCCCGCAGCCCATCAGCAAGAACCTTCTCTCCAATGAGGACGAACACACATTGCGCCACCATCGGTCGAACGGGTCATAAGCGGAATCGACGCCCCGGGCGAGGGATCTACGCGTACGTGATCTGGTCCTGGACCGGGACCCTGCCCGCCGGCACCGGCTCGCCGAACAGCGACCCGTGCGCCGCCCGGCACCCGATCCGGCGCAGGTGCTCGGCGTCCGCCGCCGACGTCACCCCGCCCGCGACGCAGGCCAGCCCGAGGCTCGCCGCCCGCGCGATCACCGCGCCGAGCAGGTCCGCCGACTCCGGGCTGGTCGCCACCTCGCGCAGGAAGGCCGGGTGCAGTTTGATTCCGTCCACCTCGAGGTCGCGCAGGTGCGCCACCGCCGAGTGCCCGACCCCGAACCTGTCCAGCACCACCCGCACGCCGATGGCCCGCACCTCGGCCAGCACCGGCGCCAGTTCGGCCAGGTCGCTGCCGTCGCCGATCCGCACGTAGACGCTGGTCGCCGGCTGCCGGTGCACGGCCAGCGCCTGGCGCAGGTCGTCCGCCACCGTGCCGCAGGACAGATACCGCGATGACAGGTGCAGGCTGATCTGGAAGTCCGGGTCGGCCGCGCGCCACCGGGCCAGGTCGGCCACCCCGGCGTCGACCACCCACCGGTCGATCTCGGGCAGCAGCCCGGCGTCCGCGGCGGCCGGCAGGAACGCCTCGGCACCGAGCACCCCGAGCCGCGGATGGTGCCAGCGCAGCAGCTGCTCGACGCCGGTGGTGCGGCCGGTCGCCAGGTCCACCACCGGTTGGTAGGCGAGCGCGAACTGCCCGCCGGCCAGCGCCGCGCCCAGTTCCGCCTCGAGCCGGCGCTGCTCCTCGGCGGCCGCGGACAGGTGCTGGTCGAAGACCCGGAACTGGCCCTTGCCGCGGTGCTTCGCCTCGTACAGCGCCAGATCCGCCTCGCGCAGCAGGGCCGCGGGCCGTCCCGCGCCGGCCACCGCGATGCCGATGCTGGCCCGCACCGTCGCGATCCGCCCGTCCAGCGGCACCGGCGCGGCGCACTGCTCGAGCAGCGTCCGGGCCAGGTCGCGGGCCCCCTCCAGGCCGCCGTAGTGCAGCAGCACCGCGAACTCGTCGCCGCCGAGCCGGGCGCAGAGGGCGCCGTGCGGGGCCACCACGGTGTTCAGGCGGTCGGCGATCACCACGAGCAACTGGTCGCCGGCCGCGTGACCGAGCGTGTCGTTGACCGCCTTGAAGCCGTCCAGGTCGATCATCAGCAGCACCGCGCCGGCCGGCGCCCGGTCGAGTTCCTCGTTGAGCTGCGCCCGGTTCGGCAGCCCGGTCAGCGGGTCGTGCGCCGCCTCGTAGGCGAACCGCGCCCGCTCCTCGGCCAGGTCCCGGCTGAGCGCGATGTTGCGCCGGATGGTCAGGAACTGCCGGGCCAGCACGGCACACACCAGCACGGTGCCGGCCCAGACCGCGGGCCGGTCCAGATCCTGTCCGGCGAAGGTGGGCACCAGGCAGACCAACAGATAAAGAGCCATGGGCAGGTACGGGAGAACGCCGAACGCGGTGGAGGCGGGGCGCCACTCGCGGTGCTCCCGACGGGGCAGCGCGAACCGCGGCGCGACGGCGATCAGCCCGGCCGCCAGGATGTAGCCGTCCAGCGCCCACGTCATCAGGTCCGGCCGCAGGGTGATCTCGGAGGTCAGCTCGATCAGCAGGGCCACCGTGACCACCAGCACGCCGCCGGTGAGCGCGACCATCGCACCGGCGTCCCGGCGGCGGGTTCCGGCCATCAGCACCACGCCGACCGCGAGCACGGCGATGGCGGCGACCGGATACGTGATGTCCCAGATCGCCGTCGTCTCGCCGACGATCTTGATCATCGGCTTGAGCACCAGCACCCAGACGACGCCGAACAGCGCGGACGCCGCGATCAGCCCGTCCAGCAGCATCCGCAGCCGGCCGGCCGCGCTGCCCGGCGCGGTCGGGATCGCCAGCATGGCCGCCACCGCGAACACCAGGGCCATCATGTTGAGCAGGTTGGTGGGCAGGTCACGCTCGACGGTCACACCGGTGCGCAACGAGTCGATCCCGACGGCGACTTCGGCGTACGCCCAACACGCCAGCCCCGCCGCGGTGAGTGACCAGACCCGCCGGGCGTGGCCGCGCAAGCGGACCGCCCGCACCACATGGAAGACCGTGCCACCCACGGTCACCAGCATCATCATCACGGCGTGCAGCCGCGGCGCCTGCGCCGGCACGATCTGCAGGCTGGTCAGCGCGGCCAGACAGAGCAGCCAGACGCCGTTCTGCACGAGGGGGCGCCGACTGGATTGCACGAGTCTTCCCATCGGCAGCGATCCGCCGGGCCTGTGGCTTTCGGTCCGGCAATATCAGCTATACGCCGAGAAGTATGACGCAAGTGGCATGAGGTGTTCCGTGCCTCGGCGGACCGAGAATCAGCGCACCCCCCAGCCGCAAGGGAGCCTCGATGAACCGCACCCTCCGCACGCAGGCACCGGGCACCTCCGGCACCACCCGCACCACGACATCGGGCCGCCGTCGGCGCCTGCTGGCTGTCGCGCTGACCGCGGCCGCCACCCTGATCGCCGGGCTGCTGGTCTCAGTGGTGACCGCCGGGCCGGCGCAGGCCGCCACGGTCTCGCTGCCGTTGCGCAGCATGGTCGCCGGCCTCACGGTCGCCGCCGAGAACCGCACCGGGTACAACCGGGACCTGTTCAACCACTGGATCGACGCCGACGGCGACGGCTGCAACACCCGCTACGAGGTGCTGATCGCCGAGGCCACCACCAAGCCGACCGTCGGGTCCGGCTGCTCGCTGACCGGCGGCCGCTGGTTCTCCTACTACGACGGCGCGACCTGGACGCTGCCGGCCGACGTCGACATCGACCACATGGTGCCGCTGGCCGAGGCGTGGGACTCCGGCGCGCGCACCTGGACCTCGGCGCAGCGCCAGGCGTTCGCCAACGACCTGGGCGACGCCCGCACGCTGGCCGCGGTCACCGACAACGTCAACCAGTCCAAGAGCGACGCCGACCCGGCCGAGTGGATGCCGTCGGTGACCAGCGTCCGGTGCCGGTACATCACCGAGTTCGTGGCGGTGAAGACCCGCTGGGGGCTGACCGTGGACTCGGCCGAGAAGTCCTCGCTGACCTCGTACGCGAACGGCTGCACCAACAGCACCGTCACGGTCGACGTGGTGCTCGGCAGCGGACCGACGACCGGACCGACGACCGGACCGACGACTGGCCCGACGACTGGCCCGACGACCGGACCGACCGGCGGCGCCTGCACCGGGACGAACGGCACCGACGTCACGATCCCGGACGCCGGCGCCGCGGTGACCAGCACGATCACCATCTCCGGCTGCGCCCGGGCCGCGTCCAGTTCGGCCGCCGTCTACGTCAACGTGGTGCACCCGTTCCGCGGCGACGTGTCGATCTACCTGTACGCCCCGGACGGCACCTACTACGTCCTCAAGGCGGCCAGCACCACGGACAGCGCCGCCAACGTGAACACGACCTACACCGCCAACCTCTCCGCGGAGACCGCGAACGGCTCCTGGCGGCTCAGCCTCAAGGACAACGCCTCCGGCGACACCGGTTACCTCAACACCTGGACCCTCACGGTCTAGTGTCAGGCGGCGGCCGGCAGGGGCTCGGGCTCGTCCGACTCCCGCCAGGCCGCCCACCGGGTGTCCGGGGCGTGCCTCTTGGCGCGGTACATGGCCTGGTCTGCGCGGTTCACGACCTCGTCGTGGCTCAGTTCGCCCGGCCCCGACACGGCCACCCCGATGCTGGCCGCCATCGGCACCAGCCGGCCCTCGACGAGCACCGGCGCCAGCTCGGCGGCGATCCGGCCGGCCACGTCGTACGCCCGCTCCGGCGCGGTCAGGTCGGGCAGCACCACGGCGAACTCGTCGCCGCCGAGCCGGGCCGGCAGGCCGGGCCTCGGCACGCACCGGCGCAGCAGTTCGGCGAACTCGGCCAGCAGCTGGTCGCCGGCCGCGTGCCCGAGGGTGTCGTTGACGCCCTTGAAGCCGTTCATGTCGATCACCAGGACCGCGGTGTGCCGCCCGGTGCGGGCGTTGCGGGCCAGGGACCGCTCGGACACCGACCGCACCCGGCTGCGGTTGGCCAGGCCGGTGAGGTGGTCGGTGACCGACCGTTCGTCGCTCTCCCGCTGCACCAGCGTCTGCCGGGCCAGCACCAGCGCGCTGAGCAGCGCACCACCGACGGCCAGGCCGCCCCACGGGAAGAACTCGCCGTCGCGTACGGCCGCATCGAGCATGAGAGCGTGCGCCACGACCACCGCGAGGTAGGGCAGGTAGCGCGAGACGTTGCGTCCCCGGCGACCGGCCGGGCGCGCCCGGACCGACTGCCGGACCTGCTCCAGCGCGGCGGCGGCGAGCAGCGCGTCACCGGTCATCCAGCAGACGAACTGCCACGACGAGTGGGCGGTGAGGCTACCGGCCTGGGACACGTCGATGTGGATCGCGTCGCCGACGAAGAGCACCAGCGCACCCGCCGCGAGCGGGCGCAGGGCCCGCTGCGACGACCGGTCGGTGCCGTGCATGAGTACCCGGGCCACGGTGAACAGCAGCGCCAGGTCGACGACCGGGTAGAGGCTGGCAGTCACCGGCACCGCGATGGACAGGTCGTGGTCGCGGAGGTACGGGCCGAACGCCGTGTACCAGAGCACCATCGAGCCGCCGACCACCACGGTGCACGCGTCCAGCGCGGTCATCCAGCGCCCGCGCCGGTTGGTGGCCCGCAGCGGGAACCGGGACAGCGCCACCAGCACCAGGCCGACGAAGGCCAGGTGCGCCACGTCGGCGCCGGCCGGCAGGTCGCCGGCGTCCAGCAGCACCAGCACCGGCGGCGTGGCGGCCAGCACCGCGAAGCCGGCGGACACCACCCACCAGGCTTGCCGGGTGCGGGCGGGCAGGTCCGCCTCGCGCGCGGCCTTGACCGCGGCCGTCAACCCGATCAGCCCGAACGCGACGCGGGCCGGCCCGGCGACGGCCTCGTACAGCACCAGGCCGCCGTCCATGGCCGCGAACGACAGGATGAGCACGGCAAGGTACAACAGCGCCAGGCACAGGTGCGCGATCGGCACGGGGCGGGTGGGCATGGTTCCCTCTCGGCGGTACGGTCGATGACCTGCACCTGATCGGTCACCCGCGGACCCACTTAAGAGCTGACAGCGCAGTGGGGGCGGAGCCGCTCGGCCCCGCCCCCACTGCTTTCACCCTTCCCGAGCTACGCCGCCCGGGCGAGTTCCTCTTCCTCGTCGGCCGGCGGCGGGGCCGGCGTCTCGGTGGCGGCCAGGCCGGCCGCCAGGCCGTTGCCCTCGACGTCCACGTTCGGCAGGGCCCGGTCCAGCCACCCCGGCAGCCACCACGCCGCCCGGCCGACCAGCGACAGCACCGCCGGCACGATCGTCATCCGGACCAGGAAGGCGTCCACCGCCACGCCGAACGCCAGCGCGAAGCCCAGCGTCTTGATGATCGAGTCGTCGGCGAAGATGAAGCCGGCGAACACGCTGATCATGATGAGGGCCGCGGCGGTCACCACCCGGGCGCCGTGCTTCATGCCGGAGACCACGGCCTGGTCCGGGGTGGCGCCGTGCACGAACTCCTCGCGGGTCCGGGTGACCAGGAAGACCTCGTAGTCCATGGCCAGGCCGAACAGGATCCCGATCAGGAAGATCGGCATCAGGCTCATGATCGGCCCGGTGGCTGACACCCCGAAGACGTCGGCCAGCCAGCCCCACTGGAACACCGCGACCACCGCGCCGAAGGTCGCCGCCACGCTCAGCAGGAAGCCGAGCGTCGCCTTGATCGGCACCACGATGCTGCGGAACACCAGCATCAACAGGATCAGAGCAAGACCAACCACAATGGCCAGGTACGGGATCAGCGACGTGGTGATCTTGTCGGTGACGTCCAGGTTCAGGGCCGTCGTGCCGGTCACCGACAGCCGGGCACCGGTGGCCGGGTGCAGGTCGCGGATGGCCGCGACCAGGTCCTTGGTGGCGTCGCTGTTCGGCGCGCTGCCCGGGATCACGGTCAGCATCGCGGTGTCGCCGGCCGGGTTGGCGGCGGCCGGGGTGACGAACACGACGTCCTCGAGCTTGGTGAGCGCCTCCCGGGCCTGCTCCCCCGCGGCCTGCGCCGAGCCGGCCGCGGCCTCGATCACGATGATCAGCGGGCCGTTGAAGCCGGCTCCGAAGCCCTCGGACAGCCGGTCGTACGCCTGGCGCTGGGTGGTGTCCGGCGCCGCCGTGGAGTCGTCCGGCAGGGCCAGGCGCAGGTCGAGCGCCGGCACCGCGAGCGCGCCGAGCACGCCGAGGGCGAGCACCAGGGCGGCCACCCGGTTCCGCAGCACGGCGATCGCCCAGCGCTGGCCGAACGGCAGCTTCTTGCCGGTCGGCGCGGTGGCCGGCCGGTTGTGGTGCTTCTTGGCGATCACCCGGTGGCCGGCGAAGCCGAGCAGCGCCGGGGTCAGGGTGAGCGTGATGAGCACGGCCACCGCGACCGTGCCGGCCGCGGCGAAGCCCATGGCGGCCAGGAACGGGATGCCGGTGACGGCCAGCGCCGCCAGCGCGATGATCACGGTGAGGCCGGCGAAGATGACCGCGGACCCGGCGGTGCCGGTGGCCCGGCCGGCCGCCTCCTCGCCCTCGTGCCCCTCGGCCAGTTCGTGCCGGAACCGGGAGACCACGAACAGCGCGTAGTCGATGCCGACCGCGAGGCCCAGCATGGTGGCCAGCGCCGAGGTGGACGAGGACAGGTCGAAGAAGCCGGTGGCGATCTGGATGCCGGCCATCCCGGCGGCCACCCCGAGCAGCGCGGTGAGCAGCGGCAGGCCGGCCGCGATCAGGGCACCGAAGGTGATCACCAGGACCACCGCGGAGATCGCCACGCCGAGCGCCTCGGTGGTGGTGTCCGGCTCGCCCTCGCTGGACAGCGCGGTGCCGCCGAACTCGACCCGGATGCCGGCGCCGGTGGCGGTCCGGCCGGCGGCCGTCAGTGCGGCGCGGTCCGCCTCGGTCACCTCGGGCTGCCCGATCGTGTACGTGACGGTCGCGTACCCGGTCCGGAGGTCTTGGGAAATTGCCTTTGTCTGGAACGGGTCGGTGACGCTCGCCACGTGCGGCGCCCTGGCCAGCGCAGCGACCGCGCCACTGATGGCGGCGTGCTGCGCCGGGCCGGTCAGCGTGCTGCCGCCGTCGACCGCGAAGACGACCGTGGCCTGCGCGTTGTCGGCGCCCATGCCCATTTTGTCGCGCAGTACGTCGAGCGCCCGGGTCGACTCGGTCCCCGGGATCGTGAAGGCGTCGCTGGTCGGCCCGGAGAGCGTGCCGGCGCCCACTCCCAGCACCGCCAGCACCGCCACCCACAGCAGTGCTACCAGCCGGCGCCGGCGGAACGAGAACCGGCCCAGCCGGTACAACAGGGTCGCCACGAAAATCCTCCAAGGGCAGCCGAACGGTGGCGTGTTCGACTAGCCCTTTCGGCACCGCGGCGGAGGAGTTTACTTGGGTACGACCGTCGGGTAGAGGTGCTCGAAACTGAGACGCATTCCGAACCCGCTGGCAACGATGAACGCGATGCCCAGCAGGACGCCGACGACGACCACCCCGAACAGGGCGTAACCGGTCGCCCGGCCCACCTGCCGGGCCGGCCCGCTCGCCGCCGACCAGGCCAGCGAGCGGATGCCGAGGGTGAACAGGATCGGCAGCCCGGCGCCGAGCAGCAGCCCGGCCAGCAGGACCCGCCACGCCCCGTCGAGGGCGAAACCCAGATTGTGCATGCTGTCCCCCTAGCTGACCGCGGTGGCGGGTACGCGGTTCGCGGTGCCGGCCGGTTCGGCCGGGGCGTCCCAGTCGTCGTTGACGTTGTCGTGGTCGACCGGCGCCTGCCGGGACCGCAGCCACATGCCGCCGGACGCCGCGATCAGCAGCAGGAACACGGCCACCGCACCGGCCAGGCCGCCGACGGCGTGCCCGATCCACCACATCAGCGCGCCGATCAGGCCGGCGGCCGGCAGCGTGACGAGCCAGGCGCCGATCATCCGGCCGGCCACCCACCAGCGCACCTTGGCGGCCCGGCCGACGCCGGAGCCGAGCACCGAGCCGGTGGCCACGTGCGTGGTGGACAGCGCGAAGCCGAGGTGGCTGGACGCCAGGATCACCGCGGCGGCGCCGGACTGGGCGGCCATGCCCTGCGCCGGGGCGATGTCGGTGAGGCCCTTGCCCAGGGTGCGGATGATCCGCCAGCCGCCCAGGTAGGTGCCGAGCGCGATGGCGACGGCACACGACACCTTGACCCAGAACGGGATGTTGTGGGTGTCGGTCCAGTCCCCGGTCGCGAACAGGGCGAGCGTGATGACGCCCATGGTCTTCTGCGCGTCGTTGGTGCCGTGCGCCAGCGAGACCAGCGAGGCGCTGCCGATCTGGCCCCACCGGAAGCCCTGGTCGGTGAAGCGCTGGGCGATCCCGACGCTGAGCTTGTAGATGAACCAGGTGCCCAGGGCCGCGACGACACCGGCGATCACCGGCGAGATGACCGCGGGCAGCAGCACCTTGCCGACCACCCCGTCCAGCTTCGAGCCGTTGCCGTTCCAGTTGACGCCGGCCCAGCCCAGGCCCGCGATGGTGGCGCCGACCAGGCCGCCGAACAGCGCGTGCGACGAACTGGAGGGCAGGCCGAACAGCCAGGTGAGCAGGTTCCAGATGATCCCGCCGACCAGGCCGGCCAGGATGATCAGCAGGAGCGCTGTGCCACCGTCGGACGTCAGCGACTCCCGGGGCGTACCGTCCGAATTTTGGATCTTGACCACCGCGTTGGTGACCGTGAGCGCGACCTCCACCGAGAGGAAGGCGCCGATGAGGTTGAGCACCCCGGAGAGGGCAACTGCGGTCTTGGGCCGGAGGGCCTTGGTGGCGATGGACGTGGCCATCGCGTTCGCCGTGTCGTGGAAGCCGTTGGTGAAATCGAATGCCAGGGCAGTCACGACGACCAGAGCGAGCACAACCGTAGCTTGTGTCACGCGGGCGATCTTCGCCCGGATGACCAGCGGTTTTCTAGAGGGTGAACACAGCCTTTTCGAAGTTCGGCCTTCGTTAACCTCATGTTTCCCTAAAGTCGCCCATCCGTTGCCAAAACCTCACGGTCAGCTAACGGCCCGATTCATCCGAACCCGGCCGTTAGCGTCCCGTTCATCTTCCGTTCGCCGGCCGCTCGGCCGCGACCGGCTGCTGCGAGGCGGCCCAGGAGGCGAGCAGGCGGAGCGCGTCCTCGGTGGGTGAATCCGGTTCGGCCGCGTAGATGGTCATGGTCAGATCGGGTTCGGCGCGGAGGTCCATGCTCTCGTAGGCGAGTTCGAGGCCGCCGACCACGGGGTGGTGGAAGTGTTTCACGCCGGTGCCGTGGGTGCGGACGTCGTGCGAGCCCCAGCGGCGGCGGAAGTCGTCGCTGCGAGTGGACAGTTCGCCGACGAGGTCGTGCAGGCTCTTGTCGTGCGGGTCCTTGCCGGCCGCGGTGCGCAGGTTGGCGACGGTCATGTCGGCGGCGAGGCCCCAGTCCGGGTAGAAGCGGCGGGCCGCGCTGTCCAGGAAGGTGAAGCGGGCGAAGTTCGGCGGGCCGGCCGGACCGGTGTAGAGCTCGGAGTACAGGGCACGGCCGAGCGGGTTGGCCGCGAGCAGGTCCGAGCGGTTGTTGCCGACGATCACCGGCGCGGTGGTGACGGCGTCGAGCGACCACTGCAGGCTGGGCCGGACCTGCCACCGTTTCGGCCGCCGGCGCGGGCGCAGCACGGCGTTGCTGCCGTCGGCCTCGTGGGCGAGGCGCAGCAGGTGCGCGCGTTCCGCCTCGTCGAGTTGCAGGGCCCGGGCGATCGCGTCGAGCACACCGGCGGAGACACCGGCGAGGGTGCCGCGTTCAAGTTTCGCGTAGTACTCCACGCTCATCCCGGCCAGCGCGGCGACCTCGCTGCGCCGCAGCCCGGGAACCCGGCGCTGGCCGGTGACCGGGAGACCGGCCCGCTCCGGGTTGATCTTCGCGCGGCGGGAGGTGAGAAAGTCGCGCACCTCGGCTCGGTTGTCCACGACCCCGACGGTACGGCGAGCGCCGCCGGCCTGCGAGTTACCAGCAGTACACCCATCGTCAGTGACTTCCTCGCACCGCACGGCGCGGGTGAGGCCGCCGGTTCACGGTGCGGATCGAGCGCGCCGGTGCCTGACCGCGCACGGCTCACCTCCGCGGGCCAGGACACCGGCCGGTGTCCTGGCCCTGCACTCACTACCCGGCCGTCGGGGTGAGCACCACCTCGGTGGTGCCGGTCTGCGGCGGTACGCCGGTGTCGGTGTACGACGCCACGAAGACCGCGGTGAGGTTGCCGGCGCCGGCGTGGCCGGGGTCGACGAAAGTGGTGATTGAGCCGGTGCAGCCGGAGCTCTGCGAGAGTGGGTGACCGTGCTCGTCGTGGCCGAGGATGTAGCTGACCGTGACCCGGGCGCAGTCGACCGGCTGGTCGTCGACGACCGAGACCTGGTAGGTGACCGTGTCGCCGAAGGCGAACGCGTCGTCCTCGGTCGGCGTCACGAAGGTGACCACCGGGGCCAGCGTGCCGACCGGGAGGATCACCTCGGCCGAGGCGGAGCGGCCGGTGCTGTCGGTGACCTTCAGCGTCGGCCGGTAGTTGCCGTTCTCGGTGAACGTGTAGGTGGCGTTCGGCGAGCGCGAGTCGACCCGGCCGTCGGCGTCGAAGTCCCACGCGTAGCGCAGCGCGTCGCCGTCCGGGTCGGTGGTGCCGGCGCTGGAGAACGCCACGGTGAGCGGCGCCTCGCCCGACGCGGGTGTGGCGGCGGCCCGCGGGATCGGGGTCCGGTTGCCGCGCACGAAGTCGAACCGGGACAGCTGGGCGTCCGGGTTCTCGTTGAAGAAGCCGTCGCCGTACTCCAGCACGTAGAGCGCGCCGTCCGGCCCGAACTCCAGGTCCATCGGGTTGTCGAAGACCAGCGACGGCAGCACCGCGTCGATCTGGGTCACCCGGTTGCGGCGGTCCAGGTGGAACGCCTTGACGTAGTCGCGGGTCCACTCGGCGAACAGCGGCAGGCCGTCGTACGAGGCCGGCCACTTGATCCGCGACCGGTTCCGCGGCGAGTAGTCGTACGCCGGCCCGCCCATCGGCCCGATGCCGCCGGTCGCCAGCCCGGGAAATTCACTGCTGAGCCCGTACGAGTAAATGACCTCGGCCTTCTCCACCGGTGGCAGGTTGCGCCGGCCGGTGTTGTTGGGCGAGTCGTTGACCGGTGCCGCGCAGTTGAACGGCGCGCCCGAGGTGCCGGTGCCGAAGTCGTAGTCCACGTAGGGCATGTCCGGCGCGACGCAGTACGGCCAGCCGTAGTTCGCCGGCCTGTCGATGACCATCCAGCGGCCGTGCCCGGCGGGACCGCGGGCCGGGTTCGGGTTACGCGCGTCCGGCGAGTAGTCCGCCATGTAAACGACGTCACTGGAAGGGTCCACGGTGAACCGGAACGGGTTGCGCAGGCCCATCGCGTAGATCTCCGGCCGGGTCTGCGGCGTGCCCGGCTTGAACAGGTTGCCGCGCGGGACGGTGTACCCGCCGGTACGGCCCACCGTGATCCGCAGCAGCTTGCCGCGCAGGTCGTTGGTGTTGGCCGCGGAGCGCTGCGCGTCGAAGACCGGGTTGCGGCCGGGCCGCTCGTCGATCGGCGCGTAGCCGTCGGAGAAGAACGGGTTGGTGTCGTCCCCGGTGGACAGCAGCAGGTTGCCCCGGCTGTCGAAATCGATCTTGCCGCCGACGTGGCAGCACTGGCCGCGGTCGGTCGGCACGTCGATGATCTTCTGCTCGGTGCCCAGCCGCAGGGTGTTGCCGGCCAGCTTGAACCGGGACAGCCGGAGGAAGCCCTGGAACGGCGCGAAGTCGGCGGCCGTGCCGTTGGCCGGCGCGTCGCCCTCGTTCACCGTGGGCGTGGACGGATCGTCGCGCGGGGTGTCCAGCGGAGGCGAGTAGTACACGTACACCCATTTGTTGCGCTCGAAGTCCGGGTCGACCGCGACGCCCTGCACGCCCTCCTCGTCGTGCTGGTAGACCGGGATCGTGGCGGCCAGTACGTTGCGGCCGGTGGACGGTTCGTGCACGCGCACCTCGCCGGTGCGGGCGGTGTGCAGCACCCGGCCGTCCGGCAGCACGGCGAGCGCCATCGGCTCGCCCGGGAAGTCGTTGAGGGTGACCTTCTGGAAGTCGGTGTCCGGCGGCAACTCGTGCCCTGGGTGGGCGACGGCCGCGGTCGGCACGGCCAGGACGGCCACGCCGACAAAACTCACGAGTCCGAAGAAGCGGGACATCAGAACCGCAGCCCGGCCAGGTAGTCGTAGCCGACCTCCGCCGTGATCAGCGCGTCCGCGGGCGTGCGCGGCGGGGTGCCCGCGTCGTCCCGCTCGACGATGTATTCGATCAGGCCCGCCTCCCGGGAGCGCGCGAAGATCCGGCCGAAGTCGATCAGGCCGTCGCCCGGGTCGGTGAAGCTGCCGTTCACGCCCAGGTCCTTGACGTGCACCTGCTTGATCCGGCCGCGGTTGCGCTGGATCAGGTCGACCGGGTCGCTGGCGCCGCGGAACGCCCAGAACAGGTCCACCTCGAGGTGCACGAGCCGGGGGTCGGTCTCCCCGGTGAGGATGTCGAAGCCGGTCCGGTCGGTGCCGGACTGGCGCAGGAACTCGGCCTGGTGGTTGTGGTAGCCGAAGCTGAGCCCGGCCCGGCGGGCCAGTGCGCCGGCCCGGTTGAGGTCGCGGGCGAACGCCAGGTAGACCGCGGCGTCGCGGACCGGGCCGGACGAGGTCTGCCCGAAGAACGGGTGCACGATGAACCTGTTGCCGACGATGTTGGCGTCCTCGAGCGCGCGCTCCCAGGCGGCGGCGTCGAAGGGCTGCGGGATGCCGACGTGGCCCGAGGTGGCGCGCAGGCCGGCGGCGTCGAGGGCGGCGCGGAACTGCGCGGCGGTGCGGCCGACGAAGCCGGCGTGCTCGACCCGGGTGTACCCGATCTCGGCCAGTTCGGCGAGGCTGCCCTCCAGGTCGATGTTGAGCTGGCCGCGCAGGGTGTAAAGCTGCACGCTGATCTGGTCACGCGGGACCCGGTGCAGCGCGCCGCCGCGGCCGCCGGCCGAGGCCGGTGCGGTGGCGGCGAGGGAGGTGGCGGCGCCGGCTGCAGCGGCGGCACCGAGTAGTTGGCGGCGGTTCAATGACGGCGGCATTGCGGTCTCCTTTGAACGGCGTCCACCGGCAGATTACCGATATGTTTCGTCCACAGTGAAGCCAAGTTTCTTCAGATCCAGCAAAAGTTCGCCCTTGTCGTACAAAACACCCTGAGTGATCACCGTCTGCTATTTGCGATTTCTTGACGACCAGGTGCAACGTGGCCCGCCGCCGACCCCGTCTTCACCGTTGAGAACCGATTCCCCGGGGAACCATGACGACGATTATGGGGGGACCGGAAATGTTCGACGCCATCACGCCGGAAAAGCGGACAGATTTCCAGCAGCAGGGCATTCTGCTAATTCGCCGGGCACTCACCGAGGAGCACCGGGCGCGGCTCGAGGCCGCGGTCGACCGGGTCTACGCCGCCGAGCGCGCCGCCGGCCGGGTCAAGCCGGACGGCAGCCTGCACCTGCTCGGCTTCCTCGACCGGGACGACGAGTTCGGCGAACTGCTGACCCACCCCGGCACGTTCCCGTACGTCTGGGGCCTGGCCGGCTGGAACATCTACTCGCACCACAACCACCTCGACGTCACCCCGCCCGCGCTCGCCGAGCAGCCGCCTGCCGAGCATTCTCAAGTCTGGGGCTGGCACCAGGACGGTTACCGGCAGAACTCGGATACCGAGGCGGTCGGCCAGCCGCGGCCGATGCTGTCGCTCAAGGTCGCCTACGTGCTGTCCGATCTGTCCCGGACCGGACGCGGCGCCACCAAGGTCATCCCGGGCAGCCATCTGAGCAACACCCTCGAGCGCACGACCGGCGGAGCGGACCCGCGCGGCACCGTGGAAATCACCGCGAACCCGGGCGATGCGTTCGTCTTCGACCGGCGGCTGTGGCACTCGCGGTCGGTCAACCGCAGCGCGGTGACCCGCAAGATGCTCTTCGTCGGGTACACCTACCGGTGGATCCGGCCGCTCGACGAAATGCCTATCGACCGCACCGGCGACTGGTGGCTGAATCGCACGCCGGTCCAGCGGCAACTGCTCGGCGAGGCGACCCACACCGCCAATTACTGGGGCGTGAATTGGGACGGATACATCGACGAGAAGATCCCGCTGCGGCACGAATTGCAGTCCCGCGGGCTGCTCGACCGATCCGTCCCGTGGCTACGCTAAGTGATATTCGCTGTCGACCCGCCCGATCGCGCCCGACAGCACCGCCAGCCCCTCCCGCGCCTCGTCCTCGGTCAGGGTCAGCGGCGGGCCGATCCGCACCACGTTGCCGTACAGGCCGCCCTTGCCCACCAGCAGGCCGCCGGCCCGGCACTCGTCGAAGACCCGCACCGTGGCGGCCGGGTCCGGCTCGCGGGTGCCGGGCCGGACGAACTCGACGCCGACCATCAGCCCCTTGCCGCGCACCTCCCCCACGATGGCGGCGGCCAGCGCGCGCAGGCCGTCCAGCAGGATCGCGCCCACCCGGGCCGCGTTCGCCTGCAGGTCGTGGTCGAGCACGTAGTCGAGGACCGCGTTGCCGGCCGCGGCCGACAGCGGGTTGCCGCCGAACGTGGAGAAGCTGATCGCCGGCACCGCATTCATCACCGCGGCCCGCCCGACCACGCCACCGAGCGCGAAACCGTTGCCGATGCCCTTGGCGAAGGTGATCAGGTCCGGCGTGACGCCGTGCGCCTGGTAACCCCAGAAGTGCTCGCCGGTGCGGCCCCAGCCGGTCTGCACCTCGTCGGCGATCAGCAGGATGCCGTGCTCGGCCAGCACCTTGTGGTAGGCGCCGAGCACGCCGTCCGGCGCCGCGACGAAGCCGCCGACGCCCTGAACCGGCTCGGCGATCAGCGCGGCCACGTCGCCCGCGGTGACCGTGGCCAGCACCTCGCGCAGGTCGTCGACGGCCGCCTCGGCCAGGTCGCCGTCGGTAAGCCCGGCCATCCGGCCGCGCAGCCGGTCCGCCGAGGACAGCCAGGACACGTTCAGCGGGCTGAGCGAACTGGACGACCAGGACCGGTGCCCGGTGATCGCCATGGTCGCGAAGGTGCGGCCGTGGTAGCTGTTCTTGATCGCCAGCACCTGGTTGGACCGGCGCACGTTGGTGGCCATCAGCAGCGCGGTCTCGTTGGCCTCGGTGCCCGAGTTGGTGAAGAACACCCGGGCGTCCGGGATGCCGGACAGCCGGGCGATCTTCTCGGCCAGGTCGACCTGCTGGCGGATCAGGTACAGCGTGGACGTGTGCACCACGCCGGTGGACAGCTGGCGCTGCACCGCCTCGGTGATCTCGGCGACGTCGTACCCGATCATGTTGGTCAGCACGCCGCCGAAGAAGTCCAGATAGGTCCGCCCGGCGGCGTCGGTCACCCGGCGGCCGGAGCCGGACACGATCTCGAGCGCCGCGTCGCCGTAGTAGAGCGGCATCCAGTCCGGCAGCACCGCGCGGTGCCGGCTCAGCAGGTCGTCGGTCATGAGGGGGAACCTCCCGGAGGGTCAGCGCCAGCCGCGCGGATGCGGGCGGGCTCGGGTACCGCTGCCGCGGCTGTCCCGGATGGCGGCCGAGGCGAGCGCGCCGGCCAGGTCGTCGAACCCGTCCGCGACCAGCCCCGCCGTGACCCGCACGTGGTCGGAGCCGAGCGGGGTGACACAGAACGGGGTGCCGGGCGCCACCGCGATGCCGTGCGCGGCCAGCTCGACCAGCGCGATCTGCTGGTCGTCCACGGCCATCCACAGGTTGATACCGTCTGCGGCGGTCGCGGTAACCCCGCGGTGGTGCAGGCAGGCGAGCAGCTGCCGGCGTCTTTGGAGGTACGCGTGGCGGGCCGCAGCCACCTGCGCGGTGGCGCCCGGATCGGTCAGCAGGTCGAGCAGCACCGCCTGGAGCAACCGGCTGGACCAGCCCGGCCCGAGCAGCCGCCGCTCGGCCACCTGCTCGACGATCGCGGCCGGCCCGCCGATCGCGGCCAGCCGCAGGTCGGGCCCGTGGCTCTTGGAGAAGCTGGCCACGTGCACGGTCTGCTCCGGCAGGTGCCGGCCGAGGCTGACCGGCGCCGCCGAGGCGATATCGCCGGCGTGGTCGTCCTCCACCACGACGACGCCGGGAAAGCCGGCCAGCACGCCGGCCAGTTCCGCGGCCCGCTCCGGCGGCATGCTGATCCCGGTCGGGTTGTGCGCCCGGGGCTGCAGGAACAGCGCCCTCGCCGGGAACTCGGCGAGCAGCGCGCGCAGCTGTCCGGGCGCGATGCCGTGCTCGTCCATCGGCACGCCCACCACCGTGGCGCCCACCGCCTGCAGCAGGTCGAGCAGCGGCGGGAAGGCCGGGTTTTCCACCACCACCCGGTCGCCGAAGCGCACCACCGTCGCGATCACCCGGTCCAGCGCGTCCATCGCGCCGTCCACCACGGTGAGCTGCCCGGGCCGGGACGGCCAGCGCTCGCGGAGCACCTCCTCGAGCTCCGGCAGCACCGGAGCGTCCAGGTAGCTGCTGGTCAGCCGGCCGTCGCCGAGCCGCTTGAGCGCGTCGGTGAGGTCGGGCAGCAGGTCGTGGTCGGGCACCCCGGTGGACAGGTCCCGGGCGACCGCGGCCGGCACCCCGCTCATCTGCACGTAGCGCCGGCCCAGCCGGGTCAGGCCGGGCGGGGCCACGAACGTGCCGGACCGGCCCCGGGTGCGGATCGCGCCGGCCCGGGTGAGGCTCTGCCAGGCCTCGCTCACCGTGGTCGGGCTGACCCCCAGCTCCCGGGCCATGTCCCGGACGGTGGGCAGCCGGCTCCCGGCCGGCAGGGTGCCCGCACTGACCAGGCGCCCGACGGCGGCCGCGATGCCCCGGGCGCTGCGGTCCTCTACCGCATCCGTGATGAGCGCGAGCAAATTTGCCTTCCAGAAACATTCCGTTACGTACGAGCAATTGTCCGCTTGAATGTGTGTCGTTAAGGTCCTACGGCATCCGAACCGGACATGCAAGCTCTAGCGCAGGGTCTATAACGGGGAGTAGACAGACGATCACAGGCGCGCCACCGTGCCTGACGAGCGATACGAGAGAGGGGCAGCAGCCATGACCGACGTCGTTCGTGCCGCCCTCGTCCAGACCACCTGGACGGGCGACAAGGAATCGATGATCAAGGCACACGAGGACTATGCCCGCGACGCCGCCGCACAGGGTGCGAAGGTGATCTGCTTCCAGGAGCTGTTCTACGGGCCGTACTTCTGCCAGGTCCAGGACGCGGCCTACTACGAGTACGCCGAGTCGATTCCCGGCCCCACCACCGAGCGCTTCCAGGCCCTCGCCGCCGAACTGGGCCTCGTCATGGTCCTGCCGATGTACGAGAAGGAGCAGGAGGGCGTCCTCTACAACACCGCCGCGGTGGTCGACGCCGACGGCAAGTACCTCGGCAAGTACCGCAAGAACCACATTCCGCAGGTCAAGGGCTTCTGGGAGAAGTTCTACTTCCGGCCCGGCAACCTGGGATACCCGGTCTTCGACACCGCGGTGGGCCGGATCGGCGTCTACATCTGCTACGACCGGCACTTCCCCGAGGGCTGGCGGGCGCTCGGCCTGAACGGCGCCAAGATCGTCTTCAACCCGTCGGCCACCAGCCGCGGCCTCTCGTCCTACCTCTGGCAGCTGGAACAGCCGGCCAGCGCGGTGGCGAACGAGTACTTCATCGGGGCGATCAACCGGGTCGGCACCGAGCCGCTGGGCGACAACGATTTCTACGGCCAGACCTACTTCGTCGACCCCGAGGGCAAGTTCGTAGGTGAGGTGGCCGACACCCACAACCCCGAGCTGATCGTCCGCGACCTCGACCTCTCGCTGCTCGGGACGGTCCGCGACCGCTGGCAGTTCTACCGCGACCGCCGCCCCGACTCCTACGACGGGCTGGTGCAGCCGTGAGCATCCTGATCAAGGGCGGGACGGTCGTCGGGCCGTCCGGCGCCTACCCCGCCGACGTGCTGGTGGACGGCGAGACCGTCGCCGCGATCTTCGCGCCCGGCCAGGGTCCTGCGGAGGGGCCCGAGGTCATCGACGCGACCGGCAAGTACGTGATCCCGGGCGCGGTCGACGCGCACACCCACATGGAACTGCCGTTCGGCGGCACCCACGCCAGCGACACGTTCGACACCGGCACCAGGGCGGCGGCGATCGGCGGGACCACCACGATCGTCGACTTCGCGGTGCAGCGGTACGGCGAGGTCGTGCAGGACGGCCTGGCCGCCTGGCACGGCAAGGCGGACGGCAACTGCCACATCGACTACGCGTTCCACATGATCATCGGGGGCGTGGACGACGACGCACTCAAGGCCATGGACCACCTGGTGGCCAACGAGGGCATCACCAGCTTCAAGCTGTTCATGGCGTACCCGGGCGTCTTCTACTCGGACGACGGCCAGATCCTGCGGGCCATGCAGAAGGCCCGTGAGAACGGCGCCATGATCATGATGCACGCCGAGAACGGCCCGGCCATCGACGTGCTGGTCAAGCAGGCCCTGGAACGCGGCGAGACGGATCCGGTCCACCACGGCCTGACCCGGCCGCAGGAGCTGGAGGCCGAGGCGACCAGCCGGGCGATCTGGCTGGCCAGCGTGGCCGCCGACTGCCCGCTCTACATCGTGCACCTGAGCGCGTCCAAGGCCCTGGAGCAGGTGAAGGCCGCCCGCGACCTGGGCCGCAACGTGTTCGCCGAGACCTGCCCGCAGTACCTCTACCTGACCCTCGAGGACCAGCTGGGCGCGCCCGGCTTCGAGGGCGCCAAGTGGGTCTGCTCGACGCCGCTGCGCAGCAAGCACGAGCCGCACCGCGCCGACCTGTGGCAGGGCCTGCGCACCAACGACCTGTCCGTGGTGTCCACCGACCACTGCCCGTTCTGCTTCAAGGACCAGAAGGAGCTCGGCCTCGGCGACTTCTCCAAGATCCCGAACGGGATCGGCAGCGTCGAGCACCGGGTGGACCTGCTCTACCAGGGCGTGGTCGACGGCAAGCTGTCGCTGGAGCGCTGGGTCGAGACGATCGCCACCACGCCGGCCCGGATGTTCGGCCTCTATCCGCGCAAGGGCATCATCGCGCCCGGCTCGGACGCCGACATCGTGGTGTACGACCCGGGCGGGCACACCCGGATCAGCGTGGAGACGCACCACATGAACATGGACCACTCCGCCTGGGAGGGCTGGGAGATCGACGGCCGGGTCGACACCGTGCTGTCCCGCGGCGAAGTGATCAGCTCCGGCGGCGAGTACACCGGGCGGGCCGGCCGCGGCAAGTACGTCCCCCGCGCGCTGTCCAGTTACCTGCGGTGAGGGGGTGGGGATGGACATCGGTGTAGTGCTGCAGAACGACCCGCCCGCGCTGCGGGTGGTCGAGCTGGCGAAGAAGGCCGAGGCGGCCGGCTTCAGCCACGTGTGGACGTTCGACTCGCACGTGCTCTGGCAGGAGCCGTTCGTCATCTACTCCAAGATCCTCGACGAGACCGAGCGGGTGATCGTCGGCCCGATGGTCACCAACCCGGGCACCCGGGACTGGACGGTCATCGCGTCGCTGTTCGCCACGCTCAACGAGATGTACGGCAACCGGACCATCTGCGGAATCGGCCGGGGCGACTCGGCGCTGCGGGTGCTCGGCGCCCAGCCGCAGACGCTGGGCCAGCTCCGTGAGTCGGTCCAGGTGATCAAGGGATTGGCGAACGGCGAGCAGGTGCGCCTGCGCGACCGGGAGCTGCGGTTCGCCTGGGCACCGGACAGCCGCCTCGAGGTCTGGGTGGCCGCGTACGGGCCCAAGGCCCTGGCCCTGACCGGCGAGGTCGGCGACGGGTACATCCTGCAACTGGCCGACCCGGACATCGCGGCCTGGATGATCGGCGCGGTGCGCGCGGCCGCCGAGCGGGCCGGCCGGGATCCCATGTCGATCAAGTTCTGCGTGGCGGCGCCCGCGTACGTCGGCGACGACCTGGCCCATCAGCGCGAGCAGACCCGGTGGTTCGGCGGCATGGTCGGCAACCACGTGGCCGACATCGTGGCCCGGTACGGCGCGGACGGCGCGGTGCCGCAGGTGCTCACCGACTACATCAAGGAGCGCCAGGGCTACGACTACGCGCAGCACGGCAAGGCCGGCAACACCCACACCACGTTCGTGCCGGACGAGGTGGTCGACCGGTTCTGCGTCCTGGGCCCGGTCGAGAACCACCTGAAACGGCTGCACGAACTGCGCGACCTGGGCGTCGACCAGTTCGCGGTCTATCTGCAGCACGACGCCAAGGAGGAGACCCTGGCGGCCTACGGATCGCAGATCATCCCGGCGCTCACGTGAGAAGGGTGCTGTTCGCCCTGGCCGGCGTCGCGCTCTTCGCGGCGCTCTGGGAGGGCTACAAGGTCGTCGGCAGCCCGGACGGCACCGTGCTGTTCGGGGTGCGGGTGCTGCCGCGCGCCGACGACCTGTCCATGCCGCACCTGTGGACGGTGCTGGACCGGCTCGGCCGCCCCGAACTCACGGGCGGCCGGCCGGTCTGGATCGTGGTGCTGCAGGCGTGCCTGTTCACGGCCGGCATCACGGCGGCCGGTTTCGCGGCGGGCGCGTTCGTGGGGCTGCTGCTGGCGATGGTGATGCAGCGGTTCCGCATCGTCGAGCGCGGCCTGCTCCCGTACGTGATCCTCTCCCAGACGGTGCCGCTGGTGGCGCTCGCGCCGCTGGTGGCCGGGTGGAGCGTGCTGTGGGCGGAATGGATGACGGTCGCGGTGATCGCCGCCTACCTGGCTTTCTTCCCGGTCGCGGTGGGCATGCTGCGCGGCCTGCAGTCGCCGTCCGCGAGCGGCGTCGAGCTGATGCGCAGCTACGCCGCCGGGTGGTGGCGCACGCTGGCCAAGCTCCGGCTGCCGGCCGCTTTGCCTTACCTGTTCCCGGCGCTCCGCCTGGCCGGCGCGGCCGCCGTGGTGGGCGCGGTGGTCGGCGAGATCTCCACCGGCACCCGCGGCGGGATCGGCCGCCTGATCATCGAGTACTCCCGGGAGGCGACCAGCGACCCCGCGAAGGTCTACACCGCGATGCTCGGTGCCGCGCTGCTCGGCCTCCTGGTGGCCGGTGCGGTGAGCCTGCTCGAACGGCCGCTGATGCGGCACCGGAGGCACGTGGAGGTGGTCACCCTGTGATCGCCCGCACCGAGCGGCACCCGGCCGCACCGACGGACGGCCTCGCCGGCGAGGGCCAGAAGGGCACAGCTAAGGAGGAACAGTGACCGCGGTTGTCGTGGACAAGGTGACGAAGGTCTTCAACCAGGGTCGTGCCGACGAGGTCACGGCGCTGTCCGAGGTCGAACTGACCGTGGCCGGCGGCGAGTTCGTCTCGCTGATCGGGCCGTCCGGGTGCGGCAAGAGCACGCTGCTGCGGCTGATCGCCGACCTGATCGAGCCGACCACCGGCACCGTGACGGTGGCCGGCAAGAACGCCGGCCAGGCCCGCCGCGACCAGGACTACGGCATCGCCTTCCAGCAGGCCGGGCTGTTCGAGTGGCGGACCGTGCTGCGCAACGTGGAGCTGCCGCTGGAGCTGCGCGGCCTGTCCCGCGCCGGCCGCAGGGCGCGTGCTGAGGAGATGCTGGCCCTGGTCGGGCTGGCCGAGTTCGCCGGGCACTACCCGGCCCAGCTGTCCGGCGGCATGCAGCAGCGGGTCGCCATCGCGCGGGCGCTCGCCGTACAGCCGCCGCTGTTGCTGATGGACGAGCCGTTCGGCGCGCTGGACGAGATGACCCGCGAGCGCCTGCAGTCCGAGCTGCTCGGCATCTGCGCCCAGACCGGCACCAGCACGGTGTTCGTCACGCACTCGATCTCCGAGGCGGTGTTCCTGTCCGACCGGGTGGTGGTGATGTCGGCCCGGCCCGGCCGGATCACCGCGGCGATCGACGTGGACCTGCCGGCCCGCGACGACGCGGCCCGCCAGTCCGACCGGTACTTCGGCTACGTCACCTCGGTGCGCCAGGAATTGCGCGGGGTGCCGTCCCAGCGGGCGGACGCGCGATGAAGTGGGTGCGGGCCGGGCTCCCGCCGCTGCTGGTCGGGGTGCTGGCGATCGTGGGCTGGGAGCTGACCGTCACGCTCGGCCGGATCGCGCCGTTCATCCTGCCGGCGCCGTCGGCGATCTGGGGACAGCTGGTCGAGCAGCGCCGCAACGTCTGGGAGGCGGCCCTGGCCAGCGGCGCCAACGCGCTGGTCGGGTTGATCTGCGGAGCCGTCGCCGGGGTGCTCGCGGCGATGGCGGCGAGCCGGTTCCGGGCGATCGGCGAGATCTCCATCCCGTTCGCGGCGGTGCTGAACGCGCTGCCGATCATCGCGCTGGCCCCGATCCTCAACAACATGTTCGAGTCGACCAGCAGCCTGCCCCGCCGGCTGGTCACCGCGATCATCGTGTTCTTCCCGGTCTTCATCAACACCCTGCGCGGCCTGCGCGAGGTCGACCCGATCCACCGCGAGCTCATGCACACGTACGCGGCCAGCGGCTGGACCTTCGCGGTGAAGGTGCGGCTGCCCGGCGCCCTCCCCTACGTCTTCACCGGCCTGCGACAGGCGTCGTCGCTGGCCGTCATCGCCGCAGTCGTCGCCGAGTACTTCGGCGGCCTGCAGAGCGGTCTCGGGTCGCGGATCACCTCCGCGGCCGCGTTCACCGCCTACTCCCGTGCCTGGGCCTTCGTGGTCGGCGCCTGCCTGCTCGGACTGACCTTCTATCTCACCACGCTCCTGCTGGAGCGGCTGGCGATGCCCTGGCGCCAGCGCCTGATCGCCTGACCCGGCCTGTTGTCATTCCTCGGGAGGTTCCTGTGCCACGATTTCGTATATTTACCGCTGTTGCCGTCGCTACCGCGCTGCTCGCCGGCTGCGGCACGGCCGACCAGAACACCACCACGCCCGCGCCGGGCGGCAGCGGCGGGGCGCTCGCCCCGGTGAAACTCCAGCTCCAGTGGTTCTTCCAGGCCCAGTTCGCCGGCTACATCGCGGCCGTCGACCAGGGCTTCTACCAGGAGCAGGGCCTCGACGTGCAGCTGCTCGAGGGTGCGGTCGACATCGTGCCGCAGACCGTGCTGGCCCAGGGCAAGGCCGACTACGCGATCGCCTGGGTGCCCAAGGCGCTGGCCTCCCGCGAGTCCGGCGCGGGCATCACCGACGTCGGCCAGATCTTCGCGCGCTCCGGCACGTACCAGGTGGTCTGGAAGGACTCGGGGATCACCTCGCCGGCCCAGTTCAAGGGCAAAAAGATCGGCAACTGGGGCTTCGGCAACGAGTTCGAGCTGTTCGCCGGGATGACCAAGGCCGGGCTCGACCCGGGCAAGGACGTCACCCTGGTGCAGCAGCAGTTCGACATGCAGGCGCTGCTCAAGCGGGAGATCGACGCCGCCCAGGCGATGAGCTACAACGAGTACGCCCAGCTGCTGGAGGCCAAGAACCCGCAGACCGGCAAGCTCTACACGGCCGACGACTTCGCGGTCATCGACTGGAAGACGAACGCCTCGGCGATGCTGCAGGACTCGGTCTGGGCCAACACCGAGAAGCTCAACGATCCGGCGTACCAGCAGCAGACCGTGAAGTTCCTGCTCGGCACGATCAAGGGCTGGGCGTTCTGCCGGGACAACGCCGAGAAGTGCCGCGACCTGGTGGTGGCCAAGGGTTCCAAGCTCGGCAAGAGCCACCAGCTGTGGCAGATGAACGAGGTGAACAAGCTGATCTGGCCGTCGCCGGCCGGGATCGGTGTGGTGGACGAGGCGTCCTGGAAGCAGACCGTGGACATCTCGATGACCGCCAAGAACCAGACCGGCGACACCGTGCTCAAGAAGGCGCCGGAGGGGCTGGCCTACACCAACGACTACATCAACCAGGCGATCACCCAGGCCAAGGCGGCCGGAATCGACGTGACCGGCACGTCGTTCCAGCCGCAGGCGGTGACCCTGAACGAAGGTGGCTCGTAGCCCTTACAGCGGGATGAGCCGGGCGGCGAGGGCGACCGCGGTGAGGTCGCCCTCGCGCAGCTTCGCCGCCGCCTCCTCCTCGCCCAGGCCCTCGAGCCGGGTCGCCGAGGCCTCGATCAGGTCCGGCTCGCCCTGCAGCAGCCGCCGGGCCATCCGGGCCTGGGCCGGGCTGAGCTCGGCGTAGGCGCACTGGTCGAGGGCCGTGATGGTGTCCTCGTCGAGCAGGCCGTGCACCGCCCGCTCGGTGACGACCTTGAGCAGCCAGTCCGGCCACCAGCCGTACTTGCCGACGATCAGTCCGGTCCGCACCGCGACGGCTGGGTGCTGGCCGGCCCGCAGCAGCCGCACGGTGAGCACCGGGTCGAACCGCTCCAGGCGCAGCGCCGACACGAACACCCGGAGCAACTCCTGGTAGCTGACGAACGACTCGGCCGCGGCGGCCGCCTCGGCCCACCGGCCCCGCAGGGCATGGGCGAGGGCGTACGCCTCGCCGGTGCCGGTGTCGTCGGAGGTGGACCGGTCGTCGAGCCGGGACACGGTCGCCTCCAGCCGGCCGACCGCCTTCCGGGCCCGGACCGCCAGTTCCTCGCTGTGCGCCTTGTTGAGGTGCATGACCACGACGGCGGACGCGATCTCGGCCTCGCGCCGCAGCAGCGGGGACTTGATCTTCGGCATGATCAGGTCGGACAGGCCCTCGGTCACCAGGGCGGCGTCGAACTTCTCGGACACCTCGGGGAACTGTGCCCACCAGTCGACCGGGTGGTCCGTCGACCGCCGTTTCACCACTTCCTCGGTGGGGGGCGCCGCGGTCTCGGTCGTCACCGGGGTGCCTCCTCGGCCCTGTGGCCGAGGCAGTGCGGCGGCCGGATCAAGCATTCCGGCCTTCACAATCCTCAGACTGAAGGGCCGGGTCAGCTCGGCGAGCCGGGTGCACCCGTTGTTCCCGATCACGTCGTAGGCGGGCGCGGCCAGCCGGTCGGTCGTCGCCTCGATCTCGGCGCGCAGCTCCCGGCCGTAGTCGCTGATCTTGTCGCCGTCCAGCAGGCCGCGCTCGCGCAGGTCGTCCGCCGCGGCGTCCCACTCGGAGTGCTGCCAGCCCCGGCTGACCCGCATGAACTTGGCGTCCACGTCGCCGGTCGCGGCGTGCAGCACGATCGACTCGAGGCCGCTGAGGCCGGCCGCCATCAGCGCCGCCACGTGCCCGTCACCGCGGAACTCGCGCAGCAGCATCTGCGCGTGCCAGAGCACCAGGTGCGGGCGGTCCGGCCAGCTCAGCCCGGCGTGCGCGGCGAAGAGCGGGCGGCCCTGCGGGTGCCCGGCGGCGGCCTCGGCGGCCCGGCGGGCCAGGCGCGCGGCCTCGGCCATCTGGGGCGACTCCAGCACGTCCGGGCCGAGGCCCCGGGTCAGGGCGGCGTCCACCGCGGCCAGCCGGGCCTCCAGCACGGCCGCCGGCGTGGTCACCGACCACACCGCGGGCAGCGCCCGGGCCACCAGGGCCGGCTTGAAGTTGTAGAAGGTGGCGGTGACCAGGGCCGGGCCGGCCGGCCCGAACGCGGCACCGCGCGCCGCGAAGTAGCCGTCGCCGGGGGTCAGGCCGAGCCGGGTGTACGCCTCGGTGGCCTCCGGCACGAAGTAGATCATGGCGTGGATCGGCTCGGTCACCCGCCACGCCCGGTGCTGAGGGTTCTCGGTCACGGCTTAGCCTCCCAGGGCAGTTCCTCGGCTTCGACGACGTCGACGGGACCGGAGTGCCGCGGCGCGGGCAGGTCGGTCACCGTGTGCCAGGTGCCGCCGCGCCGCGTGGCCTCCCGGGTGACGAGATGCACCGGCAGCGGCGGCGACCGGAACGGGCCGGCGCCCCAGCGCACCCAGACGGCGAGCCGCCCGGCCGCGGCCTCGGCCAGCAGCTTGTCGACCGTACGCTGCCGGTCGAGCCGATCCACCTCGATCGCGATCGGCTGGCCGCCCGGACGGGCGCAGGCCACGTCCAGCACCGAGGTGCCGTTGAGCGGCGGCGGCAGCGGCACCACGCTCGGCGCCCGGCGGTAGACCCGCCAGCCCTGCGCCTCGCCCCAGGCCGCGACCGCGTCGATGATCCGGGCCGTGGCGCGGTCCTCGGTGAGGTCGGCGAAATGCAGCGCGGACAGCCAGTCCCCGAGCGACCGCGCCGTCGCTGTGCCGTCGTCCACCGTGTCCATCGCCGTACCCTATGCCCCGTCGTGTCTCAGGCCGCTACGGCCAGGTCGCGGTCGCGCTGCTCGGCCAGCAGCCGGGTCAGGTCCCCGGCCGGCATCGGCCGGGCCAGGTGGAAGCCCTGGCCCAGGGTGTAGCCGAGGCCGAGCAGCCGGTCCGCCTGCTCCTGGTTCTCGATGCCCTCGGCCACCGTGTCCAGGTCCAGCGCGCGCGCCATCTGGATCACCGCGCGGGCCACCGCCTGCCGGGCGGCCGCCTCGGGCGTACCCTCCTCGTCCAGCTCGATGCCGTCGACGAACGACTTGTCCAGCTTCACGATCGAGGCGGGGAACGCGCGCAGCAGGCTGAGCGACGACTCGCCGGTGCCGAAGTCGTCCAGCGCCAGCCGGATGCCCATGCCGTGCAGCTCGTGCAGGGTCTGCAGCACCTGCGGCCCGCGCAGCACGGCCGACTCGGTGAGCTCGAGAACCACCCGGTCGGCGGACAGCCCGGCGTCGGCTAGCGCCGCCCGGACGTCGGTCCGGAAGTCCGGGTCGTGCAGCTGGCGCACCGAGACGTTGGGCGCCACCTTCTGCAGCGCGTCCGGCCCGAACTCGGCCAGCCAGGCGGCGGCCTGCCGGCACGACTCGCGCAGCACGAAGCGGCCCAGCGGCACGATCAGGCCGGTGCCCTCGGCGGCCGGGATGAACTCGGCCGGCGACACCAGCCCGCGGGTCGGGTGCTGCCAGCGGACCAGCGCCTCGACGCCGATCACCCGGCCCCGGGCCAGGTCCATGATCGGCTGGTAGTAGACCCGGAACTCGTCGGCGTCCAGGGCCCGGCGCAGCTCACCGCCGATCCGGGCGTGCGCGAACACCGGCTGCTCCATGCCGTCGTGGTAGCGCACCCAGTTCGCCTTGCCGCGCTGCTTGGCCGCGTACATGGCCACGTCGGCCTCGCGCAGCAGGTGGTCCAGCGCGGTGCCGGCCGGTGCCGTGGCGACGCCGATGCTGGCGTGCACCAGCAGCTGGTGCGCGCTCATCGGGCCGGCGAACTCGGCCAGCACCCGCTCGGCGATCTCCTCGCCGTCCACCGCGCCGTTCTGGCAGTGGTCGATCAGCACCGCGAACTCGTCACCGCCGAGCCGGACCGGCAGTCCCTCGGCGCCCACCGCGGTTCGCATCGAGCCGGCCACCGCGATCAGCAGGTGGTCGCCGATCTCGTGGCCGAGCGAGTCGTTGACGGTCTTGAAGTCGTCCAGGTCGACCAGCAGCACGGTGGCCTCGCCCCGGTCCAGTGCGGCGGCCAGCCGCTCGCGGAACAGGCCGCGGTTGGCCAGCCCGGTCAGCCCGTCGTGGGTGACCTCGTGGCGCAGCCGCTCCTCGGAGGCGCGCTTCTCGCGCAGCAGCCGGGCGTTCTCCCGGATCGCGACGTACTGCCGGACCGCGACCAGCGCGGTGACCAGCACGGCGGCCGCGATGGCGGCCCGGCCGGACCAGTCCAGCTGATCCGGCAGCAGCACCAGCGGCAGGTCCACGGCGGCGATTGCCAGGTAGGGCAGCCAGGTGTTGGCCCGGCGGGGCCGGGCGCCGGTGGCGGTCCACTGGCGGCGCACCGCGGCGGCCGCCATCAGCGGGGCCAGCGGCATGACCACGGACTGGCCCGGCATGATGCCGGCGTAACCGTCGGCGGCCAGGAACGCGACCCCGGCGCCGACCAGCCCGGTCATCGCGACCAGGCGCAGCGCCACCCGGTCCACCGGGCCGCGGCCCAGGTAGGAGACCTTGGTGATGCCGCCGACCGCCATCACGGTGGACAGCCCCACCATGGTGAGCGCCTGCGGGCTCCACGGGTCCGGCGACTCGAACATCGGGGCGATCCCGAAGGTGAACAGCACGGTGCCGCAGCCGAAGAACGCGATGGTCCGGTCCAGCCACTGCTTCCAGCGCTCGGAGCGGTTGGTGATGCCGACCGGCACCCGGCCGACCGCCCACATGGCCATCAGGAACGCCGAGACGACCAGCGCCGCCGCCACCATCGGCATGGTCGGCAGTTCCTGAGGGCCGGTGAACGATGCCCACGCGAGGATCGAGAAGCCCGCCGTCACCAGCGCGAAGGCGACCGCCATGAGGCGCCAGAAGCGGCGCGCCACGGGGTCCATCGGCACCGCGCGGATCAGCCGGAACATGGCGTGCGAGGCCACCGCGGCGCCGGCCGGCACCGCGAGGTAGCCGTATCCGGCAGGGCCGATCCCGGTCAGGCGCCACACCACGAACCAGACCGCCGACGCCGCCACGATGGCGGCAACTACCGCCAGGTGGAGCCGGGGTACTCGCGATTCGGGAGCCACCTGTGTCGTTTCGGCGAAACTTGCCACCGGTGAAGGAATTCTCATGCCGCGGCGGTGTGATGCTGGTCGGCCGGCATCTGGTCGGCCGGCATCTGGTCGGCCGGCATCTGGTCGGCCAGCATCCGGGTGACCGCCTCCGGGCTCATCGGCTTGGCCAGGTGGAAGCCCTGCCCGAGCGAGTAGCCCAGCTGCCGCAGCCGCTCCGCCTGCTCGGCGTTCTCGATGCCCTCGGCCACCGTGTCCAGGTCGAGCGCGCCGGCCATCTGGATCACCGCGCGGGCCACCGCCTGCCGGGCCATCGCCGCCGGCGAGCCGGGTTCGTCCAGCTCGATGCCGTCGACGAACGACTTGTCCAACTTCACGATCGAGGCCGGGAACGCGCGCAGCAGGCTCAGCGAGGACTCGCCGGTGCCGAAGTCGTCCAGCGCCAGCCGCACGCCCATGCCGTGCAGCTCGTGCAGCGCCCGGGACACCTGCTGGCCGCGCAGCACCGCGGATTCGGTCAGCTCCAGCACCAGGAACTCGCCGGGCAGGCCGGAGTCGGCAAGCGCCGCCCGGACGTCGTCGACGAAGTCGGGGTCGTGCAACTGCCGGGCCGACACGTTCGGGCCGGCCTTCTGCACCACCTCCGGGCCGAACTCGGCCAGCCAGGCGGCGGCCTGCCGGCAGGTCTCGCGCAGCACGAACCGGCCCAGCGGCACGATCAGGCCGGTGCGCTCGGCCACCGGGATGAAGTCGGCCGGCGACACCATGCCCCGGGTCGGGTGCGCCCAGCGGACCAGCGCCTCCACCCCGGTCACCAGGTTGCGGTTCAGGTCGACCAGCGGCTGGTAGACCACCCGGAACTCACCGTCGTCCAGTCCTCGGCGCAGCTCGGCGCCAAGCTGGGCGTCCGCGTGCACCGGCCGTTCCATGCCGGCCGCGAACCGCACCCAGTTGTCCTTGCCGCGCTGCTTGGCGGCGTGCAGGGCGGTGTCGGCGTCGCGCATCACGTGGTCCAACGCGGTACCGGCCGGGGCGGTCGCGATGCCGGCGCTGGCGTGCATGAGCAGGCGGTGCCTGCTGAGCGAGCCGCCGAGCACGGTGGTGATCCGGGCGACCAGGTCCTCGGCACAAACCTCAGGATCGGTCACGAGCACGGCGAACTCGTCGCCGCCGAGCCGGGCCGGCAGGCCGGCGGAGCCGACCGTCGCGCGCAGCTCCTCGGCCACCGCGATCAGCAGGTCGTCGCCGACCTCGTGGCCCAGCGACTCGTTGACCGTGCGGAAGTCGTCCAGGTCGACGATCACCACGGTGGCGCCCTCGGCGCCCAGGGCCGCGGCCAGCCGCTCCCGGAACAGGCCGCGGTTGGGCAGCCCGGTGAGCGCGTCGTGGGTGGCGTCGTGGCGCAGCCGCTCCTCGGACTCGCGCTGGGCCCGGATCAGGCGCCGGTTCTCCCGGTACGCGACGAACTGGCGCGCGGTGGCCAGCAGGGTGACCGCCACGGCGAGCACCACCACCAGCCGGTCCGGCCAGTGCATCGGCAGGAACACGGTGACCACCAGCGGCACGTCGACCGCCAGCACGGTCAGATACGGCAGCCAGGACTCACGCTGCGTGCGGGCGCCGGCGGCGGACCAGTGCCGGTGCACGGCCAGCACGATCAGCAGCGGGCCGAAGGGCAGGACCACGGCCTGGCCCAGAGTCGCGGCGCCGGCGCCGAACTGGGCGTTGAGCATCGCGTACACCGCGGTGGCCAGACCCGAGCAGGCGACCAGCCGGACCGCGACCCGGTCGACCGGACCGCCCGGCACCGAGACCACCCGGCAGATGCCGATGGCGCTCATCACCACGGTGAGGCCGGCCATCAGCACCGCGCCCATCGACCAGGGGTCGGGACGGTGGTGCAGCGGCGCCACCACGGCGAAGACGAAGAGCGTGATGCAACCGCCGAACGCGACCGCCCGGTCCAGCCACTGCTTCCACCGGTCGGCGCGGTCGACCCGGCCCAGCGGCACCCGGCACAGCGCCACGATCGCCGCCAGTAGCCCGGCGAGCAGCAGCGGCATGGAAATCAGCGGCGCCGGCGGGCCGGCCGGGTAGGTGGCGAAAGTCTGCACGCAGAAGATCCCGCGGCCCAGCGCGACACAGACCTCGAGAACCAGGATCAGGCGCCAGAACTGGCGGGCGGCCGGGTCCATCGGTATTTTGCGCAGCAGCGCGGCGACCGCCACCGCGCCCACCGCCGAGGCGATCGGGGCGGGTAGGTAGGCCAGGATCTCCGGGCCGGCACCGACCAGCAGGCCGGCGACGTACCAGAGCATCGAGAGCGCCACGATGCCGCACGTGGCGTACACGTAGCGGCGGGGTGCGGGCGGCCAGCGGTCGGTCACGCTGAGGAAATCGGCCGTACGCGGAGTGACTGTAGGAATTGCACCCGCGCCGCAACCGGCGGCACGGAAGATGTACGCATGCATGTGCGCAGCCGGGAGGACGAGATCCGGGCCCGGATGGCCGACATCGCCGGCGACCAGCCGAGCGCGGCCGAACGCGAGTTGCTGGCCCGGCTGATCCGCTCGTTCGTCGGCAAGACGCCGGACGGCGTCGAGCGGCTCGGCGAACTGCTGCGCGGCGGCGACCGGACGGCGCTGCGCGACCACGCGCACGGGCTCAAGGGCTCCGCCTCGAACATCGGCGCGGACACTCTCGCGGGGATCTTCGCCGAGGTGGAGCACGCCGCCCGGAACGGCAGCGTGCCCGACCCGGACCTGACGCTCGGCCGCCTCGCCGCCGAACAGGCGCTGGTCATCGGCGTGCTGGACGACCTGGCCCAGGAGCTGGATCAGTCCTTGAACCAGTAGTCCGGTATCAGCGGCCCGGCGCCCGGCAACGCCAGCACCGGCTCCACGATCTCGATCATGCGGGCGTAGTTGTCCAGGCGGTCCAGCAGCAGCGACGTCACCACCATGCCCCGGCCGATCAGCACCAGCCCGTTCGAGGCCACGATGTCCTCGGCCACCCGCATGCCGACTTCGAGATCGACCACGCGGAGCCCGCGTACCTTCTCGGCGGTTTTGGCCTTGATGCCCTTGACGTCCCGCAGCGCCGACAGCACCGGCATGGCGGCGTCCTCGCGGCACTCGAGCACCGTGATCGCGTTCTCCACCTCGAGACCGCGGCTCTCCAGCGTCTCGTAGTCGATCGCGGTCCGCAGCACGTCGACGGCCGCCTCGACCAGGGGCGGGTACGGTTTGGCCGGCCGCTCACCCCGCCGGGCCGCACCGAGGCCGCGCACGATCTCCAGCACGTCCTCGAGGTTCGGGATGCCCTTGAGCAGCTCCACCCCGACGCCCGGCATGGCGTCGATCATGGCCTGCTCCTCCTCGGTGCAGGGCAGGCCCTTGTCCATCTTCTGCAGCACGGTCGGCGGGATGGTGACCGCGCCGAGCTGCGAGGCCATCGCGGCGACCTCGATCTCCCAGAGCGAGGCCAGCTTCATGGCGACGCACAGGTCGGCCACCATGGTGCGAATCCGGCCGGCCCGGGCGAACGCGGCCGGGCTGGCCAGCTCGAGGCAGCCGAAGACCGCCTGCAGACTGGACTTCAGGGTGGTCTCGAGCAGGTTCCGCTGGGTGGTGGTACGCCCGTGCAGCGCGACCGCGTCCTGCACGGTGCTCCGCAGCTCGTCCGTCTTCACCGGCTTGGACAGGTAGCGGTAGACGCCACCGTCGTTGATGGCCGAGATCGCCGCGTTCAGGTCGCTCTGCGCGGTGTGCAGCACCCGGGTGGTGTCCGGGTACTCCAGCTGCACCCGGCGCAGCAGCTCGACGCCGTCCATGCCCGGCATCCGCAGGTCGCTGATCACGGCGGCCACCGGCCCCGACTCGGCCAGCACCCGCAGGGCGTCGTCCCCGCCGGCCGCGGTCAGCACCTGGTGGTCGCGGCGCAGCTGAAGGGCGAGGGCGTCGACAATGTCAGACTCGTCGTCCACCAGCAGCACGGTCGGTCGCTCGTTGCTCATGATTCGCCCCCTACGCACGCCCCCGCCGGAAGGGCAGCAGCACCTGATGAGACTTTGCCCGACGTCCCCCTCCCATTCTTCCTAAAGTTACGGAATGACTACTCTGCATCGGTCTGCGGTACTCGCGATCGCCCTGCTCGCCCTGGCGGCGGCCGGCGCCGGCGCCTGGCTCCGGCTGGGCGTGCTGGTGGAGGCCCAGCGCCCGATCGAGCACGCCCAGCGGGTGCTGGCCGAGGTGGGCCACCTGGCCCTGGTGGCGAACGCGGCGGACCAGACCCAGCGCGCCTACCTGAGCGGCCAGGACCCGCAGGCCGAGCGGACCTTCAACACCAACGCGGCCGAACTCGACCGCACCCTGACCGCGCTGGCTGCCCTGACCCGCACGGACCCGGTCCAGCAGCGGATCATCCAGGACATCCGAGCCGCCGCGGACGGCGAGGACCGCTTCGGCCGCACCGTGGTCCTGGCCGGCGCCATGCACGACCACCAGGCCACCCTGCTCGACCGCGAGCTGAGCCGCGGCAGCGCGAACGCCGAGGAAGCCCTCCAGCAGGTGGTCGGCATCATCGCCGCGGCCGCCCTGCTGGTGGCGCTGGCGTGGTGGTTCTCCCGCACCACGGCAGCGGCCACCCGCCCCGCCGCCGTCAGCCCACCCGTCCCAGCCACCGACGCCACCCTCGGCCCACCGGTCCCACCCACGGACCCCACCCTCAGCCCGCCCGTCCCGGCCACCCACCCCGGTCTCGGCACCGCCGTCCCGGCCGTCACGGCCGGCCGCACCGCCGCCATCGCCTCGGCCACGGCGGCCGATGCCGCCGCAGCCGGCCGGGCCGACGTCGAGCGCCACCTCGCCGACTCACCCCTCACCGCCGAGGAGGTTCGCGGCGCCTTAGCCGGATAAATCTGATTTGCGCGGCTTTCCTGCCCTCGACATCGACCCCGCACCGCGACCCCGCACCGCGACCCCGCACCGCGACCCCGCACCGCGACCCCGCACCGCGACCCCGCACCGCGACCCCGCACCGC
>NZ_BOMV01000014.1 GCF_016862375.1 Paractinoplanes rishiriensis | reverse complement strand
CCCGCACCGCGACCCCGCACCGCGACCCCGCACCGCGACCCCGCACCGCGACCCCGCACCGCGACCCCGCACCGCGACCCCGCACCGCGACCCTTTTTGCCGCAAACGTCCCCCGCTAGCGCTCGTCCGCGACGCGATGTTGTCGATCTGCTGTTCGGGGATGAGCCTTGACACTGAGGCGGCACTGATCCGTGCAGTCTCCGATGGCCGTAAATCGCCAAGATCTGGCCTCGGTGGGCCTCTCGTGTCAGATTAAAGCGTTCTTTGTCGGATATGTTCGTCACGCCCGCTGCATCAAGCGACGACAAGGTTCGGATGGCGTGGACAACCAGGACTGCCACCGGACCCGGCAGGAACTAAGCCGAGACCGGCCAATGCGCCGGGCAGTCCGCGTCCGCGCCCTGGTGCGCATGCGGCCCGCGATCGATCAGGTCCTGCACCACCGCGCGCAACCGGTCGTTCGGGCAGGGCTTCAGCAGCACCGCGCATACCCCCGCCCCCACCGGCCCGGAATCCCCCGGATGCAGGTGGCCGCTGAGCATCACGATCGGCAGCGACCCCAGGTCCGGGTGGGCGCGCACCGCCCGGGTCAGCTCCAGCCCGTCCATCCTCGGCATCCCCAGGTCGGTGAGCAGCAGGTCGGGCGGCGAGGCCACCGCCAGGTCGAGCGCCGCCTGACCGTCCGGCGCGTGCAGCGCCGTGTGCCCTGACCGCTTCAGGAGCCTCGTCAGTATGACGGCGATGTCCTGGTCGTCCTCGGCGATGAGTACTACGGCCATGTCCGCTCCGGCACGCTGGGTGACAGTTCCCACCAGCATGCGCCGCCACCAGTCCGCTATGTGGGGGATTTCGCGCTATGGCTTGACGGCCACTCCAACGATGACCTCGCGGCCGGGCGCCGCGGCGCTGTCCTGGTCCGCCGCGGGCCGCCATTCCCCCGCGCAGGTGATGCCGGGCGGGAGCAGCCGCCAGTCGCCGAACAGGGCCCGGAACTCCTCGCGCTCCCGCAGCATCATCGGCGACGTGGTGCGGTTGTAGACCCGCAGGATGTGCTCGGCGGCCCGCGGGTCGCCCTCGTGGCTCGCGTGCGACATCACCAGGTAGCTGCCCGGCGCCGCCGCGTCCCGGTAGCGCTCCAGCGCCCGCCCCAGCCGTTCGGTGTCCGGGATGAAGTGCGCCACCGCGACCGCGAGCAGGCACACCGGCCGGCCCGGGTCGAGCACCCGGCGCACCGGTTCCGACCCGAGCACCGTGTCGGCGTCGGTGAGGTCGGCGAGCACCACCGCCGCGTGCGGGTCGTCGCCCGCGACCCGCCGGCCGTGCACCACCGCGACCGGGTCCACGTCCACCGACACCACCCGGCACTCCGGCCGGGCCGCCCGCGCCACCTCGGTGACCGAACCCGGCGCCGGGATGCCCGCGCCCAGGTCCAGGTACTGGTCGATGCCCGCCTCGGCTACCGTGGCGACCGCCCGGCGCAGGAAGTCGCGGCCGGCCCGCAGCACCGCGGGCAGATCGGGGATGGTCACCAGCACCACGGCGGCGGCCTGCCGGTCGGCCGCGAAGTGGTGCGGGCCGCCCAGGTAGTAGTCATAGATCCGGGCACCGCTGGGTCGCTGCGGATCCACCTCCGGCACGTCCACCTCTGCGAGCGTAGGGAAACCCGTACCGAGGGCGGGCCGAATCGTTAATGTAGGTCCGGTTATGGGGGAAACGCACGGTTCTGAATCACGGCGGCCGGAGGAGCTGCTGCGGGACATGGTGCGGTCCGCCCACGACGCGATCTACACGATCGACCGGGACTTCACGGTGCTCACCTGGAATCCGGCCGCCGAGGAGCTGTTCGGCTACCCGGCCGCCGAGATCGTCGGGCGCAGCGCCGACCTGCTGATCCCCGAGGACCGGCACGCCGACCAGCGCGAGATGGTGCTGCTGCTGGCCGCCGGCGCCCGGCTGGAGCGGTTCCGTTCCCGCCGCCGGCACCGGGACGGGCGCTGGCTGCAGGTCACCCTCGCCATGTCGCCGCTGTGCGACCCGGCCGAGGGGATGATCGGCTACACCGTGATCGCCCGCGCGGTCAGCGCCCGGGAACGCCTCGAGTCGAGCTTCCAGGCGCTCCTCGAAGCCGCGCCGGACGCGTTCGTCGGGATCGGCGACGATGGCCGGGTGGTACTGGCCAACACCCAGGCCGAGACCCTGTTCGGGCTGACCCGGCACGGCCTGATCGGCAAGGAGATCGACAAGCTGCTGGTGCCGCCGCTGCCGCTCGGCGCACCGACCGGCACCGACCCGGACGAGCCGCCCACCGTGGCGCACCGCAACGACGGCTGCACCGTGCCGGTCGAGGTGTCGGTCAGCATGCTGCCCACCGACGACGGCCGGATCCGGTGCGCGGTGATCCGGGACATCACCGACCGGATCCGGGCCCGGGAACGCTTCCTCCAGATGCAGGCCGAGGCGGAACGCGCCCGGGTCGAGGCCCAGTTGCAGCGTGCGCAGCGCCTCGAGGGCCTGGGCCAGCTGGCCGGCGGGGTGGCGCACGACTTCAACAACCTGATCGCGGTGATCAGCAACTACGCCACGTTCATCGCCGAGAGCGCCGCCGAGCACGGCCTCGCCGAGATCGCCGGGGACGCCGCCCAGATCACCAAGGCCGCCCAGCGCGGCGCCGACCTGACCCACCAGCTGCTCGCCTTCGCCAAGCGGGAGGTGGTACGCCCCCGGCCGCTCAACCTCAACGAGGTGGTCACCGAGGTCGAGCAGATGCTGCGCCGCTCCATCGGCGAGCACATCACCCTGGACGTGCGGCTGAGCGAGGGCCTGCCCGCGGTGACCGCCGATCCCGGCCAGCTCGACCAGGTGCTGGTCAACCTCGCGGTCAACGCCCGGGACGCGATGCCACGTGGCGGCACCATCACCATCGAGACCTGCGACTTCGCGGTCGACCAGGAGTACGCCGCCGGCCGCCCGCACCTGCACGCCGGCCAATACGTGCGGCTGCGGGTCAGCGACACCGGCACCGGCATGCCGCCCGAGGTGATCGAGCGCGCGTTCGAGCCGTTCTACACCACCAAGCCGGCCGGCAAGGGCACCGGCCTGGGCCTGGCCACCGTGTACGGCATCGTCACCGCGGCCGGCGGCGACCTGAGCATCTTCTCCGAGCAGGGCCTCGGCACCACGTTCACGATCCTGCTGCCCGGCACCGACGCCCAGCCGGCCGAGGTCGAGGCCCCCGCCGAGCAGGTGCCCGCCGACTACCACCGCGGCACGATCCTGGCCGTCGAGGACGAGCCGGCCCTGCGCGACGTCCTCTACCGCATCCTGGCCGGCGCCGGCCACGAGGTGCTGATCGCCGCCGACGGCCCCACCGCGCTCACCCTGGCGGCCGGCCACCCCCGGATCGACGTGCTGCTCACCGACGTGGTGATGCCGCACATGCTGGGCAAGGACCTGGCCGACCGGTTCACCCAGGTCTCCCCCGGCGCCTCGGTGCTGTTCATGTCCGGTTACGCCCGCCCGGCGCTGGCCTCACAGGGCACTTTGGACCCCGAGGTGCCCCTGGTGGAGAAGCCTTTCTCGAAGACGCAGCTGCTCGCCGCCGTCCAGCAGTGCCTCGACAAATAGTTGCCGAGTAGGTTCACCATGGGTGTCACTCGATCGGACTCGTGGGGGCGGCGTGACGGTGCAGGCGGACCCGGCCAGAGACCTGGTGACGGCGGCGGCGCGGCGGGCCGTCGCGGTGCTGGCACCGGAGGAACTGCCGTACTACGAGCAGGTCGCGGCCGAGTGGCGCACTCGCACCGGCCCGTTCACCCCGTCGGTCAGCTTCGGCATCGACACGGCCATGTTCTCCGACGCCATCCTGCAGGCGGTGTCGTCCGCGTTCGGCGAGCTCATGGTCATCGGCGGCACCGCGGCCGGCACGGGTTTCCTGCGCTGGCGCCGCAAACGCAAGCCCGGGGCCGAGCCGCCCGCCGAGCTCACCGAAGACCGCATCACCGAGCTGCGCGACGCGTGCGTACGGCATGCGCTTGATCTTGATCTGACCCCCGATCAGGCGGAACAGCTCGCCGATGCCGTGGTCGCCGCACTGCGCGACCCCGACGCCGACTGACCGCCGGCCCCTGACCGCAGGCCGCCGGGGCGTGTCATCCTGGACCGTGACCACCATCGGGTTCCTGCACACCGCAAACATCCACGTGCCCACCTTCCGCGGCCTGCGCGAGGAGCTGGCGCCCGGCTGGCAGGACCTGCACGTCGTCGACGCGAGCCTGCTGGCCGGCGCCCGCACCGGCGGCATCACCCCTGACCTGGCCGCCCGCATCGACGCCCGCCTGCACGAGCTGGCCGACGCCGGCGCCGACGTGATCGTCTGCACCTGCTCCAGCCTGGGCGCCCACGCCGAGCGCCGCACGTCCGACACCGGCGTTCCGGTCCTGCGCGGCGACCGCCCGATGGCCGAGGCAGCCGTGGCGGCGGGCGACCGGATAGCCCTCCTGGTGGCCGTCACCTCCTCGCTCGAGCCCACCCGCGACCTGCTGCGCGACGCGGGCGCCGGCACGCTGATCGAGGTTTTGTGCACCGATGCGTGGCCGCACTTCGAGGCCGGCGACCTGGATGCGTACGCGCAAATGGTGGCCGGCGCCGCGCGCAAGGTGGCCGCTCAGGCCGATGTGATCGTGCTGGCGCAGCCCAGCATGGCCCCCGCCGCCCTCCTGCTGGCCGACCTGCCGATCCCCGTGCTCACCAGTCCCCGGACGGCCGTGGCGCGCGCGATCACCGAAATTTCAGGACATTAGGAGGTACGCGCGACGCCGAGTCGACGGACCTGGCGACCGCTGAGCGCGGGGTTGCGCCCCGCGCCGCGCCGCCGGGCTGTTCGTCGCTGGTCCAGGATCGGCTGTGGACGAAACCCCCGCCCTTGCTCCCCGATGGACTGTCCGGAAGACTGTCGCCGTGACTGACGAGCTCAACGGCGACATTCCGCACTCCGCTCGCGTGTGGAACTACTGGCTCGGCGGCAAGGACAACTTCGCCGCCGACCGCGCCGTAGCCGAGCAGGTCCGCGCGGTCTTCCCGGAAATCGTCGACGCGGCCCGCCAGACGAGAGCTTTCCTGGGCCGCGCAGTCACCTACCTGGCCGGCGAGCAGAAGGTCCGCCAGTTCCTCGACGTGGGCACCGGCCTCCCCACCGCCGACAACACCCACGAGGTGGCCCAGCGCCTGGCCCCCGACGCCAAAATCGTCTACGTCGACAACGACCCGCTGGTCCTGGTGCACGCCCGCGCCCTCCTGACGAGCAGCCCGGAGGGCGAAACCCAGTACATCAACCACGACCTGCACCACACCGACGCGATAGTCGCCGAGGCCGCCAAGACGCTGGACTTCACCAAGCCGATAGCGCTGATGATGCTGGGCGTGATGGGCCACGTGCAGGATCCGGCCGAGGCCCGGGCCCTGGTCCAGGCCTTGGTGGCCGCCCTGCCGTCCGGCAGCTTCCTGGCCATGTCCGACGGCACCGCCACCAGCGAGCGGGTCATAGAATCCCACCGCCAGTACAACGAAAGCGGCGCAGTCCCCTACCACCTGCGCGAGGTGGCCGACTTCGCCGCCTTCTTCGACGGCTTGACGATCGTCGAACCGGGCGTGGTCCCGATCCCGGCGTGGCGCCCGACCGCCCCCACCGACGTGGTGGTCGACGGTTACGCAGCCGTGGCCCACAAGCCGTAGCCCAATCACGCCGCATCCCCACCTCCCGCGCGGCTCCGGATCGCGGGCCATCCCGGCAATCCACACCCGCGGGCGGCGGCGCGCTCCGCCACAGGCCGACCCACTCGACGCACCAGTCCCCCGCCCGACATACCTCCGAACGCGTCGCCTCCGAACGCGTCGCCTCCGAACGCGTCGCCCTCGAACGCGTCGCCCTCGAACGCGTCGCCCTCGAACGCGTCGCCCCCGAACGCGTCGCCCCCGAACGCGTCGAACCTGCCCCACGCCCGATATTTCGTCATATAAGGCCGAGTCGCGGGGCCGGGTCGCGGGGCCGGATCGCACAGCCGGATCGCACAGCCGGATCGCACAGCCGGATCGCACAGCCGGATCGCGACCGCGGAGCAGTTGCCGACCGCGGACCACGATCCCAGCCCGGCCCTGTCGTCCCATGATGCGGCCGTCCAACGAGAACATATCCGACAAGTAATGCTTTAGGCGGGCGCCGATGAGCCTCCGAGGCCAGATCTTGGAGATCTACCGTCATCCCCGAACATCCCGAACAGCAGATCGACAACATCGCGTCGCGGCGCGCGCCAGCCGGGGACGTTTGCGGCAAAATGCCTGGACAAGCGCCGCACTGCCGGGCGGGACTCGACATCGCGCCTCCCTCGCACCGTGAAGAAGACCCGTCAGCGGGCATCAACTCTCCAAGATCGCGGGGCACCCACAGGCTCGCCCCTTATGGGCCTTTGCGATGCGTCACTGGGATCTGACTACTGGCTGCTCGCCAGCCGCGCCGATCGGTCACACCTCGGTCCGTGGGTGCGTGACGGACTGTGCGGGACAGAGTGCTGGAGGGGGTGGAACGGGCGATCCTGGTGGCCGATGGACAGCCCGGCGGGGCGGCGCGGAGGGTGACCCGGCGCCTGGCGGGCGCCTCGGGCGGGTTCGCGGCTGTGCGGTTGGGGGTGGGCCGCCCGTACCTCCAAAGGGGTTTGGGCTGGTCAGAGGAGGAAAACGGCCGTCGGGAGGATCAGGCGCGGACATCGGCGGAGGCAGGCTGGGCGGGGATCTTGTCAGGGGCTAGGCGTGGGGTGGGTGTGAAGCGTCGCAAGGTGTTGGGGCTCCTGGGGGCCGCGCTGCCGGTGGCTGCTTGCGGAACGCGGTCGGGTGCGGAGCCGGTGGTTACGCCCAGTGTGGGGGATCCGGTTACGCTGCCCAGTTTTGCGGCACCCACCCGGAAGAAGAGCACGCCGAGAGGTGCGGTCAGGGAGCTCCGGGGCGGGGCGGTGCCGGCGGTGGCGGGGCGGGTGATGCTCGGGTCCTACCTGGCGCACGGGGGGATGACGCTCCGGCAGAGTCTGGCGCTGCGGCGGCGGCAGCTCGGGCGGGAACAGCGGATCGTGCACCGGTTCTATCCGTGGAGCGGGTATGTGCCGGCGTCGGAGCCGGAGGTCGGCCGGGACAGCGTGTTGATGGTGTCGTGGCACGGGACGGCTTGGCCGGAGGTCAACGGCGGGGGCGCGGACGCGAACATCGCCAAGGTGGCCAAGCGACTTGCGGGCATGAAGCGGCCCGTCCTGCTGCGGTGGGGCTGGGAGATGAACGGGAACTGGTTCCCGTGGGACGGCAGCCACAACGGTGGGGACCCGGCGGACTATGTGCGGGCCTGGCGGCGGATGCACCGGATATTCGGGGAGCACGGGGCCGACAACGTCGCGTGGGTGTGGAGTCCGAACTGGAATTCGGCGCCGGACACCGCGGCCAACCGGTTCCAGAAGTACTACCCGGGGGACGCGTACGTGGACTGGGTGGGGGTTTCCGGCTACAACTTCTTTGCCGAGTCGCCGAAGACGCTGTTCTCGGCCGTGGTGAAAGCGTACGGGGAGCGCAAGCCGGTCATCCTCAGCGAGACCGCGGCGGTCGGTGCCGGCAAGGCCGGGTGGATCCGCAAGCTCCAGAACTGGGTGTCGGCGACGCCGGCCGTGGGTGCGGTGGTGTGGTTCGACACCGACATCCAGGAGGGGTCGCCGCACAACTTCCGATTCGACACCGACCAGGCCGCGCTGTCCGCGTACAAAACGATGGCCCGCAGCGCGCGCTTCGCCGGGTAATTGCAAATACCGCCAAGAAAATGACCGTACGGCCGAGGCCACGGTGACGAAGAAGCCGGCCTGGACGAACCAGGCCGGCCGAAAAGAAGAACGGCTCAGCGCTCGCTGAGCTCCTCCTGGTCCTCGTCGAACTCCTCCTCCGACTGGCGCTGCGACGGCACCGCGTCGTCGTCGGTGGCGCCGTGCCGCGGGCCGTGGGTGTCGGCCTGCGCCTCGGGGAGCGTGGTCTGCGCCAGCGGCTGGGTCGGCAGTTCGCCGGCCATCTGGGGCTGGTCGACCCAGAGGGCCCGCAGCTGGCCCTGCATGAAGGTGGTCAGCCGGGAGCGGTACTCCCGGTCGAAGTGCTCGAGCGCCTCGATCTGCTGCTGGAGCGCCTCACGCTTGGTGCCTAGGCTGCCCACCACGTCGTCGTACCGCTGGCGGGCCTGCAGGTTGAGGTGATCCGCGTTGGCCTGGGCGTCCTCGCCGATCTGGTCGGCCTGGCTGCGGGCCTCCCCGACGATCTTCTCAGCCGTGCGGCGGGCTTCCTCGGTGCGCTGGTGCGAGTCGCGGGCGATCTGCTCGGCGGCGGCGCGGGCGTCGGTGAGGATCTTCTCCGCCTCGCGGCGGACGTTGTGCGCGTGCACCTGGGCGTCGCGGGCGATCTGCTCGGCCGCGGCGAGCGCGTCCGTACGGATCTTGTCGGCCTGGTGGTGGGCGCGGGCTACGTGCTCCTCGGCGGTCCGCTGGGCCAGCGTCAGCACCTGGAGAGCCTGGTTCGGGTGGGCAGGAGGTTGATTGACCACTGCATGCTCCGAAGTCTGGCTGTCCGCTGACGTCCCATTGAGAAGCACTTTGACTCGATCCTTCATGCGGTTGTCGGACAAAAGAAAGACCTCCGTACGCACTCGCACGGGCACTCGCGAGATTCGGCCGGGATGCTATCAAGCTGAGCAGGAATTTCGCGACAGGAAGCGGAGCGTGATAAGGCGGTTACCCGACCGGGTCTTGACGTCCGCGACAGCCCTGCTAAAGGGGTGGTTAATGAACCGTCCACTGCGTTCGCCAATCACCCGTTCGCCGTAAACCGCGAACCGCGAAAGGTGGTGTGGCCGATGCGGGAAAACGGGGTCACACGACTACCCTGAGGGCGTGGGAGATGACGCCGTGCGGGAGGTCGTGCGGGAATTACTGTCGGTCATCCCGGCGGGCTGCTCCTGGCTGCTGCCGGTGACCGGCCCGGACGGCACGGTGACCGACTTCGAGGTGGCCGCAACCGGTGGCGCCGACAACGACATCTACCGCCGCGGCGCCAGCCGGGTCCACCACCGGCTCAGCGAGCTCTATCCGCGCATCGTGGGCGGGCCGCTCTGGCAGCTCTACCTCGACGTGCAGCGCACCGGTGAGCCCGGCGAGCTGCGCGAGTTCCGCTATCACGAGGAACGCGCCGGCATCGTCCCGAACACCCTCTTCGACGTGTCCGTGCACCGTGTGCTCGGCGGGCTGCTGGTCTGGTGGCAGCGGCTCGACGAGGACCGCCGCCGGATCGAGCGCACCGAGCTGCTCGGCAACCTCGGCTGGACCGAGTACGACCTGACCACCGCGGAGAACTCCTGGTCGCCCGGGATGTACCGGATCTTCGAACGCGACCCCGGGCTGGGCCCGATGTCGCGCTCCGACCAGGCCCGGGCGATGGACCCGGAGGATCGTGGTTTCGCCGAGGCGGCCTGGCAGACGCTGGGTCAGGGCGAGGTCTCCGATGTGACCGTACGCTTCCGGATCGGCTCGACGGTCAAGCACCTGCGCATCCTCTCCGACGTGATCACCGACGCGGCCGGCGCGCCCCTGAAGATCAATGCGGTGGTCCAGGACGTCACGGCGAGGATCGACACCCGTACGGCGATCGAGCGGCTCAGCGACCAACTGCGCAGCCGGGAGCTGACCGCGCTGGCCGAGCACCGGCTCGCCGCCCAGCTTCAGCACCTGATCCAGCCGGTGCCGCCGGCCCCGATCCCGCTTCCCGGCCTGCAGGTCATGGTGAGCTATCTGCCGGCCGAGAGCGCGATCCGGGTGGGCGGCGACTGGTACCACGCCCACGAACTGCCGGACGGCCGGGTGCTGCTGGCGGTCGGCGACATGGCCGGGCACGGGCTGGCCGCCGCGAACGGGATGGCCCACCTGCGGTTCGCGCTGATCGGCTGGCTGGCCATCGGCATCGACGACCCGGCCACCCTGCTGCGCCACCTCAACCGGCTGTGCGTGCAGCTGCATCTGACCGGCACCGCGGTGCTGGCCGTCTATCACCCGGCCAGCCGGGCGCTGACCTGGGCACGCGCCGGCCATGCGGCGCCGTTGCTGGCCCGCCGGGGTACGGCACTGCCGCTGGACCTGCCGGCCGGGCTGCTGCTGGGCGCCGACGAGGAATCCACCTACCAGGTGCTGAGCCCGGTGCTGTCGGCCGGCGACCTGCTGCTGTTCTACACCGACGGGCTGATCGAACGCCGGGTACCGACGCAGCCGGCCCTGCTCACCGAGGTGCTCGAGACGCTGGCGGCGGCCTCGGCCGAACCGCCGGAGCAAGCCCTGCCCAAGCTGGCCGCCCGGCTCAACCGGCCCAGCCCGGACGACGACACGTGCACGGTGGCGGTGCGCGTCCTGTCTTGACGGGGCCTGTCTTGACGGGGCCAGTCCGACGGATCAGTTCCGCATGCCGAGCCGGACCGACGTGCCGGCCGGGCCGATGTCGGTGCCGACCTCGTCGCAGATGCGCTCGACGATCGCCAGGCCGCGGCCGCGCACCTCGTTGGCGGACGGCATGTCCCGGCCGAAACCCGGAGACGCGCCGTGGTCGACCACCTCGCAGCAGACCCGGCCCGGCTCGGCCCAGATCCGCACCACGCCGCCGCCGTCGGTGTGCTGGAGCGTGTTCGTCGCCAGCTCGCTCACCGCCACGGTCAGCAGGTCGGCGCGCAGCCGGGGCAGGCCGAGCGATTCGGCCTCGGTGCGCACGAACTCGCGGACCACCGCGAGGTCCGCGGGTTTCGCGTACGGGATCTCGGCGGGCCGCACGGCGGGGGGCGAGGGCTGTTCGCCCGGAGTGACCACGTGCTATCCCCCGGTCTCGGCGCTGGGGCTGAGCAGGTTGCCGACCCCGGTCAGGTCGAGCACGGTGGCAACCGCGCCGGTCGGATTTTCGACATAGAGCCGGCCGCCGCGCCCGCGTGCCGCGTGGTGGGCGGCCACCAGCCCGTGCACCCCGGTCGAGTCCAGGAACTCCACGCCGGCCAGGTCGACGATCACGGTGTCGGCGCGACCCACAGCGGCCAGCAGGGCGGCGCTGAGTTCGTCCCGGACGGCGAGGTCGCAATCGCCGGCCAGAGCCAGGCGCACGCCGCCGGGCTCCTCGATCGTGGTCGCCGAAAACCGAGCCATCCGCGCGCTTTGTCCCTCCGTGGCAGGCCTCTCTTGGTGGCCGGACGGGGACATCATGTCATCCGCCCCGCGGCGCTCCAACGCCGTCAGGCAGCCGGGCGACCTCACTTTCCACTTTGACCATTAAGACCGTTATTTCGTGATTAGATTGGTCTGACTGATCCGTGAGGGAGAACAAAAGCATGAAGATTCGGCGTTGGTGGATCGTCCTGCTGGCCGCCCCGGCGCTGCTCACCCCCGCCGCCTCGGCCCGGGCCGACGCTGCCCGCACGGTGGCGTCCTGGTCCATGGACGAGCCGGCCGGCGCGGTCGTGATGTACGACCGCAGCGGCAACGGGCTGCACGGCCGGATCGGTCGCGAGGTCGGCCTCGGCGCCGGCGCATACCGCTTCGAGCGTCTGGAACCCGACACTCCGCCGACCCGCCCGCAACATCTCGTGGCCGTGGCCGACTACGACGATCTCGACCCGGGCGACCGCGACTTCATGGTTTCGGTACGCCTGCGCACCACGCACAAGTTCGGCAACGTGCTCCAGAAGGGGCAGGCAACGGTCTCCGGAGGCAGCTACAAGCTCCAGATCCCCGGAGGGAGGGTGCAGTGCTGGTTCCGCGGTTCCGCGGGCTCTGTGCTCGTCTCCGCGCCCCGGGCCATCAACGACGGTCGCTGGCACGTCGTGAAGTGCCTGCGCACCCGCGACGGCGTGTCGCTGGCCATCGACGGGGTCAAGGTGGCCGGCCGCGACGGCCCCACCGGGAAGATCGACAACCGGTGGCCGCTGTCCATCGGCGGAAAGGTCGACTGCGATCAGGTCAAGGTCGGGTGCGACTACTTCGCGGGTGATGTCGACTGGGTAGAAATCAACGCGATTGACCACGGCTGGTAGCGCGTACGACACGCAGCGGCAGATCATGAAACGCGGTAGCCGCCGAGGTTGACACTTGGGGCCGAGCCGGGCGAATGTTCGTCAATGAGCGATGACTGGCCCAGCGCGGGAACCCTCCTGGCGACCCGCTACCGCCTTGTCACACTCCTCGAGACCGGGGGCATGGCGGAGATCTGGCATGCCCGGGATGAGCTGCTCGGACGCCCAGTCGCGATCAAGCTGCCGACCGGCCCGCAGGTCGCGTGGCGCGAGGCACGGATGGCGGCGAAGCTGTCGCACCCCAACATCGCCGCGGTGCACGACTACCGCGAGGCGGTCCGCTCCGACGGCACGGTGGCGCCGTTCGTGGTGATGGAACTGCTGGCCGGCGAGACCGTCGCGGCGCGGCTGGAACGCGAGACCTTCGAGTGGCCGGAGGCGGCCCGGGTGGGCGCGGCCGTCGCCGACGCGCTGGCCGCCGCCCACGCGAGCGGCGTGGTGCACCGCGACATCAAGCCCGGCAACGTCATGCTCACCCCGAACGGCGTCAAGATCCTCGACTTCGGCATCAGCGCGGCCGCCGGCGAACCGGACGACGACGACACCGGCTCCACCTTCGGCACCCCCGCGTACGTCGCTCCGGAACGCCTCGACGGCATGCCCGCCGAACCGGCCACCGACGTGTACGGCCTGGGCGTGCTCCTCTTCGAAATGGTCACCGGCGACCCGCCGTACCCGGTGGACACCTGGGAGGAACTCGCCGAGGCCCGCAAGTCCGGCCCCGGCACCATGCCCGACACGCTGCCCGAGCCGTTCCGCGCGGTGGTCGACCGCTGCCTCGACGAGGACCCGAACGAGCGCCCCGGCGCCGACCAGATCCGCTTCGACCTGACCGCGCTGTGGCTGGCCGACCAGCCCGACGGCGAGCCGGCCGAAGACCCCGCCACCGGCGCCCCCGTGGTGCTGCCGGTCCTGGTGCCGGTGCGCCAGCGCGGCGACGGCGCCGACGGCTGGGCCGCGGTGGACACCGACCAGGTGGCCATCCTCGAACGCAACAGCGAGGACGCGGCCGCGGTGGTCGGCGGCCGCCCGGCCACCGGCCGCCCGCGCTCGGCCTTCACCGACGTGACCAGGGGCCAGCGCCACACCCCCGGCAGCCGCCCGACCGCGATGTATCCGCCCGGCCGCAGCGTGGTGAGCGGCACGGCGCCGACCGCCACGGTCGCGCTGATCACCCCGGCGCCGAAGCGGCGGATGGCGCTGGTGCTGTCGGTGCTGGCCATCCTGGTCGCGGTCGGCGGGGCGTACGCGGTGGTGAACCGTCCCCGCGAACGCGTCGAAGCCGGACCGACGACCCCGCCGCCGCCGTCCGGCACGGTGCCGACGCCGCTCTATACGGTGGTGCCGCCGGTGGCGCCGACCACGGCACCGTCCACAAAGCCGTCCGCGGCCCCGTCCGCGCCGTCCCCCAAGCCGAGCGAGACGATCAGCTACAACGACGCGTTCAGCCGCCTGCAGGCCGCCATCCAGGCCGGCAAGGACAGCGGCGAGATCCGCCCCGACATCGCGACCGACCTGTTCAACTTCGTCCAGCCCCTGGCCGACGCGAAGGCGGGCAACATCGACGCCCAGCTGCAGCAGCTACGCAACAAGATCGCCGACCGGGCCGGCGAGGGCGCGCTGAACCCAGCCCAGGCCACCGTGATCCGAGCCCGGGTGGCCGACCTCGAACGAGCCGCCGGCATGTGACCGACACTCCTGATCGGAAACGGTCAGGGGGATCGGCGCCCTGTCGGCGCGGGGTCGGGCGTTTCGGGCGTTGTGCGCGCCTTGTTGGTGGGCTGGGGCCGGATGGCCCGCCGGCCAGCAGATCTTGTCGAATTGACGTTCCGCCGGAACACGTCCGCAGAGTTCGCGCGGCCATTCGCGCAACGCGGGAAGAGACCTGGCACGCGAGCCCGGCCGCGAAGGCGCGGCCGAATTGTAACAACCACGAGCGCCCTGCCGGGTAGCGGGACCGGAAGCGCCCACCCACGCGCGCCGCCGGGCGGCATGCCCGAGGACCGGCGCGAAAGACCACCGACGAGCCGGAGCGGACCGCCCGGCTGGTGGTCGGAAGCGGACGTCAGGCCGAGCCGCGGATCACCAGTTGGGTGGGCAGGACGATCTCGCTGTCGAACTCTTCCTCGCCGTCGATTTTGGCCAGCAGCAGGCGGACCATCTCGCGGCCCATCTCGGCGATCGGCTGGTCGACGCTGCTCAGCGGCGGGTCGGTGTGCATCGCGATCACCGAGTCGTCGAAGCCGATCACGGCTACGTCCTCGGGGACGCGGCGGCCGTACTGGCGCAGTATGCGCAGGGCGCCGGCCGCCATCATGTCGGAGGCGGCGAAGACCGCGTCGATCTGCGGGTAGTGCTCGAGCAGGCGGTGCATCGCCGCCGCGCCGCTCTCCTCGGAGAAGTCGCCGAACGCCACGGGGCCGTCGCCGACCACGTCGCGGTAGCCGTCCAGGCGGGCGATACCGGCGGCCATGTCGAGCGCGCCGGTGATCGCGGCGATGCACTGGCGGCCCTGCTGGCGCAGGTAGGCCACCGCCTCGCGGGCGCCGCCGCGGTTGTCGGCGTCGACGAAGGTGCCGCGTTCGGCGTAGGTCGGGCGGCCGGCCCGGACCGTGGCCACGCCGCGTTCCTCGAGCAGCGCCGGCAGCGGGTCGTCGCCGTGCAGCGAGAGCAGCAGCGCGCCGTCGACGTGCTGGCGGGTGAGGTAGCCCTCGAGGCGGGCGCGTTCCTCGGGTGCCTGGGCGATCATCAGCACCATCTGCATATTCCGAGCTACCAGCACGGACGAGATGGCCTGCACGATCCGGCCGAAGAACGGTTCGGCGAAGAACCGCTCGCCGGACTCGAAGATGACCAGAGCCACCGAGTCGGTCCGCTGCGTGACCAGCGTGCGCGCCGCGCGGTTCGGCACGTAGCCGAGCTCGACGATCGCTTCCTCGACCGCCTGCTTCGCGCGCGGACTGACCTGCGCCGATCCGTTCACCACCCGGGAGACGGTGCCGCGGCCGACGCCGGCGCGCAGTGCCACCTCTTCCAGGGTCGGCCGGCCGGCTCCCCGGCTCCGGTCCGTCGTCATCCCGTGCCACCTCCTCCGCGCAACGTCAGTCGCGCCCGACACAAAGTACCTGCCACGCACAGCACACAACATGATCGGAGTCTTATCTCCTATTCCCGGCGTAGGTTACGGCCGGTTATAGGCGATCAATCCCCTGCTGAAAAACCGGTAGCTCGCGCCGATCACGCCGGGACCGTACCAGTTCCTCATGATTTATTCCGACTCGCATGACTCGGAACATTGAGATGGGAGCGCTCCCATGTAACCATACTTGCGCTTTCCGCTACTGCCCGTGGAGTCCCCCATGCGTGTCGCCACCCGCCGCACCGCCCTGCTCGGCGCTCTCGCCGCGCTGCTGGCGGTCGCCGTGCTGGTCGGCGTCCGGCCCATGATGGAGCGGTCCGCCACCTCCGCCGACCTGCCCTACCTCGACCCGGCGCTGCCGGTCGCCGAGCGCGTCGACGACCTGCTGGCCCGGATGACGGTCGCCGACAAGGTGGGCCAGATGACCCAGGCCGAGCGGGCCGGGGTGAGCTCCGGCGAGATCACCGAGTACCGGCTCGGCTCGGTGCTGTCCGGCGGCGGCTCGGCCCCGCGCACCAACACGCCGGCCGCCTGGGCGGACATGTACGACGACTTCCAGCGCGGCGCCCTGGCCACCCCGTTGAAGATCCCGATCCTGTACGGGATCGACGCGGTGCACGGCAACAACAACGTCCACGGCTCGACGATTTTCCCGCACAACATCGGCCTGGGCGCCACCCGCAACCCGGCCCTGGTCGAGCGGATCGGCGCGGCCACCGCGGACGAGGTGATCGGCGCCGGCCAGGACTGGACCTTCGCGCCGTGTGTGTGCGTGGCCCGCGACGACCGCTGGGGCCGCACCTACGAGTCGTTCGGCGAGGACCCGGCGCTGGTCGCCGAGATGACCTCGGTGATCACCGGGCTCCAGCAGCGGGTGCTGGCCACCGCGAAGCACTACGTCGGCGACGGCGGCACCACCGGCGGCGACGACCAGGGCGACACCGCGCTCACCGAGGCCCAGCTGCGCGAGATCCACCTGCCGCCGTTCCGGGCCGCGGTCGAGCGCGGCGTCGGCTCGGTGATGGTCTCGTTCAGCAGCTGGAACGGCGACAAGCTGCACGGCCACAAGTTCCTGTTGACCGACGTGCTCAAGACCGAGCTGGGCTTCACCGGCTTCGTGGTCTCGGACTGGGCCGGCATCGACCAGCTGGACGGCAAGGAGGGCTTCACCAGGGCCGAGGTGGTCACCGCCGTGAACGCCGGCCTCGACATGCTGATGGTCCCGCGGGACTGGCAAGAGTTCGTCGGATATCTGACCGAGGCGGTCGAGTCCGGCGAGATCCCGATGTCCCGGGTGGACGACGCGAACCGCCGCATCCTCACCCAGAAGATCAACATCGGTCTTTTCGAGCAGCCGTACGCGGACCGGTCGTTCGCCGAGACGATCGGCAGCGCCGAACACCGGACCCTGGCCCGCCAGGCCGTCCGCGAGTCGCAGGTCCTGCTGAAGAACGAGAACGACGTGCTGCCCCTGGCCAAGGGTGGCGGCAAGATCTTCGTGGCCGGCAAGAGCGCCGACGACATCGGCAACCAGAGCGGCGGCTGGACGCTGACCTGGCAGGGCGAGAGCGGCGACACCGTGCCGGGCACCACCATCGTCGAAGGCATCCGGCAGGCGGTGGGTTCCGGCACGCAGATCACGTACGCCCGGGACGGCGCGGGAGTCGACACGACCTACCGGGCCGCGATCGCCGTGCTCGGGGAGACGCCGTACGCCGAGTACGAGGGCGACCGCCCAGCCGGCCTCGGCCTGGACGACGAGGACCGGGCCGTGCTGGCCAGGCTGCGCGCGGCCGGCGTCCCGGTCATCGTGGTGCTGGTCTCCGGCCGCCCGATGGACATCGCCGCCGAGGTCGCCGGCTGGGACGCCCTGGTCGCCGCGTGGCTGCCGGGCAGCGAGGGCGCCGGGGTAGCCGACGTGCTGTTCGGCGATCACGCCCCGACCGGCCGCCTGCCGATGACCTGGCCGAAGTCGCCCGGCCAGCAGCCGGTCAACCGCGGCGACGGAAAGACCGGGCTGTACGCGTACGGCTATGGCTTGACTTTTGCGGACCGCACGGCCGACGGCGCGGCACCCAGCTCGCCCGGCACCCCGACCGCGCCCAGCATCACCCCGACGGCGCTGCGGCTGCGCTGGATGGCCTCCACCGACACCGGCGGCAGCGGGCTCGACGGCTACGACGTGTTCCGCGACGGGACGCTGGTCGGCACCACCACCTCGGCCAGCTACGCGGTGCGCGGGCTCGGCGGCGCCGAGCGCTACGAGTTCACCGTGGTGGCCCGGGACAAGGCCGGCAACCGCTCGGCGCCCTCATCCCCGCTGGTGGTCACCGTCCGGCCCACCGGCTGCACGGCCCGCGACGACGGGTGCGTCGCGGCATAAAAGACTGGAGCGGTGCGTGCCGACCGGGCCGGCACGCACCGCTCCCCCTTCCCGAGGTGGCGGTAAGGCTTAGGGGATCTTTCCGTTCACCGTGTTCGACGGCTTGCCGGCGACCTCCACCCGGGTAGCGGTGTAGGCCGTGCCGCTGACGGTTCCGGTCACCGTGACGGTGGAACCGACCCCGACGTCCGACAGGAACCTGCCGCCGCTCTTGTTCACGACGATCGTGGCCGCGGCCGGCACCGCGATCGTCACGGCCGAGCCGGTCTTGGGCTTCACCGTAACGGTGCGGCCGGTGAGGTTGACCGTGGTCACCGTGCCGCTGGCGGTGAACGCGGTTGCGGGATTCGCCGGCTTGGCGGCCGGTGTCTTGCCGAAGGTGCTGACGGCTGCCGGTGTCTTGCCTGCCGCGGCCGGTGTCTTACCGGCCCAGGCGGGGGACGCGGCAGCCATTACCGTGGCGGCCGTGGCAAGCGCCACGGCGGCGGTGAAGCGACGCAGACGCACGATGGAACTCCTATGTCCGGGGAGCTTTGATCCTGCGCCGCTCAAGGTGCGAACCGGTTGCGCGGACGGTTGCCGTCCGGTTGCACCTGGCCCGCCGGGGCGCCGCGGGTGCCAACCGGTTCGCACCCGCTCCGCACTGGGTCTGACCTGCGCAGACCCTACTCTCAAGTGATCCGCAATGGAGAGGGAAGAGGTGCCATGGCTGTAATCGTCGCCGCCGAGGACGACACCGACGTCGCCGACCTGCTGGTCACCACGCTGAGCCGGGCCGGCCACGTGGTGCACGTGGCGGGCACCGGCCCGCGTGCCCTGCGGATGATCGCCGAACGGCACCCCGACCTCGTCATCCTGGACCACAACATGCCCGGCATGACCGGGCTGGACGTGGCCCGCCGGCTGCGGGCCGACGAGGCCACCGCGGCGCTGCCGATGCTGATGCTCTCGGCCGCCGCGCCGGCCGCCGCGGCGGACGTCTTCGACCAGGTGATGAGCATGCCGGTCGGGCTGGGCGCGGTCGCCGACGCGGCCCGCGACCTGCTCGCCGCCCGCGACTCCCGGGTGCCGGTGGGCCGCCCGCTCACCGACCCGGAGCGGCTGTCCGCGGTGGCGGCGCTGCTCGGCGACCCCGACCCGGTCGACGAGCTCACCCTCACCATGCTGATGTCGAACGTCTCGGAGGCCGCCGGCTGCTCGGCCGCGGCCTGCGCCCTCGTGCTCAACGACGCCGTGCTCACGCTGGCCTCGGTGGGCCTGCCGGATCTGCTCCGCGAGGCCGGCGGCGCCCCGATCGAGTGGTCGCCGGCCGGCATCACGGTCGGCGGCGACCGGCCGGTGCTGCTCGGCGACATGCGGGCCGACCCGGTGTTCCGGGACTCGCCGATGGCAACGCTGTGCGGGGTGCGCTCGTACGCCGCGGTGCCGCTGCACGACGACCGCGGCCTGGCGGTCGGCACGCTCGTGGTGATGGACGCGCGGCCGGACCGGTTCACCAGCGCGACCATCCGCGGCCTGATCGCCACCACGCCGGCGATCCGGCGCATGCTCGACCGCCGCCGCGACTGAGCACCAAGGCCTGTTTCAAAGGGATGGCCGGGCTGCGGCGTGGCCCAGACGACACCTGGACCTCGCCTCACTCCGACCCCCCTTTTGAACAGGCCTTAGCTGCCGCGCCGGTGCTCGAAGATCAGATGGGTCTCGGTGCCGGCGACCAGATGTGAGTTGCTCAGCCGTTCGGTGATGATCGACCGCAGTTCGGCGACGTCGGCGGTGGCCACGTGCAGCAGGAAGTCGTAGGAACCGGACACGAAGTAGACGTCGCGCACCGCCGGGATGCCGGCCAGCGACCCGGCGAACTTGCCGATCGCGTCGCGCGCGTCGGCGCGGATCCGTACCGCGATCATGGCCTGGATCGGGCGACCGATCCAGGCCGGGTCGACGTCCGCGTGGAAACCGCGGATCGCGCCCAGCTCACGCAGCCGGCGGATCCGGGTCAGGCAGGTCGAGGGCGCCACGCCGACCCGTTCGGCCAGCGCGTTGTTGGGCATCCGGCCGTCCGTCTGGAGCAGCGCCAGCAGCTCCAGATCGACCTCGTCGAGGCCTCGAAGATCCTTCGGCGGCTGGGTCATTCCCGGCGATCGATTCGAAGTTCATTCGCTTGGTGCAGCCTCCACAGAATCTTCTGCGGTGAGCTTGCGTGCCTACTGCACATAGTTTCACTCTATCCCCACGACAGCGTGGTCTGAAGGGGAAAGCTGAGATGCAGATCGGCGTACCGACCGAGGTCAAGAACCACGAGTACCGGGTGGCCATCACCCCGGCCGGCGTGGCCGAGTTCGTCCGTCGCGGGCATCAGGTGCTCGTCCAGGCCGGCGCCGGCGCCGGCTCGGCGATCACCGACGACGACTTCGCCGGCGCGGGCGCCCGGATCGTGCCGGACGCCGACACCGTGTGGGCCTCCGCCGACCTGCTGCTCAAGGTCAAGGAGCCGATCGCTTCCGAGTACCACCGCCTGCGCGCCGGCCAGGTCCTGTTCACCTACCTGCACCTCGCCGCCGACGCCGAGGGCACCAAGGCGCTGCTGGACAGCGGGACCACCGCGATCGCGTACGAGACGGTGCAGCTGGCGGACGGCTCGCTGCCGCTGCTGGCCCCGATGTCCGAGGTGGCCGGCCGGCTCGCGCCGCAGGTGGGCGCGTACACGATGATGCGCAACAGCGGCGGTCGCGGCGTGCTCCCGGGCGGGGTTCCGGGCGTGAGCCCGGCGAAGGTGACGGTCATCGGCGGCGGCGTGTCCGGCGTCAACGCGGCCACCATCGCCGCCGGCATGGGCGCCGACGTCACCGTGCTCGACCTGAACATCAACCGGCTGCGCCAGATCGATGCCCAGTTCGGCGGGCGGATCAAGACCCTGGTGTCGAGCTCGTACGCGATCGAGCAGTCGGTCCTGGAGGCCGACATGGTGATCGGCGCCGTCCTGGTGCCCGGCGCCAAGGCCCCCACGCTGGTCTCGAACGACCTGGTGAAACGGATGAAGACCGGCGCCGTGCTGGTCGACATCGCGATCGACCAGGGCGGCTGCTTCGAGGACTCGCACGCCACCACCCACCAGGACCCGACCTACCGGGTGCACGACGCGGTGTTCTACTGCGTGGCCAACATGCCCGGCGCGGTACCGAACACCTCGACGCACGCCCTCACCAACGCCACCCTCCCGTACGCCCTGCGCCTGGCCGACCTCGGCTGGAAGCAGGCGCTGCGGCAGGACCCGGCGCTCGCCCTGGGCCTCAATGTCCACGCCGGCCAGGTGACCAACGCCTCGGTCGGCGACGCGCTGGGCCTCCCCTCGGTCGAGGTCTCCCCCGTCCTCGCCTGACCCAGCACCGGTAGCGCCGCCCGGCAGTCTTTGCCCGGGCGGCGCTACCGTGTTTCACGCCAGAACCGGCAGCCGGACGGCGATCGTGGTCCCACCGCCGGGCGGGCTGCTGACCGCGCAGGTGCCGCCGAGCGCCGCGGCCCGGTCGCACAGTCCGGCGAGCCCGTGACCGGTGCCGGCGTCCGCACCGCCGGCACCGTCGTCGGTCACCGTCAGGCGCACGCCGTCGCCGTCGTCCGCGACGGTCACCGTCACCTCGGTGGCCTCGGCATGCTTGACCGCGTTCGTCACGGCCTCACAGATGATGAAGTACGCGGCGGCCTCCACCTTCGCGGACCACCGGCGCGACACCACCTGGAGCCGTACGGGTAACGGCATCCGTTCCGCCACCGCCGCCAGAGCCGGGCCGAGGCCGGCCGCCGTCAGCGTCGCCGGATACAGGCCGTGCGCCAGCTCCCGCAGCTCCCGCTGGGCCGCGCGCAGGTCGTCGCCGGCCCGCTCGACGATCGACTGCCAGCCGTCCACCGGCCCGGCCGCACGCAGCGTGCCGAGCCGCATCGACACCGCCAGCAGGAGTTGCTGGGCGCCGTCGTGCAGGTCGCGCTCGAGGCGGCGGCGCTCGGCCAGCCCGGCCTCATAGCGCGCGCGGGTGTGTTCCAGGGCCAGCCCGGCGGCGCCCACCGTGGCGTGCAGCAGGTCGGCGTGCCGGGCCAGCGCCGGGTCGACGAGCACCACGGCGCCGGACGGCAGGGGCACGGCTAGCCGGTCCGGGCCGTACTCGTCGCCGGCCGGGACGATCCGCAGGCCCGGGTCGCGCAGCGTCCGGCTCAGCGCCGCGCGTACCTCCTCCGTGGTTTGGGCCGTGCGCAGCGCGAGCACCAGGTCGGCCACGGTCGCCCGGGCCAGCCGGCGCTGCACCGCGGCCACCAGGAAACCACCGGGAACGGCCAGGAAGGCGGCGGCCTCCGCGACCCGCAGCGGTGAGGCCAGCGTCTGCACCTGCACCAGCAGGTCGCCGACCAGCCGGAAGCCCAGGCCCACGCCGGCACCGATGGCCGCCACCAGCACCGGCATCAGGACCCGGCCGGGCAGGCCGCGCGCCCGGAACAGCCGCAGACCCAGCAGGACGCAGAAGGTCAGAGCCAGGGCCGCGGCGCCGAGGTTAGCGACGGCCAGGACCGCCTTGTTGTCGTGCCCGCGGGTGGCCGTCAGCGCGAGCGACCCGGCCACCGGCCAGACCGTGGCGACGGCGGCGAACACGCGGTGCGACCGGTGCGGCAGCCGGTCCTCCGGGTAGCGCAGCAGGACCACCGCGGCGAGGACGGCGAACAGCGGGCTGCACAGCCAGCCGGTCAGGATCAGCGCCGGCGTGCCGTAGCCCTCCAGCCAGACCGCGGCCCAGGACAGTCCGGCCAGGCCGAACAGCAGGCCGTTGCGCCGCTGACCCGGCTCGGCCCGCAGCAGCGCGCCGGTCGCCAGGAACAGCACCCCGACCAGGCCGTTGACCACGGCCTGCAGCGGCGACCTGGTCCACATCGGCCACTGCGACGCCACCGCGGTCAGCACACCCACCAGCACCGCCGCCGGCACCTGCCGCGGCGTTCCCCGTTCCCCCATACCGACAGTGTGGCGCCCGGCGCAACGGGGTTTTCCCGGGACATGTCCAGGGACAACACCGCGGCCCCGGCCGGGTGCCGCGCCGCACGCTGTGCAGGCAACAGAGAACATCGACCACAGGAGAGCATCATGCGCATCCGCACCGCCGCGGCCGTAATCGCGACCGGGACCGTCGGCATGCTGGCCATCGCGGCGCCGGCGACGGCCGCCGCACCCGCGCCGCACCGGGTCGTCGCGCAGGCCGACGAGACCTGGACGTACGGCGGCTTCTATCCCGAACCGCTCCTCTGCCACGCCTCGGGTATCGCATCGGGGTACCAGTACACCTGCAACTTCATCTTCGTCGGCTTCAACCTCTGGCTCCGGACCGGCTGATGCGGGCCCTACGCACCACGGTGGCCGCCGTCGTCACCGGCCTGGGACTGTCCCTGGCCTTCGCGACAGCGGCCCACGCCCAGCCGGACTGCGACGTCCCGGACCCGCCGCCGATCTGCGACCGGGAGCCGCCCGACCCGCCGCCGGACCCGGCACCCACCTACAGCCCCGTGCTGTTCGTCGACGGCGCGCGGCAGGCGGTCACCCGGGACGGGATCCGGGTCTGGGGCTGGACCGCAGACGCGGACGCGCCGCGCACCCCGCTCACCGTGCGGCTGACCGTCGACGGTGTGGCGGCCGGCACCCGGACGGCCGATCTGTCCCGCCCGGACGTCGGCGCCGCGTACCCGTTCTACGGCCCGCTGCACGGCTTCGACGTCGTGCTGCCGGCATCTGCGGCCGGGCACACCGTCTGTGTCACCGCGGTCAACGCCGGCAGCGGCAGCGACACCGGTAGCTGCCGGCGGATGAGCGAGGTGACCGAGTTCCTCGCGCACGGCATCGACTACGACTACGCCAACGCGGTGATGGCCGGCAGCCAGTTGGACTCGAAGTTCTCGGCCGACGTGTCCAACGCGACCGATGTGGAGCAGACCTCCACGGTCACCCGGACCGTGTCCACCACCGACACCCAGGGCTGGTCGGACACCCTCGGCATCAAGGTGTCGGTGGCGACCGAGATCAAGGCCGGTATCCCGATCTTCCAGGGCGGCATCAAGGTGAGTATCGAGGGCAGCTACTCGTTCACCCGCAACGGGTCGACCAGCAAGGTCTCCTCCTGGCAGTGGACCCAGCCGGTGAAGACGCCGCCGCGCTCGCGGGTGGTGGCCGAGGGCGTGGTCACCCGCTACACGGTGATCGCCCCGTACACCCTGACCGGCACCTTCGTCTACGACGACGGGGCCCGGTTGCCGGGCACCACCACCGGAACCTTCGTCGGCACCAACAACACCGACTTCGAGGTCCGGTTCACGCAGTACGACCTGGACGGCCTCCGATCCGCCGACCCGGTCGAGCAGCCCGCGGAGTCGCTGCGCGTCAAGCGCCTCCGCTGATACCGGGGGTCCCGTCACCGCAGGGGTGGCGGGACCCCCGTCAATTCCGTCACCCGATCGCTTCTACAAACGGTTCACCGCGAAAGTGGCCGCCTGATCGGCATTACCGAGATAGGCCAGATGCGCCAGCACGCTCGAGCCGTCCGGATCGCACACAATGTCATTGTCGGCGCAGATGTCCAGGGTCCGCGCGGCGTACGTGCCGGTGATCCCGCGGCCCAGTTTGCGCAGCGGATAACCGAAGACGAGCACGGCGCTGACCCTCGGCTCGATCGAGGCCGGGAGGGTCGCCACCACCGGGCCGCCGACCGCCGCACCCGCCGAACTGGTGCCCAGCGAGTTGCCCACCACGTTGGCGCCCTGCGAGTAGCCGACCAGCACGAACCGCTGCGCCGGGCAGGCCTGTGCCTGGCCGGTCACGTGGCTGACCAGCGCCCGGTTGCCGTCGGTCGGCGAGTTGGCCGCGACGCTGGCCGGGTAGTCGACCGCGTGACTGGTCGCGGTCCGGCCGGTCAGCCGCCGCTCGATCGCGCTGAACACCGGGTCGCCGACGATGATGCCCAGGTTGCCGGGCTCGCCGGTGCCCCGGGCGACGACCACCTCGACGTCCGAGCACGCCGCGGCGGCCGCCGGACCGGCGGCGAACACCGCGCCGCCGGTCGTCAGCACAACAGCGATGAACAAAGCCCTGATTCGCATTTCCAACCGCCTCTGCTTCAGCCGTGGGGATCTGTGACGGCCTGAAGCTAATGAGGCGTTAAGTACCGGTGATACTCAAGGAAATGCTGATATCAGCGGCGAAATGTGTCACGCACGGACGAAATTGATCAATTCAGATGGCGGGCGATCTGGCTGAGGTCGGCCGCGGAAAGGCGGTCGGCACTGGTCTTGGCCTGATGCCAGAACGGGTAGCGCAGCGGCTCGCCGCTCACGTCGTCCAGGGCCGCCACCTCGTCCGCGGTCAACTCCAGATCGGCCGCGGCGAGGCTGTCACGCAACTGCGCGGGGGTCCGCGCCCCGACGATCACCGACGTGATGCCGGGCTTCTGCGCCACATAGGCCAGTGCCACCCGGGCCGCCGACACCCCGTGCGACTCGCCGATCTTCACGGCCACCTCGATGGTGTCGTACAGCCTGTCCTCGTCGTGCACCGGCGGCTCGTCCCACTCGGTCAGGTGCCGGCTGCCGGCCGGCGCCTCGACGCCGCGCCGGTATTTGCCGGAGAGAAGCCCGCCCGCGATCGGGCTCCACACCAGAATGCCGACGCCCTGGTCCAGACAGGCCGGGACGATCTCGGCCTCGATGTCGCGGTTCTGCAGCGAGTAGTACAGCTGATTGCTGGCGAACCGTTCCAGCAGCCGGGCGTCCGCGACGGCCAGCCCTTTCATCATCTGCCAGGCCGCGTAGTTCGAGCAGCCCACGTACCGGACCTTGCCGCTGCGGACCAGGTCGTCCAGCGCGGTCAGGGTCTCCTCGAGCGGCGTCTGCCCGTCCCACTCGTGCAGCTGGAACAGGTCGATGTGGTCGGTGCCGAGCCGGCGCAGGCTGGCCTCGGCGCCGCGGATCACATGGTGCCGGGACAGGCCGGCGTCGTTCGGGCCGTCGCCCATCGGCATGCGGACCTTGGTGGCGATCAGCCAGTCGTCGCGGGAGTTGCCGAGCGCCTGCCCGATGATCTCCTCGGACAGGCCGGCCGAGTAGACGTCGGCGGTGTCGATCAGGTTGACACCGGCCTCCCTGGCGATCGCGATCTCCTCACGCGCGCCGTCCACGTCGATCCTGCCGACCGGCGTCGCCCAGCCGGTGCCGCCGAAACCCATCGTGCCCAGGGTGAACGCGGAGACCCGCAGGCCGCTCCGCCCCAGTTGCCGGTACTGCATCGTCATCGCCCTCTCTGCGTCCGTCTCGCCGCTGTCAGCCTTCCCCGGCCCGGCCGGGCTTGTCCACCGAATCGCCGGGTATCCCCCACCGCATGACTCACCCGCGGTTCGCCCCGGCGCTGCTCGCGCCGGTGATCGCAGTGACGCCGGTGACCCTCGCCAGTGGCGCGCCGGGAGCTCCCGGCATCGACGAGCAGTACCTGCCGGCGAGCAAGGCCGGCCTGCTCACCTCCCGCACGACGGTCAGCACGGTCTGGGCCACCATCCAGGCGCAGGGCGGCCTCGGCGAGATCTTCTATCCGACCATCGGCGGTCCGTCGGCGCGCTCCGTCGAATTTGTGGTGGCGGGGCACGGGCGCGCGGTCCGGGCGAATGCGGCCGCCGATGTGCGCACGTCGGGTAACCGGCAGGTGTTCACGGCGCGTGACGGGCGCTGGACGCTGACCGCCGACTATGTCACCGACCCGGCCCGCAGCACCGTGCTCGTCTCGCTCGACCTGCGCGGGGCGGGCTTCGACCTGTTCGCCATCTACGACCCGGCGCTGGGCAACTCGCGGTCCGGCGACTCCGGCTCGACGGCCGGGGACGCGCTGGTGGCCACCGACGGCGACGTGTCCAGCGCCCTGGTCGCCGATCCACCGGTCCGGGCCTCCGCCAACGGTTTCGCCGGGGTCAGCGACGGGCGCACCGACCTGCTCGCCGACGGCCGGATGGACTGGCACTACTCCTCGGCGCCGCCCGGCAACCTGGTGCAGACCGCGCTGCTGCGGCCGCGGGCCACGCTCGCGCTCGGCTTCGCCGGAGACTCCCGGGGCGCGATCTCGGCGGCCACCACCTCTCTGCGGCGCGGCTTCGGGCCGATCAGCCGGGATTACGCGTACGGGTGGAAGCAGTATCTCGCCGGGCTGCGGCAGCCGCCGGCGTCGCTGCGGAGCGAGGCCGCGCGCCGGCTCTACCGGACCTCCGCGATGGTCCTGGCCGCCAGCGAGGACAAGCAAAATCCGGGCGCGTACGTGGCGGCGCCCGCCGCGCCGTGGGCGTTCGGCCGGGACGACCCGTCGGGGCCGTATCACCTGGTCTGGTCGCGCGACCTGTACCAGATCGCCACCGGCCTGCTGGCCGCCGGCGACCGGGCCGGAGCCGCACGGGCGCTCGACTTCCTGTTCCGGCGGCAGCAGAAGCCGGACGGTTCGTTCCCGCAGAACTCGCAGGTGGACGGCACTCCCGTGTGGGGCGGCCTGCAGCTCGACGAGGTGGCGCTGCCGATCGTGCTCGCCTACCAGCTGGGCCGCACCGACCCGGCGACCTGGGATCACGTGCGGCGGGCCGCGGACTTCCTGGTCGGCTTCCGGCAGGACGGCTTCGCGGCACCGTGGTCGCCGCAGGAACGCTGGGAGAACCAGTCCGGCTACTCGCCCGGCACCATCGCGGCCACCATCGCCGGCCTGGTCTGCGCCGCGTCCCTGGCCCGGGCGAACGGCGACCCGGCGGCCGCCGGCCGGTATCTGGCCACCGCCGACGACTGGCGTTCGAAGGTCAAGTCGTGGACGGTGACCAGCACCGGTCCGTACTCGGCACGGCCGTACTTCCTGCGCCTGACCAAGGACGGCAACCCGGATGCGGGCACCACCTACGACATCGGGGACAGCGGCCCGGCCGGCGTGGACCAGCGCCGGGTGGTCGACCCGAGCTTCCTGGAGCTCGTCCGCCTCGGCGTGCTGCCCGCGCACGACCGGGACATCCGCAACAGTCTGTCGGTGGTGGACCGGCAGCTGGGGGTGTCCACCCCGAACGGATTCTTCTGGCACCGGGCGTCGTTCGACGGTTTCGGCGAGAAGGCGGACGGCAGCCAGTGGGAGTACGACCTGCCGGACGGCTCGCTGATCACCCGCGGCCGGGCGTGGCCGCTGCTGAACGGCGAACGCGGCGAGTACCAGATCGCGGCCGGTGCCCGCTCGGCCGCCCGCGACCAGCTGGCCACCATGGTCCGGGCCACCGGCCCCGGCGGGATGCTGCCGGAACAGGTCTGGGACAACGACCCGCCGGCCGTCGCGCCCGGTCGCCCCACGTACTCGGCAACGCCGTTGACCTGGAGTCACGCCCAGTTCCTGCGACTGGCCTGGAACGTGCAGGCCGGACGGGTGCTCGAACAACCGGCCGCGGTGGCCGGCCGTTATCTGCGCTGACCCCCTCAGATCCGGCCCCGGCGCCCCCGCTTGTGCGCGACCGCCGGGGCCGGCACCCTGCTGGTCAGCGCGTCCGGCCAGGTGAGCACCACCTTGCCGGTGGCCTCGAAGTCGACGGTCAGCTCGGCCAGCCGCGCCACGACGGCGGCCAGCTGCTCGGCGGTCCACGGGCACGGCTCGGTGCGGAAGACCCCCCAGCCCCTGCGCACATTGTCGTAGACGTCGCCGGGATCGTCGTGCTCGACCGCGTGATGGATGGCGGCGGACACCACCTCGGCCACCCCGAGCGGCGCCTTGTTGGCCGCGAGCAGCCGCTTGCTGCGATCGGCGGCGTCGTGCCGGGGCCGCCCCGACACCAGCCGCATGTTGCTGAAGACCCCGCCGCCCGCGATCGACCCGAACACCCCGTCGGCCATCCCGAGCTCGCACTCGGTCACCGCGTGTGCGAGGTCGTGCGGCACCCGGTGCTTCCGGTCGTAGGCCGGCAGGTCGAGGACCACCCCGTCCGGCCGCCGGACGCGCGCGACGGTAGATCCACCAACCGCCCGCGCGATGGTGATGAGCATGCCCCGATGGTGTCCCCGCCGGGCACCGCGGGGCCAGCGATTATCCGCCCCGCTTCTCCAGAATCTCGCGCAACCGGGCAAGATCGGCAGCCACCGCGGCGGCGTCCCGGGCGAACTCCGCGTCCGTGGCCCCCTCGGCCCGCCGCACGGTGAACGTGATCTCACACCCGGTCCCGTAGGGCACCACCCGGACCGGATTGAGGAACTCCTGCCCGCTCTCCACCGTCACGTAGTGATCGAGAACCCCGAAGTCGTTGACCGGCGCCAGCACCACTCTGACCCGCCCCAGCGCACCCGTCACGAACCAGTCGTCCCCGGCCCGCTCCACCGCGTCACCGAGCCCGGGCGCCCACTGCGGGATGTGCGCCAGGTCCGCGACGTAGGCGTAGACCTCGCCGGCGTCCCGCGCGATGCGCTCCGACACGTGCCCTGAGTCGCTACCCATCCCGCCATCCTCGCAAGCCGGCTCGGCACGTGGGCAAACAAAGAACGTCACGGCTCAGCCGTGACGTTTCCACCTTCAACGTATATCGCACCCCGGGGCTTGCGGCAAGACCCCGTCGCTGCCGCACAATCGCATACCTAAGCCGGAAAGCTGGCAAATTCGGGGGTTCTGCAACGTGCATATGTTTTTGTCAGGCATGCAGCCGACGACGACCACCGGCACCTTCGACCTTCCGGAGCGCCTGGCGGCCAAGGCCGACCCGGCGCTGATCGCCGACGACGAGCAGCACTTCGCCCGGATCGCGGAGAGCCTGCAGGCGTCGATCGCCGAGCTGTCCGAGCGGCTCGACGAGGAGCGCCGGGCACCCGCCGGCAAGGGGCGGCAGGCGGTCGACCGCGACGACGCGATCCGGCGGCTCACCGGGCGCCTGCGGACGCTGCGCCGGTTCAGCCTCGACCTGTGCCTCGGGCGCATGGTGGGCGAGGACGGTTCCGAGCCGGTGTACGTGGGCCGGCTGGGCCTCACCGACAGCAACGGCCGCCGGGTGCTGGTCGACTGGCGTTCCCCCGCGGCCGAGCCGTTCTTCGCCGCCACCCACGCCCGCCCGATGGGGCTGGCCAGCCGCCGCCGGTACCGCTGGACGCGCGGCCGGATCACCGACTACTGGGACGAGGTGTTCACCCCGGACGGGCTCGAGGGGCACGCCGCACTCGACGACCAGTCCGCGTTCATCGCCAGCCTCGGCACCACCCGGTCGCCGCGGATGCGGGACGTGCTCGGCACCATCCAGGCCGACCAGGACGCCATCATCCGGGCCGGCTCGCGGGGCGCTCTCGTGGTGGACGGCGGCCCGGGCACCGGCAAGACCGTCGTGGCCCTGCACCGCACCGCGTACCTGCTCTACTCCGACCCGCGGCTCGGGCACCGCCGCGGTGGCGTGCTGTTCGTCGGACCGCACCAGCCCTATCTCGCGTACGTCGCCGACGTGCTCCCCAGCCTGGGCGAGGAGGACGTGCAGACCTGCACCCTGCGGGATCTGCTCCCGGAGGGAGCCGCGGCGGTGGCCGAGGCCGACCCGGAGGTGGCGCGGCTGAAGTCGTCGGCCGGCCTGGTGCGGGCGATCGAGGCGGCGGTCCGGTTCTACGAGGAGCCGCCGGCCAGGGGCATGACCGTCGCCACCGACGACGCCGACATCCAGCTGACCCCGGACGACTGGGCCGAGGCGTTCCAGGCCGCCGGTCCCGGCACCCCGCACAACGAGGCACGCGACGAGGCCTGGGCAGAACTGCTGGCGATCCTGGTGGCGAAGTACGACGGCGACGAGCCGGAGGACCTGCTGCGCCGGACCCTGGTGCGCAACCGCGACCTGGTCACCGCGTTCGGCCGGGCGTGGCCGCTGCTCGAGCCGGCCGACGTGGTAGCCGATCTCTGGTCGGTGCCCGCCTACCTCCGCAAATGCGCAAACTTCCTCAACCCCGAGGAGGTACGCAAGCTTCAGCGCGACAATCCGAGGGCCTGGACGGTGGCCGACCTCCCGCTGCTGGACGCGGCCCGGCAACGGCTGGGCGACCCGGAGGAGTCCCGCCGCCGGCGCCGCCGGGAGGCCACGCTGGCCGGCCAGCGCGAGCAGATGGACCGGGTGGTCGAGGACCTGATCGCGTCGCACGCGTACGACGACGGCGAGGGCCTCATGCCGATGCTGCGCCAGCAGGACCTGCGCGACGTGTTGGTCGACGACGCCGAGGCGGTCAGGGCCGACCCGGACGAGCTGGCCGGCCCGTTCGCGCACATCGTGGTCGACGAGGCCCAGGAGCTGACCGACGCCGAGTGGCAGATGCTGCTGCTGCGCTGCCCGTCGCGCAGTTTCACCATCGTCGGCGACCGTGCGCAGGCCCGGCACGGCTTCACCGAGTCGTGGCGGGAGCGCCTGGCGCGGATCGGGCTCGACCAGGTGGCCCTGGCGTCGCTGAGCATCAACTACCGCACCCCCGAGGAGGTCATGACCGAGGCCGAACCGGTCATCCGGGCCGCGCTGCCGGACGCCAACGTGCCGGTCTCGATCCGCAGCAGCGGCATCCCGGTCCGCCACGGCGCGGTCGCCGACCTGGACGAGATCGTGACCGGCTGGCTGGCCGCACACGCCGAGGGCGTCGCCTGCGTGATCGGCGCCCCCGGCTGCTACCCGGCTTCCGAACGCGTCCGCGCGCTGACCCCCGAGCTGTCCAAGGGCCTGGAGTTCGACCTGGTCGTGCTGGTCCGCCCGGAGACGTTCGGCGACGGCATCGAGGGCGCGGTCGACCGGTACGTCGCGATGACCCGCGCCACCCAGCAGCTGGTCGTCCTGACCGGTGGTTAGCCTGACCGGTTTAGGATCGCGAGCCGCCGCACCTGCTGGTCATCCCGGCCGGTCGCTAGGATCGCGCCGTGCCGCATCTACCGGAGAAGACCCTGGCCGCCATCGGCCGGATGACCGTGGCCGCCGCCGACCTCGAGCATCTGCTGGCCGGCCTGTCCGCCGACCCGGCGGCCACGTTCGCCCGGCCCGGCGCGGCCCTGGGCGAGGCCCGGGAGGCGGTCCGGGCGGCGTCCGGCCACCAGGTGGCGGCGGTCGAGGCGGCCGCCACCCAGTTGGCCGTCGCGCAGTCGGCGCTGCGCCGGCTCTGGCTCACCGAGGCCCCCGCCGACTCGGCCGCCTTCGACGAGATCACCGCCCACCTGCGGCGCTGCCACGACTGGCTGGCCCAACATCTCCGCTCAGCCCGGAACGTAGTCCTCCAGTAACGCCGGTGTCAGCCCGGCCCGGTGGATCGCCCGCAGCGCCGCCAGGAAGTCCTCGACGAACGCGGGCCGGAAGTGCATGAGGATGATGTCGCCGGCCCGGACCGTACGGCCTTCCTGGTAGCGGACCTTGCCCTTGTGGACGGTCTCCTTCCAGAGAAAGGCCGCCTTGATCCCGCACGACTTGGCCATCCGCAGCGTGGTGCGATCCTGGGCCCCGAACGGCGGCCGGAACAGCACGGGCCGCCGCCCGTACCACTCCCCCAGCAGATCCGCCGACGCGCAGATCTGCCGCCGCTGAAACCCCGCCGACCGCCCCCGCAACTGCGGGTGCGAGATGGTGTGCGCCTCGATGACCGCCCCGTGCGCCCGAAGCCGCCCGAAGTAAGCAAGATCATCCCGGACGGCGTCGGTGGTGAGAAAAAGCGTGACCGGCACCCCGGCGGCCGCGAACAGTTTGGGCGCCTCCGGGTGCTTGAGATACCCGTCGTCGATCGTGATGAAGGCAACCGGCTGGGTAACCGGCACCCGGGAAAGGACCGGAACCTCGTCGGTGTCGGGCAACACGATGGGTTCGGGTGCCGGCCGAGGCGGAAAGCGCGGCACATCGGTCAACGCCCACCCGACGGGCGGCGCGAGCGGTGCCGGCACGAGCTGGGAGCCACCGTCCCGGCCGCGCGGTCCGGCGTCGTCACCACCGCACGACGCATCCGGCGCGAACCCGCAGACCTCGGTGCCGCTCTCCGGTGCCGTTCCCGGGCCGGTCGCAGCATCCGGCCCGGCCGATCCGGCAAGCGCAGAATGCGATCCGGCCGATCCGGTGACCGCGGCTCCCGGCCTGGTGGGTCCGTCAGGCCCGGAGCCGGCGTCGGACACAGGTGCGGCCGTGCCCGGTGCGGCCGTGCCCGGTGCGGCCGTGCCCGGTGCGGCCGTAACCGGTGCGGCCGACTGCCGGATGGATCGGCCGGTAGTCCAGCCCCCGACCGCAGGCAGCACGGTCAGGCCGGTGCATACCGCCGCGAGCAGAATCCGGCGCCGGGACAGCGTGAACACCCGCGGCACCTTACCGGTTCCACCAGCGATCACTCTCGATGCCACCCACCGCCCAAAGTTTCCCCTGGCCAGCCACCCAACCTCGGCGTGGCGAACGATCAGCCGCCCCTCCAGCTCCAGCCCTCACCCTCCCCGCCCCACACCGCCGCCCCACACCGCCGCCCCACACCGCCGCCCCACACCGCC
>NZ_BOMV01000013.1 GCF_016862375.1 Paractinoplanes rishiriensis | reverse complement strand
GCCGCCCCACACCGCCGCCCCACACCGCCGCCCCACACCGCCGCCCCACGCCCCCGCCGCACGCCGCCGCCACCCACGCCGCCGCTGCCCACGCCGCCGCTGCCCACGCCGCCGCTGCCCACGCCGCCGCTGCCCACGCCGCCGTCCACGCCGCGGCCCGCAGCACTCCCCAGACCTTGACCCGCACACCCCCTCAAACGGTGGTGCAACTGCCAAGATCGCGGCCGACCAGGCAGTACGGCGCCCGCCCACCCCTTTTGCCGCAAACGTCCCCCGCTGGCGCCGGCCCGCGACGCGATGTTGTCGATCTGCTGTCGGTGATGACCGTTCGGGGATGACCGTAGATCGCCAAGATCTGGACCCGGCGGTCCATCAGGGCCCGCCTAAAGCATCACTTGTCGGATATGTTCCGAGGACCTGCGCCACCGCACCAGCGCGCCGGCGGTGTCCGCAACGGTGGGTGAGGACCGCGCGGACTGCACATCACGCGACCACAGGGCTGGGATGGTGGTCCGCCGCGGCGCTGTTCGGGTCGCGGCAAATGCCGGGGCATCAAACGGTGGTCGATCCGCCAAGATCGCGCCGGAGACGGGTGCTCACCAAGCGGGCTCAGGGCAACCCAAGACCTCGCCCGTGCTGCCGGCCGGCGAAGGCAGCTCTCCCCGCTGCCGGTTCAGCTGGCCAAGCGGAACGTCTCCGCGTGGCGCTGGCGGGCCGGCACCTTCAAGGTCCTTAATGTCCGGAGCACCGCATCCGTCATCGCCGCGGGGCCGCACACGAACACGTCGCGCTCCGTTACGTCGGGGACCAGTGCGACCAAACCCTCGGGGCTGAACGGCTCGTTGCCTGGGCCCGTGCGGCCGGTCAGCAGGTGCAGGCGGGCTCCGCGTACGGCTGCAAGGTTTTGCATTTCTCCCAGCAGGACCGCGTCGCGCTGGGTTCGCGTGCGGTAGAGCACCACGATGTCGCCGGCCAGGCGGTCGTCCTCCAGCAGCGCCCGGATCGGGGTCACGCCGATGCCGCCGGCGATCAGCAAAGTCTTGCCGGTGGCGCGCTGGGCGGCGGTGAAAGCGCCGTACGGGCCCTCGGCGAACACCCGCGTGCCGATCGCAAGGTTGCGCAAGCCGGCGCTCGTGGTGCCGATGCCCTTGGCGGTCAGGCGCAGCGAGCGACCGTCGGGAGCCGCGGACAGTGACCACGGATTGACCTGCCACCACGGGTTGTGGCCGAGGAACCGCCACAGGAAGAACTGGCCGGCCCGGGCGTCGAGCCGCTCCAGATGCTGGCCGGTGAGATAGACCGAGACCGTGTCGTCCGACTCCGGCACGACCGCGGCGACTCTGAGCTGGTGGCGGGCGTTACGCAGCAGCGGAAGCAGGAAGCGCCCGATCAGCAGCGCCAGGATCGCGAACGCCCACAGCCCCCACCAGTAGACCTGGGTGAACACGTTGCTCTTGAACGCACTGCCCTCATAGATCTGGTGCACGATACCGAGGGTGACGATGACGTACACGACCAAGTGCAACGCGTGCCAGATCTCGTACGAAAGACGTTTGCGCGCGATCCGCACCGAGGTGGCCGCCACGATCACGATCAGCACCACGGCGGTCATGCCGAGCAGCACGGGCAGCTGGCGGGCCAGGTTCGGGATCTGGGCGAAGAACGAGATCTTGTCGAGCTTTGCGTAACCCAGCAGCACAAAGGTCGGGTGCAGCAGCGCCAGCCAGAAGATCGTGAAACCGGTCCAGCGGTGCCAGGTGGTCAGTTTGTCCATGCCGACCCGCCGGTCCAGGAACGGCAGCCGCGCGATCAACAGCAACTGCAATGCCATCGCGAACGCAAGATGCATGCCGAGGATGCGTCCGACCGCGACGAAAGCGTTGTAAGCCGGCCGCACCGGCGTCGCCAGCATCAGCGCGATGATCACCAGGTTGGCGGCCAGGAAAGCCCAGAGGACGACGTGAGCGGTGCGGGCCGTGCTGGCGGTACGTGATGGCGGTTGCGTCACGGCGATCATCCGAGTCTCCCCTGGTGCTGCATGGCCGTCGGACTTCACTGGTAATCGACGTAGGTTGAGGCCGCAATCAGCCTGCTGACAAGAGCACCCGGGCGTGTTGGCGCCGGACCGCAATACTGGACCGACGTCCGGACGCGGCCGGCGGGTGAGGAGCGGGCAATGGCGCAGGTGGCGGGGCCGGGCGACAGCGGGAGCGAGCGCCCGCCGGCGCGAGGTTCAGCGCGGGTCACCCCAGGCGCGCAGGTCCCAGCTCAACCCGGTCCCGAGTACGCCGAAGCACCGGAACCGCAGGACCCGCCCAAAAGAGCGGCCGGCCGCGCCACGGTCCCGCCACCCGAACCCGCCGCAGTCTCGAGCAACGCGAGCCCGTCCGGACGCGCCCCCGCTTCGCCCGCCGCTCCCACCCCGCCCGGGCAAAGTGGACGCGCCCCCGTCTCACCGCCCGGCAGCGGACGCGCCCCCGTCCCACCGACCGGCAGCGGACGCGCCTTCGTCCCACCGCCCGGCAGCGGACGCGCCAGCGGCTCGCCTCCCCCGCCCGGTGCGGCGCCAGGCGGCCCGGCCACCCAGCCCGGCCGTGCCAGCGTCCCGGCACCTAGATCCGCAGCGACGAGCGTGGGTCCGCCCGGCTCAAGGGAGGCCGCAGTCCCGCCTGGCGCACCGATTTCGCGGGGCGCCGCAACCCCGATCGAAGCGGTGGGACCGGGGGCCGCCGCAGGACACGCCGGACCCGAGAATCGGTGGGCCGCCAACCCGCCGGGTGCCGCTGACGGGCCGCGGCGTCGACGGCTGCTTCTCGTTGCGCTGCTGCCGGCCGTACTGCTGCTCTCTGCTCTTGGCGCCGGCAGCGCGGTTCAGCTCAACCGGGACCTCCCCGCCGCCACCCTCACCACCGATGTCGCCGCCACGCTGCGCATCCCCGGCAAAGCACCCAATCTGCCCTGGCCCAGCCAGGGTGCCGCGGAGCTGATGATCGAAGGACTCGGCCGCCTCGGTGGCAAGGGCAGCGACAAACCCGCCCCGATCGGCAGCGTTGCCAAGGTCATGACCGCCTACGTGATTCTGCAGAGTCACCCGCTGGAAGGGGACGAGGAGGGGCCGACACTCACCGTGACGGCGGCCGATGTGGCCGACTTCACGTCGCGGATCGCTTCCAACCAGTCGCTGGTGCCGGTCGTGGTGGGGCAGCAGCTGACGCAGCGGGATGCGCTCGAGGCACTCATGCTGCCGTCCGCCAACAACATCGCGCACCAGCTCGCGGTGTGGGACGGCGGGGATGAGGCCTCGTTCGTGGCCAAGATGAACGCGGCCGCCGACGAGCTGGGCATGGACGACACCGAGTACTCGGACCCGAGCGGCTATCTGCCCACGACCGTCAGCACCGCCGCTGACCAGGTCAAACTCGGGCGGGCCGCGATCAGGTCGGAGGTCTTCGCGGAGATTGTGGCGCGCACCGAGGCGACCATTCCGCGCAACGGCACTATCCGTAACTACAACGACCTGCTCGGCAAGCAGGGCGTGTTCGGGATCAAGACCGGATCGACCACCGAGGCGGGCGGCAACCTGCTCTTCGCCGCCAAGCTGAGCGCGGGCGGTCGCACGTACACCGTGGTCGGTGCGGTTTTCAATCAGCCGGGCACCGGAACGCCGCAGCAGCTCGCCCGGGTCAACACGGTGGTCCGCAAGTTACTCAGCGCGGTCCGCAGCACCGTCAAGGAGCATGAACTGCTCGCCGCGCAACCGGTCGGCACGGTCACCACCGCCTGGGGGTCGACCGCGAGCGTCACGCCGGTGACGTCACTCAAGGTGGTCGGCTGGCCGGGGCTCGCGATCCCGGTCGAGGTCACCACCTCGGCCCCGGGGCCGGGGGTCACGTCCGGGCAGGTGGTGGGCGCGGTGCAAGCTTCGGGGGTACGCGTGGACCTCGCCGCCGACCGCGCGACGGCCGAACCGGGACTGTGGTGGCGTCTCAAGCGCCTAGGCTGACGCGAAACCGCGCAGCGCCCGGTCCACGTCCTCGTCCGTCAGCTGGTGGAAGTCGGTGTACCACTCGCCCACCGCACGGAACCCGGGCGGCGCCGCCAGGCAGATGAGCTGGTCGGCGTCCCCGCGCAGGCCCTCGTACGCCGGCGGCGCGCACACCGGGATCGCCAGCGCCAGCCAGCGCGGCTGCTGGTGGCGCAACCCGCGCAGCGCGGCCCGGGCCGTCACCCCGGTCGCCAGGCCGTCGTCCACCAGCACCACGCAGCGGCCGGCCACCCGCGGCGCCGGACGACCACCCCGGTAACGCCGGGCGCGGCGGGCCAGCTCGGCGCGTTCGGCCCGCACGGTGCCGGCCAGGTCGTCCACGGTCAGGTCCAGCCGGCCCAGTGCGGTCGTGTCGAACACCGGCGGCCCGTCCTCGGCGATCGCGCCCACCCCGTACTCCGGCTGGTGCGGCGCCCCGATCTTGCGGGCCAGCAGCAGGTCCAGGTCGCCGCCGATCCGCTCCGCCACCTGCACCGCAACCGGGACCCCGCCGCGCGGCAGGGCCAGCACCAGCGGCCGGCCGGGACCGTCGTCCGGCAACACCCGGGACACCTCGTCGCCGAGCCGGCGACCGGCCTCGTCCCGGTCGGCGAAGGTCACCTCAGATGCGCCGCGAACCATGTGCCCGCCTCCTCGGCGACGGCGTCGAGCGTGCCGGGCTCCTCGAACAGATGCGTGGCACCGGGAATGATCCGCAGCTCGGCCGCGACCGTCATGGCGTTGCGGGCCTGCTCGTTGATCTCGACCACCGGCAGGTCCTTCTCGCCGACCACGAGCAGGGTCGGCGCGGTCACCTGGATCAGTGCCGGGCCGGCCAGGTCGGGCCGGCCGCCGCGGGAGACCACCGCGTGCACATCCTCGGGCCGGGCGGCGGCCGCGACCAGGGCGGCGGCTGCACCGGTGCTGGCGCCGAACAGCCCGATCGGCAGGGTCCGGCTGTCCTCCTGCCCGGTGAGCCAGTCGACCAGCCCGATCACCCGGTCGGCCAGCAGCCCGATGTCGAACCGCAGGTCGCGGGCGTGCGCGTCGCGTACCTCCTCCTCGTGGGTGAGCAGGTCGATCAGCAGGGTGCCGAGGCCCCGGCGGCCCAGTTCGTCCGCGACCCTCCGGTTGCGCGGGCTGTGCCGGGAGCTGCCCGTGCCGTGCGCGAAGATCACCACGCCGTGCGCGTTGCGCGGCAGCCGCAGGTCGCCCTCGAGTTCGGTTCCGCCCGCCGGGAACCGCGTCGTCACCGTGCTCGCCGTCGTCATGCCAGCGCTCCCTCCGAGTCGGTGGTCATACCCCTTTCGGGCGACCCTATACGTCCGACTTGTCGGAAGATCAGGGAACGAGGAGAGCCCGCAGCGCGCGTTCGGCCACCGCGAACTCGACCCGGCGCCCGCTGAGCAGTTCGGCGTACAGGACCGACTCCATGACCCGGACATACAGGAACGCCAGGGGGTAAACGTCGTCCTCGGGGCCCGCGGCGCCGGCCTCCACGAAGATCTCGCCCTGGGCCAGAACGGCCCGCCGGTGCACCTCGCCCGAGCCGGTGAACAGCACCCGGGCGGCGGTCTGTGGCTCGTCCGCGACGAACCGGCGCATCGGTGGGGACGACCACAACCGCTCGGCGAACCGCCGGGACACCTCGATCACGCCGTCGGCACCGGACGCCCTGCGCGCGGTCCGGGCCCGGTCGAGCAGCCGCCGGGCCAGGTGCCAGAGCGCGTCGCCGAGCAGCGCGTCCCGGCTGCCCGCCACCCGGTACAGCGTGGCCCGGCTGATCGCCAGTTCACCGGCGAGCGCGTCCATGTCGAGTGAGCCATGTCCCTGGAACTGGCGCACCGCACCGCGTACCACCTCGCCGTGCCCGATCACCCGGCGAGCATTCCGCACCGTTCCCACGTCGGTTCGCCGCCCCCTTCCCCACCGCTCTTCGCCTTTGTCCGTCTCCCTGGGCGCAAGGCGTCCACTATGGCGAACACCGCTAGTTCTCACCTGGTTCAAATCTTTTCGGCGGTTGATACCGCCGTCTCACGGCTGGTCATTTCTCGAACCGGATCTGTCACCGGATTCGTATGAGCGAGCAATTCCAAAGACCGTGGGAGACCCAGATGCCTGCAACCAGAAGACGCAAATCCCTCCGGCCGCGCAACGTGATCGCCGCAATACTCGCCACCGCATTGGCGGCCGCCGCGGTCACGCTGATCCCGGACGCGGACGCCGCCACGTCGTCGTTCCAGCGCGGCCCGAATCCGAGCGCGGCCAGCATCCGGGCCGCCGACGGCCCGTTCGCGATCACCCGGACCAACGTGTCCCGGGGCGCGGCGAACGGCTTCGGCGGTGGCGACATCTTCGCCCCGAACGACACCAGCCAGGGCACGTTCGGCGCGGTCGCGATCGCACCCGGCTTCACCGCGTCCCGCAGCAGCATGGCCTGGCTGGCACCGCGGATCGCGTCGCAGGGCTTCGTGGTGTTCAACATCGACACGCTGAGCACCTCGGACCAGCCCGCCTCGCGCGGCCGGCAGCTGCTCGCGGCGCTGGACTTCCTGACCCGCACCAGCAGCGCGCGAGCCAAGATCGACCCGAACCGGATGGCCGTGATCGGTCACTCGATGGGTGGCGGCGGCTCCCTGGAGGCGGCCCAGGACCGGCCGGAACTCCAGGCCGCGATCCCGCTGACGCCGTGGAACCTGAGCAAGAACTTCGGCGACCTCCAGACCCCGACGCTGATCATCGGCGCCCAGCGGGACAACATCGCGCCGGTGCGCACCCACTCCGAGCGGTTCGCCGCCAGCCTTCCGAACGGCGTGTCCTCCGGTTACCTGGAACTGGCCGGCGCCTCGCACTTCGCCCCCAACGTCCCGAACGCGACCATCTCCTCGATGAGCGTGGCGTGGCTGAAACGCTTCGTGGACGACGACACCCGATTCGAGCAGTTCATCTGTCCGGGTCCGAACTCCGGGGTGAGCCAGTACGAGGTGAGCTGCCCACTCATCTAAATATTTGAATTCACCATTTCGAATGGTCGCGGCGGCCCGCCGGACACGGTCCAGAAATTGCGCCACGGCGGGCCGCCGGGTCCGATAAATACCGCCTCACCGGACGCCGCGGCCCCTCGTGACCGGCAGGACTGGCCCTAGCTCGAGCGGGCGGCCAGCTGATCCCGGCGGCGGAGCAGGTACGCGGTCTCGGCGGTGTTGGCGGTCAGCGCGATGGCCCGGTCGTAGGCCTGCCGGGACTCCTCGCTGCGGCCCAGCCGGCGGAGCAGGTCGGCACGGGTGGCGTGGTAGGGGTGGTAGTCGTCCAGCGGCAGGGCGTCGACCTGGGCCAGGGCCACCTCGGGGCCGTCCAGCTCGGCGATCGCGACCGCCCGGTTCAGCCGCACGATGGGCGACGGGTCCAGGCGCAGCAGCTGGTCGTAGAGGGCGACCACCTGCGACCAGGCGGTGTCCCGCACGTCCGGGGCGTCGGTGTGCACGGCGTTGATGGCGGCCAGGAGCTGGTAGCGGCCCGGCGCCTCGCCGGTGGCCAGCCGGGACCGGACCAGGGCGTGGCCCTCGGCGATCAGGGCGCGGTCCCAGGCGCCGCGATCCTGCTCGGCCAGCACCACCAGCTCGCCGGCGGCCGACACCCGGGCCGTGCGGCGGGCCTCGGTCAGCAGCATCAGGGCCAGCAGCCCGGTCACCTCGCCGTCGGCCGGCAGCAGGGCGTGCACCAGGCGGGTCAGCCGGATCGCCTCGGTGGTCAGGTCGCTGCGGATCGCCTCGGCGCCCGGGTTCGAGCTCAGGTAACCCTCGTTGAAGATCAGGTAGAGGACGGTCAGCACCCCGGTCACCCGGGCCGGGATGTCCTCGCGGTACGGCACGCCGTACGGAATCCTGGCGTCTTTGATCTTGGATTTGGCCCGGGTGATCCGCTGACCCATCGCGCTCTCCTGGACCAGGAAGGCACGGGCGATCTCGGGCACGGTGAGGCCGCCGACCATGCGCAGGGTCAGCGCGATCCGGGCCTCCATGGCGAGCGCGGGGTGACAGCAGGTGAAGACGAGCCGGAGGCGGTCGTCGTCGATGGCGCCGAGCGGCTCCGGGGTGTCGGACAGCATCAGCGCCTCCCGGTGTTTCTCCTCGCGCCGGACCTCCCGGCGGAGCCGGTCGATGGCCTTGCGGTGGGCCGTGGTGGTGAGCCAGGCGCCGGGATTTGGCGGTACGCCGTCGGCGGGCCAGCGCTCGACCGCGGTGGCGAACGCCTCGGCCGCCATCTCCTCGGCGATGTCCAGGTCACCGAACCGGCGGGCCAGGGCGGCCACCACCCGGGCCCACTCCTCGCGGTGGACCCGGGCGACGACCTCGGCGGCGTCGGTCACGCGATGCCCAGGAACGGGCGGAGCTCGACCCGCCGGTTGCAGCTCTTCGACCCCTGCGCGGCGAGCCGCAGCGCCAGGTCGAGGTGATCGGCCTCGATGACCCAGAAGCCGGCCAGAAACTCCTTCGACTCGACATAGGGGCCGTCGGTGAACACCGGAGCGCCGTCCCGGGCGTCGATCACGGTGGCCGCGTCCGTGCCGGCCAGCCCGCCGGCGAACACCCAGTGGCCGTCGGCCCGGAGCTGGTCGTTGAAGACGTCGATCGCGGCCATCTCCTCGGGGGTGCCGGAGTGCGTGCTGCTGTCGGCGAGCACGGAAATCAGGTAGTGCGCCATCGGGATCGTCTCCTTGTCAGGTTGCTTGGCTGCCTGTCACCCCTGCTACGAGCGCCGCGGCGGCGATCCGACACGGTCCGCCGAAATTTATCCGACCGTGCGGCGGTCGTCGGCGTCGCGGCTGGTCAGGCCCTCGCGGTCGAGGAGTTCCAGCAGCGGCACCGCCACCCGGCGGGTGGTGTCCAGGGCCCGGCGGGCCTCGCTGAGGGTGAACGGCTGCGGCAGGGCGGCCAGCCGGGGTACGGCGCGTCCGGGTGTGCCGGGGCGCAGGAAAACCTGCGGCGCGAGGCGGAACAGCAGGCCGGCCCGGACCGCGGCGGCCAACTGGCGCTCGGCCAGGCCCAGAGCGGCCAGGTCGTGGGCCTCCGGGGCGGCGAACTCGCCGAGCCCGTCGAAGGCCCGCCCGACCAGGTCGGCCAGCTCGGCCGGTATGCCGGGCGGGCCGGCCGAGATGCGGCCCGCGGCGCTGGTCAGCGGTGGCCGGACCAGGGCCTCGACCAGGGCGCGGTCGGGCAGGCCGAGGCGGTGGCGCAGCGCCTCCACCGGGGCGCCGGGCTCCAGCGGATGCTGGTCGCGGTAGGCGGTGACCTCGCCGGCCAGGCGGGCGGCCAGGTGTTCCCAGTGGGCGCGATCGGCGTACCAGTCACCGGTCACCGGCCGGCCCGCCGGTGGCACGCCCATCGCGGCCAGGTCGGCGCCGGTCACCAGCAGCCGGCGGCGCAACTCGCCGGCCGGGTCGGGGCGGCCGTCCATGGCGGCGAGGGTGGCGGCCCGGGCCCGGGCGGCACCGCGGCGGGACAGGCCGGGCGGGACGACGTCCAGCACGGTGACGCCGCCGGCGACGTGGTGGCGGCCCGGGTCGCGCAGCAGCGCCCGGTCGCCGACCCGCAGCGGCAGCGGACGGGCGAGACGCAGCCGGCAGGTGTCGGCGCCCAGCGGGCGGACCCGGACCGGGACGGACGCGGAACCCGCGTGCAGGGTCAGGGTGGCGGGCAGGCCGGTGGCGGGGTCGCCGGTGATCCGGACGTCGATCAGGTCGGTGGTGCGGAACCGGCCGGGGGTGAGCAGGGCGGCGCCGCGGGTGATCCGGTCCCGGGGGACGCCGCGCAGGTTGACCGCGACCCGGGCGACGGCGGTGATCTCGCCGGCGGGTTCGCCGAGCGCCTGGAGCCCGCGGATCCGCACGAGCGGCCCGGCGCCCAGCCCGGCGGCGCCTCCCCGCCCGCTGGCGCCTCCGCGCCCGGCCGCTGCGTCCAGGGCCAGTTCGTCGCCCACCCGCAGGCGGCCGGCACCCAGCGTGCCGGTGACCACCGTGCCGGCGCCGGTGATGGAGAAGGCGCGGTCGATCCACAGGCGCACCGGCGCCGCCGGGTCCGCCGCCGGGAGCCGGGCCACCAGGCGGTCCAGGGCGGCGCGCAGCTCGTCGAGGCCGGCGCCGGTGGTGCCGCTGACCGCAACCGCCTCCACATCGGCCAGCGGGGTGCCGGAAAGTTCGGCGCTGGCCTCGGCGGTGGCGGCGGCCGGGCCGGCCAGGTCGCTGCGGGTGACCACCAGCAGGCCGTGCCGGACGTCCAGGGCGGTGAGGGCGGCCAGGTGCTCGGTGGACTGCGGCTTCCAGCCCTCGTCGGCGGCCACCACCAGCATCGCGGCGGGGACCGGGCCGACGCCGGCCAGCATGTTCGGCACGAAGCGCTCGTGGCCGGGAACGTCCACGAAGGCCACGGTGGCCGCCGAGGGCAGGGTGGTCCAGGCGAAGCCCAGGTCGATCGTCATGCCGCGGCGGCGTTCCTCGGCCCAGCGGTCCGGCTCCATCCCGGTCAGCGCCCGCACCAGCGTGGACTTGCCGTGGTCGACGTGGCCCGCGGTGGCGATGACGTGCACGGTCAGGCCGCCACGGCGCGGATCGCGGCGATCAGGTCGTCGTCCGCAGCGGGCGGAACGCACCGCAGGTCCAGCAACAGGCGGCCGCGGTCAACCCGTCCCAGCACCGCGGGTGCTCCGGTGCGCAGCGGTTCCGCGTACGGCTCAGGAAGGGAGAGTGACCACGACGGAAGCCGGACCTCGGGCGCGCCACCGCCACCAACGACGGCCTCCGACTCGACCAGCGTGACCGGCACGCCCGCCGTGACCAGACGCTCGCAGGCGCCCGCGGTGCGCTCGCGGAGCACCGCCGGATCGAGGCGCAGGGCCTGCCAGGTCGGCGTCTCGGGCCCGGTGACGGTGGCCTGGAGCGCGGCCAGGGTGAGCTTGTCGACCCGCAGCGCGCGGGCGAGGGGATGCCGGCGCAGGCGGGCGATCAGGTCGGCGCTGCCGAACAACAGACCCGCCTGCGGCCCGCCGAGCAACTTGTCGCCGCTCGCGATGACCAGGTCGGCCCCGGCGCGCAGGGTGGACGCGGCGTCCGGTTCGTCCGGGAGCAGCGGATCGGGCCGCAGCAGACCGGACCCGATGTCGGCGACCACCGGATGCCCGAGAGTGGCCAGTTCCTCGATCGGCGCGGCGCTGGTGAACCCGGTGATCACGAAGTTGGACGGGTGCACCTTGAGCAGGAAACCGGTCTCCGGCCCGAGGGCGCGCTGATAGTCGGCGAGGGCGGTGCGGTTGGTGGTGCCGACCTCGCGCAGCCGCGCACCGGTCGACTCGAGCAGATCGGGCAGCCGGAACCCGTCCCCGATCTCCACCATCTCGCCCCGGCTGACCACGATCTCCTGCCCGCCGGCCAGCGCGGTGGCGGCCAGCACCAGCGCGGCCGCACCGTTGTTGACCACGTGCACGTCACCGGCCTCGGGCACCGCGTCCTGGAGGGCGGCCAGCGCGGTCCGCCCGCGCCGCGCCCGGCGGCCGGTGTGCAGGTCGAGTTCCACGTCGGTGTGCCCCGCCGCGGCGGCCACCGCCAGCCGAGCGGCATCCGACAGCGCGGCCCGGCCCAGGTTGGTGTGCAGCACCACGCCGGTGGCGTTCAGCACCGGCCGCAGCCCGCCCGCGGTCTCCGGCAGCGCGGCCACGGCCGCGTCGGCCACCCGCGCGGGCTCGAGCTCACCGGCGCGGGCGCGGGCTTGAGCGGCGGTGACGGCCGCCTTCACGACGGCCGGTCCGAGCCGTCCGGCGGCATCCGCCAGGCGGGGGTCGGCCAGGACCGCATCGGTACGCGGCACCCGCCGCCGCGGATCGTCGGTGGCCATCGCCAACTCCCTCTGGCGCTCTCAAGGAACCGCCGCGGCGGCCGATATTGGCAACCGAGGCCCCGACCAGCGCGAAGACCTTGGAGCGTCCGTGACACAGCTGATGTATGACTCTTCAGCACAATCTAGGCCACGGCACCGGGCCCCCTCCTCGCGGCCGCCGATGAGCCCGATCGTCATCGTTGTCGCCGTCGTCGGGGTCTGCCTCATCGCCATCCTCGGGTTCGTGCTGGCCGGCGCCTCCGCCGGAACCAGCGCAGCCAGCCCGCCGCCGACCGCCGACGCCGAGGAAGCGTGCCGCGCGGCCATCCGGTCCTCGTGGGAGCGGGGAGACCAGGAGATCAAGGCCCGGTACGCCCGCGAGGAGCCCGGCACCGTCTATCACACCGCGCTCGAGGACGTGAACATCTGGAGCTCCCAGGTGACCGACTCTGCGGTCGTGGTTGCCGGCGACGCCGAGTGGACCCTCCGGAACACGGTCTACTACAACACCGAAACCACCAAGTACACCTGCACGGCAACGATGACGGACGGTCAGATCACGACCCAGGTGAGCTGAGCTAGCTCATTTCAGACCCGATACCACCACGATAGGCGTCTCTGCCTGCGGGCCTCGACGCGCTCACGCACCAAGCGCTGAACCACGGTAGAAAGCGGAGAAACGAGGCACGGGCGGACGGCTACACATTTGCCGTAACCAGTGGGCCAGAACGGGTCCCGCTGAGAACGAGTGGGACCAGAGCGAGCAGGCAAAGGAATCCGGGCTGAGTCGCATCTTCGCAGCTCGGCCCGGGTTCCTCCCGAGGTGGCGGAGGCGGACGGGAATCGAACCCGCCCGGCCCGGATGCCGGGCCGCAACAGTTTTGAAGACTGCGAGGGGCACCAGCCGCCTGAACACCTCCGCCGACCACCCTAGACGCCGCGGTGGAACACTTGCCGGGTGAGGCTCACTGAATACGCGCACGGTGGCGGGTGCGCCTGCAAGATTCCGCCCGGCGAGCTGGAGGCGGTGGTGGCCGGGCTGTTCGGTGACAGCGCGCCGGACAGCCTGCTGGTGGGGCTGGACGACGGCGACGACGCGGCCGTGGTGCGGATCGCGAACGGGACCGCGGTGGTGGCCACGGCCGACTTCTTCACGCCGGTGGTCGACGACCCGTACGACTGGGGGCGGATCGCGGCGGCCAACGCGCTCTCCGACGTGTACGCGATGGGCGGCACCCCGGTGGTCGCGGTCAACCTGCTGTGCTGGCCGCGCGACCGGCTGCCGATGGAGATGGCCGCCGAGGTGCTGCGCGGTGGCCTCGACGTGGCCCGCGAGGCCGGCTGCCCGGTGGCCGGCGGCCACAGCGTCGACGATCCGGAACCCAAGTACGGCATGGCGGTGACCGGCGTGGCCGACCCGGCCCGGCTGCTGCGCAACGACCGCGGCGTGGCCGGCGTACCGCTGACCCTGACCAAGCCCCTCGGCATCGGCGTGCTGAACAGCCGGCACAAGGCCACCGGCGAGGTCTCCCCGGCCGCGGTGGCCGCGATGATCACCCTGAATCGCGACGCCGCCGCGGCCGCACTCGCCGCCGGCGCGGTCTGCGCGACCGATGTGACCGGGTTCGGGTTGCTCGGCCATCTGCACAAGCTGGCGCGGGCCAGCGGCGTTACGGCCCGCATCGATCCGGGCGCGGTGCCCTATCTGCCGGGGGCGCGGGAGGCGCTGGCCGCGGGATACGTGAGCGGCGGCACCCGGCGCAACCTGGACTGGGTGCGGCCGCACCTGGCGGCCGGCGACGTCAAGGAGGACGAGTTGCTGCTGCTGGCCGACGCGCAGACCTCGGGCGGGCTGCTGGTGGCCGGCGAGGTGCCGGGTTTCCCGGTGATCGGCGAGCTGACCCCGGCGCGGGCCGGGGTCAGCATCGAGATCGGTCAGGCGCCGACGTAGTCGGCCAGGTGTTCGCCGGTCAGGGTGGCTCGGGTGGCCACCAGATCGGCGGGAGTGCCCTCGAAGACCACCTTGCCGCCGTCGTGCCCGGCGCCCGGGCCCAGGTCGATGATCCAGTCGGCGTGGGCCATCACGGCCTGGTGGTGTTCGATGACCAGGACCGACTTGCCGGTGTCCACCAGGCGGTCGAGCAGGCCCAGCAACTGCTCCACGTCGGCCAGGTGCAGGCCCGTCGTCGGCTCGTCCAGGACGTAGATGCCGCCTCGTTCGCCCATCTGCGTCGCCAGCTTCAGGCGCTGGCGCTCGCCGCCCGACAGGGTGGTCAGCGGCTGGCCCAGGCTCACGTAGCCGAGCCCGACGTCGGCCAGGCGTTCCAGGATCTTGTGGGCTGCCGGGTTCTTTGCCTCGCCGTCGCCGAAGAACTCCTCCGCCTCGGTCACCGACATCGCCAGGACCTCGCTGATGTTCTTGCCGCCGAACCGGTATTCGAGCACCTCGGCCTGGAAGCGCTGGCCCTCGCACACCTCGCAGACCGTGGAGACGCCGGCCATCACGCCAAGGTCCGTGTAGATCACGCCGGCGCCGTTGCAGTTCGGGCAGGCACCTTCCGAGTTCGCGCTGAACAGCGCGGGCTTGGCGCCGGTGGCCTTGGCGAACGCCTTGCGGATCGGATCCAGCAGGCCGGTGTACGTGGCCGGGTTGCTGCGCCGGGAGCCGCGGATCGGGGTCTGGTCGATGGCCACCACGCCGTCCCGCCTGGCCACCGAGCCGTGGATCAGGCTGCTCTTGCCGGAGCCCGCCACGCCGGTGATCACCACCAGCACGCCCAGCGGGATGTCCACGTCGACGTCCTGCAGGTTGTGCGTGCTCGCGCCGCGCACCTCGAGCTTTCCGGCGGGCGTACGCACCGACTCCTTGAGCTTCGCGCGGTCGTCCAGGTGCCGGCCGGTCAGGGTGTCGCTCTTGCGCAGGCCGGCCAGCGTGCCCTCGTACATGACCTGGCCGCCCTCGGTGCCGGCCCGCGGGCCCAGGTCGACCACGTGGTCGGCGATCGCGATCATCTCGGGCTTGTGCTCGACCACCAGCACCGTGTTGCCCTTGTCGCGCAACTGGACCAGCAGTTCGTTCATCCGCTGGATGTCGTGCGGGTGCAGGCCGATGGACGGCTCGTCGAACACGTACGTCACATCCGTCAGCGAGGAGCCCAGGTGCCGGATCATCTTGGTGCGCTGGGCCTCGCCGCCGGACAGCGTGCCGGACGGGCGCTCCAGGCTCAGATAACCAAGACCAATTTCCACGAACGAGTTCAGCGTGCGCCGCAACGAGCCGAGCAGCGGGGCGACCGAGGGCTCGTCGAGGTCGTTGACCCAGTCGGCCAGGTCGCTGATCTGCATGCTGCACGCGTCCGCGATGCTGATGCCTTTGATCTTGGAGCTGCGGGCCGCCTCGCTGAGCCGGGTGCCGCCGCACTCGGGGCAGGCGGTGAACGTGATCACCCGCTCCACGAAGGCGCGGATGTGCGGCTGCATGGCCTCGACGTCCTTGGCCAGCATCGACTTCTGGATCTGCGGGATCAGACCCATGTAGGTCAGGTTGATGCCCTCGATCTTGATTTTGACGGCGTCCTTGTAGAGGAGGTCGTGCATCTCCTTCTTGGTGAACTTGCTGATCGGCTTGTCCGGGTCGAAGAAGCCGCAGCCGCGGAAGATCCGGCCGTACCAGCCCTCCATGGTGACCCCGGGCACCCGGATCGCGCCCTCGTTGAGCGACTTGCTCGCGTCGTACAACTCGGTCAGGTCGAAGTCGGTCACCGAGCCGCGGCCCTCGCAGCGCGGGCACATACCGCCGGTGATGCTGAAGCTGCGCCGCTCCTTGCTGGTCACCCCGCCCTTGTTGAGGGTGACCGCGCCGGCTCCGGAGATCGAGGCGACGTTGAAGGAGTACGCCTGGGGCGAACCGATGTGCGGCCGGCCGAGCCGGGAGAAGAGGATGCGCAGCATCGCGTTCGCGTCGGTCGCCGTGCCCACCGTGGACCGCGGGTCCGAGCCCATCCGCTGCTGGTCCACGATGATCGCGGTGGTGAGACCGTCCAGCACGTCCACCTCGGGCCGGGCCAGCGTCGGCATGAAACCCTGGATGAAGGCGCTGTACGTCTCATTGATCATGCGCTGCGACTCGGCCGCGATCGTGTCGAACACCAGCGAGCTCTTGCCCGACCCGGACACCCCGGTGAACACCGTGAGCCGCCGCTTCGGAATCTCGATGCTGACGTCCTTGAGGTTGTTCACCCGCGCGCCGTGCACACGGATCAGGTCGTGACTGTCGGCAACGTGCTGCGCGCGCGCCATCCTTACTCCATCCCTCGGCAGGTGTTCGATCTTAAGGTCCTAGGCGTCCTGGAGGAGGCCCAGAACGTTTCCGGACGGGTCGGTGAAGGTGGCCACCCGCCGCCCGTTGCCGACGTGCTTGGGTGCGTCCTTCACGCTGCCGCCGGCCGCGGTCACCTCGGCCAGCTTGGCGTCGATGTCGGCGACGTGCCAGTAGCTGACCGGCCCGGTCAGCTCCTCCGGCTTACTCACCGGCGCCAGGCCGATCTGCTGGCCGGCGGCCTCGAAGCCGACGTAATACGGGGAGTCGGTGGTCGGTTCCATGCCGAGCAGCGCGGCGTACATCGCCTTCGCGGCGGCCAGGTCGCTGACGGGGTGAACCACGGTCCTGATGCCCTCGGTGGGGGTGGTGGCGTCCATGGCGGTCACGCTACGTGAGCCACACCGAGGCGGGCTTCTCGTTTCCTGATCGGTTCGGCAGACTTCCGTCATGGTCGCGCTGGCCCCGTTCACCGAAGACGCCCTCCCCGATGTGCAGGTGTGGTTCCGGCATCCCGAGGTGCAGCGGTGGCTGGGCGGGCCGGAGTGGCCGGTGCGCCAGTTCCAGCTGGCCGGCGAGGGCATCGGCGAGATGTTCCGCGGCATGCGCGTGCTGCGCACGCATTCCTGGGTGGCGCGGGACGCCGCCGGCACCGTCGTGGCTCAGGTCGGCGGGGAGGTGTACGACCGGTGGTGCGCGCCCGGCGACCCGGCGGAACCCGGACCGGCGCTGGGCCTGGCCTACGTGGTCGACCCGCTGCGCTGGCGCCAGGGCATCGGCACCGCCACCCTGCGCGCCGTGGTCGACCACCCCGAGGTGTCCGACGTGGTGCTGTTCGCCGCCGGCATCGAGCCGGAAAACGTGGCGAGCACCCGCTGCGCGGTGGCGGCCGGCTTGCTGCCCGACTCGACCGTGCCGGACTTCGAGGGCATCGTCCACCACGTGCTGCGCCGGGGCGCGTGACTCCAGGCTTCCGGCCGGCTGGCCGGGCGATTCGTCAGGCCAGGAAACGCACGCAGTCGGCTGACATCCAGCCCTGGTCGCCGTTGCGGGTCACCGTCACCTGCCAGGCTTCGCCGTCGCCTGCCGTCACCGACAAGGTGGTGTTGCGGGGGTAGTAGTACTTCACGTCGGCCAGTTGACCCTCCGCGTAGGTGGCGTAGAGCGGGGTGAAGGAGCAGCCGGTGACCGCGGGGTCGGCGGCGGCCCGGGCGGGGGTGGCGGTCAGTGCCACCGTGGCGGCTACGGCGGTGGCGGCGGCTGCGGCTGCGGCTGCGGCTGCGGCTGCGGCTGCGGCTGCGGTGATTCTGGAGATCGGTCGCATGGGGCTCAGAATATTGACCTGCATGACCGTTTGCTGTCCCCGAAAGCGACAAAGCTGGTTTAGGCGGACACCGATATGTGCCAGAAGCGGAGTTCGTCGGCGGCGCGTATGACGAGGAGGGTGCCGTCGGGGCTCAGGGTGGCGGCGTCTGCCGGCTGCGGTAGTGGCAGGTCGGCCAGCAGCGCGCCGGTGGCGGCCTGCCAGATCGCGGCCCGGTGGCCTCCGGTGGTGATGATCCAGTCTTTGGCGGTGGGGGCGGCGGGCGCAGTGACGCTGGTGATCGGGCTGCCGTGCGAGAAGGTTGCCTGCTGGGTGTTGGTGTCGATGGTTCGGACTGTGCACCGGCCCTGGGCGTCGCCGGTAACGAGCCAGTTGCCGGCGGGGTCGGCGGCCACGCCACGCAGCGGGGACTGGTCGAAGGTGGCGGCGCGTCTGCCGGTTTCGGTGCGCCAGAGGGCGGCGGTGCCGTCGTCGGCCAGGGTGAGGAAATGAGACCGGCCGGGGACGGATTCGACGTGCGCGACGTGCGGGCCGTGGCGGACCGTCGCCTGGCGGGCGCCGGTGGCGATCGACACCACGTCGGCCCGGCCGTGGCCGTCCTCGCCGATGCCGGCGAGGATCACGCGGTCGCCCTGTTCGGTCACGGCCACCGAGGTGGCGGCGCCGTCGAACTCGATGTTGCGCACGGGCCGCGTGCGGCGTGCGTCCCAGACCGTCGCCTTGGCCGCGGTGTTCCGGTCCGACTGCTTCGTCGAGGCGAACGCCAGCCAGCGACCGGCTTCGCTGTAGGCGACAGCGGTGGCCTGCTCGGGTGGATAGATGCCGCCGGACTGACGGTCCGGCTCGTTGTAGTGCAGGCGGGTGGGGGTCGCCCAGTCCTTGCCGGTCCAGAGCAGCAGCCCGAAACGGGAGTTCGCCACGGCCAGCTCCGGGCGGTCCGGCGCGAACGCGGCTCCCCGGATCGAGTCCAGCCGGGTCAGCTCGGACCTGCCACGGTCGACCGCGGTGAAGGTCAGCCCACCTGCCGCCGCGGGCGAGGCGGGCTCGTCGACGACGGCCAGCAGGGTGGAGATCAGGCGGCCCTCGGGCAGGCTGCCGTCGGTCACGTTCTCGAAGTGCAGATTGTTCAGGCGGAACATCGGGCGCCCGCGCAACAGCAGCGGAAAGACGGGCTTGCCGAGCTGCTCGGCCAGGTTGAGCTCCCGCTCGATCCACACCGACTCGTCCGCCTCGGGGGTCATCACGACGATCACCGCGGTGCAGGAGCGGATCCGGTTCTGCAGAACGTGCTGCCAGCGGTCGCCGGTGGCGAGCTGGTGGTCGTACCAGGTGGGCACGCCCGCGCCGATCAGGTGCCGGGCCAGCCGTTCGACATATGGCCGGTCGGCGCTGCTGTAGCTGACGAAGACGTATCCGCTCACGCGGGCAGGCTATCCACAGTGAACAGTGCGCACTATCGGCCGTCGGGCGGTGCCGGCGTGCCATGCTGCGGGTGCGGCCGCATCCTGCTCCCGGCCGCGCTGATCACGCCTTCGGGCGGTGACTACCAGAGGCGCCCCAGCGCGCCGGCCAGCGTAGCGGCGCCACTCGCGATCAGCAGGGCGGTGCACAGGCGATCGGCGCGGCGGCCGGTGAGGATCCCGGGGCGGTCGAGGACGGCCACCAGGACGCCCCACGCCACGGCCAGGGCACCGATCAGCCACCCGTACATGGGGATCAGCGTGCCGGGGCTCCGCCAATGGGTGATGGCCGGAAGCTGAACATCGGACCTATACGTATCGATGCCAAGCGGAGGTCTTGGAAACGGACCTTACGCGGCGGTTCGGGGCGTAGCGTCTGGTATGTGGGCACCTCTCGTGGCCGCATTCTGAGCCGCCGGTCCGGGCTTGCCGTTGGCCTGGTCATTCTGCTCGGCGTGCTCGGGACGGGGCTGTCAGCGTTCGCGTTGCACGTGTCGGCGCGGAACTGGACGGAACGCGCGTTCGAGCATAAACAGGACGTCATCACGAAGGTGGTGACCGCGGAGCTGATCCAGTACGGGACGGCGCTGGCCGACCTGTCGGCGTCGATGGGCGCGCAGCGGGAGCTGACCGCGGAGACGTTCGCGGCGATCACCTCGCCGATCAACAACGCGCGGCTGCCGGGGGCCACCGAGGTCGAGTACGTCGTGCCGGCCTCGCCCGGCGACGTGCAGCGGGTGCAGTCCGAATGGCGGCGCCGGGGCAGCGACGGCCTGACCCTGCGGCCGGCGCCGGGCGCGGGCGGCGAGCACTACTTCCCGGTGCTCGGGCACGCGCTGGTGCCGGGCGCCGCGGCCGTGGGTGGCGGCGTGTCGCAGGCCGAGGTCGTCGACGCGCTGCGCCGGGCCCGGATCGAGGGTGGCATCACCACCAGCGCCACCTACCAGCCGGCCGGTGCCGCCGAGCGGGCCTTCGTGATGGTCGCCGCGGTGCACGACGCCGGGCGGTTCGAAGGCTGGGTCACCATGACGTTCGACGGCCGGGACTTCCTCGGGGCGCCGCCCGGCATCATCGGCGGCAACCAGGTCAGCGTCGAGCTCGCCGACATCTCGCGCGGGCCGCCGGTGACGATCGCGACCTGGCAGCCGGGCGCGAAGCCGTACTCCGGGCTGCCGGCCCGGACCGTCGAGTTGACCCTGCCGCCGAAGCAGTGGGTGCTCACCATCCGGCCGACCGTCCGGCTGCTGCCCGCCACCGAGGAGTGGCTGGCCCGCGGCGCCGCGGTGATCGGCGGGCTGATCACGGTCCTGCTCGCCACGCTCACCGCCACCGTGGTGACCTCGCGCGACCGGGCCGTGCGCCGGGTCGACCAGGCCACCGCCGAGCTGCGCCTCGACATCGAACGCCGGGAGGCCGTCGAGCAGCAGCTGCTGCGGCGCGAGGAGGAGCTGGTCGGGTTCGCCGGGGTGGTGGCGCACGACCTGCGCAGCCCGCTGGCCACCGTGATCGGCTTCGCCGGGCTGATCGCGGCGGCGGACGAGGGTGGCCTGTCCGAGAAGCAGCGCGCCAACCTCGCCCGGGTGCAGAACAGCGCGGCCCGGATGCAGGCGCTCATCGACGACCTGCTCGCGTACGCGACCGCCGACAACACCACGCTGCGGATCACCCGGATCGACCTGGACGAGATGGTCGACAGCATCCTGGCCGAGCGCCTCGGTGCTGCCAGCGCGGCCGCGGCCACCCGGGTCGACCGCGGCACCCTGCCCGCCGTGCAGGGCGACCCCACCCAGGTACGCCAGGTCCTGGACAACCTGATCGGCAACGCGATCAAGTACACCCCGCCGGAGCGGGCCGCCGAGATCCGGATCAGCGCGGCCCCGGCGGCCGACGTCGGGATGAGCCGCATCGAGGTGGCCGACCGGGGCATCGGCGTACCGGAGGCGCAGCGGGCCGAGGTCTTCAACGCGTTCACCCGCGCCGAGGGCAGCGAGAAGTTCCCGGGCACCGGCCTGGGGCTGGCGATCGTGCAGCGGATCGTGGAACGGCACGGCGGCAGCGTGGGCGTGGAAGCCAACCCGGGCGGCGGCACTGTCTTCTGGTTCACCCTCGCGACGGCGGCCGAAGGTTTCACAGGTATTAACGGAACCAGAGAATCGCTCGTGCGGGCCGAGCACACCCACTAACCTTTGCTCCGGGCAGGTAGCTCTCGGTAATCGTGACGCAACTCACCGTGCACATACCCAGCTTTGCCATGCCCAAAACCGGCGGCGACTCGAGCAGACGGGGCGTAAGCGCGTGTATGTGGTGATGGTGGCTCCCGAGTGTGCCCCGGTGGCGCAGGCCGGCGGACTCGGGGAAGTGGTCTTCGGGCTGAGCCGGGAACTGGAGATCCGCGGCAACGCGGTGGAGATCATCCTGCCGCGGTATCGCTGCATGCGGGACGACCAGATCTACGGGATGTCGGTGTCGTTCCGGGACCTGTGGGTGCCCTGGTACGGCGGGGCGATCCGGTGCACGGTGTGGTTCGGCTTCGTGCACGGCCGCAAGTGCTACTTCATCGAGCCGCACTCGGCCGACGGCTTCTTCGAACGCAACAGCTACTACGGCGACGACGACGACGCGCTGCGGTTCGCGTTCTTCTGCAAGGCCGCCCTGGAGTTCATGCACCAGGCCGGCAAGCGCCCCGACATCATCCACTGCCACGACTGGCAGACCGCGCTCGTCCCGGTGCTGCTCTACGAGCAGTACCAGCAGGGCGGCATGTGGGACCAGCGGGTGTGCCTGACCGTGCACAACTTCCGGCACCAGGGACTGTGCGGCGAGGAGGTGCTGCACGCCACCGGGCTGCAGCCGGCCGAGCGGTTCTGGGCCCGCGAGCGGCTCGCCGACGACCAGCGTCCGGGCGCGCTGAACCTGCTCAAGGGCGGCATCGTCTACTCGAACTTCGTCACCACGGTCTCGCCGCAGCACGCGTGGGAGGCGCAGTGGACCGACCAGGGCGCCGGCCTCCAGGAGACGCTGCACCAGCACTGCGGCAAGTATGGCGGCATCCTCAACGGGGTCGCGTACGACGTCTGGAATCCGGAGATCGACCCACTGCTCCCGCAGACCTACTCGGCCGACGACCTGGACGCCAAGTACGGCAACAAGAAGGTGCTCCGCGACCGGTTCTGGCTGGCCGACGCGTACAAGCCCATCGTGGCGTACGTGGGCCGCCTGGACGAGCAGAAGGGCATCGACCTCATCCAGCACGCCGCGCACTACGCGTCCCGCAACGGCGCCCAGTTCGTGCTGCTCGGCACGTCCACCAACCCGGAGACCAACGAGCGGTTCCACCGGCTCAAGGGCGAGCTGAACGACAACCCGGACTGCCACCTGGAGCTCAGCTACAGCCCCGAACTGGCCCACCTGGTCTACGCCGGCGCCGACATCCTGGTGATGCCCAGCCTGTTCGAGCCGTGCGGCCTGGCCCAGCTGACCGCGCTCCAGTACGGCACGGTGCCGGTGGTCCGGGCGATCGGCGGCCTGTGCGACACGATCTTCGACCGGGACTTCTCCGACCGCCCGTGGCACGAGCGCAACGGGTACATGTTCCACCAGCCCGACGCACCGGCCCTGGAGTCCGCGCTGAGCCGGGCGATCGGCCTGTGGCACGACTTCCCGGACCAGTTCCGGGAGCTGATGGCGACCGGCATGCGGCAGGACCACTCCTGGTCCGGCGCCGGCTGGCACTACCTCAATGTCTACGAACTGATCAGGCAGAAGTGTTGACACCTTCCCCGCCGCGATGCCGGGCCTCGTTTCACCACCATCGGGGTCATGTCACACAAGCTAGCGATCTATTCGCTGAATTCGGAGGCGGCACGCGGTATGGCCGTAACCTCCGTTTCCTCGCGGGTTCTGACCTCAAGGACCGGATTACCACGGAGGAGATCCGATGACGCAGATTCCGGAATATGTCGACGGACAGCTCAATCTCGCTGGCGCCGAGTCGCTGGTGGCCAAGACGGTGGAGGCGGTGGCCGGCGCGCCGGTCGACCGCGCGTCGTCGCTCGATCTCGGCGGCATCGACAGCGCGTTCGCGATCGCGCTGCACATGCACCAGCCGCTGATCCCGGCGGGCGGCGACGACACCCGCACCGCGGACATCATCAGCAACCTGCAGTGGATGATGTGGCACCAGGACATCGGCGACAACCACAACGCGCCCACCTTCCTGTGGTGCTACAAGCGGATGGGCGAGTTCATCCCGCAGTTGCTCGGCGAGGGCAAGCGCCCGCGGGTGATGCTCGAGTACTCCGGCACGCTGCTGCACGGGCTGCGCCGGATGGGCGCCGACGACGTGCTCGACGCGCTGCGCGGGATCACCGTGGGCGAGGGCCGCGACGCGGTCGAGTGGCTGGGCTGCCCATGGGGGCACGCCGTCGCGCCGTCCACCCCGGTGCAGGACTTCCGGCTGCACGTGCGGGCCTGGCAGCAGCACTTCGCGGCGCTGTTCGGCACCGAGGCACTGGCCCGGGTGCGCGGCTTCAGCCCGGCCGAGATGGCACTGCCGAACCACCCCGATGTCGCGTACGAGTTCGTGCGGACCCTGGTCGACTGCGGCTTCACCTGGGTGCTGGTGCAGGAGCACACGGTCGAGACCCCGGACGGCGGGCCGGTCCGCACGCCGCACCTGCCGCACCGGCTGGTCTGCACCAACTCCAAGGGCGAGACCGCCGAGATCGTCGCGGTGATCAAGACCCAGGGCAGCGACACCAAGCTGGTCGCCCAGATGCAGCCCTACTACGAGGCCCGCGGGCTGCAGCCGGTCGAGCTGGCCGGCCGCCGGGTGCCGCCGCTGGTCACCCAGATCGCCGACGGGGAGAACGGCGGCGTGATGATGAACGAGTTCCCGGGCAAATTCCATGAGGTGGTACGGGAGTGCTCCGGCACCCGGACCCCGATGGTCACCGCGACCGAGTACCTGGACCAGCTGTTCGCCAGCGGCATCAAGCCGTCCGACCTGCCCGTGCTCCAGCCGGTCAACCAGCACCGGATCTGGCAGAAGGTCAAGGCCGGCGTGGGCCCGAAGCGGCTGGCCACGGCGATCGAGAAGCTGCGTGCCGAGGACGACCGCTTCCACGTCGACGGCGGCAGCTGGACCGACAACATCTCCTGGGTGCGCGGGTACGACAACGTGCTCGCCCCGATGGAGCGGGCCAGCTCGCTGTTCCACGAGAAGGTGCTCAAGAAAAAGGTGTCCACCGAGGACCCGCGTTACCGGGACGCCCTGTTCCACCTGCTCACCGCCGAGACCAGCTGCTTCCGCTACTGGGGGCAGGGGGTGTGGACCGAGTACGGCGAGGAGCTGTCCCGCCGGGCCATCGAGCGCGCCGAGAGCGTGCGGTGACCCGGGTGCCGCACGAGATCCACCACGCGCTCGTCCTCAACCTGCACCAGCCGGCCGGCAACCTGGACGAACTGCTCGACCAGGATTCCTGGGAGGCAACCGAGATCCTGTACGCCCTGGACCGCATCCCGCGCGCGCTGTGGCGGCACGAGGAGCGCGCCCGCGTACACCTTGCTCTGTCTGGCACTTTGCTGGAAACACTGTCCTCGCCCGGGTTCCAGGAACGGGTGTACGGGATCGTGGACTGCGGGTCGCTGCTCTGGTACCTGCAGAACACCCGGATCGTGCGGCCGCTCGGCACCGGCTACTACCACCCGGTGCTGCCGCTGATCCCCGAGGCCGACCGGGCCGAGCAACTGGCCCGGTGGCGCGGGATCGGCGAGCACCTGTTCGCGCGTACCACCTTTGCGGGTTTCTGGCCTCCCGAGATGGCCTTCAGCATGGAGCTCATCCCGCTGTTGCGCCGGTTCGGCTACCGGTACGTGCTGGTCGACAGCGAACACGTCGAGCCGGTCACGCCGATGAGCTGGGAGCAGCTGCGGTACCGCCCGCACGTGGCCCGCTACGGCGGCGACGAGATCGTGGTGGTGGTCCGCGACCGGGAGCTGTCCGACGCGCAGGAATCCGGGATGGACGCCGGCTGGTTCGCCCGCGAGGTGCAGGAACGGACCCGCTGGTGCGACACTCCCCCGCTGCTCACCACGGCGACCGACGGCGACAACGGCGGATGGTTCCGGGACACCTCGGCGGGCGCGAACTTCTGGTCCGGCTTCCACGACGACCTGATGACCGGCTTCGCCGACCGGATCCGGCCGGCGTTCGTCGAGGACTATCTGGACGCGTACGGGACCCACGGCGAGGTGACCGTACGCACCGGCGCCTGGAACACGGGATGGCACCACGGGACGGGATTCACCCAGTGGACCGGTTCGCAGGCCCAGCGCGACGCCCTCGACCGGGTCGGCCGGGTGAGCGCGCTGGTGCATGCGGCCCCTCGGGAAGATTCACTGTGGCCGCTGCTGCGCGCGCAGACCAGCTGCCACCTCTATTGGGGCGAGGCGTGGGTGCCACGCTGCCACGAGGATCTCGACCGCGCCGAACGGGCCGTGTATACGGGTTGACCACGGTCGCGCATCCGCGCAGGCTGCGGTCTGTGCGGATGCATGACGACGAGATCAGGGTGCCGCTGCCGGCCGTACGGGATTTGGTGTCTTCGCAGTTTCCGCAGTGGAGTGGCATGCCGGTGACGCGGCTGCGGTCGCAGGGCACGGTCAATGCCATCTTCCGGATCGGGGATTGCTTGACCGCGAGGTTCCCGTTACAGCCGACGACCGCCGGCCGGCTCGAGAAGGAGGCGGACGCCGCCCGGGAACTGCTGGGCCGCACCCGCTTCGCCACGCCCGCGCCGGTCGCGATCGGAGCGCCGGGCCCGGGCTATCCCCTGCCGTGGTCGGTGCAGACCTGGGTGCCCGGCGAGGTGGCCACGTCCGCGGACCCCGGCCGGTCCACGTTTTTCGCGCGCGACCTGGCCGAGTTCATTCAGGCGGTACGCACCATCGACACCCGGGGACGCCGGTTCGGCGGTGGGGGCCGCGGCGGCCACCTGCCCGACCATGACGAGTGGCTGGAGACGTGCTTCCAGCGCAGCCACGACCTGCTGGACGTGCATCCGCTCCGCCGCCTGTGGCAGAAGCTGCGCGAACTCCCCCGCGGCGACTACCCCGACACGATGACGCACGGCGACCTCATCCCCGGCAACGTGCTGGTCGCCGCCGGCCGGCTGACCGGCGTCCTGGACGTGGGCGGACTGGGCCCCGCCGACCGCGCCCTGGACCTGGTAGGAGCGTGGCACCTGCTGGAGACGGGCCCGCGCCGGGAGCTGCGCGACTACCTGGACTGCGACGACCTGGAGTGGGAACGCGGCCGGGCGTGGGCGTTCCAGCAGGCGATGGGCGCGGGCTGGTACTACCGCCACACGAACCCGGTGATGTGCCGGATGGCGCTGCGCACCCTGGCCCGGATCACCGGCCCGTGAGGCATGCTGACCCCATGCAAGCCGTCCCCATGCAATCCGTGTACGAGGCGGCCGGCGGCACCGAGGGGCTGGTGCGCCTGGCCGCCGCGTGGCACCGCCGGGTCCTGGCCGACGAGGTGGTGAGCCACGCCTTCAGCCACGGCTACCACCCCGACCACACCGAGCGGCTGGCGGCGTACTGGGCCGAGGCCCTGGGCGGCCCCCCGACGTACTCGGAAACCTACGGCGGCGAGACCGAGGTCGTCCGCATGCACAGCGGCAACGGCCCACACGAGGAGATGGACCGCCGCGCCATAGCGTGCTTCGACCAGGCCCTGACCGACGCCGGCTTCACCACGGACCCGCTGCGCCGGGCCTTGCACGACTACTTCGCCTGGGCAACCACCACGACGATGTCCCGCTACCACCACTCGGCGGACGACGTCCCGGCCGGGCTGCCCATCCCCCGCTGGTCCTGGGACGGCCTGCAGCCTTGAAGCTCCTGACACGATCTCTACGCGGTCCATTTGATCAAGCGGCGCCGAGGCCGGCCGGGACGTCCGGGGACCGGTGGGTAGCAGTCGAGCAGATCGAGAGCACGGCTGATGTCGGGGACGTTCGCGCCGCTGGTCAGGACGTAGACCGGGGTGCCGTTGCCGTCGCAGATCAGGTGGTGCTTGGAGCCGGGTTACCGCGGTTGACCGGCGACGGCCCGGTTCCAGCGCCCCCTTTTTCGCGTCGATGTGACTGCCGTCCATCGCCGCTCTCGACCAGTCGATCCGGTTCGCCGCGTTCAGCGAACGAGCCTGATCTTCACCTCGCGACGCCGATCATCATCGATTCAACAGATCGTGTTAGGAGCTTCAGCCCGGCCAACTCGCGCTTGCCGAGCCACCCCCACCGAACGCGTCGCAGATCGTGCGGGAGAGAGTGCGGTGCAACGCGCATGTCAGCGCTCACGTAATTCGGTTCTGGCGATGATCTTGTGGTGGTCGGCGCAGGCGTGTCTCCGCCCATCCTATATGGACTGTGGTAGCTGACCGCGGTGCGATCTTGAGCGGCTGTTGCCGCACTTGGCGGAGGTCACGATCGACCAGATTCACGAGGCCGGCGGCCGGATCGTGATCGAGGCCCGGTCTGGACGGGACCGGGCTGCTTGCCCGGACTGCGGCACAGAGTCGGGGCGGGTGCACGGCCGCTACCGCCGGCAGTTGGGCGACACCGCGCTGGCCGGGCGCCCGGTCGTGATCCGTCTGCTTGTGCGCCGCATGCTCTGCCTTCGGGCCGGGTGCGCCCGGGCCACGTTCGTCGAGCAGATCCCCGGCCTGACCAGCCCGCATTCCCGATACAGCCCGCCGCTGCGCAAGGCGTTGACCGCGATCGGGGTCGCTCTGGCTGGCCGGCCCGGTGCCCGGCTGGCCCGGAGGCTGGGCATGCCCGTTGCACACCCAACTCGCCGGTGTTCTCGCCAGCTGTCCCGAATTGCGCGCCGTCGCCGACCACGTCCGTGACTTCGCCGACCTCATGAACAAGCGCCGCGGCGACGGCCCGCCCGACTGGATGCTGCGGGTCACGGCCGACAACCTACCCGCCCTGCACTCCCTGGTCACGGGCCTACGGCGCGACCTGGACGCGGTCATCGCCGGCCTGACCCTGACCTGGAGTTCCGGCCCTGTCGAGGGCGCCGTGAACCGAATCAAAACAATAAAACGATCGATGTACGGCCGGGCCGGCTTCGATCTCCTACGCCGCCGGATCCTGCTCAGCGCCTAACGATCCGGACCACAAGATCATCGCCAGAACCCGTAATTCCCCACTCTGTCGCTCAAGTAATTCCCCAGGTGGACCCAGACCGACAAAACTGATATGTGTCTTGCATTCCTGGTCAGCTCAGTCGATTACTGGTTCCTCCGTTCGCCGGAGGAAGTTGTGGACGCGTGCCGGTACGCGGAACCGTTCGTCGTTATAGCGGGTGCGACTTTCGGCGGCGGTGTCGGGGTCGGCGGTGATCGCGGCGAGCTGGTCGAGTTCTTCGGCCAAGATGTCGTCGATCGGTGCGTCGGGTTCGGGCATTGCGCCCCAGACGTCCCAGGGCAGCAGTTCCATCTTGGCGAGTGCGGCGACGTCGCGTATGAGGTTGCCGGCGATCCACCACGATCCCGATTGGTCCTCGCCTCCGAGGCCGCAACGGGAGGGGTCGAGTTCGCCGTTGCGGTAGCTGATCCAAGCGTCGCCGGCTACGGCGAATTGTTCCCGGGGGACGTTGTCGGGAGTGAAGGTGATGCCACGTGCCGCGCGGAGTTCGGGGGTGAGCTGGGCGTCGGTGAGGATCCAGCGTGACGTGTCTGCGTTCCAGTATTCGGCTACCCAATGGTCGCCGTAGAGACCGGGGGTGAAGTACTTGGCGAAGCCGCAGCGGGCTCGGGCGGGGATGGCGTGTGCGCGTAGTGCGGCGACGGTGATGAGCGTGAAGTGGCGGCAGCACCCGGTCAGTCGATGTGCCGGGGGACGCGGTTCGGTGAGTGGTCGTGAATCGGCGGTGAGGAGGTGGGCGAGGATTTGATGGGTTGTGCGGAGGTGGGCGGTGGTCGATTGCGCAGCTCCTGTTTCGTGGATCAGGAGACCTTGGACGGCGAGGATCAGGTCAGGCAGTGTGGACGGTAGCGCGGCCAAGGCTGCCGTCGTGCCGGGCCCGCCCGTTGTCAGTGGCCCGGGTTCGGCGTAGCTCTCGAGTTGGTTCTGCGTGGTCATCCGCCGGCTCCGATCTGATGGTGCGCGGAGCCTACGGAGATTTTCGGCTGATTTTCAACATTTCTGACGGTGTGATGCCGTCCGGTTGAGGACCTGGTCACACGCTATTCACCGGTGCGCCTGAAATATCGCCCGCCGGCGAATCCAGGGTCCGAGGCAGCGGCCGAGGGCCGGGGCCAGAGCGTTGGCCCCGGATGTGCGGATCTGCCGCATCGTCTGTTCGTGGTGCTGGTGCGGGGTGGGCCTGCCCCGGGTTCCGCGGCAAGCAGCCATCGTCCAGTCAGGCCCAAGCGATGCGACCTGCAGCTGCAATGCTGGGACAGAAGTTTCATCAGCCAGTTCGTCGAGAGCCGGGTCGCCGGCCGCTATGCGCAGGCCCGGATCTGCGGGGTCGGGTGGGCTGATCAGCCGGGCCGTCGACCGTACCGGGGCTGGAGAACGACACCGAAGGTGCTGCGGGCCGGGAGGGCTGGGGTGGCGGCCATTGTGACGCCGCGATCTGTGCTCCTGTGACTGGCAGCGTGGGCGAGATCTGGTCGAGCAAGCGTTGCGCCAGAGTAGCCTCGATCTCGAGGTCAGCGCTGATGCGAACATCGGCGGCGGTCGCCAGATCCACGACGTCGTCGCTGGTGAACGCATCCGCTCCAAGAGTGCTCAGGCGCCGCGCGAACTCCTGCACATTGATCATTTGCAGCCTCATCCTCGGATTGCTAAAGATCCACCGTAACCCCCACTTTGGGTCGGCTGCTCCTGTGTCAACTGCTCGGGCCACCGCGGCCAACAGCGGTGCCAGCTGCTCAACGAACCGCAACTCCTCGGTGAGCTATCGCGTGCGGCCGGCAGGGCCGTCACACTCGGCGCAACCCCGTCGGCCCGCGACGCGCGGAAGTAGCCGATGTGAGTGCGTCGAGAAGCGTCGAATTCCACTCAGTCGCTCATCGATTACTGTCGGAAATGCCGGCCCTTGTGCGACCGATCGATCTCACCGAAGATCGGAGTCGGATGGAGACGATCCGGACTCGGAGGAGTTGTTCACGAGAAAGTCATCTGGTTTCTGGATGCGGTCCGGTATTTGTGGAGCCTTGCCGTCGCACGACTGCTGGAAGTCGCGGTAGATGCGCGCGGCGTGCCGCTGCGCCTTGCCGTGGTCGCGGCCGCGCTGCTGGGCGCGGCGGAATGCGTCACGTTCGGGTGAATGGTTCCGAGCCTTGGTCCGGTCCCGCATCGCAGCCAATTCGGCCGGGCTGAAGAATGAGAGTTGAGCCATACCATAATCATCCTCCGCGCCAGTCGTCAAGTGTAAGGAAAAGCTAGTGCCATTCCTATTTGACCACCACTGAAATGCCGCCTTGCGCGCTCATGCAGAGAGGGCAACTGCCCACGCGATGCCGTGAGATTCGGTCACTGGAGAAAAGCCGGATCATCGAAGCCCATGTCCCGCATCCTGTCCGCAGCGAAGACGACCATGATCTCGTCGCCCGGAATGAAGACACGATGCATCTGGGGGAACTGTGGAATGGCGGCGACGAACCACACCGCCCCGGCTTCGAAGTCCACCCGCAGCGCGGTCGGCACGTCGACCGTGTACGCGGCTCCGACGATAGTGCCGTCGGAGCGCCGGCTCGGCCCGATTTCCAACCTCTCCCAGTGGAAGGCGCCGCCGTGGATGGGCGAACCGATAACGGGTCCCCAAACACCGAGATGATCGACATTCGGGCCGACCCGCTGCGGGCCGCCTTCGCCCAAAACTAAGTGATCCGTGATCGGCTCGTGGAACACTTCGACGCCGTACGGGTCGGCGCAGTCGACTACCGGCCCGCTTCCTGATCTCACGTTCCTCATCTTGTCCGGCCAGCCGCTTGCGGGCATACCCTTTTTCACGTGCCCGACCGGCCCGTTCGGTCGCGGTTGACGTGTTGGCAAACACGTGGCTGGGCGGATGGTTGCGGTTATCGCGCCCACTGGCGCGGTCAACCCTCCACGCCGTCCGGCGAGACGAACAACCTACTTCGAGTCGACTCTCAAGGATCACCTGTGGGGTCAGGTATGCCGCCGCAACCGGAGCGAACCCCGCCATGGGGAATTGGGGCCGTCACGGTGCCGCTGGTGGGCAACGCAGCGCTGTCTGGGGTCCTCGCGCTTCTGGTGTGGCGACTAATGACCCGTCCCGCCGACGTCTCTCATCGCAGCGAGAACGGGCGACGTGCGAACCAGCGTCGCGTTGGTTCGCTCCAGCCGGCGCCCCAGTGAATGAGCTGTCAAAGGATCCCGTCGTCGACCTGTTCCAGGATGAGCGACCACCACCCGGCTTCGGCGGCGGGTTCGTCGATCTCCCTCAAAGTCTCCTTGAGCTGCTTGATACGGGCTTTACGGTCCTCCCGCTTGCCGGCGGCAGGCTTGATCTCGCCACGGCGGAACGCGGCGAGTTTCTCGGCCATCTGTTCGGCGGTGTACGTCGCTGGTGGTGGATCGTCGGTGGTCGCGAAGAACTCGCCGAACGAGTCCAGGAACCGGCGCAGCGCAGCGACGGAGGAGTTCATCGGCGCCCGGCTGCCGCGGTCCGGGGAGTACGACCACACCGCGCCGGCGCTGTCGAGCCCGACCAATTCGGTGGTCGGTTCCCACACGTAGCCGATGACTGACAGCCGCTCGCCGTCCACGGTGACCTCAGCCGGCACGGTCGTGGTGTCCAGCACGACGCCGAGGGCGGCTTCGTTCGATACGTTCACCCCGACGAGGCTACGGCCAGGACGAACCCTGCGAACGCTGCAACCAACGCAGTCGAGCAGCAGCCATCTGAACGCCTTGAACGTGCCGGCCGTGGGCGACGATCATGGCCTCGATGACACGGCTCAGGATCGGGGATTTTCGGCGAGCTCCAGTAGCTCGGGTAGCAGCCTGGCCGCGTCTGAGCGGTAGCGCCAGTAGCGCCAGAGCGTCACGGCGACCAAGGCGAGGATCACGACTGGAATCCCGAAAAGGAGCGCGACCGCGAGCGGACCGCCGATCCAATCGGCGAGCTGTAGCAGTGCCGTCACGAAAACAGTCACGGCGATCACGCCGAGGGCCGCCTGGCACAGCGATTCCAGCCATTCCCAGTCTTCGTGCACGGTGTTCAGGGCGACGCTGCCGAACGCTACGGCGGCCGCTCCCACGACGAGCCAGGACGGCCAGACCGGGCCGCCGGCGCTGGTGAAGAACGCGGCGACCAGCCGGTATCCGCCGATAATCACCAGAGCCAAGATGTAGCCGGCGGCCAGGCCGCCGACGATTTGGCCGAGCCGGGTCGGCTCGGGCGTCTTCCGGCGGGCCGCAACCCAGCCGCTCTCGTCGATGCGCGGCGCGCGCCTCTTCACCAGGGATCGCAGGGTGGCGTGAATCACCGATCTGGGCAGCATCGCGAGCATCTGGCTGTGCCGGGGGTCCGCGATTTTCGCGAGGGCTTCGGCGACGTCCCGGCGGGCGGGCGGCGTCAACGGATCGTCCAGGCGCCGATCGATGGCATCCACGGTCGCCGCCGACTCATCAAGCGACGCGGCCCGGCGCCGCCGGAGCGGGAGGTCCAGCGAGCGCACGAACTCCGTCCAGCGCGACACTCGGGAGACCTTGGCGGAGTTGACGACGCCGATCACGGCCAGCGGCAGAGCCAGGCGCCAATCGACTGTGACGACGTCCTCCGGTATCGGCTCGGTTCCGGTCTTGAGCAGGGCCGCGACGTATCCGAGCACGACCGGCAGCGCAGTGGAGCCGTCCGCGGCAAAAGCCGCCGTGACCCCACGGCCTCCGGCGAACGGTTCGAGCACCCATTGGTAGCTGTCAGCGAGGGCACGTGCGTTGTCGTCGAGGGTCAGCTTCTCGCGGCGGACGCGACGGATCATCTCGACGGTCGCCTCGTCGCCCGTCCGGGTGGCCAGCCGCCACGCCGCGCGTTCGGCGACGGGCCCCGATCGACCCAGCAGCTCGACCATCGTCAGCGTCGCGTCCGGAGTGCCGATCAGCGCGATCACGTCGACCGCCGCGGGCGAGCCGCTTCTCGCCGACGCCGCGAGGGCTGACAGCGCCACCTGGCCCATCCGCAAGATTGGAGCCATCGCCGTCCGGTCGGCCTCGAGCAGGGCGACGAGAAGGTCAGCCGCGTCGGCCAGGTTGGTCACGGCGAGCGCGTCCCGGGCCCGCGACCGCAGTGGTTCGGCCGCGCTGAGGGCCGCCTCGCGCAGCCACGCGTACAGCGCCGGCCCGGAGTAAAGCTCCTGGCCGGCGAGCTGGCCGGCAACGTCGATTATCCGCTGCTCGCATGACGGCGCGGCGAGCCGGGGAGTGAAGTGGTCCACCAGGCGCTGCGCGAGGGCCGGGTCGACCTCGGCGGACTCGGTGAGTATCTCCAGGGCGAGCAGTTGGTGCCGGGGGTCGCCGCTGCCGGCGAGCTCGGCCACCAGCAGGGTCGCCAGGGCGCCCGAGGCGCCCGCCCAGAGCAGCACGGTCTCGTTCCACTCGTCCGGGTCGGCGACGTAGCGGGCGGTCAACGCCTCGGGGCGGTCGCCCAGACGTTGTGCGGCCAGAGCATCCCGGAAGGTGGCGTGCCGGAATCGGTACCGTAGGACGCTCAGGCCGGCCGGTTCGAGCAACTGGCTGCGCTCGACGAACGTGGCGAGCAGGTCCTCACCGCGCCGGTCCTGTCCACGTTTCTCCAGCCATTGGCCGAGGTACCGGATCAGCTCGCCGCGGCCGATCGTCACGTGATCCGGGCCGAACTCGCCGTCGATAAGGCCGAGCGCCAGGTCGCGCAGCGCCTCTCGCTGATCGGCGGGCGAGAAGCGCGCCGGCGAGCCGGCAACGGCGTTGCGTTCGTCCCGCTCGGTCAGCAGATCGATCGCCACTCCGTAGAAGTCGGCCCGCGAGACAGGGATCGGCAGCGGGCCGGCCGGCGTCGCCGCGGTGTTGGCGTGGACGTACGCGATGATGGTCAGCAGCAGCGGATTTCGGGCCATCCTCAGCAGAGCGGGCCGCCCACGGAGGATTTCGACGAGGCGGGCCTCCCCGCCGCGCAGGAACCCGAGCTGCCGCAGCAGGCGGAGCATCGCCGCATCATCGAGTTCCGCGATGGCGACGTGGCTGAACGGCTGGCCCATGTGGGTCAGCTCGCCGGCGTAGGCGGCCTCCCTGCACGTCACGACCATCCGGCAGAGGGGATAGTCGCGGCTGAAGTCCCGCAGCGCTACGACCGCCTGGTCGCGGATGCCGGCTGGCACCTCGTCGAGACCATCGAACAGGAAGAAGAACCGCCCTCGCCGGCGGGCCGCCGCCAGGCGGCGGGGCGGTCGGCCGATCCGGCTGCGCTCCATTTCCCGGACCACCAGCCCGCCGAGGTCGCCTGAGGTTTCGCCGAGGCGTTGCAGATCCACCAGGATCGGTACGTCACGCCGCCGCCACCACCCCGGCGCCCGGGACCACTCCAGCAGCGTGTGCTTGACCAGCATTGACTTGCCGGCCCCGGCCGGGCCGAGAATCACCAGCCGGCGCAGCCGTCCGAAGGTGGCGCTCACCCGGTCACGGCGGCCGCTTCCAGGGTCGTACTCGACCGGCTCGTAGACCCCGGTCACGTCGACCGAGCGGCCGAGGAAGCCGACCGAGTGGTACCGGTACCACTCGCGCAGGCCGAGTCGATAGCGGCGCAGCCCGCCGAGCCCGAGCGCGTCGAAGGCGTAGTCGACGCCGCGCTCGCCGACCCGGGCGAGCGCTCCGGTAAGCACAAGCAGCAGGACCGCGCCGAGGATTGCCCAGTAGCCGTTGTGCACTGTCCACCGTCCATCGCGATCGACCCGCGTGAGCCAGCATAGTGGTCCGCGCGCAGATCCAATGTGGAGACACGTCGTTCGGCGATGGGAAACGTCAGAAGCGGAACTGGGCCAGCAGGGTGCGCAGTTCGGCGGACATCCGGGCCAGTTCGGCCGTGGCCTGCTGGGTCTGGGTCACGCCCTGGGTGGTCTGCTGGGCGGCCTGGGCGACCGTGGCCGCGTTGTCGGCGATCTGGCCGGCGCTCACGGCGGTGTCGGAGACGCTGCGGTTCATCTCGGCCGTGGTGGCGGTCTGTTCCTCCACGGCGGAGGCGATCGTGGTCTGGTAGTCGTTGACGCGGGCGATCACCTGGCTGATCTCGTCGATGGCTTGGACCGCGCTCTCGGTTCCGGCCTGGATGGCGTCTACCCGGCGGACGATGTCGTCGGTGGCCCGGGCGGTTTCCTGGGCCAGGTCCTTGACCTCGCTGGCGACCACCGCGAACCCCTTGCCGGCCTCGCCGGCGCGGGCGGCCTCGATGGTGGCGTTGAGGGCCAGCAGGTTGGTCTGCTCGGCGATCGCGGTGACCGCCCGGACCACCTCGCCGATCTCCCGGGACGACTCGCCGAGCGACGTGATGGTGGTGTTGGCGGCCTCGGCGGCCTGCACCGCCGACCCGGCCACGGCCGCGGCCTCGCTGGTCGAGTGGGCGATCTCGCGGATCGACGCGCCCATCTGCTCGCTGCCCGCCGAGACCGTCTGCACATTGCTGGAGACGTCGCCGGCGGCGGTGGAGACGGCATGCGCCCGGGCGGTGGACTCCTCCGCGGACGCGGCGATCTGCGCGGACGTCACCGACATCTCGTCGGCCGCGGCTGAGAGGGACGCCGACGACTCGTTGATGGTACGCATCATCGCGCTCAGCGACGCCGTGCTGCGGCCCAGCGCCTGCGCCACCGCGGCGATCTCGTCGCGGCCCTCGACCGTGAGCGGGGTGGCCAGGTCGCCGTCGGCCAGCAGGTCCACCCGGCGGCGGACCCGCTCGACCGGGCCGGTGATGGACCGGGTGACCAGGACGGCGAGCACGATGGCGACGAGCGCTGCGATGGCGCCCGCGCTCCAGACCACGACCGTGCCGGCGTGCTGGGCGTCGGCGGCTTCCTGCCGGGCGGCGGCGGCCTCGGTGCCCGCGGCGGTGGCGGCGTCGTCGAGCAGCCCGGCGATCTGCTCGAACAGTTCGATCTCCCGGCCGATGACGAGGGCGTTGGCCTCGGCCGCCGAGCGGGCGTCGCGCTTCGCGTACAGCGTCGCGATCTGCTCGTCCACCGTCATGAACTCGTCGAGCAGGGTGGTGATCTGCTCCAGCTGGCCGTGGCTGGAGGCTGGCGCCACCTGGTCCGCCGCGGACGTGGCGTCCCGGAAACGCTGCACCGAGTCGAGGAACGCCTTGCGGGACGGTCCGTCGTCGGAGGCGGCGTTGCGCTCACCGCGTACGGCATCGAAGGCGTACGCGGTCTGCCAGCCGTTGAAGTCGGCCGAGCCGAACTTCGCATCCTTGATCAGCTCGACGACCCGCTGCGCCCGCTCCATCCGGAGCGTGGCGGCCTCCACCTTCGCGGACGAGACCAGCGCGGAGGCCATGACGACGAGCAGGAGCACGACGAGAACGGTGAAGGCCGCGGCGAGACGGACGCCGATGCGGACCCGGTTGAATACGGTCACACCGTACTAATCGACCGGCGCCGTGGCTAAGTGAGAATCTGAGCGAAATTCGCCGGCATCTAGCCCGGGGCCGGCTAGTCCCGGCGTCGCGCATGCTCTCGCCGCGTCCGGCTCGGCCGCCGGCGACCTGGTGTCCGCGACGTCGAGGTAGTGCTGGTTGAACATCACTCCGAGCACATTGCCGAACGGGTCGAGCACCGACGCGGTGACGTATCCGGGCCCGCGCTCGGTCGGCCGGTCGTGCTCGCTGGCGCCGAGGTCGAGCAGCCGCCGGTAGGCCGCCTCGACGTCGTCGACCGCCCAGTAGATGACGGCTCCACCCGCGGCCGGCGTGTGCGGATGCGGCGCGAAGCGGGCGTTCAGCAGCCCGAACTCGTGCCGGAAGTCGCCGATCCGCCATTCCAGGTACGCGGGCTCGCCGCCGGACTCCCGCACGAAGTACGGCTCGGTCGCGAACACCCGGGTGTACCAGTCGCGGGCGGCGCGCATGTCGTCGGCGAAGAACGTGGTTGTCGTAAGTCCTCTCAACATGCTCTCGATCCTGGTAGTTAAAGTGCTCACCTTCTGCGCACTTTTTCTGCGAACCTTGCCGGCATGCGTGCCGATCGTCTCGTCGCCGTCCTGCTGCTGATGCAGGCCCGCGGCCGGGTCACCGCCGCCGAGGTGGCCGCCGAACTGGAGGTCTCGGTGGCGACCGCCCGGCGAGACCTGCTGGCCCTCTCGACGGCCGGCATCCCGGTCTATCCGCAGCCCGGCCGGCACGGCGGCTGGTCCCTGGTGGGCGGTGCGCGCACCGACCTGAGCGGCCTGTCGGCCGGCGAGGCGCAGGCGTTGTTCGTGCTGCTCGGCCCGGCCGCGGCGGGTGGTTCGGAGTCAGCCCGGACGGCGCTGAGCAAGCTGCTGCGCGCGCTGCCCGCGACGTTCCGCACCGACGCGGCGGCCGCGGCCGCCGCCACCCTGGTCGACCCGGCGAGCTGGGGCGAGCGCGACCGTCCCCGGCCACCCGCGGTGGTCGAGGTGCTGCGCGACGCCGTTGTGCACCGGCGCCGGATCGGATTCACCTACCGGGATGCCTCCCGGACGGCCGACCCGTGGGGCGTGGTGGACAAGAACGACGTCTGGTACCTGATTGCCGGCACGCCCCGGGGCCGCCGCACGTTCCGCGCCGACCGGATGACCGACGTTGCGCCGACCGGCGAGACCTTCACCCGCCCGGCCGGCTTCCGTCTCGGCGAGGCGTGGGACGAGGTGGTCGGCGAGGTCGAGGACAAGCGCTCCCGCACCTGGGCCACGCTGCTGATCGAGGAACGCTTCGCCTGGGTGCTGCGCGACCACTTCGGCCGGCACTGCCACGTGCTGACGGTCCTCGACGACGGCCGCGCGCAGGTCCGGGTGGGCGCGCCGACCCCACGCGACATAGCGCGCACCCTGTCCGGCTGGGGTGCCGGCGTGCAGGTTCAAAATCCGGCAGAGGTACGCGCGGAGCTGGCCCGCATCGGCGCGGAGCTGACCGCCCTGTACGCGAGCTAGGGGGCGGGTACCGCGAGCACCGCCATGGCGGCCGCCCCCGCCTACGCCGCGGGCCGGCCGGCGCGCCGCCGTGGTCGGCCTCCCCCGAACCTGGCGGGCCGACCTCGGCTTCCTGGCCGGACTGTCGATCCTGGCGCCGCTGCTGCACATTGGGCTCGACTGATCGGGCTGGTGCTCGCGGCCGGCCTGGGCCTGGCGTGGTTCAGCGGCTTCGTGCCGCCGTCGTTCGCCGCGCTGCTGACCGTGCTCACCCTCGGCCTGGCCGCGGTCAGCCGCTTCGCCTCCGCGCGGGCGGCCCTCACCAGCGGCATCGTCGCCTGGCTGGCGCTCACCGCGACGTTCGTGATCACCTCCCGGACCGCCGAGAGCCGCTTCGAGGCGATGCTGGCGGACCGCTTCCCGGACGCCCGCACACTCGACGTGGTGCTGACCCCGATGCCGGCCAACCCGGTCTGCCGGGAGGTTCTCGCGGTCCAGAAAACCCCCAACCAATTTGTCGTACGCCGAGCGTTCCACTCGCTGGTGCCCGGCTGGTGCCCGTCGCCCAGGAGTCCACCGACGAGGTCGCCTGGAGCGGCGAACTGGCCGTCGACGTAGCCCTCCTCGACACCCTCGCCGGCGAATACTGCGCGGTCGAGGCCCTGCTCCAGTTCGCCCGGGCCCCGTGGGCCGCGCCCACAGCCGACGGCTGGGTGGCCGGTGACCTGCGCTACGACCGCGAACCGGGACTGGGCCTGGCCGAGGTTGAGGTCGGCCCGTCGAAGGACGAATGCCCGCACCGGCCGGCCCCGTGGGTGCCGCCCAGCGATGCCGGCGCTGATGCCCGTCGCGGTGCAGGCGGCGTCCTGGGGGCGCTGGCTGGGGCCTTGGCGCTGGGCGGAACGCCGACGAGTCACGAATGGGCGTGGGGCGGGGCCGGAATCGTCCTGGCCCTGCCCGCCGTGGCGCTGGCGTCGTGGTCCGGGCCGGCCGACGGCTTCCGCACGACCGATGTCGCCTACGGAGCCGGCGCCGGGCTCGGCTTCGGCCTCCTGTTCGTCGCCCTGGACCGTGCCGGTACCGGGGCGGGTGCCTGGGCCCCTGCTCCCCGGCCAGCTCGTGGCCCTGGTCATCGTGGTGGCGACCGCCGTTCCCGCGGTCGTCCGGCTGCACCGGCGCCGCCAGCCGTCGAAGGTCGCAACCGCAGCCAGCGGGCCGGCCGGCGCCCACAGCAGGTGTGCGCACCAAGATCGGGACGTGGCCGAGGCCGTCCGCTAGCCGAGCGAGCGGGAGCGGGTCAGCAGGTGCAGCGTCGCCCGGTGGAAGGCGGCGCGTTCGGCCGCGGTCCACGAGTCGGTCATGGTGGCGAAGACCTCCTCCTGCCACCGGTGGGCGGCCGCCAGCAGGTCCGATCCGGCGCCGGTCACCGTGACGGTGCGGCGGCGGGCGTCGGCCGGGGACGGGTGGGTGGCCAGATAGCCCTGGTCGACGGCCCGGGTGACCATCCGCGACGCACCGGACTGGTCGACGCCCAGTTCGGTGGCCACGTCGTTGACGGTCACCTCGTCGCGGGCGCTCAGGGCGTGGACGGCCTCTACCACCAGGACGTCGGCGGGGGCGTTCGTGCGGCGGGCCCAGTGCCGGACGAACTGGAAGACGGCCTCGCCGGGGCCCGGCTCGGTCACGAGCCCTCGGTGGCGGCCAGCGCCGTGTAGAGGTGGGCGAAATCCAGCGCGGCCTCCAGGTCGGGGAAGCGCAGGGCCGCCGAGACCCGGGCGCCGGTGGTGCGGAAGACGGTGGCGACGGTGGCCCAGTCGTCGCTGCCGGGCCAGCGGGCGGCCTGTTCGACGACCATGACGCGGTCGGTGATCGGGTGGTGCGACGCCGGGCGCAGTTCGATGCCGGAGCGCGTCACCCAGTCCGCGAACTCGCCGGGCGTGATGCGGGCGGCGCCCTGCGGGCCGCTCACCACGACCGGGTCGCTGGCTGTCTCGCGTACGGCCGAAAGGTTGTGGGTGTTGACCGCCTCGTGCCAGCGGTCGACCAGTGCTCGGATGTCCACCGCAGGATTATATGCGAATCGCATACGTTTATGCGACGCAGAACTCGTTGCCCTCCGGGTCGGCCATCTGGACGTGACCGAACTCGGTGCCGTACCACTGCTCCCGGACCTCGGTGGCACCCAGCGCGACCAGGTCGCCCACCTTGGCGCGGATCAGGCGCCCGCGCTCGGGCAGGTCCCACGGCGGCTCGCCGGCCACCCGGATGTCGATGTGCAGGCGGTTCTTGGCGGTCTTGCCCTCCGGCACACGCAGGAAGCCGATCGCAGGGCCCCGGCCGTCCGGATCGATGATCGAGGCGCCGTCGGGCTCGTCGTAGCCGGGTTCGGGAAGGTAACCCAGCGCCCGGGACCAGAAGTCGGCGAGCCGGTGCGGGTCGGCGGCGTCGCAGCCCAGCGTCCAGTGCATGGCCATGGCCGACACGTTATCGCAGCGTGCGAAGGTGGGCGCATGACGACGCCCGCCCAGCTGCGCAAGTTTGCCCGCTCGCTCGCGGAGACCCATCAGCAGGACAACATTTTTGCCGTACGCGACAAGCGGTTCGCCGCTCTCGGCGGGGGCAACGAGGTGACCCTGCACCTGCCGGCGGCGGACGCGGAAGACTTCCTGGCGGCGCACCCGGCCGGCCGCCGAGGGGCGCGCGGGACGGTGCGGATCGGGCTCGCCGACCTGGACGGGCAGCAGCTCAACCACTGGGTCTGGCTGGCCTGGCGGTCCTGCGCGCCCCGAGAGCTCACCGAGCCGCCAGCAGCGGCCGCCGACCTGCCGAAGGCGATCGGACAGCCGGCCACCCGGGCTTTGGCGGCGGCCGGCATCACCACGCTGGCGCAGGTGGCCGGATACACCGACGCCGAACTGCTGGCCCTGCACGGCGTGGGGCCCAAGGCGATCGGCATCCTTCGCGCGTCCTTGATCCGATAGCCGGGACCGGCCGCGCTGGCGAGACTGTCGGAATTCAGCGCACCGCAAAGGTATTTGACCCGGACACCGCTCCGTCTTGTCTGGCAGGTGGGCGCCGCCTCTGCAATTCCAGACCACGGACGAAGGGTCCATCACATGCCGAACAACAGCTGGGACGCCGCGATCAACGATCTGTTTCCGGCGGACGACAACACCGAGGACTTCGCCGAGTCGGTACCGAAGGGTGCGGCGTTCGACGTCGTGGCCAAGGTGGAGATCGGGCGGAACCTCATGCAGTTCGCCGACGCCGACCTGCTCTACGTGTCGGTCGCCAACGTGAGCAAGTCCTCGATCCTCGTGACCGAGAAGCTGCCGCGCACCATCAAGCCGGAGGACAAGAAGCGCAACGACACCCTCCGGGTCGACATCAAGCCGGGCTGGGTGGCCGACGTGGGCGACGTGCTCCAGGTCACCGCGTCCTACAAGGCCGAGGCCGGAATCCACACCGACTTCTCGTCCGCGCAGAGCGGGCTGTTCGTGGTGGTCGACGCCTGACGAAACCGGTGGTGCGGGTCGCATGGCCCGCACCACTTCGCCGCACTGTCCCGATCCGCGTGAGGGGGCATCCCGATGGAAGTGGTCGACGCGGCCGCCTGGGAGGCGCTGACCGACCGGTACACCAACCTGCTCTGGTCGATCGCCCGCAGCATGCGGATGAGCGACTCCGACGCCGAGGACGCCGTGCAGACCACCTGGCTGCGTCTGGTCGAACACCTCGACCAGGTGCGCGAGCCGGAGCGGATCGGCAGCTGGCTCGCCGCGGTGCTGCGCCGCGAGTGCATCGAGATCCACCGCCGGGCCGGCCGGCTGCGGGTGGGCGAACCCGACGGCCGGGACGGCTGGGACGGCGCCGCCGCGGCGACCGACCCGCTCGACGACGCGGTACTGCGCGACGAGCGGGACGCCGCCCTGTGGCGCGCGTTCGGCGGGCTCAAGCCATCGTGCCAGCGGCTGCTCCGGGTGCTGATGGCCGACCCGCCGCCCAGCTACGCCGAGGCCGCGGCCGCCCTGGACATCCCGGTCGGCAGCATCGGCCCGACCCGGCAGCGCTGCCTGAAGTGCCTGCGCGGCCTGCTCGACGGGGGGATCTTCGACGACCAGCCGGCGGCGCCCGAGCACCGCCCGACCGACCTGCGCAGGGGGTGAGGGCCGTGGACGAGCCGCTGCTCACCGCCCTGCGGCGGATCGCCGCCGAGATCGACGGGCCGACCTCCGCGGTGTACGCCGCGGCCCGCGCGGCCTACCTGACCCGCAACCTGGACGGTGAGATCGCCGTCCTGATCGGGGACTCCCGGTCCGCGGTCGATTCCGGCTTCGCCGTGGTGCGCTCCGGGCCGGATGAGGCGCAGGGACGCTGGCTGCTGTCGTTCTCCGGCGGCGGGGTGCAGATCGACATCGAGGTCGAGGAGGAACCGGCCGGGCTGCGGCTGATCGGCCAGTTCACCGGCACCGCGGACGGCGAGTGCTGGCTGGACTCGGCCGGCGGGCGCCGGCTGCTCGACGTCGACGAACTCGGCCGGTTCCTGGTCCGGGACGTCCCGCACGGTCCGGTCCGGCTGCGCTGTACCTCGTCCGACGGCGCGCCGGTGACCACCGCGCGGGTGACGATATGACCGGCCGGCAACCGGCCTCACCGGCCGAGCGCGACGAAGGCGAGCGCGGTGGCGGCCGCGACCGGTTCGCCCTGCTCGGCCGCGCAGGCGGTCCGCCGCGCCGACGCCAGCGCCGATCCGAACGACGCGCCCGCGCGCAGCGCGTCGTGGACCTCGGCCATCAGCGGCGCGGCCGCCGCGTCGTTGACCGGCACCACGCTGGCGATCAGGCTGCTCGTGCCCAGCGGCACCAGCACGCTGATCATGCCGAGCAGCTCGTCGCCGGCGACCGGCGCGGCCACCCCGGACTCGCAACTGGACAGGATCATCCGGTCCGGCGCCCGCCGGAGCCGGCCCAGGTCGTGCACGGTGAGCGGCCCGTCGTCCAGCCGCAGCGACGAGAACAGCGGGTTCTCCGCCTGGAACACCCCGTGCGCCGCGATGTGCGCGGTCGCCGCGCCGTCCATCGCGTCCAGCACCCGGGCGGCGGTGGCCCGGCCGGCGCCGAGCACCGTGGCGTCGCGGTACCCGGCCGCGATCCGGGCGGCCTCGGTCTGGTTGCCGGGCAGCCCGGGACCCACCACGACCACCGTGCGCCCGCGCCGCCGGACCGGCCGCTGCCGGGTGCGCAGCCAGACCGCGGCCGACGGCGCGACGCACCAGGAACGTTCGGCCAGCGCCGGCAGCATGGCCCACGGGACGGCGTGCAGCGGACCGGGCGGGACCACCACCGCCGGATACTCGCCGAGGTCGGTGACCGCCGGGCCGAGCAGGACGGCCTGCAGGCGGGCGCCGGCCTGCGCCAGCCGGTCCCGCGCGCCCGGCGGCGGCCGGCCGCGGGCCAGCCGGCGCAGCATGAACCGGGCCAGCTCCACCTCGCGGACGGCCGCCTCGACCGGGCCGACCACGTGCAGGCGCACCCGGCGGGGACGCGCGGTCACCGCGTGCAGCACGCCGTCCACCGCCACCAGCTCCACCAGCACGCGGTCGCCGAGGCCGGCGAGCGTCTCGGGCACGGTCGCGGCGCCGGCCGGACCGCCGCCGCCGGCCGTCACCCGCAGAGTGCGGGCCCGGATCTCTCGTTCCAGCCGCCGCCGCTGCTGCTCCAGCTGGGTGACCGGCCCGCCGGCCGCATGGGCGTCGTCGAGCCGGCTCATCACCTCGCGGAAGGCGGCCAGCTCGGCGGCGAGTGCGCGGTCGTCCGGCGGGCGCGGGGACGCGTGGGTCAGTGCGCCGGCCCGCCAGCGTTCGCTCCAGGCCAGCAGCATCCGCGCGTCGTTGCGGCGCACCGCGTGCCGCTGCCCGATCGCGGCCAGTTCGGTGCCGTACACCGCGGCGTGCGCGCGCAGCTCGACAGCGCCGAGCCGCTGCTGGTGCTGGGCGGCGGCCAGCAGGCCCCGGCGGCAGGCACTCAGCGCCGCCGCGGTCGCGCCCCGCGCCTCCGCCCGCAGCGCCTGGGCCAGCCAGCCCTCGGCATGCCCGTACGCCGGTCCCCGCCGCCGGGACCGGGCGGCCCGCTCCAGGTTGCGGTCGGCCTCGTCGAGACGCCCGGCCACCGCGGCCAGCCGGCCGGCGAGCAGGTGCGCCGCCGGTGCCTCCTCGGCGCCGAGCTCCTCCAGCCGGTCGGCGATCCGGGCGGCCGCGACCCGCAGCCGGCCGTCCCGGCGACCGGCGTCGTAGCGCGACTGCACCAGCACGAACGCGGCCCGCGCCGCCCACCAGGACCGGTGCTGGTGGCGGAACAGGTCGCGGGCCTCGGCGGCGCGCACCGCGGCGTCCGCCGGCCGGTCCGCCGCCTGCGCCGCCTTGGCCGAGATGAACAGCAGCTCCGCCCGGTCGGAGGTGCGCCCGTTCAGCCGGGCCAGGCCGGCGTCCGCGGCGGCCAGCGCCTCCCGGGCGAGCCCGGCCACCAGCAGCACCGTGCAACGGTCGAAGACCAGGTCAGCGGTGAACGACCCGAGCCGGGTGTACCGGCTCTCCGCCTCGTCCAGGCAGGCCAGCGCGGCCGGCAGGTCACCGGCCTGCACCGCCACGTCGGCCCGGTTGTGCACCGCGGTCGCCGACTCCAGCTCCTGGCCGGCCTCGGTGAACAGCCGCTCGGCCACCACCAGGTCCCGATGCGCCCGGGCGGCCTGGCCGAACGTCGCGTACACGCCGAACCGGCTGGTGCGGGCGCGGGCCTCCCAGATGCCGTCGCCGGCCCGGCGCAGCAGCCGGACGGCCCGGCTGAGGTCGGCCAGCGCCTCCTCGCGCCGGCCCATCGCGGCCAGCTGGTAGCCGCGGCGCATCAGGGCCCGGCCGGCGTGCTGCCCGCGGGTGGCCGCCACCACCTCGTCGAGCACGGCGAGCCCGGCCGCGGTCCGCCCGGACATGGCCAGCGTGACGCCCAGCGTGCCCTGCACGTCGAGGGTGAGATCGCGGTCGCCGGTCGACGCCGCCAGTCGTAGCGCCACCCGCAGGTCGCGGATCGCGTCGGCGAAGCGGCCGTCGTCGCGCAGCACCACGGCCCGGGCCCGGTGTGCCATCGCGCCGCGCGCGCCACCGGCGCCGTCCGCGATCAGCCGGTCGGTCGTGGTGAGGGCTTCGACCGGCCGGGACAACGCGAGCCGCAGCAGCTCGTCGCCCTCGGGCACGCCCCAAGTCTAGGTATCCCGACCCCTACCGAGGAGTTGTCACATGCAGCCGAATCAGCCGTTGCCGGTTCCGGAGACCGCCACCACTCCCGCCGAGGCGCAGGTCGGCCTTCTGCTCGCGGAATACGGCGACTATGTGGAGCCCGGCCCGGAGAACTGGCCGGAGGTCGGAATCCACTACTTCGTCCGGAAACACTTCGTGCTGGTGCGCCGCGACCACGCGCGCCGGGCGCGGAGGCTGCTCGCCCGCGCCGGAATGGTGCCGGACCGGCGGCCGGTTCCCGAGGCCCAGGCACCCGACCAGCCGGCACCCGACCAGCCGGCACCCGACCAGCCAGCACCCGACCGGCCGGAGCCAGGCCGGGCGGAGGAGGCTCCGGCCGCGCTGCCGCAGGATCACGATGTCGCGTACGGCATGGAATGGATCCGGCTCGCCGGCCAGGTTTCGGTCTTCCAGGCGCTGCGCGTGATCCGCGAGGGCTTCACCGGCGACGGTGACGATCCGCGCCGGTCGGCCGCCGTCTCCGGGCCGGAACTGCTCGTCCACGCCGCGCACAACCACGGCACCGTCTGCCCGGCCGACGAACCGCGGCCGGTGCCCTGCCGCAAACGGCCCGAGCCGCCGATATCGCGCGACCGCGAGGCCGGCCGCGGCATCCGGGTCCTGGTCGTCGACACCGGACTCGACGCGGCCGCCACCGGCCTGCCGTGGATGGGCCAGATCATCGGCGACCCCGACCCCGGCATCATCCTCGGCAACCCGGCCGGCGACCGGACCATCCAGCGCTACGCCGGGCACGGGACCTTCATCGCCGGCGTGATCCGGGCGATCGCACCCGCGGCCGAGGTGATCGTCCGGGCCGGCATCCCGGCGCCGGTGCCGGGACACCAGCACCCGCCCGGCACCGCCTGGGAGAGCGAACTGGCCAAGTCCCTGGAGAAGTACCTGTTCCTGGACTCGCCGGACGTCATCAACCTGTCCGCGGGCACCTATGCCGACCAGGCCGGCGGGCCGATGGTGCTGAACGCCTTCAACGACGAGGTGCTGCGACGGTGCAAGGGCGTCGTGCTGGTCGCGGCGGCCGGCAACGACGGCGGGCGCCGGCCGTTCTGGCCCGCGGCCGCACCCTGGGCGGTGGGTGTGGGCGCACTGGCTGCCGATCTGCGCGGCCGCGCCACGTTCAGCAACTTCGGTGGCTGGGTGGACGCGTTCGCACCGGGCGAGCGGCTGGTCAACGCCTTCCCGGCGGGCCGGTACACCTATGACGAGCCACCGTTCCGGGGCGCCACCGAGGTGTTCCGCGGCCTGGCCCGGTGGAGCGGCACCTCGTTCGCGGCGCCGGTGGTGGCCGGGCTGATCGCGGCCCGCATGTCGCGCACCGGCGAGAACGGCCGGACCGCCGCCCGGGCGCTGCTCAAGCGGGCCCGGCGGCGGGCGCGGCGCGGTGTCGGCGCCATCCTGCTGCCACCCCCGCGGAGGCGGCGATGACTGACCTGGCCGCAATGCGTGATCTCGACTGCGAACCTGCTGTCGTGGAGCCGCTGACCAGCCGCTCGCCGACCTCGGTAGGCTCCGCATCAAGGAATCTTCTTCTGAGGTAGGGGCTCGATCGGGTGTTCAGCCGTATTGCGATCGTCAACCGCGGTGAGGCCGCGATGAGGCTCATCCATGCCGTCCGGGAATTGGCCGCCGAGACCGGACGGCCGATCGAGACCGTCGCGCTCTATACCGACGTCGACCGAGCCTCGACGTTCGTGCGCAACGCCGACCGCGGTTACGACCTGGGGCCGGCCGCCGCCCGCCCGTACCTCAACCTCAAGCTCCTCGAGCACGCGCTGGTCGAGACCGGTGCCGACGCCGCCTGGGTCGGCTGGGGCTTCGTGGCCGAGGACCCGGCGTTCGCCGAGTTGTGCGAGCGGGTCGGCGTGACGTTCATCGGCCCCGACGCCGAGGCGATGCGCCAACTCGGCGACAAGATCGGCGCGAAGCTGATCGCCGAGGAGGTCGGCGTCCCGGTGGCGCCGTGGAGCCGGGGCCCGGTCGAGACCCTCGACGAGGCGCTGGTGGCGGCCGAGCGGATCGGTTACCCGCTGATGCTCAAGGCCACCGCGGGCGGCGGCGGGCGCGGCATCCGGGTGGTCCGCGACGGCGACCAGCTCGCCGACGCGTACGAGCGCACCAGCCAGGAGGCCGCCCGGGCCTTCGGCAGCGGCGTGGTCTTCCTGGAGCGCCTGGTCACCGGCGCGCGGCACGTCGAGGTCCAGGTGATCGCCGACGGCCAGGGCACCGCGTGGGCGCTGGGCGTGCGCGACTGCTCGGTGCAGCGCCGCAATCAGAAGGTGATCGAGGAGTCGGCGTCGCCGGTGCTGCCGGCCGAGCGGGTCGCCGAACTCAAGGCGTCTGCCGAGCGGCTGGCCGTCGCGGTGGGCTACCGGGGCGCCGCCACCGTCGAGTTCCTCTACCACCCCGGCGACGACCTGCTCGCCTTCCTCGAGGTCAACACGCGGCTCCAGGTGGAGCACCCGATCACCGAGTCGACCACCGGTTTCGACCTGGTGAAGGCCCAGCTGCACGTGGCGTCCGGCGGCCGGCTGGAGGGCACGCCGCCGGCCGAGCGCGGGCACGCCATCGAGGCCCGGCTCAACGCCGAGGACCCGGACCGCGACTTCGCCCCGGCGCCGGGCCGGATCGCCCGGATGGACCTGCCGGCCGGTCCGGGCATCCGGGTGGACACCGGCGTGAGCGTCGGCGACACCATCCCGGGTGACTTCGACTCGATGATCGCCAAGGTCATCGCGTACGGGCACGACCGCGACGAGGCGCTGGGCCGGCTGCGCCGGGCCATGGCCGAGACCACCGTGATCATCGAAGGCGGCGCGACCAACAAGAGCTTCGTGCTCGACCTCCTCGACCAGCCCGAGGTGATCGACGGCAGCGCCGACACCGGCTGGATCGACCGGGTGCGCGGCGACGGCCGGCTGATTTCGCACCGGCACTCCGCGGTGGCGCTGGCCGCCGCCGCGATCGAGGCGTACGAGGAGGAGGAACGCGGTGAGCAGCAGCGGCTGCTGTCCACCGCCTTCGGCGGCCGCCCGCAGGTGCGCCACGACAGCGGCCGGCCGCTCGACCTCAAGCTGCGCGGCGCCGGCTACCGCGTGCGGGTCGCCCGGGTGGGCGCGCACCGGTTCCGGGTGGGCGTCGAGGCCGGCACCGAGGTGCGCACCGCCGACGTCGAGTTGGAGCGGTTCGACCGGCACGCCGGCCGGATCGTGGTGAACGGCACCCGGCACCGGCTGGCCACCGGCACGCACGGCGCGGTCCACCTGGTCGAGGTCGACGGCGTCACCCACCGGGTGGGCCGCGACGAGGGCGGGGTGCTGCGCGCCCCGATGCCCGCGCTGGTGGTCGCCACCCCGCTGGCGGTCGGCGCCGAGGTCGAGGCGGGCGCGCCCGTGCTCGTCCTGGAGGCCATGAAGATGGAGGCCGTACTGCGCGCGCCGGTGAAGGCGCGCCTCAAGGAGTGCCACGTCACGGTCGGCAGCAAGGTCGACGCGGGCGCGCCGCTGCTGCGGCTCGAACCGCTGGCCGACGCCGAGGCCGAGGACCAGGCCGGCGCCGACGGGGTGGAGATCGACCTGCCGGCCGCCCCGGCCGACCTGCCGGCCCGTCAGCGCGCCGCCCGCGGCCAGGAAGACCTGCGCAGCCTGCTGCTCGGCTTCGACGTCGACCCGCACGACAACCGCCGCACCCTGGACGGTTACCTGACCGCCCGCCGCGCCGCCGCCGAGGAGGGCCACCGCCCGCTGGCCGGCGAGGTGGAACTGCTGGACGTGTTCGCCGACCTGACCGAGCTGAGCCGCAACCGCCCGGCCGGCGAGGACGGCCGGGGCGACACCCACGTGCACAGCCCGCGGGAGTACTTCCACACGTACCTCCAAAGCCTTGATGCGGAACGGGCCGGCCTGCCCGACACGTTCCAGGCGCGGCTCACGAAGGCGCTCGGCCACTACGGCATCACCGACCTGGAGCGCACCCCCGCGCTCGAGGCAGCGGTGTTCCGGATCTTCCTGGCCCAGCAGCGGTCCGCCGCCGACGCCGCGGTGATCGCCGCCCTGCTGCGCGCGTGGCTGCCCGAGCCGCCGCCGGACGAGACGCTGCGCGAACCCGCCGGTCTCGCCCTGGAACGCCTGGTCGCCGCCACCCAGGTCCGGTTCCCGGCGCTGGCCGACCTGGCCCGCGGCGTGGTGTTCGCCTGGTTCGGCCAGCCGCTGCTGCGCCGCAACCGGGCCCTGGTCTACACCGAGATCCGCAAGCACCTGAAGCACCTGGACACCAACCCGGACGCGCCGGACCGCGCCGACCGGATCGCCTACATGGTGCGCAGCACCGAGCCGCTGGTCCGGCTGCTGGGCCGCCGCCTGGGCCGCCCCGGCCTGGACAACTCGGTGATGCTCGAGGTGCTCACCCGGCGCTACTACGGCAACAAGGGCATGGCCGGCGTGCACAGCGCGAAGGCCGCGGGCCACACCTTCGTGGTCGCCGACCGGCCGGGCTCGCGGGTGGTCTCGGCCGCGGTCGGCTTCGAGGCGGTCGGCAGCGCGCTGGCCGGGCTCGCCGAGCTGGCCACCGGCGACTCGGTCATCGACTCCGACATCTATCTCGCGTGGACGCAGCAGCCCGCCGACCCGGTCGAGATGGCCGCGGCCCTGCACGCCGTCGTCGACGCGCACCGGCTGCCGCACCAGGTCCGCCGGCTCACCCTGACCGTGGCGGGCCACAGCGGCGCGGTGATGCACCACCACTTCACGTTCCGCCCGTCGACCACCGGGATGACCGAGGAGCGGCTGATCCGCGGCCTGCACCCGCGGATCGCGCAGCGGATGCAACTGGAGCGGCTGCACAAGTTCGACCTCACCCGGCTGCCGTCCGCGGACGAGGAGGTCTACCTCTTCCAGTGCGTGGCCCGGCAGAACCCGTCGGACGACCGGCTGGTCGCCTTCGCCCAGGTGCGGGACCTGTCCGAACTGCGCGAGCACGACGGCCGGCTGGTCGCCCTGCCCACGGCTGAGTACACGGTGGCCACCTGCCTCGACTCGATCCGCCGGGCCCAGTCGCGGCGGCCGTCCGACAAGCGGTTCAACACCAACCGCATCGTGATCTACGTGTGGCCGGCGGTCGCCATCACCCGCAGCGAGATGGAGATGATCGCCCGCCGGATGGCGCCGACCACCGCGGGCGCCGGGCTCGAGGAGATCCTGTTCATCGCCCGGCAGCGGGACGCCGCCACCGGCGCGCTCACCAAGATCGCGGTGCGCATCTCGTTCGACACCACCGGCGGCACCGAGCTGACCATCGGCGCGCCGTCCACCGACCCGGTCGAGCCGCTCGACGGCTACCGGCAGAAGGTGCTGCGCGCCAGCAGCCGCAACACGGTCTACCCGTACGAGCTGACCGGGATGCTCGGCGATTTCGCCGAGTACGACCTGGACGACAACCACGTGCTGGTCCCGGTCGACCGGCCCAAGGGGCGCAATACCGCCGCGCTGGTGGCGGGCGTGATCAGCACGCCGACCGCGCGGCACCCGCAGGGCCTGCGCCGGGTGGTGCTGCTCGGCGACCCGACCAAGTCGCTGGGCGCCCTGTCCGAGCCGGAGTGCCGCCGGGTGGTCGCCGCGCTCGACCTGGCCGAGCGCCTCCAGGTGCCGCTGGAGTGGTACGCGCTGTCGGCCGGCGCCCGGATCTCGATGGAGTCCGGCACCGAGAACATGGACTGGGTGGCCGCGGCGCTGCGCCGGATCGTCGAGTTCACCCAGGACGGCGGCGAGATCAACATCCTGGTCGCGGGCATCAACGTGGGCGCCCAGCCGTACTGGAACGCCGAGGCCACGATGCTCATGCACACCAAGGGCATCCTGGTGATGACGCCGGATTCGGCCATGGTGCTGACCGGCAAGCAGTCGCTCGACTTCTCCGGCGGCGTCTCGGCCGAGGACAACTTCGGCATCGGCGGGTATGACCGGGTGATGGGGCCGAACGGGCAGGCCCAGTACTGGGCGCCCAACCTGGCCGCCGCGCGCGACATCCTGATGACCCACTACGACCACACCTATGTGGCGCCGGGCGAGACCGCGCCGCGGCGGGCCACCACCACCGACCCGGTCGACCGGGACATCACCGACTTCCCGCACGCCGGGGCCGGCTCCGACTTCACCACGGTCGGCGAGATCTTCTCGGCGGCGACGAACCCGGACCGCAAGAAGCCGTTCGACATCCGCAGCGTGATGCGGGCCCTCGCCGACCAGGACCACCCGTCGCTGGAACGCTGGGCCGGCATGGCCGACGCCGAGACCGCCGTGGTGCAGGACGTGCATCTGGGCGGCATCCCGGTGTGCCTGCTCGGCATCGAGTCGCGCTCGGTGCCGCGGCGCGGCTTTCCGCCCACCGACGGCCCCGACACCTACACCGCCGGCACGTTGTTTCCCCGCTCGTCCAAGAAGGCGGCCCGCGCGATCAACACGGCCAGCGGCAACCGGCCGCTGGTCGTCCTGGCGAACCTCTCCGGATTCGACGGCTCGCCGGAGTCCATGCGCAAACTGCAGCTGGAGTACGGCGCGGAGATCGGCCGGGCGGTCGTCAACTTCCGCGGCCCGATCGTGTTCTGTGTGATCTCGCGCTACCACGGCGGTGCCTTCGTCGTCTTTTCCAAGGCGCTCAACCCGAACATGACCGTGCTGGCGCTGGAGGGCTCGTTCGCCTCGGTGCTCGGCGGTGCGCCGGCCGCGGCGGTGGTCTTCACCGGTGACGTCAACGCGCGTACCGCGGCCGACCCCCGGGTGCGGGAGCTGGAGGCCCGGGTGGGCGCCGCGACCGCCGCCGAACGCGGCTCGCTGGCCGCCGAGCTCGACGAACTGCGCGCGTCGGTGCGCACCGAGAAGCTGGGCGAGGTGGCGGCCGAGTTCGACCGGGTGCACAGCATCCAGCGTGCGGTCGAGGTGGGTTCGGTGGACGCCGTGATCCGGGCCGCCCAGTTGCGCCCGCGCATCATCGAGGCGATCGAGGTGCGGCTGCGGCAGCAGCGCTGAACCGGCGGATCCGGCCCCAGGGTTTGTACACCGACAGCACGGTGGCCAGGCTCAGGGTCGTGAGCGACACGATCGGCGGAAACATCAGGTTGGCGGTGTCGAGCGAGCTGGTCAGGCCCGCCGACACCGCCTCGCCGTGCGCGCGCACCCCGGGCATGCCCGGGTTGAGCGCCACCAGGATGAGCGTGCAGAGGACCAGGTTGAGCGTGAGCTTGACCGCGACCCACCAGTAGCGCAGCAGGCCCCACTTGCTGCCCAGCCCCAGAACCAGGCCGGTGACCAGGCAGACCAGCCCCGCGGTCAGCATCGGCAGGACCACAAAAGACCCGAGGGCCTGGTATGCGAGACCGCGCGCCCGCTCATCGCCGGCCAGGCCGACGGCGACGAGCACGGCCACGATCACGTCGACGCCGATCCAGGCGCCGGCGGACAGTATGTGCAGGACGAGCCACATTTTGCGGGTGGCCGGGCGGAGCGTGTGCAGAGCCATGCCGCCGAGCCTGCCGCCTTTCCGGCGGCGCCGCGTCTGACCCAGGTCTACTTCTCATCTACGACCACGGTCGGATGCGCCCGCCCCGCCGATGCGGCAACCTTGCGGCCGTGACCCGACTCCGCAGCGCCGTCCTCCCCCTTCTGCTCATCGCAGTCGGGCTGGTCACGCTGCCCCTGATCGACCGGATGCCGGTGCCGCACCGGCCAGTCGGCGCGCTGGCCGCCGCGTTCGTGGTCGCGGCCGGCGCCCTGACCGCCCTGCGGCACCGCTGGCCGGTCGTCACCGTGCTGGCCACCGCCGCGATCACCTCGGCCTATCTCCTGGCCGGCTATCCGTTCGGCCCGATCCTGCTGGCGTTCGCGGCCGGCGTCTACACGCTGGCCCGCGAGCGGCCGCTGCGCCCGGCCCTGGCCTGGTCGGCCGTCGCCCTGGCCGTGCTGGTCCCGCACACGTTCACCGACGAGCTGGGGTTCGGCAGCCTGATCCCGGCGACCGCGTGGGTGGTGGTGCCGGCCACGCTGGGGGTGGCCCGGCGGATGGTCGCCGAGGCCCAGTCCCGGGAACGCGCCGAGGCCGAGCGCCGCATCGTCGACGCCGAGCGGCTGCGGCTCGCCCAGGAGGTGCACGACGTGGTGGGGCACGGGCTCGCCGCGATACAGATGCAGGCCGAGATCGCGCTGCACCTGCGCGCCACCCGGCCTGCGCAGGCCGACGCCGCACTCACCGCGATCAGCTCGGCCAGTGCCGAGGCGCTGGCCGAGCTGCGGGCGACCCTGGCGGCCATAGCGCCCGACCAGGCGCCGGAGGATCGGGCACCGACGCCCGGCCTGGCCCGGGTGCCGCGGCTGTGCGACCGGGTGCGGGCGTCCGGCGTGACGGTCGACCTCACCGTCGCGGGCCGGGAACGCCCGTTGCCCGCGGCCGCCGACGTGGTGGCCTACCGGGTGTTGCAGGAGTCCCTCACCAACGTGGTGAAGCACTCGGCCCACCCGCGCGCCGCGATCACCATCGGCCACCAGTCCGACCGCGTCGAGCTCACGGTCAGCAACCAGGCCCTCGATGCCGACCACGTGGAGGGCCTCGGCATCACCGGCATGCGCCGCAGGGTCGAACACCTCGGCGGCACGCTGACCGTGCGCCACGACCCGGGCGGCGCCGGCACCTTCACCGTGGCCGCCACCATCCCCCGGGAGGCATCGTGATCACCGTCCTGCTGGCCGACGACCAGGATCTCGTCCGCTTCGGGCTGCGCGCACTGTTCGAGGCCGAGGAGGGCTTCACGGTCGTGGCCGAGGCCGCCGACGGCCTGGCCGCGGTCGAGGAGACCCGCCGCACCCGGCCCGACGTCGTGCTCATGGACATCCGGATGCCCGGCATCGACGGTCTCGAGGCGACCCGCCGCATCGTCGCCGACCCCGGCCTGTCCGGCACCCGGGTGATCGTGCTGACCACCTTCGAGCGCGACGAGTACGTCTTCGACGCCCTGCGCATCGGCGCCAGCGGCTTCCTGCTCAAGGACACCAAGCCGGCCGCCCTGCTCGAGGCCGTCCGCACGGTCGTCGACGGCGGCGCGCTACTGGGCCCGTCGGTGACCCGCACGGTGATCCGCGAGTTCGCCGGCCTGGCCCCGCGCCCGGTCACCCCGGTTCCGGGCCTCGGCCAGCTCACCGACCGCGAACGGGAGGTGGTCACCCTGGTGGCCCAGGGCCTGACCAATCACGAGATCGCCGAACGCCTGTTCGTCAGCCCCGCCACGGCCCGCACCCACGTGAGCCGGTCCATGATCAAGCTGGGCGCCCGCGACCGCGCCCAGCTCGTCGTCTTCGCCTTCCAGTCGGGACTGGCATGAGATGGCTTACGGGTACTTGGCACGCACTCCCGCGATGTCGTCGGCGGACAGGAAGCGATGCGAACCGGTGTACTGCGGGGCCATCAGGGCGCCCGCGACGCCGGAGTGCCGTAGCCCGATCGCGTGCCCGATCTCGTGGGCCGCGACCGTCACCAGATCGATCGGCTGGACCCCGGTGGACTGCTGGTTGGCGCTCCAGGTCTCCGAGTCGTCGAAGTGGACGTCGCCGGCGATCGCGCCGGTGTGCGTCGGCGGCGGGGAGAAAGCGTGCGCCAGCACGCCGTTCTGGTTGTCGAACGGGAACCCGTCACCGTGGTTGAAGCTTCCGAACGAGATGCGGATCGTGCCGAGGCTCGACGCGACCTCCTGCAGCCGCAGCCGGGATCCCGCCGAGTTCCACAGCTGCACGGCCTGGCGTACCGCGTTGCGCTGGGTGTCGAGGGTCAGGTCGTTGGTGCTCGCGGCGGTGAAGCTCCAGGTCACCGGCATGCTCGTCCAGGTGCCGGCGTCCAGCACGAACGCCACACGCCCGGCCGGCGCGGCGGGCAGGTCGTCGTAGTAGAGGACCTTAGGCGCGGCGACCTCCACGCCAGCCGGCTGGCCGGCGGTTGGCTGACCGTGGTCGTCGGCCTGGGCGACGGCCGGAGGGGTCAGCAGCAGTACAGCGGCGACAGCGACGACCGTGCGCCGGAACCGGTTGGCCGGCAGCCGTCTGAGCGACAGAACCATATTTCCTCCCTGGGGTCCGGTGATGCGTTGCTGACGGTCCCGCATGGCGGGCAGGACGTGCCGGGGAAACTGGACGGCATTGGACACGGCTGGACGGGCGCGAGCGCGTGGCGTGGTCCGGGAGGTCCGCGCTCCGACGGACACGCCCATCGACATCCCTCCGCGTACCATGTGGTGGCCGTGGTACCGCTTGCATGGATGGGCAGCGATGGACATCGTGGACGGCCGGGCCGAGACGCTGGCCGACCTGTCCCGGGCGCTGCGGGGCCTGCGCCGCCGCGATGCCCGGGAGCACGGTCAAGCGGAGCTGACCTACCGCGAGCTGGCGAGGAAGACCGGCTGGTCGGTGGGGATCATCGGGGCCTACTTCGCCGGCAAGGTACTGCCGCCCACCGACCGCTTCGACATCCTCGTCATGCTGCTGGGCGCCTCCCCGGCGGAGCGCGGCATGCTGGCCACCGCCCGCGACCGGATCGCGGAGCACCGGTACGCCCGGACGGCCCCGCCCGCGGCCGGGCGGTCCGGGGCCGTGCCGGCGGGACGAGCCGTCCCGATGCCGAATCAGCTACCGGCCGACGTGTACGGGTTCGTGGGCCGGGCCGACGAGTTCGCCGAGCTTGACCGGCTGCTGCCGGACGTCGACCCGCCGGCCAGGGTGGCGACGGTGTCCGGGACCGCGGGGGTGGGCAAGACCGCGCTCGCCGTGCACTGGGCGCACCGCGTCGTCGACCGGTTTCCGGACGGTCAGTTGTACGTGAACCTGCGCGGCTTCGACCCGGGCGCCGCACCGGTCACGCCAGACGTCGCCGTGCGTGGCTTCCTGATCGCCCTCGACGTACCGGTGCAGCGCATCCCCGCCGATCCGGACGAGCAGGCCGCGCTGTACCGCAGCCTGCTGGCGCGCAAGAGGGTCCTGATCGTGCTCGACAACTCCCGGGACGCCGCCCAGGTGCGGCCGCTGCTGCCCGGAGCACCGTCGTCGGTGGTCGTGGTGACCAGCCGGCACCGGCTGACCGGCCTGACCGCCACCGACGGGGCACATCCGGTGGATCTCCGCGAGCTGTCGCCGGCGGAGGCACGTGAGCTGTTGACCTACCGGCTCGGCGCGGCGCGTGTCGGCACCGAGCCGGCTGCCGTAGACGAGATCATCTCCCGGTGTGACCGGCTGCCGCTGGCACTGGCGGTCGTCGCCGCGCGCGCCGCGACGGATCGGCGCCTCACCCTGGCACGACTCGCCGACGAGCTGGCCGAAGCCGGCCGCCGGCTGGACGTCCTGGAGGTCGGGGATGCGGCGGCCGACGTCCGGGCGGTGTTCTCCTGGTCGTACCGCGCCCTACAGCCGGCCGCGGCTAGGCTGTTCCGGCTGCTGGGGTTGCATCCCGGCCCGGACATCGCCGTCACCGCCGCCGCCAGCCTGGCCGGTGTGCCGGCGTCGGACGCCACCCGGCAACTGGCCGACCTGACCTACGCCAACCTGGCGACCGAGCACGTCCCGGGCCGGTACGCCGTGCACGACCTGCTCCGCGGGTACGCCATCGAGCAGGCCCGGGCGTACGACGGTGACGACCAGCGGCGTGCGGCGGTCCAGCGATTGCTGGACCACTACGCCCGGACCGGCCACCGAGCGGCCTCGCTTCTCGATCCGGTGCACGAGGTGGACTCCGTCGGCCCTGCCCGACCGGGCGTGGCGGACCAGCTCTTCGCCGGACACCGGGAGGCGCTGGCCTGGCTCACCGCGGAGCACCGCGTGCTCCTGAACCTGGTAACCCTCGCAGTCGACCTGAATTTCGACGAGTACGCCTGCAACCTCGCCTGGGTCGCCGGTGTCTTCGGCAAGGTACGTGGACACTGGGCGGACTGGGCGGCCAGCCAGGAAGCCGCTCTGCCAGCCGCGTACCGGCTGGCAGACCGGGTCTGGCAGGCACGGACGCACCGGACACTGGCCAACGCGTACGCCCGCCTGCACCGCTACGAGGACAGCGAGGCGCATTCCCACCACGCGCTCGACCGCTACGGCGCGCTCGGTGACGAGATCGGTATGGCCCGTACGCACCGCGGGCTGTGCCTGACCCTCGAGTTGCAACGCCGCTACCCGGAGGCTCTGGCACACGCGCGCCGCAGCCGGGACCTCCTCCTGGGCACCGAGGACCACGCGGGACAGGCGTACGCCTACAACTCGGTCGGCTGGTACCACGCCCTGATCGGTGACTTCCCGGAGGCGCTGGACAACTGCCGGCGGGCGATCACCCTGCTCCGCCAGGTCGGCGACCGCCGCGGCGAGGCCACCGCCTGGGACAGCCTCGGCTACGCGCACCATCACCTCGGTCAGTTCCAGCAGGCCCTGGCCTGCTACGACCGGGCGATCACCACCTTCCAGGATCTCGGCGACCGCTTTTTCGAGGCCGACACGCTGGACCACATCGGCGACACCTACGAGGCTCTCGGCGAACACGACGCGGCTGAGGGCTCCTGGCAGCGTGCGCTGAGCGGCTTCGAGGAACTCGGCTGCAGCGAAGCCGACGAGGTCCGGACCAAACTGGGAAAGGGTCGTCACTGAGCCCCACGGCCGGGCTCTATCAGGCCGGGTGCGCCCGTTCCGCCACCGCGATCCGCTCGCCGTCGAAGACCGCCAGCTCGCGGCCGTCGAGCCGCTTCCGGTGCTCCTCGGCGCCGAGGTCCGCCAGCACGGTCAGCCCGTGCCCGGCCAGTCGCCCGGCGATTTCCGCCGGGTGATAGGCGGTCCGCCAGTTCAGCACCCGGCGCCACCGGGCGAACCGCGGATCCTCCGCCACCGCCCGCGGCAGATAGGTGATGACCAGGCGGCTGCCGGCCGGAAACCCACCGGCGTAGGCGATGATCTCCTCCACCGCGTCCGCCGGCAGATACATGCTCACCGCCTCGCAGAGCACCAGCGTGGGCACCGTGGCGTCCGCGCCCGCATCCGCCAGGCTCTGCCGCGTCAGGTCCAGCGGCACATACCGGACGTGGCCCGGCAGGCGGCCCAGGGCCCGGGTCAGCGCCTCCTTCTTCTCCTGCTGCACGCCGGGCAGGTCCAGCTCCAGCACCTGCGCCGCCGCCCGCATCTCGGGCATCCGGTAGGGCCTGGTGTCGAGGCCCGCGCCGATGACGACGACCTGCCGGCAGCCGGATGCCAGTGCCTCCCGGCAGGCGTCGTCGATGGCCCAGGTGCGGCACACCACGGCGCCGCGGAAACCCGGACCGGCCCGCTCCATCAGATGCAGGAAGGCCCAGCGCAGCGCCCGGTTGCGCACCAGGGCGGCCGACCAGCCGGTCAGCATCCGCCGGGCGAGATGGTCGTCACCCTCGATCGCCCGCAGCACCCCGGCGCCGACCGCGGTGCGTTCCACTCCCCTCGCCACGCCATACCCCCGTCACTCGAACCGCACCGTGTCCAGCCGGGTGGCGGTGTCCATGAAGGGCAGGGCGATCAGCGACACGGCGAACGCGACCAGACCGCCCACCCCGAGTCCGATGAGGAACGAGGCGCTGGGCAGAATCCAGTCTTGCGGCGGAACGGTGACGAGCGAGACCAGCGTCGCCAGTCCGACACCGAGCAGCACCGTGAAGGCGAGCGGCGCGCCGGTCTCCAGCAGCACGATCCGCCGCAGATCGCCGAGGCGGACCCCGGAGGCGCGCAGCACGGCCAGCGGACGCCGCCGCTCCAGCACACCGGTGATCACCGAGACGGTCAGGCTGCACGCGGTCACCAGCAGGACGAAGATCAGCGCGTACGGCAGAAGGGCGGCCATGCTGGTGGCGCTGAGCAGCGGGCCGGCCGTCAGCTCGGTGCTGGTCTTGCTGCGCGACTGGGGCACCACGGTGGCGGCCAGGGTGCGGATCCGCTCCTGCGCGGCGGCGCTGCCGTCGGTCGGGATCAGCAGGGTCTGCACGGGCAGCCGGCCGGCGGTGGGGCCGGGCTCGGCGTACGACATCGGCTGGAAGATGTGGTCGGCCGCGCTCGCCCCGGGGTAGGGCAGGATGAACAGGTCCCTGGCGCGCAGGAAGGCCTGGCTGTCGTCGCCGTTCTCCTCGTACTGCGGCAGCGGGCAGGCGAGGTCGCTCACCCGCGCCAGGTCGGCGCACGGCACCACGATCTGGTCGCCCGGCCCGATGCGGGCCACCACGGTGCCGGGGCTCGCCAGCGCGCCGAGCCGGTCCTCGGGCACGCCCTGGACGTGCACCGCCACCACCCCGGCGTCGAGGACCGACGCGGTGTCCTGATGCTCGGGCTGCTCATAGGCGGCTGCCGCGAAGCCGAGCAGCGTGGCGACATAGATCGCCACGGCGGCGCCGGAGACCGCACGGAAGGTGCTGTACGGGTCGGCCGCGATCCGGCGAGCCACCAGGAGGCCGGTGGCGCTGCGGGTGACCCGGGCCATCCCACGGCTGATCCACAGGCACACCCAGGCGCCCGCCAGGAAGAAACCGGCCAGGATCGACAGCGCCGAGAGCGTGAACATCAACGAGAGCGTGCCCTGCACCAACTGGGAGCTCTCGTGATACTGCGGGGCGTTCTGGGCCCGGGCGACGAGCCAGACACCGAGCACACCCACGATGATCGGCATGAGCCGCCAGACGGTCGGCGGCCGGCGCCGGGCCCGGTGCCGCACCCCGAGCGGCGACATCTGCACCGGGTGCAGCGCGACCAGCGTGGTGAGCACGGCGACCAGCGGGATGCCGAACAGCACGATGAGCTGGCGCGACGCCGGCACCGCGACGTCCGCCGGGAAGATCGGCGTGCCGTGGCCGAGTGTCACCACGTTCGCCACCGCCGGCCGGAACCCATGGAAGGCGAGCCAGCCGAGCAGCGTCCCGGCGATGGCGGCGGCCGCCGTCTCGGTGGCGGCCAGCACCGCGGTCTGCAGGCGGGTGGCGCCGGCCAGCCGGACCGCGGCGAAACGCACCTCGCGCCGCGGTCCGCCGACCCGGGTGGTCATCGCGACAAACACCACGACCGGCCCGATGATCAGCACCGCGATCATGCTGAAGAAGATGCCCCACAGCGCGGCCAGGTCGAGTCCTTCGCCCGGCTGTTCGATGCCGCGGATCTCGACCGCACCCGGCACGGTTCGCAGCTCGTCCGGCGCGTGCCCGATGATCGCCACCAGTTCGCCGGGCATGAGCAGGCCCGCGGCCCCGATGCTGCCCGCCGGCCGGCCGGGATAGCGGTTGTCCAACTGGTCATCGGGCACCTCCGGCAGCAGCGCGGCCAGCGCGGGCGAGAGCAGCTTCTCTCCCGGGCCGGGCAACCGGTCCACGCCCGGCGGCAGCGGCGGCCGCGGCCCGAGCGCCGCGACGTGCACCCGGACGATGTCCCGGCCCTGGTAGTGGTCGGTGACGGCCAGCCAGAGCGCCGGGTCGGGTGCGGTGGGTGCGGTCTGCGCCGTGGTGCGGTGCCAGGCCAGCCGGTCGGTGTGACTCTGCAGCACCGGCACCGCCGCGAGCGCGTACAGGATCAGCGGGACGCCGACCGCGACGCCGACGGCCATCAGCGCCATCCGGGCGGCGCTCTCGCGGCCGCCGGCGAACGCCATCCGGATGCCGAGCAGGATGTTCACGACATCGCCGCCGGCAGGACCGCCCGGCCGTCGCGGACCGTGAGCTGGCGATCGGCGTACGCGGCCACCCGCGCCTCGTGGGTGACCAGCACGACCGTGGCGCCCTCGGTCTTCGCGGTGGTCACCAGCATCTCCATCACCTGGTCGGCGGCCACCGAGTCGAGCGCGCCGGTCGGCTCGTCGGCGAACACGACCCGCGGACCGGCGATCAGCGCCCGGGCCACCGCGGCCCGCTGCGCCTGCCCGCCGGACACCTCGCCGGGCAGCCGGTCGGCCGACTGTTCCAGGCCCAGCCGCGGCAGCCACTTGCCGGCCTCGGCGAGCGCGGCACCACGGCCCCGGCCGGCGAGCAGCAGCGGCAGCGCGATGTTCTCCCGCACCGGCAACTCGGGCACGAGCTGGCCGAACTGGAAGACGAACCCGAACTCGGTCCGGCGCAGCCGGCTGCGCTCCCGGTCGCCCATCCGGTCCACCCGGCGGCCGTCGAAGGTCACCTCGCCGCCGTCCGGGGTGAGGATGCCGGCGAGGCAGTGCAGCAGCGTCGACTTGCCGGACCCGCTGGGCCCCATGACCGCGACCACCTCGCCGGCGGCGACCGCGATGTCGGCGCCGCGCAGTGCCGGCACCGGCCCGAAACTCTTGTGCAGCCCGCTGCCGGTCAGCAGCGGTGACGCAACCCCGGTCACAGCCGTATCTCCGTGGCGAGCGTGTCCAGGTTGCCGGCCGCGTGCTCGATCCAGCGCAGGTCGGCCTCGATGTGGAAGAGCTGGTAGTCGATCAGCATGGTGTCCCGCTGCGAGGCACCGCGTTTCGCCGCGGTCAGTTCGCGCATCACCGCGAGGTGCCGCTGACGCTGGTCCTCCAGGAACGCGTCGGCGGGCTTGCCGGACAGCAGCGCGAGCGCCACCTTGGTGAACAGCACGGTCTGCAGCTGCGGCTGCGGGTCCTCGGGTTCGGCCAGCCAGCGTTCCAAGTCCGTCACCCCGTTCGTGGTGATCGCGTAGCGCTTCCGGTCCGGCCCGGAGCCCGGCTCGACCCCCACGGTCTCGATCAGCCCGTCCCGCTCCAGCTGGGCAAGCGTCCGGTACACCTGCCCGAACCGCAGCGGCCGGACCGAACCGAACCGCCGGTCATACGACTGCTTCAGGTCATAGCCGTGCCGGTCGGCCTCGTTGAGCAGCCCCAACAACGTGTACGACACCGTCATACGCCGGACTATACCCACTGGGTATACCCGTTGGGAATACCCGCCGGTGCGTCAAACAAAGGGGGCACCGCCGGGTCCGGCGGTGCCCCCTTTGTGGGTGTCGGTGCTACTCGCTGACGACGACTACCCGGCGGCGCCTGGCGAAGAGGACCAATGCCGCGCCGATCGCCACGACACCACCGCCGATGCCGCCGACGAGCGCCGGGTTGGCCCCGGTGACCGGCAGGCCGCCACCGTCGCCGCCGCTGCCACCGCTGCCGACCGTGACGACCAGTTTGACTTCGTCGTTGGCCGGGTTGGCCTCGGAGTTCTCGGGGAACGGCCGGACCCGCAGGGTGCCGTCGTCGCCCGGCGTGGAGATGATCCGGAGCTTCATCGTCGCGCTGACGCCCTGGTAGCCGGAAGCCTTGGCCGGGAACTCACCCTCGGTGCTGCAGCGGACCTCGGGCAGTTCCTTGACCGGGCGGCCGTCATCGTCGACGAAGTAGCACCACGGCCGGTCGTCTGCACCGTCGCTGACCAGCACGGTGCCGGTCGGCGCCCGGAAGGTCCAGCCGGCGCCGCCGTCGGCCGGGCCGTTGTTGATCACGGTGTACGGGATCTCCACGATTTCGCCGATGCTGCCGCTGACCGGCTCCGCGGTGACGGCGAAGTCCTGCTTGTTCGGCTTGGTCCAGATGGCGAAGTCAGCCCAGTTGTTGTCGGTGTTGCCTTCCCGCAGGGCGGCCCGGGTGACGGGCTTCAGACCGGCGACCGCGTCCGCGAACGACTTGCCGGACGCCCCCTTGCGGGACAGCTTGCTGGACGCCCGCTCGGACTCGAGATCCTCGACGAGGCCGACCTCGACGGCTCCGCCGGTCTGGTCGGGACCGCGCAGGTTCTTGCCGAACGCGACGTGGAAGAGCGACTCGCCGGCATCGTCGACGAAGGCGAGCCCTTCGCCGGCCTCGAGCTCCAAGTCCGCGGGCGCCCGGCAGGTGACCACATTGGGGCCGTAGACGTAGCCGGCGGGGTGCTCGCCCGGCCACCAGTCCCGGTATTCGCAGTCCGAGTACTGCTCGACGATGCCGGCACCGGTGGGCACCGAGACCTGGACGTACCAGTCACCGGTCGGCGTGTCGCCGTCGTTGAAGATGGCGGCCGTCACCGGACGCACGTCGCCACCGCCGACGGGGTCGTCCGCGCTGTTGATGTCCGCAGTGGACGCGACCAGATCGGGGCCGCTCGCCACGATCGTGACGTCGAGCTCACCGCCGCCGGTGTATTCGGTGCCGTCGGGACCGAACCCGCGCATCGTACCCTTGACCGCTCCGGCCGGGCCCGGCCTGGCCTGTTGCTTGCTCTTCAGCTCGAACACGTGCAACCACTCGGTGTGCTCCGCGGCCAGACCCGGCAGCCGGCAGGTGACGATCTGGCCGTCGAGCCCGCAGTACTCGATCCAGTCGGGCACGCTGATGTCGACATCGCGCAGGCCGCTGGCGTCGAACGTCATCGTCACGTCACTGGCCGGCTCGTCGCCCCAGTTGTAGGCGTAGGCACCGACCAGCCGGCCACTGTTGTCGATTTCGCCGGCGGTGTCGTAGGAGATTTCCAGGTGCGGCCCCGCGGCCAGCGCGGGCGAGGGTGACGAAGCACAGACGGACACGGCGCCGATCAGTGCGGCCACGCCCGCCGCGAGGCGGGTTTTGAGGGAGGGCATGGGGCTGCAACCTACCCGAACCGGCCGCGCCGCGCCGCCCCGCGCCGATGGTCACCCCTTGACCGCCCCCTGCGTGAAGCCGGCCACGAACCGGTCCAGGAAGAGGTTGAAGACGATCGCTATCGGGATCGCGACCAGAACGGTCGCCGCCTGCAAGGACTGCCAGAAGAAGACGTCCCCCCGGACCAGCTCGGTCGGGACCCCGGTCGACAGCACCTTTTCGGTGGTCGGCGAGACGAACGCCAGCGCGTAGATGAACTCGCTGGCCGTCAGCGTGAAGGCGAACACCACGACCGCCACGATGCCCGGGAACGTCAGCGGCACCACAGCCCGCCAGAAGGCTCCCAGCCGGCTGTACCCGTCGACCATCGCCTGTTCCTCGATGTCGCGCGGCACGGTCTTCAGGAAGCCGATCAACAGCCAGATCGACACCGGAATCGTGATCGTCGGGTAGATCAGGACCAGCGACCACGTCGAGTCCTGCAGGCCCAGCGTCACGATCAAGCGCGACAACGAAAGGAACAGCAGACTTGGGGGCACCAGGTAGACCAGGAAGATCGCGACGCCGAACCACCCCGCCCACGGCCGGTCCAGGCGGGCCAGCGCGTACGCCGCCGGCAGGCCGAGCAGCAGCGTGACCGCCACGACCAGCAGGCCCACCCACAGGGTGTTCCAGGCGAAGGTCACGAACGACGTCCGCTCGAACAGGTACAGCACGTGATCCGAGGTGGCCGGCCGGTTGAAGGCGAACGGGTTGTTCGCCGGGTTGTAGAGGTCCCGGTTCTGCTTGAAGGCCGTCACCAGACTCCACAGGAACGGAGCAGCACACAGGAACGCCGCCAGCACCGCCCCGAAATACAGTCCGCACCGGGCCAGCAGATGCCGGCGCCGATAACGAACGGCCAACGACGATGTCATCGCACCTCCATCCGCCGCACCGCCCGCAGGATCGCGATCGCCGCCGCCAGCAGCAGCGGGAACAGGAACAGCGCGATCGCCGCCCCCTGCCCGACGTCGCCGCCGTCGATGCCGCGGAAGAACGCCCAGCTGGTCAGCACCTGCGTGGCGTTGTTCGGCCCGCCGTTGGTCAGCACGTCCACCACCGCCATGTCGGTGAACGTGAAGATCGCGCCGAACAGCGCCGCCACGGCCGCGACCGGCAGCACCAGCGGCACCGTGATCTCGAACATCCGCCGCCAGTAGCCGGCACCGTCGACCCGCGCGGCCTCGTTCAGGTCACGCGGGATCGCCACCAGCCCGGCCACCATGATGACCGCGGCCAGCGGCGTCAGCCGCCACACGTGCACCGCGATGACGCTCGCCATCGCCAGCACCGGCTCCCCCAGCCAGTACATGTTTGACGAGGTGCCGCCGAGCAAACCGATCTTGCGCAGAACCCAGTCGATCGGCGAGAAGATCGAGTCCAGCATCCACAGCCACGAGATCGTCGACAGCGCGACCGGCGTGGTCCACGGCAGCAGCACCAGGAAACGCACCACCCACTTGCCGCGGAAGTCGGCCACCAGGATGTTCGCCAGCACCTTGCCGAGCACCACGATCAGCACCATCGACACCAGCGTGAAGACGAACGTGTTGCCCAGCGACTGCCAGAACACCGGATCGTCGAAGATCCGCCGGAAGTTGCGCAGCCCGACCCAGTCGTAGGACGGGTCACCCGCGGTCACGTCCGACAGCGCCAGCCCGACCGCCAGCACGAACGGCACCGCCACCAGCGCCAGGATGTAGACGACGCTCGGCATCAGGAACAGCCAGGCCAGCGTGCCCTCGCGGTCGGCGAGGCGCCGCCGGGGCGCGTCCGTCGTCGCGGTCACAGCTTTACCCCGGCCGTACGCCTTCCGTCACTCGCCGAGAAGAAGCGGAACCGCGGTCCGGCCACCACGAAACGTTGCTCCTCGCCGACCGTGACCGGCGCGTCGACGATGGCCGGCAGCCGGGACACCACCCGGGTCGGCTCGCCCAGACCCTGCGCGGTGCCCCAGACGTGCCGGTCGCCGGACAGGTATTCCACCCGGTCGACCGCGAGTTTGACGGTCACCCACCCGTCCGGCACCCGGTCACCCGCCGGCAACAGATGCTCGGGCCGGAAGCCGACCAGCACGTCCTCCCGGGGCACGAGGTTCATCGGCGGCGAACCGATGAACGTCGCCACGAAGGTGTCCGCCGGGTCGTCGTACACCTGCATGGGTGGACCCACCTGGCGCAAGCGACCCTCGGAGAGCACCGCGATCCGGTCTCCGAGGCCCATGGCCTCGACCTGGTCGTGCGTGACGTAGACCGTGGTGGTGTCGACCTCGTCCTGGAAGCGTTTGAGCTCGTCGCGGGCGCTCGCCCGGAGTTTGGCGTCCAGGTTGGACAGCGGCTCGTCGAGCAGGAAGACCTTCGGCTGGCGGACCAGGGCCCGGGCCAGCGCCACCCGCTGCCGCTCGCCCCCGGACAGCTGCCGGGGCTTGCGGCCGAGCAGGTGCGCGATGCCCAGCAGCGACGCCGCCCACTGCGCCTTGCGATCGCGTTCGTCCTTGGGCATTTTGGCCGCCCGCAGCGGGAACACGATGTTGGCGTACACGGTCTTGTGGGGGTAAAGCGCGTAGCTCTGGAACACCATGGCGATCTGCCGGGCGCGCGGTGGCAGGCCGGTGACCACGTGCCCGTCGATCAGCACGTCGCCGGACGTGGGTTCCTCGAGGCCCGCGATCATCCGCAGCAGCGTGGTCTTGCCGCAGCCGGACGGGCCGAGCAGGACGAGATATTCGCCCTCCTCGGTCGCCAGGTCGATGCCGTCGACCGCGCGCACGCCGCCCGGGAACTCCTTGACCAGGTTCTTCAGCTCGACGATCGCCACGCTCAGCCCTTTCCGACCAGGCCCTGCTGACGCCACTTGGTGAAGACCGCGTTGACCTGGGCTTCGGCGGCGGACACGGACTGCTGGGCGGTCTGTTCACCGCGGGCCACCCGGGCGAACATGTTGGGGATCACGAAGGTGTTGAAGATCTCGCCCTCGGCGGTGTTGGCCGGGCCGGGGTGGCCGATGTTGACGCTCCACGCGGTCGCGTCGGCCAGCAGGCTGAGCTTGTCGGCCGGTTTGCCGCCGAACGGGTCGCTGGCCAGCCAGCCCTTCAGGCCGGGGGTGCGGCCGTCGAACGCGCAGAAGTCGTACAGCTTGCTGGCGTAGGTGGCCGCCGCGAAGTTGCCGGTGTAGTGGAGCAGGAACTCCTTGGCCGCGTCGGGGTTGCGCGCGTGCTTGGGGACGATCCAGTTGTAGAGGACGTGCTGGGCCGCGAACTGCCCGGCCGGCCCGCGCAGCGCCGGCACGAAGTGGACGTCGTCGGCGACCTGCGGATTGGTGCCCTGCGAGGTGCGCCACGCCGAGATCGAGTTGACGATGTACGACATCTTGCCGGCCACCAGGCCCTGGTTGTTGCTGGCCGCGTTCCAGGAGAAGACCTCGTTCGTCATGGTGTCCTTGAACAGCCGGGCCATGAACTCGACCGCCTGGATCGTCTCCGGCGAGTTGATCACCACGCGTTCGTTCGCGTCCTGGATCGAGGCGCCGTGTGTCCACATCAGGCCGCGCAGCACCATGTTGGAGTCGATCTCCTGGGACATGCCGAGGCCCATCTGCACGCCCTGCGACTTCTTGATCTGCGCGCCGCCCTTAAGCAGGTCGTCCCACGAGGCCGGCCCGTTCGGGAAACCCGCCGGTTCCCAGAGCGACTTGCGGTAGTTGCCGGGGTCGGGCACCCAGCCCGGCGAGTACGCGTAGAACTTCCCCGTACTCGGATTGAAGCTCGACTTGGTGCACAGCTCCAGCTGCTTGCCCCAGCGCTTGACGGCCTCGTCGGTGAGGTCCTTGAGGTCGAGCACGCTCGGCTCGAACTGGGACAGCGGCGCGATGAACTGGATCATGTCGTGGCCCTGGCCGGCCGCGATCTCGGCGGCGATCCGGGTGGTGATCTGCGCCTGGTCGATGTGGTCGACCGTGACGTTGACCCCGGCCTTGGTGCCCCACTCCTTGGCGAACCGGTCGAACCAGGTGTCGTGGCTGGGGACGAAGTGGCTCCACAGCAGAATGCTCAGGTTGCCGGACAGTTTCGCGGCGGGTTCGGCGTACGTTTCGGCGGGTGCCCCGGACGGCGGCGCGGCCGGGCCACCGGGGCCCGCGTCCTCCTCGCTCGCGCATCCGGCGAGGGTCCCGCCGAATGCCGCGCCGAGTGCCAATCCGCCGGTCGCCCGCAACAGGTCGCGTCGGCTGGTCATCGGTGCCTCCCTTCAGGGGGTACATCGACGACCGTAGGTCCAGGTGAGATAGATCACCACGGTCCACAATGATCTGTCGCCGAACCGTCGCCGTTACCGCACGCTCCGTCACTCGTTGATAGGTACGGTGCAACCGGATGACCCCTCGCAAACGGATGACACGCATGGTCTTCCCCTCGGCCGGACGGCCGACGATCCACGCCGTGGCCGCGCTGCTGGGCGCGAGCCTGCTGACGGCTGCCCTGACGCTGCTGCCGGTCGAGACCGCCGCGGGCCTGCTGGCGGCCGGCTCGGCCGGGTTCGCGGTGGCCATGCTGCGGGGCCGCACGAAGGGGCCCCGCCTGCGGGCGATCGCCCTGGCCGCCGGCGTCCTGCTCACCGCGGCGGCCGGCCTGGCGAGCGGCATCGCCGCCTGGGTGGCACCGCACCGGCTGGTCGCCGACGTGCCGCTGCCGGCCGAGATTCCGTTGGTCAGCCTGTTCCTGGTGACCGCCTTCTACCTGCCGGCGGTGCTGCGCCCGGCGCAGCGGCGCGACCCGCTGGCCCGGCTGCGCACCGGCCTGGACACCGTCGGCGTGACCGCCTGCCTGATCTTCCCGCCCTGGCTGCTGCTGTTCAGCAACCCGGACAATCGGCGCGGCGCGGCCATCACCGCATTGATCTTCGGCGCCGCCGCGGCCGCCACCGTGGCGGTCGCCGGGGTGCACGCGATCCGGCACCGGGCCGCGCTCCAGTGGTGTGGCGGCGGCGCGGCCCTGTCGCTGATCGGGCTGACCGCGATGGTGTTCGGCCACGATTTCCCGTTCATCCCGAACGCCTCGATCGCCACCCTGGTGGCCGCCGCCGCGATCAACGTGGCGGCCGGCCTGCTCTGGTACGGCTCGGTGCGCATCCATCCCGACGTCCGCCCGATCCCGCCGGCCGGCAGCGAGCCGTCGGCCAGCTTCCCGCTGTTCGCGCTGCCGATCCTCGGTTCGACGCTGGTCACGGTCTACCACCTGCTGCACGGCGGCCGGGTCGACCCGTTCTCGATCGTCCTGGGGGTCACCGCGATCATGGCGGTGGCCGGCCGGGAGTGGACCTCGGCGGTGGCGCTGCGCCGGCACGCCGACCACCTCACCAGCCAGGGCAACCGGCTGCGCAGCCTGGTGTTCGGCTCGGCCGACGTGGCCATGGTGCTGGATGCCGACCTCGCGGTGCGCTGGCAGTCGCCGGCCGCGGCCCGCCAGTTCGGCCTGTCCGACCAGGACGTGCTGGGCCGGCAGGCGGCCGCGCTGGTGCATCCGATGCAGGCCGACGAGGTGCACGCGTTCCTCGGCGCCCGGATGCTGGCCCGCTCCGAGCCGTCCGCCGACAGCATCGCGGTCCAGTTGCGCGACGGCTTCGGCCGCTGGCGGGCCACCGAGTGGACCACCAGCGGCTCCGACCCGGCCGAGCCCGGGCACACCCTGGTGGTGCACGTCCGGGACGTGAGCGACCTGCGCGACCTCGAGCAGACGCTGCGCGAGTCGGCCCACCTCGACCACCCGACCAGCCTGGCCAACCGGCAGGGCCTGCGGCGGGCCGCCGAACTCGTCCCGGACGCCGGCGCGATGATCGTGATCGAACTGGGCGGGCTCACCGCGATCGGCGACGTGCACGGCCCCGACCTGGCCGAGGCGGTGGTGGTCGAGGCCGCCCGCCGGCTGCGCAACGGAGTGGACAGCGCCGACGTCACGGCCCGGCTGGGCGATTCCCGATTCGCGGTGCTGACCCGCTGCGGCGCGGTCCGCGCGCACCTGCTGGCCAGCCAGTTGCTCAACGCGCTGACCGCGCCCTACCTGGTGGCCGGCACCTCGTCGCACCTGTCCGCCTGGGCCGGGCTGGCCGACCGTACCGCCGACACCGACGTCGACGAGGTGGTGCGCCGCGCCGCCCTCGCGCTGCGCTCGGTGCGTTCCGGTCCGCCCGGCGCGGTGGAGTGGTACGACGAGGAGATGGAGACCCGGCTGCTGCGCCGGTCCACGCTGGAGCAGGATCTGCCCGGCGCGGTGGCCCGCGGCGAGTTGGACGTGCACTACCAGCCCGTCTTCGACCTGCCGAGTCGCCGCCCGGTCGGCGTCGAGGCGCTGCTCTCCTGGCGGCATCCCACGCTGGGCCGGGTGCCGGCCGCCGAGCTGCTGCCGCTCGCCGAGGACCTGGGCCTGCTGGCGCAGATCGAGCACTGGCAACTGCACCGCTCGTGCCGCCTGCTCGCCGGCTGGCGCCGCCAGCACGAGTCGCTGTGGCTGGCCGTCAACGTGCGCCCCGGCGAGCTGGCCGGTCCGTCGTTCCAGGCCAGCCTGCCGACGGCCCTCGAGACGTACCGGATCCCGCCCTCGGCCCTGGTCCTCGAGATCGCCGAGCCGGACCTGCTCGCGGCCGAGGATCTCGCCTCGCACCTGGGCCGCCTGCGTGCGCAGGGCATCCGCACCGCGATCGACAACTTCGGCGCCGGCCCCACCTCGCTGAGCCGCCTGCGCATCCTGCCGATCGACCTGCTCAAGATCGACCGGGACGTGTTCGGCCAGTCCTCCGACGCCGGCCGGCACATCGGCGAGGTGCTGGACGCGACGGTCGCGCTGAGCCAGCGCCTCGGCCTCGAGGTGATCGCGCACGGCCTCCAGGCCACCGCCGACCTCGACACCGTGCGCTCCGCCGGCTGCCGCCTGGGCCAGGGCGACCTGCTGGGCCCGCCGATGCCGGCCGAGCACCTGGAGGCCCTGCTGGAACAGCATCGCGACGCGCGCACCTGACGGTTTAAGCGCCGAATTGGGCGGTTTCGTGGGACCATCGGCACTTATGCGCTCCCACGGTCTCGCCACTGTTCTCACCGTCGGTCTCGCGCTCGCCAGCACGGCGGCCGGGTCGCCCACCTACCACCCCGCGACCATGACCGGCTTCGTCACCGCCGGCGAGCTGCGCACCGCGTTCGGCTGGACCGAGGCGAAGCTGCGGACCCGCGCCGCCAAGGTCACCTTCAGCCACACCACACTGATCGAGGACCGGTACGCCGTCCGCTGCGGCACCCTCAAGACCAAGGCCACCCACTACCGCCAGACCATGCGGATGGACCTGGCCACCACGATCATGCGAAAGAGTTCCCAGGTCACCGGTTTCCGTCTGGCCGGCGCGATCAGCGGCATCTCCGGCACCTCGGTGGCACCCGCGGTGGGCGCGCCCTGTCCCAACCCCAAAGGCAAGACCATTGATGCCGTACGCCTGACGTCAACCACGACAACGTCGGCCTTGACGGCGAACTTCAGGACCGAGTCGCGCGACCTGTGGTCGAAGCGCTGCTGAACCGCTCCAGCCAGGCCCGCCCGACGTCCCCGAACGGCTCGTCCCGGTCCCGCACCCGAGCCATCAGCTCCGCCGCCGTGGCCTGCGCCCGCGCGACGACGTCGGCCGGATAGCCGTACCGGACCTGATGCTCGGCGAACTCGTCCTCGTCGAGCAGTTCCACAGTGCCGTCCCGCAGCCGGACCACATCCAGATCCAGATCCACGGCCCGGACCAGCTCGCCCGTCCACACCGGCTGGTCGGTCACGTCCACATAGATCTCCATCTCGGTGTCCGCGTCCGCGTTCCAGTTGGCGATCCAGCACCCGTCAGCGGGAACAAGGGCCACAAAGTCATGCGGCTGCGCGACCGGCGCCTCCGTCCCCCGGCGAAGCGAAATCCCGGTCCGTCCGCCCAGCCACCACCCGAACCGATCATGCCCGAGCGGCTCCAGCTCATATTCCCAGTGCCGCGACCCACCCCATTTGGTAAACCGAACAGCCACACCCATGACCCCGAACCTACCGGTCCCCGCCCACCCAGCGATCAAGCAACAACCCTGTTACGTTCGTTCGGAGAAATCGACCGGCGTAGCAGAAAGCGGGCATGAACGACACCAGCGTCGCACCAGCCACCCTCACGGAAGCGCCCACCCAGGCACTCCCGCTGAGGCTCCTGGCACGAGCGGTCGTCCTGGCCCTGTCCGCAGCCGCCGCCTACGTGCTGCTGTCGGCGCTGTCCTCCGCCACGGCCCACGCCGACCCGTCCCCCGGAAGCGTGATTTCCGCAGTAACCGACCCGCTGCTGACCGCCGCCACCGAAGATCTGCGTCCGGAAACGGCGTCCAGCAGGTCAAAGGAAGCACCCAAGGCAGCCAAATCCGCCGCCGGCACAACGCTCAGGGATGCGGCCACCGATGGCGAGGGCAAGCCCGCTCCCACCGCCAACGCGCGAGCCGAGCGCAAGCCAGCCACCGCTGCCAGCAGCTCCGGCGCCCCCGAGCGCAAGCCAGCCACCACTGCCAGCAGCTCCGGCGCCCCCGAGCGCAAGCCAGCCACCGAAAGCCGGCCGCCTTCCAAGACAGCGGCCGACGAAGCGACAGCGGATCACCAACCCGCCGCAGAGCCCGCAGCTACGCCGCCCGCCCTCGCGCCCAAGCTTCCGCGCACCCTGACGCCGGCCACCGCGTCGGTGCCCGCCACCCCGCGCACTCTGAGCCCCCCGACGCCCCCACTGAACCCGGAGAGCAGGCCACAAGCCCTCGACAACAGCGCCACCGCCACCGGCAACCGCTCCGAGGACACCAATCCCCGCAAGCCGAAAATTCCCGATCTGTCCGCAGATCGAGCCCCCGGATCAGCACTTTCAGCGACCGGCCATCACCTCGCGCCAACAGGCCCGTTCCTGTCGCCACCGCCCGCTCAGGCAGTCCCGGCAGTCACCGCCGATGCCCTCACCCCACCAACCGGCGAATCGCTGCCCTCCCCGACCGGCGCCCTCCTCCCGGAAGTCACCGTCCCCACCCAAACCGGCCGGTTCCTCCCCGCACCGACCAGCCACCTTCCGCCGCTGACCAGCCAGGTCGCGCGCACGCTCACGAGCAACCTCCTCCCCGCCACCACCGGCCACGTCCTCCCCACGCTGACCGGCCAGGTTCTCCCCGCCGTCACCGGCAACCTTCTTCCCACCGCCACCGGCCACGTCCTCCCCACGCTGACCGGCCAGGTTCTCCCCAGGGTCACCGGCAACCTCCTCCCCGCCGCCACCGGCAACCTCCTCCCCGCGCTGGCCGGACAGGTCGCAGCAGTCGTAGCGCCCGTCGTGTCCGCCGTAGAGCCCGCGCTCGGCGGCACCGGCGTCGCCACCCCCGGACCGGAAACCGCGCCCATCACCAACGCGGCCGTGACTCCGTCGCCCGCCGTCGCGCTCGGCGGACCAGCCACGACCACTGCCGTAACCGCCGCGGGCGACCTCCCCGCCGCCGTCATCGCGGCACCGAGCTGCAGCGCCGACACGTTCGGCAACTCGACCCGGCCCCGCCAGCACGGGCAAGCCGAAGCCGGCCTTCCCGGCGTACCAGCTCCTGCTGACGCACCGCACCAAGAGCAACCCACCGGCGCCCCCACCGCCCGATCGGGCGGGCCTGACACGCACTCCGCGGGATTTGTCGCGGATGCCGGGTCAATCCTTGAGCCGATCTTCCGGCTCGTCGGGACGCCGGCCGACCGGGACGCCGACGCGCGCTTCCCGGACGTCACCGCACTCCCCGGATAACTCCTCGACCGGCGCCGCCACGGCGCGGGCCGGTCTTTCGCAGCACTCGTCTGTCCACCGGACGCCACCGCGCGTGGCGGTCCCGGCATGCCCTGACGGGCCGCGAAATGGAGTAGCGGTGATCCGCACGATTGTCGTGTCCAACCTTTGTCTGCTGCGCGAAGCGCTTTGTTCAGTTTTATCCGTTGAGGACGGTCTGGAGGCCGTCGGTGCGTCCGGTACCGACCGTGAGGTTCTCGCTCATGTCACCGAGGCGGCCGCCGACGTGGCCGTGGTCGATCTCGACACGCCGGGCCGCGACGGGCTGTCGACCGCGCGGCTGCTGGTCAAGGCCCTGCCCGCCGTCCCGGTGGTCGCGCTCAGCGCGACCCATACGCCGGGCGTGTTGCGTCGGGTTCTCTGCGCGGGTGTACGCGGGTTCGCCAGCCGTGCCCAGCCGCCCGGCGAGCTGGCCGCGTTGATCCGCCGGGTCGCCGCCGGTGATCTGATGATCCACCAGGAGACCGCGCTCGCCACCCTGGCCGTGGTCGACAACCCGCTGTCCGATCGGGAACGGGAGGTGCTGCGCCTGGCCGCGCAGGGCCTGCCGAGTGAGGAGATCGCCACTCGTCTGTTTCTTTCGGCGGGCACCGTCCGCAACTATCTGTCCGCCGCCATGCGCAAGCTGAGCTGCCCAAACCGTCTCCAGGCGGTCCGGCGCGCCGAGGAGGCCGGCTGGCTGTAGACCCCGAACCGGAGAAGCGGACCTCCCCGGCGCGCCCGGCGTCGGGGAGGATGGGGTCATGGTGCGCATCCAGCTGGCGATGCCGGGGGGCCTGTTACGCGGGGCGTTGCGGTTCGTGCTGTCCACTCAGCCCGATATTGACGTGATCGCCGAACACGACGCGGTGGACGGCGCCATCGAGACGGTCCGGACCGAGAAGCCGGACGTGACCGTGCTCGACCTGGAGTTGCTCAGCGACGAAGCCGGCCACGTGATCGACGCGAGCGGGGCCGCACAGCAGGCGCACAACGAGCTACCCGACGCAAAAGTCCTGGTACTGGTCGATCCGCGGCGCCCGAACATCGCCAGCCGGCTCTCGACCGTACCCCCGACCATTGGTTTTCTCAGCCAGAGCGCCCCACCCGAGCGGGTCGTCGACGCGATCCGCAGCCTCGCCGCCGGTGAACCCGTCGTCGACGGCGACCTGCTGGTGGCCGCCCTGACCCAGACGACGCCGCTGTCCGAAAAGGAACTACGCATCCTCGCGGTCGCCGCGCTCGGCGCCCCGGTCAAGGAGATCGCCCGCAAGCTGGCGCTCTCCCCCGGCACCGTGCGCAACCACCTGTCGCGCATCCTGGCCAAGACCGGCGCCCGCAACCGCATCGAGGCCATCCACATCGCCCAGGAATCCGGCTGGATCTGACCAGTGCCCAACCAGTTCGCGGTACGCCGCGGACTGCGCCAACAGGCTCTCGTGGTCACCCAGCTCCGGCCGGCTCCCGTCGAACATGAGTATCCGCCGGGCCCGCCGCGCCGACGTCATCCGGTGCGCGATGACCACGAGAGCTCCCGGCCGTTCCGCAAACGCCAGCTCAGCGCGCTCCTCACCCGCCGGATCAAGGTGGCAGGTGGCTTCGTCCAGCACGGCGAGCGGAGCCGGCGAGAGATAGGCCCGCACGAGCGCCAGCACCTGCCGTTCCCCCGCCGAAAGCGTCGCGGGTTCCAGCCGGGCGGCATAGCCGCCAAGACGATCGAGGAGGGTACGCGCACCAAGCACGTCAACGGCTTCGTCGAGAGAGGCAGCTGACGCTTCGGGAGCGAGGTACCGAAGGTTCTCCTCCACAGTCCCGGTGAACACATACGCCTCTTGCGGCAGCAGCACCGGCGCCCGCCCAACCCGAACCGTCCCCGCCTGCGGCGCCAGCAGCCCCGCCATCAACGCGGACAGCGTCGACTTGCCAATCCCACTGGCCCCCACGATGGCAAGATGCTCCCCTTCCCGCACCTCAAGATCAAAACCGTCAAGCACAGGCTCAGCAGCCGGCCCGTAGCGGAACGAAACCCCCTGCATCCGCAACAGTTCCCCAGCCGCCAGCGCCGCACCACACCGCTCAACACCATCCAGCTCAACACCATCCAGCTCAACACCATCCAGCTCAACACCATCCAGCTCAACCACTCGTCGACCCATGCCAGACGGTCTCGGCTGGACATGTGTATGCACGCAATCAAGTCCAGTCAACTCAACTGTTGATGTCATGTTGACTGTCAACATGTCCAGCGCCGCCGTCTCGTCATCAGGTGACATGACGGACTGGTCGCCGCCGGACAAGGTGGAGTCGTCACCGCTGGACGCGACCGATTGACCGGCAGCCGCAGGTCGCAGGTCGAAAGACTCAACGGGCAACCCAACGTGTGCAGTGGGTTGACCACGTGCAGGCGTAGGGCCAGCCGGGGCCGGGGATGCGGCGGGCTGGCGGACGGCAGGCCGGCTGACGACAGGCCGGCTGACGACAGGCCGGCTGACGACGGGCCGGCTGACGACGGGCCGGCTGACGACAGGCTGATTGGCGGTGGGTGGGATCAGCGCGGGCTGAGCTGTGGCGGCCAGCAGGCGCGCCAACGTCACCCCATAACGCAGGCCCCCACTGGCCAGGCCCTGGATAAGCAAATGCAGCGCCGGCTGCAGCCCCTGGCGCACGTACACGATCGCCCCCAGCACCGCGCCCGCCCCCGCACCGTTGCGCACCGCCCACGGGGCTGCCAGCAGGATGACGACCAACGGCAGCCAACCGCTCACGGCCAAACTCACCCGGCGCAGGGCGCCCATCCGGGCCAGGGACAGTTCGGCGCGGTACTGGGCGTCGATCGGGGCACCCACCGAACTCACCGCCCAGTCCCGGGCGTTGCCGGCGGCTATGTCCCGGTGGCCTCGCAGCATCGCGCCGGCCGTGCGGCCCAGGCGCTCGTCGGCCAGGACGTAGCGGCGCTGCCTGGTGACCATGGCGGGCAGCAGCGCCAGGAAGATGACCAAGCCCACTAGCAGCGGCAATGTCACCAGGCCGGCCAGCCGAGGTTCGATGAGCAGCAGGCCGGCCAGGGCCGCTACCGCGCCGAACAGGAAGCCTCTCGCCACCGTCAGCAGGCCGGCCAGGGTGTCGCGGACAATTTCCACCTGGTGGGTCAGCCGGGCCACCGCCGCGCCGTCGCTAAGGCCGCCGGGGGCGGTGGCCCGGCGGAGTTCTCCGGTGACCACGCGGGCGGCCAGCCGGTCGCGTACGGGTTCGACCACGCCGGCCAGGCACCGGTACGCCTGCCGGGAACCGATCGCGCCCAGCCCGGCCGCCACCGCATAGCCGGCCAGCCAGGCGACCCCGATCACCGGCCGCCCGGCGAGGAAGCCCGCGTCGACGGCCCGGGCCGTGGCGATCCCCGCGACCAGGCCGGGCAGCGCCTCGACCACCGACCACGCGGCCAGCCGCCCGACCGCGTGGCGCTGCCTGCTCAGTTCCGCCCGCGTGTAGCGGCTCACGCTCAACACGGCGGCAGACGGCGGTGGCCGACCGTCCAGAGAGGCCGCGGACGGAGCACTCATCCCGTCACCTCGCCGGCGAACACAGCCCGGTACCGGGGGTCGGCCCACAGCACCCGATGTGGCGCCACCGCCCGCACCCGCCCACCGTCGACCCACGCGACCAGGTCGGCCCGGGCCGCCGTGGCCCGCCGATGGGTGACCACCAGGCGCGTGCGGTCGCCGGCGTTTCTCGTCAAGCTCGACGTGATCCGGGCCTCGGTGACGGTGTCCAGACTGGACGAGGCGTCGTCCAGGATCAGCAGCCGGTCGCCGCGCAGCGCCCGCGCCAGGCCGATTCTCTGCCGCTCACCACCGGACATCGGCGCCTCGTCCAGCGGCGTGTCATACCCGCCCGGCAACCGCGCCACGTACCCGTCGATCGCGGCCACCTCCGCAGCACGCCGGGCACCGCCGGGCCGGCCCATCGTGATCGCGTCGCCGATGGTGGCGCCCACCAGCACCGGCCGTTCGAAGCCGTAGCCCACCGCGGCGGCCAGGGCATCCGGTGCGCAGTCCGCCAGCGGCACCCCGTCGAGCAGCACCCGACCGGCGCCGGGCGACCGCAGTCCCCCGGCTACCGCGGCCAGCACCGACTTACCCGCACCGGACCGCCCCACCACCGCCACCGTCGCGCCACCCGGCACGGTCAGATCGATCCCGGACAGCACCGTTCGCCCACCCGCCCGGACCGTCACCCCTTCGAGCCGCAGCTCACCGGGTCCGGCGGCCAGGTTCCGGGCGCCGGCAGGCGCCGGCATAATGTCCAGCACCGCAGCGACCCGTTCCGCGCCGGTCCGGGCCCGCACCAGCCGGTTCAGCGTCGCCAGCACCGCGCCCAGCCCGGTACCCAGCGCCGCATACTGCACCGCGGCCAGCAACGAGCCCGGCGTGAGGCTGCCGAGCGCGAGCAGCAGGCCGCCGGCCACGATCACGGCGATCAGGGTCAGCGGCGCCAGCAGCGCGGTCCGGCCCGCCGCGGTGGCCAGCGCCGTCCAGGTCCCGGTGCCGTATCTGCTCAGCGACGGCAGGGGGCGCAACACCCGCGCGATCTCCCGGTCGACCGTGCCGGCGGCGGCGATTGTCCGGCTGCCGCCCAGCGCCTCGGCCAGGTTCCCCGCCATCGTCCCGAGCACGCGCTGATAGCCGCCCGCCGCCTCGGACGCGTCCGTCACAAAACCCCGCAGAAGCAAACCCAAGATCAAAAGACCGAGGAGGTACGCGGCTCCCAGTCGCCAGTCGAGCAGGATCAGCGCCACGAGGCCGCCCACCGGCGGCAGCACCGCGAACACCCCACCCACCACCGCGGCGGCCGCCGACCCGGCGTCGGCGGACTGGCTGGACAGCCGGGCCACCAGGTCGCCCAGCGGGTAGCCGGCCGCAGATTCGGTGGGCAGCGCGAACAGCCTTCGCAGCAGCCGGTGCCGGACGACCCGGGTGGCGCGGGCCGTCCCGGACGCCGCGGCCAGGTCGTGCAGGATCTCGGACACGGCCGCGGCACCGATCAGGGCGATCGCGACCGTGAGCCAGATCGTGGCCGTCCCGCCCAGGCCCAGCACCGCGTCCACGGCCCGGCCCAGCGCCGCGGGCAGCAACAACTCCGCGACGGCACCGACCAGGCCGGCAACGGCCAGCACGACCACATGTGCACCGGCGTCGCGTACCAGGCGGAGCAGCATCCGGGGCCCCCAGATTAATCAGGCCCCGCCCGGGTTCGGGCGGGGCCGCGTACCTGATAGATCAGTTACAGGTGGTGACGCTCAGCGAGCTGTCGCCACACAGAAGCAGGCTGGCCTGGCTGCCGCCTCCGCCGCCGCGCTCGGTCGCCGAAACCTGCATCCCCTGAAGGTCCAGAAGCGTCATGGCTGTACTCCTTCTCTCTCCTGATGGTGCAACTTGGTGGATGGTTCTTCCGCGCGCCGGAAGTCTGTGGCCGGCGATAACGCCGGGGTGTGGAACGGCAGGCCGATCGACGGATCGCCGGCCATGGCCAGGGCGAGCAGCGCGCCCGCCGTTCCGGTGGCCAGATCCATGCTGAGCCGCAGCAGCTGGTCGCCGGGGAAGGCGAGACGGTCGCGGTACGGCAGCACGTGCCAGGACAGGGCATCGGCCTGCCGGGACAGCTCGCCGTCGTCCTCCAGCCCGCCGGCGACCCGGGTGGCCAGGTACGCGATGATCCCGGCCCGGCCGGCGAACATGCCGGACTGGGCGTAGAACGGCGAGGCGGCCACCTTGCGGACCGCGGTCGCGGCGTCGCGGAACTCGTCGCCGAACTCGTCGCCGAACTCGTGGTCCGGGGCGTGCCGCAGGTAGCGGTCCAGCACGATGCCGATGCCCACGCTGCCGTGCGCCAGGTAGGGCATGTGCCGCCAGCCCTCGTCGACGTACAGGCCGCCGTCCTCGCGGAGCACGCAGTGCCGCAGGTCGCGCCGCAGCGCGCCGGCCGCGAGCTCCAGCATGGCCGGGTCGCCGGTCTCCTCGTACCGGTGCAGGAAAAGCAGAGCGGGACCGCTCGCGCCCCGATGGAGCCCCGCGCTGGTGGCCGGCGCAGCCTGGCCGAGCCGGTCGGCGAGCAGGCTGGTCACCTCGTCGGCGGCCGCGATCACCCGCGGCTCGCCGGTCGCGCGGCCCAGGTGGGTCAGCGACAGGCCGACGCCGGCCAGGCCGCTCGCGAGGTCCAGCGACAGGTGCCGCCAGGGCTGGTCGAGGCAGATCTCGAGCAGGGCGAGCGCCTCGTCGCGGCGGCCCAGTTCGTGCAGGGCGTACGCGATCCCGTGCAGGCCGTCGTAGAAGCCGAGCCGGCTGCCGGACGCGGGTTGTCGCACCCGGTCGGCGAGCCACTGCTCGTGGTCCGGGAAGCTGCCGGCACCGGCCGTCCGGAGCGCCCAGAGCACGCCGGCCGCGCCGTACGCGAAACCGAGGCCGCCGCTGCGGAACTGCTCGATGTCGCCGGGGAAGAGCCGGTCGTCCCGCGACGGGGTGGCGCTGGCCAGGATGCCGGCCGACAGCGCGGTGCGGTCGGCGGTCAGGGGCGCGGCCGGGTCTTCGCCGCGGATGACCCGTACGGCATCGGTCAAATAGTCGTCGGGAACCGGGAAACGCGCCGCGATGATCTCCGCGAGGTGGTCGGCCTTGCCCGGCGCGAGCCGCAACATGGCGGTCAGCGGCAGGAACAGCGCGAGCCGCAGGCAGGCCAGGGCGTACTCGTCCACGGCGAAGCCGGTCCGGTCGCGGGGCGCGGCGAACGCCTGGTTGCGCAGCGCCGGCGGACCGGGCGCGCCCACCGGACGGGCCACCTCGAAGTCGATCAGCGTGATCCGGTCGTCGTCGTCCACCAGGATGTTGAACAGGTGCAGGTCGCCGTACACGATTCCGCGTTCATGGATGGCCCGCACGGCCCGCTCCACCTGGTCGAGGACGTGCATGGCCCAGCCGGTGAACGCGGCCAGTTCGGCTTCGGTCGCGCCGGGCCGGGTCAGCGGGTAGCGCTGCACCAGCTCGCGGTTCAGCGGCTTGCCATCCACCTTCTCCAGCACCAGGAACTCGTGCTCACCCAGCGCGAACAGGTCGTGCGCCCGGACCACCTGCGGCACCCCGGCCAGCGCGGTCAGCATCTCGTGCTCGCGCCGCAGCCGGGTGATCGCGTCGGCACCGGTCGCGTCGAGGCCGGCATGCGGCCGCCCCTCCTTGAGCACGACGGCCGCGCCGGTGCGCGTGTCGGTGCCGGTGTAGAGGCCCCCGCCGTTGGAGAAATGCAGAACGCTGCTGATCGCGTACGGGATCTGCGTCGTGCTGACCGCATTGCGGGCCGCGAGGTGCGGCGCCAGGAACTCGGGCAGCTCCACCCAGTCCGGCAGGTGGAAGACCGGGTCCCGGTGATCGGGTACGAGGGTGCCCTGCGCGTTGGCGATCGCGGGGACGACCTGCCCGTCGTCGGACATGCAGTAGCGCGCCGCGAAGCCGCCGTAGCGCACGTGCACCGGCCCCGGCCCGTACCGCAGATCGGACAGGATCGTCGGCCCGATCTCCCCGTCGAGCAGTTCGCTCAACTCGGCGCAGATCCGCTCGAGTTCGGCGTCGTCATGCGGGTAGACCGTGATGAACTTCCCGCTGGCGCCCCGGGCCGCATACTTGGCGTTGCGCATGAGCAGCATCTGCGGCGCCCGCAGGTACTTGAACGCGATCCGGTGCCCCAAGCAGTAGTCCCAGACCACACCGAGCACCCGCTCCGCGTTGTCCAGCCGCGCCGACACGTGCACCTTCCACCCCTGAGCCGGCAGCGAGTCCCCGTCCGGCGCGCAGATCAGCCAGTCGTCCTTGGCCGCCCGCTCCCACCCGGCGGGCAGTTCACGCCCGGCGAGAAACGCCACGGCCGGCGCCTTGGTGTTGGTCAGCGAGTCGTAGAAGAGCGGATCAACCGCGCAGTACGTGTCGTAACGCTCGTCCATCTCCCGCCCCTCCCGGTCAGCTCGTGTGCCTTCAACACTGCTGTCCGGAAGAGGTTTCTTGAAGTGTGTCCAGTCACCCGCTCGACCCCGAACAGGCGCAGATTCTCATGACAAATCTCAGGTTTGAATCCGTCCCCAATGGATAAGCGGCGTTTTCACGGTCGATCGAGATAGCCGTCCCAGTAGTCGTCCACCCGCACGCTCGGGGCCGGTTTCGCCGGCCGCCAGGCGCAAACGAATGTCGGTCTCCCATTCGATCGCCCACCGGATCAGGGCGTCGATGTCGTCGTCATCGAGGCCGTAGGTGAAGAACTCCCACCGCCGGCGCCCGGTGACCGCCCCAAGCCGGTCGGCGAGATCCGCGAGCGAGAATCCCGGTGTGTGCCGGGCGCAACATGCCTCCAGGTCACGATGGCTCAGCCGCGCCGACGCGGCGCGCACGTCGATGAAGTCGCGATGAGCGGCACGCTCATGGAGCGCCCGCATCTTCAACCCGACGGCGTCCTCGAAAGCCAGGACCGGTCCGATCTGCAGCATCGCCGGCGGACCGATGGCCTCCTTGAGGATGTCGACCTCACACTCCGCATCGGGCGTCGTCACGTTCAGCCGGGCCATGCGCTGCGTGGACTCGAGGATGACGACCCGGTAGCCCGCGTTCCGGTAGGCCTGCGCCAGCCGGAAGATGACCACCGACATCGGCAACTGCGTCGCGGTGGCGAAGTCGATGTCGCGGGACGACCGCTTGAGCAACTCGTGGGCGGTGAGTGCATAGCCGCCGGCGAGAACCAGGCCGAGATCGCTGCCGGCGTCGAAGCCGATATTGAGAAGCTTTCTGTGCAGATCTTCCACAGTCAGCGGGTGGCGGCCAGTTCCGGCAGGCGCGACTCCCAGATGGCGATAAGCCGCCGGGACGTCAACCGCCGGATCCTCGGCCAATCCTGGCAGAGGTAGTCGGCGTGCATGTATTCGATGACATCCGGTAGCTGACCACAGTCCAGCAGGGTGGTGTACAGCGTCAGGCGGTCGTCGGGGTCGGTCACGTCGAAGACGTTCAGGCCCGACCAGCAGAGTCTGTTCGGCAGGTGGACCACGCCCTCGGCAGGGCCGTTGAGCATGGCAAGGTCGTTGGGGATGCGCTTCTCCGCCCCGAGCAAGCGGGACGGCAGCCGCACGGTCGGCTCCATGACCCATTGTCCCGCAAGATCCGGCCCGCGCGGCGGACCGGTCGTCTGCCTGTGGCCAACCCGGCGGCGTGCAACAAACCTGCAAACCGAAATTATTGACGGGTATGAATTTGGGGAGAATGATTTGGAGCCGGGAGATGAGGCACATCTTTAAATGCGCCTTAGCAAATCGGTGGCTTAATGCCATGCGACGGGAGAAAACCGGGATGGGGTGGCGGCGTGGCTCCCGCAGCCACCCCATCCCGGCCTCGCCGATCTGCTCAGCCCAATTCCCGTAGCCGCTCCGCCACCCGTTCCGGTGTGGTGTCGCTGATCCACGAACCCATCGCCGATTCGACGCCGGCCAGGTACTTCAGCTTGGCCGGAGCGCGCAGGACCGAGAACACCTGCAGATGCAGGCGGAACAGGTCGCGGTGGGTGCGGGCGGGCGCCTGGAAAACCCCGGAGATGTACGGCAACCGGTCGACCCCGGGGTAATAGCGGTCCAGGCGCTGCAGGACGTCCAGATAGATCAGCGCCAGGTCGTCGCGTTCCGGCGCGGTCAGGGCCGGCAGGTCCGGGACGTCGCGGTTCGGGGCCAGGTGCACCTCGACCGGCCAGCGCGCGGCCGCCGGCACGTACGCGGTCCAGTGTTCGGAGGTCGCCACAATCCGGCGGCCGGAGCGGACCTCGGCGTCCAGCACGTCCTGGAACAGGTTGCGGCCGGTGCCGGTGCGGTGCGCCTGAGCCATCGCCAGCATCCGGGCGGCCTTCGGCGGCAGGAACGGGAACGCGTAGATCTGGCCGTGCGGGTGCGGCAGCGTCACCCCGATCTCGCGGCCCCGGTTCTCGAACACGAAGACGTACTCGACCGCGGGATCGCTGCCCAGTTCGGCGGTCCGGTCGGCCCAGGCCTCGATCACGGTGCGCGCGCGGTGTGGGGTCAGGGTCCCGAACGAGCCGGTGGCGGCCGACGAGAAGCACACCACCTCGGTGCGGCCGGCCGCCGGGCGTACCGGCCACAGGTCCTCGCCGTCGATCAGGTCGAGCGGTCCGGACACGCGGGGCGAGAACGACGGGAAGCGGTTCTCGAAGACCACGACGTCGTACGAGGCCTCGGCGATCTCGGTGGGGAAACCGCCGGGGACGGTGGGCGCCAGCGGGTCCTGGTCGGCCGCCGGCAGGAAGGTGCGGTCGTTGCGGTGGGCCGCGATCGCGATCCACTCGCCGGTCAGCGGGTCGTACCGCATCTGCGGGTCGGCCGCGGCGGGCGGCAACGGCCGGGTGTCGGTCGCGGTCCGGTCGGCGAAGGGTCGCGTGTCGTCGAAGTAGATGATCTCGCGCCCGTCGGCCATCCGGCGGGACTGGCGGCGTACGGCATGAGGCTCCCGGCGGAGCCGGCGCCGGACCACCCGCAGCGTGTCGATCGCCAGAAGCTGGCCGTCGGCCGCCGCCAGGCGGTCGCGGGCGTCCTGCGGCAGCGCCACCGGCGAGCCCGCGGCCAGCGGCAACAGGTGCAGCGTGACCTCGGCGCCGGGACGGAAACCGGCGTCCCGCAGCGAGACGATCCACTCCGAGCCGTCCCAGAACCGGTCGGTCACCACCCGCCCGCCGACCCGCAGCTGGCCGACGTCGCCGGCCCAGCGGATGTGCAGGTAGGCGTCGGCCGCGGCCCAGTCCGGCACCGGCACCCGATAGACCGCCGCGAGCTCGTCGAAGGTCTCCGGCGACGGCGCCGACTGCCGGCCGTCGAACTTGCCGTAGGCCACCGGCACCGCCGCACCGGCGGCACGCACCAGCGCCGGCGAGAGCGTCACGTCATCGGCGGCGGCGGAGGCAGCAGCGGCGGCGGGATAGGCGTCCAGCGGTAGCGGCGCAAAGACGCCGGCGTCGTAGACCTCGACCTCCCCGTCGGCCTCGATCCGGCCGTCCGCGCCCCAGCTGAGTGACGCCCCGGACAGCAGCAGGCGCCGGGCCGGGCCGTCCTCGCACACCCAGATCCGGTCGGCGACGGCGGCGGGCAGGACCAGCAGGTCCAGCTCGCCGCCGTCGGCCCGGAGCCGGACCGGCGACAGGCCCGGCTCGACGGTGGCGGCGGAACCGCCGACCGAGTAGGTGGCTGCGATACCGGCCTCGGCGACCAGCACGAGCGTGGGCACCGGCCAAGATCCGGATGATGCGGGCAGCAGGGTGAGCGCGGACGCGGTGGCCCAGTCCAGCCGCACGCCGCCGGCGGTCAGCGCGAGCGGCCAGCGGGCCAGCGTGCCCGGCGGGATGTCGACCGGCTCGGCGGGCAGCACGATCTCGCCGGCCGGGAGCGAGACGCAGAACTGGGCGCCCCGGTAGGTGGACAGCGGCACGTGCGGCTGATGCCAGGCCACGAAGAGGAAACCGCTGGTCCCGTCGCTGCGCAGCGCCCAGCGCAGGGTCTGCGAGTCCTCCACGCCGGCCGGGCGCACCTCGGGCAGGCTGGACGGCATCTCGGCCAGGGTGCCGCCGAACGCGGCCAGGAACGCGTGCTGCCGGCGCAGTTCGGCGTGGCCGGCCGACAGCACACCGGCCTCGCCGATCGGGGCGTGGAAGTCGTACCCGAGCCGGGGCATGTCGTTCGGATAGCCGGTGGCGTGCGACTCCTGGAGACCGCGTTCGCCGGGCGGGTTGGTGCCGCCCGCGTACATGTAATAGCCCTGCCAGGCCGACCCGTTACCGATCTTGCAATGCGCGATGGTGGCGATGTCCCGCGCCGCGGGGCGCGGCCGGCGGTGGTAGGCGGTGGCCATGCCGCCGCCCAGCTCGCAGGTGGCGGCGGGGAAAAGAGCATTGGGGGTACGCGGGTGCGCCCGGTCGGCGCTGGACACCTGCAGCTGGAGGCGTCGCACGTCGAACCCGATGCCCGGGTCGTCCCAGACGTGGGAGAAGAAGTAGTGGTCCCGGAACGTCGGGTCCCAGGGCGCGTCGGCGTCCACCCAGAAGCCGTCGCCGTACCCGCCGTACAGCGGCAGCACGTCCTCGGCCGGCAGGTCGGCGCCGCCCCACGCGGTCGCGGTCCACAGCGGCGCGGACATCCCGGCCTCGCGGACCAGCCGCTTGAGCGTGACGAGGTGGCCCGGCTGGTCGTACAGCTCGTTCTCCAGCTGGATGCCGAGTACCGGGCCGTCCGGGCCGCAGCGGCCGCCGAGCGCCGCCGCGAGCTGACCGAAGTACTCGCGCACCAGGTCCAGGTACGCCGGGTCGTCGGTGCGGTGCGCGACCGGGGCCTGCTGCACCCAGTCCGGGAAGCCACCGTTGCGGGTCTCGCCGTGGCACCACGGCCCGATCCGCAGCACCACGTCGAGACCCTCGGCCACGGCCAGGTCGACGAACGCGGCCACGTCCAGATTGCCGTCGAAGCGGGGCTCGCCGCGGCGTTCGACGTGGTGCAACCAGAAGACGTAGGTGGCGGCGACCGTGATGCCGCCGGCCCGCATCTGGCGCAGCCGCTGCCGCCACCGGGCGCGCGGGACCCGGCTGTAGTGGATCTCGCCGGACACCGGGATGACGGGCACGCCGTCGCGGATCAGGTAGCGGCTGGTCAGCTCGACGCCCGGACGCACGTCCTCGTCGTTGCTCATCCGTGGCCGGCGCGGTGGCTCGGCCCAGGGATGGTGCCGGACGAGTAGCGGGTCGGTGGGCACTGGCGCTCCTCACAGGAAACAAGGACTGTAACCGGTCACATCGATCTGGCTCCGCACGATACATCGTCTTAACCGGCACGACGCAAGGACTTGACAACCGTGGTGCCGAGCAGCACTGTAACCGGTCACAGGTCCTGTTCGGTGACGCACGTCTCCCCCGGCAGCGACCCAGGCCGCGCTCCCCGTGGCTGGCCGATCGAGGAGGATCGATGAAGAAGATAACTCTGCCGCTGGCCGGTGTGCTGGCCGCAGCTCTCATGTTGACCACCGCGTGCAGCAGCTCCGACGACAAGGGCGGCGACACCGCGCCCAAGCCGGGCGAGAAGGTCGAGCTCACCTACTGGACCTGGGCCCCGAACATGGACAAGGTCGTCGAGGGCTGGAACGCGAAGAACCCCGACATCAAGGTCACCGTCAACAAGCAGGACGGCGGCGACCCGGCGGTCACCAAGCTGCTCACCGCGATCAAGGCCGGCAGCGGCGCCCCCGACGTCATGCAGGCCGAGTACCAGAAGATCCCCACCCTGGTCTCGGCCGACGCGATCGCGGACATCGCCAAGGAGGTCGGCGACGTCAAGGCGAAGTTCCCCGAGTCGGCCTGGAACTCGGTGACCCTCGGCTCCGAGGCCGTCTACGGCGTGCCGCAGGACACCGGCCCGATGATGTTCTTCTACCGCTCCGACGTCTTCGAGAAGCTGGGCATCCAGGCGCCGAAGACCTGGGACGAGTACGCGGCGGCCGCGCGCAAGATCAACGCAGCGAACAAGAAGCAGTTCCTCGGCACCTTCTCGGCCGCCGACGCGGGCTGGTTCGCCGGTCTCTCGCAGCAGGCCGGCGCGTCCTGGTGGGGCGTGCAGGGCGACGCCTGGACGGTCGCGATCAACGACGCCAACACCAAGAAGGTCGCCGACTACTGGGGTGGCCTGGTCGCCGAGGGCGCGGTCGACAACAAGCCGATGTACACCCCGGAGTGGAACGCCGCGCTCAACGACGGCACCCAGGTGGGCTGGCTCGGCGCGGTCTGGGGACCGGGCGTGCTGGAGGGCAACGCGGCCAGCACCAAGGGCAAGTGGAAGGCCACCCAGCTGCCGCAGTGGGACGCCGCGGCGCCCAAGAACGGCAACTGGGGCGGCTCGGCCACCAGCGTCACCACCCAGAGCAAGAACAAGGCCGCCGCCGCCAAGTTCGTGGCCTGGCTGAACACCGACCCCGAGGCGCTCAAGGCACTGGCCGGCACCGCCAACGTCTACCCCGCGTCGGTGGACGCCACCGCCACCGCGCTGACCAAGCCGCCGGCGTTCTTCGAGAACCAGCCGGACTTCTACACGATCGCCGCCGAGGCCGCGAAGGTCACCAACGCGTTCACCTACGGGCCGAACGTGAACGTCGCGTACTCCAGCTACAACGACGCGTTCGCCAAGGCCGCGCAGTCCAAGAACGCGGCCGAGTTCAGCAAGGCACTCGACACCATGCAGCAGACCACGGTCGACGACATGAAGAAGACCGGCTTCAACGTCGCCGGCTGAAACTCCCGGCCCGGTAGGTGCGGCACCGTCCGCACCTGCCGGGCAGCCCCGCAACAGACAAGAGGTGACGGCCGTGACGGCGTTCCCCACCAACACCCGCACGCCCCGGACGTCCGAGCGGGGCGGCAAGAGCGCCCTGGCGCCGTACTCGTTCCTGGCCCCGGCGCTGATCCTGTTCGCCGCGTTCCTGGCCGCGCCGATCATCTACGCCGGCTACCTGAGCCTGCGCAAGGTCAAGGTCAGCGGGCTGGGCCTGGGCCGCGGCTCGCGCACCGAGATCTGGGCCGGGCTGGAGAACTACACCCGGTCGCTGTCCGATCCGGACTTCCTGCCGAGCGTCTACCGCGTCGGCGCGTACGGGATGATCGTGGTTCCCACCATGCTCGGCCTCGCGCTGCTGATGGCCCTGCTGCTGGACGCCGGCCGCACCCGGGTCGGCACCTTCGCCCGCACCTCGATCTTCCTGCCCTACGCGGTGCCGGCCGTGGTCGCCTCGCTGCTCTGGGGTTTCCTCTACCTGCCCCGGGTGAGCCCGTTCAACGACGCGCTGGAGGGCGTCGGGCTGGCCGCGCCGGACCTGCTCTCCGGCTCGTGGGTGCTGTGGTCGATCGCCAACATCGCGGTCTGGGGCGGCACCGGCTTCAACATGATCGTCATCTACACCGCGCTGCGGGCCATCCCCACCGACCTGTACGAGGCGGCCCGGCTGGACGGCGCGTCGGACAGCCAGATCGCCTGGCGCATCAAGATCCCGATCGTGCTGCCCTCGCTGATCATGACGTTCGTCTTCTCGCTCATCGCCACGCTGCAGGTCTTCGCCGAGCCGATGACGCTGCGGCCGTTGAGCAACACCATCTCGAGCACCTGGGCGCCGCTGATGAAGGTCTACCGGGACGCGTTCACCCGCAACGACGTCTACTCCGCCGCTGCCACCTCGGTGATCATCGCGCTGGCCACCTTCGTCGTGTCCTTCGGGTTCCTCAAGCTCGTCGGCAACCGCGCCTTCAACCAGGAGGACTGATCGTGAGCACCTCGACCGTGGTCCCGGCCACGCCCGCGGTGGTCCGGCCGTCCGGACCGGCGCCCCGGAGCAACCGCCGGATCAGCCCGGCCGCCACCGTGCTGCTGCTGCTCGGCGCGCTGTACTGCCTGTTCCCGGTGCTCTGGGTGCTGATCGCGGCGACCAAGAGCTCCGGCGAGCTGTTCTCCACCTTCACGCTGGCGCCCAGCACCCACCTGTTCGACAACGTCGCCGACCTGAACGCGTACCGGGACGGCCTGTACTGGCGGTGGATGCTCAACACCGCCCTGTACGCCGGGGTCGGCGCGGCCGCGTCCACGCTGGTGTCCGCGATGGCCGGGTTCGCGCTGGCCAAGTACACGTTCCCGGGCAAGCAGGTGGTCTTCAACCTGATCCTGGCCGGGGTGCTGGTGCCCGGCGTCATCCTGGCCATCCCGCAGTACCTGCTGCTGGCCAAGGTGGGGATGACCAACACCTACTGGTCGGTGCTGCTGCCCAGCATCATCACCCCGTACGGGATCTATCTGTGCCGGATCTTCGCAGCCGCCGCGGTGCCCACCGAGGTGCTCGAGGCGGCCCGGATCGACGGAGCCGGCGACTGGCGCACGTTCGCCCGGGTGGCGCTGCCGATGATGCGCTCCGGGCTGGTCACCGTGTTCCTCTTCCAGTTCGTGGCGATCTGGAACAACTTCATGCTGCCGTACATCATGCTGGGCGACGACCGGCTGTTCCCGCTCACCGTGGGCCTCAACGGCCTGCTCAACCAGGGCGCCAACCAGCCGGCGATGTACATCTCGGTGGTCACCGGCGCGCTGCTGTCGATCCTGCCGCTGATCGCCCTCTTCCTCGGCCTGCAGCGCTATTGGCGGGTCGACCTGGGCGCCGGCGCGGTGAAGGCATGACCGCCTGCACCGAGCGGCACCCAGCGCGACCTGCGGACGGCCTCGCAGGCGAGGGCCAGAAGGGCATGCCGAAGGAGGGCTCAGCATGACGACCCAGCGGGGACGGGAGGTGGCGCCGACTATGATCCCAGCCGTGCCGACCTCGCCCGCGCCGGGGCGCAAGCGGCCCACCATCCGCGACGTGGCGCGCGAGGCCGGGGTCTCTTACGCCACCGTCTCCCGCGTCCTCAACGGCCGGGAGTGGGTCAGCCCCGAGGCCGTCCGGGCCGTGCGCGAGGCGATCACCCGCACCGGGTACACCGCCAACCAGCACGCCCGCTCGCTGGCCACCGGCCGGTCCGGGTCGATCGCGTTCCTGCTCACCGAGCCGCAGCACCTGCTGTTCGAGGACCCGAACTTCTCGGTCCTGCTGCGCGGCGTGGCCCAGGCGCTGTCCGACCGCGAGCTCACCCTGATCCTGATGATCGCCTCGACCCCCGAGGAGCGGAACCGCACGGTGGCGTACCTGGCCGGCGGGCACGTGGACGGCGTGCTGCTGGTCTCGCCGCACTCCGGCGACCCGCTGCTGAGCCACCTGGTCAGCGCCGAGGTGCCGATCGTTGCCTGCGGCCGGGTGCTCGGCTACGAGCAGCAGATCAGCTCGGTGGCGGCCGACGACCGGGCCGGCGCCCGGTCGGCCGTCGAGCACCTGATCGCGGCCGGCTGCCGGCGGATCGCCACCATCACCGGCCCGCAGGACACCGCGGGCGGCGTCGACCGGCTGCACGGCTACACCGACGCGCTCACCGCGCACGGCCTGCCGGTCGAGCCGGCCCGGATCGTGCACGGCGACTGGGGCCGGCCGAGCGGCGCGGCCGGGATGCGGGTGCTGCTCGAACGGGCGCCCGACCTGGACGCGGTGTTCGCGGCCTCGGACGCGATGGCCGCCGCCACCCTGCCGGTGCTGCGCGAGGCGGGCCGCGAGGTGCCCGGCGACGTACGGGTGGTCGGTTTCGACGACTCCGGCCTGGCCGCCACCCTCGACCCGCCGCTGAGCACCGTCCGGCACCCGCTCGACCGGATCAGCGAGGAGATGGTCCGGCTGCTCACCGACGTGATCGCCGGGCGTACCCCGCTGTCGATCACCGTGCCCACCTCGCTGGTCCTGCGGGATTCCTCGCCCGCCTGAGCTCACCCGGCGCCACCGCCGGGTGCGACCCGCTCCCCACGGGTCATCCCCCAACCGCATCCTTGGCAAAGGAGCGACATGAAGCGATCCCTCACCGGGTTCGTGGCGACAGCCGTAGTCCTCGCGCTGTCGCTGACCGTCTCACCGACCCCCGCCCACGCGGCACCCCTCACCATGCTCGGTGCGGACGTGTCCACCCTGCAGCGGGCCCAGGACCTGGGCGCGAAGTACTACAACGCGTCCGGTGCGCAGCAGGACCCGTACGACATCCTGAAATCGAAGGGTGTCAACTACGCGCGGCTGCGCATCTGGAACAACCCGGCCAGCGGCTACAACAACAAGGCCAAGGTGCTCCAGCAGGCCCGGACGATCAAGTCCAAGGGCCTGAAGCTCCTGATCGACTTCCACTACTCGGACACCTGGGCCGACCCCGGCAAGCAGTTCCCGCCGGCGGCCTGGGCCTCGCACTCGCTGGCCCAGCTGCAGACCGACGTCTACAACTACACGTACGACATCTGCAATTCCTTGAAGGCACAGGGCACCACGCCGGACAGCGTGCAGATCGGCAACGAGATCAACGTCGGCATGCTGTGGCCCCGCGGGCAGGTCACCAACAACAACTTCCAGCCTCTGGGCAGCCTGCTCAAGCAGGGCTACAACGCCACCAAGTCGTGCAACAGCGGCACCCAGGTGTGGATCCACGTGGCGGACGCCGACAGCATGGCGAACGCGCGCTGGTTCTTCGACGGCATCCGCGGCCAGGGCGTCCAGTGGGACGTCTCGGCGCTGTCGTACTACTGCATGTGGCACGGCACGCTGACCAACCTCTACAACGTGATCACCGACGTCCGGACCCGGTACGGCAAGCCGGTGGTGATCGCCGAGACGGCGTACCAGTTCACCACGGGCAACGCCGACGGCACCGGCAACTCGATCCCGGGCAACGTGCTGTGCGACAACATCCCGGCCTCCTGGGCCGGGCAGGCGCAGCAGTTCCAGTGGACGCAGAACACCGCGCGCAGCGCCGGCGCGGTCGGCGTCTTCTACTGGGAGCCGACCTGGACCGCCGTGAACGGCAACGGCTGGGACCCGGCGAACATCAACGGCAGCGGCAACGGCTGGGACAACATGGCCATCTTCGACTGGTCCGGCAAGGTGAACCCCACGCTGGTCTGGACCCCGTGACACCGGCCGGGCCCGGCGTGACCTTCGACGCCGGGCCCGGCACCGTGTCCTTGTTCACGGCATAATCAGCACTGATCAGAGCGCTGTAATGACCGGAACACCGAGACACGGGAGCGACCATGCAGCGGCATCGGCTGGTAGTCATCGGCGCCGGATTCGGCGGCCTCTTCGCGATCAAGGCTCTGCGCCGGGCTCCGGTCGACATCACACTGATCAACGGCACCGCGTACCACCTCTTCCAACCCCTGCTCTACCAGATGGCCACCGGCATCCTCAGCGAGGGCGAGATCGCCCCGCCGATCCGCGAGGTGCTGCGCCGGCAGAAGAACGTGGACGTCCGGCTCGGCTGGGCGACCAGCGTGGACACCGCGAACAAGATCGTCTCGGTGTCCGGACCGGGCATCGAATACCAGGTCGAGTACGACACGCTGATCGTGGCGGCCGGCGCTGCGCAGTCCTATTTCGGCAACGACCAGTTCGCCGACCACGCGCCCGGCATGAAGAACATCGACGACGCGCTCGAGCTGCGCGCCCGCATCTTCGGCGCGTTCGAGATCGCCGACCTGCAGACCGACCCCGACGACGTGGCCCGCTGGCTCACCTTCGTGGTGGTCGGCGCCGGACCGACCGGCACCGAGATGGCCGGCCAGATCGCCGAGCTGGCGCACCGCACGCTGCCGGGTCAATATCGGCACATCGACCCGCACCAGGCCCGGATCATCCTGGTCGACGCGGTCGGCGCGGTGCTCAACACGTTCGGCGACCACCTGTCCACCCGGGCGCTGCGCCAGCTGCACCTGATGGGCGTCGAGGTCGAGCTGAACACCAAGGTGGTCGGCATGGACGCCACCGGCATCGAGGTGGAGACCGAGCGCGGCCACGAACGCATCCCGTCGATGACCAAGGTGTGGGCGGCCGGCGTGGCGGCTCCCCCGCTGGCCCGGCAGATCGCCGAGGTCACCGGCGCCAAGACCGACCGGGCCGGCCGGATCCACGTGTCCCCCGACCTGACCGTGCCCGGCCACCCCGAGATCTTCGTGCTCGGCGACATGATGAACCTGAACGACGAGCACGGCGTGCAACTGCCCGGCGTGGCCCAGGTCGCCATCCAGGGCGGCCGGTACGCGGCCCGGCAGGTCAAGCGGCGCCTGGACGGCCAGCCGCCGGACAAGCCGTTCAAGTACTTCGACAAGGGCAGCCTGGCCACCATCTCCCGGTTCTCGGCCGTGGCCAGCGTCGGCAAGCTGCGGCTGTCCGGCTTCCCGGCCTGGGTCATCTGGGTCGCGGTGCACCTGTTCTACCTGGTGGGCTTCAAGAACCGGGTGACCGCGGTGCTGCACTGGGCGGTCAGCTTCCTGGGCCGGGGACGCTCCGAGCGGGTGGCCACGGTGCAGCAGGCGTTCGCCCGGCGGGCCATCCGGGAGTACGGCGACCCGTTCACCCGCGCACTCGACGACAGGTAGCCGGAACGCACCGCGGCGGCAACCGGACGGGCAACCGGTTCGCACCCCGGCGGGGGTGACATAGAGGAGTACCCCCCGCCTGCAAGGAGTTGTGTCATGCGTCTTCGTCCCGTTGCCCTGGCTGCCGTCATGGCGGTCGTCGTCGGAGTTCCCGCCGTGGCGACCGCCGCTTCCGCCGCGCCCGGCAACCAGCCCGCGCCGGCCGTCTCGGCCTTCAAGGGCAAGCCGACCGCCAAGCCGGCGAAACCGGCGAAGCCCGTCAAGCCGGTCAAGGTCCAGTTCAGTGCCAGCGGCACCGTCAAGTCCGTCGACGCCGCCGCCGGCACCGTCACGGTCGTCGCGAAGGGCGGCACCAAGGACGCCAAGGGCAAGACCGTGACGATCAGCGTGCCGTCGAGCGTGCGGATCCAGCTGAACGGCGCCCGCAAGAAGCTGTCCGACCTCGGGGCCGGCTTCCGGATCACGATCACCGGGACGCGGGTCGGCACCGTCTACACCGCGGCCAAGGTGCAGGCCACCGGCACCAAGAAGCCGGCGCCCAAGCCGACCCCCACGCCGACCCCCACGCCGACCCCCACGCCGACTGAGACGCCGACGCCCGCGCCGACTGAGACGCCGACGCCCGCGCCGAGCGACTCGCCGGACCCCGACGACTCCGCGTCGCCGGAACCGACCGAGTCGGAGACGCCCGACCCGGACGAGTCGGAGACGCCCGAGCCCGACGAGCCGGGCACGCCGGAGCCGACGGCCGACCCGGGCTCCTGACGCCCGGCCTCGCCCGGACTCCCGGCCCCGCCCGGACTCCCGGCCCCGCCCGGACTCCCGGCCCCGCCCGGACTCCCGGCCCCGCCCCGCACCCAGGCTGAACATTTCCGGGATTTCGGAAATGTGCGTACGGGGAAGACGGGATGGCGGCTCAGCTCTCCAGCTCGTGCTCGGGCTGGAGCAGCAGTTGGTGGGCCACCGGACGGTAGGTCGAAGCCCAGGCGTGTGCCGCCGGCAGCCGGTCGGCGGCCGGCGGCGGGTCGGCCAGCGCTCGCTGGATGGCGCCGAGCAGCCGGCCGGCCTCCTCGGCCTGGTTGCGGTACCACGCCGTGGACCAGATCCGGTGCAGGTGCCAGCCCTGCTCGCGCAGTTCCTGCTCGCGCAGGCGGTCGCGGTCCCGGGCCGCCCCGATCGACCGGTACCCGGGGCCGTCGAACTCGATGGCCAGCGCGTACACGTCGTCGGGGTGGTCCGGGTGCAGCACCGCCAGGTCGATCCAATGGCCGGCCGCACCGATCTGGCGGCGCACCGCGTAACCCCAGCCGGCGATCGTGGCCAGCACGGATTCCTCGAACGGGGTGACACCCTCCGGGTCGGACACCGGGCGGCCCAGCGTGGCGGCGTCGCGCTCGGCGTACTCCAAAAAGGCTTTGAGGTGCCGGACGCTCTCGTTGCCCATGTCCGGCACGTCGGCAGCGTGGATCGACGAGACCACCTCGACCAGCTGCGTGGCCCGGGTGATCGCGACGTTGAGCCGGCGCCAGCCGCGCGGCCGGTTCAGCACCCCGAAGTTCGTGCTGATCTTGTCGTTCTCGTCGTAGCCGTAGCCGACCGACAGGATGATCACGTCGCGCTCGTCGCCCTGTACCGCCTCCAGGCTCTTGACGAAGAAGCCGGTGAGCCGGTCGGAGTCGTCGAGCAGGTGCTCCAGGTGCGGCCGCTCGGCGATCATCCGCTGCACCGCCTCGTCGATCGCGTCGGCCTGGGCCACCGAGAGCGTCACCACGCCGAGCGTGCGTTCCGGCCGGGTGGTGAGGTGGTGCAGGACGCGGGCCGCCACCGCCTCGGCCTCGATCGGGTTGTCCGAGGTGGTGGCGCGGTGGTAGATGCCGTCCACGTGGAACATGGCGACGCCGTGCTCGGGCTCGCGGGCGTACGCGCGGGGCAGGCTGACCAGCCGGCCCTGGTAGTAGGCCAGGTTGGCGAACGCGAACAGCGACTCGTGCCGGCTGCGGTGGTGCCACTCCAGCGGCAGCACCGGGAACGTCTCGCGGGCCAGGTCGAAGATCGACGGGTAGTCGGTGACGTCGTCCTCGACCCGGTCGTAGAACGTGGTCGGCGGTAGCTGGCGGTCGTCGCCCGCGATGATCAGCGCGTCGCCGCGGTACACGCAGTTGATCGCGTCGGCCGTGGTCACCTGGGACGCCTCGTCGATGATCACCACGTCGAACTCGATCTCCGGCGGGAGCAGCCGGCTGACCGCGAGCGGCGACATCAGCAGGCACGGCTTGAGCCCCTGCACCGCGTGCCGGGCCTGAGCGATCAGGTCGCGGACCGCCAGGTGGCCGGTCTTCTTGCTGCCCTCCCGGCGGATCAGGGCCGGCTCGCCGGTGGTGGCCGTGGCCGGGCGGCGGGCCTCCACCGCGTAGACGATGTCGGCCAGCGCGGCCGCGGTCAGCTCGTTGTCCAGCAGCTTGAAGACCTCGACCAGGTGGATCCGGTCCTCGGCGTCGGCCGGGGTCAGGCCCGGGTCGGTCCGGATGATCGCGTCGGTCCAGGCGCGGTAGAGGGCGCGTTCCAGCACCGGCCAGATCCGCTCGGTGGCGATCTCCTGGTCGGCGCAGAACTCCAGGGCCTCCTCCAAGCCGAACCCGGTGATCACCTGCCGGGCGTCCTGGTGCACGAACCACTCCTGCTGGCCCTCGGTGTCGTGCAGCATCTGCAGCAGCAGGTCCCGGGCACTGTCGTAGTCGCCCAGGTCGATCGCCAGCTCCTTCTGCCGGTCGGTGCCGAACCCCTTGAGCAGCTGCTCGCGGGCGTGCTCCCAGTTGGCGACCGCGGCGGCCAGCCCGTCGCTGGGCACGCACTCGGCCAGCGCGGCGGCCTGTTCGGGGCTGAGCGGGTTGTCGTGGCCGGTGTAGAGGCGCCGGGCCTTGTCGCTCCAGGCCACGATCTCGTTCATCTGGTCGTCGTTGGTCTTGGTGCCGCGGTAGATCTCGCCCAGCACCGCCGCGTGCGGGCCGGCGTTCGACCAGATCGCGGCCTCGGCGTCGATGGCCGCCTGGCGCTGCTGGGCGATCTCCACCGCCTCGGCGAGGGTGAGGTCGCGACCGGTCGGCCCGCCGTACGCCCGCAGCATCTCGGCCGCGGCCCGCAGCGGCGCGATGTGCGCCCGCAGCCACTCCACGGCGTCGGCCACCGCCCCCTCGGCGAGCTCCGGCCGGGGCGCGCGGGCCGGTGCGGTCCGCAGCGTGGTGCGGAACCGGTCGAACTCGTCCCGGGCCTCGCCGACGATGCGCAGCAGCGCGCTGTTCGGCCGGGGCGCGCAGACGTGCACCACCACGGCGGCCAGCGCGTCCGGCGGGGTCTCCCGGATCACCTCGTCGGCGGTGTGCAGCGCCTCCTGGATCGCGGCGAAGTCGGTGTCCAGGCCGTCCCAGTGCCGGCCGAGGATGTCGGCGTGCTCGTCGGCCAGCGCCTCCAGCTCGTCCAGCGCCGCCTTCCAGGCCGCCGCGTCCTCCACATTCGCGATGGCGTCCTCGGGCTTGACCTCGGGCAGCGCCGCCTCGATCGCGGCCTTCTTGTCGCGCCGGTAGGTGCGCAGCAGCTTACGGGCGCCACGCCGGCTGGCCAGCCGGTCGGCCATCTCCTCGATCGGCTCGTTCAGCACGCCCTCGTCGAAGTGCCGGCGGGCCTGCTGCTCGGCGGCCAGCACCGCCTCGACGGCCTTGCGCAGGGCACGCTGCGCGGCGTGCGCGGCGGCCATCCCGCCCTCGGCGAACCAGGCCGGCTCGGGCTTGTGGTCCCGGGAGATCAGCTCCGAGATCGTGATCACCCGCTTGGAGTCCGGGAAGCTCACCACGTGCGGCAGGCCGAGCCGGGCGGTGACCCGGTCCAGGCTCTCCTGCCGGGTCTCCAGCTGGTCGGCCTCCTCGGCGAACTTGTTGGCCAGGTGCTCGGCCTGCGCGGCGTTCAGCGGGCTGAGATCGACCGCCTCCGGGGTCAGGTGCGACAGGTCGGGCACGCTGGTGAGGTCGGCCGCGGACGGCAGCTCGGCCCACGGGATGCCGCCGTAGCGCAGCGCCGCCAGGTGCTTGGTCAGGTCCTCGGCGGCGTCCTTGACCGGCTGGAGGCTCGGCGCGGTCAGCCACTCCTCGACGATCTTGCCGGGCCGGTGCTCGGCGTGCGCGGCCAGCGCCGCCAGGGTCGCCGCACCGGCCGGCTCGTGCAGGTCGAACGCGTCGGCCAGGGTGGAGTTGGCGATCACCGTCTCGGCCAGCGTGCCGAGCGCGGTCATCGCCTGCCGCAGCCGGCCCTCCATCGGGTCCCGCTCGATCGTGTCCCGCCACAGGTAGCTCTCGCTGCGCACCCGGCCCAGCCGGCTGACCGCGTGCCGGATGTCGTCCAGCGCCGCCGGGGTGAGCTCGGCCGGGATCTCGGCGGGCACCGGCGCGGCCGGCACGTCGTGCAGCGTGGCGCAGGTCCCGATCACGTCGTGCAGGCTCCGGCCGAGCGGTTCGCGGACGCGATTCAAGGCTTCCGCGTACGCGCTCAGGCGTTCCCGCCGTTCCCGGACCGCGCGCCGGTCGATCGGGTCCATGCTGGCCAGCGGCACCGGATCGGTGTCCAGCGCGGCGGTCAGCGCGGTGGCCACCTCGCGCCGGCCGGTCAGGTCGCTGTGCAGCGGCAGCAGGTAGTTGCCCAGGCCGGCCGAGCTGAGCCGGGCGGCCACGGTGTCCAGCGCGGCCGCCTTCTCCGAGACCACCAGCACCCGCTTGCCGGCGTGCAGCAGGCACCCGACCATGTTCGCGATGGTCTGCGACTTGCCGGTGCCGGGCGGGCCGTCGATCACGAAGCTGTGCCCGGCCATCGCGGCCGCCACGCAGGCACGCTGGCTGGCGTCGGCGTCCAGCACCAGCGGGATGTCCTCGGGCGGTGCGACCTCGTCGACGGCGGCCGGCGGGACCGGGTCGAACGCGAACGTGCCCTCGGCGTCCTTGGTGGCCAGCGCCCGCACCAGCGGATGCTCGGCGATGTGCGGCTCGTTCTCCACCAGGTCGGCGTGGATCGACTCGCGATGCACCGCGAACTGGGTCAGCACCACGGCGTCGTCGGCGTACCAGCCGGGCTGCTCGCCGATCGCCACGTCGATGTGCGCCCACAGCACGGTGACGTCCATCTCGGCGAGCGCGTGCACCTCGGGCAGTTCGATGCCGAGCGGCTCCATCCGCAGGGCCAGCGCCGGGTTGACCATCGGGTCGTCGCCGCGGGCCCGCAGCACCGGGCCGGCCGGGTCGATCTCCACCGGCACCAGCAGGATCGGGCTCTGGTGCGGGGTGTTGCGGTCGTCGGTCCAGTGCAGCATGCCGACGGCCAGGTAGAGCGAGGAGACGCCGCGGTCCAGGAACTCCTGCCGGGACCGCCGGTAGAACCGGTGCAGCAGGGCGCCGAGTTCGTTCTCGGGCAGGTCGGTGCGCAGGACCGGCCGGTTGTCGTCGGGGTCGCCGCCGGGAAAGCCGAAGCTGCCGTCGTCCTGGAGCACCCGCAGCAGGCTCTTCGGCGACGGCCCGGTGATCTCCACGGCGTCGGACGGGGTCCGGCCGAAGTGCAGCAGCCGGTTGGCGTCGGTGAGGTCCACCAGCCCCGAACGCCAGGTCTCGAGCGCAGCCCTGACCGCGCCGTCGGGCTGCCCGCTCAGTTCCGCTGCTAATTCCGGCCGCATTCCCCAATTCCAGCAAGACGGGGACCCGTCACGCCGGGAATTCGCCCGCTTCCTTCCGGATATTCCCGGTATATCTTGAGGAAACGGGCGAATAGTCCGACTTCTGGCTGTCTTCTAGGCGGCCGGGACCGAGGTCCGTTCCGCCGCCGGCGGCGGGGTGCGCTCCAGGGCCGCGCCCTCGACGTCCAGCTCCGGGAGCCGGCGCAGCCAGCTCGGCAGCCACCAGGCGGCCCGGCCCATCAGGGCGAGCGCCGCCGGGATGGCGACCATGCGGACCACCAGGGCGTCGAACAGGATGCCGACGGCCAGCGCGAACGCGATCGGCTTGACCGTATCGTTGCCCTGCGGCACGAAGCCGGCGAACACCGCGAACATGATCGTGGCGGCCGCGACCACCACCGGCGCCGCCTGCCGGAAGCCGGTCACCACGGCCTGCCGGGGTTCGGAGCCGTGCGCGTGCGCCTCGTGCATCCGGGAGACCAGGAAGACCTGGTAGTCCATCGCGAGGCCGAACAGGATGCCGACGATGATGATCGGAGCGAGGCTCAGCAGCGGGCCGGTGACCTGGGCGTTGACCACCTCGGTGAGCCAGCCCCACTGGAACACCGCGGTGGTGGCGCCGAGCGCCGCGCCGATCGTGAGCAGGAAGCCGAGCACGCCGGCCACCGGCACCAGGATCGACCGGAACACGAGCACCAGCAGCACGAACGCGAGGCCGACCACGAGCGCAAGGTAGATCGGCAGCGCCTGGCTCAGCTTCTCCGAGACGTCGATGCTGATCGCCGTGGTGCCGGTGACGTAGACCTTGGCGTTCGGCCCGTCGTCGATGGTGTCCCGCAGGCTGTGCACCAGGTCGGTGGTGGCTGTGTCGTCCGGGCCGGTGGCCGGGATGATCGAGATGAGCGCCGCGGTGCCGGCCTGGTCGGGCCGCGGCGGGGCGGCCACCAGCACGCCGGGCAGGGTGGCGATCCGCTGCTGCAGGGAGGCCGCGTACGCGGGTGCGCCGCTGCCGTCCACCAGCACCAGCAGCGGGCCGGCGAAGCCCGGGCCGAACCGCTGCGCGATGATCTCGTCGGCCTTCGCGTAGGTGCTGCCCGGCACCTCCTTCTGCACCAGCGAGGTCTCCATCCTGGTGACCGGGATGGCGACCACGGCCAGCGCCGCCACCGCCACCAGCAGGCTCAGCCAGCGCTGCCGGGTCACCAGGTGGGCCCAGCCGCGGAAGAAGCCGCGGCCGGCCTCGTGCGAGCCGGCGGCCGGCACGGCCCGCTGCCGCCGCGGCAGGGCCCGCAGGCCGATCCAGCCGAGGATGGCCGGGACCAGGGTGATCGCGACCAGCACGGCGATCACGATGGTGGCGGCGGCCGCGATGCCCATCTCGGTGAGGAACGGAATGCCCGCCACCGAGAGGCCGGCCAGCGCGATCACGACCGTCAGGCCCGCGGTGACGACGGCCGAGCCGGCCGTGCCGACCGCCATGGCCGCGGCGTCCGGCACCGGCAGGCCACGGCGCAGCTCGTGCCGGAACCGGGTGACGATGAACAGCGCATAGTCGATGCCGACCGCGAGGCCCAGCATGATCGCGAGGATCGAGGTGGTCGACTGGAGCTCGACGAAGCCGGTGAGGGTGAAGATGCCGGCCGCGCCGATGCCCACCCCGACGATCGCGGTCAGCAGGTTCATCCCGGCGGCGACCAGCGAGCCGTAGGTCACGGCCAGCACCAGCAGCGCGACCACCACACCGATGCCCTCGGCCGGGCCGCCCACGTCGGCGCCGGACTCCTTGGCCGCCTCGCCGCGCACCTCGACCACCAGCCCGCCGGCGTTGGCCTGCTCGACTGCGGCCAGCAGCGCCTCGCGCTCCTCGACGGTGATCGCCGAGGCCACCACGCCGTAGGTGACCGTGCTGAACGCCGCGGTCTGGTCGCGGGACACCACCGGCTGCTGCGGGTCCAGCGGGTTGGTGGCCGCCAGCACGCCGGGCAGTTCGCCGAGCTTGCCCACCACCCCGGTGATCTGGCCGGCCAGCGCCGGGTCGGTGACCTTGGCGCCGGCCGGCGCGGCGAACACCACCTGGGCGTTGGCCCCGGCCGAGGCGGCGCCGAAGCGCTCCTTCATCAGCGAGAGCGCGGTGGTCGACTCCTGGCCGGGGATCGAGAACGTGTTCACGGTCGGTCCGGACAGGAAGATCGCGCCGAGGGCGGCCGCGATCAGCGCCACCAACCAGACGGCGGTGACGGCGAGCCGGTGGCGCACGGCGGCCAGTCCGAGTCGGTGCAGCAGCGTTGCCATGAGGGGTTTCCTTGCCTAGTCGGTCGGGCCTAGTCGGTCGGGCCTAGTCGGTCGGGCCTAGTCGGTCGGGCCTAGTCGGTCGGGCCTAGTCGGTCGGGCCTAGTCGATCTGGGCGCGCCCGTGACCGAGCGCGTCGCAGCTGACGGTGACGATGTCGTCGAGGGCGGCGGGGTAGGGCTTGTCGTGCAGGGCCACGCTGGTCACGGCCAGGGCACCGAGCGCGCCGGTGATCCGCAGGATGCGCATCGGGTCGGCGGCCGCGGCGCAGTCCGGGTCGTCGATGCCGAACGCGCCGAAGACCAGTTGACCGATGTCGTCGAGAACGGTGGCGAACTCGCTGTCCGGCGCGTTCATCAGGCCGGACAGCACCAGCGCCACGGCGCCCGGCCGGTCCAGCGCGAGCCGGGCCACGCCGGTGATCACCACGCGGTCGCGCGCGCGGCCCGGCGGCAGTTCGGCGGCCGCGGCCGCGATGGCCCGCACCTCGCCGACGGCCCGGTCGATGACGGCGCGCTGGAGCGCCTCCTTGGAGGGGAAGCGGTGCAGCAGGCCGGTCTTGGAGTAGCCGACCGCGTCGGCCACCCGCTGGATCGACGTCTCCTTGAACCCGTGCCGGGCGAACAGCGTGGCCGCGGTCTCGAGGATCTCGTCCTCGATCTGTTCCCGGGTCGGACGCGGCATGTGGACCACGCTAGTCCCTTCCGGACCACTTCGGTCCCCCACCGACCGTGTCGGTCCTCACAAGTGCCAGGCCACCTTCAGTCTCATGCAACGAGCACCCGGCCGGGGCTGATCCACGGAGCGTGATGAAGCGCCTGACCAGGCGAGACAGCAAAGATCAACTCAAATGAGGCTTAGCGGAGCACCCTCCCCTAAGCCTTTCCTTTGGCCTAAATCACCATCTTGTTCACCGTAGCAACGCATGGAAGACTGTCGATATCTCGTGGTGGGAGCCGCGCACGGGCCTGGATCGTCGAGGGCACCCCGGCAAGGGGACGACGACAACGGCCTGGGCAATGGTGCCGTCGCAGCCGCTCTCCCGGTAACTCAGCGACACGCTCAACCGCACCTTGCGTACCGCCCGTCAGTCCTCGACGGGTGCGGAGCACTGGCCGTGACTGCCCCGGTCCGGCCTGTCTAGCGAGGAGAAACCTGCACATGAAATGGAAGACAAGCCGGCGCCGGGTGGCCATGGTCGCCACCGGCCTGCTGTTCACCGGCGGGCTGGTCGGGATCTCGGCCGGCGCCGCCAGCGGCGACACCACGCCGACCGCCAAGCTCGCGCTCGCCGGACCCTACGGCGACCAGTTCCTGGCGCTGTACCAGAAGATCAAGAATCCGGCGAACGGGTACTTCAGCCCCGAAGGGGTGCCCTACCACTCGATCGAGACGCTCCTCGTCGAGGCGCCGGACCACGGGCACGAGACGACCTCCGAGGCGTTCAGCTACTGGCTCTACCTTGAGGCGATGTACGGGCGGGTGACCCAGAACTGGGCGCCGTTCAACTCCGCGTGGCAGACGATGGAGCGCTACATCATCCCCAAGGAGACGCAGAGCAACTACAACGCCGCGGACCCGGCCGACTACGCGCCGGAGGCCCTGCACCCGAGCCAGTACCCGGCGGTCGGCGGCAAGCTCGACCCGGCGGTGAAGGTCGGCGCCGACCCGCTGGCGGCCGAGTTGCAGTCCACCTACGGCACCAGCCAGGTGTACGGCATGCACTGGCTGCTCGACGTCGACAACGTGTACGGCTTCGGCAACTGCGGCGACCGCACCTCGAAGCCCGCGTACATCAACACCTATCAGCGCGGCCCGCAGGAGTCGGTCTGGGAGACCGTCCCGCACCCCTCGTGCGAGACCTTCACCTTCGGCCGGCAGGGCAACGGCGGCTACATCCCGATCTTCATCGGTGACTCCAGCTACGCGCAGCAGTGGCGCTACACCAACGCCCCGGACGCCGACGCGCGCGCCGTGCAGGCCGCGTACTGGGCCCTGACCTGGGCTAAGGAGCAGGGTCAGCAGGGTCAGATCGCGACCTCGGTGGCGAACGCCGCCAAGATGGGCGACTACCTGCGCTACTCGATGTACGACAAGTACTTCAAGACGCCCGGCTGCACCTCGGCGTCCTGCGCCGCGGGCACCGGCAAGAACAGCTCCACGTACCTGATGTCCTGGTACTACGCGTGGGGCGGCTCGCAGGGCAGTGCCAGCGGCAGCTGGTCCTGGCGGATCGGCTCCAGCCACAACCACGGCGGCTACCAGAACCCGTTCGCGGCCTGGGCGCTGTCCACCGTGCCGGAGCTGACCCCGCGGTCGGCCACCGCCAAGACCGACTGGGCGACCAGCCTGACCCGGCAGATCGACTTCTACACCTGGCTGCAGTCCGCCGACGGCGCGATCGCCGGTGGCGCGACCAACAGCTGGAACGGCAACTACAGCGCGCCGCCGTCCGGCACGCCGACCTTCTACGGCATGGCGTACGACGAGAAGCCGGTCTACCACGACCCGCCGTCGAACCAGTGGTTCGGCTTCCAGGCGTGGACCATGGAGCGGGTCGCGGAGTACTACTACGTGACCGGTGACGCCCGGGCCAAGGCCCTGCTCGACAAGTGGGTCACCTGGGCGCTGGCCAACACCACGGTCAGCGGCAGCACCTACCAGATCCCGTCGACCCTGCGCTGGAGCGGCCGGCCCGGCGGCAACTGGCAGGCCGGCACCACCTCGGTGAACAACGCGAACCTGCGGGTCACCGTCGTGGACCGCACCACCGACGTCGGCGTCGCCGGCGCGTACGCCCGCACCTTGATCTTCTATGGTGCCAAGGCGGCGCATGCGCAGTCCCGGACCACAGCGAAGGCCCTACTCGACGCCGTGATGACGCACAGCGACACGAAGGGCGTGGCGGTTCCGGAGACCCGCAACGACTACAACCGGTTCGACGACGTGCTCAGCGGCACGGGTGACGGCCTGTTCATCCCGTCCGGCTACACCGGCACCATGCCCAACGGCGACCAGATCGCCCCGGGCAAGACGTTCCTGGACATCCGGTCCTTCCTCAAGCAGGACCCGGAATGGTCCAAGGTTCAGACCTATCTGAACGGCGGAGCGGCGCCGACGTTCAACTACCACCGTTTTTGGGCTCAGGTGGACGTTGCGTTGGCACTGGCCGACTATGACCGGCTGATCGGCTCGTAGTTCGGCGAACCACAACGTGGGTGGGGCGGCTTCCGACCGTCCCACCCACGTTTGTGTCATCACACCGCAATATTTCCCACTTGAGATGTATCGACGGATGTCTCTTCCTGGCTACCGTTTGCGCGGGCAACCCGCCCTTGTCATCCCCGTTGGCAGACAGGACGACCGCATGCGCAACCCCGCCCGGATACTCCTCACCGCCGCCCTCGCCATCACCGGCCTGCTCGCGCCGGCCGCCGCGGCGGCAGCCGCCGAGCCCTCCACCAACGTCGTGAACGGCCGCCAGGCCAGCGAGAACTACTCGTTCATGGTGTACGTGTCGGGCTGTACCGGCTCCCTCATCAAGGCGAACTGGGCCGTCACCGCAAAGCACTGCCCCACTCCCAGCTCGGTACGCGTCGGCAGCATCAACCGCACCAGCGGCGGCACCGTGGTCTCGGTCCGGCGCGCAGTCAACCACCCGAGCATCGACGTGAAGCTGCTCGAGCTGGCCAGTTCGGTGACGCACGCGCCGGCCTCGATCCCGACCACGTCCGGCGCCACCGGCACGGCCACCCGGATCATCGGCTGGGGCCAGACCTGCCCGACCCGCGGCTGCGGCTCCACCCCGCAGATCGCGAACGAGCTCGACACATCGATCCTGGCGGACAACCGCTGCTCCGGCATCAACGCGGCGTACGAGATCTGCACCAACAACACCAACGGCAACGCCGGCGCCTGCTACGGCGACTCCGGCGGCCCGCAGGTCCGCTCGGTGAGCGGCCGCTGGGTGCTGATCGGTGTCACCAGCCGCGCCGGCAACAACAACGCCACCTGCGCGACCGGCCCGTCGATCTACGGCGACCTGCCGTCGATCCGCACCTGGGTCAACACCCAGGTGGGTGGGCTGCCCGCAGCCTGACGTTTCCCGGGACGGGCCGGCGCGATCTGCGTCGGCCCGTTTCGCTGCTACCCGCCTGCTACCCGGATTGCCTGACCCGCCTCCGGCTCCCGGCCGAAACGTGCGGTCATGCGTAACCGGGTGCTCCTGACGATGCTGGCGGCGGTGCTGGCCCTGTTGCCCGCCGTGCCGGCCCGGGCCGCGCCGCCGCAGCTGCGGGTGCTCACGTTCAACGCCTGCGGCAACGTCTGCCGCCTGGGCGAGGTCGACGTGACGACCCGCAACATCGTCTATCAGGTACGCGGCCGCAACGCCGCCGTGGCGATGGTGCAGGAACTGTGCTTCACCCAGTTCCTGGTGCTGCGCAACCGGCTGGCCAAGTACGGCTACCGGGCCGTCTTCGGCGCTGCCACCAACGGCGGCCGCTGCGCCAACGACCTGGACCGGCACGGCCGCGGCTTCGGCGTGGCGATCCTGGCCCGAGGCCCGCTGTCCGGCCAGGTGGTGCACCGCCTGCCGGCCCCGCACGGCTCCCCCGAGGAGGGCCGGGTGGTGCTCGCGGTGACCGCCAGGCTCCCCGGCCGCACGGTTTTCCTGGCCACCACGCACACCGCCCCGCGGGGCCCGAACCTGGACGTCCAGCTGGGCGCCCTGCGCGGCTGGCTGACCCCGATCTCCAGAACCCGCCCGGTGATCTTCGGCGGCGACCTCAACGTGACCCCGCGCAACCGCCACCTGGACGGCTTCTACGCCGGCTTCCACGAGGCCAACAACGACCGCCTGGAGCCGCTGCCCACCTTCACCCGCGGCGGCAGCAAAATCGACTACCTCTTCGCCGGCACGTCACATTTCCGCCCGAGAGGCGCCGCCACGTCCTGCACGGCGTACTCCGATCACTGCATGTACCTGGGCATCTTCCAGTAACAGCCGAGGCCGCTTCGGGTCGAAGTCTGCGCGGCGGCGATCCGGCCCCGACCCGGCCGCCGTCCGGCCCCCGGGCCGCAGAGCCGGGGCGGCACGTTCGCATGCCGGGATGCTGCGGTGCTCCCCCGGGCGTTCTGCCGCAAACGTCCGCCCAGGCCTGCGCTGCGGCCCGGACGGTGGCGCCTCCGGTTATCATTACTTGTCTTATATATCCGGGTTGGGTCGCCGCATTGCGGGTCGGCAGGGCCGGGGCCCGTCGCGCTGACCTCCCATTACGCCACCGTGCATCGGGCCGGGCGACTAAAACTCGGCATGACCGCCGCGGATTTTGCTCATGTTCGGGCCGGGACCGCCGATCGCCACTGTCAACAGGGAACGGACAGGAGGTGAGCGGAATGCGGGATCTGGTGAAGTCCGGCAGGGCTGCCAAAGCAGTCGTGGTAACCCGGGTGCTGGGCAGCGCTAGCGCATTGACCGTGTTGGTGGCGGTCCTTGCGGCCGGAAGGAAATGGTTCCTCTGATCCGCGTCTAGCGTCCCGGTGGCTCTGTCACCGGGACGCTGCATTCCTCGGGAGTGGCTGTGACCAAGGTGTCAAAGATGCCGCTGCGAATCTACCTTGGCGCGGTCTACCTAGCCGGGGCGGCCGCGGCCGGCTGGATGCTCGCCACCGCCAGCTGGGTGGTGCACGGCGAGTTGCAAGCGGTGCTGGCCGTCGCGGCCGTGCTGCTGGTGCTCGGCGAGCTGTTCCCGATGCGGCTGTGGAGCCGGGGCAACCCGCAGGAGTACACGATGTCCGGGGCGTTCGCCCTGGTGCTGCTGAACACCGGGCCGCTCGTCTACGCCCTGCTGCCGGCGATCGCCGCGCTGCTGGTCGTCGAGGTCCGCGAGCGCAAGCCGCTGCGGGTCGCCGCCTTCAACGTGGCCCAGAACATCCTCATGCTCGGCGCCGCCCGGCTGGCGATCTGCGCCATCGAGCGGGTCGGCGTCAGCGACCCGATCACCGGGGTACCGGCCGGACAGCAGCTGATCGGCCTGGCCGGCGGCGCGGTCGCCTACTTCCTGGTCAACAACATCCTGACCGGTACGGCGTTCGCGCTGAGCTCCGGCTCTGGCGTGCCGCGCTCGATCCTCTCCAGCATGCGCGAGGAGTTCCCGGTCACCCCGATCGTGCTCGGCGTCTCGCCGATGATCGCGGCCAGCCTCGCCTTCTCGATCTGGACCGCGCCGTTGTGTGTCCTGGTCATCGTGGCCATCCGGACCGCCGTCATGATCGCGACCCGGCACGAGATCGCCGCGCTGCACGACTCCCTCACCGGGCTGCCGAACCGCACGCTGCTGCTGATGCGCCTGCGGGAGAGCATGGCCGACGCGACGCCGGAGCGGCAGACCGCGGCACTGATGATCGACCTGGACCGGTTCAAGGAGATCAACGACACGCTCGGCCACTCGGTCGGCGACGAGCTGCTCAAGGTGGTCGCGCAGCGGCTCACCGAGATCACCGGCTCCCGCGGCACGGTGGCCCGGCTCGGCGGCGACGAGTTCGCGATCGTGCTGAACCGCACCACCGCGGCCACCACCGACCGGCTGGCCGGCGAGGCCGCGGCCGCGTTCGTCGAGCCGATCCGGATCGCCGACATGTCGCTGACCGTGACCGCCAGCGTGGGTGCGGCGTTGTCCCCGCAGCACGCCGTCGACGCCGAGAAGTTGCTGCACCTCGCCGACCTGGCGCTGTACGCGGCCAAGCAGGAGCGCGGCCGGCACGCGTTCTACGACCCCGAGTCCGAGGAGCACTCGACGGCCAGCTCGGTGCTGGTCGGCGAGCTGCAGCGCGGCCTCGGCAAGGGCGAGCTGGTGGTGTTCTACCAGCCCAAGGTCGACGCGCTGACCGGCGCGCTAATCGGGGTCGAGGCCCTGGTCCGCTGGCAGCACCCGACCCGCGGCCTGCTGCCGCCCGGCCGGTTCCTGCCCGCCGTGGAGAACACCCCGCTGGTCGTGCCGCTGACCGCGCACGTCATCGACAGCGCGCTGGCCGCCGTGCGCGGCTGGCGGGACCGCGGCCTGGCGATCAGCGTCGCGATCAACCTGACCGCCCGCCAGGTCGCCAGCGAGGACCTGCCGCGCCAGATCGAGGCGGCCCTGGCCCTGCACGGACTGCCCAGCCAGGCGCTGGTGGTCGAGGTCACCGAGAGCTCACTGATGGCCAACCCGGCGCAGACCCGAACGGTGCTGGGCCGGCTGCGCGAGATGGGCGTCGGTCTGTCGATGGACGACTTCGGCACCGGCTATTCGTCGTTCACCCACCTGCGCGACCTGCCGGTCACCGAGATCAAGATCGACCAGTCGTTCGTGGCCGGCACGGTCGACTCGGTGCGCAGCGCCGCCCTGGTCAAGTCCATCATCGACCTGGCGCACAACCTGGGCCTGAACGTGGTGGCCGAGGGCGTCGAGACGACCGAGTGCCGCTCGGTGCTGACCGGCATGGGCTGCACCATGCTGCAGGGTTACCTGCTGGCCCGCCCGATGCCCGCCGACCAGCTGGAGCAGTGGTACGCCGCCCAGCTCGCCCTCACCGCCGAACCGGCGGTCGCGTAGTGCTGACCGTCTACCTCTGTGTCGGCACGCTGCTGGTGCTGGCGGTGCTCCGCGCGCCGCTGTCCCGGCTGGCCACGCTCCGGATCCGGCACGTCTGGCTGCTGTGGGCCGCGCTCGCCGACCAGATCCTGGTCATCTCCGTGGTGCCGGACGCGGACGCCACCGCGCTGGCGGTCGCGCACATCGCCTCGTACGTCATGGCCGGCGCCTGGGTGATCGCCAACCGGCACCTGCCCGGCGTCCTGCTGATCGGCTTCGGCGGCGGGCTCAACGGGCTCACCATCTCGCTGAACGGCGGCACGCTGCCGGCCTCGGAGTCCGCGCTGCGCGCCGTCGGCCGGGCCACCGAGACCGGCGACTTCACCAACTCCGGGGTGCTGGCCGACCCGAAGCTGCCCTGGCTCGGCGACGTCTTCGCCACCCCGGCCTGGCTGCCCGGCAACAACGTGTTCAGCGTCGGCGACGTGGTGATCTGGGTGGGCATCGTGCTGTTCCTGTGGCGCACCTGCAAGTCGGCGGTGCGCCCGCTGCCCCGGCACGCGGACCGCCCGCCGGCCGGGTACGAGCGCCGGCACGGGGCCCGCGGCCGCACCGCGAACCGGCCAGCTTTCCGAGCCGTCGGGACGACCGGTATCGCATGATCTGCGCGCGTCCGGCGCTGATCATGCGAAGGTACCCGCCGGGCGGATGAACCGTCGTCCACCGCCTTGTGGCCGCCGATGCGCGGCGCAATGATCGGCGGCGATGTCCGGAATCTCGCCGTCGAGCGCTGGCCGGCCGGTTTGTCCGCTTAGGCGCAGTTCGCTGCGACGGCTGGGACGCCGCCGGTGACGACCCATGCCCGGGACGAGCTCCGCGCCGCGGCGCGGGGCCGGGATGCCGTGGCCGGCCTGCTCGGCAGCGGCCGGCTGTGGTGGCGGGCGCTCGAGGAGGCAGTCCGTACCGATCCCGGGTGGCTGGTCTCCGGCGAGCCGGCCGAGATCGTCGCGGCGCTGGCGGCCCGCACCACCGGCGAACGGATCAGGGACGACGCGACCGTCCTGCTGGCCGCGGCCCGGGCGGCCGGCGGCGCCGCCCCGGAGCTGCTGGCCGAGGATTTGGGCGCGCTGTGCCGGCGCTGGCGGGGCGGCAGCCTGCCGAGGCGGTTACCGCGCAACGACCGGCCGTCCGCCATCGCGCCCGACCACCCCGGTCTGTTCGCCGCGATGGCCCTGCTGATCCAGCGACCCGACAGCGGGCCGCGGACGATGGCGGCGCTGACCATGGCGATGCTGCACGGCGCGGGTGAAGACCAGGGAAAGCCGCTGGTCACCCATGTGCTGTTCGACGCCAACCCGGTCGGTGCCGAGATCGAGGGCGCGGTCGGCCGCCTGGAACTGGTCCGGCTCGCCGACGGCCCCGGCGGGCTCTTCCCGGACCCGCGCTACATGAGCTTCTTCCACGGCAGCGGCGGCTTCCCGGCCTCGCTCGACCACGCCTGGGCGGCCACCTTCGGCGACGGCCCCGGGCAGCCGTGCGTGCTGTGGCGGATGACCGCGACTGAACCGGACGACGGCAGCCCGGTCGCCGCGGTGTCCGGCGAGTCGGCCGGCGCGGCGTTCGGCGTCCTGCTCACCGAGCTGCGCCGGCAGCGAGAGCGCCCCGGCGGGCTGCGCGGGCGGGTCGCCGCCGCCCGCACGCTGCGCGGGCGGGTCGCACTGACCGGCGCGATCACCGACGGTGGCGCGATCACCGAGGTCGGCGGGATCGGCGCCAAGCTGACCGCCGCGGTGCGCCAGCACCTCGATCCGATCCTGCCCCGGGCCAACCAGGCCGAGGCTGCCAAGGTGCCGCGCCGATCGGAACCGCACTGGGTCGACTCGGTTGGCGCGGCGCACCGGCGGGCCACCCAGTGGCCGCGCGCCTACCGGCGGATCGCGATCGGGGCGGGCACGGCGGCGGTGCTCGCCGTGCTCGCCTCCGGCACGGTGTACACGGTGCTCGGCGAGCGCGCGGAAACCGCCCGGCAGGAGAAGATCGCGGCCCGGCTGACCGGCGCGGCCCGGGACCTGCGGGATCGTGATCCGGCACTGGCTGCCCTGCTCGCGGCGCAGGCCCTCGGACAGGCACCGGACCGGGCCGGGCGGGCGGCCGCAGCCGAGGAGCTCATCCAGCAGCTGGCCGACAACGGACACTACGCCGGCGTGGTCACCGGCAACAATCAGCGGGTCACCGCGACCGCGGTCGCGCCCGCCCAGGCCGGTGGCGCCGAGACGATCCTGGCCGGCACCGAGGACGGCCTGCTGTTCGCGGCCGACGTGAGCCGGCGCACCGTCGGGTCCCGCCAGGGCCGGGCGAGCGACGGCGCCGTCACGGCGATCGCGGTGAACCCGGCCGAGCCGTCCGCGTTCGCCTCGGCCGGCGCCGACGGGGACGTCCGGCTCTGGCGGCTGTCCAACCGGCGGATCATCCCGGACCGGACCACCGCGGGCGGGCGCCACCAGGGTGCGGTCCGGTCGGTCGCGTACAGCCCGGACGGCGCGCTCCTTGCGGCCTCGGACGAGGAGGGCTGGGTCTGGGTCTCGAACGCGGCCACCGGCGCGCTGGTCGCCGAGTTCCAACCGCACACCGCCCTGCGGACCGATCCGGCGGCGATTCCTGCGGTCGCCTTCGGCCCGGCCGGCGCGCTCTACGCCGGAACGGCGTCCGGGCTGGTCCTCACCGTCGACTACCGGCGGCGTACGGCGGCCCGGATCGCCCTGCCGAACCGTGGCGCGGTCTGGTCGCTCGCGGTGGTGCCGGGCCCGGGACGGGACTCCCGCGAAACCCGCCACCTGCTCCTCATCGGATCGGAGGAGGGCCTGGCAGACTGGAATCCGGTCACCCGGGAGGAGAGTGACCGGTTCCCGGCTGCGGGACTGTCCGGACCGGTGCGGACCCTGGCGGTGCACGGGACGACGGTGGCCGCAGGTCAGTCGAACCGGACCCACCTGCTGTACTACGACGCTCTGCTGTACCTGCAGTTCCTGCACGCCGCCGACACGTACGGCGAAACCCTGCCCGGCTCGGCCGTGTACCCGGGCGGCATCGTCACCCCGGTGCTCGGCGGCGGCATCCGGGTGTGGGAGCACCAGCGCCGGCCGCTGGTGCGCACCCTCGGCATCGGCCGGCTCGACGACGTCGGCGTCGACGAGGCCGGCGTCCAGTACGTCCTCGGCAACTACGGGCAACTGGTCCGGCTGGCCGGCGGCGGCCGGACCGCGCCGGACAACCCGCTGAGCGCCCTCTCCGGCCTGCTCGCGGTCCCCCGCACGCCGGACGTGCCGGTGATCGTCGTCGCCGACCAGGAGGGCGACACCCCGCAGCCGATCGTCGCCTACGACCGCACCACGATGGCGAGTGTCCCGCTGCCGGACCAGGACCACCGGCTCGCGGCCTGTGAGGGTGTCACGGCGGTCGCCTTCCTGTCCGGCACGCCGGCCCGGCTCGCGGTCGGCTGCAAGTCCGGGCTGGTGCAGGTCTGGGACCCGGCGACCTGGGACGTCCTCACCCAGACCAGCGTTCCGGCCGCGCAGGTGACCTCCTTCGCCCGGCTCGGGGACCGGCTCGTGATCGGCGGCCGGCCGGCCGAGGTCGCCGACGCCGTGGGTACCCTGACCTCGGGTCCGGTCGACAACCTGGACCAGCCGGTCACCGTGCACGCCAACCGGGGCGGAGTGACCGGCCTGGCGGTGACCGACGGACGGCTCGTGGTGGGCGGCGCGGACGGCAGCGTCCGCACATACTCCCCCGACCTGAAGCCCCTCACGCCCGCCGTGACCATCGGCAGCACGGTCCGCGCCGTCGCGGCCGAGGCGATCGGCGGCCGTGTCGTGGCGGCCGCCGACCAGAACCTGGTCCTGCTCGACCCGCGGACCATGGAACGGCTGGTCACCGCCCGTTCGGAACGGCCGGTGCTCCGGCTCGCCCCGGGCGGCCCCGACACCGTCGCCGCGGTACTGGATCAGGATGGGCCGCCGCAGGCGCCGGACGGCGCGCCCGCCGGGCAGCTGTGGCAGTTCGGTACCGGCCATCTCGTCGAGCAGGCGTGCCGCCTCGGCGGACGCGAGCTGACCGCCGACGAGGTCCGGCAGTACAGCGGCGACGCGCGGGCCGAGCCGCACCGGCAGTGCCCGGCGGCCCGGCCGGCGCCGGCCACCTCGGGCGGTCCCTCCGCCGCACCGGGCGCCGTGCTGGTCCCCGCGACCGGCCCGGTCCAGGACCGGATCAGCTCCGGGTGCGACTCGCTGCTCACCGAGGGCGGCCGATGCGACGTCCTGCTCGGCGGTGAGCACGATTACGCGTGGACGGACGTGCCCGGGCCGGCGGTGCCGGCGGACGCCGGCAACTTCGCACACCGGCTGGTCCTCTATCAGGGCACCGTGGACGGTGCCGGGTGGCGGCCGGTGCTGCGGACCGCGGACGGCTGGGCCGGCGTGGACGTCTACGCCTACCCGATCGGCCCGGAGGGTCTGCGCAGCATCGCCGTCGGGCACCGGCGAGCCGGTGCCGTCAACGGCACCGCGCTCGATCTGGTCACCGACGGCGCCCTCGAGCGCACGCTGCCGGCGGTCGCGGCCGCCCGGCCCACCGACTTCGGCATCCAGATCTGGCAGGAGATCGCCGGACCGGATTCCTGGATCACGTACGAGCTACGCCGCGACGCCGCGGGCCGCTGGACCGAACACGGCCGCAGACCCACCACGGCCGACGATCAACCACGTTGAGGAAGGAGGCTGGCAACCGTGCCGATCATCTTCGTCCACGGCGTCGCCACCCGCCGCGAGCGGGGCGGCGGAAGGCCGTACGACCGCCGGGTAGCCGCCCGCACCGCATTGATCCGCCGATTTCTCGCACCGGCTACCGGTCTCGACCCGGAGGCGGTGCGGATCCTGAACCCGTACTGGGGTGATCAGGCCGCGAGGTTCCGGTGGGACGGCGCCTCGCTGGACACGGTCGCGGAACGGTTCGGCGGGACCGCGGAGGCCGAGGCGCTGCTCGCCGAGGACGCGCCCGAGGAGGACCCGCCGCCGGCCGCGCGCACCCTGCTCGGCGCCGCCCGGCGATCCCCCGAGAGCGCCGTCGACCTGCTGTGGTCGGCCGCCGCCTCGGTCGAGTCGGCCGGTGCCGCCGATTTCGACCGCCTCGCCGTCTGGGCGGAGCGGGCCGCCGACTGGGCGGCCGGCACCGAGCCGGACGACCTCACCGGGCTGGGTGACGACCTCGCCCTGTTCAACCTGCTGGCCGCCCGGGCGGCGGGCGAGCCCGCGGGACCGGAGCGGTTCGGCGGCGGTACCGGCCTGCCGTTGCTGCGCGAGGGCCTGAACCGGGTGCAGAGCGCCGGCAGCCGGCTCGCCTCGCGGACGGCCGCCGGCCTGGTCCGGCGACGGGTGCAGGAGGAGAGCGCGACATTCGTCGGTGACGTGCTGACCTACCTGCGCCAGCGGGAGCGGCACGGCGCGGACGGCCCGATCGCCGCGGCGGTCGCGACCGATCTGGAGGCGGCCCGCCGGGCGTGTTCCGCGGACGACCCGCACGTGGTCGTGGTCGCGCACAGCATGGGCGGCAACATCGTGTTCGACCTGCTGTCCAACCTGCGTACCGACCTGTCCTGCGACCTGTTGGTGACGGTCGGGTCGCAGGTGGGGCTGTTCGCCGAGCTGGGCCTGCTGCCGGCCGTCACCGAGCCGCCGCCGGGGGCGGTCACGCCGGCGCACCGCAGTCCCCGGCCGAAGCAGGTCGGCCGGTGGATCAACGTGTTCGACACGTGCGACGTGCTCAGCTTCGCGACCGAGGGGATCTTCGACGGGACCGAGGACTACGTCTACTCGACCGGCCGCGGGCTGATCCGGTCGCATTCGGCGTACTTCCTGCGGCCGAGCTTCTTCCGGCGGCTCGCCCACCGCCTCGGCGAACCCCGATGACGTACTACGAGCAGGCGGTGCCGGGTCCGGGCACGCACGCGCTGATCATCGGTGTGGGCGGCTATCCGCACCTGCCCGGCGGCACCGGTGCCCCGCACCCCGATCCGAGCCTCTTCGGAGAGCTGGCTCAACTGACCTCGCCGCCGTTGTCCGCCGTCGCGGTCGCCGAGTGGCTGGTGAAGGGACCGCACGAACGGTGGACCGCGCCACTGGCCAGCGTGGAGCTGCTGGTGTCGCCGCACCCGCGGCATCCGGAGACCGGGACCGGAACGGCCGTGCCGACCCTGGCGGCGGTCAAGGCGGCGTACCGCGCCTGGCGCGCGCGGGCGCAGAACCGCCCGGACAACGTCGCGCTGTTCTACTTCTGCGGGCACGGCGTGCAGGCCCATGCCCGCCGGATCCTGCTGACCAGCGACTTCGCCGAGAACGAGGACGATCCGTTCGGCGGCGCCTTCAGCCTCGAGCCGACCCGGGACGCCTGCGTGTCCGGCGGCCCGGCGACGCAGGCGTTCTTCGTCGACTCGTGTGCCGCGCCGGCGCCGTACTTCGCGATGTACCAGCAGAGTGAGGTGCGGGGCCTGGCCAGCCCGGCCGGGCGGCTCACCGGGGACGCCGCCGGCAACACCGTCACGATTCTGGCCAGCCCGCCGTACGGCGAGGCCGCGAGCCGGCCCGGCGAGGTCTCGCACTACACCCGCGCCCTGCTGGGCGCGTTCGACGGCCACGCCGCCAGCCGGCACGGCACCGACTGGCTGGTCACCACCGGGCACCTGTACGAGGCGATGACCCAGTTGGTCAACCATGACCGCGGCGACGGCGACCAGGTGCTGCTGCAGAGCGGCCTGCTCGGCGACGCACCGCTGTGGCGGCTGGCCGAACCGCCACCGGTGCTGTTCACGGTCAGCTGCATTCCGGACGTGGCGCACTGCCGGGCCAGTTTCGTCTGCGAACGGCACCGGCGACCGGACCTTCGCCGCGAGCGCCCGGTGCCGGAGCCGAGCCCGTGGCCGGTGCGGTCGGTGGCCGGCAGTCATCTGGTGCAGGCCACCTTCACCGACGGTTGCTACCCCCTGGTCGAGGAACAGCTGGACGTGGTGCCGCGGACCGGCACGGTGCCGCTGCGGGTCGTGTCATGACGACGATGGGGGTCACGCTGACCACGCCGGTGCGCGGCGCGCTGGGCGTACCGGTCGTCGTGGAGATCTTCGACGCGGAGATGGCGCACACCGCGACGGCCGTCCTGGTGGTCGGCCGGCGGCACGATCTCGAGCGGCCGAGCGGGCCGCACGCCACGGTGGTGGTGCACACGCCGTCCGGCCACTCCCTCGGCGGCACCGTTCCGCTGGGCCCCGGCAGCCCGGGCCACCGGGAGATCGACATCGGTCCGCTGGGCGAGGCGCCCGGAATGCTGCGCGCCGCCCTGACCACGCTGGTGCCGCCCCGGCGGACCCCGTGGACGGTCCCGGGCGGGCTGTGGCTGCGCATGTGGCAGCGCCCGGCCGCCGGGGATGAGTGGACCCCGGTGCGGACGCCGGTGCTGACCACGGTGGAGGCGACCGCGCTGCACGTGCGGGGCCGGGCCGGGTCGTCGCTGGTGCAGATCGGCGGCGCCGGGACGGCGTGGCGGATGGCGTCGCTGCCGGCCGGCGCGCGGGTCGACGTGCTGGTACGCACGGTCCGGGCCGGTGCGGCGGCGCAGCCGGTGATCGTCGTGGCCGGCGCCGACCCGGGCGCGGACGCGCTGATGGCCTACCTGACCGCGGGCCGGCTCCGGCACGCCGCGGTGCTCGCCGACCATCTGCGTGCCGCTCCGGGACCCGAGGCCCGGCTGGCCCTCGCGTACGCCCATCTCACCGCGCCCGGCACCATCGCGGCGCCGGACGGGCCGGTGGGCGACGGCTGCGACTGGACCATCGTGGGTGCGGCCGCCCTCAGCCGTGCCGGTGGTGACCCCGCAGCGGTACGGTCGCTCACCCTCGCCGCCTGGCGCCTCGGACCGCCGCTCTGGACGGCGGGGCTGCGCCTGCTGGCCGACCTGCTGCGCGCGGCCCGCGCCGAGCGGAGCGACGCCACCGACGAGCTCGCGTGGGCCTGGCGGGAGCTGCACACCCTGCTGGCGACGGCGGACCTGGCCGCGCCGACCGTCACCTTCCCGGCCCGGTCGCCCGGCGAGGTCGCCTGCCACCCGGTCCTCGGCACGCCCCCGGACGCCCTGCGGCTCCCGGCGCCCGGGTCGCCGGAGCCGGAGCTGCGTATCGAGACCGGGGAGGTGCTGCCGGTCCTCGACACCATGGCGGACCGGATCACGGTCGAGGAACCGGTTTCCCAGGTGACCGCGCAGATCGGCGACGTGACCGGCGTGCTGCGGGTCCGCGCCGCGGGTTCCCGGTTCGCGGTCGAGGTCGCGCTGATGCGGGACGGCGACCGGTCGGCGTTCGCCGGGGACATCATCGGTCTGGAGGCCGGCGACGAGGCCCGGCGCGCGGTGCTCGACCGCTACGGGCGTGCGACCTTCATCGACGTGCCCGGCCCGCCGTGGCGGTGGCACCGGCAACCCGCGGCCCGCCCGGACGCAGCCGTCCGGTTGCCGGAACCACCACCCCTCCCGGCCCTGGCGGCGCACACGCGTTCCGGTGATTCCGCCGAGCCCACGATCGTCACGCCCGACGGCGTCGAGCTGCGGCTCCGCCACGACGCCGGCCGGCAGGGATACGAACTGGAGATCGAGGCGGCGCCGACCGGGACTGCGGTACTGCCGGTCCGGTGCACCGACGAACGGGGGGCCGTGCTCAATCTGTGGCTGCCGGTCCAGCGTGGCGCCCGGGTTGCGCTGGCCGGCCGGGAGGTCACCGCCCGAGCCGCCGTCCCGGTCGGCGAGGTGGACGTCTGGGATTCCGGGGTGCTGCGGGCGTCGACCGCCGCGGCGCTGGACAACGGCACCCGGCTGGCCTGGCTGCGGGTGCTCCGCGCGGCCGGGCCGGACGTCGCCTACCTGATCGACGGCGACCTGCTGCATCCGGACCCGCTCGACCCGTTCCCGCCCAGCCGGCCGCCCCGTCTCCCGGAATTCGCGCAGGATCTGCTGGCCGACGTCGCCGACGAACGGCCCGGGGTGTTCGCCGTGCGGACCGCCGGCGGTCGCCTCGAACTCAGCGGCCCGGCCCTGCTGTCCGGTGCGCTCGTGCACCTGGACTGCGGGCGTGACCGGCACCTCCTCCTGCCGCTGGACCAGGCCGGGCGCGGCCACCTGCCGTTGCCGCGTTCGACCGCGGAGGTCCGGATCGCCGGGGCCGCGGACCCGGCCCTGCTGGAGATCTCGTACGCCGGTCTCGTGCGGCAGTCGGTCCTCGTCGCCGGCCCGGCGGCGCTGGACCAGTGGCGGCGCATGGGACGTCACCGCCTGTTCGGAGACCCGATCCGGACCACCATCGCCGACGCCTTGAGGAGCCTGTCGTGACCGCCGCCGCCACCCGCCGCCTGCTCGGGGTCTCACTCGCCGTTCTTCTGGTCGCGGTGCTGGCCGCGGTCGCCGTCCTGGTGGTCCGGGGGCGCGGCGACGATCCGGTGACGGCGCCGGGCAGCGCGCCGCCGGCGGGCCCGCGCGGGTACGCCTACACCACCGCCACCGACCTGGTCGTCAAGCTCGCCGGCGGCACGGAGTTCCGCCAGCCCGGCGCATACCGGGGCGGGGCATTGTTCTACACCCGTACCGGCACGTTCGTGGTGGCGGCCGCCGTGGGCACCGCCGACGACCAGGTTCTCACCGTGGTCAACACCGAGACCCGCAAGGTCCAGCACATCGGCTGCTCCTGTGCCTCGGCCGCGCCGGTGGGCGGTGACCGGATCGCCTACGTCGACACCGGCACCCGGGAGGCGTTCGTCCTCGACGTGTTCACCGGCGAGGCGAAGCCGCTGGCGCTCGACCTGCCCGGCGGCCGGCAGGCGACGGAGGTGATGGCGGGCGGTGCCGACTCGGTGCTGGTCCGCGGGCAGATCATCGATCCCGGCCAGGACGCACCGGACTACGGCAGCCCGGACGTGCTCTACGCGGTCCAGGTCGGCCGGCCGGCCGCGCGCAAGGTCGCCGAGCACGCGATGATCGTGGGCTCGTCCGCGGTCGGCGGCACCGGCCCGGACGGCACCCCCGGTTCGGCGTGCACGTGCCGGACGACGACGGGCGCTGCAACAGCGGCACGTACTGGGTCTACGACGGCTCCACCGGACGCGCGACCAAGCCGCCGTCGTTCGTGCAGAGCGCCCCGGACGAGGAGAACGCCTGGATGACGGTCACCGACTGGTGGTGGGACGACGCCGGCGTGCTGAACGCCAGCATCTCGTCGCACCGGTGCACCGACGCCCTGGACGAGGAGATGACCGCCCCGCCCACGCTCTGGCAGCTGACCGGCGGCAGCTGGACGCCGGCCGACCGGACCACTGCCGAGGCGGTCCGCCCGGTCGGCGACGCCCGCCTGCTGCTGGAGCACCGCAGCCAGCAGGGTGAGTCCCGGTTGTCCCGCAAGGACGCGGCGGGCGTCCGGCGGCTGGCCGACCGGGTGCAGCAGGTCGTGGTCGCGCCGGGCAGACCCGAACCCCGGTCGACGGGTAGTCCCGCGGCGCCGCCGATCGACGCGGCCCTGCTGCGGCAGGCGGGCGTCTGCAAACTGGCGTGCAAGATCAGCGGACGGGTCGAGTTCCGGCATCCGGCGTGGGGACCGGTCACCCTGGTGACCACCCTGGCCCGGGGCGACGAGAAGCGGGACGCGGCCATCGCCGTCCTGGACGCCCAGCGCAAGGTGCGGTGGAGCCATTGGGGTGGCGACTGGTACGTCCTCGAACCGGCCGCGCCGGCCACGGACTCCACCGGTCACCTGTTCCTCAACTACAACCCCGGTCGGCACAACGGCGTCATCATTCTGCGTCCCACCGCCGGCGGTTTCGAGGACCTGCGCACCCTGCCGCGACCCGGCGACTACTCGGCCCGCTTCTACGGTGCCGAGGTCCTGGACGCCGACGGCGACGGCCGGTACGAGGTGGAGACGACGGCCAACGACTGCAATCCGTCCTGCGCCGAGGGCACCGTCCGGCGGGCCGTCCAGCGCTGGAACGGCACGGACTATGCGGAGTAGGCCTACGGGAGCGTCGCCGCGTACTCCCGGAAGCGGTCGACGGCCCCGCCGGAGACCGCCCGGCCGTGCCCGAACACCGCGTGGTCGAAGTCGTATGACGCCAGCTTGCCGACGCTGCGGTCCAGGTCGGCCAGGTCGGCCGCCGCGGCCCGGGGCGCGCTGCCCACGGCACCCTTGACGCCGGCCGCCGCGTCGCCGGCGAACAGCAGGCCGCCGGCCCGGTCGAGCAGGTAGGAGACGTGGCCGCGGGTGTGGCCCGGCGTGTGCAGGGCGGTGAAGCCGGGTGCCGGTTCGCTCTCGTCGGCGGTGATCAGCTGGTCGAGCTTGACCGGCTCGGCGCTGCCCATCAGCCGGCTCACCACCTTGACCAGCAAGCCCTTGGGCGCCGGCCGGATCGCGCCGGTGATCACCGGCGCGTCGGCCGCGTGCGCCACCACCCGGGCTCCGGAGCGGCGGCGCACGTCGGCGACGTTGCCGGTGTGGTCGGAGTGGTGGTGGGTGAGCAGCACCGTTTTCACGTCGCCGATCGCCTTGCCCACCTCGCGCAGGCCGCGGTCGATCAGCGCCGAGCGGCGGGGCAGGCCGGTGTCGACCAGCACCACCCCGTCGTCGGTCACGACCAGGTGCACATTGACGAACCCGAAGGTCAGCTCGAAGACCCCGTCGATCACCTCACGCACACCGGACATCATGCCAGGACGGGTCAGGTCCAGACCGGTTTGGTGGGTGCCGGCAGGCCGGTCTCCTCCTCGCAGCGGGCCAGGATCTCGTCGAGCCCGGGTCCCATGTCGAAGACCGGCAGTTCGTCCGGCCGGCCGGCGCGCAACTCGGCCCGCAACGCCTCGGTGCCGGACACGTCGAGCTCGCCCGCGCCGGACACCACCACGCCGTACGCCCTGGCCCCGGAGGGGGTGACCAGCCCGCGCCGGACCTCGAGCGCAACCAGCCCGGGGTCCCGCGCCAGCGGGTCGCCCCACCCGCCGCCGCCCCAGGTCACGAAGTGCAGCACGTCGCCGGGACGCACCGGCACGTCGTGGCACTTGCTGGGCAACACCTCGCGCTCGCCGCCGGCCCGCTCGATCCACTTGCGGCCGCGGGCGCCGGGCGCGCCGCCGTTGACGCCCCATGGGTACATCAGCCAGCGGTCGTCGTGGATCGCGATGGTGCCCGGCTCGAGGAACCGGTACGCCACGTCCACCCCGTTGCCGCCGCGGTGCAGGCCCGCTCCCCCGGTGTCGGCCACCGTCTCCCACTTCTCGATCCGCAGCGGGTAATAGGACTCGAGGAACTCGCACGGGATGTTCACGAAGCTGGGCCACAGCGAGTGCCCGTCCGGCCCGTCGCCGAGCGGCCGGCCGGGGATGCCGCCGAAGCCGATCGAGTACAGCTGGAACCACTCGCCCTTGCGGTCGCCGCCGGAGTAGTTGCCGGAGTACATGAAGTGCGGTGACGACGAGAAGCCGGCCGCGTTCAGCAGCGCCGGGTTGGTCTGCCCGAGCAGCCCGCCGAACAGGTCGAAGACCCGGCCGATGCCGTGGTTGCGGGCGTTCAGCGCGGCCGGGTGCCTGGGTTTCCAGTACGAGCCGTCCGGAATCGTCACGTCGACCAGCGGATAGAAGCCGTCGTTCCAGAGGATCTGCGGGTCGGCCACGGTGATCATGTAGATGCCGAAGAACATCCGGGCCAGGTTCTCGTTCAGGTAGTAGTTCACCGGCCCGATCGCCTGCGGGGACGAGCCGCTGAAGTCCAGGTGCACCTTGTCGCCCGTCCGGGTCAAGGACAATTTGAGCTCGTACGGGCCGAAGCCCACCCCGTCGTCGCAGATGTAATCGGTGAAGGAGAGCGTGCGGCCCTCCTCGAACACGACGTGCAGCAGCGTCTTCATGGCGTCGTAGTTGCGCTGCAGCAGGGCGTCAAGAGCCGAGAGGTACGTCTCGACGCCGAACCGGGCGCACATCTCCTGCACCCGCCGGGTCGCCGTGCGGCAGGCCGCGACCAGGCCGTTCAGGTCGGCCCGGTTCCAGTCCGGCACCCGCACCTGGTTGAGGATGATCCGCAGCGCGTCCTCGTTGAGGGTGCCGCCGTCGTAGAGCTTGAAGGGCGGGATGACCACGCCCTCCTCGTAGATGGTCTTGGCGTCGGTCGGCATCGATGACGGGGTCTTGCCGCCGACGTCCGACATGTGCCCGAACATCGACGCCCAGCCGACCACCCGGCCGCCGACGTAGATGGGCATCACGACCAGCCAGTCGTTGGCGTGGCTGATGGCGGCGCCGCACGCGTACGGGTCGGAGGTGAGCAGGATGTCGCCCTCGCGGATGTCGCCCGCGAAGCCGGCCAGGAAGTCCGGGATGGACAGGCCGAACTGGCCCACCACCATCTTGCCGTCGGCGTCGGCGATCAGCGGGAACTCGTCGTGCTGCTCGCGGATGCCGGGCGACAGCGCGGTGCGGAACAGCACCTCGTCCATCTCGTAGCGGGCGTTGCGCAGCCCGTTCTCGACCAGGTCGAGGGTCACCGGGTCGACGTCGACCTTCGCGACCGGGGTTTCGTCAGCGGAAATTATGCGCGCCATCTCAGGCCTCCGTCGAGATCGGGCGGATCAGCAGGCTGCCGCTGGGGTCGGTGGTGGCCGCGTGGCCGGGCAGGACGAGGGTGGTGGAGTCCATCTCGACGACGATGGCCGGGCCGGTGAGCACGTCGCCGGCCCGCAGCTTGAGCCGTTCGTAGACGGCCGCGTCGACGAACTCGCCGTCGACGTAGATCCGGGTGTCGCCGGTGCGGGCCGCGGCCGGGTCGCCGTCGCCCTTCTCCAGGTGGATCGGCGTCACGGTGGGGCGGGCGCCGGTGACGGTGGCGCGGGCGTTCACCAGCTCGTGGTCGACCGGGAGCGTGAACGAGAAAAGCCGCTCGTGCTCGGCGTCGAAGCGCGCTCCGAGGTCCTCGCCGAGCTCAAACGCGACCGGGAGCTCGTTGCCCTGCCCGACAAATCGGATATCGGCGGAATATGAGGTTGATTCGACGACGACGCCCTGATCCGTCAGGCGCTGCGAGGCGGTTGCGGCAAGCTCTTCAAAGATGCCGGCCAGGTCCCCGTCAGACAAATCGCCCAATTTTTGCAGCACGGTCCGGGCCGACTCGTCCCGCGCCGAGGTCGTGGCGTCACCCAGCGCGCACAGCACCCCCGGCGACGGCGGCACGATCACCGGCCAGGCCCCGGTCAGCCTGCCGAGGGCGTTCGCATGCAACGGCCCGGCGCCGCCGAACGCGACCAGCGCGAAGTCCCGCGGGTCGAAGCCCTGCTGCACGCTGACCAGCCGCAGGCCGCCCAGCATGTTCTCGTTGACGATGTCGATGATCCCGGCCGCGGCCGCCTCGGCACTCGGCAGGCCCATCGCGTCCGCGACGGTCTGCACCGCGGCCCTGGCCGCCTCCCGGTCGAGCGTGATCTCGCCGCCGGCCAGGGTGGTAGGCAGATAGCCGAGCACGACGTTGGCGTCGGTCACCGTGGGTGCGTTTCCGCCTTTGCCGTACGCGGCGGGGCCCGGCTCGGCTCCCGCCGACTGGGGCCCGACCCGCAGCGCCCGGGTCAGCTCGGGGACGTGCGCGATGGAGCCGCCGCCGGCCCCCACGGTCCGTACGTCGACGGCCGACGCGCGTACGGTCAAATCTCCGACCTTGGTCTCCCGGCCGATCCGCGCCTGCGCATGCTGCACCAGCGCGACGTCGGTCGAGGTGCCGCCCATGTCGAAGGTGAGCAGCTCGGTGTGCCCGGACTGCTCGGCCACCCAGACCGCGCCGGTGACGCCGCCGGCCGGACCGGAGAGCAGCATGGTGACCGGGGCGCCGATCGCCGCGCCGGCCGCGGACAGGCCGCCGTCGCTGCGCAGGATGGACAGTTCGGCCGGCACCCCCTCGGCGGTCAGCTTCGCCGACAGGTTGGCCACGTAGCGGGCGACCTGCGGCTGCACGTACCCGTTCGCCACGGTGGTCAGCGCCCGCTCGTACTCCCTCATCTCGGGCAGCACCACGCTGGAGAGCGAGACCTCCACGCCGGGCAGTTCCTCGGCGGCGAGCTCGGCGATGCGCCGCTCGTGCGCATCGTTGGCGAAGGCGTTGATCAGCGAGACGGCAAGCGCCTCCACCCCGTTGTCGCGCAGTTTGCGCAGCGCCGCCCGGGTGGCGTCCTCATCCAGCTCGCTGATCACGGTGCCGTCGCTGCCCACCCGCTCCGGCACCTCGACCGTGTTCTCCAGGGCGGCCAGCGGTTCCGGCTTGGGCCAGATGATCCAGCCGGCCAGGCCGCCGGGCACGAACGAGCGGGCGATCTGCAGCACCTGCCGGAAGCCCTGGGTGGTGACCAGGCCGACGGTGGCGCCCTTGCCCTCGAGGATCGCGTTGGTCGCGACCGTGGTGCCGTGCAGCACGGCGGCCACGGCGGCCCGGTCGATGCCGGCCTCCGCGCACACCTTGTCGATGCCGTTCAGCACGCCCACGGACTGATCGCTCGGCGTCGATGCGGTCTTCGCCCGCCACGTCGAGCCGGAATCCTCGTCGACCAGCAGCACATCGGTGAAGGTGCCGCCCACATCCACGCCGAGTCGATATGACATGTCTCTCCTTAAATGATCTTGGCTGTGCGCAGGCGCGCGCGCTCCGTTTCGTCCAGGCCGATCAGGCCGCCGTAGATCTCGTCGTTGTGTTCGCCCAGCGCCGGCCCGGCGGAGCGCACCGCGCCCGGGGTCGCGGACAGCCGGGGCGTCGCGTTCTGCATCGGGAGGTCGCCGAGGTCGGGGTGCGGCACCGTCACGATCGCCTCGCGGGCCGCAAAGTGCGGGTCGGCGAACATGTCCTTGGCCCGGAAGATCCGCCCGGCCGGGACGCCGGCTTCGTGCAGCTTTTCGAGCAGCTCGTCCGCCTGATTTGTCGCTGTCCAGGCGGCGATGACGTCGTCCAGCTCCGCCATCGCCACGCCCCTCGCCGAATGCGTGGCATATTTCGGGTTTGTCGCCAGTTCCGGTTGATTCATGGTTTGCGCCAGCCGGCCGAACACGCTGTCCTGGTTCGCGGCGATCAGAATCAGGTCGCCGTCACCCGTCGGATAGACGTTGCTGGGCGAGACGTTCGGCAGCGTGGCGCCGGTGCGTTCGCGCTGGTAACCGGCCACCGCCCACTCCGGCAGCAGCGACTCCATCATGGCCAGCACGGCCTCGTAGATGGCGGAGTCGACGACCTGGCCCCGGCCGGTCCGGGTGCGGCTGTGCACGGCGATCAAAGTTCCAATGCAGGCGTACGTGGCGGCCAGCGAGTCACCGAGCGAGATGCCGGCACGCACCGGGGCCCGGTCCGGGTCGCCCATCACGTACCGGATCCCGCCCATCGCCTCGCCGATCGAGCCGAAGCCGGCCCGGCTCGCGTAGGGACCGGTCTGCCCGTATCCGGTGACGCGGGTGACGATGAGGCCCGGGTTGGTCTGCCAGAGCGTCGCCGGCCCGAGTCCCCAGCGCTCCAGGGTGCCCGGCCGGAAGTTCTCCACCACGATGTCCGCGGTGTCGATGAGCTGGCGGACCAGCGCCTGCCCCTCGGGTTGGCGCAGGTCGCAGGTGACCGACTTCTTGTTGCGGGCCACCACCGGCCACCACAGCGACTTGCCGTGCGGTTTCTCCCGGCCCCACTCCCGCATCGGGTCGCCCCTGGCCGGGTCCTCCACCTTGATGACCTCGGCGCCGAAGTCCCCGAGCAGCTGCCCGCAGAACGGTCCGGCCAGCAGCTGACCGAATTCGACCACCCGCAGGTCGTCCAGGGGCAAACTCACGGTCGTCCTCCAAGCATCGTGGCCCGCGCGTTGTAGAGATGCGCGCGCATGATGGCCTCCGCCCAGTCCCCGTCGCCGGCCCGCGCCGCGGCCACCATCTCGACGTGGTGGTGCAGGCTGCGGCGCAACGCGTCGGGCGCGTAGTCGTGAAAGTTCTGGTGCACCACCGACGCGTGGATGACCCCGCGCAGCGCCCCGGCGAGCGGCGGCGAGCCGGCCGCGTCGATGAAGACGCCGTGGAACCGGCGGTTGAGCTCCTCGACGACGGCCAGGTCCTGGTTTTTCCCGGGCCGTCCGGCCCGCGACATCGCGGCGGCGAGGTGGTCCAGCTCCGCGAGTTGGTCCGGGGTCAGATTCGGTACGGCTTGACGCACCGCGTACGGCTCGAGCCGGAGTCGCAGGTCGAAGATCTCCCGGAGCTGCTCGGTCGTCCACGACGCCACCCGGGCCCCACGGTTCGGCTGTATCTCCACCAGCCCCTCGGCGGCCAGCCGGGACAGTGCCTCGCGGATCGGCGTCCGGCTCACCGAGAGCCGCCCGGCCAGCTCGGCCTCCCCCAACCGCGCACCGGAGGCGATGGCTCCCGAGAGGATCTCCTCCCGCAGCACCCGCGCCGCCTGCTCCGCCGCTGCTCGCACCCGGACCTCCCTGTCCATCACCCCGGATTGCATGCAATCCTTGCCACCACCACCGCGTTTCCGCAAGACATCGCGGCATGAGATCCGGAGGTTGTATGCAATGACCGTTTCCGTGGTCGAGGTCTCGCCCCGCGACGGCCTCCAGAACGAGGCCGCGATCGTCGACACTCCCGACAAACTCGCCCTCATCACCACGCTCGCCGCGGCCGGCCTGCGACGGATCGAAGCGGTCAGCTTCGTCCATCCCGGTCGCGTCCCCCAGATGGCCGACGCCGAGGCGGTCGCCGCCGGCCTGCCCCGCGCCCGGGTGTCGTGGATCGGCCTGGTGCTCAACGAGCGCGGCCTGGACCGCGCCCTGGCCGCCGCGGTCGACGAGGTGAACGTCGTGGTGGTGGCCACCGACACGTTCAGCCACCGCAATCAGGGCGTCGACACGGCCGCCGGCATCGCCGCGTGGGCCCGGATCGGCGCGCGCGCCCGCGAGGCCGGCCTGCGCACCACGGTCACGGTCGCGGCGGCGTTCGGCTGCCCGTTCGAGGGCGCGGTGTCACCGGAGCGGGTCCGCACGGTGCTGGCGGACTGCGTGGCCGCCGCCGCACCGGACGAGGTGGCCCTGGCCGACACGATCGGCGTGGGCGTGCCGGCCCAGGTGCGCGCCCTGGCCGCGACAGCCGCCACCGAGGCGCGCGGCATCCCGCTGCGCTGGCATTTCCACAACACCAGAAACACCGGATATGCGAACGCCCTGACCGCCGCCGACCTGGCCGGCGCCACCCCGGTGGCCCTGGACAGCAGCGCGGGCGGCATCGGCGGCTGCCCCTTCGCCCCCGCCGCCACCGGCAACATAGCCACCGAGGACCTGCTCTACCTGCTGCACCAGAGCGGCTACGACACCGGCGTCGACGTCGAGACCCTGCTCCCCCTGGCGTCCCGCCTCAGCACCCTGCTGGGCCACGAGGTCCCCGGCCAGCTGGCCCGAGCGGGCCTCTTCCCGCCGGCCTGACCGGCCGCCTCCGTCCCACGATGCTGGCGCGTCGGGACATGCGTCCATTTGCGACCATGGGTGGATCGACGCATGTCTTCGGGGAGGGTCCATGCGCAGACGAATCGCCACCTCGCTGGCCACGGTCACGCTTGTCGTGCTCGGCATCGGAGCAGCGCCGGCCGCCGCAGCCACGTCCAGTGCCCGCCCGGTCGCGGCCACGAAGGAGGACGCACTCCGGGCCGCGCTCGACCGGGTCACCGCGGCCGGTCTGCCCGGCACGTTCGCCGAGGTCCGCAACGGCCACCACACCTGGCGCGGTGCCAGCGGCGTGGCCGACGTGGTGACCGGGCGGGCGATGCGGCCCGGGTACCAGCATCGGGTCGCCAGCATCACCAAGACGTTCGTGGCCACCACCGTGCTGCAACTCGTGGCCGAGCGGAAAATCGCGCTCGACGCACCGCTGGGGCAATACCTGCCGGAGTACGCCCGGGACGGCGCCACCGTGCGGACGCTGCTCAACCACACCAGCACCATCGGCAACTACATCAGCGTGCTGTTCGCCGACCCGGCCACCGACATCGAGCGCTACCGCACCGAAACCGTGCCGCCGCGCGAACTGGCCCGCCTCGGCCTGGCCATGCCGCCGACGGCCGGCTACGCGTACTCGAACACGAATTTCGTCCTGCTCGGCCTGATCATCGAAAAGGTCACCGGCCGCCCGGCCGCGGCCGAGATCACGAGGCGCATCATCCGGCCGCTCGGCCTGCGTGGGACGTATTTCCCGGGCACCTACCCGCACATCGCCGGGCCGCACGCGAAGGCGTACATCCCTTGGTTTGATGGTGAATTGAGGGATTTCAGCGTCTATAACATGTCGTGGTTGGGGATGGCCGGTGAGCTAGTTTCCACGACGGCGGATCTGGATCGCTTCTATCGCGCGCTGCTGACCGGCCGGCTGCTGCGCCCGGCCGAAATGACCGCGATGCGCACGGTGGTCCCGTGGGACGAGGCGACGCCCGAGGCCGGCGGCTACGGTCTGGGCATCTACAGCGTGGCGCTAACCTGCGGCCCGGTCTGGGGGCACGACGGGCTGGCGCTGGGGCATTCGACGTTCTCGTGGCACTCCCCCGACGGCAGCCGCCAGGCGACGATCGCCCTCAACATGACCCACTACCAGATCCCCGGCGAGCCCGACCTGATCCTCGGCGCCACGCTCGAATTCCTGGATCTGGCCCTGTGCGGCCCGACAGTATCGATGCGCGCGACGTCAAAGCCGTTCGTGCCGGTCGACCGCTTCTCGCTGTGATCCTGAAGCGAGCGCGTCCAACTCGGACGGGGAGGGACGGCGCCCGCCGATCTCGCCGTCCACGAGCCGCCGCATCAGCGCGACCTGCTCCGCGGTCGCGCTGGCCGGATCCACGTCCGCCGGGCTCCGCCACGATCGGGCCAGCGGCGGAGTTCCGGACGGCAGGCGGCTGCGGACGGAACCGCGGGCCGCGGTGGGTGAAGCCGGCTGGCCGGGCCCGAGGTGGGTCCGGCCAGGAGTCATCGCTCAGTACCACTTCTGGTTGGCGCCGCCCCAGCAGTCCCAGGTGACCACCTTGGCGCCGTTCGCGCCGTTGAAACCGTAGATCTCCAAGCATTTGTTGTTGAGGCGGCTGCGGATTTCGGTGCCGTTGCGGTACCACTTCTGATTGGCGCCGCCCCAGCAATCCCACATGACCACGTCGGCGCCGTTTCCGCCGTTGAAGGCGTAGATTTCCAAGCACTTGTGGTTCATCGTGTTGCGGATGAATTCGCCGTCCCAGTACCACTTCTGGTTGGCGCCGCCCCAGCAGTCCCAGGTGACCACCTTGGCCTTGTTGGCCGCGTTGAAGGCGTAGATCTCCAGGCACTTGTGGTTCATCTCGCTGCGGAACTCGATCGGGCCGGTGGCCTGCGCGGCGGCGGCGGGCGTCAGCACCAGGACGGTGGCGGCGGCGCAGGCGGCGAGCTGACGAATCCAACGGAAAGTATTCATGACAATGCCCCCATGCATTGACGGATAAGATGTGCCGGCGAAATTAAAACTAGCCGCGCGGTGGGGGGAATACCGGGAAACCAAATCAATGTCGGATCGGCGACAAAGAGGGTCAGTGCCGCGCCAGCCAGGAGTTCGGGTCGCGGCGGATCCGGTCGACGGCGCTCAGCGCGGCACCGATCACCGCGGCGTCCGGGCCCAGCGGCGCGGGACGCACCTCCACCGGTGCCCAGCCGGCGGTCAGCACCCGGCTGTTCAGCTCGCGTTCGATGCCCTCGGTGAGCCACGACGCCAGCAGCGAGAAGCTGCCGCCCAGCAGCACCGTGTCCACATCGATGATGTTGATCAGGGCGGAGAGAGCGGTGCCCAGCGCGGTACCGGCCCGGTCCAGCGCGGTGAGGATCTCGGGCGAGCCGGCCGACACCAGCTCGTCGATGGCGACGGCGGGGGACGCCGCGGGCGACGGCACCGGCACCGCCGCCAGGATCTCCCGCAGGCCGGCCACGCACTGCAGGCAGCCGTTGGCGCCGCAGGCACACCGCGGGCCGCCGCTGTCGACCATCACGTGGCCGAGTTCGCCGCTCCAGCCCCGGGAACCGCGCAGCGGCGTGCCGTCCAGCACGATGCCGGCGCCGATGTCGAACTCGCCGGACACGCAGACGAAGTTGCGCAGTTCCGGCGCGCTGGCGTACAGCTCCCCCAGCGCCGCGAGGCTGGCGTCGTTGCCGACCACCACCGGCAGGCCGGCCGCCCCGATCCGGGAGCGCAGCGCGGCGCCGGCGTCGACATCCCGCCAGCCGAGCGCGGGAGCGAAGCGCACCACGCCGTTCTCGTCGATCGGGCCGGGTGCGGCCAGCGTGGCACCGACCACGGTGAGGCCCTGGGCGGCCGCCGCGTCGATCGCCGCCTTCGCCATCGCGGCCAGGCTGCGCAGCGTCTCGTCGGGAGCCTCGAACCGCGGGGTGAAGTCGAGGTGCCGCACCGCGCCGGTCAGGTCGACCACGCACGCGGTCAGCGCGTCCACCCGGATGTCCAGGCCGAGCCCGGCCGGTCCGGTGGGCGCCAGCGAGAGCCCCACCCGCGGGCGGCCGCTGTTGCCGGAGCGGGCCGGGCCGGCCTCCACGATCAGGCCGCCGGCCAGCAACTCGTCGACGATCCGCGAGATGGTGGGCCGGGTCAGGCCGGTGGCCACCGACAGTTCGCTGCGCGAGATCGGCGCCCGGCTGCCGACGATCTGCCGGAACGTCAGGTCGAGGTTGTGCGCGCGCAGGCTCTCCTGCCGGACCGGGGTGTCCGTGGCGGGTGCGACCCGGTGCACCGGGCGGGTCATGAGGCCCATTCGGCGGCGTACGCGGCGGCCCGCTCCGGCGGCACGTCGCCGTCGGCCACCACGGTGACCACCCGGCGGGCCAGTTTGTCGCCCGGCGGCAGCACCAGCGGCGCCTCCCAGGCCAGCGCCGAGCCGATGCCGAGGTAGTCGCGGGTGCGCAGGAACCAGCGGTCGTCGCGGGTGGCCGGGGTGGCACCGATGAACACCAGCGTCCAGCCGATGCCAGTGACCGAGAGCCACGGCGAGCGCTCGCCGTGCACGGCCGCCGAGCCGATGCCGGTGGCCGCCGCGATCTTGCAGGCGGACATCTCCGAGGGGGCCCGCCAGAAGAAGCCGCCGTAGCCGGCCCCGGTGCGGCCGTGCGCCGCGGGGCTGCGGATCGGCAGGTCGCGGCCGGACACGTTGGTCAGCTCGAAGCCGAACTCGAGGGCCCAGGCGTCGTCGCCGGCCGGGCGGGCGGACAGCTCGCGTTTCTCGGTGAGCAGGGCCTCGCCGTCGATGGTCAGCCAGCGCAGGGTGTGTCCGAGCCTGGTCTCGGTACGCCGCAGCCACCGCACGTGTTCCTGGCTGCCCTGGTTGTCCAGCCAGGCCGGGCCGTGGCCGGGCAGGAACGTACGCCCGCCCCAGAAGTTGCCGCCGTCGACCTCGGCGACCGCAACGCTCACCCCGAGGTGGTGCCGGTGCGAGGCGGGCATCAACTCGGTGACCGTGGTGCCGGCCATCGTGCGTACCGGATGAAGGTAGGGCCGGGGCGCGAGCCCCACCGGCAGGTCGGGGCGCCACGCGTACTCGGCGACGGTGCGGCCGGCGACACGCAGGACCGCTGGGGCGTCACCCGTCGTCACGCAGGCCTCCGGACGGTCGTTCTCGGTAACATAAGGCCGACACAGTGTAGGGGCACATCGATCCCGATGGTCAGGTGACCTCGAAGGACCCGAAATCGGCGTGTCCCGCTCCGTTCCCGGGCCGGGCGGTCGCGAACAGCGCCAGCGTGGCACCGATCCAGCCGCCGGGGGTGGCGGTGAACGCGGTGCCGACATCGAGCCGGGCGGAATCACAAAGAGCGCCGAACCGCACCACCGCACCTTCACTGACGGTGGCTTCCAAAAGCACCGAAGAGTCGGCCGGCACCTCGACCGGCGCGGCCAGGTCCCGCTCCGGCGAGCCGTCCACTTCCGCCGAGCGGCAGGTCAGGAACGTCGCGCCGGCCCGCCGTTCCAGGCCGATCCAGGCGTACGCGTGCCCATGAACCAGAAGCCCGGCCCGAGCCCCCGTCCCGGCCGTGAGCCGCACCTCCGTGGTGGCCCGCACGGCCGGCGCCGGCAACCGCTGGCCCAGCACGTTGGGCACCTCGCGCAGGTCGCTGTCCGGCCACGGCACGCAGGCCAGCCGGAGGCCGTCGCCGGACGTGCGGGGCACCAGCCAGCCGGACGCCGGGTTGGCCGGCCAGGTCCACTGCGGCCCGGGCACGCCGCCGGGGAACGTGTCGCTGACCGGCGGCGCGTAGGGCACCCCCGGCCCGTCCGCGGGCTTGCGGTGGTTCGCCACCGGCGTGCCGCCGGAACCGATCACCGGCCAGTCGTCGGCGGCCCACTTCATCGGCTGCAGGTGCACCACCCGCCCGTACGCACCCTGGTCCTGGAAGTGCACGAACCAGTCCTCGCCGGCCGGCGAATCGATCCACGCTCCCTGGTGCGGCCCGTTCACGTCGGTGTCGCCCTGTGCCAGCACGATCCGCGGCTCGTAGTGGCCGAGCACGCTGCGCGACCGCATCGCGTACTGCCACCCGTTCGCCACCCCGCCGCCGGGTGCGAAGATCCAGTACCAGCCGTCCCGGTGGTACCACTTGGGGCCCTCCAGCGTGCGGCAGCCGGGGATGGCGTCGCCGTCCACCAGCACCGAGCCGGTGTCCAGCGGCCGGCCCAGGTCGGGCGTCATCCGGTATGCGGTGAGCCGGTTGTTGAAGCCGCACCGGGACTTGGCCCAGCCGTGCACCAGGTACGCGCTGCCGTCGGTGTCCCACAGCGGGCACGGGTCGATCAGCCCGCGGCCGGGCAGCACCAGCCGCGGCGCCGACCACGGCCCGGCCGGGTCGGTCGCGGTCAGCACGTAGATGCCGTGGTCCGGGTCGGGGTAGGTGATCCAGAACTTGCCGGCGTGGTGCCGGATCGCGGGCGCCCACACCCCGCAGCCGCGACGCGGCGTGGAATAGAACGCCTCGGGCGTCAGCCGGGTCAGCGCGTGCCCGATCTGCTGCCAGTTCACCAGGTCGGTGGAGTGCAGCACGGGCAGCCCCGGCACCCGGTTGAAGCTGGACGCGATCAGGTAGTAGTCGTAGCCCACCCGGACCACGTCGGGGTCGGACCAGTCGGCGAACAGAACGGGGTTGCGGTACGTGCCGTCGCCGTTGTCGGCGATCCATGGGGAGACGCTCCGGGGAGAGCTCACGACGCCACCGCCGCGCCCGCCGCCTGCGCCACCAGCTGCTCGGTGGGCGGGCCGTCGGCGACCAGCACCGACAGGGTCCGGGTGAGTTCGGCGTCGGGGGCCACCACGAGCGGCCGGTCCCAGGCGATGGCCGGGCAGACCCCGGCGTAGTCGGTGGCGCGCACGAACCAGGGATCCTCCGCTCCGGTCGTGAAGATCAGCGTCCAGGCGTCGGCGCGGGGCCGGCGACCGGTCAGCACCACGTACGACTGCTTGGTGCCGTGCACGTCGCTGTTGTTGCCCTCGCCGAAGGCGCGGACCCGCTCCAGGCCGGCCGGCGCGCGCCAGAAGAACCCGCCGTAACCGGCACCGGCCCGGCCGCGGGCGCCGGGGCTGTCTACCGTCAGCGGCTCCCCGGTGCAGCTGCGCAGCGTGAAGCCGACCCGCAGCTGCCAGGCCGAGGTGCCGACCGGCTGCACCGCGAGGGTCCGCTCCTCCTTGGCCAGCGGCTCGCCGTCCCGGCCGATCCACCACAGCTCCTGCACCAGGCGGTCGGCGGATCGGCTGATCCAGCGGGCGTGCAGCTGGCGGCCGTGGTTGTCCAGCCGCACCGAGCCGCGCCCCGCCACATATGTGCGCCCGCCCCAGAAGTTGGCACGGTTGAGCACTGGGATGGCAATACTCGCGCCGAGGTGGTGCTCGTGGTCGTCGGGCATGAAGCCGGTGACCGTGGTCCCGCCGAGCGTGGTGACCGGGTGCAGGTAGGGCCGGGGCGAGACCGCGGTGGGTAGTTGCGGGTCCCAGACGTACCGGGCAACCGCCCTTCCTTCGCAGGTCAAATCGACCGACGCGCCGTTGTCGGCGTGCCCCTGAACCATCGGCACCTCCCGCCTCGTGGCCGGTGCGGTGCCCGGCGGACGCCAAGCTACCTGCGGCCCGCCAGTTACGTCAATCTCTGTAACAAATTGGTCCCACTGCTAAAAGTCGAGGTGGGCAGGCCGTTGACATGCAAGCCACTCGATAGATAAAACACTGAAACAAATTGATGCCAGTTCTGTGGAAGGACCCACTGTGAATAACATCGGCCGGCGCGACGCGCTCAAGGTCGCCGGGCTCGCCGGACTCGCCGCCACCCTGCCCGCCTGCGGTCGTGGCTTCGGCGGTAAGAGCGAGGAAGGCGACGGCAAGGTCGAGCTGAACATGGTGTGGTGGGGCGCCGCCGACCGGGCCACCGTCACCCAGAAGGCGCTCGACCTGTTCCAGGCCGCCAACCCGAACATCCGGGTCAAGACCGAGTACCAGGACAGCACCCCGTACAAGGACAAGCTGGTCACCCGCTTCGCCGCCGGCAACCCGCCGGACCTGATGGCGATGCGCCTGGACAGCCTGGTGGAGTACTCGGGCCGCGGCTCGCTGCTCGACCTGACGAAGCACGCCGACAAGGTGGACACGTCCGCACTCTCCGACGGCGCCAAGGCGCTCGGCACGGTCGGGCAGTCGACCTTCGGCGTGCCGGCCGGCCTGAACACCGTCGGCTTCGTGATCAACAAGACCCTCACCGACCAGTTCGGCGTCGCGATCCCGGACGGCGACAAGTGGAGCTGGGACGACCTGGCCGCGTTCGCCAAGGAGGTCACCGCCAAGAGCGGCGGCAAGGTCTACGGCACCAACTTCGAGCCGTACACGCTCGCCAACCTGATCGTCTTCACCCGCCAGCGCGGCGAGGACCTGTTCACCGCGGACGGCAAGCTGGGCGTCACCACCGGCACCGTCACCGCCTGGTACGAGATGGTCAACAAGATGCGCGCCGAGAAGGGCTTCCCGCCGGCCGGCTTCATCGACCAGAACCGCGGCTCGTCGCCGGCCCAGTCCTACCTGGCCGCGAAGTCGATCGCCTCGCAGATCATCCCGACCAACAACCTGCTCGGCTACAACGAGGCGGCCGGCGGCAACCTGGTGCTGCTGCGGATGCCCGGCGAGGTGCAGGGCACCCGGCGCGGCCAGTCCGTGGACTGCCCGCACCTGTGGTCGATCGCGGCCCAGTCGAAGCACCCGCAGGAGGCCCTGTCGCTGCTCAACTTCCTGGTCAACGACGTGGAGGGCGCGAAGGCCACCGGCACCACCCGGGGCGTGCCGGCCAGCCAGAAGGTGGCCGCCGCGGTCGCGCCCACGCTGGCGCCGGACGACCAGAAGGCCACCGAGTACCTGACGAAGCTGCAGGGTGAGAAGCTGCCCCCGTCGTACCCGTACCCGGTCGGCGGCAGCAAGCTGGTCAACATCCTCAAGTCGATCAGCACCGAGGTCGAGTTCAAGCGGATCACCCCCGCTGCCGCTGCCGCCCAGTTCAAGACCGAGGCAGAGAAGGCACTCACCGCGTGACAGCTCTCGTCCCCACGCTCGACAAGAAACGCCGGCGGCGGCAGGACAAGGCCGGTTACCTTTTCCTGCTGCCGTGGTTCATCGGCATCCTCTTCACGGTCGGGCCGTTCATCGCCTCGCTGTTCCTGGCGTTCACCGACTACAACCTGCTCAACCCGCCGAAGTGGTCCGGGCTGGACAACGTCAAGGAGATGCTCGGCGACGCCAAGCTGCACCAGTCGCTCAAGGTCACCTTCATCTACACCCTGGTGTCGGTGCCGCTGTCGCTGATCGCCGCGCTCGGCGTCGCCATGGTGCTGCACCGCGGCATCCGCGGCCTGCCGATCTACCGCAGCGTGTACTACCTGCCGTCGCTGCTCGGCGGCAGCGTGGCGATCGTGATGCTGTGGCGCTACATCTTCGGCTACAACGGCATCGTCAACAAGGCGCTCGGCTTCTTCGGCATCGCCGGGCCGGGCTGGACGTCGGATCCGGACTACGCGCTCACCACGCTGATCCTGCTGCACATCTGGACGTTCGGCTCGCCGATGGTGATCTTCCTGGCCGGCCTCAAGCAGATCCCGACCATGTACTACGAGGCCGCGTCGATGGACGGCGCCTCGGCGGCCCGGCAGTTCCGCTCGATCACGCTGCCGCTGCTGAGCCCGATCATCTTCTTCAACCTGGTGCAGTCGCTGATCGCGTCCTTCCAGACCTTCACGCAGGGTTACGTCATGAGCGGCGGCTCCGGCGGCCCGGCCGACTCGACGCTGTTCTTCAACCTGTACCTGTACCAGAAGGGCTTCGCCGAGTACGACATGGGCTACGCGTCCGCGCTGGCCTGGTTGCTCCTGGTGATCGTCGCCGGGTTCACCGCCGTCAACTTCCTGGCCGCCAAGTACTGGGTCTTCTACGACAACTGAGACGGAACCACATGACCATCACCATGACCCGGCGGAAGGCTCCCTCCAGCCAGGAGCCGGACGGCGGCGTCGCCAACTCGAAGGCCACCCCGGGACGCCGGTTCCTGCGCCACGTCGTGCTCATCGCGATCGGCCTCGTGATGATGTACCCGCTGCTGTGGATGGTGTCCAGCTCGCTGAAGCTGAGCAACACCGTCTTCACCGACGAGTCGCTGTGGCCCTCGACGTGGGATCCGTCCAACTACCCACGGGGCTGGAACGCGCTCGCCGAGCCGTTCTCGCTGTACCTGATGAACTCGTTCGTCATCGTGACGCTGAGCATCGTCGGCAACCTGCTGTCCTGCTCGCTGGCCGCGTACGCGTTCGCCCGCCTGCAGTTCGCCGGCCGCAAGCTGTTCTTCGCGATGATGCTCGGCACCATGATGCTGCCGGCGCACGTGCTGACCATCCCCCGGTATGTGCTGTTCGACAAGCTGGAGTGGCTGAACACGTACTATCCGCTGCTGGTGCCGAACTTCCTGGCCACCAACGGGTTCTACATCTTCCTGATGGTGCAGTTCATGCGGGCGCTGCCGACCGAACTGGACGACGCCGCCCGGATCGACGGCTGCGGGCCGTTCCGCACGTTCTGGAAGGTCATCATGCCGCTGTGCATGCCGGCCTTCGCCACCACCGCGATCTTCACATTCATCTCGGTGTGGAACGAGTTCTTCGAACCCCTGCTCTACCTGACCGATCCACAGCTCTACACGGTGCCGCTGGCCGTCCGCCAGTTCATGGACTCCGAGGGCCAGAGCATGTGGGGTGAGATGTTCGCGATGTCGTTCGTCTCCCTGGCACCGGTCATCGGCTTCTTCATCGCCGGCCAGAAATACCTGGTCAAGGGCATCGCCACCACCGGTCTGCGCTGACCGGGAGCGGGGGTCGCCGGCCATGGCGACCCCCGTTCGAGCATCGACACATCCAGCGATCACGCGTTTACTGTCGGCTATGCCTTGGGACGCTCAACGTGTGTTCGCCCTCCAGCTGCGGCTCTGGCGGCACCACTGTGGACAACCTCCCTCCCCCATCCCCGACCAGCTCGACTGGACGCTGGTGGAGGGCTTCCTGCGCACCTGCCACGCCACCGCCGAGGAGCCGCCCGACCTCGACCTGGCCTACTGGCGACGCGAATTCGAGCGCACCCGCACCGCACCGGTCGAGCCCCCGCGCTGGATCGGCCCGATCCCACCGGTGGCCGAGGCGTACCAGCCCCGCACGGTGCCCACCGCCCCCCGCACCGTCCTCAGCGGCCCCGCCGGCACCGGCAAGACCCAGTTGGCCGCCGCACTCGCGCAGGATGCCGAACTGGTCATCTGGATAACCGCAAATTCCAGAGCCAACATCATTTCCACGTACGCGACCACGTCGCGCGAGCTCTCTGCGGGCAACCCGGACGACCCCGTCGAGGCCGCGCACCAGCTACCGGCCCATCTCAGCCGCAGCGAACGCCGTTGGCTGGTAGTGCTCGACGACGTCCGGGACGTAGCCGATCTGGACGGCCTCTGGCCCCCCGAGGCCCCCGGCCGCACCGTGGTGACCACCCGCCTGCCCCTACCCGCCGCCCAGCGGACCGGCCCCTTCACGCCCACCGAGTCCCTGACCTACCTGACCGACCGCTTGGCCACCACCCCACCCGCAACCGCCGCGACCAGCCCCACCCCGACCGGCACCGCCACCCCGGCCGGCCAGCACCGGCTCGACGGCGCCGCCGACCTGGCCACCGCGCTGGGCCACCTCCCGCTGGCACTGGCACAGGCCGCCGCCGTGATCCTCGACCGCGACCTGACCTGCCGCACCTACCTGGCCCGCCTCCGCGCCCTCCCCGAGGCCTCCCCCGGCGCCCTCGCCCTCGACGCCGCCGACGCCCGCGAACCCGCCGGCGTAGCCCGCCCCGTCCTCGAGGTGGCCGCGCGCCTGGACCCGGCCGGCGCCCCCGCCGCGGCCCTCACCGCGCCCGCGCTGCTCGACCTCGTCACCACCCGCCGCGGCACCGCCACCACCGCCGCCGACCTCGCCGCCGGGCTGGCCGCCCTGCAGCTGACCGGCCTGTGCCGCCCCGACCGGGCCGGCGAGACGATCCACCTGCCCGAGCCGGTGCACGAAGCCGTCCGCACGGCCGAGCCGGACAAGACCGGCGACCTGACCCGCTGCGCCGCCGACTGCCTGCTGGCGATCTGGCCCGCGGTCGAGGGCGACACCGCCCAGGTCGACCTGCTGCGCCGCAACACCCGGGCGCTGCTCGACGACGGCGTGGAGGCGCTCTGCACCGACCGGCTGCACCCGCTGGTGTTCCGGGCCGGCAACAGCCTGCCGCAGATGGGCCTGTTCGACGCCGCGGTCGGCTACTGGTCGGGGCTGCGCCCGGTGGTCGAGCGCTGCCTGGGCGCCGAGCACGAGGACACCCTGACCGTCCGAAACAACCTGGCCTGGGCGTACGGCCGGGCCGGCGCCCCGGAGCAGGCCCTGGCCGAACTGCGCGATCTGCTGCCGGTGCGCACCCGGGTGCTCGGCCCGGACGCCGTGAACACCCTGGCCACCCGGCACGGCATCGCCGTCTGGCTGGACGCCACCGGCGACACCGGTCAGGCCGTCCACCAGTTGCGCGCGCTGATCGCCGACTACGAGCGGGTCCTCGGCCGCGCCGCCCGGGACACCGTGAACACCCGGATCACGCTGGCCGGTCACCTGGGCGCGACCGAGTCACCGGCGGTCGCGGTGGCGCACCTGACCGCGCTGCTCGACGAGTTCCGCCGGGTGCCCGGCGTCAGCGGCCACGAACTGCTGGACGCCGAATACAACCTGGCGCTCTGGCAGGCCGAAGCGGGCGCGCTGGACGACGCCATCGGCCGCGCCGACCACCTGGCCCGGGAGTACGGCCGGGTGCTCGACCCGGACCACGTCGACACGCTGTGGGCCCGGCACCTGGCGGCCATGCTGCGCGCGCAGGCCGGCCACCGGCGAGCGGCGGTCGAGGTGCTGCGGTCGCTGGCCGACGACGTGCGCCGGATCGAGGAGACCGGCCGGGCCGACGTGATCGTGGTCCGGGACGCCATCGACGGCTGGGCCGCCGCCGAGGAGGAGCGGGAGGATCAGGCAGCCAGGTAGCTGCGCGCCGGCCGGTCGGCCAGCCAGGCGGTGAACGCGGCGGCCGGCAGCGGCCGGGACACGTAGTAACCCTGCACCGCACCGCAGCCGTGGGCGCGCAGGTAGTCGAACTCCTCGCGGGTCTCCACGCCCTCGGCCACGACCAGGAGGTCGAGGGCACGGCCCAGGTGCAGGGTGGCGTCGGTGACCGCGCGCCGGCCCGCCGTGGTCGTCAGGTCGCGGACGAAGCCCTTGTCGATCTTGACTTCCTGGATCGGCAGTTCGGACAGCCGGCCCAGGGACGAGTGCCCGGTGCCGAAGTCGTCGACCGAGAGCTTCACGCCGATGCCGCGCAGCGTCTCCAGGGTGGCGAGGCTGTTGGTCGGGTCCGCCATCAGGCCGGTCTCGGTGATCTCCAGGGTCAGCGCGGCGGCCGGCAGCCCGTGCCGCAGCAGCGCCACCCGGACGTCCTCGGCCAGGCCGCGGTCGGCAATCGTCTGCGGCGACAGGTTGACCGCCACGGTCATGTCGTGGTGACCGTCCCGGCGCCACCCGGCGCAGGCCGCCAGCGCGGTGTCCAGCACGTTGCGGGTCAGCGTCCGGATCAGGCCGGAGCGCTCGGCGAGCAGGATGAACTCGTCCGGCGGCACGGTGCCGTCGGCGCGGAACCAGCGGCTCAGCGCCTCGGCGCCGATCACCCGGCCGGACGCCGGGTCGACCTTGGGCTGGTAGTGCACCTCGAGCCGGTTCTGCTCGACGGCGGCCCGCAGGTCGGCCATCAGGGCCAGCCGGCGCGGCGTGTTCCGGTCGTCCTCGGCCTGGTAGACCCGGACCCCGGCGCGCGCGTTCTTGGCCGCGTACATGGCCACGTCGGCGCGCTGCACCAGGGTGTCCGGGTCGCTGCCGTGCTCGGGCGCGAGACAGACGCCGATGCTGGCCGGGGTGCTGAGGGTCAGCTCGCCCACCTCGATCGGCTCGACCACCGCCCGGTAGACCTCGTAGGCCAGGTCGAGGACCGCCTCGGCGCTGGCCGCCGACGGGATCACCAGCGCGAACTCGTCGCCGCCCAGGCGGCCCACGGTGGCCCGCTCGCCGAACAGGTGCTGGAGCCGGGAGCCGACCTCGCGCAGCACGCTGTCGCCGACCACGTGGCCGAGCGCGTCGTTGATCTCCTGGAACCGGTCGAGGTCGAGCAGCAGCACGCCGACCACGCCGGTCTCCGGCCGCCGCTCCAGCGCCTCCCGCAGGTCGTCCAGCACCAAGCGGCGGTTGGGCAGGCCGGTGAGGGCGTCGTGCAGGCCGATCTGGCGCAGCCGGTCGAGCAGGTGGGCGTTGGTGAGGGTCACGCCGGCGTGCGCCGCGACGGCCTCGAGCAGCCGGTGGTGCTCCGCCGTGAAGCCGGCGATGTCGGCCATCGGCTCGCGCACCAGCAGCACGCCGGTGGAGTCGTCGAGGGCGACCGGGACCGCCATGCCGGTCTCCGGGATCAGCACGGCCCGGCCGTCGCGGGCCGGCGCCCACCATGCGTCCGGGTGGTGGGTGGTGGCGCCCGACGAGAACTCGTCCCGGCCGGCCAGCCGCATCCGTACCAGGCCGGCGCCGCCGTCCAGCAGCAGTTCGGCCTCGTCGGCGCGGACCAGTTCGCGGGCCCGGTCGAGCACCACGCGGGCCACCTCGTCGGGGTGGGCCGAGCCGTTCAGCGACCGGGTGAACCCGTAGAGGGCCTCCACCTGGGCGTGCCCCTGGGTCTGCTGCCAGTACGCGGCCAGCACCCGGTAGATCACCACGGCCAGGATGGCGAGCAGCGCCAGCGCCGGCCACTGCTCGCGGCTCACGATCGCGGTGACCAGGCCGAGGGTGGTGGTCAGCAGCACGACCGGCACCTGGAGCAGTTCCTTGACGTCCGAGCTGAGCATCCGCCACCACTGCTGCGAGCCGTCGTGCATCGCGATCACCGCGGTGATCGCCACGATCGACACCAGGTCGGCGGCGAACGTGCCGACGAACACGCCGGCCCAGCCCAGCGGGCTCAGCGGGTCGGCGCCGTGGGCCACCGCCGAGACGACGAGGCCCGCGACGGTCACCTGGGTGAGGTAGAGGGCGAGGTTGAAGGCCATCTTGCCGACCGGCTGCCGGTGCAGCGCGGCCAGCCCGACCAGGCCGCCGAGGACCCGGGCGGCGGCCAGCAGTGGGAGCGGCAGCAGCACCAGCCCGATGACCGTGGGAATCTCGCTGAGCGTCAGGGTGTGCGCGCCGCGGCGTACCGGCAACTGCACCACGAACCGCTCGACCAGCACGAAGAGGACGGCGAGGACGGCCGCCACGATCAGGTCGCGACCGGTCACCGGCCGCATGCCGGAGAACCAGTGCAACTGCACGGCGACCGAGACCGCCGCCAGCATGGCGGTCAGTCCGGCAACACGGGCAGCGGCCTTCATTTCGTCCCTCTTCTCGGCGGAGAGTCCTCGGCCTCCCGGCGGTCGACACCCTGTCTGTCGGCCGCCGGGAGGCACAGTTGAGGACCTAGGTCCAGGCCCGGCCCGTCCAGGCCCGGCCCAGCCAGGTCCCGGAGGTCCAGGCGCGGCCGGTCCAGGCCCGCCCGGTCCAGGCGCGGCCGCTCCAGTCCGTGCCGGTCCAGGCCCGGCCGGCCCAGTTCAGCGACGTCCAGGTGGCGGTGTTCCAGGTCACGGACGCCCATGACGTGCCGTTGTAGGCCGAACCGCTCCAGACCTTCCCGTTCCAGGTGCCCCCGGTCCAGGCCCGGCCGTCCCGGGCCAGCGGGGTCCAGACCAGCGGCCGCCACGGCGCGCCGAAGATATCGCGTTCCCCGGTCAGGGCCCGGCCGGTGACCGCGTCCACGACGTACGAGCTGCCCCGGGCGCCCTCCAGCGTGCCGAGGCCGGTGGCCGGCAGGAACAGCTGGCGCGCGGTCAGCGGGACGCTGAGCGCGGCCGCCCCGGCGATGTCCAGCTGCCCGGCACCCGCGGCGATCGGGTCGGCGCCGGTCAGTGGGTCGGCCGACTCCATGAGCAGCTTCTTGACCTGGTCCGGGGTGAGCCCGGGCCGCTGTTGCAGGAGCAGCGCGACGGAACCGGAGACCACGGCGGTGGCCTGTGAGGTGCCGCTGCCGCGGAATGTGGTGTCGGTCACCCGGGCGCCCGGGTAGGCCAGGTCGATGTACGAGCCGGGCACCCGCAGCGAGACTATGGACCGGCCGGTGGCCAGCAGGTCGGCGTGCCGGCTGTAGCTGCCGCGGGTGGAGAACGAGGCCACCGTGTCGTCGGTGCGGATCTCGGTGCCGTTCGCGTCGGCGGCGCCCACCGCGATCACGTACGGGTTCGCGGCCGGCATGGTCACCCGGGACGCGGTGGGCCCGTCGTTGCCGACTGCCACGACCACCACGATGCCCTTGCGCCACGCCGCCTCGACCGCGTACGAGAGCGGGTCGAGCAGGGCGCTCTGGGTCGAGTCGGTGCCGAACGAGAGGTTCAGCACCCGGATGTTGAGTCCCGGGTCGTTGCGGTGCGTGACCACCCAGTCGATCGCCGCGATCACCTGGGAGACGTCGGCGGCACCGTCGGCCGCCGCCACCTTGAGGCTGATCAGTTTGGCGCCGGGGGCCAGGCCCTCGAAGCCGGTGGCCGGATCGTTGCCGGCGATGATGCCGGCCATGTGCGTGCCGTGCCCGTACGAGTCGATGTTGACCAGGCCCGGGGTCTGCGACTCGAAGGACAGGTCGGGCCCGTTGACCACCTTGCCGGGCTGGCTCAGCCCGGGCACCGGCGCGACGCCGGAGTCGATCAGCGCCACCCCGACACCGGCGCCGGTGAGGGCCACCGTGTTGGTCTTCTTGCCGCCGGCCGCCCTCTTCACGGTGCCGACCGTGGCGTTCGCCCCGCCGTCGTCGATCCAATTCCGGCCCTTCATCCGGACCGTGCCGTCGGCGGTGACCTCGTCGACGCCCGGCGTGCGCTCCAGCGCCGCCACCACGCCGGACGGCACCCGGGCGGCAAATCCCGAGATCACGGCCAGGTCCCGCTCGATCGTGCCGCCCGAGCGCCGGACCAGCGCCTCGGCCCCGGCCAGCGCCGCCGGCGACGCGGTCCGGACGATCACGTCGACCGGCGGACCGGCGGCCGCAGCCGGGGTGGCCACCGCCGCTAGGCCGACGGTGGTGAGCAGGCTGGTCAGCCCCGCCCTCAGTTTCATGCCCACGTTGTCTCCCTCCCGTGCACGGCAGCATGATCACTCCCGCGACGTGGCCCGCCCATCGGCCGGGCACCGGAGCACCTGAGCGCTTTTCCGTTCCAGGATGCGGACTTGTTCCCCGGCGCAACGATCCGGCCCGTCCACGGAACCGCAGCTCAGCGCCACGGCAACGGAGTAAAAAGGCGGCGCTGCGGCCGGGCACTTCCACATCTCCTACGAGGTTCGTAGGTTTCTGCCATGACGAAGGACCCGGCCGCGCTGGCCGACGCGCGCCGGCGGCGGGCCGACCGGGCCCGCCAGGTTGCCGACGTCCTGCGCCATCAGGTGCTCACCGGTGCGTACCCGGCCGGCCACCTGCCCCGCGAGGGCCTGCTCTGCGCCGAGTTCGAGGTGTCCCGCAACACCGTGCGCGCCGCGCTCGGCCTGCTCGCCGCCGAGGGGCTGGTGGAGCGGCTGCCCGGGGTCGGCACCACGGTGGTCACCGCGAAGTACGCGCACGGCCTGCACCACCTGGCCGGCCTCGCCGAGACCCTGCACCAGCACGGCGAGATCACCAACGAGGTCCGGACCAGCACCGTGATCCGCCCGCCCGCGCTGGTCGCCCGGCGGCTGCGGATCCCCGGCGACGAGCCGGTGGTCTACCTGGAGCGGGTCCGCCGCCTCGACGGGGTGGCGGTGTCGCTCGACCTCACCTACCTGCCGCATGACATCGGCGCCCCGCTGCTCGGCGAGGACCTCGCCCACCGCGACATCTTCGTGCTGATCGAGCAGCTCACCGGCCAGCCCCTGGGCTCGGCCGACATCAGCGTCGAGGCGGTCAACGCCGACCCGCACTCGGCCGCCCTGCTCGACGTCGCCGACCGGGCCGCGCTGCTCATGGTCGAGCGGCTCACCCACCTGGCCGACGGCCGCCCGGTCGACCTGGAGTGGATCCGGTTCCGCGGCGACCGCCTGACCTTCCGAACCCAGCTGCGGAGGAACCATGCCCCTGGTCAACCAGCGGATCGACGTGCCGGTAACCATTGACGAGAGCCTATGCATCGACGCGTGCACACTGTGCGTCGACATGTGCCCGCTCGACTCGCTGGCGATCGATCCGGACACCAGCAAGGCCTACATGCACGTGGACGAGTGCTGGTACTGCGGGCCGTGCGCGGCCCGCTGCCCCACCGGCGCCGTGACCGTCAACATGCCGTTCCTGATCAGGTAAGGACCACCCGATGAGACTTCGCCTCGCCGCCGCCCTCGCCCTGCTGACCGCGACCGCCGGATGCACGGTGGCCGGGCAGGCCGCTGCCGACGACGCCGAGACCGTGGTGGTCGGCTACCAGTCCAAGACGATCAACACGGTCACCGCCGGCACCCTGCTGCGCGCCCAGGCCTACTTCGAGAAGCGGCTCGAGGCGACCGGTAAGAAGTACACCGTCAAGTGGCAGGACTACGACACCGGCGCGCCGATCACCGCGCAGATGATGGCCGGCAAGATCGACATCGGCTCGATGGGCGACTACCCGCTGCTCATCAACGGCGCCCGCGGCCAGCAGTCCGAGCAGACCCGCACCAAGATGGTCGCGGTCACCGGATACAACCTGCGCGGCGCCCTGAACACCGTGGTGGTGGCGCCCGGCTCGCCGGTCACCACGCTGGCCCAGCTGCGCGGCAAGGTGGTCTCGACCAGCTCCGGTTCGGCCGCGCACGGCCTGCTCGTGCAGGCACTGCGCAAGGCGGGCGTGCCGGAGGCCGAGGTCAAGGTCGAAAACCAGCAGCCGCCGGTCGGCGCGTCGGCCCTGGAGTCCGGGAACGTGGACGCGCTGTCCCAGTTCGTGGCCTGGCCGGGGCTGCTGGTGCACAAGGGGCAGGCCACCGTGCTCTACGACGGCGGCGAGCTGGGCCAGCCGACCCTGCACGGCACCGTGGTCCGTGAGGCGTACGCCACGGAGAATCCCGAGGTCCTGAAGGCGTTTCTGCAGGCACAGCTGGACGCCACGAAGTTCCTCTGGCAGCAGCCGCTGGCCGCCGCCGAGATCGTCGCCACCAACACCGGGCTGCCCGCCGAGGTGGTCTACCTCTACAACGGCGCCAACGGCATCGCCACCTTCGACCTCAGCCTCAAGCCGCAGCTGCGCGCCGCGCTGGCGACAGACGTGCCGTTCCTGACCTCGATCGGCGTGCTGCAGAACATCGACCTGGCCGCGTTCGTCGACGACGCCCCGGTCAAGGAGGCGGTCGGCGCCGAGTACGCCGCACTGGAGTCGGCCACGGCCAACCAGGCCGTGATCGCCGGCACCGACCCGGTGTGCAACAAGCCGGTGCAGGACCCGGCGACGGCCGGCGAGCTGTGGGTGTTCGGCGCGACCGGCACCCAGCCCGCCGCCGACCCCACCTGCCTGCTCAAAGCGGTCAAGTCCATCGAGGCGACCGGCAAGAAGATCCGGGCCGGGTACGTGCCGGACGCCGTCACCGGGACTCGCTGGTTCGCCGACAAGAGCCACTGGGTGCGCGACGGCGTCCAGTTCTTCCCGTTCGTCACCGCCACCGCGGCCGCGAAGTACGTGGCGGCACACAGCGGCAGCGCGAAGATCTCCTACGCCGAGGCGGTGAAAGCGTCATGACCGCGCTGGCCACCCTCGACGAGCCGCGCGCACCGGCCGTGCCCGCCCCGGCGCCGCGCACCGCCGGGGCCTGGCGGTGGGCGATCCGGGCCGGGTCGCTGATCGGGGCGTTGCTGCTCTGGCAGTGGCTCACCGCCGCCGACGTGACCGCGTGGGTGCGCTTCGACCGGCTGCCCACCCCGGTCGAGGTGTCCGGCCAGTTCGGGCGGCTGCTCGGCGACCCGGTCTACTACCTGGACATCGCGCAGAGCCTGGTGCGCATCCTCACCGGCTTTACCCTGGCCGCGGTCGCCGGCGTCGCGGCCGGCATCGCGGTGGCCCGGTCCTGGCTGCTGTCCGACCTGCTCCAGCCGCTGTTCGAGGTGATCCGGCCGATCCCGGCGATCGCGCTGGTGCCGATCGCGATCCTGCTGTTCCCGCGCAACGAGCAGGGCATCGTGTTCATCACCTTCACCGCGGCGTTCTTCCCGATCATGGTGAGCACCCGGCACGCGGTGCGGGCGCTGCCGACGGTCTGGGAGGACGCGGTGCGCACCATGGGCGGCGGCCGGCTGCGGGTGCTGGCCAGCGTGGTGCTGCCCGGCGCCCTGCCCGGGGTGTTCGGCGGCCTGTCGGTCGGCATGGGGGTGTCGTGGATCTGCGTGATCTCTGCCGAGATGATCTCCGGGGACTTCGGTGTCGGGTATCGCACCTGGCACGCGTACACCATCGTGGACTATCCGGCCGTGCTGGTCGGCATGGTCACCATCGGGGTGCTGGGCTGGGCCACCGCGGGCGCCGTGGAACTGCTCGGCCGCCGGGTCAACCACTGGCTGCCGGCCCGCCGCGGGGGTGCGCGATGAGCGGCCTCACGCTGACCGTCGACCGGGTCAGCCTCAGCCACGGCGGCGACCCGGTGGTCCGCGACCTGAGCCTGCAGGTGCGGGCCGGCGAGGTGCTCGTCGTGGTGGGCACGTCCGGCTGCGGCAAGTCGACGCTTCTGCGTACGCTCGCTGGTTTGTTGCCGTGCGGCGCGGGCGCCCTCAGCGCCGACGGCGCGGCACTCACCGGACCCTCCCCCGACCGCGCGCTGGTCTTCCAGGACGACGCGCTGCTGCCCTGGCGCACGGTGCGGCGCAACGTGGAACTGCCGCTGGCCATCCGGGGCGTGCCGCGCGGGGAACGCCGGGAGCGCGCCGACCACTGGCTCGCCCAGGTCGGTCTGGCCGGGCACGAGCGGCGCCTGCCGGCCCAGCTGTCCGGCGGCATGCGGCAGCGCGTGCAACTGGCCCGCACGCTCGCCGGCGAACCGCGCGCGATCCTGATGGACGAGCCGTTCGGCGCCCTCGACGCGCAGACCCGCGGCGCCATGCAGCGGCTGCTGGTCGACGTGCTGCGGGACACCCCGGCCACCGTCGTCTTCGTGACCCACGACGTCGACGAGGCCCTGTTCCTGGGCGACCGGGTGGCGGTGCTGTCCGCCGGCGGCGTCCGCAAGCTGGTCGACGTGCCCCATCCGCGCGACCGGGCCACCCGCGGCACCCCGCTGGTGCGTGCCGCCCGCGACGAAATCCTCACCGCCCTCGGGAGCTCACCGTGCTGATTCCGCCCGTCACCGAACGCCGCGCGCTCGACTGCGACGTCCTGGTCGTGGGCGGCGGCACGGCCGGCACCATGGCCGCCCTGTCCGCCGCCGAGCACGGTGCCCGGGTGCTGCTGCTGGAGAAGGCGCACGTCCGGCACTCGGGCGCGCTCGCGATGGGCATGGACGGCGTGAACAACGCGGTCATCCCCGGAAAGGCCACCCCCGAGGACTACGTACGCGAGATCACCCGCGCCAACGACGGCATCGTCGACCAGCGCACCGTCCACCAGACCGCCACCCGCGGGCACGCCATGGTGCAACGGCTCGAGCGCTACGGGGTCAAATTCGAGAAGGACGAGTACGGCGAGTACGCCGTGCGCCAGGTGCACCGCTCCGGCCGGTACGTGCTGCCGATGCCGGAGGGCCGCGACGTCAAGAAGGTGCTCTACCGGGTGCTGCGCCGCCGGGAGATGCGCGACCTGATCCAGATCGAGAACCGGGTGATGCCGGTCCGGGTGCTCACCGATGCGGGCCGCGCGGTCGGCGCGGTCGGCTTCGACACCCGCAGCGGCGAACTGGTCACGGTGTCGGCCGGCGCGGTGATCCTGGCGACCGGTGCCTGCGGCCGGCTGGGCCTGCCGGCGTCCGGTTATCTCTACGGCACCTACGAAAACCCGACAAACGCCGGTGACGGGTACGCGATGGCCTACCACGCCGGCGCCGAGCTCTCCGGCATCGAGTGCTTCCAGATCAACCCGCTGATCAAGGACTACAACGGACCGGCCTGCGCATACGTGGCCAACCCGTTCGGCGGCTACCAGGTCAACAACCGCGGCGAGCGCTTCGTCGACTGCGACTACTGGTCCGGCCAGATGATGGCCGAGGTGGCCCGCGAACTCGACTCCGACCGCGGACCCATCTATCTGAAGCTCAGCCACCTGCCCGAGGAGACGATCGGCGCGCTCGAGGGCATCCTGCACAGCACCGAACGGCCCACCCGCGGCACCTTCCACGCCGGCCGCGGGCACGACTACCGCACCCACGACGTCGAGATGCACATCTCCGAGATCGGCCTGTGCGGCGGCCACTCGGCGTCCGGCGTCTGGGTCGACGAGAACGGCGCCACCACGGTCCCCGGCCTGTACGCGGCCGGCGACCTGGCCTGCGTCCCGCACAACTACATGATCGGCGCGTTCGTCTTCGGCGACCTGGCCGGCACGCACGCCGCCGGCCTGCCGTCACGACCGGCCGCCGCGCCGCTGCCCGAGGACCAGATCGCCGCCGCGCACGAGCTGATCTACCGCCCGCTGCGCCACCCCGGCGGCCCGCCGCAGCCCCAGGTGGAATACAAGCTGCGCCGCTTCGTCAACGACTACGTGGCCCCGCCCAAGTCCGCGGCCAAACTGGAGATCGCCGTCGAGACGTTCCGCCGGATGACCACCGAGATCGAGGAGATGGGCGGGCAGACACCGCACGAGCTGATGCGCTGCGCCGAGGTCACCTTCATCCGCGACTGCGCCGAGATGGCCGCCCGCGCCTCCCTGGTGCGCACCGAGAGCCGGTGGGGCCTCTACCACGACCGCGCCGACCACCCCGGCCGCGACGACGCCGAGTGGCTCTACCACCTCAACCTGCGCCGCCGCCCCGACGGTGAGATGGAGTTCGTGAAGCGCCCGGTGGCCGAATACCTGGTCCCGGTCGACGACTTCCGCCCGCCCGGCGGCACCGGCGAGATCCCGGTGGCCGAGCCCCGCCACTTCACCGTCACCGCCGGCCGGCACACGGCCGAACGCGCCGCCGGCCCCGCCAACGACGCCGCCGCGGCCCGCATCGTCGCGGTCCTGTCCCTGGCCGAGCAGGAGCCCGCGCTGGACGCCTTCACGCCGTTCCTGGACGACCCCGAGGCCGAGGTCCGCCGGACCGCGGTAGCCACGCTCACCGAGGTGGCCCCGCCCGGCGCGGCCGACGCCCTGGTCTCCGCCCTGGCCGACCCGCACCACACGGTCCGCGCCGCGGCCGCCTCCGGCCTACGCGAACTGGCCGACGTCCTGCCCACCTCGGCCGCGCTGGCCACCCGCTTGCGCGGCGCGGCCGGCAGCGACGACCCGGCCGTCCGCCAGCTGGTCGCCGAGCTGCTGCGGGTGACCGGCCTCGGCATCGCGGCCGACTTCCGCACGGCCGCGGGCGACCAGGACCTCGCGGTCCGCCTGCAAGCGGTGCGCGGCCTGGTGCGCCGCGACGACATCGACGGCCTGGCGGCGGTCGCCGCCGACCCGGCGCGCGAGGTCCGGGTGGCGGCCGCCGCCGGCCTGGGAACGGTGGCCGACCCGCGCGGTGCCGCGGTTCTGCTCCGGCTGGCCGGCGACGAGGACGTGCTGGTGCGGGCCGCCGCCCTGCAGGCGGCGGCCGCGGTCGGCTGCCCGCCCGCGCTCGCGGAGCTGGCGCTGAGCGCCCTCAGCGATCCGGCCTGGCAGGTCCGCGAGGGCGCCGCGAAGGCGCTGGGCGCCCTGGCCGACCCGGCCTGGCGACAGGTTTCCCGGTCCCGGCAACCCGCCGCCTCCGCACCGGGCGGCACGACCGCCCTGGCCCCGGTCGAGCCGGTGCCGGCCCTGCTCACCGCGGCCCGCGACACCAACCTGGACGTGCGGCGAGCGGCGGTGAAATCCCTGTCCGGCTGGACCGGCCGGGCCGACGTGTCGGCGGCGCTGACCGCCGCCGGCAACGACCCGGACGCCGACGTCCGCGCCTACGCGCGGCGGGCCCTGTCGGGCTGACCCTGTGCGGCTGACGGGATATGGACAGCCCGGCGCCGTGCGCACAGCCCGCCACCCCGGTATGAAGGTCCGATGGGGGCGATCATCAAGAAACGATGGACGGCGGCGACGGCAGGCGCTCTGCTAGCGGCCGGGTGCGGCAGCGGCCCGGTCGAGACCGGCGTCACCACGGCGCCGATGGGGTCGGTGCCGTCGGTCAGCGCGGGGCCGTCCGTAAGTGGGAGCAGCGCGGCGCCGTCGCCGACGGCCAGTGTCCGGGAGATTCCGGCGTCCATCCCTGCGTCGGCGTTCCTGCTGGCGGCGGACGTGCCGGGCAAGGCCAAAGGTAAGCCGCAGCGGCTCGGTGCGGGTGACCATGAGTTGCCGGAGTTCTGCGGGCGGGACTACGAGCAGCGGGAGCGGGTTGGATTGCGTGCCACCCAGTCGCTGGCGTTCACGAGCAAGGACTCGCCGCCGGACTCCACCCCCAAGGCGATGATCTACCAGGACGTCATCGTGTTCCGGGGGGACGGGGCCGAGGCGTTCCTCACCGACCTCGCGGCGGCGGTCCGGGACTGTCCGGGTGGGGAGAAGAAGAACAGCCTGACCGAGTCGATCGGAGCGGGGGACGCGTCGCTGCTCGTCGAGCGGTCCAGTCCGGCCCGGGACGACACCGGGGAACCGGTCGGGGACGGGTCGCGGCACTACTTCTACTGGGCCGCGGTCCGGGTCGGGGACGCCGTCGCGTTCGTGTCCAACACCGGCTGGGAATCCGGGTCGGCCGACCGGGACGACACCGTTCACCTGGGACGCAAGGCGGCGGCCCGGCTGGACTCCTGGCGCTGACATGGCCGACGTGCTCGTGGTGGGCGCCGGCGTCATCGGGCTGACCGCCGCGGTCCGGCTCCTCGAGGCCGGCGCGCGCGTGCGGGTGTGGACCGCGCACGAGGCCGCCGACACCGTGTCGGCGGTGGCCGCGGCGGTCTGGTACCCGACCCGGGCCGAACCCGACCCGCGGGTGCTGGACTGGGCCACCGCGACCTACGCCGAGTTCCGCCGGCAGATCGACGCGGGGGTGCCGGGCACGCTGCTGCGGCGTACCCGGATGGTGGTCCGCGACGACGGCGGGCCGCTCTGGTGGGCGCCGGCCGCCGGCAACGTGGTGCGGCGCGGTGAGAACGTCTTCTTCGACGCACCGCTGGCCGAGATGGACACGTACCTCTCCTGGCTGGCCGGCCGCGTGCGGGAGCTGGGCGGCCGGATCGAGCGGCACCGCATCGCCGACCTGGCCGAGGCGCAGGCCGAGGCCCCGGTGGTGGTCAACGCGACCGGGCTGGCGGCCGGCGAGCTGTGCGGCGACCCGGACGTGCGGCCGGCGCGCGGCCACGTGGTGCTGGTCGCCAATCCCGGCCTGGACGAGTCGGTGCGCGACGAGGGCCACCCGGACGGCGTCACCTACGTGCATCCGCGCACCCGCGACGTGGTGCTCGGCGGCACCTACCAGCTGGGCCGCTCCGACACGAATCCCGACCCGGACGAGGCCGCCGCCATCGTCCGGCGCTGTGTCGCCCTGGTACCGCAACTGGCGGGCGCCCCGGTGCTCGGCAGCCGGGTGGGCCTTCGCCCCGCACGACGAGGTGGCCCCCGGGTGAGCGCCGTCCCGGCCGGCGACGGACGGCTCGTCCACGCGTACGGCCATGGGGGTGCCGGCATGACGCTGGCCTGGGGATGCGCGGACACGGTGACCCACCTGGCCCTCGGCACCGGGCCGACAGGCCCTGCCGGCCCCCCGCGGACCGGCGCACCGTGAGGGTATGAGAGCACTCGTCGTCTACGAATCCCAGTTCGGCAACACCGCAACCATCGCCCGCGCCATCGCCGACGCCCTGGGTGCCACCCTGGCGGACGTGACCCGGATGCCCCCACTCGACGGTGTCGACCTGCTCGTGGCCGGCGCGCCCACCCACGCCTTCGGCCTGAGCCGCCCCACCACCCGCCAGGACGCGGTCCGTCAGGGCGGCACCAGGCGCGAGATCGGCCTGCGCGAGTTCCTGGACGCCGCACCTCTGCTGCCCGGCCTGCCCGCGGCCACCTTCGCTACCCGGATCGACAAGCCGTTCACCGGCTCGGCCGCCCAGAGGGCCCACCGCCGCCTGCGCAAACTCGGCTGCCACCTGATCGCCCCACCCGAGGCGTTCCGGGTGACCGGCGTCGCGGGCCCGCTGCTCCCCGGCGAGACCGACCGCGCCCGCGCGTGGGCGCTCCAACTAAAGCGCTTTGTGGAACACGAGAAAGTCGCACGGGGTGGCTAGGCGAGGTTCCAGAGAGGGGTACGCGCCGGCGAAGTCCCCGGTGCGAACCACCCGGTACCCGAGCCGGGTGTACCAGCCCCGCAGAAACTCCTTGACCGGGTGCCGCCAGCTCCGCGGCACGAGCAGTTCCAGTTGCATGGTGCCGAGCCCGGCGTCCCGGGCCCACTTTTCGGCGTACCCGACCAGATCACGACCCACCCCCGCGCCCCGGTCCCGCCCCGCGGTGGCCAGCATGCCGAACTCGCCCTCGCCACCGGGCAGCCGCCGCACCCGCACCACGCCGGCGATCCGGTTGTCGTCGCGGGCCACGAGCAGTTCGCCGGCCTCGACGAGCAAGGCCACCTCGGCAGCGTCGGTCCGCGCGGTGCCGGCAACCCAGAGCCCTTCCTCACCGGCCGCATACGCTTCGTTGACCAGCCGGGCCACCGCGCCGACGTCCCCCGGACGTGCATGGGCAATATCCACGCCGAAATGCTAGGCGGCTGCCGCCCGCCTCGCCCCGCCTGCCCGCCTCGCCTGCCCGCCTCGCCTGCCCGCCTCGCCTGCCCGCCTCGCCTGCCCGCCTCGCCCCGCCTGCCCGGCCCTCTTCGCCCGACACCCGTTGCATCGAACTTGACGCTTCACCACCGATTTCGCTCTCCATGGTGTGGTGGAGTCGCGATGTGCCGCCCGGCAGTGCGGCGCTCGCTCAGCCCTTTGCCCCAAACATCCCCCGCTAGCGCGAGTCCGCGACGGATTGTTGTCGATCTGCTGTTCGGCGATGATCGGCGATGACCGCAGATCGCCAAGATTTGGCCTCGACGGTCTACCGACGTCCAGTTAAAGCATCATTTAAACGAAATGTTCCAGGCGGGCTGCCGCATCCTTCGAGACCTTGACGCGCACTCCACCGAATCCGGTGGCGAAACCACCAAGATCGCCGCAGGTCACCGGCGGGCCGCCGGCTCGCAACGCCGGGCTCCGGCGGAAGGGCTATTCGACAAGATCTGGCGGTCGGCGGTCGGCCGGCGTGACCGGCGTGATGGGCGTTGTGTTGGGGGGTTGAGCTGGGGACGGCAGCACCGCCCGCAGCGGGCGGCTCGGGCCGCACCACCCACCCACGTCGCCGTGTGCCCCGGGACGGGTCGTCGCCCGTACCTCTGAAAAGCGTGAGTCCCCCACCCGGAGCTTGGGTGGAGGACTCATCGAAACAGCTAGCCGACCGAGACGCCGTCGGCCACGCAGGCCACGCCGTCCGGCTCGTCGCCGATCTTGGTGGGCTCGTCGCCGGTGTCGTTGCCCTCGAAGATGTCGCAGATGCCGATGTCCTCGGCACCGTCGCCGGAAAGCGTGACGCCGGTGATGGTGATGCGGTCGCCGAGGTTGGCGTTCACGCCGGCCAGGACGTCGCCCGGGCCGGTGGCCGTGATGTTCTCCAAGGTGGCCGTGCGGGCAGCCTGGGTGGAGCAGTTGCCGCACGAGCGGTAGAGCTTGCCGAAGTCGCTCACCGCGAAGTTGCGGATGGTGACCGAGCCGCCGGCGCCGCGGTTGTCCTGGAACACCTTGTCGGTGCCGGAGGCGGCGGAACCACCGTCGATCAGGACCGTGGCGTTGGTGCCGCGGAAGGTGGCCGCGTCCTCGCCCACATCCTGCCAGTTGACGTTGCGGAGGGTGCAGCTGCCCTGGCAGTGGACGCCGTCGGCCGCCGGTGCACCCAGCGTGACGTTTTCCAGGGTCGCGCCGTCGGCGAGTTCGAACAGGGCGTCCTGGCCCTCGTCCTGGCCGCCGTCGCCCAGGTCGCCGCCGCCCACGAAGATGTTGCCCTCGCCGTCGAACGTGCCGGTCACCTCGATGGTCGCGGTGACCACCGTGGTCTCCATGGCGGATGCCAGCTGCGTGGTCGTGACGGCGGCCACCGCGGCCAGCGCTACCGCTCCGGCGACCAGAACCCGGGTCATTCGTCTCTGCGATCGCTGTGCCACGCGGGGAACTCCTTCGCTCGGGGGCCCTTGGGGGTGAGGGCCGACGGGGTAGGACACGGACCAGCGACGCGCATGGATCAAACGAACGGCGCCTCGGCTTGGAAAGTTCTCGCTGGAGCAAGCCCTTTCCCGTGCCGAGGCGCCGGGTCGGTCAGCCGAAGTTGTAGGTGTTTCCGGTGCCGGGGACCGGTGCCGGCAGACCGCGGCGGGCGCGGATCACACCGTCAGCGATGTCCCACAGTGAAGTGAGGACGATGACCGTGATCACGGTGACGGTGATCCAGTTCTTGGCGTCGCCGGTGCCGATCTCGGCGAAGCCGGTGTACTCCGGGTTGAAGAACCGGTCGGTCGCCAGCAGCCACACCATCGGACCCGAGGTGAGCAGCACCAGCGCGGCGTTGACCACGGCGGTCAGGCGCGACCGGCCGGACCGGTAGATCCAGACGGAGTACGCACCCCGGAGCGCGACCATGACGATCAGGAACGGCCACCAGAAGGTCCAGTTCGCCGGGTTGAGCACCGGCTCGGCGGTGAACGTGAACTGCTGGAGCACCAGGGCCGCGATCAGCAGGACAGGCCAGACCAGGTTGGCGGCCAGGTCGGTGACGGACATGTGGCGTGGTTCGTACTGGGGCAGGTCGTCCGGGGTCCAGGTGGTGCGCAACTCGGTGCGGCCGTGTCCGGTGCGCTCGATGACGACGAAGACCAGGGTGGTCCAGAACGCCATGTGCACGCCCACGTTGAGGATCACGCTGATCACGCTGCCGATCACCGCGCCGATCTCCGGGTCGTTCAACAGCTGGACGAAAACGGTCACCCCGACGACGATCGGCAGCACAATCGTGAGCAGCAGCCGCAGCAGCCGCCGCCACACCGGGTAGAGCTCCGGCCCGATCAGGTAGCCCGCCCGCCCGGCGTAGCTGTCGGCCAGCCGGTCCGGGTCGCCGAGGTCGCGCAGCGCGGCCTGCACCGCGGCGTCGTGCGTGTCACCGGCTTCGACCCGCGCATCGACGGCGTCGTCGATGGAGGCGCGAAGCTCGCGGTCGATGTCGGCGCGCTGCCCTTCCGGCACCCGGCGCAGCGCGGTGTAGACGTAGCGGTCGACCAGGCTGGTCATTTGTCGCTCCCAGGGGTGATAGCAGTTTCGTCGAGGTCGTTGACGGCGTGGTCGAGCCGCGCCCACTCGGTGCGCAGGGCGCCCGCCACCGCGTCACCCTGCGAAGTGGTCCGGTAGAACTTCCGCGGCCGGGGCTCGTCGGTGTTCCACTCGCTGGTCAGCAGCCCCTGCGCCTCGAGCCGGCGCAGCAGCGGATAAAGCGTGTTGGCCTCAACCTCAAAGCCCGCCGCGCTCAGCGTCTCGAGCAGCGAATAGCCGTAACCGGGGGTCCGCAGCACGGTGAGGCTGGCCACGACCACCGTGCCGCGGCGCAACTCCTGCAGATGCCCGGCTAGCGTCGCATCCATTGTCATGCCCATCACAATAGTGTGTCTCACACACCATTGCAACCCACTACAACATTCTTAGAGGTACGGGTAATGCTCGGTCCCGTGGCACACGGCGACCTGGGTGGGTGGTGCGGCCGGTGCCGCCCGCTGCGGGCGGTGCTGCCGTCCCCAGCCGCGGCCCGCCCCCGGGCAGCGTCAGGCCCCACCGCAAGTCCGTCGCCCACCCCATGGCCAGATCTTGGTGGTCTGCTGCCGTCCACGAACTATCCCGAACAGCAACTCGACAACATCCGCCTCGGGAGACGGCCTGGGCGACGTGGCGGCAGAGCTACCGAGGCGGGCGCCGCGCCGCCGGTCGCCCGCGACCCGCTACTCGTAGCGGTACTTCAGCATGTCCGCCTCGGCCTGCTCGATGTCGGCGATCGTCAGGTCCGGCATCCGCAACTGGGCCAGGGTCACCTCGGCCGACGTCGGCTGGGCATCGGCCGGCAGCCACTGGTCCGGCTTCCAGGCCGCGCCGCGCATCAGCGACTTCGGGCAGTGCGGGTAGACCTCCTCGATCCCCAGCACCAGCGCACTGGCCGGCGGCTTGCCCACGGCGGTCAGCTGGGACAACAGGTCGGGGCGGGTGGAGACGCAGGCCCGGCCGTTCAGCCGGAGCGTCGAGGGGCGGCCCGGGATGACGAACAGCAGTCCGGCCCGCCCGGTCGCGATCACGTTCTGCAGGGTGTCCAGGCGCTTGTTGCCGGTCGCGTCCGGAATTGCCACGGTTCTCGAGTCCAGGACGCTGACGAAGCCGGCGGGGCCGCCCCGCGGCGAGACGTCGCAGTTGCCCGAAGCGTCCACACTCGCCACGAAGACCAGCGACGAGCAGGCGATCAACTGCCGGGTCTGCTCGGTCAGCTCGGTCATCTGCTTGCGCACGGCCCCCTCGCTGGGGAGTTCGTAGACGCGGCGCAGCGCCTCGTCGTCGGGCACGGCGTCGAGGTGCAACGAGTCGAAGGCGGTCAACAGCTGGTGCTCGCGGCCATGGTCAGCTGGTACGGCACCTTGGGCTCCGTCGTCACCTCGGCCCGCCACGTGCCCGCCCGCAGCACCACCCGCCGCGCCGTGGCGCTCAGCAGGCGCACCTCCTCGAGCACACCGTCCTTCCAGGTCGCGTCCACCGTCACGCCGCCGCGTGCGCACAGGCCCGCGAACGCCCCCTCCGACCAGGCCGCGGGCAACGCCGGCAGCAGGTGCAGGTGGGTCACGTCCTCGGTGGTCGCGTGCGACTGCAGCAGCATCTCGGCCACCCCGGCCGTGAAGCCGTAGTTCCCGTCGATCTGGAACGGCGGGTGCGCGCAGAACAGGTTCAGATAGATGCCGGCCTTCTCCCCCGCCGGCCGCAGGAAGTACCGCACCGCCTCGGCCGCACCTTCCGTGTCGCGCAGCCGGGCCCGCAGCGCGATCCGCCACGCCAGGGACCACCCGGTCGACTCCGGGCCGCGCGCGTCCAGGCTGAGCCGCGCCGCCTCGGCCAGCGCGGGGGTGGTGTCCGGCGTGACGCTCTGCCCGGGGTAGACGCCGATCAGGTGCGACGTGTGCCGGTGCGACGGCTCCGCGTCGGCCACGTCCGACGGCCATTCCGCCAACCGGCCGTCGGCGCCGATGCGCTCGGCCGGGATTCGCGCCAGCGCCGCCTGCGCCCGCGCCACCAGGTCGGCATCCGACGAGGACAACGCCGACCGCAGCACCGCCGACAGGTCGGCATCCGAGGAGGACAACGCGGACGTGAGCACCGCCGACAGGCGCACCACGTTGGTCAGCAGGTCGCGGATGAGCACCAGGTCCGCCGTGGTCGACGCGGTGACCGCCGCCGGCCGGCCGTCCGCCGCCACGTACTGGTTTTCCGGCGAGGTGGACGGCGCCGTGCCCAGCGAGCCGTCCTCGGCCGGCACCAGCCAGTCCAGGCAGAACGCCGCCGCGTCGCGCAGGATCGGCCAGCCCCGGGTCGCCAGGAAGTCCACGTCCCGGGTGAAGTCGTAGTGGTCGGCCACGTGGCGGCTCAGCCAGGCCCCGGCCAGCGGCCAGAACGACCACTTCACCTCGTCGTGTCCGACGCCGGACGGCAACCCGAAGCACCAGGCGTCCGAGTTGTGGTGCATGGTCCAGCCGTCCAGGCCGTACAGCGTACGGGCGACGTCTTTGCCGCTCCGCGCCGCGAACCCGAGCCAGTCGAGCAGCGGCAGGTGGCACTCGGGCAGGTTCGCCACCTCGGCCGGCCAGTAGTTCATCTCAAGGTTGATGTTGGTCGTGTAGTTGCCGTTCCACGGAGGGCGAAGATGGTCGTTCCAGAGCCCCTGGAGGTTGGCCGGCAGGCCGCCCGGCCGGGAGCCGGTGATCATCAGGTAGCGCCCGTACTGGAACTGGAGCGCGGCCAGCGCCGGGTCGGTCTCGCCGTCCGCGTGCGCCTGGATCCGGTCGGCCGTGTCCAGCCGCGGTGCCGCCTGGGGCGCCCCGAGGTGCAGCCCGACCCGGGAGAACAGCTGGGCGTGACTGCGTTCGTGGGCCGCCCGCATCGCGTTGTACCCGCCCGGGTGCGCCAGCGACGCGGCCAGCGCGTCCAGCCGGTCGTGCAGGGTGCGGGTCAGCGCGTCGACGTCGCCGTGCGGCGCGGTCAGCGGGTCGACGTAGTCGGTGACCGCGGTCAGCACCAGGATCAGCTCGTCCGCGTCGTCGAGCTTGACCTGCTCGCCGGCCGCCGTCATGACCCCGGAGCTGAGCACCCGCAGGCCGGTCAGCGCGGTGACCGCCGCGTGCGGCGCCGGATCGTACGCCACCGGCTCGGGATGCGACGGCACCGACGACGGCATCCGGACCACCATGTCGAGCCCGCCGACGACCGTGCTGGTCACCGCCGTCGGGTGCGGCGAGGTGAGGCGCAGCAGGATCGGGGTGTTGTGGGTCTGCTGCACCCGGCGCCGGATCACCAGGGCCTGCGCGCCGTGGCTGATCCACGCCTCCTGGCTGACCCGGCCGGACGCGCTGTGATAGGTGTGCGACGCCACCGCCGAGCGCAGGTCGAGGTGGCGCTGGTAGGCGTCCGGCTCGTCGTCGGCGCGGGGCCGGCGCTGGCCGATCCACAGGTCGCCGAGCGGCTGGTAGGCCTGGCAGTTGCCGCCCTGGAACCGTTGCAGCAGGGCCTCGGCCACCCGCACGTCGCCCGCGGCGAGCGCCGTGCGGGCGGACCGCAGCAGTCCCGGCCCGTCGTGGACGGACCGGGTGCCGCGGGCGGTGACCGGTGAGCCGCTCCAGCAGGTTCCCTCGTTCAGTTGGAAGCGGTCCTGCTCGACGCCGCCGAACGCCATGGCGCCGAGCCGCCCGTTGCCGAGCGGTAACGCATCGGTCCAGGCTTCGGCCGGTGCGCGATAGCGGAGGGTGGTCAGGGCGTCGGCGATCATGGGTTACCCGTTCAGCTCAGGTCACCGTAGATGACGCCACGGCCGTTGGTGCCGACGTAGACGCGGCCGAAGATCCGTGGGTCACCGGTGATGGTGTTACCGGTCCAGCCGTACTGGTGCCGGTCGTCGTTGAGTCGAATCCAGCTGCGGCCGGCGTCGTCGGAGCGGAAGATGCCCCGGACGCCGCCGATCTTCGCGCTGGTGTAGACGGCGGGGTAGGTGCGGCCGCGGGCGGCCTTGCCGAAGCCGACCACGTCGCCCTCGTCCACCCGCGGGAGCCGGGTGAAGGTGGCGCCGCCGTCGGTGGAGCGCCAGATCCCGTACACCCCATCGGTCTTCCCGCCGGCCAGCCAGATGTCTCCCTCGTGGCCGGGCACCGCCTTGAACCGCACGTTGCCCTCGGCGGGCAGGCCGGTGGCCGGGCTCGGCGCGAAGGTGGCGGCTCCGTCGTGGCTCACAGAGAAAACACCTTGGGAGTACGCGTAGAAGAGTCGCGGGTTCACTCGGTCGGCTCGGACCGGCGTTCCGGACTCGAGACCGCTGACCGGCTGCCAGGTCTGCCCGCCGTCCGCCGTCACCACCACCGGCGCACCGGCCGGCGACCAGACGATCCGGGAGGCGTCGGCGGCGATGCAGACCGCCTGGTCCTCCGGTCCGGGTCCGGTCACGCCCTCGGGCACGGTGGCCGCGGTCCAGGTGGCGCCACTGTCGGTGGAGACGGCCAGCCCGGCCGGGTTGCCGGCGCCGGCGCGCACCAGGGTGGCCGGTGCCAGTTCGGCGAAGTCGAGGCCGGCCGTGTTGCTCAGCGTCGGGTCGGCGAACATCTGCGACGCCCGGTCGAAGTCGTGGTGCGCGAACCCGCCGACGTCCTTGACCCCGGAGTAGACATGCGCGCCCACCGAAGGACTGATCAGGCAGTTCACCGAGACCTCCTCGAGGCCGTGTGCGCGCACCGTGATGTCGACCGTGCCACCGGTGTCCCAGGCCGTGAGGTTGTCCGAGCCGTAAATCGTCGCGCCGGTGCCGTACAGGAACCGGTCGGAGTCGAAGGGGTCGATCTCGACGGCCTCGGTCATCCAGCCCAGCTTCGGCGCGATTTCCGGCAGTGCCGGGGTGGCGTTCCAGGTTAGCCACGGCGAATCGGAAATGTCGAGGGAGTACCTGCGGGTACGTTCCGGGTAGGCGCCCCAGTCCCAGGCCGCGGTCCAGGACGCGCCGCCGTCCGTCGAGCGCCACATCTGGACGTCCGGCCACCACATGATCTGCGCGGCCACCACCAGGGTGTCCGGGTTCTGCCGGTCGATGGTCAGCCCCGAGTAACCGAACGTGTTGGCGTCCGACGTGGAGGGCACCGGGCTGATGCAGGTCCAGGTGCCGGTCGCGGTGTCCAGCCGCCACACGTCGCCCTTGGCCCCGTCGTACGGGCCAACGGTGTCGCTGGTGGCCAGGTAGAGGTAGCCCTTGGTGGCGTCGAAGACGGCCTTGTGCGGGATGTACCCGGTGGGCTGTCCGGGCACCCGGGCCCAGGTCCGGCCGGCGTCGGTGGAACGGTAGAGGTTGTTCTCCCGGTCGGCCACCGTCACATAGATCGTCCTGGTGGCCTGGCCCCGGCGGGTGCCGCGCTTGTCGAAGATCGTCTGCAGCACGCCGGCGTTGTCGCCGTTGTAGCCGCCCACGTCGTTCGGGTCCGGGATCACGTTGCCCACATTCGGGAACGAGGTGACCTGCGCCCAGTTCCGGCCGGAGTCGGTGCTGCGCCACAGCCCGAAGCCGCCGCGCACGCCCAGGTACAGGATGCTGTTGCGGCTCGGGTCGACGACCATGCGCTCGCCGATGCCGCGACCGGGCATGTTGCCGCCCAGCCGGAACGGCAGCGGGCTGGTGGTCCAGGTGCGCCCGCGGTCGCGCGAGCAGAGCACGGCGCCGTTGGTCGGGTCCCAGGACTCGACCGTGTACGTGCCGACCGCCGCGTACACCCGGTCCGGGTCGACCTCGTCGGTGGCCACGCTGATCACGCCGGTGTGGCCCCAGCGGTCCCAGCCCACCCAGTCCAGCAGCGGGATCCACTCGCGGGTGCGGGGGTTGCGGCGGTACAGGCCGCCGATGTCGGTGCGCGCGTACACGAGGCCGCGTTCGCGCTGGTTGAAGACGATGCCGGGGACGAAGCCGCCGCCGACGATGACGGCGTTATTCCAGCGGTAGCGGGGGGCGGCGGCAAAGGCTGGGGTCGCGGGCAGCGCAGCCGCGACCGAGGCGGCCGCGCCGAGGCCGAGCAGGCCGCGGCGGGACACTCCTGGGGTTGGCACTTCTATTCCTCCGTTAGGAAGGAGAGATCTTCGAGATCGGTGGCGTGATAGCGGACCAGGCCGGCGCCGTACCGATGCTCGATGACCGCTGGCCGGCCGTCGGCCGTCCGCAGCAGCACCGACGCGCCGGCCGGCTCCAGGTCGTCGAACCAGAGCCGCCCGGCGTTGTCACCGGCGAGGGCCACGGTTTCGGCCGGCACCAGGGGTGTGTGCCGGATGATGCGGGCGCCGATCAGGTCGTCGAGCGCGCCGGGTGTGACCCGGCAACTCTCGTCGGCCAGCCCGCTGGCGAAGGTGAGGACGAGCGTGCCGCCGCCGCGCACGTAGTCGCGCAGGGCCGCGTGCCCGGCCGGCGGCAGCAGGTAGAGCAGCGGTGCCACCACGAGGTCGTAGCCGGCCAGCGGCGCGGACAGCGGCAGCACGTCGACCGGGCCGCCGAGCGCGCGGTGCCAGCGGCGGCAGACGGCCTCGTAGTCGACGTTGTGGGTGGGCAGGTGCGGCGCCTGCCACGCCCACATGGTCTGCTCGTCGAAGATCAGGGCGGTCGCCGGGGTGACGACCTCGGGCGTGCGACCGGCGAGCGACGTGCCGAGCGCGCTGATCTCGGCGTATACCGGCGTGTCCGGGCCCTGGTGCGGGACCATCCCGGGGTGCCACTGCTCGGCGCCGCCCCGGCTGGCCCGCCACTGGAAGTACATGACTCCGGTGGCGCCCCGCTCCAGGTAGGCCTCGGCGGCGTCCCGGATCCCGCCCGGCGGCAGGGGTCGCACCGCGCCACCGGCCCGGTCGTGCACGGCGCCCGGCGCGTGCTCCATCAGCACCCAACGCCCGTCCTCGTGGCCGGCCGCGCGGGCCCAGCCGCGGGCCATGTCGGCCGAGAACGCCCGGTGCGCGACGTGGTCCTCGACCGTGGGCGGGTAGTCGTCGATCGCCACCAGGTCGACCTCGCGGGCCCACCGGGCGTGGTCGACCGGCACCCAGCCGCCGAGCACGAAGTTGGTGGTCACCGGGATAGCGCTTTCCTGCAGGACAGCACGCTGATCCAGGTAGTGGCTCAGCAGCGCGTCCGAGACGAAGCGGCGGTAGTCGAGCAGCTGCGCCGGGTTGTGCAGGTACTGCGTGGCGCGCGGCGGCTGCACCTCGTCCAGGCTGCCGTACCGCTGCGACCAGAAGTCGGTGCTCCACGCGTCGTTGAGCGCGGCCACGTCGCCGTACCGGTCGGCCAGCCAGAGCCGGAACGCGGCGGCGCACCGGTCGCAGAAGCAGGTGGTGCCGTATTCGTTGTGCACGTGCCAGAGGCGTACGGCTCCATGGTTTGCATAGCGCCCGCCCAGCTCGCGCGCGATCCGCAAGCTCGCCTCCCGGTAGGCCGGCGCATTGACGCAGTAGGTGTCCCGCGAGCCGTGGGTGAGTCGTACGCCTTCCGCCGTGACCGGCATCGAGTCCGGGTGCGCGCGGGTGAACCACGGCGGCGGCGACGCGGTCGGGGTGGCCAGGCAGACGCCGATCCCCGCGTCGCCGAGCAGCCCGAGCACCCGGTCGAGCCAGCCGAAGTCGAACTCGCCGGGACCCGGCTGCAGCCGTGACCAGGAGAACACCCCGACGGTCACCAGGTTGACCCCGGCCCGGAGCATGAGCTCGACGTCGTCGGCCCAGACCTTCTCGGGCCACTGTTCCGGGTTGTAGTCACCACCGAAGTGGATCATCTGGGGTCCTCGCTTGTGTTACCTTTAGTTGGGCTTCTAAACAAACAAATGTTGAAACAAACGTAGTCGGGGCCTCCCGCCCCCACAAGCCCCGTTCCGCCTGCGTTACGGGGCCCGCGGAGGTCATTGGTGATCACGAGGGACAGCGGGCCACAACCCGCGGATTTCGCCGACGTACGGGCCACCAACCTCGCCGTCGTCCTGCGGCATCTCCGGATCAACGCGCCCTGTTCGCGCGCTGACATCGCCGCCGCCACCGGCCTCAACAAGGCGACCGTCTCAAGCCTGGTGACCGACCTGATCGAACGCCGGCTGGTGCGCGAGGTCGGAATGACCACGAACCGCATCGGGCGGCCCGCCATGATGCTGGTGCTGGACGGCTCCCCGTACGCGGCCATCGGCCTCGAGGTGAACGTCGACTACCTCACCGCGGTCGCCCTCGACCTGGCCGGCGAGCGCCTGCTGTCCTGGCGCCGCTCGTTCACCGGCGCGTCCGCGAGCCCCGGGCAGGCGATCGCCTCGCTGGCCGCGCTCGCCAAACGCGCCGTGGCCAAAATGGCGCACGAGGAGCGCCGGGTCCTCGGCCTGACCGTCGGCCTGCCCGGCCTGGTCGACGCGGACGGCGTCGTCGAACTCGCGCCGGCCCTCGGCTGGCACGAGGTCGACCTGCGCAAGTCCCTGCTGAGCGCACTCAACGAGCCGGCCTACCCGCTGCTGGTGGAGAACGACGCCAACCTCGCGGTGCTGGCCGAGCAGCGCTTCGGCGGCCAGGGCAGCACCGGCAACCTGGTCTACCTGGCCGGCGGCGCGGGCATCGGGGCCGGCATCATCTGCGACGGCCGGCTGCTGCGCGGCGGGCGCGGCTTCGCCGGCGAGTTCGGCCACCTGCCGATCGACCCGTCCGGCCCGCCGTGCGCCTGCGGCCGGCGCGGCTGCCTGGAGTCGCTGGCCGGCCTGGGCGGCCTGATCCGCCGCGCGCTGCCCGACGCGGGCACCGAGACCACGGCGTCCCCGTCCGAGTTCGGCCCGCACGTCGACGAGATCCACCGGCTGGCCCGGGCCGGTGACGCCCAGGTCCTCGCCGCGCTGGCCACCACCGGCCGGCACCTGGGCCACGGCATCTCCATCGTGGCCAACCTGATCAACCCGGAGTGCGTAGCCCTCGGCGGCTACTTCACCGTCCTGGCACCATGGCTGATCCCGGACGCCGAACGCGAACTGGTGGCCCGCTCGGTGGCCGGCCACGGCGGCGGCACCCGGATCATCGCATCGGCCCTGGACTCCAGCGCGGCCGCAGCCGGCGGCGCCGCCGCAGTACTCGACGCCATCGACGCGGGAGCACTCCCCACCCCCTGATGCCGCCAACAGCTTTTCCGCGGCCTCCCCCCTCGCGGCGCCGCCCCGCTTCCTTTATTAACCACCGCCACCCCCCTCACGGCGCCGCCCCCGCTCCCCCTGACCACCCCCTTCGCGGCGCCGCCCTGCTCCCTAACCACCGCCACCCTCCCTTCGCGGCGCCGCCCTGCTCCCCTAACCACCGCCACCCCCCCTTCGCGGCGTCGCCCCGCTCCCTAACCAGCGCCGACGCGGGACCGCTCCCCACCCTCCGACCGCCGCCACTCCCACCCAAACCCGCCCCACTCCCCTGAACACCGCCGACGCCGGAGCGCTCCCCACCCACCGACCGGCCCCCACCCCTTCACCCCCACCCCCAAAGCGCCCCGCTGCCCTGACCGCCACCCGCGCGGGAGCGCTCCCAACGCCCTGATTGCGATCGACCCGGATCGCTTGACTGAGGCTCCGGGCTCCGGTAGACATCACGTCAATTCCCAGTGTCGAAGCGCTTCGACCGTCCTCATCGAACAACCGCAAAGGTTCCACCGCCTGGCAGGCTGTTTGGTGAAGCGCTTCGACAACCGCTGCCACGGATGTGACCATGACCGAGACCCCGCGCTTCCGCCAGACCGACGCTCCCCTCACCGAGCGCGTCGAGGACCTGCTGAGCCGCCTCACGCTGCCCGAGAAAATCGCGATGCTGCACCAGCACCAGCCGGCGATCGACCGGCTCGGCATCGCCGGCTTCACCACCGGCACCGAGGCACTGCACGGGCTCGCCTGGAAGGGCGAGGCGACCGTCTTCCCGCAGGCCATCGGCCTGGCAACGACCTGGAACCTGGATCTGGTACGCCGGGTCGGCGAGGCAGCCGGCGACGAGGTGCGCGGGCTGCACCACAAGGACCCGTCGCGGTGCGGGCTCAACGTCTGGGCACCCGTGGTCAACCCGCTGCGCGACCCCCGCTGGGGCCGCAACGAGGAGGGGTACGCCGAGGACCCCCTGCTCGCCGGGCTGGTCGGCGACGCGTACGCCCGTGGCCTGGCCGGCGACCACCCGCGGGTGCTGCGGACCGCGCCCACCCTCAAGCACTTCCTCGGCTACAACAACGAGACCGACCGCTGCACCACGTCGAGCAACCTGAGCCCGCGGGTGCTGCGCGAATACGAACTGCCGGCCTTCCAGCGGCCCATCGCGAGCGGCTCGGCGGTCGCCGTGATGGCCTCGTACAACCTGGTCAACGGCCGGCCCGCGCACGTCACCCCGTACCTGAACGACGACCTGCGGACGTGGACCGACGGCGAGGTCTTCGTGGTCTCCGACGCTTTCGCGCCCAGCAACCTGGCCGACCCGATGGAGCAGGCCTACTACCCGGACCACGCGGAGAGCCACGCGGCGGCGCTGCAGGCCGGCATCGACAGCTTCACCGACTCCGACGACCGCTCGTACGTGACCGTCGAGCGGGTCACCGAGGCGATGCGCCGCGACCTGATCAAGGAGGAGGACGTCGACCGGGCGATCCGGCGGGCGCTGACCCTCCGGATCCGGCTCGGCGAGTTCGACCCGCACGACACCAACCCGTACGCCGAGGTCACCTCCGACGTGATCAACTCGCCGGCACACCAGGAACTGTCCCGCGAGGCCGCCCGCGAGTCGATCACGCTGCTCAAGGCGGAGTGCTGCCTGCTGCCGCTCGACCCGGCCAAGCACCGCACGGTCGCGGTGATCGGGCCGCACGCCGGGGTGAACTACACCGACTGGTACTCGGGCTCGCTGCCGTACTCGGTCACCGCCCGTGACGGGCTCGCCGAGGTCTTCGGCGCCGACCGGGTGCTGTACGCCGAGGGCGCCGACCGGATCGCGCTGCGGCTCGGCGACCGCTATCTGGCCGCCGACGCCGAGGGCGTGCGCCTGGTCGACGAGGTGGCCAGCTTCGACGTCTTCGACTGGGGCAACGGCGTGGTCACCCTGCGGTCCACCGCCAGCCAGCAGTTCCTGCGCACCGACGGCACGCGACTGGTGGCCGACTCCAAGGGCCCGGCCGACTGGGTCGTGCACGAGATGTTCCGCCTCGACGCGCGCCCGGACGGCACCGTGGCGCTGCGCTCGCACTCCTCCCCCGGCAACCCGGAACTCGGCTCGGTCACCGCCCAGCTCGACCTCGGCCCGCGAGCCGCGCGGTTCACCCTGGAGACGCTGGTAGACGGGGCCGCCGACGCCGCCGACGTGGCCGCCTCGGCCGACGCCGTGGTGGTGCTGCTCGGCAACCACCCGCTGGTCAACGGCCGGGAGACCGAGGACCGCGTCGACCTCAAGCTGCCACCGGCCCAGGACCGCCTGCTGCGCGAGGTGTTCAACGCCAACCACAACACCGCGCTGGTGCTGGTCTCGAGTTACCCGTACGCGGTCGAATGGGCCGACGTGCACCTGCCGGCCGTGCTCTGGATGTCGCACGCCGGCCAGGAACTCGGTCACGCGCTCGCCGACGTGCTCACCGGCCGGGCCGACCCCGGCGGGCGGCTCACCCAGACCTGGTACCGCAGCGCCTGCGAGCTACCGGACATCCTCGACTACGACATCATCACGAACGACGCGACCTACCAGTACTACCGCGGCACCCCGCTCTATCCGTTCGGGCACGGCCTGTCGCACACCACCTTCGACTACTCCAACCTCGACGTGTCCCAGTCGTCGGCCGCGCCCGGCGACACCGTGACCGTCACGGTGTGGGTCACCAACACCGGCCGCAAGCCCGGCAGCGAGGTGGTCCAGCTCTACACCCACCAGCAGCTGTCCCGGGTCAAGCAACCGCTGCGCCAGCTGCGCGGGTTCGACAAGGTGATGCTGGCACCCGGCGAGTCCAAGCTGGTGACCTTCGAGCTCGCGGTCGACGACCTGAAGTTCTGGGACATCACCTCGGACCGGTTCGTGGTCGAGACCGCCCGCCACAAGATCATGGTGGGCCGCTCGGCCAGCGACATCCGGCTCACCGAGACGCTTTCGGTGCGCGGCACCCGGATCGGCCCGCGGCCCGCCCTGGAACGTCCCATCCCGGCCGTCGACCACGACGAGTACAGCGGCATCACGCTGGTGGCCAACGGCGACCCGGTGCGCGGCGAGGCGGTCCGGGCCACCGAGGACGGCGCCTGGTGCTGCCTGGCCGGCATCGACCTCACCGGCGCCCGCGAGGTGGCGGTCGGCGGCGACGGCCCGGCGGTGATCCTGCGGCTCGACGACCCGTACGCGGGCGACGAGTTGGCCACCGTGACGCCCGGCGGCTCCGCGGCGGCCACCGAGACCGACGGCGTGCACGACCTGTACCTGGTCCTGGACGCCGGGAGCCGGGTCTCCGAGATCACCTTCCGGTCGTGACCGGGGAGCCGCGGACCAGGCTCGTCACCATTGCGGACGTCGCCCGGCACGCGGGCGTATCGGCGAGCACGGTCTCCTACGTGCTCAGTGGCAAGCGGGCCATCTCGGCCGGCACCCGGGAACGGGTCCTGGCCAGCGTACGAGCGCTGGGCTTCCACCCACACGCCGGCGCCCGCGCGCTGGCCAGCAACCGGGCCAACGTGATCGCCCTGGCCCTGCCGCTGCGCCAGGGCATGCACCTCCCGGTGATCATGCAGTTCGCCGCCGCGGTACTGGCCGCCGCCCGGGCCGCCGGCAACGACGTGCTGCTGGTGACCGCCGACGAGGGCGCCGGCGGCCTGCGCCGGGTGGCCGGCAGCGCCATGGTGGACGGCCTGATCCTGATGGACGTGGAGACCAACGACCAGCGGGTGCCCACCCTGCGCGACCTGACCCGCCCCAGCGTGCTGATCGGCCTACCGGCCGAAACCACCGGCCTGACCTGCGTGGACCTGGACTTCGAACGAGCCGGCGCCGTCTGCGTCGAACACCTGGCCACCCTGGGCCACCGCCGGATATCCCTGCTGGGCGCCCCACCGGTGGTCTACGACCGGGACACCGGCTTCGCCCGCCGAACGGTCGACGGCGTCCGCGGCGCCGCATCCGCCTGCGGCGTGGACGCGGCGATCCGCCCAGTCGAGCCGGTCTACCCCGCCGCGCTGGCCGCGGTGGAGGCGAGTAACCACGCCACCGCGCTGATCGTGCACAACGAGGGCGCCGTTGACCACGTACTGACCGCCCTGCGCGCCGTGGGCCGCCGAGTCCCCGAGGACGTCTCGGTGGTGGCAATCTGCCCCGACGACGTGGCCCTGTCCGCCACCCCACGCCTGTCCAACGTCGAGATCCCCGCCAACGCGGTCGGCAAGCTGGCCGTGGAACTCCTGCTGTCCCGCCTGAGCGGCACCGACGTACCGTCGACCACGCTGCTGCCGCCCGCCCTGACCGACCGCGCCTCGACCGCGAGGCACCACGCCTCCTGAGTTCCGGTCCAGGCACCGGCTGTCGGGCAGTTGCTAGTTCAGCTGCCTCGGTGCACCGAAGCTGGACAGGCGGGGTGCCCTTCCGGCCGCCTCGTACCAGCGGATGCGAGACCACGATGACGAGGGCGTCGTCCACGATCGACCTGCTCGACCTGCTCGGCCTGGCAGCCGACCTGGCCGCGGTCGCCCTGTCGCTGCTCAGCCTCGGGGTGGCCGTCGGCGGGGTCATTCTGGTGCTGCGCCAGATCCGGCAGGCGCAGGAACAGTTGCGCCTGGACCAGCGGGCCACTTTCGTCGGGATGCTGCTCCAACTCGACGCCGCTTTCGCTGACCTCGCGCATCACCGGGACTGGGTCAACAAACAGCACAAGAAGCCCGTGCAAAACCAGGACACATTGTGGGACATCGTGCCCTATCTCGCCGTATTCGAGCGAGTGGCGATGGCAGTGGCCGAGAAACTCCTCTCCTACGAACGCGTCTACCAGTTCTACTCCTCGCGCCTACGCCGACTACTACGCACGAAGAAGGCGCGCCATCTCCTGATCACGCAGCCACACGGCTGGGCGTTGCTGATCCGCTTCATTGTCGACCTTGACAAATACGCGAGCGAGGCGAAATTGAACCCGATCGTGGTCAAGCACGCCCCGCCGGTCCGCGAGTCCGCAGCGGACCGAGATGAGGAGTTCCTCGCACAGCTGCGCAACCCGTCCTGACGGCACCGCGTTCCGGCTGGCAGTCCCGTTCAGCGGACGACGTGGTCGTGGTCGGTCAGGACCTCGTTGATCAGCTGGTGGTGGACGGCCGCCTGCTCCGGGGCGGTGCCAGAAACCTGCGACAGTACGAGCAGCGACTTCCACAGCAGCCAGCCGCGAGCTCGTGCCCAGGTTCCCTCGTCCTGTTCCATCGCGGCATGGAACACGCGGCGGCTCTCACCGGTGAAGTCCGTCCAAGCGATCACCAGATCGCAGGCCGGGTCGCCGACCCCGGAGGTGCCGAAGTCGATAACGGCTGCCAGGTCACCGCCGGAGACGAGAAGATTGCCGGCGGCGACGTCACCGTGGAACCACACCGGCGAGCCGCGCCACTGGCAGGCCAGGGCCGTCTCCCACACCCGGGTGGCGCGCTCGGTGTCGACGACACCGGTCAAGGTTGCGAGACACCGGCGTGTCTCGTCGTCGTAATGCTCCGGTGACGCGCCCCGGTACCAGCTGTGTTCCCCCGCGACAGGCGCGCCGTCGACGTCACACCGTTGGAGAGCCCGGAGGAACCCGGCCACCGAAGCCGCGAAGTGCGACAGGTCGGCGATGCGCGCCCGATTCGCCGTCTCACCGGGCAACCAACCGCGGATCGACCACGGGTACGGATACCCTTCGCCGGGCTTACCCAAGCCGAGGATGCGCGGCACGGCGACCGGCAACGCCGGAGCCAGCCGCGGAAGCCATTCGTTCTCCTTGGCTACCGCGGGAACGTACCCGGCCGCGGTGGGCAACCGCACCGTCATGGTCGTACCCAGCCGATAGGTGCGATTGTCCCAGCCGTCGACCTCAACGGGCGTCACCGGCAAACCGGCCCACCGCGGAAACTGTGCCGCGATCAGCCGCTCCACCAAAGCCGCGTCAATACCGGCCCGACCGTCCGGCCCGAATCTCACCACGCCGATGATCGTCCACCGGCGCCGGCCCGGGGGGAAATCCTTTTTGAGGTGCACCGCCGGGTCCTGGCGGAATTGACCGGACACGATCGGGCTTCGCGCCCTAGGCTCGGCGGATGCAGCGGCAGGCGGCTCAAGATCTGGTTGCGACCATGCCGCACGCCCGTTCGGCCTGGCTTGCCCAGACGGTGGCAGGCCTGCACCCGACGGCCGGTACGTCGGAGCGATGTACGACGTCGGTCCGCTACCACTGTGGGTCGACTGGTACCTGTGGCCGGCCACCCTGGCCGCACCGCGGGACGCCCTGCTGTTGTCCGGGCGCGGCGAAGCCGGTCATCGCACGCTCTTCGCATCGCTGGATCAGCATGGCCGTGGCCCGGAATCCACCGCCGGCCAGGCACCGCTCCTCGACAGTCTGCGCGATCTCCTCGCCGCCACACCAGGCGACGACCTGGTACGGGCCGCATCGCCCATTTCCTCGATGCGGTGTCCGCGCTCACCGATGAGTAATCTCATCCGGGCCGATCATCTCTGCGTCACGGGACACCCACCGTCCGTACCGGATCGTCCGTCCTTATCGGCCAAATAGATGAACCCCTTTGCGTGACTGCGGTAAGAGTCAACAGCCGGTAGCTTCTGTTCCCGTGACCACACCCGTCGGAGAAGCCCGCAAGGTCATCGCCCCGAGGCGGCACAACCAGGCCCCCGCGGCCTGGCGCGTACCGCTACCCGGGCGCCCGCCGGCCGCAACCCCCGTCAGCAAACCACGCAGCCCGCAAGGAGACCAATGTCCACCGGCACCAGCACAACCCTGCCCCTCACCGGAGCCGCAATCGCCGTCGGCGGCGCCAGCTTCGGCATCCAGTGGGTCGCCGCAGCCGGAATCCTGTTCGTCGTCCTCGGATTCGCCGCTGTCCGTTACACCCGCCGCGCCCGCCGGTAGGCGTCCCGCCGAAGCCGCGATCGCCGCGGCCGTGGTGGCCGCAGCGGCCGGCACCACTCTGATCGTCTACCGGGAAAGCGGCGGCGACCCGGCAGTTCTCGCTTTCTGGGCGTTCACCGCAACTGTGCTCCTGTGGGGTGTCCTCGCACACGTCAGCACCCGCGGCCGCTACCGGCACCTGCCGGTCGCGCCCGGCCGGGTCCTGGCGGTCATTCCGGCCTACAACGAGACCACCACCGCGGTGCACGCCACCGTCCACGCCATCCTCCGGCAGACCATCGCGTGCGACATCGTCGTTGTCGACGACGGCTCGGTCACACCGGTGCAGGCGTTCCCGCACCCACGGGTCAGGTGGGCCCGGCAGGCCAACGCGGGCAAACGGGCAGCGCAGGTGACCGCCCTGTACGGCACCGACCGCGGCGACTACGACTTCGTGTTCACCGTCGACTCGGACAGCGAACCCCACCCGGATGCGCTCGAGCATCTGCTACGGGCGATGAGCGACCCGGACGTGTGGGCGGCGACCGGATGGGTCCGGACCCGTAACTATGCCGACAACTGGGTTACCCGCTGCGCCGACCTGGACATCGGCTCGGCGCTGGTCATGAACCGGGCGTCGCGGACCCAGCTCGGCGCGGTGGAAACCATGTCGGGTGCGCTCGCCCTGTACCGCGCGGATCTGCTGTGGGACGAGGCGGAGGAGTATCTGCGCGACAACGAGGGCGCGGGCGACGACCACTGGCTGACGGCCCGCGCGCTGCTGCGCGGCAAGGCGGTCGGGGTGAACGAGGCCGTGGTCGACACGGATATGCCCACCGAGGTTCGCCGCACCTATCAGCAGCGGGCACGATGGTGCCGGTCGACGTATCTGATGGCCGGTTTCTCGATCGCCCGGTACGGGTGGGTTCAGCTGATCCCGCTGCTGATCAACTTCGCGTGTCTGGTGACGGCTCCGCTCTGCTTGACCGCCGCGGCGGTCGCTGCGGTGTACAACGGCGTCCACGGCCGTGACCTGGCCGGCCTGTCCTGGGCGGACGTTGCCGCCTTCGGCACGCTCGCGGTGATCGCGAAGCTGGGCGGGTGCGGCTTGTACCTGCTTCGCCGGCCCGGTATGCCGGTACGCGAGAAGCTGCTGTCGCTGCTGGCCGCGGGGTCAACCCTGTACGTGTTCGGGGTGTTCGCGGTGACGTTGCCGCGGTACGCGTCGCTGTTTCAGCTCCGCCGGATCACGTGGGCGACCCGGGAGGTGAAGGGCGTGGCGCTTCCGCTGCCGGTGTTGACCCGGTCGGTGCACGAGCCTCGCCGGGCTCGGGCGACCGGGGTGATCGCGCCGGACACTCTCCGGCGGGCGCTGCAACAGCGGGCGGCAGCGGCGACCCCGCGCCGGCGCCGGGATACGGACCCGACGGCGGTGATGGACTTCGTGGAGGTCGGAAGCCGGCGGTGACCCAGCCGGCACCGCACCCCACCCTGACCGATCGCGGTGGTGCACGATGTCTCCTGATGCGGATTTTCGTCAGCTCCACATACCGGGACCTCGCGGCACACCGTGAGCTGATCACCCAGGTCCTGGCCCGGATGAAGCTCCAGTTCTCCGCGATGGAGCACTTCGGCAGCCGCGGCGACGAGGCCCTGCCGGTCTGCGAGCAGGAGATCGACGAGTGCGACATCTTCGTCGGCGTCTACGCCTGGCGTTACGGCTGGCAACCGGCTCCGGACGGCCCCTCGATCACCGAACTCGAGTTCGACCGCGCCGCCGGGAAGATCCGCCTCTGCTACGTGATCGACGACGATCACCCGTGGCCACCCCCGATGATCGACCAGGCCGGCCCCGCCGACCGCCTCGCCGCCTTCAAGGAGCGGGTCGGCCGGCTCGTCCGCAGCACGTTCACCACCCCGGAAAACCTGGCCGGCCAGGTCGCCACCGACCTGGCCCGCGAGGTGTCCCGGCTGGGCGGCGGCCCCGCCGCCCCGGCACCGGAACGGGCCTGGGGCGAATACTGCCTGCGGCTCGCCGCCGAACTCGGCCGGGACACCGAAAGCACGGCCCACTACGTCCCGCTCGACGCCGAGGTGAGCGGCCGCCGGTCCGACCTGGAGCGGCGCTTCCGCAGGTGGCTCGACGATCCCGCCGAACCGCTGCTGGCGGTGCTCGGCGACTTCGGCAGCGGCAAGACGACGTTCGCCCGGCACGTGTGCCGGGACCTGGCCACCGCCTGGAAACCCGGCGCGGGAGTCCTCCCGGTGCTGATCCCGCTGCGCGCCTACCGCTCGACCGCGACGCTGTCCGACATGCTCGGCGCCGAGTTGCGGCGGCTGGGCGGCGACACCACCCGGCTCGGCGAGGTGACCCGGCTGCTCATCGTCCTCGACGGCCTGGACGAACAGGCCGAGCGGTTCAGCGACCAGGAGACCAGCCGGCTGCTGTTCCAGGTCAGCGGCAGGTTGCCGGCCGCCAGCAAGATCATGCTCACCTGCCGGACGCACTTCTTCCGCGACGAGATCGCCGAGAGCCGCCTGCTGACCGCGCCCGACCCGCTCGCCACCGGCCTCCTGGCCGAGGGCCGTCGGACGCCGACCCTGTACCTGGCGCCGCTCAGCGTCGGCCAGCGGCAGGAATATCTCCGCCGTACGCAGGGAGACGGCTGGCAGCGGGCCGAGCGGACCATCGAGCGCATCTACGACCTGAAGGACCTGGCGAACCGTCCGATTCTACTCAACCTGATCACCCACCTGCTGCCGGAACTGCGCGCCGAGGGCGGCGGCATCGGGCAGGCCCGGCTGTACGAGATCGCCGCGGAGAAGTGGCTGGAGCGCGAGCGGTGGCGGGGCCTGGAACCGGCGGAGGTCCTGCATTTCGTGGAGGAGCTCGCCTTCACGTCGCTGATGCGGGGACGGGACTCGATCCACCACCGGCACCTCACCGACAGTGTGCGCCGGCACTTCGAGGCCCGGATCCTCTCGGCCGTGGACCTCCAGGCGTGGGACGGCATCGTCCGGACCAGCCTGTTCCTCAACCGCGACCCGAACGGCAACTACACCTTCATGCACAAGTCGTTCGAGGAGTACTTCGCCGCTCGCGCCTTCGTCGCCGGGGTCGGCCGCCCGTTCCGCGCCCTGCCCTCCTTCGCCAACCAGCGGGTCACCGAGGAGATGCGCACCTTCATCGGCGAGCTGCTACCGCGCGAGTCCTCCGTCCGGCTGTTCGAGATGCTCGGCGACGACACGTCGTACGAGGCCTCGGTGATCGCGGCCCGCACCATCATCCAGCTGCGACCGCCCGTCGATCCGGCCATGGACGACGCGCTGATCGACCAGATCGGCCGGGCCTACCGCACCCACAACTCGGTGAGCATCACCACCGCCACCCACTACGTCTTCGTGGCCACCCGGAATCGGCGGACGCTGCCCATCCTCCTCGCCGAGCTGTACGAACACCCCTCCTACCGCACCGCGCCGGCCGCCCTGGCCACCATCGCGACGATCGCCGACAACCGGGACTCCGGCGAACTGATCCGGCTCCGCGAGCGGATGATCGCCGACATGCAGTCCGTGCTCGCCCTCGACGACCCCCAACTGAAATCCCGTCTGCGCGAGCTCCTCGGGATGGCACCGGACGGTCGAGAGGCGGCCGTCCGGCAGGCGTTCGCCACGGCGCTGCATCTGGGCCGGACCGGCCGGGAGGATCGGGTGACGCTCAGCGACCTGACACCCGGCGGCTGGAAGATCACCCTGGCCGAGGTGGACCAGATCATCCTGCGCCTGACCGGCGCCCGACCAGGAGCCGGCACAACTCGCTCACATCCTTGACCCGTACGGTCGCACCGGCATCGATGATCGGCCAGTGTTCCGGACCTGCGTCCTTCATCCGACAGCTGGTGTCCGCGCGGCTGCTTACAGTCACCACCTGGAAAGCCCGGGAGGTGACCGATGGCGGCGGATCCGTACAGTGCGACAGCGGGACTGATCGAGGGTGCGCTACGGCTCACCACGGCCGGCCTGGAAATCTACCTCGATCGCCGGGTTGTCGCCCGTGAGCAGGAGCAGGCCGCACGCCAGGACCAGGCGGAGTCGCGCCGCCGCGCCGAGGACCAGCAGCAGGCGCGCGAGGAGTACATCCGTGGCCGCCGCGACAAGCGGGAGGACGACGACCGGGCGGCGGCGCTCGCGCGCGAGACCGAAGCGCTGCGGCACTACCCGTTCACCGCCGGGGCCGGATCACTGCGCGAGAACATCCGCACGGTGTATGCCGACCTGCAGACGATGCCTCCGTTGATCCTCATCGTCCCGACGCGGGACGGCGCCGACCCGATGTGGCACAGCCTGAGCCGGCGCGTCGAGGCGTTCCTGATGCCCCTGCAGCACGCCCACCTCGCGTTCGTGCAGGCTGCCGACCGCGACTTCACCTGGCCGCACGCGGCGCTGCTGCGCCATGACCTGGCCGGTGTGCCGACCGTCGTGCTGCGGGTCGAGGTTGTCAGCGGATGGCTGCTGGTCTGGCTGGGCGGTTCTCATCTGGGCGGTCAGACGGTTCGCCCGATGAGCCAGATCGCCTGGATGCCGCTGCCCGACCGGGACGCCTGGACGAGGGAGCGACTGGACGCGTTGGAGGAGGCGTCGAGCCACGGCTTCGTCAGCCCGCCGTCGGTGGCCGACGAGCGGTCGCTGTCGACGGTTCAGACGGAGTGGGCGACGCGGCTGGCCGCCGTCGCCGCAACCGCCGCGGTGGACGCCTACCACCTGTTGCGCCGGCGCGGGTACGACGAGCAGATCGACACGGCGATCCGGGAGTTGGGTCCGGAGGCGGCGGCACAGCTCGTGTTCCCGGTGGATCGCGAAGCGCTGGCCGATCCGGCGTACCACCTGCTGCATCGGAGCCGGCGGCAGATCGCCCTGGGTGACCGGGCGGCGGCCCGGGCCGATGTGGTGGAGGCGCTGGAGGCGCTCAACGGCCGGCCGTCGGCGACCCTGCGCGACGCGATTCTGGCGGCGCGGGCCGACAAGCAGCTGGCGGAGTGGCACGTAACGATGCTCGAACGCCTGGACCGGGAGAGCCCGGATCTGCTCGACGCGAAGGCACGCGCGGCGTTGCGTGAACCGCTGCCCGTCGCGGCTCCGGCGGCGCCGAGCCGGGAACTGGTCCGGCGCACCCGGGACAAGACCGGGGAGAGCTCCGAACCGCGCATCGTGCTGACCCGGGGCGGCGACCCTAACGCACCGTTCGGGGAGTGGTGAGCCGTGGACGTGGTGATGCTCGGCCATGAGGCGGCAGGGAAGACGTCCTACCTGTCGGCCATGTACGAGGAGATGAACGGGGGCAGTGAGGGCTTCACCGTCCGCGCCCAGCGCCCGGCGGACCACCAGCGGTTGATGTCGCTGGCCCGCCATATCCGGTCCGGCACCTATCCGCCGCCGAACGCCCGGCGCAGCAACTACCTGCTGCGGCTCCACCACGCCGGGCAGCCGATCTTCGACTTCGTCTGGCGTGACTACCGGGGCGGTGCACTGACCGAGACGTCGGATTCGGCCCAGGCGAGCCAGCTGCGGGCCGACGCGGCCGCGGCCGGTGGGCTCGTGCTGACCATCGACAGCACCCGCTTGACGAGCGGCCCCCGGGCGCAGGCCCACGTCCGGCCCCTGATCGCCACCACGGTGAAGTTGCTGCGCGAGCGCCAGGAGACGACCGCGCTGGTGATCGCCTTGACCAAGTGGGACCTGGTGGCCGACCAGGACGCCGCCGCCCGGCGGGCCCGGGACCTTCTCGGTGACCTGATCGCCGCCGTCGGCGCCACCGACGACGTGTACGGCCTGATCATCCCGGTGGCCTGCGGCCCGCAGGCGGTCAACGTGATCTTCCCGGTGCTGTGGTGCCTGCACGTGGGCATCGCGATCCGCGGGCGGGCGATACAGCGGAACGTCGCCTACTACCAGCATCTGCAGGCCGTTGCCCGGCAGCGTGGCGGCGTCGTCGACCGGGTGCGCAGCTGGTATCGCGGCGAGCCGACCTGGACCGTCGTCGCCGCACAGCTCCAGGTCGCGGCCGATCTCGAGCTGGCCTCCCTGCGGCCGTTGATCACCGCCAGCCAGCAGCTGGCACCGGCGTTCGAGGACGCCGTGACTTTCTGAGGAGATCGATGCCGTCACTTTCTGAGGAGATCGATATGGCCGAGCCGCCCAGGTTGACGGTCACCGCCATGGGGCACAAGCGGTCCGGCAAGACGACGTTCCTGCTTGGCATGTACGCGGAGTTGTCGGCCGGCAAGGAAGGCTACTTCCTGAGCGCCACCAATACGGACATCGATCTGCGGCTGGCCTCCCGCTGGGAGAAGCTGCTGGACGACGGTGTCCTGCCACCGCCCAACCCGAACAGCGAGATCAACTACACCTTCCAGTTCCTGGACGGGCTGCTGCCGTTGCTCGACGTCGACTGGCTCGACTACCGCGGCGGCGCGATCAACGAGGAACGCGAAGGCGGAGAGGCCGACGTCGGCGGCGTGCTGGACCGGCTCGTCGCCTCGGACTCCATCTATCTGGTCATCGACGGCCGGTACCTGGCCGAGCCGATCACGGCCCGCAACCGGATGGGCGTGATCCGCGCGGCCGGCCTGCGCCGGATGACGAATCTGCTGCAGGACACGATCCGCCGGCGCGGGAGGGACCTCGCTCCGCCGTCCCTGGTCATCCTGATCACCAAGGCCGACCTGATCCCGCGGGAGCGCCGGGAGCCGATGGACGGACTCATCAACGATCTCCAGCAGATCATCAGCGTCGCGTTCACCGGCGGATTCACCACCCTGATCTGTCCGGTGATGCTCGGCGACTTCGGCGCGGATCCGGGTCCGACGGTCGAAGCCGAGGACATCGAGCCGCACAATCTGCACTTGCCGCTCGTCTACTCGCTGGCCATGTACATGGACCAGCTCTCGATCGCCGCCGGCGTGGCGGCCGGCCTGCAACGGGAACGGGCCGGTCAGCTGGCGTCGATGCGCAAGGGACTGACCCGGGGTGTCGGATCGGTCTTCCGCCGTGGCCAGGCGTCGAAGGCGAGCCGCGAGGCGGATCAGGCCGCCGACGAACTGGAGACTTTCATGGCGGTGCAGGAGGTCGCCGCGCACCGCGCCAAGCAGCTGTTCGGCGAGCTCAGCGGCTTGTCGCTATTCCGGGACGGCAACGAGGTGCAGCTGTGAGCGCCGCACAGGTCTGGCAGCCGGTCCTCTACGGCCGGACGTACCGGGCCGACCGCTGGTGGCGGCTACGGCCCGGCGACATGGACCCGGATTGGCTCACCGCCGCCGCGCTGGCCTGCGCCGACGGCGGTGACGGGCTGGCCGCCGGACCGCGCATGCTGCTGGCCCGGCGCGGTGACGCGGTCCTGGTCGGCGGCGCGGGCCGGGCTTCGCTGCTCAGCGACACGATGAACTCCGACGGCAGCCGGCCGCTGTTCTGCTTCGCCGGCTGGCTGACCCGGACGTCCGATCCGGTTCTGCCCGCGCTCGCCGACCTGGAGCGGCACTGGGTGTCCTGGGCCGCCGAGATCTACGGGTCGTGGATGCCGCTGGACTGGAAGCGGCATCCGTCCGACCTGGGCGTGCCGCACGAGTCGCCGTTCGTCGCCGCGCCCTGGTCCGCGGCGGCGGCCGCCGAGCCGCCTGCCGGGCCCGCGGGCCGGCCCCGGCAGGTCCGGGGCATGTGGGTGGTGCCGCCGTCCGATCGGGAGCGGTGCTGGTACGAGCTGTCCCGTTTTACCGGTGATTTTGCGTACGCGACGGCCTTCGACCAGATCCCGCTGGAGTTCGCCGGACCGCTGACCCACGTGGGCTCGTCTGCGGACGTGCCGGACGTCGCGGAGCCACCGGCCGATCCGGTTCCCGCCGCCGCGCCGGCCGAGGAGGCCAGCCCGCCTCCCGACCCCGCACCGGGCCCGGAGACGCACACCGAGCCCGAGAAAGGCCGGTTCCGGCGAGGCCTGGGGTCGATTCTCGGAGGCGGTCATCGCGCGGACGAGCCGGCGGCGCCAACACCGTCCGGACCGGCGAAGGACCTCGACTACTGGCGCGCCCAGGAGACCCGGAAAGGCCGGCGGGACCCGGAGCGCCGAACCGGACCCGCAAAGCCTGGCGGGGATCAGGTTTAGATTCTTCAAGGGCGACTGAGAGAAATCCGGATGCCTTCGCGGACCTACTAGCCGCTGCGGAATCCATCCGAGACCAGATCGCAATTCCTAGGAGTCAACGCCGCTCATCCAGCAGCCGCCGCAACTCCCCCACGTCCTTGACCCGCTCCCCCCGCGTCCCCGCCAGCGGCGACACCAACAATGTAGTAACCCCCACCCCCGCCATTTCATCCAGCCGCCGCCGGATCTCATCCGCCTCCCCCACCAGCGACGTAGCCGCCACCAGTTCATCCGGCACCGCCGCCGCAGCCTCCGCCCGCCGCCCGCTCAAAAACAACTCCTGAATGCGCGCCGCCGCCTCCGGATACCCGTACCGCCGCACCAGATCATTGGAGAAATTGCGCCCCCGAGCTCCCATCCCACCCAGATAGAGCGCCAACTGCCCCCGATGCCGATCCAGCAACGCCGGCGTAGGCGCGGCCACCGCGAACGGCACCGGCACACTGATGTCCAGTGGCCCCAGCCCAGGGTCACGCCGCGCCAGACCATCCGCGAGCGCGTCGCCGAACACGCGGGGGAAGGCGCGCGGATCCAGGAACAACGCCTGCCACCCCTCGGCGATCTCCGCCGCCAGCGCCACGTTGCGCGGACCCATCGCGGCCAGCAGGATCGGGATGCGCGGCCGCACCGGCCGGTTGATCAGTTTGAGCGGCTTGCCGAGTCCGGTGCCCTCGCCCGGCGGCAGCGGGATCCGATACTTCGGTCCCTCGTGCACCAGCGTCTCGCGCTGCCAGACCCGGCGGCAGATCAAAACCACTTCGCGGGTACGCGCGAGCGGCGCGTCGTACGGGATGCCGTGAAAGCCCTCGATCACCTGCGGGCCGGAAGCACCCAGCCCCAGCGAGAAACGGCCGCCCGAGACGTAGTCGAGGCCGGCCGCCGTCATCGCGGTCAGGGTCGGCGTGCGGGTGTAGAGCTGCATGACGCCGGATGCGAGTTCCAGGCCGCAGCGGGCCGCCAGGTAGCCGATCTGGCTGACCGCGTCGAAGCTGTACGCCTCCGGCACCACCACGAGTTGCGCGCCGGCCGACTCGAACTCGGCCACCTCGTCGACCGCGGCCGCGAAGCCCTCGCCGCTGTAGCCCAGCTGGATGCCGAGACGCACGGCGGTCACGAGCCGTGCACGATGACCTGGCGGATCACGTCGCCGGAGCCGAGCGCGGCCAGCGCGTCGCCGACCTCGTCGAGGCGCAGGCGGCGGCTCACCATGCCCTCGATGTCGAGGCGGCCGGCCCGCCACAGGGCCAGCAGGCGCGGGAAGTCGCGCGGCGGATTGGCCGAGCCGTACAGCGACGGGATGATCCGTTTGCCCTCGAACAGCAGCTCGAACGGGCTGAACTCGACCTGGTGCTCGGCCCGGCCGGCGCCGACCACCACCACGGTGCCGCCGCGACGGGCGGCGGTCCAGGCGGTGCGCAGCGTCTGCGGCACGGCTACCACGTCGAACGCGTAGTCGAAGCCCTCACCGCCGGTCAGCTCCACGGACAGGTCGCTGAGCTGCTCGGGCGTGACGGCGTGGGTGGCACCGAAGCGGCGGGCGATGTCGTGTTTTGCCGGTACGGTGTCCACCGCGACGATCAGCGACGCGCCGGACAGCCGGGCGCCCTGGATCGCGGCGATGCCCACGCCGCCGCAGCCGAGCACCACCACGGTCTCCCCCGGTCGCACCGCGGCCGTGTTGATCACCGCGCCGACGCCGGTCATCACGCCGCAGCCGACCAGCGCGGCCACCTCGTACGGCACATCGGGGTCGATCTGCACGACGCCGGGCCGGGGCAGCACCATCTCCTCGGCGAACGCGCCGCAGCCGGCCATCCCGAACACGGGAGTCTCGCCGGCCATGAACCGCGGCATCACGTAGCCGGTCATCACGTGTGTCATGCACAGGTACGGCTCGTCGTGCAGGCAGGACGCGCACGAACCGCAGGACGGCAGCCAGTTGACCGCGACCCGGTCGCCGGGCGCGAGGTCGGTCACCCCGTCGCCGACGGCCAGCACGTCGCCGGCCGCCTCGTGCCCGAGCACGGCCGGCACCGGCTGCGGCAGCCCGCCCTCGCGGGCCGACAGGTCGGAGTGGCAGACGCCCGCGGCCCGCACCCGGATGTGGACCTCGCCGGGCCCCGGACCGAGCACGGTCACGTCGTCGCGGAGGTCGAACTTGTCGTCACCGATCGTGTGCAGAACCGCAGCGCGCATCCCGGCACCCCCTGGAAAATTAGAACGCGTTCTACGCTAGTGGGCGGCGCGCAACCGAGCAAGCGATTGGCCAACTGACATAATTGGCCAGGTGACGACCTCGAAGAAGGCCGCGCTCCCGTCCGAGCGGCGCGCACACCTGGTACAGCTGGCCGGCGACCTGTTCGCCGAGAAGGGCTTCCGGGCCACGACCGTACGCGAGATCGCGGACGCCGCCGGCATCCTGTCCGGCAGCCTGTACCACCACTTCGACTCGAAGGAGTCGATCGGCGACGAGATCCTCAGCGCGTTCCTCGACGACGTGCTGGCCGGCTACCGCGAAGCGGTGCAGGACACGGACACCGCCCGCACCGCCATCGAGCAGATCGTCCACTCCAGCACCGCGACGCTGAGCCGGCACCGCGCCGCGCTCACCATGCTGCAGAACGACTGGCCGTACTTCAGCGCCCAGCCGAGGTTCGCCTATCTGCGCAAGGCCACCAAGGAGATCGAGCAGATCTGGGTGGCCCAGCTCGAACGCGGCAAGCAGTCCGGCGAGTTCCGCGCCGACCTGGACGCCAAACTGGTCTACCGCCTGCTGCGCGACATCCTCTGGATGCCCACGGCCTGGCCGCGCAGCCGGGGCGCCAGCTGGTCCACCGATCAGATCGTCAAAGGACTGCTGTCCCTACTGTTCGACGGCATCACCCGCTAGTCTCCCAAGCAAACGCTTGGTTGGAGCGGGAGGTCTGCGATGGGGCGGCTCGACGGCAAGGTGGCACTCATCACCGGTGGGGCGCGCGGCATGGGCAAGTCGCACGCCCGGCACTTCGTCGCGGAGGGCGCCCGCGTGGTCGTCGGCGACGTGCTCGACGACAAGGGCCGGGCGGTCGCGGACGGCCTCGGCGCCGAGCACTGCCGCTTCGTGCACCACGACGTGACCAGCGCGGACGACTGGGCCGCCGCGGTGGCGACGACGCTGGACACGTACGGCCGCCTTGATGTTCTGATCAACAACGCCGGGATCCTGCGGCACGCACGGATCGCCGAGATGGAACCGGACGAGTTCCGGCGGGTGATCGACGTCAACCTGATCGGCACCTGGCTCGGCATCCGGCAGGTGGTACCGCCGATGACCGCAGCCGGCGGCGGCTCGATCGTGAACATCTCGTCGATCGAGGGGTTCGCCGGTGCGGCCGGGCTGTCCGCCTACAGCGCCAGCAAGTTCGGCGTCCGCGGGCTCACCAGGTCGGCCGCGCAGGAGCTCGGGCCGGTCGGCATCCGGGTCAACTCGGTGCACCCGGGCGGCGTGCTGACCTCGATGGCGCTGTCCGCCGCGGAGACGATGACCGGGGTCGACCCGGCCGCGTTTCTCAAGGCCATGCCGATCGCCCGGTTCGCCGAGCCGGTCGAGATCTCCCGGCTGGTCGCGTTCCTGGCCTCGGACGAGTCGTCGTACACGACCGGCGCCGAGTTCGTGGCCGACGGCGGGCTGCTCAGCGGGCCGGGTTACTGAGATGGCCGGCCTCGACGGCAGGGTGGCCGTGGTGACCGGCGCCGGGCAGGGCCTGGGTGCCGCCGAGGCGCTGGCGCTGGCCGGGTCCGGCGCGCGGCTGGTGCTCAACGACCTGCCCGGTCCGGCGCTTGACGAGGTGGCCGAACGGATCCGCGCGGCCGGCGGCGAGGCGGTGACGTGTGCCGGCGACGTGGCCGAGTGGTCGACCGGGGAGGCGCTGGTCCGGCGGGCGGTGGACGCGTACGGGAATCTTGATGTTGTCGTCAACAACGCCGGTGTGCTCCGGGACCGGATGATCTTCTCGATGTCCGAGCACGAGTGGGACACCGTGATCCGCGTGCACCTGCGCGGCCACTTCGTCACGACGCGTTTCGCCACCGCCTTCTGGCGCGAGCAGAGCAAGATCAAAAACAGGCCGGTGTACGCCCGGATCGTGAACACCAGTTCGGAGGCTTTCCTGCTCGGCTCGGCCGGTCAGCCCAACTACGCGGCGGCGAAGGGCGGCATCGTGGCGCTCACCCTGGCCACCGCGCGCGGCTGCGAGCGGTACGGCGTACGGGCCAACGCGATCTGCCCGCGGGCCCGGACCGCCATGACGGGTGGCCTGATGGGTCCCGCGCCCGCCGGGCCGGACCCGATGGCGCCGGAACGCGTCGGCCCGCTGGTCGCCTGGCTGGCCGGCCCGTCCGCGGCGTGCATCACCGGCGAGGTCTTCGTGGTGCACGGCGACGTGGTGGCGGTGCTCGGCCCGCCCACCGTCCGGCACGCCTTCCACGCCCGCGGCGACCAGTGGACGGCGGACGAGCTGGATGCCACCCTGGGCACCGTGTTCACTCAAGATCCACCACTGCCCGGCTTCGTCTGCGAGGAGACCCTGCCGCTGGCCGGGTCCACGTTCGGCGAGGAGCGCCAGTGAGCGAGGAGGCCCGGTGAAGCAGCGCGACCAGATCACCATGAGCGGCGACGAGGTGGCGGCGTTCCTGGCCGACGCCCGCAAGGTGCAGCTGGCCACCATCAACCCCGACGGCGCCCCGCACCTGGTGACGATGTTCTACGGCCTGTCCGCGGGCCGGATCGCGTTCTGGACCTACCGCACCTCGCAGAAAGCCCGCAACCTGGCCCGCGATCCCCGGGTGACCTGCCTGGTCGAGGCCGGCGAGGAATACTTCGACCTGCGCGGCGTCCAGATCGCCGGCACGGTGACCCCGATCTTCGACCTCGCCGGCGTCACCGAGGTGGGCAAGCTCATCGCGGCCGGCATGCGCGACGTGCCGGCCGAGGCGCTGGACGCGTACGTGGCGCACGCCGCGACGAAGCGCACGGGATACCTGGTCACGCCCGCGAAGGTGGCCAGCTGGGACCACCGCAAGCTGCTCAGCTGAGGTAGGGCGGCCGTTCCCCGCCGCCGTGCACGTGCAGGGCGGCACCGCTGATGTAACCGGCACCGTCCGAGGCCAGGAAGAGACAGGCAGCGGCCACGTCCGCCGGGGTGGCGGCACGCGCGAGCGGCACGGTGCGCGCGATCAGCCCCGGGTCGATCGCCGCCCCCACCGGCCCCGGCACCACGCTGTTGACCCGGACCTTGGGCGCCCACTCGACGGCCAGCGTGGTGGCGAGGTGGTGAAGTCCCGCCTTGGCCGCACCGTAGGCGGCCGTCCCCGGCGACGGCCGCGTCCCGCTGACGCTGCCGATCATCAGGATGACGCCGCCCTCGGGCTGCCGTTGCATGACAGCGTTGGCCGCCTGCGAGACGTGCAGCGGCGCGATGAGGTTGAGCTCGACGACCTTGGCGTGCAGCCGCGGCGACGCGTCACAGGCCGCCACCTCGGGCGACCCCCCGGCGTTGTTGACCAGCACATCCACCCGCCCGAACCGCTCCACCGCAGCATCGACGAGCGCAGCCGCCTGCGCCGGGTCCCGCACATCCGCTCGAAAGAAGGCAACGCCGCCCTCATCCGCCGGTGGCTGCCGGCCGCACACCACAACCTGCGCCCCCGCACCCGCAAACGCCCGCGCGATGGCCGCGCCGATGCCGCGCGTCCCCCCGGTCACCACCACCACGCGCCCGGCGAAGTCCCCACCCTCCATAACGGCCGAGCCTAGCCGACCAAGCAAGCGCTAGGTTAGCCTGATGCGATGGGCGTGCAGCTGCACAGAGGCGCCATCGCCGAGGTGACCATCGACTTCCCGCCGGTCAACGCCGTGCCCGCGGCCGGCTGGCACGACCTGGCCGGCTGCCTCCGCGCGGCCGGCGACGATCCCGGCACCCGGGTGGTGGTGCTGTCCGCCGAGGGCCGCGGCTTCTGCGCCGGCGTCGACATCAAGGAGATGCAGCGCTCCCCCGGCCACGAGGCGCTGCTGGCCGCCAACCGGGGTTGCGCCGCCGCCTTCGCCGCCGTCTACGACTGCCCAGTCCCGGTGATCGCCGCGGTCAACGGCTTCTGCCTCGGCGGCGGCGTCGGGCTGGCCGGCAACGCCGACCTGGTCATCGCGGCCGACGACGCCACCTTCGGGCTGCCCGAGGTGGATCGCGGTGCGCTCGGCGCCGCCACGCACCTGGCTCGCCTCGTACCCCATCAACTGATGCGCACCATGGTCTACACCTGCCGTCCGGTGACCGCCGCGGAACTGCACCGGTTCGGCACCGTGCTCGAGGTGGTGCCGCCGGCCGGACTGCGCGAGGCCGCCCGCCGGGTGGCCGCCGAGATCGCCGCCAAGGACCCGGTAGTGATCCGGCGGGCCAAGGAGTCGCTCAACGGCATCGACCCGGTCGACGTCAAGCGGTCGTACCGGTTCGAGCAGGGCTTCACGTTCGAGCTCAACCTCAACGGCGCCGGCGACCGGGCCCGGCAGCGCTTCGTGGACGGCGGCTGACACATGGACCGGGTGATGACGATCGACGAGGTGGCCGGCGAGTTGCGTGACGGGATGACCGTCGGCATCGGCGGCTGGGGTTCGCGGCGCAAGCCGATGGCGCTGGTGCGCGCGATCTGCCGGGCCCGGCTGCGCGACCTCACCGTGGTCAGCTACGGCGGGCCGGACGTCGGTCTGCTGATCGCGGCCGGCTGCGTGCGGCGGGTGGTGACCGGTTTCGTGTCGCTGGACAGCATTCCGCTGGAGCCGCATTTCCGGCGGGCGCGCAGCGAGGGCACCGTCGAGTTGACCGAGTACGACGAGGGAATGCTCTACTGGGGACTGCTGGCCGCGGCGAACCGGTTGCCGTTCCTGCCGATCCGGGCCGGACTCGGCTCCGACGTCATGCGGGTCAACCCGGAGCTCCGCACGGTCGTCTCCCCGTACCCGGACCGGGAGAAACTGGTCGCCATGCCGGCGCTGCCGCTGGATGCCGCCATCATTCACCTCAATCGCGCCGATCGGCGCGGCAACGGGCGCTACCTGGGCCCCGACCCGTATTTCGACGACCTGTTCTGCCTCGCCGCCCGGCGCCGCTTCCTGTCCTGCGAGCGCCTGGTCGGCACCGGCGAGTTGGTCGCCGCCGGCCCGCCGCAGACCCTGCTCACCAACCGCGCGATGGTCGACGGCGTCGTGGAAACCCCGCACGGCGCCCACTTCACCAGCTGCGTTCCCGACTACGGCCGGGACGAGCAATTCCAACGGGTGTACGCGACCAGCGAGTGGACGGATTTCCGCGCCAGGTATCTGGACGGCGACGAGGCCGACTACCAGCGGGCGGTGGCCGCGTGACCGCGCTTTCCTCCCGGCCGGACATCTGCGTGGCCGCGTGCGCCGACGCATGGCGGGGCGACGGCGCGATCCTGGCCAGCCCCACCGGCCTGATCCCGCGCCTGGGCGCCCTGCTGGCCCGCCGCACGTTCGCCCCCGACCTGCTGCTCACCGACGGCGAGGCCACCCTGCTCGACGAGGACGAGCACCCCGAGGGCTGGCTGCCGTACCGCGCCGTCTTCGGCCTGGTGGCCGCCGGCGCCCGGCACGTGATGATGGGCGCCAGCCAGATCGACCGCCACGGCAACCAGAACATCTCCTGCATCGGCGACTGGAAGCGGCCCACCGCCCAGCTGCTCTGCGTGCGCGGCGCCCCCGGCAACACGGTCAACCACCCGACCAGCTACTGGATCCCCCGCCACTCCCCGCGCAGCCTGGTCCCGCGGGTCGACATGGTGTCCGGCGTCGGCTACGACCGCGCCGCCACGGCCGGCGCCCGCTTCCACGAGATCCGCGTGGTGGTCACCAACCTGGCCGTGCTCGACTTCGCCACCCCCGACCACACGATGCGCCTGCGCTCGGTGCACCCCGGCGTCCCGCTCGCCGAGGTGGTGGCGGCGACCGGCTTCCCGCTGGCCGTCCCCGACGACGTGCCCACCACCCGCGAGCCCACCGGCGAGGAGCTGCGCCTGCTGCGCGAGCACCTGGATCCCGAGGGCCTGCGGGAGAAGGAGGTCCGGTGAGGACAGCGCTCACCGACCTGCTGGGTTGCCGCCATCCCATCGTCCAGACCGGGATGGGGTACGTGTCCACCGCCGCGCTCGTGGCGGCCACCTCATCGGCCGGCGGTTTCGGCATTCTCGCCGCCGCCACCATGAGCCTCGACGAGCTGCGCACCGCCATCGCCGACGTGAAGCGCGCCACCGACGCCCCGTTCGGCGTCAACCTCCGCGCCGACCTGCCCGACGCCCGGGCCCGGATCGACCTGCTGATCCGCGAGAACGTCCGCCTGGCCTCGTTCGCGCTGGCCCCCGACCGCGACCTGATCCGCCGTTGCGCCGACGGCGGCGTCCTGACCATGCCGTCCATCGGCGCCCGCCGCCACGCCGAAAAGGTGGCCGCCTGGGGCGCCGACGCCGTCCTGGTCCAGGGCGGCGAGGGTGGCGGCCACACCGGCACGGTCCCCACCACGCTGCTGCTCCCCCAGGTGGTGGACGCCGTGGACCTCCCGGTGGTCGCCGCCGGCGGCTTCTTCGACGGCCGTGGTCTGGTGGCCGCCCTGTCCTACGGCGCCGCCGGCATAGCGATGGGCACCCGGTTCCTGCTCACCTCGGACAGCCCCGTGGGTGCCGAGGTGAAGCGTCTCTACCTGGACGCCTCGGTAACCGACACGGTGGTCACCACCAGAGTCGACGGCGTGCCCCACCGGGTCCTCCGCACCCCGTTCGTGGCGGCCCTGGAACGCTCCGGCCGGGTATCCGCCCTGACCCGGGCACTACGGCACGCCGCCACCTTCCGCCACCTGTCCGGCCTGTCCTGGCCCGCGCTGCTCCAGGCCGGCCGCGCGGCCCGCCACGGCCGCAACCTGACCTGGCAGCAGACCATCATGGCCGCCGGCACCCCGGTCCTCCTCAAAACCGCCATGGCCGACGGCCGCCCCGACTACGGCGTCATGGCCGCCGGCCAGGTAACCGGCCTGATCACCGACCTGCCCTCCTGCGCCACCCTGATCACCCGCATCATGGCCGAGGCCGAGGACACCCTGACCCGCCTGTCCAAACTCCACTGACCCGCCGGAAGCCGTCCCGCACCCGGAGCCGGCCCGGGTGTCCGGCAGACGGCGCTCCCTAGGCATTTTGCCGCAATCGCCGACCGCCATCCCAGCCGGCCGGTGAGTGCCACAGCGAGCCGATACCCGCCGCCGTCTGGCGGTGGCGGCTCCGGGTCGCGATCTTGAGGAGTTGGTGTTCCGGTCGAACTGTCCGGTCGAGCGGGAACTCGCCAAGATCTATCGTGGCGCGACGTTATAAGTTATACGCGGCTTTTGCTCCGGAAGGTGTCCCGGCAGATGGAATGATCGTCCACATTCCAGCACAGGGCCACGATGTGGCCAGCCGATCCCGGCATGCGGTGGCGGTGCCTGGTGGCGGGAGAAGAGGAGCGCCGCTGTGGAGCGAGCCTGCGGAGATTGCCACACATAAGCCATGCAAAAGGGACAACGGCGAAACTCGGAGCCACCATCGCCGGACGGCCGCTCGGTTTCGCGTCACCAAGCTCCGCCACCTTGCAGTTCGCGTGGCCGCTGGAGCCCGGGCCCGCCATCCCGTGCAGTCGACCGCGCCGCATCCGGGCAACGGTCGTTGCGGTCCCGTGAGCGGAACTCCCTGGCGCCGGTCATCAGCCCTCGGGAACGTCCCGAGGAACTGCGCCGGCTGCTGCTGCGGTCGCTGGTCTCAGGCCAGCCGGACGATCACCTCGTCGGCGAAGCGACGCAGCGCGTCCTGCTTGGTCCGCAGTTCGGCGTCGAAGCCGGCGCCGTAGGACATCCACGGGACCACGATCGCGTCGGTCACCCCGGCCTCGGCCTGCTGGCGGTAGCCGTCGAGGCCGAAGCGGTCCACGCACACCGCCTGGATCTCGAACGGGCGGTCGGCGCGGCCGTACTCCGTGCGCAGCCCGGTCAGGCGGTCGATCACCTCGCGCAGGCGGTCGAAGCGCATCATGGCCGAGGACCAGCCGTCGCCGACGCGGGCGGCGCGGCGCAGGGCCGCCTCGGTGTGGCCGCCGATGTAGATCGGCACCGGCGCGGTGGGTGCGGGGCTCATCTGGAGGCGGTCGAACGCGTAGTGCTTGCCATGGAATTCCACCATGCCGCCGCCCAGGATCAGGCGCAGGATCTCGATCGCCTCGTCGGCCCGGGCGCCGCGGTCGGTGAACGGGGCGCCGCACCACTGCGACTCCTCCGGCGACCAGCCCAGCCCCACGCCCAGCCCGAACCGGTTGCCGGTCAGCACCGCGACCGTGCCGACCTGGCGGGCCAGCAGCACCGGACTGCGCGGGCCCAGCTTGAGCACCTGGGTGTAGAAGTGGATCCGGCTGGTGACCGCGCCCATCGCGCCGGCCGCCACCATCGGGTCCGGCCACGGGGTCTCGGCCGTCCAGAACCTACTTCCATCAGGGGTGTACGGGTATTTCGCGGCGGCCTGTTCCATGAAGAAGATGGAGTCGGGCAGGGCGATGGACGCGAAGCCGCACTCCTCGGCGGTGCGCGCCAACTCGGTCAGCTGGTCCAAGGGGCTCAGGGCGATGCCGAGGGTGAACTTCATCCCAGAACTGTAACGCGTTCTACTTCTGATTTGAACACGTCGCCGAGCGCCAGCAGCTGCGCGGTGGCGCCGCCGAGCAGGAACTCGTGGTATTTCGCGGCCAGGAAGTAGCGGTGCAGCGGGTACTCCAGGTCGATGCCCACGCCGCCGTGCACGTGGACGGCCGTGTGCAGCACCCGGTGCCCCGCCTCGGCGGCCCAGAAGCCGGCCGTCGCCACGTTCGCCGCGGTGGGCCGGCAGGCGGCCTGCCACATGGCCAGCCGCAGCGCCTCGACGTCGGTGTGCGCGTCGGCGAGCCGCTGGGACACCGCCTGGAACGCGCCGATCGGACGGCCGAACTGCACCCGGGTGCGGGCGTACTCGGCGGTCATCTCCACGGCCCGCTCGACCACGCCGAGCTGGGCCGCGCAGGCGCCGATCGTGGCGGCGGCGGCCAGCCACGGACCGAAGGCCGGATCGGCGATCCGGCGGTCCTGCGCCGGCCACGCGCCGTCCAGCCGGACCCGGCCGGCGCCCGGCCCGCCGGCGACCGACTGCGGCTCGACCGTGACGCACGGGTCGCCGCGCTGCACCAGGAACACGCCCTCGGCGGTCGGCACCAGGACCAGCGCGGCCTCGGCGGCTGCCGGGACGGCCGGCACGACGCCGTCCAGCGCCCAGCCCTCGCGTTCCCGCATCGCCTCGGCGCCGGTCGCGGCGTGCGTGAGCACCACCTCGCCCCGGCCGGCCGGCTCGGCCCAGCGGGCCACCTGCTCGTCGGTGCCGAACCGGGCCAGGCCGGCCGCGGCCACCACGATCGAGGGCAGGTACGGGACGGTGGCCGCGTGCCGGCCCAGTTCGGTCAGCACGGCGCACTGCTCGAGCAGGCCGTACCCCTCACCGCCGGCCCGCTTGGGGAGTGCGGCGGCCAGCACGCCGGCGTCGGCCAGTGCCGGCCAGAGGGGACGCCCCGAGGCGGCCAGATCGCGGGTCATCGTGGCCAGGTCGCGTGCCTCGCCGCTCAGCTCGAAGTCCACTCTCGGCACCCCCTCAACGCCGGACGGGCAGGCCGAGCGCGCCGGCCGCGATGATGTCGCGCTGCACCTCGTTGGTGCCGCCGCCGAAGGTGAGGATCAGCGACGCCCGGTGCATACGCTCGATCCGGCCGGCCAGCAGCGCGCCCGGCGAACCGGTGCGGACCGTCGCGGCCGGGCCGAGGACCTCCATGAGCAGCCGGTACGCCTCGATCGCGAACTCGGTGCCGTACACCTTGCCGGCCGAGGCCTGTGCCGCCGCGGGTGAACTCGCCGCCGCCGCCGCGACCCGCCAGTTGAACAGCTTGAGCGCCTCGGTTCTGGCATGGACGCGGGCCAGGTGCAGGCGTACCCACTCGAGCTCGAGCCGTCCGGTGGCGGCCGCCCACTCGACGACCTCGCGCAGCGCCCGCTGCAGTGGCGCCGCCGGGGTGAGCGCCACCCGCTCGTGGTTGAGCTGGTCGGTGATCAGGCGCCAGCCCTGGTTTTCCGCGCCGACCAGGGCACCGGCCGGCACCCGTACATCCGAAAAGTAAGTCGCGCTGGTGCTCGGGCCCGCCACCGTGTGGACCGGCGTCCAGGAGAAGCCCGGCGCGTCGGTCGGCACGATGAGGATGGACAGGCCCTGGTGGCGGGGCGCGTCCGGGTCGGTGCGGCAGGCGAGCCAGATGTAGTCGGCGTACTGGATCAGGCTCGTCCACATCTTCTGACCGTTGATCACGTACGAATCCCCGTCGCGTTCCGCCCTGGTGCGCAGGGCGGCCAGGTCCGTGCCCGCCTCGGGTTCCGAATACCCGATCGCGAAATGCACCTCGCCGGCCGCGATCCGGGGCAGCAGATCGGCGCGCTGCTCCGGCGTGCCGTGCCGCATGATCGTCGGCCCCACCGTGTAGATCGTCAGGAACGGCACCGGCACTCCGGCCAGCGCCGCCTCGTCCGCGAAGATCAGCTGATCCATCCGGGACCGGCCGCCGCCACCGTGCTCGACCGGCCAGCCCAGCGCGAGCCAGCCGTCGCTGCCCAGGCGGCGCACCACCTCCCGGTAGGCGCCGCCGTCGCCGTACTCGCCCGCCGTGCCGGCGAGCGCCTCGCGCAGCGACGGCGTCATGAGCCCGGCGAAGTACGCCCGCAACTCCTTGCGCAGGTGCTCCTGCTCCGGCGTGTATCCCACGTGCATGCGACGCCCCGAGTGAGATAGGTTTAGAACACGTTCTACTAGCCGAGCGAGAGGGCGTCAACCGTGGAGGCGTTTCTGGTGGACGCGGTCCGCACGCCGGTCGCCCGCCGCGGCGGTGCGCTGGCCGCCGCGCATCCCGCTGACCTGGCCGGGCACGTGATCGCGGCGGTGCTCGACCGGGCCGGCGTCGACCCGGGCGCAGTTGACGACGTGATCCTCGGCTGCGTGGACACGCTCGGGCCACAATCAGGAGACATTGCCCGTACGGCGTGGCTGGCGGCGGGCCTGCCGGAACACGTGCCCGGCGTGACGGTCGACCGGCAGTGCGGTTCCGGCCAGCAGGCGGTCCACTTCGCGGCGCAGGCCGTGCTGAGCGGGACGGCCGACCTGGTGGTGGCCGGGGGCGTGCAGAGCATGAGCCAGGTGCCGATCGGCAGCGCGATGGCCCCGCACGGGCCGTACGCGGGCTCGACGGGCTGGCAGACCCGCTACGGCGACCAGGAGATCAACCAGTTCCGCAGCGCCGACGAGATCGCGGCGAAGTGGGCGCTGACCCGGGCCGACCTGGACGCGTTCGCGCTGGACAGCCATCGGCGTGCGGTCCGGGCCATCAACACCGGCTCGTTCCGCGCCGAGATCGTGCCGTGGGACGGCTGCGACACCGACTCCTGCCCGCGCCGCGACACGTCGGCCACCCGGATGGCCGCCCTGCTGCCGCTGCGCCCGGGCGGGGTCACCACCGCCGCGACGTCCAGCCAGATCGCGGACGGGGCCGCGGCGCTGCTGGTGGCGTCGTCCCGGGCGGTGCGCGACCACGGCTTGCGCCCCCGGGCCCGCGTCCACCACCTGTCGGCACGCGGCGACGACCCGGTACTGATGCTGACCGCACCGATCGCCGCCACCGCACACGCCCTGACCCGGGCCGGCCTGGCGGTCACGGACATCGACCGGTTCGAGGTGAACGAGGCCTTCGCCAGCGTGGTCCTGGCCTGGTTGCGCGAAACCGGAGCCGACCCGGTGCGCGTCAACGTGAACGGCGGCGCGATTGCCCTGGGCCACCCGCTGGGCGCCACCGGCGCCCGCCTGCTGACGTCATTGCTGCACGACCTGGAACGGTGCGGCGGCCGCTACGGCTTGCTGACCATGTGCGAGGGCGGCGGCCAGGCCAACGTCACGATCCTCGAACGCCAGTAGCGTGCGACACTCCCGCTCACTCCGGGGCTTCCACCGTTCGGCGCCCTGAACCGATGCCATCGCTGGGCTACCTCCTGTGGGAATCCCGCAAATAGATCACCACCGTGGCGATGAGGCTTCCCCCCGCGACTATCCCGCCGAGTATCGATGCGATGAGGTCGGCATTTTCCAACGTCACTTGACCGTCCCCTTCGCCGACAGGTGGATGGCCACAGTGCCGACCACAAAAGCCACAGTGAGCGCGATGGAACTCAGCACGAAGATACGGATGGAGGGCTCGTCCTTGGGCATCGCGAACCCGTATGCCGCGACGAAGAAGAACGCCGGAATAACTAGGCCACCCCACAGCACGACCGACTCCATGGCGCTGTGATCCTGCCCGGGCCGAATGAAGTAGAGCTCGGCGGCAGCCGAGATCATCATGCCGACGCTGACGAGCAGGATGTCGCGCTTGCCGAGGAGCGAGACGAATGAGAGCTCGCCGTCGAACATCACCGGAATGCCACCGATGAGCACCGAGACGAACGCCATCAGGCCCACGAAGACGAACCACTTGATGTATATGACGCCGGCCGGCGTCACCTTTCGCGTCATGCGCAGCGGCCCCGTAATGATCCCGTTTGAAGATCCGCACGAACTGGTGCGGAGGGAACCTTACTCCAGGTGGCCCGCATCAGTCGGCGAAGGCCCGGTCCACCTCAGCCGGCGCGGTTGTCGGATCGTGGGCGATGGCGTTTCGGACCCGGGCAACCGGTCGTAGCGTGCGGGGTGTCTTCGTCAAGGGCGGCGGCCATGACCTACCAATCGAACTACCGCGCCGGCGGACATCCTGCTCAGGGCCGGGCAACGGTGCCACAGCCGGCACCACAGCGGGTGCCACAGCCAGTGCCACAGCCCCGGCCACCGTGGTGGCGGCGATGGCGGGCCCGGACGAACCAGGGAGTTCTCGCCGCCGGAGCGCTGGCGACCGCGATCACTGCCGTGCTCACGTTGTGGAACACGCGTGACGCCCAGGAGACCGCCGAGTTCACGACCGTCACGGTCACCCCCGGGATCCCGTTCAGCGAGTACCGGCAGCGGTGGACCTTGCCGCACCCGGCGACGCAAAGCCTGCGGCCGCTTCGCCTGGTCGCAGTGACGCCACCGGCCGTGCCGCGCCCCACCGCTGCGGTCGAACGCGTCACCGGCGCCGGCCGGACCGGAACAGCGACGAGAACGGCGTCCGGCCACGACGACCCGTCCGCCCCCGGCACGAACACTCTCAGCCCGGACGCCACCCACCCGACCGAGGATCTGTCCGACGGTACGAGTCCGGCCGGCGATGGGACCGCGCCAGGCGAGACGGAGGGGTCACCGCCGGCGGCGGAACCCACGGACCGGCCGGCGCCGGTACGGGCGATGCGCAAGACTCAGTTGCCGCCGCTGTTCAACCGCATGACGGGCGCCATCGCACCACCGTTGTTCGGGTTCTCACCGCTCCCGCCGCCGGGCAGCACGCCCGCGATCCAGACGACCAAGTATCCCGGCGCCTGTCCGGGTGAATACGGCAAAGCTGTGTGCAACTTCCTCGCCGTGACGAACAGCCAGTGGGTGGGGCCCGGGGCCGCGGACGGCACGACCACGGGGACCGGGACGACGGGCGGGGGCACCTCCCGGGACGCAGCCGCCGCACGCAAGTCGGAACTCCGCAACTTGCGGACGGTCAAGGTCAAGGGCAAGGGCAGGACGACGCGGGAACCGCTCGGGGTGGTGATCGCCGTCAACGTCGACCTCGGCGGCCTGCGCGGCAAACCGGTCCTGCTGTCCTGGTCGATGTGGCAGGACGGAACCGGAAAGCGCCTGTTCGGGGACTGGCTCAATCATCACTTGGCGTACGAGCTCACCGCCGAGACCGAACACGACACCACCGGCGGGGACTTCTGGATCCCGCTGCCGGCGGTCAAGGACTCCTATTTCATCCGGGCGTGGCTGACCCGCGACGACGCGGTCCTCGCGACGGTCGACAGCCCTAGTTTCCGTTGATCCTGGCGACTCCGGAGGCCGGTCAGCCGGGAAAAGCGCGGTCCACCTCAGCCGGCGTCAACCCGAAGTCGGCCAGGCTGTACCGATGCGTCGGCGACCCGCCCGCCGCGTGCACCGCCGTCATCGCCGCCCGCGCCTCGGCGGTCAGCGGCGTGCCCAGCCTTTCGTAGATGCCCGCGACCGTCCGCAAGGGATCTGCCACAAAATCCTCGTACGCGACATCGATGAAACGATCGGCCGGATGCCGGGCCCGGGCCGCGTCAAAGGCGCGCACCCCGCGCGACCACAACTCCAGCTGCGCCCGCCCCACCACCGCCCCCGCGAACACCGTCGACCACCCCGCCGCCGCCCGCGCGTTCAGGCTGCACACCGACGCGATCGACGCCCGCGGCGACCGGTGCGTCTGGATCACCACAGCGTCCGGATACACCGCTAGCAGCGCGTCCAGCGCGAACAGATGACTCGGGTTCTTGAGCACCCAGCGCTGCCCGGGCGAGTTCAGGCCGATGAGCTGAAGGTTCCGCCGATGCCGGCGATAGGCCGCCGTCCAGTCCTGCCCCGCCAGCCACCCCGAATAGGTCGGAATGTACGCCGTGCACTCGAACGACACCGACGTCATCGACTGGCACAGCAGCCGCCAGCATTCCTCCACCTGGTCGGGGCCCATGTGGTGCACGCCGGTGAACTCGTCGTGCTGGCGGTAGGCGTCGCGCAGCATCGCGTACACCGGGTGGTCGTCCCAGGTCTCGCGCGGTGGCCGCGGTTGTGGCACCTCGGTGAGCCACAGTTCCAGGCCCTGGTGACCGGGGTCGGCCGCGAGCAGGCGGTGCAGTGCCGTGGTGCCGGTCCGGGGCAGCCCGGTCACGAAGATCGGCCGCGAAATCGGGGTGTCCGCCGGATACTGCCGCCACGCGGCCTCGCTCAACAAACGGGAGACCAGCGCTGAGCGCACCATCTGCCGGGTGATTTTGCTTCCGGTGGGCGTGAGGCAGGCTTCTTGGCGGTACGCGGAAAGCAGCACCGACAAGCCGTCGAGATAGTCGCGGTCCCCGAAGTCGTCGAGGCCGGTGAGCCGGGTGGCCGACGCGTGCAGGTCCTCGACCGTGCCGACGTCGGTGCGCTGGGTCTGCATCAGTGGTGGTACTCCCCGCAGTTGACGTCCAGGCACTGGCCGGTGATCGCCCGCGCCAGATCCGACACCAGGAACAGGACGGCGTCGGCCACCTCGTCCGGCAGTGGCAGCCGGCGCAGGTCGGTGGACGCCGCCACCTCATCGTAGATCTGCTGGGCCGGCACTCCTCGTTCGGACGCCTGGAAGTCGAACCAGGCGCGCAGCACGTCGGCCCAGATCCAGCCGGGCGCCACCGAATTGACCCGGACCCCGCGCGGACCCAGTTCGGACGCGAGATTCTGCGCCACCGCGAGCAGCGCCGCCTTGGCGACCTTGTACGGGCCGAACGGCCGCCGCGAATGCCGGAGCACCGCCGAGTTCACCATCACCACCGAGCCCCCCGACTCGATCAGGGCCGGGGTGAGCGCCCGGACCGTGCGCAGCGCCGCCAGCACGTTGACCTCGTGGCTGGTGCGCATGTCGGCCAGGTCGACCTTGCCGAGACTGCGCATGGCCGGCATCGCGAACGCGTTGTGCACCAGCGCGTCCACCCGCCCGAACTCGCCGAGCGCCGCGTCCACGAGATGCTGCACGGCCGCGTCGCCAGTCAGGTCGGTGGGCACCGCGAGCGCCCGCCGGCCGGCCGCCGTCACCTTGCCGGCCACCTCGGTCAGCAGCCACTCGGACCGGGCCGCCAGCACCACGTCGGCACCCTGCTGCGCGGCCCGCACCGCGACCGCCTGCCCCAGTCCGGGCCCGACCCCGGCGACCAGCACCACCCGGTCCGCGAGCAGCATGGCCTACCCCAGCATCCGGTCGGCGGTCGCGGTCTGCCGCGCGGCGATGCGATCCCGCCAGGCGTCCGCGGCGAGCGGCTCGTGGTAGGGCAGTTGCTTGGGCAGGTCGTCGACCGCGACCACGTCGACCTTGGGACCGTCCGCCGGGGTCAGCGCCCGGGACAGCCGCTGCCAGCGCAGTTGCACGTAGCCGCGGCGATGACCGGTGCGCTCCAGCCAGTTCGCCACGCCGGGGTCGCGCTCGCTGATCACGTACCGGATCATGCCGTCCGGGTCGATGCGTGCCTGGTGCGCGGTGAGGCTGGTCTGGTGGTTGATGTAGTCCAGCGAGACGTACCACATGCTGCCCAGCTGAATGCCCTGGTAGGGCGCGTCGGAGGCGGGCACCGTGACCACCATGGCCTGGTCGTCCTCGAGGTCGTAGTGGCCCACCGACGAGTACTGGGTGGACAGGCCGCCGGGGGTGGGCCGCGGCGGTGTCAGCGTGTTCACCGGCAGGCCCAGGTAGAAGCGCTCGGCGAAGGCCAGGAACGTGCGCAGCCGGCTCACCAGGATCTTGCCGGCCACCCCGTACCGCTTGGTCATGGTGTCGAGCGTGACCGGCGCGGGTGCCGCACCCAGCCGGTCGGACCGGTGGATGCGCAGCATGCCCGGCCGCTCGGTGGCCCAGTCGCTGAACACCTCGCGCACCACCAGCATGGCCGAGCCGGGCGCCAGCCGGAACGCGTTGCGGCCGCTCGCCCGTGGCCCGAAAGTGAGCCGGAACGTGCCGTCCGCATCGATCTCGATCTCGCGGTCGTCGAACGCGGTGAGGCTGCCCGGCACGTTGACCGGTGAGTAGTCGCCGTCCAGGACCTGGAAGCTCAGGTCGGCCGTGCTGCCGCGGCGGCCGGTCACCACGTATTCGGCGTCGTCCCGGAGCCAGGCGTGGAAATACAGGGTGTCCGGATTGTCCAGACCCATTTTCGTGTACGGGCCGGTGGAGCGCACGAAGTACGGAAAATCGCGTTCGTACGCCCACGCCATCTGCACCGAGGCCCGGATGCTGCCCGCCAGGTAGTCGTAGCCCTCGATCAGATCCTGGTCGCCGCGGCAGTGCGGCGCCGAGGTGATGACCTGTTCGGCTGCGCGGATCGCCTCCGCGAACGGCTGAGTGAGCACGGTTCGACCCTAGAACGCGTTCTACTACACGGTCAACTTCCGGCTCCTGGTCGTTGACTATCCGAGAGAACGTGTTTCACTCTTGACCTCGTGCGCGCCTATCGGATGACCGGCTGGGGCGAGGCCCCGCGAGCCACCACCGTGCCCGATCCCGAGCCCGGCCCCGGCGAGATCCTGGTCCGGGTGGCCGGCTGCGGGCTGTGCCGGTCCGACCTGACCATGCAGCGGATGCCGCAGGCGGCCGGCGAGCGGCTCGGCTGGCGGATGCCGTTCACGCTGGGCCACGAGACCGCCGGCCGGGTGGCCGCGCTGGGCGCGGGCGTGACCGGGCTTGCCGAGGGCGCCCCGGTGGCGCTGGCCGCGTCGGCCTCCTGCGGCACCTGCTGGCACTGCGTGCGCGGCCTGGACAACGGCTGCCCGCACGCGCTGACCGGTCGCGGCTACGGCCGGGACGGCGGGCTGGCCGACTTCGTCGTGGTCACCGGCCGGCGCGGGGTGCTGCCGCTGGGCGGGCTCGATCCGCGGCACGCCGGCCCGCTCACCGACGCCGGCGCGACGGCCTACCACGCCGTGCGCCGGGCGCTGCCCCGGATCGTGCCGGGCGGGACGGCCGTCGTGTTCGGCGCCGGCGGCCTGGGCGCGTTCGCCGTGCAGTTCCTCCGGGTGCTGACCGCCGCCCGGGTGATCGCCGTCGACCCGAGCCCGGACCGCCTCGCCTACGCCGCCGAGGTGGGCGCGCACGAGCAGCTGTCCGGTGTGGACGACGCGACCGGCAAGCAGTTGCGACGGCTCACCCAGGGCTTCGGCGCGGACGCCGTGCTCGACTTCGTGGGCACCGACGAGACGATCGCGGCGGGCGTCGCCGCGGTCCGGCCGGGCGGCGCGTACGGCTTGATCGGATCGGCCGGCGGCCGCCTGCAGAAGCCCTGGTACGGCGCCCTACCCCGGGACGGCGAGGTCTTCACCTTCCAGGGCTCCTCGCTGGCCGACGCGCAGGAGGTGCTTGCGCTGGCCCGGGCCGGCCTGGTGCGCAACCAGGTCGCCGAGTTCGGCTTCGAGGACATCGGCGAGGCCTACGGCCGGCTCGCGTCGGGCACGCTCACCGGCCGGGCCGTCGTGCTGCTCAGCTGAGTTTACCCATCCTGGTCAGCGTCTCGTCGCCCTCGGCCACCAGGTCGGCCAGCACGTCGGCGACCGGGCGCACCTCGTTCATCCGGCCGACGATCTGGCCCACCGGCATCGGCACCACGGTCGGGTCGCCCGACTCCATGAGCCGCGCGTGCGCGTCCGACACCAGCAGATTTTGCAGCGGCATCGGCAGCGGTTGCGGCGCCTCGGTCTCGGCCCACGCGTCGGTCCACCGGTTGCGCAGCAGCCGGGCCGGCTTGCCGGAATAGATCCGGCTGCGCACCGTGTCGGCCGAACCGGCCTTCAGCAGCGCCTCGCGCAACGCCGGCGGGCTCTGGTACTCCCGGGTGCCCAGCCAGACCGAGCCCATCCACACTCCGCGCGCGCCCAGCGCCAGCGCCGCGGCGATCTGCCGGCCGCTGCCGATCCCGCCGGCCGCCAGCACCGGCACCTCGCCGCCGACCGCGTCCACGATCTCCGGGATCAGCACCATGCTGCCGATCTCGCCGGTGTGCCCGCCGGCCTCGTAGCCCTGCGCCACCACGACATCGACGCCCTTGGCCACGTGGCTGCGGGCGTGATCGGCCCGGCCGGCCAGCGCGGCCACCACGAGGCCGTGGTCGTGCGCCTGGTCGATCACGTCCGGCGGCGGCGAGCCGAGCGCGTTCGCGATCAGCCGCACCGGGTGGTTGAGCGCCACCTCCACGTGCGAGCGGGCCACCGAGTGCAGCCAGCCCAGCACCCCGGCCCGCCGGGACTCGTCGACGCCGAGCGGCGGCACGCCGAGCCGCAGCAGGGTCCGCTCGACGAAGTCCCGGTGCCCGGGCGGGATGAGCTGGTCCAGGTCGGCCTGGGCGCCCTCGGTGGGCACGTGGCTGGGCATCACCACATCGACGCCGTACGGGCGGCCGCCGGTCTGCTCGTCCAGCCAGGTCAGCACGGCGTCCAGTTCGTCGGCGTCGTTGTAGCGCACGCAGCCCAGCACGCCGAGGCCGCCGGCCCGGCTGAGCGCGGCGACCACGTGTTCGCTGGGGCTGAACCCGACGATCGGATAGTCGATGCCGAGCCGGTCGCAAAGATCAGTCCGCACTGGGCTCACCCGCAGCGGAAAACCCCAGATTAAAACCGGGAGTCTCTCCCTCGGCCGGGTTACTCCCGGCGTGCTCATGTGCCCAGCGGTAGTCCGCCTTGCCGCTGATCGTGCGGTGGATCGAGTCGACCAGCCAGACCTGCCGGGGAACCTTGTAGCCGGCGATCCGGGTGCGCACGTGCGAGTCCAGGTCGGCCACGTCGAGGTCGCCGCCGTCGCGGGGCTGCACCAGCGCCACCACCCGCTGGCCGAGCCGCTCGTCCGGCCGCCCGATCACCAGCGCGTCGAAGACGTCCGGATGGGCCTTGAGCGCCCCCTCGACCTCCTCCGGGAACACCTTCTCGCCGCCGGTGTTCACGCAGGTGTTGCCCCGGCCGAGCAGGCTGATCGTGCCGTCCTCCTCGATCCGGGCCAGGTCGCCCGGTATCGCGTAGCGGACCCCGTCCACCTCGGTCAGCAGCCGTGCGGTCTTCTCCGGGTCCTTGTAGTAGCCGAGCGGGACGTGCCCGCCCCGGGCCAGCCGGCCGATCACGCCGGGCGGGCACGGCTTGTCGTACTCGTCCAGCACGACGGTGTTCGGGCCGGGCATCACCCGGGGGCCGTCCACCGCGCCACCCTCGACGTCGGCCACGATGCCGATGCCGGCAAAGCCGGTCTCCGACGAGCCGATCGCGTCGGTCACCATCACACCCGGCAGCGCGTCCAGGTACTGCCGCTTGACCACCGGCGAGAACAGCGCGGCGCTCGACGAGATGGCCACCAGCGACGAGCCGTCGTAGTCGCCGGCCAGGTAGGTCTCGATGATCGGCCGGGCCATCGCGTCGCCGATCAGCACCACCACGTTGACCTTCCGGCGCTGGATGGTGCGCCAGACCTCGCGCGGGTCGAAATGCGGCAGCACCACCACGGTGTCGCCGGCGAACAGCGCCATCAGCGCCGCCCACTGCGCGTTGCCGTGGATCAGCGGGGCCAGGCAGAGCCGCACCATCGGGCCCATCTCGTGACCGCGTTTGACCTGCTCCCACTCGTCGGCCAGCGGGATGCCGGACATGAAGTCGATGCCGCCGCCCAGCACCCGCCAGACGTCCTCGTGCCGCCAGATGACGCCCTTCGGATAGCCGGTGGTGCCGCCGGTGTAGAGCAGGTAGATGTCGTCGCCGGAGCGTTCGTCGAAGTCCCGCGCCCCGGCACCCGCCGCGACCGCGTCCGGATAGGAGATCCCGCCGTACCCGGTGATGTCGGCGCCCGAGTCGTCCGGCAACGACACCACGGTGTGCAGGCCCGGCGACTGCGGCAGCACCGCGGCCACCCGCGGCGCGAAGCACTGGTCGTGCACCAGCGCCTTCAGTTCGGCATCCTCGAAAAGGTACTGCAACTCGTTCTCGACGTACCGGTAGTTGACGTTGACGACCACCGCACGCAGCTTGTACACGGCGATCATGGCCACCAGGGCCTCGATCGAGTTGCCCGCGTACAGTCCGATGTGATCGCCCCGGCCCACTCCGCGATCACGCAGGAAGTGGGCTACACGGTTGGCTGTCGCCTCCAGTTCGGCATAGCTGATCGCTTGCTCGCCGCAGGCCACCGCGACGCGGTCGGGAAATGCGTCCACCGCGTGCTCGATGAGGTCAGCAATATTGGCCGCCATCCCCAGAAAGTAGAACCTGTTATCGTCCACGGCAAGGCCTGTGAGGGGAGGCCGGTGAGGGGAGTCTGGGTGAGCACCGAAACCGTGGCACCGCACGCGCTGGTCGAACAGCGCGGGCCGGTCCTGATCGTGACGATGAACCGGCCGCGGGTCCGCAACGCGCTGTCCGCCGAGATGATGGCCATCATGCGCGGGGCCTGGGACCGGGTCGACCAGGACCCGGAGATCCGGGTCGCGGTGCTGACCGGCGCGGGCGGGGCGTTCTGCGCGGGTGCCGACCTGCGGGCGATGACCGAGTCCCACCCCGGCGACAACTTCCAGGGCGCCGACCTGTCCCGGATCGACGCGCTGCTCAAGGGCCGCCGGCTCAGTAAGCCGCTGGTCGCCGCCGTGGAGGGGCCCGCGGTGGCCGGCGGCACCGAGATCCTGCAGGCCACCGATGTCCGGGTGGCCGGCGTGAGCGCCCGGTTCGGCGTCTCCGAGGCCCGCTGGGGGCTGTTCCCGCTGGGCGGCTCGGCGGTCCGGCTGCCCCGGCAGATCCCGTACACGGTGGCCGCCGACATCCTGCTCACCGGCCGGCACCTGACCGCGGCCGAGGCCAAGGAGGCCGGCCTGATCGGCCACGTGGTCCCGGACGGCCAGGCGCTCGACAAGGCCGTCGAGCTGGCCGAGCTGATCGCCGCGAACGGGCCGCTGGCCGTGCAGGCCATCCTGCGCACCATCCGGGAGACCGAGGACATGGCCGAGAACGACGCGTTCGCCGTCGAATCCGAGATCGGCATGCAGGTGTTCGCCAGCCAGGACGCCAAGGAGGGGCCGCGCGCGTTCCTGGAGAAGCGCCGTCCGACCTTCCTGGGACGGTGACCGCCGCCGTAGGGTGAGGACGTTCCATCGCGCGTCATGGGGGAGCCGATGAACGTCTTTGTGCTGTCGCACCGGTGTGGCCACTGTGTCCACCGCCAGGTGGTGACGGGCGTCGCCCAGTACGAGACCGCGAAACGCGGCTGCGTCGGCAAGCCGTGCCCGGTCTGCGGCACCCGGCCACGCGCCGAGGACGACCTGCAGATGGTGGCCCCGGACGACCAGGTCGACGCGGTCGGCCGGGGCATGCTGCCGTGGGACCGGTCCGCCGGTTCGGTCGGGCACACCGTGGCCCACGACGCCTTCGCCCGCGGTGACTTCGCCCAGTCGCTGCGCCAGCAGATGTCGTCGCGGGCCGGCGCCGCCCGCAAGGCCGAGTTCCAGGCGCTGAGCACGGCGTTCGCCGGGCTGCTCGGCTTCCCGATCGGCAACGAGGCGTACGAGCGGCGCGACTTCGGCCGGGCCCTGGTCTGGCTGACGGTCGCCGCGGCCGCGGTCCGGCATCCGACCGAGGTGGCCGCCTGCCATCTTTATCTGGGCCTGACCCGGGCGGAGCTCGGCGACCTGCGCGCCGCGGCCACCGCGTTCGACACCGCGGCCGCCCGTACCGACGCCGACCCGGTGGTCCGGGCGATCGCGGCCGACCAGCTGGGCACCACCCGCAAGGCGCTCGGCGACCTGCCGGCCGCGCGGGCCGCCTACCAGCTGGCCCTCGACCTCGGGGCACCGTCCACCGTCGACAAGGCCGGGATCAACCTGGGCACCCTCGAGGACGAGGCCGGCAACCAGGACCGGGCCCACAAGATCTGGGAACGGGTGCACCGCACGGCCGCCACCCCGGAATACCGGGCCTACGCTGCGCACAACCTCGGCTGGCACTGGGAGCAGGCCGGCGACCCGGGCAAGGCCTACCGCTACTACCGGGAGGCGGCCAGCGGGCCGGTGCCCGAGGTGGTGGCCCGGGCCTCCGACCGGCTCCGGGTGCTGCCGCCGCCGCGGCGCCGGTTCTTCGGCCGGGACCGCTGACCGTGGTCGCGGTGGTGGGGCACCTGGCCGGCGGCAGCGACCGGGACGCGGTGCTCGCGCTGCTGACCGGCGCGGCGGTCCGCGAGGACGTGGTCTCCGGCGACACCGACGAGGCCAACCTGCCGGTCCTGCAGCAGCTCGGCCTGGTGCTGCACGCCCGCGCGGACCTGCCGCCGCTGGCTCCGCCGGCCCGGTACGCCGGCCTGGGCTCGCTCGACCTGCCGGCCCTGGACGACACTCCCCCGCCGGCGCAGCCCGGCTACGGCGAGACGGTCGTGCTCCGCACCGCGCCGGTGCCGCCGCCGGACTGGCGGGACCGGCTGGCCGCGGCCGGTGTCGCGGTGCTGGAGCGGGTGGCCGACCACCGCTACGTGGCCCGGCTGACCGGCGGCCGGGACGGCCTGGCCGCGCTCCGCTTCGTGACCGACGTCCGGCCCTACCTGCTCAGCGACACCGCAGACGCCGGCAACGTGGTGACGCCGGGCGGTCCGCCGCCGGGTGCCCGGCCGGTCCGCTACGAGGTGCTCGCCCACCGCCCCGCCGACCTGCCCGCGATCCGCGCCTGGCTGGCCGGGCAGGGCTGGCCCGAGGACGGCGCGGGCCGGCGCAAGGTGCGCTTCCGCTGCCCGTTCGGCGATGCCCGGCTGCTCGACCTGGCCCGCCGGCAGGACGTCGCCGCGGTCGACCTCTACCTGGCGCCCGGCCTGTTCAACGACCACGCGCAGCGGATCGCCGGGCTGCGCGCCCCGGCGCTGGCCGGGCTGACCGGCCGGGGCCAGATCGTCGGGGTGGCCGACACCGGGGTCGACGAGCGGCACCCCGACCTCAAGGACCGGCTGCGCCGGGTGGTGGCGCTCGGCCGGCCCGGCGACGGCAGCGACCCGCACGGCCACGGCACCCACGTGGCCGGCACGCTGGCCGGCGACGGCTCCGCGTCCGGCGGCACGTTCCGCGGCGCGGCGCCCGGTGCCGCGATCTTCTTCCAGTCCGTGCTGGACGCGGCCGGCGGGCTCACCGGGCTGCCGGTCGACCTCCACGACCTGCTGGCCGAGGCGTACGACGCCGGCTGCCGGATCCACAACAACAGCTGGGGCGCGGACGCCGGCTCGGTCTACCGGATGAGCTCGCTGGAGATCGACGAGTTCGTGGCCGGGCACCCCGACATGCTGGTGGTGATCGCGGCCGGCAACGCGGGCCGGTCCGGCGCGCCCCGGCACGTGCCGCGCGGCTACGTCGACCTGTTCTCGGTCGCGGCCCCGGCCACCGCCAAGAACGCGCTCACGGTCGGCGCCAGCCGCAGCACCCGCAGCCTGCCGCACCGCACCTGGCGGCAGTGGTCGCCGGGGGCCTTCCCGGACACCCCGATCGGCGCCGAGCACCTGGGCGGCGACCCGGAGTCGCTGGCCGCGTTCAGCAGCCGCGGCCCGTGCCAGGAGCACGACCGGATCAAGCCCGATCTGGTGGCGCCGGGCACCTGCGTCGTGTCGGCCCGGTCGGCGCCGGCCCCGGACGCGACGTTCTGGCACGGCTGGGACGACCACTACGCGGTGCTGGGCGGCACCAGCATGGCGGCGCCGCTGGTGGCCGGGTCGGCCGCGCTGCTGCGCGAGTGGTTCACCGGCCGCGGGCACGAGCCGAGCGCGGCCCTGCTCAAGGCCACCCTGGTGAACGGCGCCCGCTGGCTGGGCGGCCACGATGCCGGCGCGCAGCACCCGCACCCGCCCAACTGCCATCAGGGTTTCGGCGCGCTGAATCTGGCCGGGACGCTGCCGCACGCGTACGCCGACGGCGGCGGGACGACCACGCTGGCCGGGCTGGGCCGGACCGTCCGGCTGCCGCTGCGGCGTACCGGGAAAGGGTCCTTGCGGGTCTGCCTGGCCTGGACCGACCCGCCGGGGCGAGGCATCCAGCACGCGCTCGCGCTGGTCGTCTGGCACCGGCAGAGCAACCGGCGCTGGCTGGGCAACGAGCAGCGGCGGGCCACCTATGCGACCGCCGACACCACCAACAACGTCCAGGTGGTACGCCTCGACGAGGCCGGGCCGGGCGACTACGCGATCGAGGTGACCGCGGTGTCCGAGATGCTGTTCGGGCCGCAGGACTTCGCGGTGGTGGCAGCCGGCCTGGACTCCGACGCGTTCGGCGGCCGGTGGCGATGAACCGGGAGCCGCTGATCGCCGAGTACCACGAGATGCTCCGGGCCCGCGGCATCGAACACCTGGTGCGGCCGGAGGGCACGGCCGAGCCGGAGGCCCACATCACGACTCAGCTCATGGCCCGGATGGTGGCGGAGGCCCGGCGTTCGGCCGCCGACTACGGCGAGGAAAATCTGATGCCGGCGCAGATCGCGGACGCGCCGGTGGACCGCCTCGCCGAGGTGTCCGGCCGGATCGAGCAAGCGCTGGCCGGACTCGGCCACGAGCTGCCCGGCCCGGTATACGTGGGCGAATACCCGCACCACTCGTTCAACGCCCGCGCCCTGGCCGCCCGCAACGGCACCCTGCTGCTGATCAACACCGGGCTCCACTACCTGCTGGTCGAGGTGGCGCTCGCGCTCAACACCCGGGTCGTGGTGGCGACCCCGGCCGAGGGCGGCTACACGCTCCAGCCGACCACCGAGGCGATGCTGCGCCGCCGCCGGGAGGCCGACGCGACGATGGCCCGCTCGCTGGCGGCGTACGTGCTGCACAGCGATTCCCGGCGCGGCGGCAAGCAGCCGGTCGACGCGACCGCGCGGGGCATCCTGAGTTACCGGTACGCGGCCGCCGCCGAGACGTTCGCGGTGGCCCACGAGTACGGCCACTTCCTGGCCGGTCACCTGCTTGCCCGCCCGGCCGGCGACGGCTGGCTGCGCAAGAGCCATGATCAGGAGTTCGAGGCGGACGAGATCGGCATGCTGCTGGCCCTCGCGGCGACCGGCGACGACGGCTTCGACAAGAACATCACGGTGGCCGGCACGTTCCTCTTCTTCGCGATCGACCACCTGCTCAACCGGGTGCGCGACGAGGTGCCCGAGCTGGACCGCGCGGCAATCGTGGCAGACCATCCACCATCGGCGGTACGGGCGGCCACCCTGCGCCGGACCCTCACCGAGATCGAGGGCCCGGACGTGTTCCAGCTGGCCGACGCCACCACACCGGTCCTGGCCTCCGCCGAAGACGCGATCATCCACTCCTTGCGCGCGCTGCTGTAACTCGTTCCACTATTGGTTTTGCTTGTTGGGAACCATCCTTGCCGCACAGAGTTGTAACGTGTTTCACTCTTTGGCGTGGACCCGCTTTCTGCCCCGTTGACGATCGCCTTCGACTACACCCGGTCGCTCGGGCCGGTGCTCGGCCGCTTCATGGCCGGGCTGCGCGACCGGCGGGTGCTCGGCGGCCGGACCGCGGACGGCCGGGTGCACGTGCCGCCCCTGGAGTACGACCCCTCGTCGCACCAGCCGGTGACCGATTTCGTGGAGGTCGCCCCGATCGGGACGGTGGTCAGCTGGACCTGGACCGACCGGCCGCTCGAGGGGCAACCGCTGGACCGGCCGTTCGGCTGGGCGCTGATCCGGCTCGACGGCGCGGACACGCCGCTGCTGCACGCGGTGGACGCCGGCTCGCGCGACGCGATGCACACCGGCATGCGGGTCCAGGTCCGCTGGGCGGCATCTCCGGTAGGGCACATCAACGACATCGAGTGCTTCGAGCCGGCTTCCGGCGTGCCGCCGTTGTCTCCACCGGCCTGGTCTCCGCCCGTCGAGATCATGACCACGCCGATCCGGCTGCACTACCGGCACACCACGTCGGTCGAGGAGGCGCGCTACCTGCGGGCGCTGGCCGACGGCCGGCTCATCGGGCAGCGCTGCCCCGCGTGCCGCAAGGTCTACGTGCCGCCGCGGGTCTGCCCCGCCGACGGGGTGCCGCCCGAGGAGGTGGTCGACCTGGCCGACCGCGGCACGGTCACCACGTTCTGCGTGGTCAACGTGCCGTTCGCCGGCCAGCGGCTGAAGCCGCCGTACGTGGTCGCCCAGGTCCTGCTGGACGGCGCCGACATCCCGATACCGCACCTGATCCTGGGCCTTCCGGCGGAGGAGGTACGGATGGGCATGCGGGTGTCCGCCGTGTGGCGCGACCGGGCCGAGTGGTCGACCACGCCGGAGAACATCGCGCACTTCGAGCCCACCGGCGAGCCGGACGCGGCCTACGAGTCCTACGCGGAGCACCTGTGACCAGCGCCGTGGCCGTGATCGGCTTCGCACAGTCGCCGTCGCTGCCGAGCAGCGGCACGACGAGCGGCGTGGAGACGCTGGTGCCGGTGTTCCGGGACGCGCTCGCCGACGCCGGCCTGTCCCGCGAGGAGGTCGGCTTCTGGTGCTCCGGCTCCTCGGACTACCTGGCCGGCCGCGCCTTCTCGTTCGTGAACGCGGTCGACGCCATCGGGGCGGTCCCCCCGATCGCCGAGTCCCACGTGGAGATGGACGCCGCGTGGGCGCTCTACGAGGCATACGTCAAGATCCTGGCCGGCGAGGCGGAGACCGCGCTGGTCTACGGCTTCGGCAAGTCCTCGGCCGGCCAGCTGCGGCGGGTGCTGGCCCTCCAGCTCGATCCGTACGTGACGGCCCCGCTGTGGCCGGACGCGATCAGCATCGCCGCGTTGCAGGCGCGGCTCTGCCTGGACGCCGGCCTGTTCACCGAACGGGAGATGGCCGAGGTGGCCGCGCGCCATCGTGCCCTGCCCGTCGACGAGCTACTTGATCAGCCATACCTGGCCGATCCGCTGCGGGCGCACGACTGCCCGCCGGTGTCGGACGGCGCCTGCGCGGTCGTGCTGGCCGCGGCCGGACGGGCCGAGCGGCACCGGGAGCGGCCGGCCTGGATCACCGGCTTCGCGCACCGGATCGACCCGCAGGGCCTCGGCGAACGGGACCTCACCGCGGTGCCGTCGGCCACCGCGGCGGCGGCCGACGCGGGGCTGGGCGGCGACGTCGATGTGGCCGAGCTGCACGCGCCGTTCACCCATCAGGAGCTCCTGCTCCGGCGCGCACTCGGCCTGCCGGCGGGCACCCGGGTCAACCCGTCCGGCGGGCCGCTGGCCGGCAACCCGATGTTCTCGGCCGGGCTGGCCCGGATCGGCGTGGCCGCCACCGAGGTGATGACCGGGCGGGCCGGCCGGGCCGCCGCGCACGCCACCAGCGGGCCGGCGCTGCAGCAGAACCTCGTGTGCGTACTGGGGGCGGACCGATGACGCGACGAGCGGCCGTGCTCGGCACCGGGCAGACCCACCACCGCACCCGGCGCACCGACGTGTCGATGGCCGGGCTGTGCCGGGAAGCCGTCGACCGGGCGCTGGCCGACGCCGCCACCGACTGGTCGCAGATCGACGCGGTGGTGCTGGGCAAGGCGCCCGACCTGTTCGAGGGCGTCATGATGCCCGAGCTGTTCCTGGCCGACGCGATCGGCGCCGCCGGCAAGCCGCTGCTGCGGGTGCACACGGCCGGCTCGGTGGGCGGCGCCACCGCGAACGTGGCCACCAGCCTGATCCGGGCCGGGGTGCACCGGCGGGTGCTGGCGGTGGCGTTCGAGAAGCAGTCGGAGTCCAACGCCATGTGGGCGCTGTCCATCCAACCGCCGTTCAGCGCGCCCATCACGGCCGGCGCGGGCGGCTACTTCGCCCCGCACCTTCGCGCGTACATCCGAAGGTTTGATGTTCCCGGGCACATCGGGGCACTGGTCGCGGTGAAGGACCGGCGGAACGGCGCGCTGAACCCGTACGCCCATCTCCGTCAGCCGGACATCACGCTGGACTCGGTGCGGCAGTCGCCGATGCTGTGGGACCCGGTGCGCTACGACGAGACCTGCCCGTCGTCGGACGGCGCCTGCGCGATCGTGCTCGGCGACCAGCAGGCGGCCGAGGCCAGCGAGCGCCAGGTGGCGTGGATCCGGGCCACCGCGATGCGCACCGAGCCCACCTCGTTCGCCGGAAAGGACCACGTCAACCCGCGGGCCGGCGCCGAGGCGGCCCGCGCGCTGTGGGAGGCGGCCGGCATCAAGAACCCGATCGACGAGGTCGACGTGGCCGAACTGTACGTGCCGTTCTCCTGGTTCGAGCCGATGTGGCTGGAGAACGTCGGCTTCGCCGAACCCGGGCACGGCTGGAAGCTCGTCGAGGCCGGCGAGACCCGGATCGGCGGCCGCCTGCCGGTGAACCCGTCCGGCGGCGTGCTCTGCTCCAACCCGATCGGCGCGTCCGGGCTGCTGCGCTTCGCCGAGGCGGCCATGCAGGTGATGGGCCGGGCCGGCGAGCACCAGGTGGCAGGGGCGCGCACGGCGCTCGGTCACGCGTACGGCGGGGGATCCCAGTTCTTCAACATGTGGGTTGTCGGGAGGCAGCCATGAGTTCTTCGCAGGTGACCCGACGGAACGTATTGCGGATCGGCGCCCTGGGCGCCGGGGCCGCGGTCACGACAGGCATCCTGGGCTGGGAGGGAGCACTGGCCGCGTACGGCGCGGTGCCCGCCCTGGCCGGCAAGACCGCGGTGGTGATCGGCAGCGGCTTCGGCGGCGCCGTGGCGGCCTACCGGCTGGCCCAGGCCGGCGTGTCGGTGACGGTGCTGGAACGCGGCCGCCGCTGGACGGTCGACGGCTCCGGAAACACCTTCTGCACGATCTCCAACCCGGACTGGCGCTGCGCGTGGTTCAGCGACCGCCCGCCGCTGGGCCTGGACACCAGCAAGGCCATCGAGCGCCGGGCCGGCCTGATCGCCAAGCACACCGGCAACGGCATCAACGTCCTGAGCGGTACGGGTGTGGGCGGCGGCTCCCTGGTGATCGGCATGTTCATGCCGCAGCCCCGCCGCGCCGACTGGACCAAGGTCTACCCGGCCGACATCCCGTTCGACGAGATGGACCGGGTCTACTGGCCGCGGGCCCGCCAGGCGCTCGGCGCGACCACGATCCCCGCCGACATCCAGGCCGGCGCGAGGTTCCAGGGCGCCCGGGCGTGGTTGTCCTACGTCCAGGAGTTCGGCCAGTCCGCCGTGCAGATCCCGTTCAACGTCGACTGGAACGTCATCCGCGACGAGATAGCGGGCCGGGCGCCGGCGTGCCACACGGTCGGCGAGGGCCCGTTCGGCAGCAACTCGGGGGCGAAGAACAGCGTCGACCGCAACTACCTGCGCTGGGCCGAGGCAACCGGCAACGTCCGCGTCCTGCCGCTGCACGAGGTGACCGAGATCCGCGAGGTGTCCGGCCAGGTCACGCTCGAGGTGGCGGGCAAACAGATTGACGAGTACGGGGCGACGCTGGCCACCAAGGTGTTCGGCTGCGACTTCCTGTTCCTGGCGGCGGGTTCGCTGGGCAGCACATCGTTGCTGCTCACGTCGCGCGCCAAGGGCAAACTCCCCAAGCTGACCAGCGCGGAGGTAGGAAAGGGCTGGGCCAACAACGGCGACTTCCTGGTGGCGAGGCTCAACCTGCGCAAGACGGTCGGCAGCGCCCAGGGCGGCCCCGGCAATGCGAAATTCTTCGACGACGCCAACCCGTACGCACCAGCCGCGATGGCGTGGGAGTCGGCGCCGATGCCGAGCTGGCTGGGCAACGCGTCGGCACACCTGGTGACGAGCCAGTCCCCCGAGCGCGGCGAGATCCGGTACGACGCGGCGTCCGGGGCGGGCAAGGTGCACTGGCCGTACGCGGAGATGGCCACGGCGTCCGACAAGGCGGGGCGCGACCTGGTGACCCGCCTGTGGTGGGCCACCGAGGGCAAGCACGGCTACCTGCTGAACGGGCTGCCGACGTACGACCGGAACACCGGAATGGGGCTGGGGTCGGCCAACACCTATCACCCGCTGGGCGGTCTCGTCATGGGCAGGGCCACGGACTTCTCCGGGAAGGTTTCGGGATATTCCAACATGTACTGCGTGGATGGGGCCCTCCTGCCCGGCACTACCTGTCTGGCCAATCCCTCCCTCACCATTACCGCCAATGCCGAGCGCTGCATGGATCGGTTCATCGCTTCCTACGCTTGATGCTTCGGTGTTTCTTGCGCTGGGACGCCCTGGGCGGGGAGCCGTTCGAGGGCAGGACCCCGGCGTCGGTCGGGGTGTCGGTGTAGCGGATCGCGGTGCATGGGGTGCCGGCGTCGGAGTGGTGGATCAGCCCGTCCAGGCATCCGTTACGCGCCCAGATCGCCATCTCCAGGGCCTCGAGGGGCAGAGTGGTGCGTAGGTGCGTGGCCAGGACCCAGCCGACCAGGTGGCGGGAGTACACGTCGATGACCGGGGCCAGGTAGGCGAACCCGGCCCAGGTGCGGATGTAGGTCATGTCGCACACCCGCAACCGGTTCGGCAGGGCCGCGCTGAACTTCCTGCGGACCAAGGTCCTGCGGGCGGGCCGCAATACCAGGGATCGTGGTCCGTGGTTGGCGGCGCCGGCGGACCCCGGCCAAGCCGAGCCGACGCATCAGCCTGGCCAGCCGGTCCCGGCTGATCTCGATGCCGGCCCGGCGCAAGGCGTCGGGCAACTTCCGGACGCCGTAGACGCTGTAGTTCGCCGCGTGTACCGCGCTGATCGGGTCGCACAACGCGGCGTCGGCGCAGCGCGAGCCGACGGAGGCCGGGTCTTGGCTGCGTAGTGCCCGGACACCGACAGGAACCCGGCATCAGTCGCGCGCAGCACACCGCGGGCCGGAACTCGGGCGGGTACCTCCACCAAACCCAGGGCGCTTCAGTTACGACGGGTCGGGGGAGCCTCGGTTGCTCCACCTGATGCCGGCGCAGGGGGTGGACGAGCCGGGGCTGGGGTGGCCTGGGGCTTTGCGGGGGCGGTGGCGGGTGGTGGCGCGGATGTCGTAGCTGTGCGGGCCGGTGTGGTTGTGGGGCAGCAGGCAGTCGTCGCGGTATTGGCCGTGATCGCGCGTGTGGTCGCACGACGCGGCCTCGGTCAGGGTGCGCGCGTCGGGTGCCCAGCGCAGCCACCACCAGCGCTCGCCCCCGTGCACGGCGACCACGAAGGCCACGTGGCTGCCGTCGTGGCCGACGGCCAGTTCGCAGCCGACCGGCTCCGGCACGGGCCCGTCGTCCGAGGGCAGCGCCGCGAGCCTCGCCTGCTCCGCGGCACTGAAGCGGGTGACCGCGGCGCAGCGGAGCCAGCGCGGTTCCCAGTGTTGTCGTGATGACATGAGAGCCTGTTTTCGCGACCGGGCGGCGTGCGATGTCGACGAACGACACCAAGAGTCTTTGAAGTTTTAACACACCGTGTCCACCAACATCACTACCTTCTGGACGAGTTCCGAAAAGACTTCCACGCGCCGACGTAAAGCGCAGGAAAAGTCGCCGCGAAGCGGCCCGCAACCGGCGCGGTTCGTCCCAGCACACCACGCGCCCACCTTGGCCTGCGTGACCGACTTCCCTGGCGCCCCCACAGCGCGGCAGCCAGATCACCAAGCGCAAGGTGACCGCCTCGGGTGACCAGGCACGGACCAGCCGGTGATCAAACGCCTGGCGCGAGTGATCACCATGCAAGCCGTGGGCAGGAAACTCCAGGGCGGAAAGGGGGCTCAGAACGTGACCAGCGGATCTCCGAAGAAGTCGGCGATGAAGTTGACGAAGAAGAATCCGAAGAACAGGAAATTGCAGACCAGCAACACGTAGTGCCACGGACGGGGACGAGCCGGCTTGGGCAGCTTGCTGTTCAGGTACATCAGCATGAACGGGTAGATCAGGGCCCCGAAGTTGGACATGTTCGCCGACCACTGGACCAAGTTCACCGGCAGGGCCAGGTGCAGGACGATGGCGATGATGACCATCAGGACGAACATGAACGGGAAGTAGAAACGGCGCGGGTCGCCCTCGATGAGCCGGCGCAGGCGGGGCGACGTCGCGTGGGCCGCGTCGGTCGTGACACGGACCATCGCCTCGAAAATGCCCAGTTGCGTGCTGAAGAGAATCAGCACACCGAGGGCCAGCGCCAGATAGAACATGCCGCGCCCGTATTCGGCGTCCAGGACCGTTGCCACGAACGTCGGGACCTGCGCCGTCGTCGGGCGGGTGCCGGAAATGTCCACAGCGTGGGCCATCAGGATCGTCGGCAGCAGCATGCCCAGCATCGCGCCGATGAAGAAGACGCCCCACATGTCCACCAGGAGCAACCGGTACCAGCGCCGCCAGCGGCTCGCGTTCTCCGGGTTGTCGGGGAACGTCACGCCCACGTCCAGCATCCGCTGCTGGTCACCGCGCATGCCCGAGATGTAACCGGTGCGGTAACCCATGCCGTAGCCCTTGTCGCGGTAGTGCCCCATCACGTACCAGTTCAGACCCGACGCCAGCGCCGTGAAGCCGGCCAGGCCGCCCAGCTGGGTCGCCGTGATGCCCTCCGGCGGCGCGGCCGGGGTGAAGAAGCCGCGGATGCCCTCCCACCACAGCTCCCACGGCACCACGAACAGGTCGATCAGGATCAGGCCGACCAGGATCGCGCCGACCATCAGCCAGTTCGCCAGTTCGAGCGAGCGGCTGATCCGCTTGGCGAACGCGGTCAGCACGAAGACCAGGACCAGCAGCCCGATGGCCCAGATCCGCGGTTCCTCGGCTCCGGCCGGGGCCACCTCGCCGTGCACCAGAGCGTAAAGCCCCTGCCCCGCCGAGGCTGCCCACCCGCCGGCGATGAACGCGAAGATGACCACGAAGACCGAGAACGGCACCCACAGCAGCCAGCCGGGCGGCACCCGCCCCCAGCCGACCACCGGCGCCTCCCCGGTCGCCATCACGTACCGGGAACACTCCACGTTGTAGAACGTCTGCAGCACGGCCGAGACGAGAATGACCCAGCCGACGCCGACGAAGCCGAACTGGCCCACCGCCTGCGGGCCGAGCAGCCACTCGCCGCTGCCGATCGAGATGCCCAGGGCGATGAGGCTCGGGCCGACCACGTACATCGCCATCTGGCGCGGGCCGATCCGGCTGACCTTGAAGACCTGCTCGGGCTCGGGCAGGTCGTCCAGCGCGAGGTCCGGACGGCTTCGACCCAGGGGGTAGGTGCGTGACTCCGTTTCCTGATCCATGCGGCGCCTCCTCGACGAGAACTCCGGGCCCTCAATGTCGCGCTGCCCGGTGCGGTCCACAAGGGAGCGGCGCGTTCAGTGCATGATCTGCACGGATCTCTATTCAGCGAGGTCAGCCGTACCGGACTGGGAGGTGTTTGATGCCGTTGAGCCAGCCGGACCGCAGCCGCTGCGGCTCACCCGCCAGGCTGATGCCGGGCATGTGGTCGGCGATCGCGTTGAAGATCAGGTCGATCTCCAGGCGGGCCAGGTTGGCGCCGAGGCAGAAGTGCGCGCCGCTGCCGCCGAAGCCGAGGTGCGGATTGGGGCTGCGGGTGATGTCGAACGTGCGGGGGTCGGCGAAGACCTCCTCGTCGTAGTTGGCCGAGCCGTAGAACATGGCGACCCGCTGACCGGCCTTGATGTCCTGGCCGCCGAGGACCGTGTCTTGTCTGGCCGTACGCTGGAACGAGTTGACCGGCGTGCCCCAGCGCACCATCTCGTCCACCGCCGTACGCGGGCGCTCGGCCTTGAAGAGGTCCCACTGCTCGGGGTGTTCGAGCAGGGCGAGCATGCCGTGCGAGATGGCGTTGCGGGTGGTCTCGTTGCCGGCCACCGCGAGCATGAGCACGAAGAAGCCGAACTCGTCGGTCGACAGATGGTTGCCGTCGATCTCGGCGTTGATCAGCGTGTTGACGATGTCGTCGCGCGGGCACGCCTGCCTCTCCTCGGCCATCTTCATCGCGTACCCGAGCAGTTCCATGGCCGATTCCATCGGGTCGGCCGTGCCGCTGTACTCCGGGTCGTCGTACCCGATCATGGAATTTGACCAGTCGAAGACGTCGCGCCGGTCGTCCTGGGGCACGCCCAGCAGTTCGGCGATCGCCTGCAGCGGCAGTTCGCAGGCCACCTGGGTGACGAAGTCGCCGACGTCGCCGGCACTCGCCTCGCTCGCGATCCGCTCGGCCCGGACGGTCAGCGCCTCGCGCAGGCTGTTGATCGCCCGCGGGGTGAAGCCGCGCGACACGATCGCCCGCTGCTTGGTGTGCTGCGGCGGGTCCATGTTGAGCAGCACGAACCGCTGCATCTCGATCCGCTCCCGGGGCATGTCGGCCTGGAACCGGACAATCGCCGTGTTTTCCCAGCTCGAGTACGTGTCGCTGTCACGCGACACGGTCATCACGTCGGCGTGCCGGGTCACCGCCCAGTAGCCGTCGTCGTCGAAGCCGGCGCTCCCCCGCACCTGCGGGATCCAACAAACGGGAGCCGTACGCCGCAACTCGGCGAACTCGGCCTGCGGGATTCCCCGGAGGTAGATCTCCGGATCGGTGAAGTCGAAACCTTCGGGGATGCGAGGCTCGGCCACGGCTCCTCCTACAGCAACAGGTTCTACCGATTCAAGCACGCGTCCATGTCCAGCGGTATGCCTGTTGTGCTTTGATATAGAAACACGTTCTAGCTTGCCGGAGGTGGCCGGGGTGGGCGTACCGGTGGTCGTCGATGCGGTCCGCACTCCCATCGGCCGGCGCGGCGGCTGGCTGTCCGGCCTGCACGCGGCCGTGCTGCTGGGCATCGCGCAGCGGGCGCTGATCGACCGCGCCGCGATCGACCCGGCCCTGGTCGAGCAGGTCATCGGCGGCTGCGTCACCCAGGGCGGCGAGCAGTCCGGCAACATCACCCGTACCGCCTGGCTGCACGCCGGCCTGCCGCACAGCACCGGCTGCGCCACCATCGACGCCCAGTGCGGCTCGGCCCAGCAGGCGGCGCACCTGATCGCGGGCCTGATCGCGGCGAACGCCATCGCGGCCGGCATGGCCTGCGGCATCGAGTCGATGAGCCGGGTGCCGCTGCGCGCCAACCTCGGCGAGGCGGGACTCCCGCGCCCGGATTCCTGGAGCATCGACCTTCCTAACCAGTACGTGGCGGCCGAGCGCATCGCTTCGCGGCGGGGGCTGACCCGGGAAGACCTGGACGCGTTCGGCGTACGGTCGCAGGCCAACGCGGCCCGCGCCTGGACGGAGGGCCGGTTCACCAGGGAGGTCGTGCCGGTCGAGACCGACGGCCGGACGGTCGACCGCGACCAGGGTCTGCGGGACACGACCCTGGACGGGCTGTCCGGGCTGCGCCCCGTCCTGCCGGACGGCCGGCACACGGCCGGTACGTCGTCGCAGATCTCCGACGGGGCGGCCGCGGTGTTGCTGATGGACGCCGACCGGGCCCGGTCACTGGGTTTGCGGCCGCGGGCCCGGATCGTGGCGCAGTGCCTGCTGGGTGCGGAGCCCTACTTCCACCTGGACGGGCCGATCCAGGCGACGTCGCGGGTCCTGGAGCGGGCCGGGATGAAGGTGGACGACGTCGACCTGTTCGAGGTGAACGAGGCGTTCGCCAGCGTGGTGCTGTCCTGGCAGGCCACCCACCGGCCCGACCCCGACCGGGTCAACGTGAACGGCGGCGCGATCGCGCTCGGTCACCCGGTGGGCAGCACGGGCGCCCGGCTGCTCACCACGGCGCTGCACGAGTTGGAGCGCAGCGACGGAAGCACCGCGCTGGTGACGATGTGCGCGGGCGGCGCGATGTCCACGGCCACGATCATCGAGCGCCTGTGAACGGGCGCCCCGCCTCCTACCCGGGCCCCGCCTTCTACCCGGGCCCCGCCTTCTACCCGGGCCCCGCCTTCTACCCGGGCCCCGCCTTCTACCCGGGCC
>NZ_BOMV01000012.1 GCF_016862375.1 Paractinoplanes rishiriensis | reverse complement strand
GGGCCCCGCCTTCTACCCGGGCCCCGCCTTCTACCCGGGCCCCGCCTTCTACCCGGGCCCCGCCTTCTACCCGGGCCCCGCCTTCTACCCGGGCACAGTGGCGGCCTCCCGGACGCGCCTCGCCGACCGCCAGACCGCCGCGCCGGTCACCGCCACGGTGGCCGCGGCGGCGGCGACCGCGCACGCCAGCAGCTGCCCGACGGTCGACGGCCGGACGACCGCGGCCACCCCGACCAGCACGACCACCACCACCCACACCCCCGCCGCGGGCCGGCGGGCACCGGCGGCGATCCGCGCGTTGAGCAGAAAGACCGTGATCGCATACAGCGCACCGGCCGTGACGAAATACGGCGCGTACCGGGCCAGGCCGGCGTATCGGTCACCGCCCACCGCGCGCACCGCCAGTTCACTCGCGACGGCCGTCCCGGCGACCAGTACCAGACCGGCGGCGGCGAGCAGCGCCAAGCCCACTCGCAACGCCGCCGAACGTCCGCGGGCCAGCCAGGGCAACGCCACGATCGTGACGACCTGCGGTGCCCAGATGGCCGCCCGGGTGAGCACCGCACCGACCGCATACGCGCCCGACTCGCCGGGCGGCAGCAGCCGCCGCGCCAGCAGGAGATCGGCATAGGAGACCACAAGAATGGCCAGCGAGGCGCTAGCCGCCGCGAACACCGCCCGCCCGCGCAACGCGCCGGCGGCGGAAATCGCGCCCGGCGCCGCCTCCGGCCCAACCGGCGGTGAAGCTGCGGTGCCGGGCGCGGCGGGTGCCCGCCGCCGGGTCGGCGAGCCGAACGCCAGCCACGCCAGCGGCGGCAGCACCGACCATGCCACCAGCGCGCCCAGCGCCAGCGAACCCGTCAGTCCCACCCCCACGGCCAACCCGGCCACCACGCCGACATACCGGCCGACGGCCAGCAGCACGGTCCCGATCGCGAGGCGGCCGAAGCGTTCGCCGCCCTGGAGCAGGCCCAGCGGCCAGCCGGCCAGCACCGCCGGAACCACCATCAGCGCCAGCAGCGGCGGCACCGCCAGCGGCAACCGGAGCAGCGCGGCCAGCAGCGGGGTCGCCAGCAGCATCGCGCCGCCGCAGCCGGCCGCCACCAGCACGGTCCAGCGCGCCGCCGACACCCGGCTGCCCGCCTTGGCGACGGCCACCGCGACCGCGGTCTGCAGGCCGATGCCGGGGATCGTGGCGATGGCGACCAGGGCCAGACAGGTGGCGAGCGCGCCCAGGTCGGCCGGCGCCAGCCGGCGGGCGCCCAGCACCGGGACCACGTACGCCAGCAGGTTGGCGGCGGCGTTCGCGACCGTGACGAGCAGGCCGGCCCGGCCCAGCGCGGCGGCGCCCCGGCGTGGTGAAGAGTCCACTGTGCCTCCGCACGGGAGGTTACCGGGCCGGGACCGCCTTGTCCGGTATTGCTGCGCCGCGTTTGTGGTGGTGGCGGTGCTGGCGCCGCTGGTCCGGTCCGGGTACGTGCTGCGGTACGACATGGTCTTCGTGCCGAGGCAGCCGCTTCGGGCCGACCTGCTGGCTCCCGGCGGCACGCTGCCCCGGGCCGTTCCTCTGGACGCCCTGGTCGGGTTGTCCGCGCTGGCCGTGCCGGGCTGGCTGGTGCAGCGGGCGGTGCTGGCCGCGATCCTGGCCGCCGCGGTGCTCGGCGCCTACCGCCTGGTGCCCGCCCGGCGCACCGGAACCCGCCTGGTGGCCGCCGTCGCGTACGCCTGGACGCCTTTCCTGGCCGAACGCCTGCTGCTCGGCCACTGGGGTCTGCTGCTCTGCTACGCGGCCCTGCCCTGGCTGGTGGCCGCCGCCCGGGACGGCTCGCTCCCCCGGCTGGTGCTGGCCGCCGCCTGCGCCAGCGCGACCCCGACCGGCGGCGTGATCGCGATGGCCGTGACCGTCGCGCTCACCGGTCCCCGGCGCTGGCTCCCGGTCGCCGCCTTGAACGCTCCGTGGCTGGTCGCCGCCCTGCTCACCACCGCGCCGGGCCGATCCGATCCGGCGGCGGTGGAGGCGTTCGCGGCCCGCGCCGAGAACTGGGGCGGCTCGTTCGTCGCGCTCCTCGGCACCGGCGGCATCTGGAACGCGCACGCCGTACCCGGCAGCCGCACCGGTTGGCCGGTCCCGGTGTTCACGATCGGGCTGCTGGTCGCGGCGGCGTTCGGTTTCGCCGTCCTGCGCCGTCGCTGGCCCGAGGGCACCGCGAACCGTCTGGCCCTGCTCGCCGCCGTATCCCTGCTGCTCGCGGCCGCCGGCACAGTCCCGCCGACCACCGCCGCGCTGCGCTTCGCCGTCGAGCACGTGCCCGGCGCCGGCCTGCTCCGCGATGGGCAAAAACTGCTGATCCCGTACGCCCTCTGCCTTGCTCTCTGCCTCGCACTGGCCGCCGAGCGCATCGCCGGAAGGGTGCCGGCCGGACGCCTGGTGCTGGCCGGGTTCACGCTGCTGCCCGTCGCGATGCTGCCCGACCTGGCCTGGGGCGCCGGCGGCAAGCTGCGCCCGGTCAGCTACCCCGCGGAGTGGACGGCGGTGGCCCGGACGGTCGCCGCCGACCCGGGCCCGGTGCTGTCCCTGCCGATGTCGGCCTACCGCGCCTACGACTGGAACCCCGGCACGGTGGTCATCGACCCCGCCACCCGCTACCTGCCCGCCCCCGTGATCACCGACGACCGGCTGCGCGTCGGCAACAGCGTGATCGACGGCGAGAGCCCCGCAGCCGCCGAGATCCGAACCCGCCTGGCCGCCGGCAGTTCACCGGCCGACCCCTCGATCCACTGGGTGCTGGTGCAGGACGGGTCGGCGCCGGCCGGCCCCAACCTGGTACCGGACGGATCGGCACCGGCCGGTCTCACGCTGGTGCACCGCGGTCCCACGCTGACCCTCTACCGCAATCCCGGCTACCTGCCGTCGCCGTCCCGGGCGCCGGCAGCCGTGCTCGTCGCCTACCTCTTGGCCGCAACCGTAGCGGCCGCCGCCCTGATCCGAAGGAGCATCCCGTCATGATCAAAACCCTGCTGGTAGGAGCCGTCGTCGCCGCAGTCCTCGGCGTGGCCGGCGTCGCCGCCGCCATCGGAGCATTGACCCCCACCGCCCAGGAGGTAGCCACCGAAATGGCCGACCAGGCCCAGGGCACCGGAGCCGACCCGCTGGCCCCGCCCGCGTTCTACGGCAGCCGCTGACCAGCCGCCAGCCTCCCTCACCGCCAGCGCACCCGGCGTCAGAAGGCACGTGACCGTGAGGTCCCTGGTCACTGCGAGCCGGGTCGCGTCGCCGCACCGGATCGGTCCGGGTGAGGGGCCACCGACGGGCGGCCGGCGAGCACCTCGGTGACCAGGGCGGCCAGTTTGCGGCCCGCATTGGGCCAGGTGAACGATGCCGCGTAGGCCATGGCGGCGGCACCCATCCGGCGCCGGGCCGCGCCGTCGGTCAGCAGCCGGCGGGTCTGCTCTACGAAGTCGTCCACGTCGTCGGCCAGGACGCCGGTCACGCCGTCGCGCACCGCGTCGCGCACGCCTCCTGCGGAGCGGAAGGCCACCGCGGGCGTGCCCCGCGCACCCGCCTCCATGATGGTCAGGCCCCAGCCTTCCTTGACCGACGGCACCAGCGCCACCCACCCCGACGCCAGGATTTCGTGTTTGCGCGCCTCGGTCACGTAGCCGGCGAACTCGGTGCGCGCCGCCACCCCCAGTTCGGCCGCCCGTTCGCGCAGCCGCGGTTCCCACCAGCCGCGCCCGGCCACGATCAGCCTCGCCTCCGGCAGGGCGGCCAGGGCCGCGAGGGCGAGCTCCACGCGCTTGTGCGGCACCAGGCGACCCAAAACCACCAGGCAGGGGTACGCCGTACGCGCGACCGTGGGAGCGTCGACCGGGGTGAGGCCGTTGTGGATGAGATCGATGCGGGCCGGGGCGACGCCCAGGCGTACCAGCTCATCGTGGGTGGCCGACGAGACCGTGACATACCGGCAGCGTCGATAGACGCGGGGCGCCAGCCACGACTCGAGCCACCAGCCCACCCGGCCGCGCCAGTCGGGGAAGACCACCGGCCACTGCTCGCGGTGGACATGGTGCACGATCACGACGGTCGGGCAGCGGGCGTACAGCGGGGACAGAAAGGGCACGCCGTTGCAGACGTCGATGATCAGGTCGGGACGCCGGCCCGTCAGCGGGCCCAGGTGCAGCGTGCCGGCCAGGTACGCGAGGGCGGCCCGCAGGTAGACCGTGTGGCGGCCGCCCCGGCGTACGACATGCACTCCGGACGGCAGCAACTGCTCGGCGGGTGCGTTGCCGTGGGTGGCGCACAGCAGCGTGACGCGGTGGCCGTGCGCCACCAGTTCGGCCGCCACCCGTTCGGTGTAGACCTCGGAGCCGCCGCCCTCCGGGTTGGCGGTGTCCCGCCAGTTCAGGAAGAGGATGTGCGGCACGGGACCGGTCAGGCGTGCGGAACGGCGGTCGGCTCGGGTTCGGCCGCGTGGGCGGGCTGGTGCTCCTCGCCGCGGGGCTTGCGGCGGGCGACCACGACGCCCAGCACCACGAGGATGAGGCCCAGCACCGCCAGGCCGATGGGCACGTAGAGGCCCAGCATGTTCAGCAGGTTGCGGCCGTGTTCGGCCTCGGCGAGCACCGCGGCCTTGGTCTTCTCGTCGTACTGGAACGACGCGTCGAACAGCACGACCGGCGTGCCCACGTCGGGCACCAGTTCCCGGTGCTGCTTCTCCTGGTAGCCGATGATGGCGCCGGTCTGCGGCTCCACCCAGATCGTGCGGCTGGCCTGGTACGACACCGAACCGCTGTGCGCGCCCGGCGCCAGGAAGCCGAGCAGCCCCTCGACCAGTTCGGCGTCCATCGGCATGGTCTGGCTCGGCACGTCCTGCTGGAAGCGGTACGTGGGCAGGCCGTTGTACTCCTCCTCGGCCGCGAACCCCATCGGCAGCGCGGCACCCAGCCCGGAATCCCAGTACTGGTACGTCTTCTTCTCGGTGTCGAACGGGAACAGGTACAGCTGGCCGGTGAAGTTCACGTTGCCGGGGATGCAGCCGACGTTCTCGGTCTTCACTTCCTTCATGTCGTTGTGGCACTGCCCGCTCCACGGCACCGCCGCGCCGGACACCCGGTCGAGCGCGATCCGGCTCTCGGCTCGGTTGACCGGCGAGCCGTCCTCGACCCGGTCGGTCGCCTGATACACGTTCCAGATCAGGGTCTTGCCGGCCAGGTCGCCGGTGAGGTCGGCGGCCGCTTGGTAGTCGGGTTTGATGCCGGTTTGGTTGCGCAGGCCGCCCTGCTGGACGGCCACCTCCACCTCACCGTCCGGCAACGTCGTGGCCTGCGCAAACGTCGCGTTCGAGGCTTCCACCACAACGTCCGGCGGCTGGAGGTCGTACGGCACCTGTTTCTGAGCCGGAACAATGACCCAGGCCAGGGCCGCGGCGACGATGAGGCTGAGCAGTCCCAGCCCGAAGAGTGCCGCACCCGCGATCCGCCGCTTCATGGCGCCCTCCAAGGAAGTAGAACGCGTTACAATCTACTGCCCCGTAACATTCAGCGGAAGCCCTGGTGTCCGATGTCTTCCGAAGCACTGAGAAGGCTCCCCGCGCTGGACGCCCTGCGTGCCGTCGGCGCCGCCGCCGTGGTGGGCACGCACGTCGGTTTCGCGACCGGCGCGACGTTCCAGCCGGTGTGGGGCGGCGTACTGGCCAGATTGGACGTCGGCGTCGCCATCTTCTTCGTGCTGTCCGGGTTCCTGCTGTTCCGCCCGCACGCGCACGCCGCCGCGACCGGCGCACCCCGCCCCGGCACGGGCCGCTACCTGTGGCGCCGCGCGCTGCGCATCCTGCCGGCGTACTGGCTGACCGTCGCGGCCTGCCTCCTGCTGCTGCCCGGCAACGCCGACGCGACCCGCGCGGACTGGCTGCGGCACGTCACGCTCACCCAGATCTACCAGCCGCACCACCTGCGCGAGGCGCTGGGGCACACCTGGAGCCTGGCCACCGAGGCCGCGTTCTACCTGCTGCTGCCGCTGCTGGCCGTGCTGGTGCTGCCCCACCGGCGATGGCGTCCGAGTTGGACGGTGACGGTGCTGTGCCTGGGCGGGGCGCTGGTGACCGGGGGCTGGCTGGCGGCGATGGCGGCCGGCTGGCTCGACATGGGCCTGCACACGATGTGGCTGCCGTCCTTCGCGACCTGGTTCGCGGCCGGGATGGCGCTGGCCACGGTGCACGTAGCGGTTTCGCAGGGCCGCTGGACCCGCTTCGCCGACGTGGGCCGGGCGCCGCTGACCTGCTGGGCCCTGGCCGCCGGCCTGTTGCTGATCGCGAGCACCCCGCTGACCGGCCCGCGCGACCTGGCCGAGCCGACGGCGGGCGAGTTCGGGGCGCGGATGGTGCTGTTCCTTGGCGTCGCGGTCGCGGTGGTCGCCCCGGTCGCGTTCGTTTCCGCCGGCCCGGTGCGGTCGTCGTTGTCCGGCCCGGTGGCGCGCTGGCTCGGCCTGGTCTCGTACGGCCTCTTCCTCTGGCATCCGCTGGTGCTGACGGTGCTGCCACCGCGGGGCTTCGCCGTGACGTACGCGCTCACCGTGGCGGGGGCGCTGATCCTGGCGTCGCTGAGCTGGTATCTGCTGGAGAAGCCACTGCAGTTCCTCGGCCACCCGCGGCGGGCCCGCGCCAGAGCGAAAGCCAGAGCAGCGTGAGTGCGGCCAGGGCGGCAAGCTGCGGCGCCGCGGCCACATGAGGTTCATTAGCCCGTACGCTCAACAGCCCCGCGACGGCGAACGCGGTGCTCGCGGCCCACCACTCAACGCGCAGAAACCCCCGCCGGACGCCCGGGGTCCCGCCCCGGCCGGCCAGGTTGACGGCGACGAGAAGCGCGAGTCCGGCGGCCATGAGCCCCGTCGCGGCATAGCCACCGACGCCGACGAGCGCCACCGCGCCGATGACAAGCAACAGGACGGACCGCCGCCCCGAACGTCTCTCGAGTGGCCGCGAGAGCGGCGAGGCGGGAATCAGCAGCACGGTCAGCACCAGGCCCAATGCGAGGACGCCGCCGACGATCAGCCCCGTTCGGTAGAGGCGGTCCGGGGCGAACACGATCTGGACCGGTCCGGAGACGCCGGCGGGGACGATCCAGCCCTGCTGCCAGCCGTCGACCACCAGCGGCTCGAGGCGCTGGCCGGCCAGTCGCGCCTCCCAGCCCGGGTTGGTGTTTTCGCGGACGAGGAGGATTCGCTGGTTGGGCCAATGGTCGAGGGTGATTTCGCGGGACGTCGGGGACCACCGGTCTATCGACTGGACCGTGTCGATCGGGGTGGCGGACGGGGGTCCGGCGTTCGGCGGGAGCAGGGTCAGGCGGGTCGGCTCGGCGTAGCGGCTCGCGGTGGCCACCACCCGGGAACCACTCAACGACAGCGGGGCGTCCGGGCCGCACAGTCGCATCGGGAGTTCGCGCCGTTGCAGCAGGTCGTCGACCGTTGCGGTGAAAGCCGTCTTGATGACCCGGTCGCCGGATGACACCGACGGGCCGGAGCCGCAGGGCAGGCGGACCACCGTGTCACGGTCGCCGTCGACCGTGGCGTTGTCGGGCAGGACCGCGAGTGTGCCCACGGCCATCGGCAGGCGCTCGGTGCGGGCCGAGTAGGGCGCGAACGAGAACGCGGCCGTGCCGCCGGTGAACAGGACCGTGATGTCGTTCGTGTGGACGCGGGGTTCGAACTTGAGCAGTCCGGTTCGGTCCAGGGTTCCGGTTCGCGGGCCCGAGTCGGTCAGGACCGTCACCGACCACGGCCGGGACGCGGCCGTGCGGGGGCCCAGGCCGACCCGGATGCCGGTGAGGATCTGGGACGACGACCAGTCCAGGCGCAGCCACGGGTTGCGGTCCTCGTCGGCGGCGTACCAGGCGGTGTCGAGGTCGCCGTCGAGCGCGGCGCCGGGGCGGGCCGCGGGTTCGGACAGGCCCACCGACGACGCGGTGACCCGGGGTGTGTTGAGGCCGGCCAGTGCGTTGTCGATGGCCGTGGACAGCTGCGGTCCGGCGCGCGGGCGGGCCCACAGCCGCAGGTCGTAGTCGCCGGTGGCGCCGGGGATGGTGCGGTCGAGGACGCCGCCGTCCTCGGAGGCCCGGCCGGCCTCGGATGAGCAGTACGGCCGCGACGCGAGGAAATAGCAGGCCGGCGTGGACGGCGCGGCGGCGGCCACCACCGTGGACGGGCCGGTCACCGCGGCCACCGGGGTGAGGCCGCCGGTGGCGGGTCGCGGGCCGGGCAGGACCAGCGTGCGGTGCGCCTTCAGGCCGGGAACGGCCAGTTCGCTGATGCCCACCCCGCCGTACCCGAGCCGTACGCTCCACACCTGGTCCACGGTCACGCGCACCCGGTCCACGGCGAGCAGGCCGTCCAGCGACACGGTCACCGACTCACCGGTCAGGTCGGCGCTCTGCCGCTCGTGACCGGCCTGCACGGTGACCCGGGTCGGTATCGCGTCGGCGCCCCGGTCGACGGTCAGCCGCACCTGGCGGACCGTGCGGGGTCGCTCGAACGCGACTTCCAGCCACTGCCCGATCCCGGCCGTGCCCGGCGCCGAGCGCCACGACGTGCCGGGATCGCCGTCCAGGGCGGCGAACGGGTGGTGCTCGGTCCGGTTCCCGGTGAGCGGCAGGGCCTGCGCGTACGAACTGGACGCCGTGACGTCGCGTACGCCCAAAAATCGCGTGACGGTCTCGCGCCCGGAAGCCCACGCCGGACCGTAGTCGTGCGCGGGTTGGCGCAGCCGGTAAGGCTGCTCCGCGGTGAGCGTGGCCGACGCGTTGTCCCGCGCCTGCCCGAACGTCACCTCCCGGCGCCGCAACCCGTCGGTCAGCACGGTGCCGCCGGTCGTCACCCCGGCCGGCAGGTCACCCGCGAGCACCGCCGGCCCCGGCCCCAGTTGCCCCGCGTCGGCCAGCGCGAGCAGCGACTCCGGCCCACCCACCACGGTCCGAGCGTCGGCCACGTCAAAAGCCGCCACCGGAGCCACCGCCCGGGCCGCACCAGGAACCGCCGCCCGGGCCGCACCAGAAGCCCCCGCCCGGGCCGCCCCCGAAGCCCCCGCCCGGGCCGCCCCCGAAGCCCCCGCCCGGGCCGCCCCCGAAGCCCCCGGAACCGCCGCGCGGGCCGCCCCGGGAGCGCCGCCGGAAGCCGCCGGCGTGACCGCAAAGACCTCCAGCGCCGGCACCGGCACGTCCAGGCCGTTGTCCAGGAACGAGTCGGCCGGCTGCCCACCGACCGCAGGCCCGAACCTGGCCACCGGCGTGAAGCCGGGCGACGACTCCAGCGCGGACCGCACCGCCAGCTGCCGCGCCGCACCGGACCGGCCGGTGTCCAGGTCGGCCCGCACCAGCAGATAACGCACCCCGGACCGCGCCAGCAGCGAGGCCAGGCCCGTCGACCCCCGGCCCGCGGCCAGGGCTGTCTCCACCGTGTCGAGCATCCGAACCGTCGTCGGCGGCACGAGCGGAATCGAGTTGCGCACGGCCCAGGCCGACCGCAACAGCGGCTGCACCATTTCGTCTCCCGGTGCGCCCCAAAGGTAGCTCGGGAACCGCGCGCCCGGCACCACCAAAATCCGCCCGGTGCCGGCGTGCGCGTCCAGCCACGCGGCGGCGTTGCGCCAGTAGCCGGGGACGTTGAGGAAGCTGCCGTTCCCCACCAGCCCGCCGGTCAGCGCCGGCCCGGCCGCCACCGCCACAGCCGCCAACGCGGCGGCACCGGCCAGCGCCCCGCGCTGCCACCCGCCGGGGCCGGCCGCTGACCCACGCTGCCACCCAGCGGCACCGGCCGGCGACGCACCCTGCCACCCCCCGGCGGCACCAGCCGGCGCCCCGCGGTGCCACCTGCCGGACATGGCAACCGCCCGGAACGCCGTAGCGGCAAAATGGATGAAACCCAGCGTGAGCGGAAGTCGCAGCACCACATCGAACTTGTGCAGGTTGCGCAGCGGCGCTCCGGCGCCGTCGAGCCACTGGTGCAGCGGCCACGCGAACAGGCCGTTGATCTGCCCGAGATGGCCCAGCCCGACGATCGCCACGCCGGCCAGCACGCCGGTGATCAGGAAGCGCCGGTGCGGCATCCCGCGCCGGCACAGCCCGGCGATGCCGAAGCCGGCCACCGCCACGGTGGCCAGCACGAACGTGGTCCCGGTGGCCAGTTGCCAGCCGGCCGGCCAGCCCGGGCCGTAGACACCGGAGAGGTACGCCAGCCAGTGCGACGCACCGCGCAGCGTGGACACCGCGTCGGTGGGGCGGGTGGTGGTGCCGGCGGTCTCGATGTAGTCCAGGAACGGCGGGCTGAACCGGCCGAGCAGCAGCAGCGGCGCCACCCACCAGGCGGTGGCCAGCGCCACCGCGATGCCCCAGCCGATCACGAGGGTCAGCCGGCGCAGCCACAACACCGCCAGCGGCAGCACGGCCAGCACCGCGGTGGCGTTCACCCCGCCGGCCGCGGCCACCGCCAGGCCGGAGAGGGCCAGCGCCCGCCAGCCCGGCGCGCGGGTGACCAGCGGCACCAGCACCCAGGGCGCCACCGCGCTGGGCCAGGCCTCGACCGAGACCGGACCCAGTTCGCTGAGGATGCGGGGCGACAGCGCGAACGCTACTCCCCCGATCAGGCGGGCCGCGGGCGTGCCGATCCCGAGCCGTCCGGCCAGCACCACGACACCGGTGAACGCCACACACAGCAGCAGCGCCCACCACAGCCGCTGCACCACCCAGGCCGGCATCCCGAGCAGATCACCGAGAGCGAAGAACGGCCCCATCGGGAACAGGTATCCGTACGCCTGATTCTGCATCTGCCCGAAGTTGCCGGCCGGATCCCAGGCGTGCAGCGCGCGCCCCAGCCAGGCGAGCGGCGAGACCACCAGATCCACCTTGGTGTCGGCCGCGATCCGGCCCGGCTGTTGCAGGAACGACAGCGCGGTGAGCAGCACGCAACCGGTGGCCACGCGCAGCCGCCACACCACCGTCCCGGTCACGGGTGCTGGCTGCTCACGGAGATCACCTCGCCGGTGAGATAGGACGCGTAGTCGCTGGCCAGGAACGCGACCACGGTGGCCACCTCCCAGGGCCGGGCGGCACGGCCGAAGGCCTCGCGCGCCGCCAGCCCGGCGAGTTCCTCCTCGCTGATCACCTTGCTGAGGTGGGGGTGGGTGGCCAGGCTGGGTGCCACCGCATTGACCCTGATGCCGTACGCGGCCACATCGAGCGCGGTGCAGCGGGTGAACGCCATGACGCCCGCCTTGGCCGCCGCGTAGTGGGCCTGCCCGGCCTGCGCGCGCCAGCCCAGCACCGAGGCGTTGTTGACCACCGCACCGCCGCCGCCCTGCGCGATCATGTGGCGCAGCGCGGCCCGGGTGCAGCGGAAGGTGCCGGTCAGCGTGACGTCGAGGACCCGGTGCCACTCCTCGTCGGCCATCTCGATGACCGGCCGGTTGCCGCCGAGGCCCGCATTGTTGACGAGGACGTCGATCCGCCCGCACCGGTCGGCGGCAGTCTTGATCAGTTTTTGAACGGCGTCTTCGTCGGTCACGTCACAGGGGACCGCCCAGACTCTCCCCGGGTATTCACCGCTCAGTTTGCCGGCGGCCTCGTCCAGTCGCCGCCCGTGACTGTCGCTGAGCACCACCCGGGCGCCCTCGTCGAGGCAGCGGCGCGCCACCGCGGCGCCGATCCCGGTGCCGGCGGCCGCGGTGACCACCACGGACTTGCCGTCCAGCAGGGCGTGCCCCAGCGGTCCAGTCATCGGCGGTCCAGTCATCGGCGGTCCTGGCGGGGCAGCCCGAGGACCCGCTCGGCCACGATGCCGCGCTGGATCTCGTTGGACCCGCCGTAGATGGTGTCGGCCCGGCTGAACAGGAAGAACCGCCGCCACCGCTCGACGTCGGCGTCCCCCGCCACGGCGGCCGCGCCGGCCGGGCCGAGCACGTCCATGGCCAGTTCGCCGACGCCCTGCCGCCAGCGGGTCCAGAGCAGCTTGATGACCGAGGCGGTGGTCGGTGGCGGCTCCGCGGCGGACAGCGCCCGCATCGTGTATGCGCGTAGCGCCGACAGGTCGATCCAGGCCCGGGTGAGCCGTTCGCGCAGGGCCGGGTCGGCCGCCGCGCCGGTGCGCCGGGCCAGGTCGACCAGGTCGTCCAGGTCGCGCTGGAACCCGACCTGCTGGCCCACGGTCGCGGCGCCGCGCTCGAACGCGAGGGTGGCCATGGCGACCCGCCAGCCCTGTCCCGGCTCGCCGACCACGAGGTCGCGGCCGGTGCGGGCGCCGTCGAAGAAGACCTCGTTGAACTCGCTGTCGCCGGTCGACTGCCGGATCGGGCGGACCGTGACGCCCGGCTGGCGCATCGGCACGAGCAGGTAGGACAGTCCGGCGTGCCGGGAAGCGCCGGGCGGGACCGGCTCGGTGCGGGCCAGCACGAAGCACCAGTCGGCCACGTGCGCGAGGGACGTCCACACCTTCTGCCCGGTCAGCACCCACTGGTCGCCGTCCAGCCGGGCCCGGGTGGTGACGCCGGCCAGATCGGAGCCCGCGCCGGGTTCGGAATAGCCCTGGCACCACAACTCGTCGACCGCGGCGATCCGGGGCAGGAAGCGGCGCTGCTGCCCGGGCGTGCCGAGCGCCATCAGGGTGGGGCCGACCATGGTGGTGCCGATGTGGTCGACCCGGCTGGGGGCGCCGGCCTTCGCATATTCCTCGTGGAAGATCACCTGCCGGCTCAGCGGGGCACCGCGGCCGCCGTGCTCGACCGGCCAGGCGAGGGTGCTCCAGCCGTCCGCGGCGAGCCGGCGGGCGAACGCGAGCCGTTGCGGAAACGCCTCGTTTTCCCGGCCGGGACCGCCGGCGCCGCGCAACTCGCCGGTCAGATTCTCGGCCAGCCACTCGCGCACCTCGCGGCGGAACTCCTCGTCACCGTCCACTGGCGCCACCTCCCGGACCGCGCGTAGGCTCACCCTACCAAGCACTTGCTTGGCTGACCATGACCGCGATGACCCGTGGGAGGCCAGGTTGGGAGACACCATCCCGGCGGCCCTGGCGGCCGCCGCGCAGCGTTACGGACCGGCGCCCGCCCTGGTCGAACCGGCGGCCGGCCGATGGTCTTTCGCGGAACTGGATGAGCAGGCCGGCGTGGTGGCGCGGGCGTTCGCGGCGAGCGGGGTGCGGCCGGGCGAGCGGGTCGCGATCTGGGCGCCCAACACGGCGCACTGGGTGCTGGCGGCGCTGGGCGCGAGCCGCGCGGGCGCGACGCTGGTGCCGGTCAACACGCGCTTCACCGCTGTCGAGGCGCTCGACATCATCGGCCGCAGCGGCGCGACCGCGCTGGTGGTGACCGGGCCTTTCCTGGGAGTGGACCGGCTGGCGGCGTTGCGGGCAGCGGCAACGGAGGCTGGGGTGCCGCTCCCCGGCTTGATAGTGGAGCTGCCAAGCCCGGGCAGCTCCGGCGAGCAGCCCGGCGCGGCCCGACACTCGGCCTCGGCTGCCCGCGGTGCCTCCGCCGCCGCGCTCGCCTGGAGCGCCCTCCTTCTCCGCGCCGATGATTCGGTGTTGCCGGATATTTCGCCCGATGACGTCAGCGACATCCTCTTCACCTCCGGGACCACCGGGCGCAGCAAAGGGGCGATGAGCGCGCACCGGCAGTCGCTGGCCGTCGCGGCCGACTGGGCCCGGATCGGCGGACTGCGGCCCGGCGACCGGTACCTCGTGATCAACCCGTTCTTCCACAGTTTCGGGCTCAAGGCGGGCATCCTGGCCTGTCTGGTCAGCGGCGCCACCATCGTTCCGCAGCCGGTTTTCGACGTGGCTCAGGCGATGGAGCTCATCGCGCGTGAGCGGATCACGGTGCTGCCCGGGCCGCCCACCCTCTACACCAGCATTCTCGATCATCCGGAGCGCGCGGCACACGACCTGTCCACGCTGCGGCTCGCGGTCACCGGTGCGGCCACCGTGCCGCCCGCGCTCATCGAGCGGATGTGGTCCGAGCTGGGCATGGAGACGGTCCTGACGGCGTACGGGCTGACCGAGGCCGTGGTGGCCACCATGTGCCGGCCGGGCGACGACGCGCACACCATCGCGCACACGTGCGGGCGGGCCGCGGGCGGGTTCGAGGTGCGGATCGGCGACAAGGACGGCGAGGTGCTGCTGCGCGGGCCCAACCTGATGCTCGGCTACCTCGACGACCCGGAGGCCACCGCCGCCGCGATCGACCCGGACGGCTGGCTGCACACCGGGGACGTGGGCCGGCTGGACTCCCGCGGCTACCTCAGCATCACCGACCGGCTCAAGGACATGTACATCTGCGGCGGCTTCAACGTGTACCCGGCCGAGGTGGAACGCGCCCTGGCCGCGATGCCCGGGATCTCCGAGTCGGCCGTGGTCGGTGTGCCGGACGAGCGCATGGGTGAGGTCGGCACCGCGTACGTCGTCCGCCGTCCTGGTTTTGATCTTTCGGAGCTGGAGGTGATCGGCTTCTGCCGCGGACGCCTGGCCAACTACAAGGTGCCGCGCGCCGTGCGGTTCCGGGCCGGCCTGCCGCGCAACGCCTCCGGCAAGGTCCTCAAATACCTGCTGCGCGCGGAGGCGACGCCATGACCGACGTGGTGCAGTACGAAACCCGTGGCCGGATCGCCCTGGTCACCATGAACCGGCCGCGCTACCGCAATGCCCAAAATTCCAAGATGACGTACGCCTTGGACGCGGCATTCGGACGAGCGGTGGACGACCCCGAGGTGGCTGTCATCGTGCTGGCCGGTGCCGGCGACCACTTCTCGGCCGGCCACGACATCGGCACACCCGAACGGGACGCCGACACGTCGTTCGAGCGCCGCGCCGCGCTCTGGTGGGACCACACCGACAAGGCCGGCGCCGACCGCCGGTACGCCCGGGAGACCGAGGTCTACCTGGGCATGTGCCGGCGCTGGCGGGAGATGCCGAAACCGGCCGTGGCCATGGTGCAGGGCGCGTGCATCGCGGGCGGCCTGATGCTGGCGTGGGTGTGCGACCTGATCGTGGCGGCCGACGACGCGTTCTTCGCCGATCCGGTGCTGCGCATGGGCATTCCCGGTGTCGAATACTTCGCCCATCCCTGGGTGCTCGGCCCGCGGTTCGCCCGCGAGGTGCTCTTCACCGGCGAACGGTTCAGCGCGCGGCGGGCGTACGAGATCGGCATGGTCAACCGGGTGGTGCCCCGCGCCGAGCTCGAAACCTCGACGTTCGAACTGGCCGAGAAGATCGCCGCGATGCCCGCGTTCGGCCTCGCGCTGGCCAAGCGCGCGATCAACCAGTGCGAGGACTGTATGGGCATGCGCACCGGCATGGACGCGGTCTTCGGCCTGCACCACGTCGCCCACGCGCACAACGCCGAGGTGAGTGCCGATCCGCTGGCCGGCATGGATCCCGCCGCGATGAAGAAGGCCGCCCAGTGAATCTGGACCTGGACGCGGACGCGGTCGCCTTTCGCGACGAGGTGCGCTCCTGGCTGCCCTCCCACGTGCCGCCGCCGCTGCCCAGCGTGGACACCCCGGAGGGCAACGAGGCGCACCGGGCCTGGGAGCGGAGCCTCGCCGCGGCCGGACTCGCGGTCGTCTCGTGGCCCGTCGCCTACGGCGGTCGCGAGGCACCCCCGCTGCACGCGCTGCTGTTCGAGGAGGAGTACTACGCCGCCGGCGCGCCGGTCCGGATCGGCCAGAACGGCCTGTTCCTCCTCGCGCCCACACTGCTGGCACACGGCACTCTCGAGCAGCGCGACCGGATCCTGCCGCCGATGGCCCGCGCCGAGGTCGTCTGGGCCCAGGCGTGGTCCGAGCCGGAGGCCGGCAGCGACCTGGCCGCCATCCGCTCCCGCGGCCGCCGGGCCGACGGCGGCTGGCTGCTGACCGGCCAGAAGACGTGGAGCTCCCGCGCGGTGGTGGCCGACCGGGCGTTCGGCCTGTTCCGCACCGACCCCGCGGCGTCCCGCCACCACGGCCTGACCTACCTGATGTTCGACCTCCGAGCCCCGGGTGTGACCGTACGCCCGATAGCCCAGCTGGACGGCGACCCGGGCTTCGCCGAAATCTTCCTGGACGACGTCTTCGTCCCCGACGACGACGTGATCGGCACTCCCGGCGACGGCTGGCGGGTGGCGATGAGCACCGCCGGTCACGAACGCGGCCTCACCCTCCGCAGCCCCGGCCGGTACGTCGCCGCCGCAGCCCGCCTGGTGACCCTGTGGCAGTCCTGCGGTGCCGACCCCGCGCTACGGGACCGGGTGGCCGACGCGTGGATCGCGAGCCAGGCCTACCGGATGCGCGCTTTCACCGGCGTGGACGCCGCCCCGAGCGCCACCAAGCTGTTCTGGTCGACCTTGGACGTGGCCCTGCACGAGTCGGCGCTGGACGTGCTGGGCCCGCGCGCCGAGATCTCTCCGGAGTGGACGGACGGTTACCTGTTCGCGCTGGCCGGCCCGATCTACGCCGGCACCAACGAGATCCAGCGCAACATCCTCGCACAGCGAGTGCTGGGCCTGCCCCGATGAACCTCACCCCGGCCCCGGAACAGACCGCCTTCGCCGCGACCCTGCACGACCTCCTGGCCGACGGCGACCGCACCACCTGGGAGCGCCTAGCCCACATCGGGGTGACGGGGCTGCTGGTCCCGGCCCGGTGGGGTGGCGGGGACGGCACACCCGCCGACCTCGTCGTCGCCGCCGAGGAACTCGGCCACCACGCGACCCCAGGCCCGGTGGCGGCGTCCGTCGCCGCGGTGCCCGCCCTGCTGATCGCGCTCGGCGACGACGCCCTCTGCGACAAATGGCTGCCCGAACTCGCCGCCGGCCGCGTCGTCGCCTCCCTCGCGGGACCACCGTGGCTCCCGCTCGCCGAGGAGGCCGACCTCATCCTGCTCACCGCGGGCGACACCGTGCAGCTGGCACGACCGGGCCGGGCACACGCCTCCATGGATCCGTCCCGGCGGTTGGTCGAGGTCACCGCGGCCGGCACCCTCGCGACCGGTGCGGCCGCCGCCGTCGAGCGCGCCGTGAATCTTGGCGCCCTGACCACCGCTGCGCAGTTGCTCGGCGCCGGGCGGGCGCTCCTCGAAACCTCGGTCGAGTATGCGAGGACGCGCCGGCAGTTCGGCCGGGCGATCGGGTCGTTCCAGGCCGTTCAGCATCTGCTGGCCGACGTCGCGGTGGGGCTCGAGTTTGCGCGGCCGTTGCTCTACGCGGCGGCGGTCACCGGCACGGCGCGTGACGTCTCGGCGGCCAAGGTTGCGTGCGGTGACGCCGCGCACCGGGCCGCGCGGGCGGCGCTGCAGGTGCACGGGGCCATCGGCTACACGCACGAGCACGGGTTGGGCCGATGGCTGACAAAAGTGCGGGTTCTCGAACTGGCCTGGGGCACGTCCGCCCAGCACCGGGCCCGGCTGATGGCGGAACTGACGAGGTGAGCATGGAACAGACCGAGGAACGCCGGGCGCTCGCCGACGCGGTGCGCGGCCTGCTGTCCGGCTACGACGCACGGCAGGCGGCCTCGCTTCCCGCCGGATACGACCCCGCGTTGTGGACGCGGCTGTGCAAGGAGATCGGGGTCGCGGGATTGGCCGTACCGGAGGAGTACGGCGGCGCCGGCGCGACCCTGCTGGAAAGCTGCGTGGTGCTGGCCGAACTGGGCCGCACCCTGATGCCCGCCCCGCTGTTCTCCACGGTCCTCGCCGGGCAGGCGCTGCTGCTGACCACCGACGAGGAGGCCCGCGCCCGCCTGCTGCCCGGCCTGGCCACCGGCGACCGCACCGCCGTCGTGATCCTGGATCCTGTCGGGGCCGCCGGCTCCAGGCTGACCGGCGAGGCGCACCAGGTCCTGGACGCGTCCGCCGCCGACACCTTCCTGGTGGCCACCGGCGACGCCCTCTACGAGGTGGACGCCGCCGCGCCCGGCCTCACCGCCCGGGACGCCGACGCCCTCGACCCCACCCGCCGCCTCGGCACGGTCACCCTGGACGACACGCCCGGCCGCCGCCTGCCCGGCGACAATCCGCTGCCGGCTCTGCGCGACACCGCCCTGGTGGCACTGGCCGCCGAGCAGGTGGGCACCGCGACCCGAGCCCTCGAGCTCACGCTCGACTACACCAAAACCCGCGTCCAGTTCGGCCGCCCGATCGGCTCGTTCCAGGTGCTGCAACACCGGCTGGCCGAGGCACACGTACGCCTGGAGGCCGCAACCGCCGCCGCGGAGGCCGCGGCAGACGCCCTGGTGTCCGGAGCCCCCGACGCCTCCGAACGCGCGGCAGTCGCCAAGGTCACCTGCTCCGAGACCCTGCAGGCGATCGCCGCCGAGATGACCCAGATGCACGGCGGCCTGGCCATAACTTGGGAACACGACGCCCACCTCTACCTGCGCCGAGCATGGTCGTCGGCCCAGCTGTTCGGCACCCCCGCCACCCACATCGAACGCCTGGCCGCCAGCTTGCTGCGGTAGCGGACGATCACATGCGATCGATCGCCGTGAGGTCGATGTCGATGGCGAACGGCAGCGAAAGCTTCACCCGTTCGTGGAAGAGCTTCTGCGGGCTCTCGTGCACCAAGGTTCCGTCGATGAGTTCGGTGCGCGACGGAAGGCCGGGGATCCGATCGAGGTCCTCGGCGAAGTAGCCTTCGGCAGGCGGGATGGGCCATTCGACCACCGGCTCCGCGCCCATGCGCCTTACCCCCAGTCCGAGACGCCTCCGTCAGCCGCAGCCTACCCTCCGGTCACGGTGATCTAGATCCAGTCGGTGTGGCGGGGCCAGGCCAGCAGCGTGTCGACCACCTCGGGGACCTCGTGCGGCGACACCGGTGCCGTCCCCGTGTAGCGGCCCCGGTAGAACAGCAGCGGCCCCGCATCGCGGCACTCACCCAGCGACGTCACGCGGCCCACCACGATGTCGTGGTCGCCGCCCGGATGGATCTCCGTGATCTGGCAGTCCGCCCAGGTCAGTGCGTCCGGCAGGATCGGCGCTCCGGACGGTGCCGGGCGCCAGGCCAGGCCCGCGAACTTGTCCGGGCCGCTGGTGCCGAAGGTCCGGGACACGTCGCGGTGTTCGTCCGCCAGGATGTTGACGCAGAACACGCCCGCGGAACGGATGCGCTGCCACGTCGCCGAGGTCTGCTGGGGACAGAACAGGACCAGCGGCGGGTCCAGCGACAGCGGGGTGAAGGACTGGCAGGCGAAGCCGGCCGGGCCGGCGGCGTCGGCCGTGGTGATCACCGTGACGCCGGTGCAGAAGTGGCCGAACACCCGGCGGAAGCGCCGGGTGTCGAAGCCCACCGGGGCAGCCGCCACTAATGCCCGCCGCCGCGCAGGAAACGGTGACCCCACACGCTGTGCGCGGTGGTCTGGCGGGCCACCCACGTGGTGTCGTCTACCGTGCGGCCGCCGGTGCCGTATTCGATGTCGAAGCCGCTGGGGGTGCGCAGGTAGAACGAGATCATCGCGTCGTTGGCGTGCCGGCCCAGGGTGGAGACCAGCGGGGCCTTGTTGCGCGCGCAGCGGTCCATGGCCAGGCCCACGTCGTCGATGGTCTCGGTCTCGACCATCAGGTGGATCAGGCCGGAGGGTGCGGGGATCGGCGCCAGCGCGACGCTGTGGTGGCGGGGGTTGCAGCCCAGGAAGCGCATCCACATCGGCTTGTCGCTCGGTGGCATGCCGATGTGTTCGGGCACCAGGCGCATCGAGTCGCGCAGCCGGAAGCCGAGCACCTCGCCCCAGAAGCGCAGCGCCGCGGCATCGTCCGTCGCCGGGAGCACCACGTGGCCCATGCCCTGATCGCCGGTGACAAACCTGTTCCCGTACGAGGAAATCGCCGGTCGCGTGTCGAGGGCCGCGCCGCAGAAGAACTCCAGGCGGTTACCGGACGGGTCGTCCACGCTGATCATCCGGTCCACCCGGCGCTCGGCCAGTTCGTCGGCGCCGGCCGGTTTGATCGCCGTACCGGACTCCTCCAGCACCGCGGTGAGCCGGGCCAGGGCGGCCGGGTCGGCCAGTTCCCAGCCCGAGGCGGCCAGCCGGTCGCGTTCGCCGGGTACCACCACGATCCGGGCCGGCAGGTCGTCCATGCGCAGATAAGCCGCCGACGGGTCGGGCCCGCGGCCGGCCACCATGCCGAGCACCTTGACGCCGAACTCGCGCCACGCGTCCACGTCGGTGGCCTCGACGCGCAGGTAGCCGAGGGAGCGGATGAGACTCACGGACGGTCCCCTTCCAGGAAGTCGATCGCCAAGCGGTTGAACTCGTCGAATTTCTCCAGGTGGGCCCAGTGGCCGCAGCCGCCGAAGACGTGCAGCCGGGCGCGCCGGATCAGCTTGAGCGCGACCAGCGCGCCGTCCAGCGGGTTGACCCGGTCCTCCCGGCCCCACACCAGCAGCACCTCGTGGCGCAGCCGGTGCGCGTCGCGCCACAGCAGGCCCTCCTCGTAGCGCTCGGGGTCGGTGAAGGACCGGCCCATCGCGCGCATCGCCTGCAATGCCTCGGGGGTGCTGGCGGCGCGGAAGCGTTCGTCGATCAGCTCATCGGTGATCAGGGCCGGATCAAAGACCAGGGTGCGCAGGAACGCGGCCAGCTTGTCGCGGGTCGGGCCGGGCGGAGCGCCGAACGCGGCCAGGCGCTTGACGCCCTCGGTCGGGTCGGCGTGGAAGACGTTGAGGCTCAGGCCGCCGGGCCCCATCAACAGCAGCCGGCCGGCCCGGTCCGGGTGCCGCAACGCGAACCGGACCGCGGTGCCGCCGCCCAGCGAGTTGCCGACCAGGTCGACCCGGTCGAGGCCGAGGTCGTCGAGCAGGCCGAGCAGCGCGTCCGCGGACGACGTGAAGTACTGCCCGGTGATCGGGACGCCGCTCGAGCCGCCGTAGCCGGGCTGGTCCACCGCGATCGTGTCGAACCGTTTCGCGAACACCGGCACCGTACGGCCGAAATTGCTCGACGCCGACGCACCGGGACCGCCGCCGTGCAGCAGGACCACCGGGTGATGCCCGGCCGGACCGGACCGGTGGAAGTGCAGAGTCGTCGTCATCGCCACCTCACACCATCGCGTCCGCGGTGGACAGGCCGAACTCGCCGCGCCCGTACATGGACAGTGCCCGTTCCGGGTCGTTGATCGCGTGCACCCGGCCGGCGTGCGCGTCCCGCCAGAACCGCTGGATCGGGGTGCCCACCGCGAGCGCCCGGCCGCCGGAGTTCTCGAACAGGCGGTCCACCGCCTGGATCGCCAGCTCGGTACCGCGTACCTGATCGCGCCGGACCCGCAGCCGCAGCGGCATGGGCAGCTTGGTGCCGGCGGTGACGTGCGCCATCAGCTCGCGCATGTTGTTTTCCAGCGCCAGCCAGGCCGAGTCGATGTCGCTGGCCGCGTTCGCCACCCGGACCTGCGAGTACGGGTCCTCGGCGGCGCGCACCCCGGCATAGGCGGCGCGGACCCGCTCGCGGGTGTAGCTCACGTGCGCCTCGTAGGCACCGGTGGCCATGCCGATGATGGGCGTGGTGATCGCGTACGAGAAAATGGAGCCGTACGGGATCTTGTAGAGCGGGGCCGGATTCTGCTCCTGGCCGGGGCACAGGCAGCGGGCCGTGTCGTTGAAGCTGAGCGAGCGGTAGGCCGGCACGAACGCGTCCTTGACCACGATGTCGTTGCTCCCGGTGCCGCGCAGCCCGACCGTGTTCCAGACGTCCTCGATCAGGTAGTCGGTGTTCGGCAGCAGGAACGTGCGGAAGTCGGCCGGCGCGCCGTCCTCGCCGGGCGGGACGATGCCGCCGAGCAGCACCCAGGTGGCGTGGTCACACCCGGACGAGAAACTCCACCGGCCGCTCACCCGGTAACCGCCGTCGACCGCCCTGATCTTGCCGGTGGGCGCGTACGACGAGGACATCCGGATGCCCTGGTCGTCGGCCCAGACGTCCTGCTGGGCCTGGTCGGGAAACAGGCCGAGTTGCCAGTTGTGCACCCCGATCACCGAGGCCACCCAGCCGGTCGAGCCGCACGCCCCGGCGATGTCCCGCACGCAGGTCAGGAACGTCCGCGGATCGGCCTCGAACCCGCCGAACCTCGCGGGTTGCAGCAGCCGGAAGAAGCCGGTCTCGGCGAGCGATTTGACGGTCTCGGGTGCCAGTTGCCGGCGGTCCTCGACGTCCTGTGCCCGGTCCCGCAGAACCGGTAACAGCTCGCGCACCGCGGAAACGACGGCAGGCTCCATGTGATCCCCTCCACCGGGTTGGCCGGCTCCTAGACGGCCCCTATACTAGAACACGTTCTACTCTTCGGACCACAGCTGACGTCTCCGCATCGCAACGCGTTCCACACCTGGGAGCGATTGATGAGCCAACCACGCACGATCGACACCGGGGCCCCGCCGGCCAGGTTCGCCCGCGGCTGGCACTGCCTCGGCCTGGCCGACACCTACCGCGACGGCAAGCCGCACGCCATCGAGGCGTTCGGCACCAAGCTGGTGGTGTTCGCCGACTCGGCCGGCGCCCTGCACGTGCTGGACGGGTACTGCCGGCACATGGGCGGCGACCTGACCATGGGGACGATCAAGGGCGACACCGTCGCCTGCCCGTTCCACGACTGGCGGTGGCGGGGCGACGGCCGGTGCGAGTCGGTCCCGTACGCGTACCGGGTGCCGATGCGCGCCCGCACCCGGTCGTGGACCACGCTGGAGGAAAATCGCCAGCTGTTCGTCTGGAACGACCCGCAGGGCAAGCCGCCGCCGGCCGGCATCGTGATCCCCCGCATCGAGGGCGCGTTCAGCGACGAGTGGAGCGACTGGACCTGGGACTCGATCCGGATCGACGGGGCGAACTGCCGCGAGGTCATCGACAACGTGGTCGACATGGCGCACTTCTTCTACATCCACTTCGCCTTCCCGACGTTCTTCAAGAACGTGCTGGAGGGGCACGTGGCGGCGCAGTTCCTGCACACCCGGCCGCGGCCGGACGTGCCGGCCGGCGTGAGCCAGTCGGGCGACGCCACGCTGCGGTCCGAGGCGGCGTACTACGGCCCGTCCTACATGATCGACAACCTGTACCACAACTGGCACGGCATCGACGTCGAGTCGGTGCTGATCAACTGTCACTACCCGGTCTCGCCGAACTCGTTCGTGCTCCAGTGGGGCGTGATCGTCAAGCGACTGCCGGGGCTCACCACCGAGCAGGCGGCCAAGGCGGCCGGCAAGTTCGCCAAGGGCATCGGGCTGGGCTTCATGCAGGACGTGGAGATCTGGAAGCACAAGAGCCGGATCGACAACCCGCTGCTGTGCGCCGAGGACGGCCCGGTCTACCAGTTGCGCCGCTGGTACGAGCAGTTCTACGTGGACGTCGAGGACATCACCGACGACATGGTGGCGCGCTACGAGTTCGAGGTCGACACCGCGCGCGCGGTGCAGACCTGGGAGGCCGAGGTGGCGGAAAATCAGGCCCGCCAGGCCGCCGAGCCGGCCACATGACCCGCGCCGACTCGCTGGCCGAGCGCCGCGCGTACCTGGACGGCAATCTCACCAAGGTCGAGTGCGGCAGTTGCGGCACCGTGGTCCGGGCCCGCAAGCTCAGCCCGATGCAGACCAGCGTGCAGTGGACGACGCCCTCGGCCGGTGCCTGCCCCCGGCTCGCCGCGGCCGCCGGCGACCGGCCGGCGGCGCTCGTGCCCACCTGCCCCGACCTGCGCGACAGCCTGGACCGCGCGGTGCGCGAGGGCCGCCTGGAGGTGACCGGATGACGGCTCCCCCGCCGTTCCACCGGATCCGGGTGGCCGACGTCATCACCGAGACGCCCGACGCGCACTCGCTCGTGCTCGCGGTGCCGCCCGCGCTGGCCGCCGCATTCGCCTACCGGCCCGGGCAATACCTGACGGTCCGGGTGCCCGATGACGGCGGTCCGGTGGCGCGCTGCTATTCGCTGTCCAGCTCGCCGCACACCGGCGAGCAGCCCAAAATCACGATCAAGCGGGTACGCGACGGCCAGGCGTCGAACTGGATCTGCGATCACGTACGCCCCGGCAGCACGCTGGACCTGGCGCCGCCGGCCGGCACGTTCACACCCGGCTCGCTGGACGACGACCTGCTGCTGCTGGCCGGCGGCAGCGGCATCACGCCGGTCATGGCAATCATCAAGTCGGTGCTGGCCGGCGGCACCGGGCGGCTCGCGCTGGTGTACGCGAACCGGGACGCCGACTCGGTCATCTTCCGGGCCGAGCTGGCCGCCCTGGCCGGTGACCGGCTGGAGGTGGTGCACTGGCTGGACAGCGAGCGCGGGGCGCCGACGGCCGCCGCACTTGCCGGCGCCGTGCAGGCGTACGGCAATCGCGAAGCCTTTGTCTGTGGCCCGGAACCGTTCGTGGTGGTCGCTCAGCAGGCGTTGCAGAAGGCCGGCGTGCCCGCGGAGCGGGTGCGCGTCGAGCGGTTCGAACTCGAGGCGGTCGCGGGCGACGGTCCGGACGCCACCGCCGAGGTCACCCTGGACGGACAGACCCACCTGCTGCCGTGGCCGGCCGGCAAGCGGCTGCTCGACGTGATCGTGGCGGCCGGCCTGAACCCGCCGTTCTCCTGCCGCCAGGGCCAGTGCGGCGCGTGCGCGCTCCGCCTGCTGGACGGCGAGGTCGAGCTGGTCAACAACGAGGTGCTCGAGGAGGAGGACTTCGCCGACGGCTACATTTTGGCCTGCCAGGCGCTGCCCCGCTCGGAGCACGTGAGCGTCACCTACTACTGACCAACGGCTCAGCGTCGTCACAGGCGGGGATCCGCACACTGGCCGGCATGCGAGCGGTGGTCTTCGACAGATACGGTCCGCCGGAGGTGCTGCGGCAGGCCGAGTTGCCCGTGCCGGTGCCGCGCGGCGACGAGCTGCTGATCCGGGTGCACGCCACCACGGTCACGTCGGCCGAGTGCGGGATGCGCCGGGGCGAGCCGCGCTGGGGGCGGGTCATCATCGGGCCGGTCCGGCCGCGCCGGGCGATCCGGGTGCTCGGGCTGGAGTTCGCCGGTGAGGTCGCCGCGACCGGGCCGGACGCCGCAACATACCGGGCCGGCGACCGGGTTTTCGGTTTCACCGGGTTCGGGGTCGGTGCCAATGCCGAGTTCAAGTGCCTGTCCGAAAAAGCGTCGCTGACCACCGTCCCGGCCGATGTGCCGTATGCGGAGGCCGCCGCTACGGTCGACGGGTTCACCACGGCCTGGTACTTCCTGCACAAACTCGCCGGGATCCGGGCCGGGCAGCGGGTTCTCGTGATCGGCGCGTCCGGCAGCATCGGCACGTACGCGGTCCAGCTGGCCGCCCGCGCCGGGGCCGAGGTGCACGGCGTATGCAGCGGGCGCAACGTCAAGCTGGTCGAATCGCTCGGCGCGGCCCGGGTTTTCGACTACACCGCCGAAGACTTCACGACCAGCGGCGAGCGCTACGACGCGGTGTTCGACACGGTCGGGCGCAGCTCGTTCGGACGGTGCCGGCCGGTGCTCAGCGGGAGCGGCGTCTATCTGCCCACCACCGGGCTGGTCAACAACGTGCACGCGCTGCGGACCCGGCGGGTAAAGACCGGCTTCTCGGTGCGCAAGCACGAGGCGCTCGCCGAGCTGCGCGGCCTGCTCGACCGCGAGGAGCTGCGGATCGTGATCGACCGCACCTATCCGCTGTCCGAGATCGTCACGGCGCACCGCTACGTGGACACCGGCCGCAAGGTCGGCAACGTGGTGGTCACCGTCCCCTGAGCAGCGCTTCCCGGGTCCCGCCGTCCCGAATTGGGTGATCTTTCCGCAGTCCGGGGCACTCACGGCGCAAGGTTCGCATACTGCCTATTCCGCCCGCGCATCGGCAGATCCTGTTGATCGCTGTTCCGCCGCAGTCTTCTGCGTGAACCGTGACGCCTCGGCGTCAAGCCCTCGGTCGATCGAGACGCTCTCGTTGGCCAACCTGCCCACTTGCCGTTAGGAAGATATCTTCCTAACATGGCTGGCATGCCGCCGCGGAAACCCGGGACGCTGCTCCCCCTCGAGGTCGAGATCCTCACCACGGCCCTGGCCATGCACCGCACCGGCCAGGGCTCGTTCCACGGGTTCGGGCTGGCCCAGGCCATGCGCGAGCAGCAGGGTTCCCGGTCGCTGACCGCGCACGGCACCCTCTACAAGGCGCTGGGCCGGCTCGAGGAACTCGGCCTGCTCAGCTCGGCCTGGCAGGAAAACCCGGAGTCCGAGGGCCGGCCGCGCCGCCGCCTCTACGAACTCACCGGCCGGGGCGTGCACGCCGCCGAGCGGGCCGGCGCCGACCGCGCCGCCGGCCGGGTCCCGCGCATCGCCCCGGGGCCGGCGTGACTCCCGAACGCGCCGCCGGGCTGGTCACCCGGTGGGTGCGGCACTACACCCGGCGGCTGCCCGCCCCCGTCGCCGAACGCCGGCTCGACGAGATCGGCGCCGACCTGCACGACCACATCGCCTACGAACGCGACCGCGGCACCAGCGAGCGGCGGATCGCGCTGACCCTGCTTTCCCGCATGCTGCGCGGTCTGGCCGCCGACGTCTCCTGGCGGCGCCGCGCCCACCCCTCAGGAGGAAGTCTGATGAAACCCTTCGCCATCGCGCTGGCCCTCATCGTGGTCGGCGTCCTCGCCGTCCTGGGTGGCGGCTACGACGACTCACCGGGCCTCGGCATGATCGGCTTCCTGCTGATCCTCGGCGCCCTCGTCTACGCGATCCGCGCCGTGCTGCGCCACCGCCGGAGCGGCAAATCCGTTTGACGGTCGTGGAAGCGGTTCGTTAGACAGGGGCGTGTGCCGCTCATCGACGTCCGCCAACTGACCAAAGAGTACGTACGGACCAGGCCCGTCGAGGGGCGGTTCGGGGCGGTGCGGACGCTGTTCACCCGGCAGCAGGTGCGGACCACGGCGGTCGACCACATCGACTTCAGCATCGAGCAGGGTGAGGTCGTCGGTTATCTCGGGCCCAACGGGGCCGGCAAGTCCACCACCATCAAGTTGCTCACCGGGGTGCTGTGGCCGACCAGCGGGACCGTCGAGGTGGCCGGGCCGGGCGGGCCGATCGTGCCGTGGCGGGACCGGCAGCGGCACGCGCGGCAGGTCGGGGTGGTGTTCGGGCAGCGGACGCAGCTGTGGTGGGATCTGCCGCTGGTCGAGTCGTTCCGGCTGGTCGGCGCGATGTACGACGTACCTCCTGATCGTTATCGGCAAAACCTGGCGCGCCTGCGTGATCTGCTCGACCTCGATCCCTTCCTCCAGACGCCGGTGCGGCAGCTGAGCCTCGGCCAGCGGATGCGGGGTGACCTGGCGGCCGCGCTGCTGTACGACCCGCCGCTGCTCTACCTCGACGAGCCGACCGTGGGGCTGGACGTGCTGGCCAAGGAGGCGGTGCGCGGCTTCGTCGAGGACGCCAACCGCAGCGGGCGCACCACGATCCTGCTCACCACCCACGACCTGGCCGACGTGGAACGGCTCTGCAAGCGGATCCTGCTCATCGACCACGGCCGGGTGCTCTACGACGGGCCGGTCGACGGGCTGGTCGCCCGGTACGCGCCGTACCAGGACGTCCGGATCCGGCTGGACGGCGCCGCCGAGCCGGCGGGCGAACGCTGGACGCTCGGCGGGTTCACCGGCGAGCGGGAGGCGGACGGCCGCTGGCGGTTCCGGGTGCGCCGCGACCAGCCCGTGCACCACCTGCTGGTCGCGGTCAGCGACGGCTGGCAGGTGCGCGACCTCGCGGTCGAGGAGTCGAACCTGGAGAGCGTGGTCCGCGAGCTGTACCGGGAACGGCGCGGCGAATGAGGCAGGTACGCGCGTACCGCGCCTACATGCGGGCGTCGGTGCGGATGGCGCTGCAGTACCGGGTGGTCATCTTCGCCTTCGCGTTCGTGACCCTGCTCTGGATCGTGCTGCTCACCCGGCTGTGGACCGCCGCCTACCAGGACCGGCCCGCGGTGGCCGGGTTCACCCTGGACCAGATGGTGGTCTACCTGACGCTGAGCAGCCTGCAGGCCATGATCATCATCTCGCCGCTGGCGCACATCATCGCCGGCCGGGTGCGCAGCGGCGAGGTGGTCTTCGACGTGAGCCGGCCGCTCAGCTACCCGGGGCAGATGCTCGCCCTGCAGGCCGGTCAGACGCTGACCCAGACCTCGATCGTGCTGCTGGTCGCCCCGCTCGCGGCGCTGCTCGGCGGGCTGGCCGCACCGGCGAGCGCGGCCGCGGGTCTGCTCTACCCGGTGGCGGTGCTGTTCGGCTGGCTGCTGAACGCGCTGCTCACGTTCCTGATCGGCCTGTCCGCGTTCTGGACCGTCGACAACATGGGGCTGTCCACGCTGTTCCGCTTCATCGCGGCGTTCCTGGCCGGCGCCAGCGTGCCGCTGACCCTGATGCCGGGGCCGCTGCGGGCGCTGGCCGGGGCCCTGCCGTTCCGCTTCATCGCCTACCAACCGGCGGCCATCTACGTCGGGCAGGTGCACGGCCGGGAGATGATCCAGGGGTTCGCGCTCGCCGCCGGGTGGGTCGTGGTGCTCGTCGCGCTGACCGGCCTGATCTGGCGCCGCGCATACCGGAAAACCATGGTGCACGGTGGTTGACCTGCGCCGGGAGATCCGGCTCTACCTGACCATGCGGGGTGCGGCCCTGCGCAGCGCCCTGCAGTACCGGGGCAACATCGCCGTCATGGTGCTGGCCGGCGCCGCGTACCAGGGCAGTGGTTTTGCCTTTGTCTGGGTTTTGCTGCACACCTTCGGCACGGTGGCCGGATGGACGCTCGGGCAAATCGCTTTCCTGTACGGGATGAGGCTGCTCTCGCACGCGCTCTGGCTGGTGACGCTCGACGGGGTGACGCAGGCCGACGGCGCGATCCGGGACGGCCATTTCGACCGGATGCTGCTGCGCCCCGTCAACACGCTGTCCCACCTGGCCAACACGAGCCGCTCGCTGCTCCCGTACGGCGATCTCTCGATGGGTCTGTTGATCTTCGTGCTGGCCGTGACGATCGGCGACGTGAACTGGTCCCCCGGCTCGGTGCTGTTCCTGATCCTGGCCGTAGTGGGCGGCGCGCTGATCGAGGCGTCGGTGACCGTGCTGATCGCGGGGATCGCAGTGCGGGTGATCAGCACGTGGGCCATCCGCACCGCCGCCTACGACACGATCGACACACTGGCCTCGTATCCCCTCGGCATTTTCGGTTCCGGCATCCAACAGGTGCTGACATACGCGCTGCCGGTCGCGTTCATCGCCTTCCTGCCCGCGAGCGTGGTGCTGGGCCAGACGGACGAGCTGGCGGTCCCGGCGGCGCTGGGCTATTTGACGCCGGTGGTGGGGGTGGCGCTGTTCACTCTGGCGTACCTCTTCTGGAGCCGGCAGCTACGCCACTACCAGGGCATCGGCCACTGAACAGCTTCCGGGGCCGGCGCGACTCCGCTGAACCTTCCGGGCGGCTGCCTAGCGTTTGACCGCGACGCCGCCGTACATGTGCACGTGGGCGTCCGGGACCGCGCGGGCTGCCTCGTCCGGGCGCCAGTGGTTGACCAGGGTGACGCCCGGGTCGATCAGATCGAGGCCGCGGAACAGTTTCTCGACCTCGGCGCGGTCGCGGGCCTTTTCGTCGATGCCGCGGGCCACGTACGCGGCCACGCCCCGGTTGACCTCGTCGGGTGCGCTCGCCGCGGTGACCGTGGACAGGGCCAGCACGCTGCCCGGCGGGAGGGGCGCCATCAGGGTGTCGATGATGCGGTGCGCCTCGGCGTCGTCGACGATGAACTGGAGGATCGCGATGAGGCTCAGGGCCACCGGGCGGGTCAGGTCGAAGGTCTCGTGGAACTCCGCGGAGCGGACGATCGCGTCCGGGTCGTGCAGATCCGCGTCCAGGTAGGCGGTGCGGCCCTGCGGCGAACCGGTGAGCAGGGCCCGGGCGTGCACCAGGACCAGCGGGTCGTTGTCCACATAGAGCACCCGCGACTCCGGCGCGACCTCCTGCACCACCTCGTGCAGGTTGGGGGCGGTCGGCAGCCCGGCGCCGATGTCGAGGAACTGCCGGATGCCCAGCTCGGCCGCGATGAACCGGGCCTGCCTCGCCATGTAGTTGCGGTTGGCCCGCATCGAGATGGCCAGGTGCGGCCAGTCCACCGTGATCGCCGCGGCGGCGGCCCGGTCGGCCACGAAGTTGTCCTTGCCGCCGAGCAGGTAGTCGTAGATGCGGGCGGAGTGCGGAACCTCGGTGTTCAGCTCGATCCGGGCCATCCGGACACGATACCGTCCACAGTGCACATCTGTGGTCCCCTACCGGCGGCCGCCGACGGTCCAGTTGTGCACCTCTATCGCGGCGTAGTGTTCGGGTTTCAGCACGGCGGGCGCGGTGGTGAGAGCCGCGGTGCCGAGCCAGGCCGCGCCGTCGTCCGACAGCAGTGAGCCGTACGCGATCAGGCCCTTGGGGTTTTGCGGAGCCGGCGGCGCCTCGCCCTGCCCGAGGCCCAGCACCAGATATCGGTCGCCCTCTCCGGTGCCGCCGCCGTGCACCCGGTGCCAGCGGCGGATCAGCACGTCGCGGTAGACGCCGGCCTGGTAGCTGGGCTCGTCGAAGGCGAACGCGCGGGCGGCCGCCGGGTCGGGCAGGTCGACGATGTGCATGCTGCCGGTCGGGATGTCGCCGGTGAAGGTCGGGCCGCGGGCGATCATCCGGTCGGCAAACCGGTCCATGTACGCCCAGTGCGCCTCGACGAGTTCCGCGCGCAGCGCCAGCGATCCCGGCCGGTCCCGGTGGTAGACGAAAAACTCCATGCCCCCGATCATGCCGGTGTGCTCTAGTGGACCGCGTGGATGCCGTGGAACTTGCGGACCGGTTCGGTCTCGGCCGCGCGATTCGACTGTCGGACGGCCCGGTGGCGCGGGGCCGGCAGGGTTCGGTGTGGCAGCTGGAGACGGCCGACGGCCGGTGGGCGGTCAAGGTGCCGTTTCACCAGACCACCGAGGATTCGGTACGCGCTGCCACGTCTTTCCAGGAGGCGGCGTGCGCGGCCGGGGTGCCCGCTCCGCTCGTACGGCGTACCACCGATGGTTTGATCTTTGCTTTGATCGGCGGACGGCAGGTGCGCGTCTATTCGTGGGCCGACCTGCTGCCGCCCACCACCGGCCTCGACCCGGAGCAGGTCGGCTCGGCGGTGGCGCGCATACACAGCGTGCGGTTGCCGGGCGGGGTGCCGGACGCCTGGTACACGGAACCGGTCGGCGCGGCGGGCTGGGACCCGCTGATTTCAAGGCTGTACGCGGCCGGCGCCCCCTTCGCGGGACGGCTCGCCGACCTGCGGGACGAACTGGTCGCGCTCGAGTCATGGCTGGAACCGGCGGCGTCGCTGCAGACCTGCCACCGCGACCTGTGGGCCGACAACGTCCTGCCCACCGCGCAGGGCGGCATCTGCGTGATCGACTGGGAGAACAGCGGTGCCATGGATCCGAGCCAGGAGCTGGGCTGCGTGGTGTTCGAATTCGGCCGGTCAGATCCGGGCCGGGCAAGAGCCTTAACGGCGGCGTACGCCGATGCCGGCGGCCCGGGAACGCTGACCCGGGCCGGCCAGTTCTCGATGCTGATCGCCCAGCTGGGCCACATCGTCGAACTGGCCGCCAACGACTGGCTGGAGCCGAACGAGCGCACCCCGACGCAGACGGCGGCCGAGGCGTGGATCCGTGAGTCGCTGGACGAGCCGCACACCCGCGAGGTCCTGAACGCCCTGCTGAAGGCGTGTGCCTAGGCGCGCGGTTCGAGGATCACCACGGCGGTCTCGGTGGAGCGGCGGGCCGCGAAGGCGTCCAGGTCCTTGTCGATGCCCTGCCATATCTGCCAGAGCCGGGCGCGCTCCTCGCCGACGGCGGCCCGCCCGCGCACCGGCCGGCGGCCCTGCACGGTCTCGACGGTCACGTCCGGCTGGGCCTGCAGGTTGAGCCACCAGGCCGGTTCGCCCTCGCCCCACCCGTTCATGGCCAGTGTGTACAAGTTCGGTCCGTCCTCGAGGTAGCCGAGGATGACGCTGCGCTCCTGCCCGGTGCGCCGGCCCACGGTGCTGAGCCGGCAGGTGCCCCACTTGCCCGCGCGCGGCGCCCAGAGCCCGACCCGCCCGCGAAACACCTTGTAGATGCCACGATGGACAGCCCAGGCGGCCCGGATGAACCAGCGCGGCGGCAGCTTCGGAGATCTCACTTCATGCTCGGCCGACATGACGCCCTCCCCAGCGAAATCGAATGTTCAAAGTAAGCCACACCTGTCAACGGGACGTGTCCGACTTACACCGGCATCGGCACCGCGCCCGCCCCGATCTCCGCGATTTTCGCCCTCATGGCCACCCCGGGCCGGCGCGCGCCTCCCCGACCTCGGCACCGTCACCACCGCCGCGGGCGCTCCGGCGCGCGCCGGGCATCCGTGAATCAGATCGGGAGGGCGTTGCGCAGCACCAGCAGACCGTGGTTGTAGTCGGCTATCACCACGTCCGCTTTTCCGTCGCCGCTGATGTCGCCGGCGGCCAGGCCCTGGGCGTTGTAGCTGGACGCGTACGGCAACGGCTCCTCGACCGGGGGCGCCATTCCGTTGCTGATCTGGAGCAGGGTGCTCATCGTGTACCAGCCGCCGTGCGCGAGCACCAGGTCGGCGCGGCCGTTGTTGTCGAGGTCGGCAGCGCGTACGGGCTCCGGAATGTCTTTTGTCAAATAGCCGGCCGGCGCGCCTATGGTCCCCGTCGCGGACTGCGGAAAGACGGCCACGTTGGGGAGGTAGTTGCCGCCTCGGGTCGCGATGATGTCGTCGCGGCCGTCGTTGGTGACATCGGCGACCTCGACGCCGTTCGCGCCCTTTCCGGATTCGGGCGGCAGCCGGCGCGACCAGCCGGTGCCGGTGCGATCCATGATGTAGAGGCTGCGAATGTTCCAGCCGACGATTTCGGCCTGTGCGTCGCCGTCGAGGTCGCCGACCCCCAGGCCTTCGGTCTCGTCGGTGGAAACGGTCGACAGCGTGTAGGAACCGCCCGGCTCCCGGGTCAGCAGGCGGATTCCGGCGCGCGCATTGCCGGCCAGCGCGTTGGTGCTGGTGACCAGGTCGGTGTCGCCGTCGGCGTCCACGTCGGCGGCCATGATCTGCCCGGCCTGCGGCGATCCGGGCAGCACACCCTGGCTGACCAGCGTGCCGGCGTCGGTCTGCCGCAGGATCTCGACCCCGGCGAGCGTGCCGAGCGCCACGTCCAGCCGGCCGTCGCCGTCGTTGTCGAGCAGGGCGAGCCCGCGTCCGTCGTGGTCAAAAAACGACATGCGGGTCTGGTACGAGACCGGAGCGCCGAGCCCGCCGGCGGCGTTCTGGGCGAACACCAGGACCTTGTCGCTGTCCGGGTGCGACGTGTTGTTGGTGGTCATCAGCACGTCCGGCCGGCCGTCACCGGTAACGTCGCCGATGGCCACCGCGGCGGGCTGTGCACCGACGCTGCGGATCTCCACCGGGGCGAAGAAGGTGGGCACCGGTGCGGCCGCCGCGGGCACCGCCCCCAGCAGCGGCGCGGCGAGGCCGAGCGCGGACACGGAAACAAGCAGGCGTCTCATGGAATTTCCCCCGTCGTCGAGAACCGGCCCCGGAGTCAACCAGAATCGACCGCGCACCGCGACCCTCCTCAGTGGATCGGCGGGCGCATTTTTGTCGTACCCCCGTGGCAGCATCCACGGCATGGAAATCCTGCCCGGTGAGGGCGTTCCCAGCGCCAAGGTCGGCGAGCACCGCGACGTGGTCGAGGCGCGGATCGGCCGGCCCGTGCATCCCGGCCGCGACAGCCGAGCGGTGTACGACACCAACCCGATACTGGTGCTGACCTACGCCGGCGACGAGACTGTCGAGATCGTCGAACTGGGCTATTCGGGCGGCGACGGCGAGGAGGTGTTCTTCGACGGCGTCCAGCTGACCTACCGCTTCATGGACGACGTGCTGCGCGACCTGGCGGCCCGGGGCTATGCGGCCGAGCCGTTCGACATCGGCTATTACTTCGAGCCTGGCTTCGCCATCTACTCGATGGGTTCACGCTGCGCGGGCGACCTCGACGACACCGCCGCCGACGACGATCCGCGGGTGGTGGTCGAGGGCGTCTCGGTGGCGCCGTACGGCTACTTCGACAAGAAACCCGACGAGGAGGAGATTTCCGAGCTGATGCGCAGATACGGATAGGTCACGCCGATGCCTGCTCGTACGCTTCCCGCAGCCACTGCCGCACCTCAGGGCCGAGGTCCGCCGCACGCTGCACGATCACGTGGTGTGTCCACCGCCCCGGCCGGGCCTCGGTGGCCTCCACGACGCGCGGGTGCTCGACCCGGCGGGCCAGCGCGAACGAGATGACGATGCTGTCCTCGGGCCGGTTCGTGGTCCAGCGGGTGGGCAGCCACACCCAGGCGAACTGCCGCTTCGCGGCGAAGGAGACCTGCGTCCTGGTCACGCCGGTGCGAACCTCGCCCAACGTTCGCAGATGCGCCGCGACGTCGCGGAACAGGCGCAGCGGCACGGGCCGGCCCAGAAACACGTGGTCGACGTCCGGGGTGGTCACGAGCATGCCATCCGGCCGGAGCGGGCGGCGGGCAGAGGGTGAGCAAGGCTGCCCTGACGGGCCAGCCGGGTGACGACCGGTTGCCGGTCGGCGCCCCAGGCGGTCCGCTCGTTGACCCACGCGGTCAGCTCGCAGATCCACGCCCCCGTCATGGCCGGGCTTCGCGGGCCGCCGCGAGCAGCGGCTCCCGCTGCCGCAGGTCGGCCGGCGCGGCCGACGCCGTGAGCAGCCGGCCCGGCACCGCCACCGCCGCCACGCAACCGCGCTCGATCGGGATCAGGTGGACACCGATCCCGGCCCGGGCCGCGAGCGCGGACACCACGTACAACCCCAGCGTCGGCTCGTCGCCCAGGTCGTCCAGGGCCGGGCGGGACAGCCGGGCGTTCAGGGCCGCAGCCCGGCGGCTGCCCAGTCCGTCGCCCGCGTCGCGCACCTCGATCCGGTATCCGCCGTCGGACAGCGGCCCGGCCGTGACCCGCACCGGCCGGTCCGGCGGTGAAAACTTGGCCGCGTTGTCGATCAGCTCGGTCAGGATCTGGATCATGTCGACCACCACGGGCGCGGCCACCGCGACGGCCGGCAGCTGGGCCACCTCGACCCGCCGGTACTGCTCGATCGCGGCCGTGGCGGCCTGGACCACGTCCTGCAGCATGGCCGGCCGGGGCCACCGCCAGCCCGGCCCGGCGCCGGCCAGCACCAGCAGGTTGTCGCTGTGCCGCCGGATCCGGGTGGACAGGTGGTCGAGCTGGAACAGACGCTCCAGCGTCGCGGGCTCGACCTGGCGCTGCTCCAGGTCGGTGATCAGCTCCAGCTGGCGGGCCACCAGGTCCTCGGTGCGCTGGGTGACGGTCCGCGACACGCCGGCCATCGTGACCCGCAGCATCGCCTCGGCCGACGCGAGCCGGATGGCCTCGTCCTGCACCACTTCGAAGGCCCTGGTCAGGTCGCCGATCTCATCCGGAGGGGCCGGGGCGTCGTCCGGATGTTCGGGCGGGCTGCCCGCACCGATCGCCGCCACCGCGCGGGGCAGCCGCTCCTCGGCGATGTGCCGCATCCGGTTCCGCAGCCGGCGCAGGTCCGCGATCAGCCCGTAGCCGACCAGCCCGGCCGCGAGCACCGTGCCGAACAGCACGACCAGCACCACCGCCACGTCCCGGCGCAGGTCCTCCGCGTACGCCGCCCGCAGTGCCGCGATCTGGTCCGCGCCGCGGTCCACCACGGTCTGGATCACCTGGCGCACCTTGGCGAGGTACAGCGTGGTGAGGTCGATCCAGTCGCGGGCCGCGATCTCGGTGCTGCCGGCGGCGATGCGCTGGGCCAGCAGGTCGACGTCGCTCGCGGCGGCCTCGACCCCGGCCGCCTGGAAGAGGGCCAGCGTGCCGGCCGACGCCACCGAGCGGAACGTCTCGGTCTGCACGTCGACCAGGACCGTGAAGCCACCGAGCGTGGCCCGTTCGCCCCGTTCCGCGCTGCCGCGGGTCAGCAGGGCGGTGCCGAGCGCCCGGCGCTGCGAGTTGAGACCGGCCGCCACCAGCAGGTCGAACACCCCGGCGGTGTCCCCCGCAATCCCACCGTGCCGCACGGCCAGCCCGTCCGCCGCCCGGCCCAGCTGGATCACGTTCAGCACGATGGCGCCGTACCTGCTCACCGTCGTGGTCGCCGGAAGGTCCGGGCCGAAGCCCTCGATGCGCAGCTCGTCGAGGCCGCGCAGCCGGCTGCGCAGTTCCCCGCGGGCGAACGCGAGCGACGGGTCGCCGACCTGGTCGACCGCCGCCTCGAGCCGGTTGAGCTCCTGGTCCGAGGCCGCGAACGCGCCGTCCAGGTCGAGCCGCTCGCGCCCGCCGGCCACCGCCCGGGCGGCCAGGTCACGCTCGTCCTCGAGGGCGTTCGAGGCGGCCACCGCGGCCCGGCTGACCTCGACGTACCGCTCGGCGTCGGCGAGCGGCCGCCCCTCGGCCCGGGTGTCGGCGACGCGCAGCAGCCCCAGCGTCGTCGCCACCAGCGTCACCGGCAGCAGCACCACGGCCAGGCGCGCCGGCAGCGGCCGACCGTGCAGCGCCAGCATCCCGGCAATCCGCCGCAAAGCCGCCAGCACCCGCGGGTAGGAGCCGCCGTGTCTCGGCCGCGCCCGCGCCACCGCCGCCTGCACCCGATCCATGATCCGAACGATCATGCGCACCTCGCTCCGGCCGGTCCCGCGTCTCTGCATTCGAGGACACGGGCCGATCCCGGGCCGGGTTCAACGTTTCGCCAAACCCATTCAAGATCGCAGACCTAAGATATTCATAAGGTGCGATAGCGCTGGCCGCACGCCATGGGGCCGGGTGACGCGGCACCGGGCTTAATGAACCGATAATCCTTCGATGGAGCGGTTTGTCAGACCCCGGCAGTGCCGTGACCCGAACAGTTGCCGACGGCGGACCCCACCACTCAGTCCTGTCGGCCCGCGATGCGGCGGCTCGCCGAAGATCCGCACCGCCGGGCAGGACGTGGGTGACTGCTGCGGCTAGCGCTCCCAGTAGACCTCGACCCGCCAGCCGTCGGGGTCGAGGCATTTGAACGAGACCAGGTCCGGCTCGTCGTCGCGCTCGACGATCGGCACGCCGTCGTCCGCCAAGCGGGTGCGCAGGTCGCGGACCGCGTCCGCGTCGGCCATCGCGAACCCGACGTGCAGGAAGGTCGCGGCTGGCGGGGTCTCGGTCGCCGGATGCAGGGCCAGGTCGAACCGGTCGGCGTCGCGCACGATGACGGTGCCGTCCGGGTAGGCCTGGGCGGTGGCCGGGTCGAAGCCGAAGTACGTCGCGTAGAAGCGCAGGCTGCGGTCCCGGTCACGGACCGGCAGCCCGAGATGGCGAAGATGCACGGTTCGATGGTTGGAGGGCCCGGACCGGCTGTCAATCCGGCCGCGTACCGGACCAAGCCTCACGAGCACCGGATGAGCGCGTCCGCGATCGCCGGCGCGTCGTCCCGGTCGGCCACGGTGGCGGTCAGCACCAGATGCCCGTCCTCCTGCCAGATCCGCGTGCGCAGCGTTTCGCCGGGAAAGACCACACCCGAAAACCTGCAGGAGTACGCGACCACGCGCGCGACGTCACCGCGGAGCGCGACGTCGATGGCAGTTTTGCCGACGATGCCGTACGTGCAGAGCCCGTGCAGGATCGGACGCGGAAAGCCGGCCGAGGCCGCGAACGCCGGATCAACATGCAACGGGTTCCGGTCGCCACACAACCGGTACCACAGCGCCTGCCGCGGATCGGTAGCCGACAGCACCTCATGGTCGGGCGCGCGGTCCGGCACCGGCACCGCGGTCGACGGCCCGCGGTCGCCGCCGAAGCCGCCCTCCCCCTTGGCGAAGATGCTGATCCGGCTCGTGAACAACGCCGTGCTGGTCTCGGTGACGACAACCGCGGCGCTGCCCTTGTCGTAGACGGCCGCCACCCGGGACGTGGCCCACTCGCAGCCGTCCGCCGGTATCGGCCCGTGCAGCACGATCTCCTGCCGGCCGTGCACCACCCGGCTCAGATCGATCTCAATGCCGGGCATGGAGACTCTGGGCGGCCCGGTGTCCCGCAGCGTGCTGGCCACGGTCGCAAATGTGGGCAGCACCCCACGCAGTTCCCGCTCATAGACGTAGCCCAACTCGTCCGCCCCCGCCCCGACCGCGAGGTGGTAGAGCAGCACGTCGGTCGACGTCCAGCTGAGCTCGCGCCCACCGAGGTCGGCCCCCACGGCGACGTCCGGATCGATCGGCATCAGTCCTCCCCGGCGGGTGCGGAAGCGGTGGCTGTTGCTCGGGCGGCGGCCAGGTCGAGGGCGGCCAGGTAGCCGAACGTCATGGCCGGGCCCAGGGTGGCGCCGGCGCCGGCGTAGCTGCGGCCCATCACGGCGGCGCTCGCGTTGCCGGCCGCGTACAGGCCCGGTATCGGGGTGCCGTCGGCGCGCAGGACGCGGGCCCGCTCGTCGGTGCGCAGGCCGCCCTTCGTGCCCAGGTCGCCGGGGACCATTGCAAAGGCGTAGAACGGTGGTTTGCGCAGCGCGCCCAGGCACGGGTTCGGCCGCTGCCGCGGGTCGCCGTAGTAGCGGTCGTAGGCCGATTCGCCGCGCCCGAAGTCGTCGTCGCTCCCGGCGTCCGCGAAGCCGTTGAAGCGGTCCACCGTCTCGCCCAGCGCGCCGGCCGGCACGCCGATCCGGCCGGCCAGGTCGTCCAGGGTCGGCGCCCTGTGCACGATCCCGGCCGCGTACCAGCGGCGCGGCAGCGGCTGGCGCGGACCCCGGCCGGCGAACAGGTAACGGTCCCGGTAGGTCTGGTCGGCGACCAGCCAGGCCGGCAGGTGACCGTCGCGCATGGCGTGCACGGCGTCCACGTATGGCGCCGCCTCGTTCACGAACCGGCGGCCGTCGCCGTCCACCACGATGCACCCGGGCAGGTTCCGCTCGGCGAGGCAGAAGTACGGCCCACCGGTCAGCGGCAGCGACGGCCCCCACCACGCCTCGTCCATCAGGTCGAGCGCGGCACCGAGGCGGTGGCCGGCCTCGATGCCGTCCCCGGTGTTGCCCGGCGCGCCGACCGTCCACTCGGTGCCGATCCGCTGGTACTGCGCCCGCATCTCGCCGTTGCGCTCGAAGCCGCCGCTCGCCAGCAGCACCCCGAGCCGCGCCCGCAGCCGCCCCGGCCGCCCGTCCGAGGCGGACGGCGCCGGCCGGCCAGCCGACCCGCCACCGGCCGCCGACCCGCCACCGGCCGTCACCTCGATGCCGGTCACCCGGTCGTCTTCGACCAGCAGGCCCGCCATCGCCGTGCCGAGCCGCACCTCCACGCCCGCCGCGCGCAGGCCCGCCCGCAGGCCGGCGGCCAGGGCCTGGCCCATCGTCAGCCGGCGCCGGCCGCGCAGCCGGTCGAGCGCGCTGCCGGCGGCCAGCCGGGCCGCGGCCAGCACCGCCTGCGGGTGCCGGACGCCGAGCGACAGCCACCGGTAGTCGACCGCGGTCACCGCCATGCCGTTCGGCGCGGCCAGATACGGCGGGGCCAGCGTCGCGAGGTCGGGCCCGATGCGCCGGGTGTCCAGCGGCCGGGGTTCGACGGTGCGCCCCCGGGGCCGGCCGCCGGCCGCCTCGGGGTAGTAGTCGGGATAGCCGGGCACCCAGGCGAAGTCGAGCGGCGTGTGGTCGCGTACCAGCTCCAGCATTTTTGGCCCTTGGGACAGGAAAGCCGCCCGCCGCGCCGCCGGAATCTCGGGCCCGGCCACGTGCGCCAGGTAGTCGCGGGCGCCGTCCGGATCGTCGGCCACGCCCGCGGCACGCAGCACCTCGTTGCCCGGCAGCCACAGCCCGCCCCCGGACCGGGCCGTCGAACCGCCGTAGACCGCATCCTTCTCGACGACCACCACGGTCAGCCCGTGGTGCGCCGCGGCCAGCGCCGCGGTCATCCCGGCGGCGCCGCTGCCGACCACCACCAGGTCGAATACAGCATCCTCTTCTGACACTAGAACAGGTTATAGTTATTGCCGCTCTGACACCACTGAGTCGCGGCCCCTGCCGCCTGGTACGTGTTTCAGATCGGAGGACGCCGGTGACCGAGACGTGGGACGTCGTGGTGGTCGGCTTCGGCGCGGCCGGCGCGTGCGCAGCGATCGAGGCCGCCGAGTCCGGCGCCCGCGTGCTCGTGCTCGACCGCTTCACCGGCGGCGGCGCCACAGCCATCTCGGGCGGCATCGTCTATGCCGGCGGCGGCACCCGGCAGCAACAGGTCGCCGGCGTCCAGGACACACCCGAGGCCATGTACGCGTACCTGCGCGAGGAGGTCGGCGACGCGGTCTCGGCCGGCACGCTGCGGCAGTTCTGCGCGCAGAGCGCGGGCATGCTCGACTGGCTGGCCGACCGGGGCGTGCCGTTCGACGCGCGGCTGTGCCCGTACAAGACCTCGTATCCCACCGATCGGCACTACCTCTACCAGTCCGGCAGCGAGCAGTCCTTCGCCCACGTCGCCCCGCCCGCCGCCCGCGGCCACCGGACCCTGGCCCGCGGCACGTCCGGCCGGACGTTCTATGCCCGCCTGGCCACCGCGGCCCGCGACACCGGCGCCACCATCCTGCCGCAGACCCGGGTGGACGCCCTCACCACCGACCCGGCCGGCCGCGTCACCGGCGTCGAGTGCCGCACGCTGCGCGACGCCCCGCTCTGGGCCCGGCTCGGCCATCGCGTGCTGCACCGCTGGTCGGTGAAGCCCGGCGTCTACCTGGCCGGCCTGGGCCGCACGCTGCACCGCTGGGTGTCCGGCCTGGAGAGCCGGTACGCCCGGCCGCTGCGCATCGCGAGCCGCTGGGGCGTGGTGCTGACCACCGGCGGCTTCGTGTTCGACCGGGACATGATGCGCGAACACGCCCCGGCCTACCGCGACGGCCTGCGCCTGGGGACGGTCGGGGACGACGGCTCCGGCATCCGGCTGGGCATTTCCGCGGGCGGCGCCACCAGGTTCCTGGACCGGGTCACGCTGTGGCGCTTCCTGAGCCCGCCGTCGGCCCTGCTCGGCGGCCTGCTGGTCGACCGCGCCGGCCGCCGTGTCTGCGACGAGTCCCGCTACGGCGCCGCGATCGGCGCCGCCATCCTGCACCGGGCCGGCGGCAACGCCTGGCTGCTGGTGGACGCGGCGATCCTGGCCGAGGCCCGGCGCCAGGTGCGCGGCCAGACGCTGTGGTTCCAGCGCGTCCAGGCCCGCTGGCTGCTGGGCCGCGGCCGGGTGAGCGCCCGCACGGTCGCGGCGGTGGCCGCCAAAGCCGGCGTAGACCCGGACGGCCTGGCCACTACCTTGGCCGCATATAACCGACTTTCCGCATTTGCGCGCGAGGCAGGGGCGGACAGGGCCGGGGCGGACAGGGCCGGCGCGGACAGGGCCGGCGCGGACAGGGCCGGCGCGGACAGGGCCGGCGCGGACAGGGCCGGACACCTCGGTGGGTCGGGTGCGGGGATGGCGGACCCCTCCGGCAAGCCGGCCGCGTTTGTCCGGGCGATCGCGCGTTCGCCGTACTCGCTCATTGATGTCTCGGTGCGTAAGCGGAACGCCGTGCCCGCGCCCATGCTCACCCTCGGTGGCCTCCGGGTCGACGAGGAGACCGGGCAGGTGCTGCGGGCGGACGGCAGTGGCGTGCCGGGGCTCTACAGCGCCGGGCGGACCGCCGCCGGGATCTGCTCCCGCTCCTATGTGAGCGGGTTGTCGCTGGCCGACTGCGTGTGGTCCGGACGGCGGGCCGGGCGGCACGCGGCGGTTCCGGACCGGGGAGGACTGCATGCTCACCGAGGCTGACTGCGTGGAACTGGCCGAACGGCTGGCCGCCGCGGAACGGGACCGCAAGCCGATCCCGCCGCTCACCCGGGACCGGCCCGGCCTGGGAGCGGCCGAGGCTTATGCCATTCAGCTGCACAACATCCGGCGGCGGGCGGGCACCGTGGTCGGCCACAAGGTGGGCCTGTCGTCCAAGGCCATGCAGCAGATGATGGGCGTGGACGAACCGGACTACGGGCACCTGCTGGCCGACATGCGGCTCTCCGAGGGCGAGCCGGCCGACGCGGGGCGGTACTGCTATCCGCGGGTGGAGATCGAGGTGGCCTTCCTGCTGGGCGCCGACCTGCCGGGCGAGGGTTGCACCGAACGGGACGTGCTGGATGCGACCGAGGCGGTGGCGCCGTCCATCGAGCTGATCGACAGCCGGATCGAGAACTGGCAGATCAGCCTGGCCGACACGATCGCCGACAACGCGTCGTCGGCCGGCTTCGTGGTGGGTGCGGCGCGGGTGCCGCCGGAGCGGATCGACCTGCGCGGGATCGAGGCGGTGCTGTATCGCGGCGACGAGATCGTGGCGCAGGGGCGGTCCGACGCGGTGCTCGGCAACCCGGCGACCGCGGTGGCCTGGCTCGCGCGTACGGTCGCCGGTTTTGGGGTCCGCCTGCGGGCCGGGCACCTGGTGCTGCCCGGTGCCTGCGCCCGGGCGATCGACGCGCGGCCGGGCGACGAGTTCCGGGCCTCGTTCAGCGGACTCGGCGAGGTCCGGTTGACCTTCGAAGGGACACAGCATGGCTGAGCTGACCGCGGCCGTCGTGGGCTCCGGCAACATCGGCACCGACCTGATGTACAAGCTGCTGCGCTCGCCGGTGATCGAGCCGCGCTGGATGGTCGGCATCGACCCGGACAGCCCCGGGCTGCGCCGCGCCGCCGATGCCGGGCTCGCGGTGAGCAGCGACGGCACCGACTGGCTGCTGCGCCAGGACCCGCTGCCGGATCTGGTCTTCGAGGCGACGTCGGCGGCCGTGCACCGGGCGAACGCGCCGCGCTACGCCGAGGCCGGCATCCGGGCCGTCGACCTGACCCCGGCCGCGGTGGGCCCGTACGTGGTCCCCGAAGTGAATCTGGGCGACCATCGCGACGCCACCAACGTCAACCTCATCACCTGCGGCGGCCAGGCCACCATCCCGATGGTCTACGCGGTGTCGCGGGTGACCCCGGTCAGCTACGCCGAGATCGTCGCCTCGGTGGCGTCCCGCTCGGCCGGGCCGGGCACCCGGGCCAACATCGACGAGTTCACCCGCACCACGAGCCGGGGCCTGGAACTCGTCGGCGGCGCGGCCCGCGGCAAGGCCATCGTGGTGCTGAACCCGGCCGACCCGCCGCTGATCATGCGGGACACCATCTTCTGCGCGATCGACGAGGACGCCGACACCACGGCGGTCGCGAAGTCGGTCGAGGAGATGGCCGGCGAGGTGGCCCGCTACGTCCCCGGGTACCGCCTGCTCAACGAACCCCAGTTCGACCCGGTCCCCGGCGGCACCACCCGGGTGGCGATCTTCGTGGAGATCGCCGGGGCCGGGGACTTCCTGCCCGCGTACGCCGGAAATCTCGACATCATGACCGCGGCCGCCACCCGCGTGGGCGAGTCGCTGGGAGGTTGACGTTGCTGTCCCGACACTTCTCCGCAGAGCTGGACCTGCGGATCACCGACTCGTCCCTGCGCGACGGCTCGCACGCCAAGCGCCACCAGTTCACCGCCGCCGAGGTGGCCGCCGTGGTCACCGCCCTGGACGCGGCCGGCGTCCCGGTGATCGAGGTGACCCACGGCGACGGCCTGGGCGGCTCGTCGTTCACCTACGGCCTCAGCCACACCCCCGAACAGGAGCTGATCAGAACCGCGGTCGCCAACGCCACCCGCGCGAAGATCGCCTTCCTGATGCTGCCCGGCGTCGGCGTGATCGACGACATCCGCGCGGCGGCCGGCAACGGCGCGACGGTCTGCCGGATCGCCACCCACTGCACCGAGGCGGACATCGCGGTCCAGCACTTCGGCCTGGCCCGGGAGATCGGCCTGGAGACGGTCGGCTTCCTGATGATGGCCCACTCGCAGCCCCCGGCCGACCTGGCCAAGCAGGCCCGGATCATGGCCGACGCGGGATGTCAGTGCGTGTACGTGGTCGACTCGGCCGGCGCGCTGGTGCTCGACCAGGTGAGCGACCGGGTGGCCGCGCTGGTGGCCGAACTGGGCGACGACGCCCAGGTGGGTTTCCACGGCCACGAAAACCTGGGCCTCGGCGTGGCCAACTCGGTGCTGGCCGCCCGCGCCGGAGCCACCCAGATCGACGGCAGCACGAGGCGGTTCGGCGCCGGCGCGGGCAACACGCCGGTCGAGGCCTTCGTCGGCGTCTGCGACAAATTGGGCATCCGCACGGGCGTGGACTTCTTCGCCATCGTGGACGCCGCCGAGGACGTGGTGCGCCCGGCCATGCCGGACGAGTGCAAGCTGGACCGGATGGCTTTGATCATGGGGTATGCCGGGGTCTACTCGAGCTTCCTGATGCACGCCTTCACGCTGGGCCAGCGGTATGGGGTGTCCGGCGCCGAGATCCTGGTAAAGGCCGGCGAACGCCGTCTGGTCGGCGGCCAGGAAGACCAGCTGATCGACATCGCCGTCCAGCTGGCCCAGCGCGACACGTAGCCGCGAGCCAGGACCGTTCGGCTGATCAACCGCGGGTGAGGAGCAGGCCGCTCGTCGGGACGCCGGTGCCGGCCGTTACCAGGACCGGGCCGTCGCCTTTGATCTGGTTTGCGGCGGTGCCTCGGATCTGGCGCACCGCCTCGGCTATGCCGTTCATGCCGTGGATGTAGGCCTCGCCCAGCTGGCCGCCGTGCGGGTTCACCGGCAGGTGGCCGCCGAGTTCGATGCCGCCGTCCGCGATCAGGTGTCTCGCCTCGCCCCGGCCGCAGAAGCCAAGTTCCTCCAACTGCAGGAGCACATAGGGGGTGAAGTGGTCGTACAGCACGGCGGTGCGCACGTCGGCGGGGGTGAAACCGGACTGCTCCCACAGTTGCCGGGCCACCACGCCCATCTCCGGCAGGGCCGCGATGTCGTCGCGGTAGTAGCTGGTCATCACGAACTGGCCGGGGCCGCTGCCCTGGGCCGCGGCCGCGATCACGGCCGGTGGGCGGCGCAGGTCGCGGGCCCGGGCCGCCGACGTCACCACCACGGCCACCGCGCCGTCGCTCTCCTGGCAGCAGTCCAGCAGGCGCAGCGGCTCGGCGATCCAGCGGGACGCCCGATGGTCGTCGAGCGTGATCGGGCGGCCGTAGAACCAGGCCTGCGGATTGGTGGCGGCGTGCCGGCGGCCGGCCACCGCGATCCGGCCCAGGTCCTCGGTGGTGGCACCGTAGTCGTGCAGGTAGCGCCGGGCCACCATGGCGACCTGGGCCGCGGGCGTGGCCAGGCCCATCGGGTAGTGCCAGCCGGCATCCACCCCGGGCGGCGTGGTGGCCTGGCCGAAGCGGCGGCCGGAGCGCTCGTTCATGGCCCGGTAGCAGACGACCACCTCCGCCAGGCCGGCCGCCACCGCGAGCACCGCCTGCTGGACGACCGCGCACGCCGCTCCCCCGCCGTAGCTGATCCGGCTCAGGAAGGTCAGCTCGCCGATGCCCAGTTCGCGGGCCACCTCGATCTCGGCGTTCTGGTCCATCGTGAACGTGACCAGGCCCCGCACGTCGGCCGCGGACAGGCCGGCGTCGTCGAGCGCGGCCCGGACGGCCTCGACCGCGAGCCGGAGTTCGCTGCGGCCGGAGTCCTTGGAGAACTCGGTGGCTCCGATGCCCGCGATCGCCGCGGTCCGGGCGATCACGGCGTCACCCGTACGGTGCCCGAGACGTGCTCGCCGCCGGCGGTGTGCCCGGCCACCGCGACCACCCACTCGCCGCCCTCGGCGGCCGAGGTGACCCGGCCGGTGAAGGTGAGGGTGTCGTAGGCGTGGCAGGGTGCGCCCAGCCGGATCGCGATGCCGTGCACCACCGCCCGCGGCCCGGCCCAGTCGGTCACGTAGCGCTGCACCAGCCCGGTGGTGGTCAGGATGTTGAGGAAGATGTCCTGGCTGCCGCGACGCACGGCCGCGTCCCGGTCGTGGTGCACGTCCTGGAAGTCGCGGGTGGCCAGCGCGGTGCTGACGATCAGCGTCGGGGAGACCTCGAGGGTCCACGGCGGCAGTTCGGTGCTCATGCGAGCCGCCACGCGGGCAGGGTCAGCTCGTTGTCGACCCGCACGAACTCCACCCGGACCGCGGCGCCGATGCGTACCTCGGCCGGCTCGGCACCCCGTAACGCACCTACCATGCGTACCCCCTCATCGAGGTCGACCAGCGCGACCACCGCGGGAAGCGCAACCCCCGGCAGCGGCGGATGGTGATGCACCACGAAGCTGTGAATCACCCCGGTCCCGGCCGCCAGCACGTGAGCCGGTTTGGTGGCGCCGCAGGCCGGGCAGGCCGGACCCGGCGGATGCCGCAGCGCCCCGCACTCGCCGCAGCTCTGGATGCGCAGCTCGCCCCGGCGGGTGCCGGCCCAGAAGAACGCGGTGTCCGGGGTCTGCGGTGGCCGGGCCAGGGGGCGGTCGGCCGGTTTGAACTTGAGAACCCGGAACATCATGGTGGCGACCGGTTCGGCGCCGGCGTACCAGGTGCTCTCGGTGGTGACGAACCAGCCCTCGCCGAGCGCCGTCCGCTTGGGACCGGTCACCTCGACCAGGCGGCTGCGGACCGCGACCTCCTCGCCCTCGCGCAGGTAGCGGTGGTAGGTCTGCTCGCAGTTGGTGGCCACCACGGACGTGTAGCCGGCCTGGTCGAGGACCTCCGACATGACCCGCAGCGGGTCGGCCGGGTCGGCGGCCGGGTGCAGGCCGCGCATGGTCCACACCTGGATCATCGCGGGCGGCGCGGTGCCGTCGCGCTCGTAGCGCGGGTTGGCGTCGCCGATCGCCTCCAGCCAGCTGCGGATCATCGGCCGGTTGACCGGGTCGCGCCCGGCGCGCGGCGCCGACTCGCCGGTCAGCCGGGCCGCCGCCTGCCTGATCGGGTCCATCCCGGCCTCCCTACCTCGGCACCCGGGGCAGGCCGAGGCCCGCGGCCGCGATGATCTCCCGCTGGATCTCGTTGACGCCGCCGCCGAACGTGAGCACCAGGTTGCGCTTGGCCTGCAGGTCGAGCCAGGCGAGCAGGTCGCCGTCCGGGTCGCCGTAGCGGGCCACCATCTCCTCCAGTTCCTGGCCGAGGCGCAACAACCGCTCGGAGGCGAAGACCTTGGTGGCCGAGGCGTCCGCGGGTGGCGGTTCGGCGCCGGACACCTGCCAGTTGAGCAGCTCGTTGACCCGCAGCGTGGCGTAGGCGCGGGCCAGCGAGCGCCGCACGTCCGGCCGGTCGAGCACGCCGGCCGCGGTGGCCCAGGCGTGCACCCGGTCGTAGACGGCACCGAGTCGGCCGGCCGGCCCGAGCATCACGCGCTCGTGGTTGAGCTGGGTGGTCAGCAGTTTCCAGCCGCCGTTCTCCGGGCCGACCCGCCGGCTGACCGGCACCCGTACATCCGTAAGATAGGTGGCGTTGACGTGGTGCGCGCCGTCGCAGGTGATGATCGGCGTCCACGCGTAGCCCGGATCGCCGGTGTCCACGATCAGGATCGACAGGCCGCGGTGCCGGGCGGCGTCCGGGTCGGTGCGGCAGGCCAGCCACAGGTAGTCGGCGTCGTGCGCGCCGGTGGTGAAGGTCTTCTGGCCGTTCACCACGTATTCGTCGCCGTCCCGGACCGCCCGGGTGCGCAGTGCGGCCAGGTCGGTGCCGGCCTCCGGTTCGGTGTACCCGATCGCGAAGTGCAACTCGCCGGCCAGGATCCGCGGCAGGAAGAACTCGCGCTGCTCGTCGGTGCCGTGCGCGAGCAGCGTGGGCGCCACCGTCTGCAGGGTCACCGCGGGCAGCGGCACGTCGGCCCGCGCCGCCTCGTTCACGAAGATCTGTTGCTCGACCGGACCGTCGCCGCTCCCGCCGTACTTGGCCGGGAATCCGAGGCCGAGCCAGCCGTCCTGGCCGAGCCGGGCCACCAGGTCGCGATGCGCGGCGCCGTGCCGCTCACGCTGGAGTGCGGCGCGTTGCTCCTGGGTGAGCAGGTTGTGGAGGTACGCGCGCAGGCGCGCCCGGAGCGCGTGCTGCTCCTCAGTGAGATCGATGAACAACGTGCCCTCCCAGCCGCTGCAGGCAGTGCTCGCTGCCACCGAGGAACCGGACCAGGTCGCGGATGAGGGAACTGTGCCGGTGCAGCGGATAGTCCGCGGTGAGGCCCAGCCCGCCGTGCAGGTGGTGACAGGTGCGCACGGCCGGCGGCGCCTCGGCGGTGAACCACTGCGCGGCGACGGCGAGGTCGGCGTCGGCGTCCCGGCCGGCGCCCAGCGCCCAGGACGCGGCCTGCACGGCCAGGTGCAGGGTGCGCGCGGTGACGTAGACGTCGGCGATCTGCTGCGCGACGGCCTGGAAGGTGGCGAGCGGCCGGCCGAACTGCTCCCTCGTGCGCACGTGCCCGGCGGTCAGGTCGAGCGCCCCGGCCAGCGCGCCGTCGCCGAGCGCACAGGCACCCAGCGTCGCGAAGCGATAGAGGTCGGCGACCGCCCGGCCGGTGGTGTCGCCACCCAGTGGCTCCGCCTCGGCCGCATCCAGGCGCACCGAGCCGGGCCGGACGGTGACGCCCGGCGCGGCCAGGTCGACCACGACGACCGCGAGCCCGTCGCCGGCCGTGCGGACCGGGATGAGGATGCGGTGGGCGCGCTCGGCATCCGGCGCACCGGTCACGTGGCCGGTGATCCGCCAGTCCCTGGTGGCAGTCGCGGTGGGGTGGGCGGGCATCGGCGCGCCCGGCTCGGCGACCGCGGCGGTGAGCACCCGGCCGGCGACCGCGCCTCCCCCGCCCGGCTCGGCCGCGCTCGGGGTGGCTTCGACCAGGTCGGCGAGGAGGTCGCGTTGCTGGTCGGGGGTGCCCCAGCGGGCGATCGGCAGCACGCCCAGGGCCAGCGTGGACAGCGCCGGCAGCGGCAGCGCGCGCCGGCCGATCTCGGTGAGCACCAGTGCGGTCTCGGCCGGGCCGAGACCCTCCCCGCCCAGGCCCTCCGGAACCGCTAGGGTGAGCAGCCCGGCCTGCCCCAACGCCGTCCAGGCCCGGTCCGGCTGGCCGTCGAGGTGCTGGCCGGCCGCGCCGGACAGCACCTCGGCGGCCAGCCGGGCGATCGTGTCCTGCGCCTCGTCCAGCCGGAAGTCCGGCCCGGCCGCCGTTTCCGCCGCAGTGGTCACCGACCGATTAGAACATGTTTCATTTCCTGGGCGCCACCGACGGGTGACACAGGTGTGCAATAGAACGTTGCTACCCTTGAACAACGAGTGAAAAAGCGGCTCTCGACCGCGGATGACCTTGCGAGAGGTAACGATGGCAGCAGCGAGAACGAATACCACCAGTGGCACCGGCCGGGCCGCACTCACCGGTGCGGACGCCGAGCAGGGTTCGGCCGCGCAGCGCGATCGGCGGCGGCGGATCCTGGAGGCCACGCTCCAGCTCGCGTCCAAGGGTGGCTACGACGCGGTGCAGATGCGCACGGTCGCGGAACGCGCCGAGGTCGCGCTCGGCACGCTCTACCGGTACTTCCCTTCCAAGATCCACCTGCTGGTCTCCGCGCTGTCGCTGGAGCTCGAGGCGATCCAGGAAAAGCTCGACCGCAAGCCGATCACCGGCGACACGCCGTACGAGCGGACCCTCGCGGTGCTCGGCCGGATGACCCGGGTCATGCAGCGCGAGCCGCTGCTCACCGAGGCGATGACCCGGGCCTTCATGTTCGCCGACCCGTCGGCCAGCAGCGAGGTCAACGCGGTGGCCCGCACCATGGAGGACATGGTGACCCGCGCCATGCACGACGGCGAACCGACCGCCGACGACCGCGCCAAGGCCCGGGTGATCGGCGACGTGTGGCTGTCCAACCTGGTGGCCTGGGTGACCCGCCGGGCGTCGGCGAACGATGTCGTCAACCACCTCGAGCTGGCCACCCGGCTGCTGCTCCAGGCCGAGGCGGCTACCCCAGCAGGCCGCTGAGCTTCTCGAGTGCGGTCTTGGCCGAGGCGCCGGCCTGCTTCTCCAGCATGGCGGCCATCGGTCCGTTCAGGGCCGGCCCGGCGAATTCCATCTCGTACGTGATCTGCGAGCCCTCGCCGGTCGGTTCGATCAGGAAGCGGTTCTTGGCCTTGACCCCCATCGGGCCGTCGCCGGCCTGCTCGAAGTGCTTCGGCGCGTCCGCGGTGACGACCCGCCAGGACATCTCGGCGGGCATGCCCATCAGCTTGACCTTCTGCTTGTAGGTGGAGCCCTCGCCCACGGTGGCCGGGACGTCGCCGGTGAAGCCCTCGTGCATGGCGTTCCACTCGGGCGTGCGGGACAGGTCGGTGAGCACGGCCCAGACCTGCTCGGGTGCGGCTTTGGTCTCGGTGGAGACACTGACCTTGGGCATGACATTCCTCCTTGACTGGTGCTTCTCTCAACCGGTCGCGAGATCGAGTCCGGCCACGTAGCCGAAGGTCATGGCGGGCCCCAGGGTCGACCCGGCGCCGGCGTAGCTGCGGCCCATCACCGCGGCGCTGGCGTTGCCGGCCGCGTACAGGCCGGGGATCACCGTGCCGTCGGGGCGCAGCACCCGGGCCCGGGCGTCGGTGACCATGCCGCCCTTGGTGCCCAGGTCGCCGGGCACGATCTTGAACGCGTAGTAGGGCGGCAGGGCTAGCGGCGCGAGGCACGGGCTGGGCCGGTTGGTGGGGTCGGCGAAGTAGGCGTCGTAAACGCTGTCGCCGCGGCCGAAGTCGGTGTCCCGGCCGGCCCGGGCCTGGGCGTTGAAGCGTTCGATGGTGGCCCGCAGCGCCGCGGCCGGCACCCCGATCCGGGTGGCCAGGCCCTCGATGGTCCAGTCCCGGTGCACGGCTCCGCTCGCGTACCAGGAATCCGGATAGGGCAGCAGCGGCGACGTGGTCTTGAACAGGTAGCGGTTGCGGTACTCCTGGTCGGTCACCATCCAGCACGGTATGTGCGGGACCGCGGCGGTGTGCTTGGAGTACATGACATGCACGACGTCGCTGTACGGCGCGGCCTCGTCGACGAACCGCTTGCCGGCCTGGTTGACGAAGATGTTGCCGGGCAGCGTGCGCTCGGAGAGGCAGAAGTACGGGCCCTCCGGCTCCGGCAGCGGGATCATCGGTCCCCACCAGGCGTCGTCCATCAGCCCGAGCGCGGCGCCGGCGCGTTCGCCCGCCTCGATGCCGTCGCCCGTGTTGGACGCGGTGCCGACCGTCCAGTCCACCCCGATCGGCTCGGCCTGGTACTGCTTGCGCATCCGCTCGTTGTGCTCGAACCCGCCGCTGCCGACCAGCACCCCGCGCCGGGCCCGGATCAGGTATTCCTGGCCGTTGCGGACCGCGCGCACGCCGGCCACCCGGCCGCCCTCGACGATCAGGTCGACCAGCGGGGTGTTGAGCCAGACCGGCACGTTCGCGGCGAGCAGGCCGGCCCGCAGGCCGCCGGCCAGCGCCTGGCCCATGGTGAGCGGCTTCTGGCCCTGGGCGGCGAGTTGCAGGTACCGCCAGGTCATCTCGGTGGCGGTGGCGAGGCCCTTGGGGTGCCGGGCGATCAGCGCCAGCCACTTGTAGTCGGTGGTGTAGACCACCGTGCCAGCCGGGGTGGCCAGGTAGGGCGCGTTGAGGTTGGCGAGTTCGGCGCCGAGGATGTTGCCGTCGAACGCGGCCGGCTCGATCGACCGGCCGTTCGGCATGCCGCCGGGCAGCTCGGGATAGTAGTCCGAGTAGCCCTCCATCCAGCGGAACCGCAGCGGCGTCCAGCGCAGCAGGAACGAGATCGCCCGCGGGCCGTTGGCCAGGAAGGACTGCCGGAACGCGGCCGGTACGCCGGCGCCCGCGACGGCGCTCAGGTAGGTGCCGGCCTTGGCGGCGGTGTCGGGGACGCCGGCCGCGAGCAGGACCTCGTTGTTCGGCACCCAGATGCCGGCACCGGAGCGGGCCGCCGAGCCGCCGAAGACCGCGGCCTTCTCGATGACGACCGTGCGCAGCCCGTTGCGGGCCGCCGCCAGCGCACCGGCCATGCCAGCCGCACCGGCACCGACCACGACCGCGTCGTACTCCACCGTGACCGCCATGCCATCCCCATCCGCCGGACGCACAGAACTAGAACAGGTTATAGCAGTGTGATGAGATTCACTAGGCCCGTGACGGCGCCTCCGGAGCACGTTGGTAGAACCTGATGCTGTTGCGCCGACACCCTGAAGGAGAACGCCCGGTGACCGATAGTGATGCGACCGCCTGGCACCGTGACGCGGTGCCGCGGCGCCGGCTGCGTGCCGTCGACGAGGACGCCGCGGCGGCCCTGCGGCACCGGCGGGCGGCGATCAGCGACCTGGGCGAGGCGCTGCGGCAACTGATCGGGTACGCGTCGACCACCGAGGCGCCGACCGTGGAGCTGCTGGCGGCCGCCGAGCGGGTGCGCCGGGTGGCCGCGCCGCTCGGTGAGCGGGTCCGCGAGCGCGGCGTGCTGCCCGCCGCCGACGACCTGCTCGGCGGGATCCGGATGTACAACCCGGTGACCGGCACCGGCAGCGCGCTGGCGCCACCGATGCGGATCGCCGAGGAGGACGGCGTCGCGGTCGGCCGGTGCACCCTCGGTATGGCGTACGAGGGACCGCCGACGTACGCGCACGGCGGGGTGAGCGCCATGCTGCTCGACCAGATGCTGGGATACGCGGTGAGCGCCTCGGGCAACCCGGGGATGACCGTGCAGCTGGACACCGCGTACCGGAAACCGGTGCCGCTGCTCACCGAGCTGCGGCTGACCGCCGAGGTGACCGCGGTCGAGGGCCGCCGGGTGACCGCGACCGGGTGGATCACCACGGTGGCCGAGCCGGACGAGGTGCTGGCCGAGGCGGTCGGCACGTTCGTCGCGCTGCGCGCCGACCAGGCCCGGCGGCTGTTCGGATCGGTGCTCTAAGCGTGTACTGCTACACCTAATTTTCCTGCCAGCGCCGCCGCCACTCGGCCTCGGTGGGCTCGCCGGCCGCTTCGACCAGAGCGTTGACCACCGCGGCGAAGGCCAGCGGCCGGGTCATGGTGAGGTCGGCGACCAGGGTCGCGATGGCCTTGCGCCGGCGGTCCAGCACGTCGCTGACCAGGCCGCGGCCGGTCGGGGTGAGGGTGATCCAGGCGGCCCGCCGGTCCTCGGCGCGCTCCTCGCGGGCCACCAGGTCCTTACGCACCAGCCGGTTGCACATCCGGGTCGCGGTCGACGACGTCACCGACAACTCCTGGGCCAGGTCGACGATCCGCTGCGGGCCCCGGGCGCCCAGCACCACCAGCGTGCGGAACTGGGCCAGGGTGACGTCCTCGTCGAGTTCGGCCAGGGAGCGGGCGGCCACGCCGACGAAGACCCGGCTGAGCGCCAGCAGGGCGCCGACCACCTCGTCCTCGCCCGCCGGCAGCGTCGTCTGCGTTGTCACCGCTCCACTCTGGCACGCCGTGCCGCCGGGATCACCGTCCGCGCAGCAACCGGAACGTGGCGAAGCTGCCGACCACCAGCATGCCGACCAGCAGCGACCACAGCAGGGTCGGGTTGACCGGCGGGCCGACGCCGGCGTTTGCCGACGCCAGACCCATCGCGGAGAGGTCCTCGGCGGGCGGCATGGCGGCCGGGGGCAGCTGCCCGTACTCGACCAGGCCGGTGCTCTCCAGCAGCCTCATGTGGGTCAGCACGAACCGGTTGGCGTCGTCGGCCAGCTTGCGGATCACCGGGTTGCGGGTGGCCGAGCGGACCGCGCCGATCACCGGGAAGATCTTGCCGTGCGCGGCCCGCAGCCGGGTCACGAAGATCTGGTCGAACTGGACGCCCTTCGCGTTCTGCATCTCCTTGAGCCAGCCCTGCTGCTGCCCGGTCGGGTCGACCGGGATGGTCGCGCCCAGCTGGTTGGCGGCGACCGTGACCAGCTCGTCCAGCGCGACGTGCTGCTTCGCGATCTCCCGGCCCACCTCGCGCACACGGGTGGAGCTGCCCTTCTCGGCGGCCATCTGCCCGGCCGGCATCTCCCAGAGACCGGCCAGCCGTACGCCGTTGAGCAGCGCCATGTCGGCGGCGTTCAGCTGGGTCGGCACCGCCGGCGCGGCCGCGGCCGGGGCGGCGAACACGGCCAGCACGGCGGCGGCGCCGGCGAACACCGCGCCGGCGCGTCGAGCGAGTGACGAACGGAGCATCAAAACCTCCCGGGAGCACGGCACGCATCGACGGTGGATACGGCCGTGCCCAGAGAAAGGTTCACTAGTGCATCTAATTTTGGGAAAGGGGAACGGGCGCCGGCCGCTCCACCGTGGTGCTCAGCTCGATCCGGCGGCCCTCGGCGGCCGAGCGCAGCAGCCCGGTCATCGCGTCCAGCACGTGCAGCGCCAGGTCGCCGCCGGCCCGGGGCGGGCGGTCCGCGGTGGCCGCTACCAGGTCGAGCAGGCCGATCCCGCGGCCGGCGCCGGCGTATCCCGCGGACGGCGGCAGGGCGCGCCAGTCGGTCGCGCCGGCCTCGAACACCCGGACGTCGCCGTCGAACCGGTTGGGGTCGGGCACCGCGATCGTGCCGGCCTCGCCGTGCACCTCGATCGGCTGCGCGGTGGTGCGTACCCCGTCGAAGCTGGTGGTGAGCGTGGACAGCACGCCGCTCGCGTGTTCGAGCACGCCGGACACGTGGGTGTCCACCTCGACCGGGATGCGCTCCCCCGCCCGCGGGCCCGAACCGATCACCCGCTCGGACCGCAGCCGGCCGGCCGCGCCGACCACCGCGCGCACCGGGCCGAGCAGTTGCACCAGCGCGGACAGGTAGTAGGGACCCATGTCGAGCAGCGGGCCGCCGCCGGCCACGTAGTAGAAGTCCGGGTTCGGATGCCAACGCTCGTGGCCCGCGGTCACCATCACCGCGGACGCCGCCAGCGGCCGCCCGATCAGTCCCGCGTCGATCGCCTGCCGCGCGGTCTGGGTGCCGGTGCCCAGCACGGTGTCCGGTGCGCAGCCGACCAACAGCCCCGCCGTGGCCGCCCGGTCGACGATCTCACGGGCCGGCCCCAGCTCGGCGGCCAGCGGCTTCTCCCCGTACACCTGTTTGCCGTTGGCTATGGCGGCGAGCGCAATCTCGGCATGCGCGGACGGAATGGTCAGGTTGAGCACCGTGCGCACCTCGGGATCGGCCAGCAGCCCGCCGACCGGCAGCGCCCGGGTGCCCGGCAGACCGGCCGCCACCGCCTCGGCCCGAGCGACGTCCAGGTCGGCCACCGCGGCGATCCGCACCTCCGGGCTGGTCGCGAGCACCTCCAGGTACGCGCCGCAGATGTAGCCGGTCCCTACGATGCCGATGCCGTGCGGGTCGCCCACACCATGCCCCTTTCGATGACCGTACGGACATTGCTGTTCTCCAGGACGTCGAGGCTGTGCCCCGGGGTGGTGACCACGATCCGGCCGGCTCCCCACAGCCGGGTCCAGACCGCCGGCGACACGATCGGCCGGTGCCACGGGTGCCACGGCCGGACCGGGTGGGTGGTGGTGGCGAGCACGTCGATCAGGTCGTCGTGCAGCACCCAGTACTGCTCGGTCTCCAGCTCGAAGTCGGCCAGGCCCGCGGTGATCGGATGCTCGCGGCCCAGCGCGGTGAGATTGACGGTGTACGGAAGGTAGTTGTCCTCCTGCCCGCCGCCGCACTGCCCCGGTTCCTTGCTCGGGTGGGTGGCGAACTGCCCGCCGATCAGCTGGAGATGGTCGGACGAGTTCCGGAACGAGTCGGCGATGCCACCGTGCCAGCCGGTGAACCCGGCGCCGGCCGCGACCGCCGCCCGCAACCCGGCAAGTTCCTCGCGACCGATCTGCGACATCGTCACGCACTGCACGATCAGGTCGGTGCGCCCCATCTCGCCGGCGTCGGCGTAGACCTCGGTCGTCTCCTCGACGCGGATCGCGTACCCGTGCCGCTCGAGAAACGGCAGGAACAACTCGGTCGCCCTGACCGGCTGATGTCCCTCCCAACCCCCGCGCACCACCAGAGCCCTAGGCTGCTGGGTCATCTCACTCCCTCAATCGATGTACGGCACCAGCATGCCGTGCGGTTCGGCGGGCTGCCGCCCGCGGCTCGCTGTCCGAGATCTGCCGTCGCCGGCGTCGCCGCGGTTCATCGACGGGGCTCTGCTTGCTGAACGAATCGAGACGCAGCGAGGGATCCTGGCGACGCTGAAGGCCGAGGAGGAGGAGCGGCAGGCCGCCCGATGGCGACCCGCCTCGGAGCTCGCTTCCCGATCTCTCGTGCAGGTCGCGGACGTCATCCGGGAGACTCTGGACCGCGAACTCGCCGTGATGTCGCTGGGCGATCCCACTGAGACCGTCGAGCGCCTCCGGGACAGCTTCCAGGACGCGGTACTCCGCCTCGCCCCGATCTTCGGTACCTCCGACAACGGCCACGGGATCTACCGCGAGGCGATCAAGGCTGCCGACGGCGCGCCGCCGGGGCCGCGCCGTCGTTTAGCCCCGCCGGTCCGGGGCATGCGCCGGGGGAACAGCCAGCGGAGGAGCATGCGATGAGCTTCATGGACAAGGCCAAGGACTTCGCCGACGACCACGACAAGCAGGTCGACCAGGGCCTCGAGAAGGCCGGCGACCAGGTGGACCAGCGCACCGGCAACAAGTACTCCGGTCAGGTGGACAAGGGCGTGGACGAGGCGCAGAAGCGGACCGGCGCCGGCGACACCCAGCAGCCGCAACAGTAGGGGGTGGCGGGCCGGGAGCGGTGATCCGCCCCCGGCCCTGCAACTCGGTCGCCAAGAAGGCCGCCGGGAGCCATCGGCGCCTTGTTAGCGTTCACACCAACAGTCAGTGTCAGCCCCTCTCCGGCCCGGCGTCAAGCCCATCGACCCGCAACAATTTTTGTTATACGTTGCGTCGCGTTCGGTTCTGCGGAATTTTGTCGGATAGGGAGCGCCATGATCGCCGCCTCCCGAATGCTGGCTGCCGTGCTCCTGGTCGCGACCCTCGGCGTCGCTCCCGCCCCCGCACAGGCCGCCGCAATCGGAAACTCAGTTAACGTTCACATCGATCCGTCCTACCGGCAGCCCACCTTCGAGGGGTGGGGCACCAGTCTGGTGTGGATGTCCAACGCCACCGGTGGCTATCCGGACGAGATCCGGAAGAAGCTCGTCGACATGGTGTTCGGGGCCGACGGCCTCAACCTCAACATCGCCCGCTACAACATCGGCGGCGGCAACGCGCCCGGCGTCCGCGACGACTACATGAAGGTGGGCGCCACCATGCCCGGCTTCTGGAAGGCGCCGGCCGGCACCACGCAGGCCGACATGGAGTGGTGGGACCCCGCGAACCCGGACCACTGGAACTGGGACGCCGACGCCAACCAGCGCTGGTGGATCGACCAGATCAAGGACAAGGTCACGCACTGGGAGGCGTTCAGCAACTCGCCGCCGTGGTTCCAGACCGTGAGCGGGTACGTGTCCGGCGGCTTCAACCCGAGCACCGACCAGATCCGCGCCGACCGGGTGGACGAGTTCGCCGAGTACATGGTGCGGGTCACCGAGGAGATCGAGCGGCGGCACGGCATCTCGTTCGCGACGATCAACCCGCTGAACGAGCCGAACACCAACTACTGGGGCACGACGCTCGGCGCGGACGGGCAGCCGACCGGCGGGCGGCAGGAGGGCGCGCACGCCGGGCCGGCGCTGCAACAGCAAGTGCTGCTGGCGTTGCGGGAACGGCTGAACAACGCGGACACCGGGGCCGTGATCTCGGCGATGGACGAGACCAACCCGGGCACGTTCATGACGAACTGGAACGCGTACACGGCGGAATCCCGCGCGGCGGTCGAGCAGATGAATGTGCACACGTACGGGACCGGGCAGCGCACCAGCGTGCGGGACGCGGCCAAGGCGGCCGGCAAGAAGCTGTGGATGAGCGAGGTCGAGGGCAACTGGGGCCCGGGCACCACCGACTACACCGGGATGCTGCCGGGACTCGGTATCGCGGGACGGATCGTCGACGACATCCGGGAACTAGAGCCGTCCGCGTGGGTCTTCTGGCAGCCGATCGAGGATTCGGTGCCGCAGCAGGCGAGCGGCGGCAACTGGGGCAGCATCCACGTGCCGTTCAACTGCCCGGCCGACGCGACCCCGGCGAACTGCCCGATCCAGGTGAACAGCAAGTACGACACGATCCGCAACTTCACCCACTTCATCCGGCCGGGCGACCATTTCGTCAAGGTCAGTGACACGTCGTCGGTGGCGGCGGTCAACGCGCGCGGGGTCACCGTGGTCCACGTCAACTCCGGTGCCGACAGCCGCTCGGTCACGCTGGATCTCTCAGGCTTCCGGTCCATCCGGCCCGGCGCGAAGGTCACGCCGGTCGTTTCGAGCGCTTCCGGTGGTCTCGTACGCGGAAAGCCCGTAAAGGTTGCTCATAAGTCGGCGGTCCTGACCGTCCCGGGGCAATCCGTGACCACGTTCCTGGTCGACGGTGTTTCCGGAGTCTCCGGCACTCCGCTGCTCGCCGACCACTTCTACCGCCTGGAGGGCGTGGCGAGTGGCCGATCCCTGGCGCCCGGCATCGTCCTGCGGGACAACGCGGACTCGGCGGATCAGTTGTGGTCCTTCACCCGGCTCGCCGGCGGTACCAGCAACCGCGCCCGCTACGCCGTCGTCAACGCCGCGACCGGCACCCGGCTGGCCGTCCGGGACGGCACGCTGACCCTGGACCCGGGCACCGACGCCGCCACCGAGTGGATCCTGTCGACCACCGGCGACGGCACCTGGACCCTGATCAACGTGGCGACCGGCCGGTTGATCGACGTGGCCGGGCAGGCGACCGCGGACGGCAGCCCGGTGTCCACGTACACGCCGACATCCGGCGGCAACCAGCGCTGGACGGCCGTCGACGAGACCGTGCTGAGCACGTCGAAGGTCGTCGCGTACACGGTCCCGAAGCTGGTGCCGACGCTGCCCGCCACCGTCACGCCGGTGTACCCGGACGGGGCGCGGGGCAGCCTGCCGGTGGTGTGGTCGCTGCCGCCGGCGAGCGCTTGGCGCAAACCGGGCAAGGTGCGGGTGCGTGGCGTCGCCACCGATGTGCTCGGCCGCAAGCACACCGCGACGGCTCTGGTCACCGTCGACACCTTCGTGGCCACGGCGCCCGTCGCGGTGACGACCTATGTCGGCGGGCAGCCCGTGCTGCCGGCCACGGTGACCGGCCTGGGCCGGCACGGCGGACGGGCGGCGCTGCCGGTGACCTGGGCGGCGTCCGGCCCCTTCGACCAGCTCGGGACGGTCACCGTGCGGGGCACCGCCACGGTCGTCGACGGCACCCGGCTGGCGGCCACCGCCCGGGTGCGGGTGGTCGAGCCGGTGGAGGCGAACGCCGCGACCGAGCAGGGCGTGACGGTGAGCGCCACGTACACGGAACCGGGTTATGCGACGGCCGGGCTGCGCAACGGCGACCGCACCGAGAAAGCCTGGTCCAACTGGCGCTCCGGCACCAAGAACCCAGCCGACACCATCACGGTCGCGCTGGCCGCCCCGAAGGACCTGACCCGGGTGGTCACCTACTTCTACCGCGACGGCAGCAACGTCAGCACCGCGGAGACTTTGCGCGTGCAGGTGCAGGGCCCCGACGGAACGTGGACCGACGCCAGCGCCGAAATCCCGGTGCCGGCCGACGGCGCCCCGGTCATCGACGTGCCGGTCGATGCCCGGGCCACCGCGGCCCGGGTGGTCCTCACGGCCAGGCCGGGCGGCTACATGACGGTGAGCGAGATTGAGGTGTACGCGAAAGCAGTCCCCTAACGGTCGGTGACGGTCAGGGTGTTCATTCCGGCGGCCGCGTCCAGGTCGATCCCGGTGGCACCCCCGTCCCGCCACCCGTCGGTGGTGAACGACTTCCCCGGCGCGATCCCCCGGTGCGTGGTGCCGGCCAGGCTGACCTGGCCGGCACCCGATCCCACCCGCACCCGAACCGGCGTCGCCGCCGGCAGGTCCACCGTGAACTGATCCACCCCACCGGTCATCCGCACCGGCACCACCGCCCGCGGCGCCGGCAGCGTCAGCTCGATAACCCGCGCCCCGCCCCCGATCTCCACCGAGTCCACCCGGGTGGCGGACAGATCCGCCGTGATCCGGTGAGCCCCACCGTTGAGCCGCAGCGACCACCGAACGTCTGCGTTCAGCAAGACATCGACGGCCGGTGCGTCGCCGTGCTCCCCGCGCGGCAGGAAAAGCTGGAGATCCGCCCCGTCCCGGTCCACCCGCGGTGTGACCCCGCTCCCCGCCGAGGTGGCCACCCGGTACAGGTCCGCCCCGAGATCTTCAGCCCGCACCCGGATCTCCCCGGCCCCGTCGACCAGCTCGAACGCGGCCTCGGTGACCCCGTCGAGCGGCCCCTGCGCGGTGGTGCCGCCACCACCGCGGCCCGGCATGGCGGCGGCTTCGGTCCGGTCGGCCCCGTCGATGAACCGCGGCGCCACCAGAATGGCCGCCACCATCCCGAGCAGAAAGAGCGCCACGGCAGCCATGAGAAGCGGCTTACGCGCCCGCCGGACCCGGACGCCCACGGCCTCCGGCTCCGGTGGCGACTTCCACCCCGGCAGTTCATCCCCGTGCGTCGGCCCGGCGCGGACGGCGCCGGCCGGCCACTCCGCGGTCGGCTCGTCCACGGGCTGTTTCACGCCGGCCGCGGCCGCCCACTCGGCGTGCGGGTTGGCGGTGGCGTTCCGCTTGGCCGCCCACTGCTCAACCCGCCGAGGCCCGCGCCGACCCCCACCACCGCCACCGCTGCCGGCATTACTGCCGCCACCACTGCCGGCACCACTGCCGCCACCACTGCCGGCACCACTGCCGGCACCACTGCCGGCATCGCCACTGCCGCCATCGCCGCCGCCGGCACCGGCTGCTCGCTCGTCGTTGCCCGGCCCGCCCGCAGCCCGTCCGGTACCGCCCGGCCCGCCGCTGGCGGCCGGCGCCACTGCGGCCGGTTCCTCGGCTGTGCGTGCTCCGGCGGCCGGTTTCCCCGCGTTCCAGCCTCCTGCGGCGCGCCTCCATGCCGGCGCTCTCCCCGCGTTCCAGCCGCGCGCTGCCGGTGCCTGCGCTGCCGGTGCCTGCGCCGCCGGTGCCTGCGCCGCCGGTGCCTGCGCCGCCGGTGCCTGCGCGCTTTGCCCCGCGGCCGCCATCCCCGGGATGCGTGTCCCGGGGGCCGGACCCCCCGCGGCCGGTTCCGCCGCCGCCCACCGGTGCTCAGCCGACTTCTCCGCGGGCGCTCCGCCGGCACCGTCCGTTGCGGACAGCCCCCACTCGGCACCGGGTTCCTGCATTGCCGGTTGGGGCAGGGCGTCGCGTGCCGCGTTCCGGATGCCGGCCAGCACCTCCATGGCCCACTCGGACCGCAGGTCGCCGCCCGCGTCCGTCTCGGCGGGCAGTTCGTCGGCGGGGCGGTCCCACCGCAGGCCGCCGACCAGGCTGTCCTCCTCCACGGCCCAGTTGTCGCTCCGGAGCTTGGTGACGATCGCGTCCAGATCCGCGACGGACGGTTCGGGGCTGTCGCTGAAGGCCAGATAGGCGGCCCGCTGCTCGATGTCGCTCTCCGTCAGGTATCCGGACAGGTCGACCGCCCGCCCGTCAAACTCCGTCTCCCCCGATGGCGCAGTCCGGTCGGCGTCGTGCTCCGGCTCACCGGGCGGAGTATGGGTCACGTGTTCCTCCTGCATGGGATGCGCCGCGAGCTGTTGCGCGGCCCGCACACCTCAGTACGGAGGGAACCGACCACCGGATGTGTCCCACCGGCCCATCGATGAAGCTTCACTCTTCGGCGAACCGCCCATCGACCCCCCTCAGCCCCAACCAGCGCAAAACCACGTCACCGACACCCGTGCACCGCCAACCAGCCGCCCCGAGCCGCAGAAGTCGAAGAACTCACGTCACCACCAGACCCAAACTTCCCAAGATCGAAGCCAGGGCGGGCGATATAGGCACTTCGCAATGGTTTGCGACGCGGAAAGTGACCCCATTGAGGAGCCTCCACCGAGCATCCGGAGCCACGGCCAACATCCGGAGCCACGGCCAACATCCGGAGCCACGGCCAACATGTGGAGCCGCGCCCGGCACCAGCTTCGCGGTCCACCCGCGTTCGGCCCGGCCTGAGGGCTGACCCAGACAGATCCTGGCGCGGATAACACTGTCCGAGTCTTCCCGGTGCGGTGGAGTCGTGATGTCAGGTCCCGCCCGGCAATTCGGCGCTCGCCCGGACCTTTGGCAAACATCCCCCGCTGGCGCTAGTCCGCGCCGCGATGTTGTCGATCTGCCGTTCGGGAATGACCGTAGATCGCCAAGATCTGGCCACGGCGGCCCGTCGACGCCCGGCTAAAGCCGTGTTTGTCGGATATGTCTCCGGCGGGTGTCCCGTCACACGATGGCCGAAAAGGATGGCGGCGGCGTCGGGGGCGTTGGGCGGAAGGTTGTGCTGAATCGTTTCGGGGAGGCTGCGCGGCTCGAGCTGGACGGTGCTGCATGAGGAAGGGATCGGGCGTGGTGGGGTGGAGGTGGGGCAACTTGACAGTGGGTAGTGGGGGACCTAATGTCGATCATGCCTAGTGAAACATTTCAATGGTGGAGTGGTGGCGGGACAGGGCCGCTGCCACTCCTTCCGTTTGTGGGTCTGGCTGGGCCTCGCTCGCCGTTGCCTTGGAGTTGGCTTATGCAGCCGGAACCGGTGTTCAAGTCTGCGGGCTCGGCTGGCGGGGGTCAGCCGCTTGCGCCTGCGGGGCTCACGGTCAATGACCGGCGGCGGGCGTTGGGGGTTGAGGGGGCGCCGCTGTTCGGGTGGCTGCCTCGGCATACCGGGAACGGCGAGCGTCAGACGGCGTACCACATCCGGGTTTGGCATGGGCTGGACGACGTCGAGGTCTGGGACAGCGGCAAAGTCCCGTCAGAACGTACGGCGTATGTGGAATACGCGGGGGGTCCGCTCGGGCGGGGCGCCTCGTACCGGTGGAGCGTTCGGACCTGGGACAGTGCGGACCGGGAGTCCGGGTGGGCGGAGCCGGCGGGGTTCGACACCGGGATTGCGGATTCCGACTGGGGGGCTTCCTGGATTCGGCGGGCAGCAGGGGAAACGGACGAGTACACGCTTGCCCGGGTTGAGTTTGCGGTGGCCGACAAGGCCGTCGTCCGGGGGCGGCTCTATGTGGCGGCCTCGCAGCAGTATCACGCCTTCATCGATTCCCGGCTGGTGGATCGGGGGGCGGCGTTCGCGTATCCGGGTGAGGGTTACTACCAGGTCACCGACGTCACCGGACGGCTCGCGCCGGGGACCGGGGCGCTGGGGGTGCTCTATCACTGGTACGGACCGGGGCAGGGCCGGCCGGAAGGGGAACCGGGGCTGCTCGTCCGGCTGGTGATCGAATACGGGGACGGAACCCGGGACGTGGTGGTCACCGACGACACGTGGCGGGTTTCGCGCGGGCCGTGGCTCGACGCGGAATGGCGTAACGACGACGGGCGGGACTTCGTCGAGAACGTGGACGGGCGGATTGTCCGGGCGCAGGACGGGTGGGCGTCGGCGGGATTCGACGACTCCGAATGGGAACGGCCCGCCGTTGTCGGTGTGCACCCGGCCGGCGTGTTCACCCATCTCACGGCGCAGTTGACTCGGCTGAAGTACACGACCGTGGCGCCGATCAGCGTCGTCACGCTGGAGTCGGGTGCCGTGGTGGCGGACTTCGGGAAAGTCGTTCCGGCCACTCCCCGGGTGCGGTTCCGGGAAGGGACAGCGGGCCGGCACGTCGATCTGGTGGCGGGATACCTGTGCAATGCGGACGGGACGGTGGCCAACACGCCGCACGCCAATCAGGTGACCGACCTTTCCTACACGTACGTGCAAAGCCAGGGTGACCAGATCTTCGAAGCTTTCACCTACGTGGGTTTCCGGTATCTCGAGGTGAGCGAACCGGGGGAAATCACGGCGGTGGTGCAGCACACCGACACGGACCCGGCGCGGGCGGCGGCGTTCGCCAGCGACAATCCGACGCTCGATGCGGTGTTCGCGATGATGCAGCGGTCGGCGCTCTACAGCACGCAGGAACAGTTTCTGGATACCCCGACCCGGGAGAAGGGGCAGTTTCTGGCGGACGCGGTCACCATCTCGCGGGCGCTCATGCACGGGTGCGGGGATCGGGCGGCGACCGCGCGGGCGATCCGGGAAATTGCGGCCTCGCAGAAACGTTATTGGCCGGACGGGCGACTCAATGCGGTCTACCCGAATGGCGACGGCAAGCGGGACATCCCGGATTTCACCGAGATGTTTCCGGGGTGGGTGTGGGATTACTACGTGGCGTCGGGAGACGCGGGGCTGGTGGCGGAAACGTATCCGGTCTCGGTCGCGGTGACCGACTATGTGCGCCGGCACCGGGATCCGGAGACGAGGCTGGTCACGCGGCTCAGCGGCGGCGCGGGGCCGTACGAGTTCGGCATTGTGGACTGGCCCAACCGGTACGGCTACGACACCGGCACGGCCGCGCGGACCACGGTCAACATGCTGGCGGTCGACGCGCTGCGCAGTACGGCGAAACAGGCGGCACTGCTCGGGCTGCCGGCGGGCGAATTCACCGCGGACGCCGATGCGCTGGTCGAGGCGATCAATGCGCGGCTGCGGCGGGCGGACGGCGTCTACGTCGACGGCTTGGGGAGTGGGCACGCGTCGCAGATTGCCAACGCGTACGCCATCGCCTTGGGGGTTGCCCCGCCGGAGGCGCACCCGGTCATCGCCGACCACCTGGTGTCGCTCGGGCTGGCGATGGGGCCGATGACCGCGGACGTGCTGCTCACCGCGCTGCACCTGGCGGGGCGGGACGACGAGGTGCTGCGGCGGCTCACCGATCCGGAGTCGCTGGGGTGGGCGAATGTGCTGGCCCGGGGCGGCACCTTCACGTGGGAGTCGTGGGAGGCGCTCGACACGGGCGAGAGCATGTCGCACGGGTGGGGGGCGGCGGCGCTGGCTCCGCTGCAGCGGGCCCTGCTCGGGGTGACCGTCACATCGCCCGGCGGGCGAGAGATCCGGATTTGTCATCCGGGAAGCCGGCTGACCCGCGCCGCCGGGACGGTCTGGACGCAGGCCGGGCCGGTCCAGGTCGACTGGAACGCGGTGACGTTGACCGTCGAGATCCCGGTCAACGTCACCGCCGAGGTTCAGCTGCCGGCCGGGAGCCACCGCGTCGGCTCCGGCCGGCACACGTTCACGATCCGGTCGTGATGGTGGTCGGCTTCAGCCGGTAGGTGCCGCTCGGTTCCACCGGGTACGTCACCACGGTCACCGAGCGGTTGTCCGGCCAGACCACATCCATCCCCCAGCCCAGCGACGACGACGCGATTGACGGCGCCTGGTCGGCCAGCACGCGACCGTCGGCGATCCGCACCAGGGCGACATGCGGGATCAGTTGCCGCGTCAGGTAGGTCACCGCGACCACGTTGCCATCCGGGGACAGCCGCAGGTTTGCGATGGTGCTGCAGTCAGCCAGGGCCAGCGGCAGGGGCCGGACCGGTTGCCCGATGTCCAGCACCTTCGGTGCGCACCTGGTCGAGTCGGCCGCCACGATGAGCCGGTCGCCGTTCAGGTCGGCGAACTGGGTCGAGCCGTCGAAGACCTGCGCGATGCCCAGGGTCTTGCGCGGCACGGCCAGGCTCTCGGTCCCGGTGGCCAGGTCGTGCGAGTACAGGCCCGCCGGCCGCCACAGCCAGGCCGTCTCCGCCGTCGCCGTGAGCAGGGTGACGGCCTCCCCCTTGACCCGCACGTCCCGGCTCAGCTGCACCGCGCCGTCGGGGGCGGCAACCACCAGGTTGTACTCGAGGCCCTCGATGTCGGGGCCGTCGGGACGTTCCACGTCGGGCATCAGGTCGCGGGGGCCGAGGGCCACCAGCCGGCCGTCCGGCAGGCCCACCGTCCGGTCCCAGCCGTCGGCGCCCTGCACCGGATGGCCGGCCAGGGTGCCGTCCGGAAGGATCTCACCGACCCGGTCCCGGCCGCCCAGCCGCACGGCTGCGCCGTCGGTGCGGTAGGTGCCGACCGCGCCGGACAGCAGCAGGCGCTGGGCGGGAGCTGGCTTGACCACCGGCTGCGTGGCCGGCAGCACGGTCACCGGCGGCGCCGGACGGCGCTGCGCCAGTCCGACACCGGCCGCGGTGATCAGCACGGCCACGCCGGCGGCGGTCGCTATCAGACGCTGCCGGCGTGCGCGGGCCCGGCGGTAGACGCTGTCGAGGTCACCGCGGTAGCCGGGCGCGGCCTGTGCCGCGGTCCGCACCGCCGTCTCCACCGGGGCCGGGATCTGGTCCATGGTCACTCCTTCTCGCTCAGTGCGGTGCGCAGCGCCGCGAGGCCGCGGGACAGCCGGCTCTTCACCGTGCCCTCGCTCAGGCCCAGCGCGGCGGCTGTCTCGGCGGTGGTCAGGTCGAGCAGCACCCGGCAGGTGATCACCGCGCGCTGGGCGGTCGGCAGCAGGGCCAGGGCGTCCCGCGCGGCCAGTTCGCCGGCCGAGGTGGCCGGCGTGTGCGGGTGGTGGGACTCCTCGGCCGGTGGCCGTTCCCGCCGGGCCTTGCGCCACCAGGACGTCGCCCAGTTCAGGCCGACCCGGAACACCCAGCCGGCCGGGTTGTCGAGGCCGCCGACCACGTGCCAGCGGGCGTACGCCCGGGCCATCGCCTCGGCCACCGCGTCGCGGGCCAGGTCGTCGCGGCGCAGGGTCACCGCCAGGGCCCGGTAGACCCGGTCCACGTGCGCCCGGTAGAAAGCCTCGAACTCGTCCGTCCGGGACGCGGGCTCCGTCGTCGTCACCACCATGCCCTGTACACGCGGTGACCCGCCGGAAGGTTCCCTACTGGTTGAGCGGACCGGTGCTGGCCCGGCGCAGGACCCGGATCGGCGGGCCGGCGTAGTCCCGTGCCGGCTCCCCGGCCAGCGTCGCCACCGCGGCTCTGCCCAGCGTACGGCCGTGCTCGTGGACGTCGATGCTCAATGCCGAAAGCGGCGGCACGGCCAGTTCGCACAGCGGCGAGTCGTCGCACGCGAGCAGGCTCACCGACGCGGGCACCGGCACGCCGGCCCGGATCAGCTCCTGCTCGGCGGCCACCGCCATCACGTCGTTGTCGAACACCACGGCGGTCGGCGGCGGCTCGCCGGCCAGCAGGTCGTGCATGCCGCGCACGCCGTCCTCGGCGCTGTAGTCGCCCTCGACGATGCGCACCTGGATGCCGTGCCGCTCGCCGGCCGAGCGCATCGCCACCGAGCGTTCGGTGGTGTGGACCAGGTCGGCGGGGCCGCTGACCCGGCCGATCACCCGGTGCCCCAGGCCGGCCAGCATGTCGATGGCGGCGGTCATCGCGCCGGCGTCGTCGGTCACCACCTTGGCGAAGGCCTCCGCGTCGCGGTGCCGGCCGGCCAGCACCGCGGGCATGCCGAGTTCGGCGAGCCGGGCCGGGCGGACGTCGTCGTGCACCACGTTGACCACCACGACCGCCTCGACCGTGTGCTCGGCGGCCCACCGCCGGTAGGTGGCCAGCTCGGCCTCGAGGTCGGGCACCACCAGCACCAGCACCGTGATGCCGTGCGGGGCGAGCGCCTCCTCCATGCCGGCGATGAGCTCCATGATGAACGGCTCGACGCCGACCCGCGCCGCGGCGCCGCCGGTCAGCACCAGCCCGATCAGCTGGCCGGGCGCGGCCACGTCACCCGGCCAGCGCGTTGACGCTGCGCAGCACCTCGGGGGCGGCGAACGCGGCCAGGTCGACGGTGGCCGCGGTGCGGACCACGAAGGTGTGGCTCTCCCCCGGCAGCAGGTCGACGAGCATGTCGTCGGTCACCGCGTCGGGGGCGACCCGGTCGGCGAGCACCGCGACGTCGCGGGCGAACGAGGAGGCGGTCACGGTTATCGAGTATCCGCCCTCGACCGGGGTGACCGCGGCCGACACCGGTGCGGCGCGGTAGGCCAGGTCGCGGTCCTCGGCGAACAGGCGGGTGGCGCGGTGGCCCTCGGCGTCGGCGACCAGCACCTCGGCGGTGGCGTCCTTGGCGGCGAGCAGGTCGGCGTCCGGGGTGAGCACGCGCACCGAGCGGGCCGGCACGTCCAGGTCGAGGTGGCCGGCCGCGTACTCGGTGCCGTCGAAGCCGAGCCGGCGCAGCGCCACCCGGGTCTGCCACGGTGCGTCGCTGTCGTTGACGGCGACCAGCTCATCACCCCGGAAGGTCAAGAGCCGGTCGGCGTACGCGCGGCGCAGCGCGTACCAGGCCGGCTTGCGACGGCCGGCACCGTCGACCACGGCCCAGGACGTCACCGGCCAGCAGTCGTTCAGCTGCCAGATGATGCTGCCCATGGTGCGCGGCGCGTGCGAGCGCAGATGGGTGACCGCGTACGCGGTGGCCCGCGCCTGGTTGAGCTGGGTGGCCCAGTGCCAGTCCGCGAAGTCGGCCGGCACCGGCAGGTGGTGGGCCAGCCCGGCGTTGAGCTTGTCGTTGCCGCCCTGCGCCTTCTGGTGCAGCAGGAACGCGGCCGACTCCTGGTGCAGGTCCTCGGGTGCCAGCGCGGCGGTCAGCGTGGCCCAGGTGGGTGGCGCCTGCCAGCCGAACTCGGAGCAGAACCGGGGCACGAAGTTGTCGTGGAACGTGTAGTCCTGCCGGTTCCACGCCTCCCACTCGTGCCGGGTGCCGTAGCGGTCGTCGTTCGGGTGCACCTCGGCCGGGTCGAGGCCGGGGCTGGACGGGCTGCCGGCGTGGTAGGGCCGGGTCGGGTCCAGCTCGGCCAGCAGGGCCGGGAAGTCCTCGTAGTAGTACCGGGCACCCCAGGTGGCGCCGTTCAGCTTCGCCTTCCAGCGCCAGTCCTCGTAGCCCCAGATGTTCTCGTTGCCGCCGTTCCACAGCGCCAGCGACGGGTGCGGGCTGAGCCGGATCACGTTCTCCCGGGCCTCGGCGAGCAGTTCCGAACGGACCGGCTCCTCCTCCGCGTACGCGGCGCAGGCCAGCGGGAAGTCCTGCCAGACCAGCACGCCACGCTCGTCGCAGAGGTCGTAGAAGTCGTCCGACTCGTAGATGCCGCCGCCCCAGATGCGCAGCAGGTTGGCGTTGGCGTCCACCGCTCGGTCGATCGCCGCCGCGTAGTCGTCGCGGGTGAGCCGGGTGAGCAGGTGGTCCTCGGGGATCCAGTTGAGGCCGCGGACGAACACCGGCCGCTCGTTGACCAGCAGCGTGAAGGCCCGGCCGATCTCGTCCGGCGTCTCGTCCAGCCGCACCGAGCGGAATCCCACGCGATGCTCGGCGACGTCGAGGGCGCTGCCGCCGGCGGACACGGACACGGTGACGGTGCTGAGCGGCTGCGCGCCGTAGCCCACCGGCCACCACACCGCGGCGTCCGGCACCTCGAGGTCGGCACGACCGGAACAAACGCCGGCGGGCAGGGTCAGTTCCGCCCGTGGGCCGTCAGACAGCGCGACGGCAACGGTCAGCTCAGCCTCCGGTCCCAGGCCGGAGCGCTCCACCTGCACGTGCACAGCGAGCCGGCCGGTGCTGCCGTCGAGGGTCGCCAGCGGGCGGACCACGGCCAGCCGGGCGACCCGCCAGCGCTCCAGCCGCACCGGCTTCCAGATGCCGGCGGTCTGCAGGTCGGGACCCCAGTCCCAGCCGAAGCTGCAGGCCATCTTGCGGATCGCGTTGAACGGGTGCGGGTATTCCCGGGGGCGGGCACCGATCTCGCGCTCGACCGCCTCGCCGTGCTCCAGCGCCGAGTCGAGTCGCACGGTCAGCGGCAGCGGGCCGCCGGTCAGCAGGTGCCGCACGTCGAAGCGGTACGAGCGGTGCATGTTCGCGGTCCGGCCCAGTTCGGCGCCGGCCAGCTTGACCGTGGCCACCGTGTCGAGTCCGTCGAAGACCAGGTCGACGCGCTCGCCGTCCTCGGCCGCCGCGGCCGCCAGCTGCGACTCGTAGAGCCAGGCGGTGCGGTGGAACCAGGCCAGCCCGGTCTCGTTCGTGCCCTGGTACGGGTCGGGAATCAGTCCCGCGGCGAGCAGGTCGGTGTGGACGCTGCCGGGCACGGTGGCCGGCACGGGGCCGGTGGCGATCGCCTCCGGCACCAGCCCGCCGACCGCCCGGACGGTCCAGCCCTCGTGCACGTCGCTTCGGATCATTTAGGACGCTCCCGTCGTAAATCTCTTGCCGGTACGGCCTGCGGCTATAGCATTCTTAAGCAACTAAAGAAGCCCGTCAAACAGGTTGGGGAGGCCCGATGAGCGACCTGGTGCATCTGAGCGCCGCGGGGGTGAGCGTGGTCCTGGACTGCCGGGGCACCGCACTGCCCGCGATCGTGCACTGGGGCGAGGCCCTCGGCGACCTCAGCGACGACCGGCTCCATGATCTGGCGCTGGCCGCGGCGCCGCAGGCGATCGGGTTCTCGGTCGACGGATCGGTGCGCGTGTCCCTGCTGCCCGAGCAGTCGGCCGGCTGGCAGGGACACCCGGGACTGGCCGGGCACCGGGACGGCCGGGACTGGTCGAGCGCGTTCGCGGTGACCGATGCGGAGCGTACGGCCGATGGTTTGCGCATTTCCGCTTTTGACGAGGCCGCCGGGTTACAGATCGTCATCGAGGTCGAGCTGCATCCGAGCGGGGTCCTGCGCACCCGGGCCCGGCTGACCAGCACCGCACCGGGCAGTTACCGGCTCGACCAGCTCACGCTCTTCCTGCCGGTGCCCGAGGAAGCCGCCGACCTGCTCGACTTCACCGGTCACCACCTGCGCGAGCGCTCACCGCAGCGGACCGCGTTCACGCACGGCCTGCGGGTCCGGGAGAACCGCACCGGGCGCACCGGATACGACACCGCGCACGTCCTGGTCGCCGGCACGGCCGGGTTCGGCAACCGGCACGGGCGGGTCTGGGGCGTGCACACCGCATTCTCCGGCGGCGCCCGGTCGATCGCGGAGCGCAACTACCACGGGCATTCCGCCTTGGGCGGCGGAGAGTTACTGCTGCCGGGCGAGGTCACGCTGAGCGAGGGCGATAGCTATCAAACCCCTTGGCTGTACGGGTCATTCGGCGCGAACGGGCTCGACGAGCTCTCCGGCCGGTTCCACACCTACCTGCGCAGCCGGCCGAACCATCCGGCCAAGCCCCGGCCGGTGGTGGTCAACACCTGGGAGGCCGTCTACTTCGACCACGACCTGACCCGGCTCACCCGGCTGGCCGAGGCCGCGGCGGCCGCCGGCGCCGAGCGGTTCGTGCTGGACGACGGCTGGTTCGGTTCGCGCCGCAACGACCGCTCCGGCCTGGGCGACTGGTGGGTCTCCCCCGACGTCTGGCCGGACGGCCTCGGCCCGTTGATCGACGTGGTGCGCGGGCTCGGCCTGGAGTTCGGGCTGTGGGTCGAGCCCGAGATGGTCAACCCGGACTCCGACCTGGCCCGCTCGCACCCCGACTGGATCATGGCGGCCGGCAACCGGATCCCGCCGCCCGCCCGCAGCCAGCAGGTGCTCGACCTGGACAACCCCAAGGCGTACGAGTACATCCGGGACCGGCTCGACGCGCTGCTGTCCGAGTACGACATCGCGTACCTGAAGTGGGACCACAACCGCGACCTGGTCGACGCCGGCCACCCGGCGACCGGCCGGGCCGGCGTGCACGACCAGACCCACGCGGTCTACCGCCTGCTCGACGACCTGCGCGCACGCCACCCGGCGGTGGAGATCGAGTCGTGCTCGTCCGGCGGCGGCCGGGTCGACCTGGAGATCCTGCAGCGCACCGACCGGGTCTGGGCGTCCGACTGCATCGACGCGCACGAGCGGGTCGGCATCCAGCGCTGGACCAGCCTGCTGCTGCCGCTGGAGCTGATCGGCTCGCACATCGGCGCGCCGCGCTCGCACACCACGCACCGCGAGCAGGCACTGGACATGCGAGCCGGCACCGCGATCTGGGGACACCTCGGCATCGAGTGGGACCTCACCTCGGCGGACGCCGGGGAGCTGGCCCGCCTCGCCGAGTGGGTGGCCTTCTACAAGGAGGTACGCGGCCTGCTGCACACCGGCACGCTGGTGCACGCCGACCTGGCCAACCCCGCGTACCACCTGACCGGTGTGGTGGCCGCCGACCGCTCGGACGCCCTGTACGCGGTGATCGCCACGGCCACCAGCGCGTCCTACCCGCCCGGCACCGCGGCCCTGCCCGGCCTCGACCCGGACCGGGTCTACCAGGTCCGGCCGCAGCCGCCCGGCGACACGGCCGACGGCAACGCCGCGGCCTGGGGAGCTGCGTTACCCTGGGCCACCGCGCAGGGGGTACGCCTGCCGGGCCGGGCGCTGGCGACCGCCGGCCTGCGGCTGCCGGTGCTCTACCCCGACCGCGTCATGCTCTGGCGAGCCTCGGTGGTGGACGAGTGAGAGGAGCGGCCGGTTCGCGGCGCGGCCGTCCCGGCGCCCGGGAGAGCATCATGGACGCGATCCGGGCGTCCGAGCCGCTGAGCCGGGTCGAGCTGGCCGCGATGACCGGGCTCACCGAGGCGGCGGTGTCGATGACCGTGCGCCGGCTGCTCGGCGAGGGCCTGATCGTCGAGACCGGCCGCACGCCCACCGCCGGCAAGCCGCGCACGCTGCTGCGGCTCGACCCCGGCGCGCGCATCGCGGTCGGCATCTACCTCGACGAGCTGACCACCACGTACGTGCTGACCGGGCAGACCGGCGGCATCCTGTCCCGGCTGGCCCGGCCGGCGCCGGACACGGCCGACCGGCCGGCGCTGCTGCGCGCGCTGGTGGCCGACGTCAATCTGCTGCTGGCCGGCTCGGGCGTCGATCCGGACCGCTGCCTGGGCGTCGGCGTGGTGTGGCCGGCCGCCCCGCACAGCCGCCCCGAGGACGGCCCAGCCCGGCTGCACGGCTGGCGCGGCGACGACCTGGGCCGCGAGCTCGAGAAGGCCACCGGCTGGCCGGTGCTGGTCGAGAACGACGCGACGGCGGCCGCGGTCGGCGAGTACTGGGTCGCCCGGGTCGGCCCGGACCAGGCGTTCGCGGCGCTCTACATGGGCACCGGGCTGGGCGCCGGCATCGTGCTGGACGGCCGGGCGATGCGCGGCGGCCGGGGCCACGCCGGCGAGTTCGGCCACCTGTGCGTGCAGACCGACGGCCCGCCGTGCTGGTGCGGCGGCCGGGGCTGTCTGGAGGCGCTGGCCGGTCCGCGCACGGTGGTGGGCGCCGCGCTGGCCGATCCGCGGGCGGCCGGTGAGGCCGGGCTGGTTCCGGCCGGACCGCGGCGAAGCGTGGCGGACGACTTCGCCGCGGTGGCCCGGGCCGCGCGCGGCGGTGCCCCCTGCTGCCGGGACCTGCTGGAGGACTCGGCCCGCCACGTGGCGGCGGCCGCCGAGTCGGTGGTCAACCTGATCGACCTGGACCTGGTGGTCCTGACCGGCCCGGGATTCGCGGCCGCGTCGTTCATCTACGGCCCGGCGATCATGCGCCGGATCGGGGCGGCCGACACCCGCACCTGGCACCGTTCCGTGACGGTGACCGTATCGCTGGCGGCCGCAACCGCGTCAGCGACGGGTGCCGCGGCGCTGGTGCTGCAATCACACCTGCGTCGATGACTTCCCGGCCGGGAGGAGGTCGGCGAGCAGGGCTTCGATGCGGGTTCTGATTTCGTCGCGGATGGGGCGGACGGCGTCGACTCCTTGGCCGGCCGGGTCGTCGAGTTTCCAGTCCTCGTAGCGTTTGCCGGGGAAGATCGGGCAGGCGTCGCCGCAGCCCATGGTGATGATGACGTCGGAGTCCTGGGCGGTCTCGTAGTCGAGGAGCTTGGGGGTCTGGCCGGTGATGTCGATGCCGGCCTCGCGCATGGCTTCGACCGCGGCGGGATTGATTGTCTCGGCGGGGGCGGAGCCGGCGGAGCGGACCTCCACCGCGTCGCCGGCCAGGTGGCGCAGCCAGCCGGCGGCCATCTGGGACCGGCCGGCGTTGTGCACGCAGACGAACAGGACGCTGGGCTTGTCAGTCATGGTGGGTCACTTTCGTTGCGGGGTGGTCGACGACGACGGCGTCCGCGGTGCGGCCGGCGCCGGGGTACAGGGCGAGCAGCAGACCGGTGCCGACGAGCAGCCCGACGGTCTGCGCGATGACGAAGCCGGGCACCGAGGCGGGGGCGATGCCGGCGAATGTGTCGGTGAACGCGCGGCCGGTCGTGACGGCGGGGTTGGCGAAGCTGGTGCTGCTGGTGAACCAGTACGCGGCGCCGATGTAGGCCCCGACCGCGGCGGGGGCGACCGCGGCGCGGCCGGACCGGGCCAGGGCGAAGATCAGCAGGAGCAGGCCGGTGGTGGCGACGACCTCGCCGAGCCACAGGTGCCCGGCGGCGCGGTCCTTGGTGGAGATGGTGACCGGTGCGAGGTCGAACATCAGGTTGGCCAGGATCGACCCGGCGATCGCGCCGGCGGTCTGCGCGACGGTGTAGCCGGCGAGGTCCCGGCCAGTCAGTCCGGTGCCGCTGCGGCGGCCTAGGAACCAGTCGGCGGCGGAGACGACCGGGTTGAAGTGGGCGCCGGAGACCGGGCCGAAGGTGAGGATCAGCGCGCCCAGCGCGAAGGCGGTGGCGACCGAGTTCTGCAGGAGCTGCAGGCCGACGTCGCCGGGCGACAGGGTGGCGGCCATGATGCCGGAGCCGACGACGGCGGTCACCAGCAGGGCGGTGCCGGTGAACTCGGCCAGCAGACGACGCCAGGCGGCAGGGGGTGTCATGGTGGCGGGGCTCCGGTCTGTGCTCAGTCCTGGTCGGCGTGGTGCGGGACCACCTGGGCGAGGCGGTCGATGCGGCCCTCGAGGTCGGTGTAGGCGGCCTCGAACGCAGCGTCGGTGCCGACCCGGACCGGATCGGGCACCGACCAGTGCAGCCGCGGCCGGACCGGGGCGGCGGGGTCCTCATGGGCGTTGTCGCAGACCGCGATGACCAGGTCGCCGTCGTCCAGGACGTCGTCGATGTGCGCGGTCCCGGTGGCGTCGAGGGTGAGGCCGTGCCGGTGGGCGACCCTGACCGCCCGCGGATGCACCCGGGCCGCGGGTTGGGTGCCGGCCGAGGCGACCGGCCCGCCGATCCGGTCGCGCCACAGCGCGGCGGCCAGTTGCGAGCGGGCGGAGTTGTGGGTGCAGACGAACACCACCCGGTCCGCGCCCTGCAGCGGTGGTGGGACGAGCAAGGCGAGCACCTCCGGCCGCAGCCGCAGATAGGTGCGGCGGCGGTCGCCCTCGGACCGGGTCCGGGCGATCAGGCCGGCCTCCCGCAGCACCTTGAGGTGGTGCGCCACCAGGTTGGTCGGCATGGCCAGGTCGTGGGCGATCTCGCCGGGCGAGGCGTCGCCGAGCGTCAGCGCGTCCACGATCGCCAGCCGGGCCGGATCGCCGAGCGCGGCGTGGATGCGGGCCCGCGCCCGCAACGCAGAAGTATGGCCGTTCATTGAGTCAATAACTACTGACCTTAATCGGCGGCGTCAAGTGAACTTCCGGCGTCGTCCGGGTCGAGCAGGGCGGCCAGCTGTTTCATCAGGCCGGGCCGGGCGCGGTAGTAGACCCAGCTGGCCCGGCGCTCGGCGTCGACCAGGCCGGCCTCGCGCAGGGTCTTGAGGTGGTGCGAGATGGTCGGGCCGGACAGCTCGAACGCCGGGGTCAGGTCGCACACGCAGATCTCGCCGCCGGGCGCCGAGGCGATCATCGACATCAACTGGAGCCGGATCGGGTCACCCAGGGCCTTGAATGCGGGCGCGAGCACACCGGCGGTGGCGGCGTCGACCCGCTGCTGAGCCATCGGCGGGCAGCAGGGCACCTCGACCTCGACTGTCGCCGGCACGACTGATTTTGACATGTGTCGAGTTTGACAGGCATCGAAACCGTGTGCAACTCTCGGTTTCGACATCCATCGAGTTCGAGAGTTATCGAAACCAGGAGGCTCATCATGAGCGACATCCCGGCCCAAGGCGGCTTCACCGGCGACCCGGCCGCCGCCCTGACCGTGTCCGGCACCGGTGGGTGCTGCGGAACCCCGCCGCAAACCACCCTGACCCTCCCCGAGCCGGCCGCAGCCGGCGGTCCGTGCTGCGGCACACCGGCCGAGGCCACCGCCGAGCAGGCGTGTTGCAGCAGCGCGGCGAAGGCCGGCGCGGTCGCGTCCGGGCAGGGCTGCTGCGGATGATCCCCGACCACGCCGCCGGGTCCCGCACCGTCGGGGTCCGCGAGCGGGTCGGCCGGCACCTCACTCAAGGCAATCGCTGGCGCGCCGTCGTCCTCATCGAACGTCGCAGCCACTACAACGCATAGGAGCTCTCCGTGTCCGACAACCTTCCGATCGCCGTTCTCGGCGCCGGGCCGGTCGGTCTGGCCGCCGCGGCCCACCTGACCGAGCGTGGCCTGCCGTTCGTCGTCCTCGAAGCCGGTGACTCGCCGGCGGCCGCGATCCGTGCGTGGGGACACGTGCGGCTGTTCTCGCCCTGGCGCTTCGACATCGACGCCGCCGCGGCCCGGCTGCTCGGCGACGCCGGGTGGGTGCGCCCGGACGACGACCGGCTGCCCACCGGCGCCGAGCTCGCCGCGGACTACCTGCAGCCGCTCGCCGACCTGCCCGCGCTCAAGCCGCACCTCCGCTACGGTGCCCGCGTCGTGGCCGTCACGCGCCTCGGCCTCGACCGGGTACGCACCGCCGGCCGCGCCGAGACGCCGTTCCTTCTCCGGCTCGACTCCGGGGAGGACCTGCTCGCCCGCGCGGTGATCGACGCAACCGGCACCTGGGGCACGCCGAACGTGCTCGGCGCATCGGGTATCCCCGCGCACGGCGAGAGCGGCGTGGCAGCGTACGTGGAAAGTGCTTTGCCGGATGTCTTGGGCCGCGACCGCGACCGATTCGCGGGTCGTCGCATCCTCGTCGTGGGCGCGGGGCACTCGGCGGCCAACACGCTGCTGTCGCTGGCGGAACTCGCCGAGCAGGAGCCCGGCACCACGGTGACCTGGGCGATCCGGGCGGCCTCGCCCGCGCGCACCTACGGCGGCGAGACCGCAGACGCGCTGCCGGCCCGGGGCGCGCTGGGCAGCCGGCTGCGCGCGCACGTCGAGTCCGGCGCCATCACCCTGCTGACCGGCTTCAGCGTCGAGCGCCTCACCGCCGCGGCGGACGGCGTCGTGGTCTCCGACGGCGCCCGGGAGGTCACCGTGGACCGGATCGTCGCCGCGACCGGGTTCCGTCCGGATCACGGCATCGTGGCGGAGCTGCGCCTCGACCTCGACCCGGTCCTCGGCTCGACCCGGGCGCTGGCGCCGCTGATCGACCCCAACGAGCACTCCTGCGGCACCGTCCCACCGCACGGCGTCGACGAACTCGGCCATCCGGAACCGGGCTACTACGCCATCGGGGTGAAGTCGTACGGGCGGGCGCCGACGTTCCTGCTGGCCACCGGATACGAGCAGGCCCGCTCGGTGGTCGCCGCACTCGCCGGGGACTGGGCCGCCGCCCGGGACGTGCAGCTCGACCTGCCGGAGACCGGTGTCTGCAACAGCAACCCGGTCGTCGGCGACGAGACCATCCCCGGCGACGGCGGATGCTGCGGCTGACCCCACCGGCCGCCGGGACGGTCCTGTAGCTCACCTGGTCGCAGGGGCACGCGGTGTGGCCGCCGCCGGCATTCTCGCTCCGGCATCGAGGCGGGCCGGGAAGGGGGAATTCGATGAACGATCGGCCCCGCAGCTCTGGGGTTACCGCGGGGCCGATCGTTCCGTCTTTGCCGCCCGGGACCCTGAGGTTCCCTGGCCCCCCGTGGCATCCAGTGTCGGGTGTCCGTCGGCGGCGGTGGTGAAGTCTGGACGATTTTGGACGCGGGGCATCGCTGCGCACTAACCTCGGCCCCGCTGATCCGCCGCGCTCGATATCTGGAGGGCGAATGCCGTTTGCCACCCTGCCCGATCCGGCCCAGGCCGACCACATCGACGACCTGGTCGAACGGTTGCGCCTGCTGAAGATCTGGGCGGGTGACCCCTCCTACGAGACGATCAAGGACCGGGTGAACGCGGCCTGGACCGCGAGCGGCCGGCCGGCCGCCGAGCTGGCCCGCCGGTCCACCGTCGCGAACTGTTTCCAGTCGGGGCGGCGGCGGCTCAACACCGACCTGGTGCTGGCCGTGGTGGAAGCATTGCACCCCGACGTGGGGTATGTCACCCAGTGGCGCCAGGCGCTGCGGGTGGTGGCCGGCGAGTCCGAGGCCGTCTCGCAGGTGCGGGTGCACGACAAGCTGCCGCAGGACCTGGTCGGCTTCACCGGCCGCACGACCGAGCTCGACCGGCTCGCCCTCTCGGTGGCGGGTGGCGGCGCCGTGGTGATCACCGCGATCGAGGGCATGGCGGGAGTCGGCAAGACCCAGCTGGCCGTGCACGCCGGGCACCTGCTCGGCCGGGACGAGCCGTTCGACCGGGTGCTGTTCGTCAACCTGCGCGGCTTCCACCCGGACCCGATGCAGCCGCCGGCCGACCCGGCCGCGGTGCTGGACGGGTTCCTGCGGCTGCTCGGCGTGCCCGGCCACCAGATTCCGCACGGGGTGGATGCCCGCACCGCCGCTTACCGGGAACGCCTGGCCGGCCTGCGCGCCCTCGTCGTGCTCGACAACGCGGCCGGCACCGACCAGGTCCGCCCGCTGCTGCCGGACACCCCGGGCTGCCTCGCCCTGGTCACCAGCCGGCGCAACCTGGCCGAGCTGGCGGCCACCCGGCTGACCGTCGACGTGTTCAGCCCGGACGAGGCGCTGGCGTTCCTGACCGGCGCGGTGCCCGAGATCGCGACCGGCACCGACCCGGGTGCCGCGGCCCGGATCGCCGAGCGCTGCGGTTACCTGCCGCTCGCGCTCTCGCTGATCACCGGGCACATGCGCAGCACGCCGGGCTGGACGCTCACCGACCACGCCGACCGGCTCGACGAGCGGCACCGCGACCGCCGCCTGGACTCCGGCATCGAGCTCGCCCTCGACCTGTCCTACCAGCACCTGCCGGCCGACCAGCAGCGGCTGCTGCGACTGGCCGCGCTGCACCCGGGGCCGGACGTCGACGCGTACGCGGCCGCGGCCCTGCTCGGCACCGGTCTCGACACCGCGCGGGCCGGGCTCGAGCAGCTGTGGCGCGACCACCTGCTGCTGCCGGCCGGTCCGGGCCGCTACACGTTCCACGACCTGGTCCGCGCGTTCGCCACCACCCGGGCGCACGACCAGGACCGGCCCGCCGACCGCCGGGCCGCGCTGACCCGGCTGTTCGACCACTACCTGAGCACCGCGGCGGCCGCCATGGACACGCTGCACCCGGCCGAGGCCTACCGGCGCCCGCGGGTCCCACCGGCCGGCTCGCCCGCGCCCGACCTGTCCGACCCGGACGACGCCGTCGCCTGGCTGGACGGCGAACGGCCCACCATGCTCGCGGTCGCCGGCCACGACTCGGCGGCGCACGCGGTCGGGCTGTCCCGGGTGCTGTCCCGCTATCTCGGCAGCGGGCACAACGCCGATGCGATGGCCATCCACGGCCACGCCCTGGAGGCCGCCCGCCGCATCGGTGACGCCACCGCGCAGGCACACGCCCTGCGCGACCTCGGCTTCGCCCACTTCCAGATGGGCCGGGTGCGGCGGGCCGCCGAATACTCCGAGCAGTCCCTCACCCTGTTCCGGCAGGCCGGCGACCGGTCCGGGCAGGGCACCGCGCTGCACAACCTGGGCATGGTCGCCGAGCGGTCCGGCCGCAGCGAGGAGGCGGTCGGATATCTGCGGCAGGCGCTGGCGATGTACCGGCAGGCCGGCGACCGGGTCGGCGAGAGCAACACGCTCAGCGGGCTCGGCATCACCCTGGAACGCGCCGGCCGGGTCGCCGAGGCCATCGACTACTGCGAGCAGGCCCTGGATCTGGCCGTACAAACCAGGAACACCAACAGTGAGGCGTACGCCCTGGGCGTGCTGGCCGACGCGGAACTGCGGGCCGGCCGGTACGAGCCGGCCGGCGGGCACCTGCGGCGGGCGCTGGCCCTGCAGCGCAGCCTCGGCGACCGGATCGGCGAGGCCGGCGTGCTGGACAGCCTCGGCACGCTGCACACCCGCCTCGGCGAGCCGGACGACGCGGTCGGCTACCACGAGCAGGCGCTGGTGATCGCCCGGGAGAGCGGTGACCAGGAGGGCGTCGCCTGGGTGCTGAACAGCCTCGGCGAGGCCGCACACGCCGCCGGCCGGGCCGAGGACGCCCGGCGCTGCTTCACCGAGGCCGCCACGGTTGCCGGCGACATCGGCTTCCGCGACCAGCAGGCCCGGGCCGGCGCTGGGCTCGGCCACGTGCACCGCGCGCTCGGCGACGAGGCCACCGCCCGCGAGCACTTCGAGCGGGCGCTGGCGCTCTACGCCGACCTCGGCGCGCCGGAGGCCGAGGAGGTCCGTGCGGCGCTGGGCTAGCGGATGAGGCCTAGCGGCTCAGCTCGCCCAGCCGCCGTTCCGGGTTGGGCGCCGCCTCGGCCAGCGTCTTCGTGTACTCGTGCTGCGGGTTGAGGATCACCTCGTCGGCCGGGCCGCGCTCGACGATGCTGCCCTTGTACATCACCAGGATCTCGTCCGAGAAGTGCCGGGCGGTGGCCAGGTCGTGGGTGATGTAGAGGACGCCCAGGTCCTCCTCGCGCTGCAGGGTGGCGAGCAGGTTGAGCACGCCCAGCCGGATCGACACGTCGAGCATCGACACCGGCTCGTCGGCGATCAGCACGCCCGGCTCGGGGGCCAGCGCGCGGGCGATCGCGACCCGCTGCCGCTGCCCGCCGGACAGCTCGTGCGGGCGGCGCCGGGCCACCTCCCCGGCCGGGGTCAGGCGCACCCGCTCCAACAGGTCCAGCACGCGCCGGCGTACCTCTGCACTGGTCATTTTGGGGTTGTGCAGCCGGACCGGGCGCTCGAGGTGATGCGCGATCGTGTGATGGGGGTTGAGCGACGCGAACGGGTCCTGGAAGACCATCTGCACGCGCTGCCGGTAACGGACCAGGCCGGAGCCTCGGCGGGCCACCGGCTCGCCGTCCAGCAGGATGTCGCCGGCGGTCGGGCGCTCCAGTTGGAGCAGCAGCTTGGCGATGGTGGACTTGCCGCTGCCACTCTGCCCGACCAGCGCGATGGTCCGGCCGTGCTCGAGGGTGAAGGTGACGTCGTTCACCGCCCGCAGCCGGCTGGTCCGCAGCCCGTTCCGCAGCCGGTAGTCCTTGGTGAGACCCCGTACGTCCATCGTGGTCATGAGGATGCCGCCTCCTTGCCCACCTGCACCGCGTCGAGCGCGAGCAGGCGGTCGTCCATGGCGCCGCGGACGAACGAGCCGCGGTCGCCGGTGAGGCTGGGGAACGAGGCCAGCAGCTGCTTGGTGTACTCGTGCTGCGGGGCGGTGTAGAGCTGGAGCGCGTTGCCCAGCTCGACGATCTCGCCGCTGCGCATCACCGCGATCCGGTCGCTGATCTCCAGCAGCAGCGGCAGGTCGTGGGTGATGAAGATGACCGCGAAGCCCAGTTCGTCGCGCAGCCGGGCGATCTCGCGCAGGATCTCGCGCTGCACCACCACGTCCAGGGCCGTGGTCGGCTCGTCCATGATCATGATTTGCGGCTCCAGCGCCATGGCCATCGCGATCATGACCCGCTGGCGCATCCCGCCGGAGAGCTCATGGGGGTACGCGTTCAGCCGCCCCCGGTCCACGCCGACCCGTTCGAGCAGGTCGCCGCAGCGCCGCCGGCGTTCCCGCCGGCCCATCCGCGGGCGGTGCGTGGTGAAGATGTCCTCGAACTGGTCGCGGACCGAGACCACCGGGTTCAGCGAGTTCATGGCGCCCTGGAAGACCATCGAGATCTTGTCCCAGCGGGCCTGCCGCAGCTCCTCGGTGCCCAGCTCGTTCCAGTCCAGGTCGCCGCCGTCCGGGGCGTGGAACACCGCGTGCCCCGAGGTGATCATCGCGGGCGGCTTGAGCAGGCGGACGATCCCGTACGCCAACGTGCTCTTGCCGCAGCCGCTCTCCCCCGCGAGACCCAGCACCTCGCCGCGGCTCAGCGTGAACGAGACGTCCTTGACCGCGTGCACCACCGGTTCGACCAGGTAGTCGACGCTGAAGTTCTGGACCGTCAGCACCGAACTCACAGCGTGCCCTCCTTCGCCTTGGCCAGCTGCTGCCGCGACATCCGCCAGCCGCGCCGGGCGCCCCGGGTCTGGTTGCGCAGCTTCGGGTTGATGATCTCGTCGATCGAGAAGTTGATCAGGGAGAGGGCGGCGCCGAACAGGGCCAGCATCAGGCCCGGCGGGACGAACCACCACCACGCGCCGAGCCGCAGAGCCAGGCCGTTCTGCGCGTAGTAGAGCATGGTGCCCCAGGTGAACGATCCGCTCGCGCCGAGGCCCAGGTAGGACAGGCCGGCCTCACCGAGGATCGCGAAGATGACCGCGAACACCACCTGCGAGGCGAGCAGCGGGATCAGGTTGGGCAGGATCTCCACGGCCAGGATGCGCCAGCGTTTCTCGCCGGCCACCCGGGACGCCAGCACGTAGTCGCGGCTGCGCAGGCTCAGCGTGTTGCCGCGCAGCACCCGGGCCGAGCCGGCCCAGCCGGTGATGGACAGCACCAGCGCCACCAGCATCAGGCTCTTGTCCGGCACATAACTGGAGATCACGATCACCAGCGGCAGGCCGGGTATGACCAGCATGACGTTGGTGAACAGGGAGAACGCCTCGTCTAGCCAGCCGCCCGCGTACGCGCCCACGATGCCGAAGAACGCGGACAGCAGCAGGGTCAGCACGCCCACGATGGCGCCGATGGTCAGCGAGCCGCGGGTGGCGTAGGCGAGTTGGGCGAGGACGTCCTGCCCGGTCTGGGTGGTGCCGAGCAGGTGGTCGGCGCTCGGCCCGGACAGCCCGATGTTGTTGACCTCGGACGGGTCCTGCACGAAGAACGGCCCGGCGAGCCCGAACAGCAGGATGATTCCGCCGATCAGCAGGCCGGTCAGCAGCTTGCCGGTCATCGGCGGCAGCGGGATCCGGCGGCGTCTCGTGGTGGCGAGCGCGGCCGCGGTGTCGGCGTCGGCGGACTCGGCCGCCTGGGTGGCAAGTGTCATGTTCAGCTCCGGGCCCGGGTGCGCGGGTCGATGACCGAGTACAGGAGGTCGACCAGCAGGTTGGCGCCCAGCACCGACAGCGTGATGACCAGGAAGATGCCCTGCATGAGGGCGTAGTCGTTGCCGCCGACCGCCTGCAGCAGGGCGGAACCGATGCCCGGGTACGAGAAGACGGCCTCGGTGACGATCGAGCCGGCCACCACGAAGCCGAGCGAGATGGCGAACCCGGAGACCGAGGGCAGGACCGCGTTGCGCGCCGCGTACCGCCGCATGATCCGGCCGGGCCGCAGGCCCTTGGCCTCCGCGGTGACCATGTAGTCCTCGGACAGCGTGGACACCATCATGTTGCGCATGCCGAGCATCCAGCCGCCCACCGACGAGATGATGATGGTGAGCGCCGGCAGCGTGCCGTAGTAGATCACCGAGCCGATGAACGCGGCGTTCCAGCCGGGCGTGACCTCGTACACGTCGTAGCCGCCGTTGAGCGGGAACAGCGGCCACACGCTGCCGAACAGGAACAGCAGGATCAGCGCCAGCCAGAAGTACGGCACCGACTGGAACATCGTGGTGACCGGGATCAGGTGGTCGAGCCACGAGCCCCGCTTCCAGCCGGCGAGGGTGCCGAGACCCACGCCGACCAGAAACGAGATGATCGTGGCCAGGCCGATGAGCCCGATCGTCCACGGCAGGGTCTGCGCGACGATCGAACTCACCGAGGCCGGGAAGAACACCACCGAGACGCCGAGGTCCCCGATGGCCAGGTTGCGCAGGTAGTCGACGTACTGGGACCACATCGACTGACCGGTGGTGACGCCGAGGAGCACCTCGACCGAGTGCCTGGTCTCCGGGGTGACCGGACCGCGCTGGCCCAGTTTGGAGAGCAGGATATCGACCGGATCGCCCGGCATGAGTCGCGGGATGAAGAAGTTCACCGTGACCGCGGCCCAGAAGGCGACCAGGTAGAACCCGATTTTCTGGAACAGATATCGCATGGTGCGTTCCTCGGCGCCGGTCCGGTTACTTCGCGGGCTTCAGGTTGAGCAGGACGGCCCGGTTGTCCCACTGCTTCCAGGACGCCGGCAGGGCGTACTTGTTGTCGTTGGTGGGCCAGCCGGTGGCGTTCGCGGTGTTGAACTCGGTGAGCATCGAGTTCAGGTAGATCGGGATGTAGGGCAGGTCCCGGGCGATCTCGGTCTGGATGATCGCGTACTGCGCCTTCTGCGCCGCCTCGTCGTTGGTGATCGCCGCCGCGTCGATCGCCTTGTCCACCACCGGGTTGCTGTAGCGGGCGTAGTTGCCGCTGTTGCCGGCCGGCGCCCCGACCTTGGCCGCGGTCCGCGAGTGGTAACGCGGGTTGTAGGTGTAGTACGGGTTGGACGACGCGCCCAGGCCGATCGAGTCCAGCGACAGCTGGAACTTGCCCTGCACCTGGTTGTTGTTCCACTCGTTCCAGGACAGCTGGGTCGGCTTGAGCTCGACGCCGACCGCCTTGAGCTGCTGCGCCATCGCGTCGTTGAGCGAGATGAAGTCGCTCCAGCCGGTGACGGTCTGGATGGTCAGGGTCAGCCGCTTGCCGTCCTTGGCCCGGATACCGTCCGCGCCCTTGGCCCAGCCGGCCTTGTCGAGGATCTCGTTGGCCATCTCGGGGTGCGGGGCCGGCGGGGTGTCGACCAGCTTCTCGTCGGTGATCCACTTCTTGTCGCGGTCGGGCAGCAGCAGGGTGGGCGACGCCTTACCGGCGAAGCCGCCGCCGGCCAGCTTGTTGAGCTGCTCGCGGTCGATCGCGTGGTAGAGGGCCTGGCGCACGGCGACGTCGGTCTGCGGGCCGCTGCAGCCCATGGCCGCGTTCGAGCAGGTGAACATCGACGCGGTGAGCGCGGGCGTGTTCACGTACGCCAGATTCTTCTTGTCCTTGAGCAGTTGCTCCAGACCGGGCAGGAAGGAGCTCATCCAGTCCACCTGACCGGCGATCAGCGCGGCGCTCGCGGCGTCGGCGGTGGCCAGCGCGATGTACCGGACGTTCGCGATCTCCGGCTTGCCGGCCACCCAGTAGTTCGGGTTCTTCTCCATCACGTAGCTCTGCGCCGAGAAGGTCTTGAGCTTGTACGGGCCGGTGCCGACCGGGTTCGGGTTGATGCTCTTGCCCGGGTCGGCGATCTTGCTCCAGACGTGCTCCGGGACGATCGGCGTGTTGCCGATGATGCTGGCTTCCTCGGTGAACGCGTTCTGCGGGAACGTCAGCACCACGGTCTTGTCGTCCTTGGCGGTGGCCGAGTCGAACTTGGTGCCGCCGCTGTTGATCGCCGGGGTGCGCCGGATCAGGTCGAACGTGAACGCCACGTCCTTGGCCGAGAACGGCTGGCCGTCCGACCACTTCACGCCCTCACGCGTGGTGATGGTCAGCGTCTTGCCGTCCGGGGCCCACTCGTAGGCGGTGGCCAGGATCGGCTCGGGCTTGGCCTCGGTGGCGAGGTTGAAGTAGTAGAGCGGCTCGTGGATCAGGCCGTTGGTCGGCTGAAGGAACGTCGGCGTGAACGGGTTCCAGTTCTCCACGATCGTGCCGGTGGCTCCGTTGAAGATGGTGATGGAGCTGTTCGCGGCGGTGCCGGTGGACTTGCCCTCGGAGGAGCTGTCCGAACAGGCGGCCAGGGAGAGTAACAAGGCCGACGTGGCGGCCACGGCGAGGACGACTCGCCGGGTGGGGTGTCTGCGCATGGGTGGATCCCTCAATCGATCGCCGTCAACGGCGGGGGATGGGAACGGGACATCGACGGGACATTATTAAGTCGCTTAAGTTTGCTATGTCAAGAGTTGATGTCCCGGTGCCGCCCGGTGTGTGGCGATCCGTTATGGCTTTGTCATTTCGAACGTTATCGATGAGTTACATCGATGCTGGTCACGCCTTGACCAGTAAGTTAAGCGCGTTTAGATTCGCGCCGTGAAACTCCGCACCCGGGGGGCCGTCGTCCTCGCCACGGCCCTGCTGTCCACCATGGCCGCCGTCCCCGCCAGCGCGGCGCCGGCCTCCTCGTCCTTCGTGACCCGATCCGGCAACCGGCTGCTGCTGGCCGGCAAGCCGTTCCGATTCGCCGGCACCAACAACTACTACCTGCACTACCAGTCCGCGGTGGCCCGGGACAACGTCATCGACAAGGCCGCCGCCTCCGGCTTCACGGTGCTGCGTACCTGGGGCTGGTTCGACACCGGCACCGCCGACGGCACCAACCCGACGGCCGGCAGCCAGAACGGCGTCTATTTCCAGTACTGGGACGGCACCGGCCACCCGAAGTACAACGACGGTCCGGACGGCCTCGAGCGGCTCGATGCCGTGGTGGCAAAGGCAAAAGAGGCAGGGGTACGCCTGGTCATCCCGTTCACCAACAACTGGGGTGACTTCGGCGGCATGGACCGCTACGTGGAATGGGCCGGCGGCTCGTACCACGACGACTTCTACACCGACGCGACGATCCGGGGCTGGTTCCGGGACTACATCGCGCACGTGCTGAACCGGACCAACACCATCACCGGCATCCAGTACAAGAACGACCCGACCATCATGGCCTGGGACCTGGCGAACGAGCCGCGCTGCGTGGGCTCGGGCCGTTACCCGCGCTCGTCGACCTGCACCACCGACACGGTGACGGCCTGGGCCGACGAGATGTCCACGTTCATCAAGTCGGTCGACCGCAAGCACCTGGTGACGGCCGGCGACGAGGGCTTCTTCAACGACCAGCCCGGCGGCGACGACTGGACCCACAACGGCGCCGACGGCGTGGACACGGTCCGACTGGCGTCGCTCAAGAACATCGACCTGATGAGCTACCACCTGTACCCCGACCACTGGGGCAAGACCACCGAGTGGTCGACGCAGTACATCCTCGACCACGCCGCGGCGGCCCGTCGGATCGGCAAGCCGGTGATGCTGGGCGAGTTCGGCCTCAAGGACAAGACCCGGCGCAACGCGGTCTACCAGGAGTGGACCGACGCGGTGACGGCGTCCGGGCAGGCCGGGGCGCTGTACTGGATCCTGTCCGACAAGATGGAGGACGGGTCGCTGTACGGGGATTACGACGGCTTCACGACGTACTGCCCCAGCCCGGTGTGCACGACGCTCGGGAACTTCAGCAAGCGCATCCGCGGGCTGGCGTCCACCTTCCCGCCGGTTGCCGACGACGACGGCGCGACGGTCGAGTTCGGGACGACCGCCACGGTCGCGGCGCTCGCCAACGACATCGTGTACCGGCCGGCCACCCGGGTGGTGCCGTCCACGGTTCGGTTGTCGGCAACGGCCGTCACCGGGGGCACGTTTGCGGCCGCCGCGGACGGGACCGTCTCGTTCGTTCCGGCCGACGGGTTCTATGGACGGGCCAGCACGACCTACACGGTGGCGGACAACCGCGGGCGCCGCTCGGCACCGGCCACGATCACCGTCACGGTCAAGCCGGAACCGGGCGCGGCGCTCAAGCTGTTCGACTTCGAGAGCGGCGTGCAGGGGTGGGCTCCGGCCAACTTCAACCCGGACGCGGGCACGACGGCGACCAGCACCGAGTTCAAGGCGGACGGGGCGCAGAGCCTGCGGCTGACCGGCACGGCGGGCGGCTGGTTCGGCACCCAGCTGGCCGAGCCGATCGACCTGAGCAAGCGGGCCACGCTGACCTTCGCGTCACCGTCGAACAACGGCTCGTTCGCGGTGTCCTTCCAGACCGGGGACGCATGGACGTGGTGCCAGGGCGACGCCCACCCCACGGGCGAGGGCATCTACGCGCTGGACCTGACGGCGCTGGCTCCCGGCTGCCCGACGATCAACGTCGTCCACACGATGAACCTGTACATCGGCGGCGGCCAGGACCAGTGGATCGACGCCGTGACGGTTCTGTAGTTCCGGTTTTGCGGGCGTGCCGGTTTGCCCCGGCACGCCCGCGCCACTTTCCCCCACCCACAGCCGATCAGGAGCTTTTCACCCATGCCGTTGTGGGACCTCGACCCGTCCGAACTCGCCGGCTACGCACCCGAGGTGGACGAGCCCTCGGACTTCGACGCCTTCTGGCAGAAGACGCTGACCGAGGCCCGCGCGTACGACCTCAGCTTGAAGATCTCCCCGGTCGAGACCCATCTGGCGCTGGTGGACACCTACGACGTGACGTTCGCCGGTTTCGGCGGGCACCCGGTGCGCGGCTGGCTGGTGCGGCCGCGCGGCGTGGACGGCCCACTGCCGGCGGTGCTCAGCTGCAACGGTTACGGCGGCGGCCGCGGCCTGCCCACCGATCACCTCCGCTGGGCCACGGCCGGCTATGCCGAACTGTTCCTGGACACCCGCGGCCAGGGCAGCACCTGGGGCAACGGCGGCGACACTCCCGACCCGGTGGGCGCCGGTCCCGCCGTGCCGGGCGTCATGACCAAGGGCATCAACGACCCGGACGACCACTACTACCGGCGCCTGTTCACCGACGCGGTGCGGGCCTTCGAGGCGCTGCGCGCGGTGGACGGCGTCGACCCGGCCCGGATCGCGGTCTCCGGCGGCAGCCAGGGCGGCGGCATGGCGCTGGCGGTCGCCGGTCTGGTGCCCGAGGTGGCCGCCGTGCTCACCGACGTCCCGTTCCTGTGCCACTTCCGCCGGGCCGTGCAGATCACCGGGAAGGACCCGTACGCCGAGGTCGCCCGCTATCTGTCGGTGCACCGTGGCCGGGAGGAGACGGCGTACCGGACCCTCTCCTACATCGACGCCGTCAACCATGCCCGCCGGGCAACCGCGCCCGCGCGCTTCTCGGTGGCGCTGATGGACACGGTCTGCCCGCCGTCGACGGTCTACGCCGCGTTCAACTGGTACGGCTCGAGGGCCGCGACCCAGCCCGACAAGGTGATCGACGTCTGGCCCTTCAACGACCACGAGGGCGGCGTGGGCCACCAGTGGGCCCGCCAACTCCCCTGGCTGGCGGGCCTGCTGCGCTAGAGAGCTTCGCGGATGACGTCCAGGTTCCGGAAGCGCGGCGGGCTGGTGCACAGCGCCGCCATCTTCCGGGCGAACTCGTCGGTGTCCGGCCGCGCGCTGTTGGCCATGGCTTCCTCGTAGGACGGAAAGGACACCACGCTCACGTACCGGTTCGGATTGTCCCGATCCCGAGCCACCGTGAGCCGGAACCCGTCCGGCGGCCCGCCCTCGGCCATTCGAGCCTCCCCGAGCGCCGCGATCTCCTCAGGCCGATCAGTCTCGTACTCGATGATCTGAACAAAGCTCATCCCGCCTCCAGCCCCAGAACTAGCCAAAAGTTAGCAGGCAGGCGCCCTTCCGCCCGCTCCCCCAACTCAGCGATCCCCTTTCGGCTGACAGCGACCTTGACGCGCCGACCACCGCTTCCCGTGGCGCCCCCACCAAGATCCGCAAGCGACCTCCCCATGCAGCGCCATCTTGGCGTTCCGACACCGGAAGCGGTGGTCGGCCGCCCGCCAAGGTCCGCGAGGGTGGCGCCAAGGCCGATTCGGTCGACCTGGGCGGCGGGGACGGCCGAGTCGTGTCCGCCGAGCGCCGTGGTGTGGCCCGTCGAGGCAGAGTTGTCGATTCCGTGTTCGCGGCAGACAGCAAGTTTTCAAGATCGCGCCGAGGGCCGCGAGAATGCGGTGATTCATACGCTTTGTCCATTCTGACCTGCCGGATGGGAAGCAACGGTCCACTCACCGGGCAGGGTCACCGCCACCAGGCGCACAGCCACCGGACGCACAGCCACCGGACGCACAGCCACCGGACGCACAGCCACCGGGCACCGGGCACCGGGCACCGGGCACCGGGCACCGGGCACCGGGCACCGGGCACACTGGCACCGGGCACCGGGCACCGGGCACACTGGCACCGACGTGGCGGCCGGCGGCATCGATGCGAACAGCCGACCATCCGCCAGGGACTGAGATCCCGACCGCCCCTCACCACCGCGGCAAGCCGGCCGGCACCGCCCGTCGGCAGCGGCGTCCGCATGCATACGTCCAGGTTGGGTGGTGTGGGTGATCCGCACATGGAAGTTCGGAGTTGGACGCATATAGACAATTACCAATGTTAACGCTACGTTTCAGGAAAGCGCTTGCCTATCCACCACCGAGTAGGGGAAGCCGACAATGAAACGTGTCAAGCAAGTTGTTCGGGGGGCGACTGTGGTTGCGGCTGTGGCTGCGGTCGCCTGGGGTGGCACCACGTTGGTGGTGTCGGCTCAGGCGGCTGAGACGCCCGGCGCGGTGGCCGCGGCCGTGGACCCGACCAGCACGACCGAGAAGCTCGACCGGGGGCTGGTGGTGCTGCGCTCCGCCAAGGGCAACTTCCTGTCCTGGCGGCTGCTCAAGTCCGACCCGGCCGGGGTGGCGTTCAACGTCTACCGGGGATCCACCAAGCTCAACTCCGCGCCGATCACCGCGGGCACCAACTTCACCGATGCGAGCGGGCCGGTCGGGGCCTCGTACACGGTCAGGCCGGTGAGCGGCGGGGTCGAGACCCTCGCGGCGGTCGCACCGACCGTGGCGCTGGCCGCGGCCCAGCAGGACGTGCCGATCCAGATCCCGGGTGGCGGCACCACGCCCAGCGGCGAGTCCTACACGTACGCCGCCAACGACGCCTCCGTGGGTGACCTGGACGGCGACGGGCAGTACGAGATCGTCCTCAAGTGGGACCCGTCCAACGCCAAGGACAACTCACAGTCCGGCTACACCGGCAACGTCTTCATCGACGCGTACAAGCTCAACGGCACCCGGCTGTGGCGCATCGACCTCGGCCGCAACATCCGGGCCGGCGCGCACTACACGCAGTTCCAGGTGTTCGACTACGACGGCGACGGCCGGGCCGAGGTGGCCATGAAGACCGCCGACGGCACCCGTTCCGGCACCGGCGTGGTCATCGGCAACGCGTCCGCCGACCACCGCAACTCGTCCGGCTACGTGCTGGCCGGGCCCGAGTTCCTCACCGTCTTCAACGGGCAGACCGGTGCGGCGATGGCCACCGCAGACTACGTGCCGGCGCGCGGGACCGTGAGCAGCTGGGGTGACTCGTACGGCAACCGGGTCGACCGCTTCCTGGCCGGCACCGCGTACATCAACGGTTCGTACCCGAGCATCATCATGGCGCGCGGCTACTACACCCGCAGCGTTATCGCGGCCTGGGACTTCCGGGGCGGCGCGCTGACCCGCAAGTGGACGTTCGACAGCAACTCCTCCACGAACGGCTCCGCGTGGACCGGGCAGGGCAACCACCAGCTGTCGATCGCCGACGTGGACGCCGACGGGCGCGACGAGATCATGTACGGCTCGATGGCCATCGACGACAACGGCTCGGGGCTGTGGACCTCCGGGCGCGGGCACGGCGACGCGTACCACGTGGGTGATCTGATCCCGAGCCGGTCCGGGCTGGAGTTCTTCAAGCCCAGCGAGGACGGCAGCAAGCCGGCCATGTGGATGGGTGACGCCCGCACCGGCGGCATCATCTGGTCGACCCCGGCCTGCAACTGCGACAACGGCCGGGCCGTCTCGGCCGACATCTGGTCCGGCAGCCCGGGCGCCGAGTCCTGGTCGAACGCGGTCGACGGCCTGCGCAACACCAGCGGCGCGAACATCGGGCGCAAGCCGTCCAGCGCCAACTTCGTGATCTGGTGGGACGGCGACGCCCAGCGCGAGCTGCTCGACGGCACCAACATCAGCAAGTACGGGACCGGCTCGGACACCCGGCTGCTGACCGGTAGCGGCGTGCACTCGAACAACGGCACCAAGGCCACCCCGTCGCTGTCCGCCGACATCCTCGGTGACTGGCGCGAGGAGGTCATCTTCCCGACCACGAACAACACGGCCCTGCGCATCTACTCCACCACGGACGCCACCAGCATCTCGCGTCCGTCGCTGATGCAGGACCGGATGTACCGCGAGGCGGTTGCCTGGCAGAACACCGCCTACAACCAGCCGCCGCACCCGAGCTTCGCCATCCAGTAACCCCAGCGGTCGCCCGCGGTCGAGCAGCCGGCCGCGGGCGATCACCCGGTGGTTCCCTGCAGATATCCGGACATCCGCTCCATCAGGCGGGCCACGAACGCCGGGTCGAACACCGCGTTGGCGTAGGTCGCCGAGAGCACCGGCCCGGCCGTGTCCGCCAGATCGACGTGCATCCCGGACAGGTGGGCGTCGGCGTCGTGGCGGGGCGGCTCGAAGCAGGCGACCTCGAGACCCGGGAGGCTCGGCGCGGCCGGCGGCCGCATGACATTCAGATGGAGGTACGGGTGACCCGGGCGGCGCGGGTCCGAGCCGGGTGCCAGTTCGGCGGTGAGCAGTTCGAACGGCATCATGGTCTGCTCCAGCGCCGAGATCGTGTACGCCCGCACGGCGCGTACCAGATCCTCGAAGGGCTGCCCGGCCGGAGTGTCGAGGCGCAGCAGCACCCGGTTGGTGAGATAGCCGATGGTCTGGTCGAGACCGGGCAGGAACCGGCGCGCGGACGGGAGTATCACGCCCGCCTCGGTGGCGCCGGTGACGTCCCGGATCGCGGCGAGGGCGGCCGCCGCGGTGAGCACCGGCGTGGTCACCCGGCCGACATTCAAACCATGACCGTGTACGGCTACCGTGTCCCGCCAGACGCCGGCCCCAGCTCCGGCGCCGGCTGGCGGGTCCATCCGCAGCGGCGGGAACGGGCCGAAGTCGCGCCACCGCCCGGACCAGAACCGCACCGACTCGGCCCCGCGCTCGCGGCACCAGTCCCGCTCGGCCCGCGCGAACTCGCCCATGTCCGAGGCGCCCTCGCCGATCGCGGCGGTGACACCCACCGCCCAGCGGTAGATCCGCTGGAAGTCGAGCAGGAACACCCGCACCGAGCCGCCGTCCATGACGATGTGGTCGACCGCCAGCCCGATCTCGGACACCTCGCCGGAGCGCAGGTGGACGCCGCGGAACAGCGGCGGCGCGGTCAGGTCGAACGGCTCGTGCAGCCAGTCGTAGGCGGCCGGCCGCTCCCCCGGCCGGAAGCGGCGCAGATCCCAGCGAACCTCGCCGGGCGGCAGGCAGACAGCGTCCGGCGCAAAGGCGGTGCGCATCGCGGTGTGCCGGGCGGCCAGCGCGGTGAGCACCTGCTCCAGCAGTTCGTGCGACACCGGGCCGCGCAGCCGCAGCCCGAACGAGACCGGTGCCGGCCGGGCGCCGCGGGTGCGCCAGGCGTCGAGCCGGGCCCGCTGGCTGTAGGTCGTGGCGATGCGCTGAAGGCGGCGCGGTTCCTGAAGGATCGTCATGGCAGGCTCAACTCCTGAGGCGTGCGCACGAGGGACGGCAAGTTCGGCCCACCACCAGGAACTGGTAGCGGACTGCGCGGATGCGCAGTGGATGTGGCGCGGGCGGCGGGCGCTCGGTTACGGTCATCGCATTCCGGTCGTGCCGCTGAGCCCGCCGGAAACGGCTCCGAACGAGCCGTCCGCCAACAGCGTCCCGAGCGGGAATTGAATGCCCCGCCGATTTTCCACGCGTTCCACGAATCGCAGCGCGGAAATTGTCGGCGGTTTTGCGGAACGGTGGCGTCCGGAAGTGCGTTCTGCCATTCCTCGCTGCGAATGTCATCGGTCTGCGCGGTCATTTCCGCATCTCCTCTCCGATGGCCCACATGGGAATGAACCGTGCTCCGCGCAGGTCTTTGGGGCGGGACGATCCGAGCCCGAGTCTAATGACCCGGCACCGCTCGGCAATCGCATATCGCATCGGCGCGTAGACCAGCGCCTCGACATAGGCGAGATGCCGGTCGGCGCCGTCGTCCAACCCGATCTCGAACAGTTCGAGGACGTCGCCGTCGTGGCAGCCGAAGCTGACCGCGGCCAGCCGGCCGTGCCGGTCGCGCACCTCGAACGCCAGCCGCCACCCGACCGGCACGGTGGCCCACCGGCTCAGCCGCAGGGCGGTGAGCCGCGGGTGTTCCGCGATGCCGTGCCGGCGCTTCACGGCGGCCACCAGCGGAGCGCCCTCGGCGGCCGCATCCGCGGCCGGACCGGGCCGGCCGTGCAGGCCCGCCCGCTCCAGGCGGTTCAGGTCGCGGCTCACCACCGAGCGCCGTCCCGAGTCGAGAAAGGCCAGGTAGGAGTCGAGGTCCGGGCCCGGTACCGGCAGTTCGGCCAGGTGCTCGACCACCACGCCGGGGCGGTGGCCGGCACGGAACAGGGCGGCCTGGCCGTCCGGCACGTACATCGCGGCCGGGCACAGTCCGCGTCGTTCGGCGGTCGCGAAGGCCGCGTCGGCGAGGGCCCGCCCGACCCGCGCCCGCTCCGCCTCCGGCAGGTGCCGGGCCAGGGCACAGCCGGCCACCAGATCGGTGCCGCCGCCGAGGAACAGGTAGTCGCTCGCCGGCCGGCGCCAGGCCCCGAAGACCGCGGGCGCGACCGCCGCCGGGTCGAACATCTCCACCGGGAAATGCTCCGACCGGCTGCGGTGCAGCGAAAGGAGACCGACAGTCGTGCCCCCCGAATCGGCAAACAGGTAGGAGGTCTCCCACTGCGCGTTCCGCACGTTTCCGAGGTGTGCCGGATCGAGCGACAACGCGTCGCACGACCATTCGACCGCATCCACGCGGTCGCCTAATTCGGCATCCTCACCAATGTTGATCGCAACGGTCTCGGTCCGGACCGGCATGTCATCCAGCGCACGACGGATGCAATAATTCGCCCATGGCAGAACATCTCCCTAAGTCCCCGTTCGGCGGAAGCCCGCCGCACTCAGTTGATGATCGCCGACGATATTGCCACGGGTCCATGTGGGACACAAGCTATTGCCACGGATAAATTGCGGAATCGATTTGGATTCGGCGTTCAGATCCAGCCGTAGCTGCGGGCCAGCCGGACCGCCTCGTGCCGGTTGGCCGCGCCCAGCTTGGTGACCGCGGCGGACAGGTAGTTGCGAACCGTGCCGGCCGACAGCGCCGCCTTCCGGGCGATCTCCTCGACCGGTGCGCCGGCGGCGGCGAGTTCCAGCACCTGCGCCTCGCGGGCGGTGAGCGGGCTGTCGCCGGCCCCGATCGCCTCGGCGGCCAGTTGCGGGTCGACGTAGCGGCCGCCGCCGTGCACGGTGCGCACCACGGTGGCCAGCGTCTCGGCCGACACCGTCTTGGGCAGGAAGCCGCGGACCCCCGCGGTGAGCGCGCGCTTGAGATGCCCCGGCAGCCCATGACTGGTAACGATCATCGTGTGACACCGCGGCAGCTCGTCGTGCAGCCGCTCGGCGACCCGCACCCCGTCGAGGTCCGGGAGCTGAAGGTCGAGCACGGCCACGTCGGGGTGCAGCGCCCGCGCCATCGACAGCGCCTCGGCGCCGGTGGCCGCCTGCGCCACGACGGTGAGGTCGGGCTCGAGCCCGAGCAGCGCGGCCAGGGCGCCGCGGATGAGGTGCTCGTCGTCGGCCAGCAGAATCCGGATCGGCGTGTCGCTCACGCGGGCTCCCGCTCTCCAGCTACGTCACCCGCCGATATCGGCGGCTCGGGCGCGGTGGCCGTGGCGGCGGGAATGGTGAGCGGTGGAGCGGGGGCGGGCGGTGCCGCGGAGCGGGACGCCGCCGCGGGGGCGGCCGAGAGGGTGATCGTCAGGCGGAAGCTGTCTTTGCCGTGGCGTTCGGCGGTGGCGGTGCCGCCCAGCGCGGCCAGCCGCTCGGCCAGGCCCACCAGGCCGCTGCCGAAGCGGACCCGGGACCCGGCGGCCGGGGCGGGGGCGCGGACGCCGTCGTTGTCCATGGTCAGCGTGACTTCGCCGGCGGCGGCGCCGCGCAGGGTGATGGTGCAGGTGCGGGCGTCGCTGTGCCGCAGCACGTTCGTGGTGCCCTCGCGGACCGCCCAGCCCAGCGTGCCCTGCACCTCGGCGGGCAGGCCGCTGCCGTCGCCGATCATGCGGCATTCGATGCCGGCCGAGGCCAGCAGCGAGCGGGCGCCGGCCAGCTCCGAGTCCAGGTCGGCGGCGCGGTAACCGCCGACCACGGCGCGCAACTCGTCCAGCGACTCCTGGGCGATGCGGCGCACCTCGAGCATCTCGTCGATCGCCGAGTCGCGGCCTCGGCGGGCCAGTTGGGCGGCCAGCTCCGATTTCAGCGCGATGACCGAGAGCGTTCGGCCGACGACGTCGTGCAGGTCGCGGGCGAAGCGCAGCCTCTCCTCGGCCACCGCGAGGCCGGCCTGCACCTGCCGGGCGCGGTCGAGCTCCCACACCACGTCGAGCATCCAGGTGGTCACCCGGCAGGCCAGGCCGACGACCAGGAGCATGAAGCCGAACGCGAGCAGGCCGGGAATGTTGCGGACACCCTGGGCGGCCGAGATCCCGTACGCGGTCGCGCACAGGGCCAGGCCGGTGGCGACGGTGACGTACGACCGGACCGCGGTGGTCAGCGCCGCCACCAGGCAGCCGCCCAGGATGACCAGGATGGCGTTCGCCGGCCCGTCCTGCCGGTCGGGGTCGGCGTCGGGGTAGGCGAGATACGCGGCCAGCACCCCGGCCGCGGTCACCGCGACCGCGACCACGGCCAGCACGACCGGGCGGGAGCGGCGGCCGGCGTGGTGGTCGAGGCCGGCGCGCACCAGCAGGGTGCAGCACACCGCCTGGGCCGCGAACAGCAGCAGCACCAGCCAGGTGCCGTCGCCCAGGTCGGACATCAGCGACACGGTGGCCAGGGCCACCACGATGCCGAAGTTCAGATAGAACGACCCCCGGACCGACAAGTCGAAGCGCGCCGCCTGGCTGCGTTCCCGCCACCACCTGAACATGAAGCCGACCCTAGCGCCGCGGTTCCCAGCGGAACCAGCGCTTGACCGCCAGCGTGCCCAGCACCAGCCAGACCGCGAGCAGGCCGAGCGGGGCCAGCGACGGCGCCAGCACGCCGGTGAAGCCGGCCGGCGCCTCCACACCGACCGTGCCGGACCAGCCGAGGCGCATCAGGTCGACCACCGGGGTGAGCGGCAGCACCCGCAGCACGTCGGCGACCGGTTCGGGCAGTTCGGTCAGCGGCAGGACCACGCCCGAGCCCAGCAGGCAGGCCATCAGCACCGGCAGCGTGGTCACCTGGGCCATCTCGGCGGTCCGGGTGAACGCCGCGGAGGCCGCCGCCAGCAACACGAACACCACCGTGCCGCCGAGCACCGCGACCAGCAGCAGCACCAGGTTCACCGGCACCGGCAGGCCGAGCCAGGCCGCGCCGGCCACGGCGGCCACCAGGCATTGCAGGACGGCCACCACGATGGCCGGCGCGGCCACCCCGGCGAGGATCTCGCGGTCGGTGAGCTCCCCGGCCCGCAGGCGCTTGAGCACCAGTTCCTCGCGCCGGGAGACGTACGTGGTCACCAGGTTGTAATAGACCGCGGCGAGCAGCACGAAGCCGAGCAGCGACGTCATGACGAACGCGTTGGTGGACAGCTGACCACCGTCGATCTTGACGCCGGCCAGCAGGCCGACCATGCCGAGGGGCAGCACGAACGCGCTGAAAACGGCGGTCTTGTTGCGGAACAGCAGGCGCATCTCGGCGGCGGACAGCGACCGGACCCGGCGCAGCACGGCACTCATGCGGCCACCGCCTCGCGGTCGGCACCGGCGATCGCCAGGAACGCCTCTTCGAGGGAGGCCGAGCGGGCGTCCAGTTCGCCGAGCGCGATGTCGCGGTCGGCGGCCCAGTTGAGCAGGACGGTCAGCGTCTGCTGCAGGGCCGCGGTCTGGATGGTGATGGCCCGCCCGTCGCCCGGCTGCACCCCGGAGATCGCCGGCAGCTCGCCCCGGTGCACGTGCTCGGGCAGCGCGAACCGGATCCGCGCCGGATACGCCGCCACCACCTCGGCCACCGACCCGGTGGTCACGATCTCGCCGCGGTGCATGATGGCGAGCCGGTCGGCGAGCGCCTCGGCCTCCTCCAGGTAGTGCGTGGTGAGCAGCACCGTGACGCCGTCCAGCAGCAGGCCGCGGACCAGTTGCCAGGTGCGCTGCCGGCTCTCCGGGTCGAGGCCGGTGGTCGGTTCGTCGAGGAACAGCACCTCGGGCCGGCCGAGCAGGGCCAGCGCCAGGTCGAGGCGGCGCCGCTCGCCGCCGGAGAGCTGCTTGACCCGTACCGTCGCCCGATGGTCCAGGCCGACCAGCGTGAGCACCTCGCCCACCGGGCGCGGGCGGGAGAGCGTACCGCCCCACATGGCCAGGGTCTCCGCGGCCGTGAGGTCCGGCGGAAAGCCGCCCTCCTGCAACATCACGCCGATCCGCGGGCGCACCGCGGGGCGTTCGGTGTACGGGTCGTGGCCGAGCACCCGCACGCCGCCGCCGGTGGGCCGCTCCAGGCCCTCGACCACCTCGAGCGTGGACGTCTTACCGGCACCGTTGGTGCCGAGCAGCGCGAACAGCTCGCCCCGCTCCACCTGGAACGACACTCCCCGCACCGCGAGGAAGCTGCCGTAGCGCCGGGTCAGCTCGGTCACCTCGACCGCCGGCGCAGCACCTGAACTCGTCATGCAGAAAGTGTTCGATGCCGCGGGCCGGCTCAGTAGTGCGCCCGCACACCGGTTCGGATGACAGATGTCATGCGGCGAACGTGTCGGCCACCCAGTCGGCGATGAAGCTGCTCACGTGCGGCAGGTGGTCGAGGCCGATGTGTTCGGTCGCGCCCTCCTCGGCGGTGAACACGCGCAGCTCGCGCTTCGGGCTGTTGACCGCCTGGTCGTAGGAGCGACGGGCGTACTCCAGCGGGATCTGCCGGTCGCCGGCGCCGTGCGCGATCAGGAACGGCACGGTGATGTGCTCGACCACGCCGTCCAGGTGCACGCCGTCCGCGTACTCCATGAACTCGGCCAGGTCGGTGTGGCCCCAGACCCACAGCACGTGCTCCCAGTAGTGCGGGACCGGGCGCTCACCCTCGCGTTCCAGCCGGCGTCGTTGCACCGCGCCCCAGTTGTGGTTGGCGCCCCAGGCCACGCAGAGAGCAAATCTTTTCTCGTACGCGGCGGCGCGCGGCGCGTAATAGCCGCCCAGCGACCAGCCCACGATGCCGATCCGCGCAGCGTCCACACCGGAGCGGGTTTCCAGGTAGTCGACCGCGGCACCGGCCCACGTCTCGGCGTCGATCCGGGCGGTCAGGCCGCGCAGCCGCAGCGCCTCGCCGGTGCCGGGCTGGTCGAGCATCAGGCACGAGATGCCGCGCGCGGCCAGCTCCGCCCAGTGGCTCGACGCGTACATGTGCTCCTTGGTCGAATCGAGCCCGTTGACCAGCACGACGACGGGCGCGGGACCATCACCCGGCGCGGCGCTGAAGTACGCGGGCAGGCTGCCGCCCCGGTATGGGATCTCCACCCGGCTGATCCGCGGGTCGCGCAGCTCGAACGCCTTCCCGGCCAGCGACAGCACCCGGCGGTAGGCCGGCAGCCGGTCCGGGTCGGCGTTGGACAGCATCCGCTCGGCCTGGCACAGGTAGTTCGTGGCCCGGAAGTACAGCTGGCCGGCGGTGCGCCGGTGCCCGGCCTTCTCGGCGGCCTCGGCCTGGCTCACGAGCTGGTCGGTGAGCGCGGTCCAGGCCCGCAGGAAGTCCGGCGTGCCGGCGTCCTCACCCCGGGTCGCCGCCTCCCGGATCGGGCGGCAGGCCCGGTCCACCTCGTCGATCAGCCCGCCGGAGTTCAGGGTGGCGACGACGCCCAGGTTCCAGACGTAGTTGCCGGGGAAGTACTCGTACATCGTGAGGTCCTCTCAGCGGCGGCGGGCGGGGCGGACGGGTGGCAGGTCGAGGCCCTCGACAACCCGGTTGCGGATGGTGCCGATGCCCTCGACGGTCATCTCGACCACGTCGCCGGGCCGCAGCGGCGGCGGTTCGGTCGCGCCCCGGCGGCCCCACAGCTCGGCCAGGCAGCCGCCGTTGCCGCAGGTGCCGGAGCCGAGCACGTCACCGGCCCGGACCGTGGTGCCGCGGGACGCGTACGCGATCAGGTCCTGGAACGGCCAGCCCATGTGCGACAACAGATCCCGGCCGATCTCGGTGCCGTTGACCGACACCCGCATCTCCAGCGGCAGGTGGCCGTCCGGATCGGCGCGCGGGGCCAGTTCGTCGGCGGTGACCAGCCAGGGCCCGAGGGTGGTGGCCGAGTCCTTGCCCTTGGCCGGGCCGAGCTGCACCCTCATCTCGCGGCGTTGCAGGTCGCGGGCCGACCAGTCGTTCATGACCGCGTAGCCGAAGATGTGCTCGCGGGCCTGCTCCGGGGTCAGCGACGCGCCGTCCCGGCCGACCACCACGGCGACCTCCAGCTCGAAGTCGAACAGCTTGGAGCCGGGCGGCACCGGCACGTCGTCGTGCGCGCCGACCAGCGCGTACGGGTTGGTGAAATAGAACGCCGGTGCCTCGTACCACTCGGGCGGCACCCCGGCACCACCGGCGACGCTGCGCACGACGCCCTCGACGTGCTCCTCGAACGCCACGAAGTCGCGTACCGCCACCGGCTCCAGTGGCGGCAGCAGCCGCACCGACCCGACCGGCACGGCCGGCCCGCCGAGGGCCGCCGCACCGATCTCCCGCGCCGCCGGCAGGCCGCCGCGCACCAGGTCGAGAACCGTGACACCGGGGAGCGCGTGCAGGCCGGCCGCGGAGACGACCGCCGCGTGGCGCTCGCCGCCCGCCTCGTAGGTAGCGAACCGCATCAGACCGGCGGGGCCTGGAACAGCCCCTGGTCGGGGTCGTTGAACGAGCGCTTCGCGACGAACTCGTTCATCGCGTTCGCGGTGCCCCACTGGTCGGCCACCTCGGGCCGGGTGAAGTCGTAGAGGTGCGGGTGCCAGGTGTCCTCGTCGATCCGCTCCAGCTCGGTGGTGTACTCCATGGTGTTGCCGCTGGGGTCGAGGAAGTAGCTGAACGTGTTGTTGCCGGCCAGGTGGCGGCCAGGTCCCCAGATCTTCTCGACGCCGGCCCGGAGCACCCTGCCGGTGCCGCGCATGTACTCGTCGAGGCCGCGCAGCTCGAAGCTGGCGTGGTGCAGCGACGGGTGCGGGCAGCGGGCGATGGCGAGGCTGTGATGCCAGGTGTTGACCCGCATGAACCACATCATCTTGCCCAGGTGCGGGTGCATCAGGGTGTCGGACAGCGCGAACCCCAGGTGCTTCTCGTAGAACGCGCGGGTGGCCTCCGGGTCGGCCGAGTTGAGCACGACGTGCGAGAGGCGGACCGGGATCGACTCGCCCTCCTCGATCGGCCGGTGCTGCCGGACCGCCACGTCCGCGGAGATCTCGACCGTACGGCCCTCGTTGTCGAAGAACCGGAAGCCGTAGCCGACGCCCGGGGTCTGCAGCTTGCCGGGCTCGCCGACCAGCCGCACGCCGTCGGCGGCCAGCCGCGCGGCCAGGGTGTCGACGTCGGCGGCCGAGGCGGCGCCGAACGCGATCAGGTCGATGCGCTTGTCGCGGGCCTGGCGCAGCCGCACCACGTACTGCTCGGGGCTGCCCTCGGCGGCCAGGAAGGTGAGCCCGGAGTCGCTGTGCTCGGCCTTCAGGCCCCAGGTGCCGGTGTAGAAGTCGAGCTGCCTGCCGTAGTCGGGCACGGCCAGGTCGACGTGCCGCAGGTGGGTGATGAGTCGCTGGGTCATCGTCTCTCCGTTCACGCCGGCCGGCTGACGACGGCCGCGACGCTGCGGATCAGGCCGGGCACGTCGCCCCGCACGTCGTCGAGCAGCCACTGGCCGAGCTGGTTGGACGCGTCGACCACGGTCTTGGCGCGGTCGAAGCGGCGGGCGGTGAAGGTGGCCCACAGGTCGTCGTCCACGGTGTCCCGCTCGGTCAGCAGTCCGGTCAGCACCGCGGCGTCCTCGAGGGCCTGTGCGCCGCCCTGGGCCAGGGTGGGCGGGCAGGTGTGCGCGGCGTCGCCGATCAGCACCACCCGGCCGCGGTGCCACGGCGCCGGCAGCACGTGCGTCTCGAACCAGGTGTAGTTCACCGTCTGCGGGTCGGTCAGCAGGTCGCGGATCTCGTCCCAGGGTCCGTGGTACGCCGCGGCCAGCTCCGTCATGGTGGCGAGCTGCTCCGCGGGGGTCAGCGTGGAGCGGTCCTGTGCGGGCTCCACGATGTACGCGTACAGCGAGTTCTCCCCGGTCGGGCAGTACCCGGCGATGTACGACGGCCCGCCGTAGTACAGGTCGGTCCGGGTCACGCTCGCCGGCCGCGGCCCGAACGCGCGCCAGATGCCCATGCCGGTCGACCGGGTCTCCAGTTCGATGCCGAGCTGCCGCCGGGTCCACGACCGGACCCCGTCGGCGCCCACCACCAGGTCGTACCGGCCGGTCGAGCCGTCCGCGAATGTCACGTCCACGCCCGCGTCGTCCTGGCGCAGCGACGTGTACGTGGTGCCGAAGCGGACCCGCACGCCGGCCGCCACGGCCCGGTCGACCAGGATGCGGGCCAGCGCCGGCCGGGGCATGCCCATCACGGCGGGCAGGTCCGGGCCACCGGTGCGGGCGTCCGGGATCTCCACGAGCAGCGTGCCGGCCGGGTCGGGCGCGCGCAGGCCGGTGACGTCGAAGGCGTACCCCTGCTCCCGACAGCTCTCCCAGACGCCCAGCGCACGCAGTTCGCGCAGGGCATTGCCCTGCAGGGTGATGCCGGAGCCGATCGCGGCGATGTCCGGCTTGATCTCGACCAGGTCGACGGCGACGCCCCGGCCGGCCAGGTGGATGGCGGTCGCGGTGCCGGCCAGGCCGCTGCCCACGACGAGGACGGTGTGCACGGCGGTCATCGGATGCTCCTCACTTGACGGCTCATTTCACGGCCAGGGGGTTGACCGGAGCGCCGACCGCGCCGGTCACCGGCAGCGGAGCCGCCGTGAGCCAGAAGTCGTGGACGCCGTCCGCGGCGCAGTCGTCGGCCAGCGCGTCCAGGTCCCACATCTCGCCGATGAACAGGCCGAGGTGCGGGATGGCGACCTGGTGCAGGGGCTGGAACGCGTCGTCGAACTCATTCGGGCGGACCTCGAAACCCCAGGTGTCGGTCGCGATGCCGGCGATCTCGGAGTCGTGCAGCCAGCCGGCCGTGGTGAACGACAGGCCGGGTGCCGGACCGCCGGCGTAGTCGCCCCAGCCCTCCCGCCGGGCCCGGGCCAGCCGGCCGGTGCGCACACAGACCAGGTCACCGCGGCCGACCGGGCTGCCCTGCGCCTCGGCGGTGGCCCGCAGGTGCTCGGCGGTGATGGCGAAGCCGTCCGGCAGTTCGCCGCCGGTGCCGAACGCGCGGCCGACGTCGAGCAGCACGCCCCGGCCGGCGATCGCCGCGGCCGCCGTCTCGATGCCGGTGACAAGGTCGCCCTCGCTGGTCACCACGTCGCCGGCCCGCCGGCCGTTCCAGGCGCGCCCGTGGTCGAAGATGTGGCCCAGCCCGTCCCACTGGGTCGACGCCTGGAGCGGCATGAAGACGACGTCGTCGGCGCCGCCCAGGCCGTGCGGGAAGCCCTGGCCGCGTTCCGCGTCCAGGCCGGTGTCCAGCAAGGTGTGCACCGGGTTGGTGCGGCGGCGCCAGCCCTTCTGCGGCCCGTTCATGTCGAACGACTGGGCCAGCGAGAAGCTCACCCCGCGGCGGACCAGCGCGGCGCCCTCGCGGCGCTTGGCGTCGTCCAGGAAGTTGAGCGTGCCGAGCACGTCATCGGCGCCCCAGCGGCCCCAGTTGGAGTAGCGCTTCACGGCCTCGGCGATGGCACCCTCGGGGTCGGAGCGGTCGAGTTCCGGCAGCTCCCCACGGTCCGGCACCGGCGGCGCCCCCGGGAAGAGCGGATTGCTGATACGGGCCATCAGCCCGGTGGATGGCGGGGTTCAGGATTAGTGATTTCCGCGGCCCGGCCCGGCACGCCGACACTGGCTGGCCAGTGACGCCCATCACCCTCACCCCTGGGAGCGGACCGTGCCGGAAACCCTTGTCGACCCCGCGACCGGCCGCCCGGCCGGGCGCATGCAGGCCCTCATCCTGCTGCTGTCCAGCTGCCTCGGGGTGCTCGGCGCCGTGCTGTTGGCCCCGGTGCTGCCGCGCATCGAGGACGCGTTCGCCGGCACCCCCGGCGTGGCGACGCTGACCCCGATCGTGCTCACCGCGCCCGCCCTGATCATCGGTCTCACCGCGACCGTGGCCGGGCGGATCGTCGACCGGCTGGGCCGCAAGCGGCTGCTGGTCGGTGCCCTGGTGGTGTACGCGATCGTCGGCACCGCGCCGCTCTACCTGCCTTCGCTGGAGCTGATCGTGGCCAGCCGGGTGCTGGTCGGTCTCACTGAGGCAGCCATCATGACCTGCTGCACGACGCTGCTGGCCGACTACTTCCACGGCCCGCAGCGGGAGCGCTACTTCGGCCTTCAGGTCGTCTACACCACGGTCGCCGCCACGGTCTTCTTCGCGGTGGGCGGCGCGCTGGGCGCGCAGCACTGGCGCACCCCCTTTTGGCTGTACGCGGTGAGCCTCCCACTAGCGGCGCTGGCCGCCCGCTACCTGTGGCAGCCGGCACCGGTGGCCGCCGAGCGCAGGCTGGCGCCGGTGCCGTGGCGGCAGATCGCGGCCCCGGCCGGGGTGAGCCTGCTCGGCGGTCTGGTCTTCTACGTCCTCATCGTGGAGTTGTCGTTCAAGCTCGACGACATCGGCGTGGCGTCCACGGCCACCATCGGTGCGGTCAGCGCGATCGGCTCGCTGGGCACCGCGACCGGCGCGTTCCTTTTCGCCCGGCTGGCCCGCTTCGGCCCGGCGGTCACCGCGCCAATGGCCTTCGCGCTGTCCGGACTGGGCCTGGCCGGCCTTTCGCTGGCCTCGACGGTGCCGGCCGTGGTGGCGTTCGCGGTGCTCACCGGGTTCGGCAACGGGTTGCTGCTGCCGGCGTTGCTCACCTGGTCGCTCGGCTCGCTCACCTTCGAGCAGCGCGGCCGCGGCACCGGGTTGTGGACGTCGGCGGTGTTCCTCGGCCAGTTCGCCTGCCCGCTCGTGGTGGCCGGGCTCAGCGGCGCGATCGGCGGCCTGGACGCGGCGCTGCTGGTGCTCGGGGTGGTGGCGGTGGCCGGCGCCATCGGGATCCGGCTGGCCCGGCCCGCCGGTCAGGGGCTGACCTCGTCGGGCACCACCGAGAGCCCGGCGCGCGCCACGATCTCCTGAAGCGCGGCGATGTGCGCCGTGAAGGACTGGCGCCCGGCCGCGCTCAGCCGGGCCGAGGTGCGCGGGCGTTTGGCCACGAAGCTCTTGCGGATCTCGACGTAGCCGGCCTCCTCGAGCGTGGTGAGCTGCTTGGAGAGCGCCGAGTCGGAGAGGCCCACGCTGTCGCGCAGGTATTTGAAGTCGGCCCACTCGGTGGCGGCCAGGAGGCTGACCAGGGAGAGGCGGGTGGGTGCGTGGATCAGTTCGTCGAACCGCGGCTCGGTCACCGCGGGCCGTCCAGCATCAGCGTGCGCAGGTGGCGGATCAGGCGCGGGCCGCCGAACGCCAGGCCGGCGGCGACCGGGAGGCAGGCGAGGGTGGCCGGCCAGGGCACGTCGAGCGCCTCCAGGGTCAGCCCCACGGCGAGACCGGCGACGACCAGGCCGGCCGCGAAGCCGAAGATCGTGAGGAAGCCCCGGACGCCCAGCAGCTCGGGCCGGATCTGCACCCGCACCCGGCGGACCACCAGCGCGATCAGGACGGCCAGGCCGACGCCGTAGACGATGCTGCCGGTGGCGACCAGCCAGGGCACCTCGCTCTCGACGGCCGCGACGAACAGGAGGATGAGACCGCCGAGCGACGGCCAGAACCATGGCGGGGTGAGGTTGTTGTCGATCACCTGCGCGCGGCGGGCCTGCACCTCGGCCAGGGCGAGCTCGGCGTCGATCGGTGGGATGGTCATGGTATTTCCCCCTCGACATGTACTTTCCTTGCGGGAAAGTCTACGACTCACTTTCCTGCTGGGCAAGTACTTGCCGGCTCAGCTCCAGGGCGGCCGCGGCCGGGTTGTCCGACCAGCGGCTGGGGAACGCGTCGAGCAGGCGCCAACCGGCCCGGCGCAGGGCCCGCTCGCGACGGATGTGGGCAGCCGGCCCGTCGGGATGCACCGCGCAGATGAGGCCGGCCACGCCGGCGCTTTCGCCGGGCGCACTTACGGTATTTTCGATTTGTGCGGCGGCGAAGCCTCCGGGCCCAACGCCTGCGCGCCCGCCGCTCACCCTTCCGGCATTTCTGATATGTCCGGCTGTGGCGGGCCCGGCTTCTCCGGCGCACAGGTCCACGTGCCAGTCGCCTACCGGGTAGTCACGCCGCACCGGCACGCCGGCCCGGGCCAGCTCTGCGGCCAGTCTTCCGGGCCAGGTCCGATCGCCGCTGCCGGTACCGCCGGCCGGCGGGGCCGGCCGGCGGGCGCTGTGCGCGAGGTACTCCCCCACCAGGCCGCCGGTCTGCGGGCCCAGCGCGGTCACCACGATCATGCGGCGGCGTGCGCGGGTCACCAGCACGTTGAACAGGTTGGGGTCGGCCACGAACCGGTGCCGGCCGGCCGGGTCGTCGCCGGCCAGGCCGAGCGAGGCCACCACGGTGCCGGCCTCGCTGCCCTGGAACGCGTGCACGGTGCCGGTCCGCAGGCCGAGTCGTTCGATCTCGGGCAGGTCGAAGGCGGCCAGCAGCGCGGCCTCGACCGCCTCGGCCTGAGCGCGGAACGGGGTCAGCACCGCGATGCCGCTCTCGCCCTTCCCGACCAGGTCGCGGACCACCTCCACGGCCGCCGTGACCTCGGCGGCGGGGTCGGCGACGCGAACCACGTCGATGGCGTCGGCGTCCTCGTTGCGCGGGTGCCGGGTGGCCAGCGTGATCCGGCCGGCGTAGAAGCGCTGTGCCGAGAACTCGATCAGGTGCGGGTCGCCGCGGTAGTGCTCGGCCAGCCAGGTGACCGGGGCGGCACCGGCGGCCAGATCGAAGGCGCTGACCCGGCGCACGTCGACCCGGTCGTCGAGGCCGTGCCGGCGCAGGGTGCCGGTCACGTCGACGTCGGCCACGAAGGAGACGAACCGCAGCTGGCGCGGATCGCCGACGATCAGGGCGCGGCGGGCGCGGGCCAGCACGGCGGCGGCGCGGATCTGGTCGACGTGCGACGCCTCGTCGAGGATCACCAGGTCGAACAGGCCGGGGGTGGGCGGCAGCAGATCCTCCACGTCGGTGACCGTGCCGATCCACAGTGGCAGGGCCCGGACCAGGGCCGGGCCCGGGAGGGTGGCCAGGAGTTCGCGGCGGCGGTCGCGGCCGGCCCGCAGTGCGGTGGCCAGGCCGCCGGCCGCCCGCCTGGCCTCCCGCGACCAGCGGGCGGCGCTGGTGGCCCGGCGGCGGACGGCCTGACCGGCGGCCTCGGCCAGGGCCTCGTCGGCGGCGACCAGTGCGGTCCAGGTGGCGGTCAGGTCGGTGCCGCCGGTGCTGGCCAGGCGGGCGGCGGCCCGGATGCAGCGGGCGGCTTCGAGGGCGGCCGTCACCCGGTCGTCCGGGACAGCCCCGGCGACGCCCAGGCGGCGGCGCTGCCACCAGCGGGACCATCGGTTGCGGGCCGGATCCAGGCCGGCGTCGGGGGTGAAGGCGCCGGGCACGTCGACGGCCAGGCCGGGCAGCAGCGGCTCCCACTGCGGCAACTCGGCGGCCAGGGCCTCGGTGGCCAGCGCGGCCTCGATCGCGGACTCCAGGCCGCGGACCCGGCTGCGGGCCCGCTCGACCGCGTCCCGGTCGGCCCGCAGCACCCGGTCCGGGGTGCCGGCCGGGGCGCCCGCGCCGAGTTCGGTGGCGATGGCGGCGCGCCGCTCGGCGTCGCCGAACAGCACCGGGGTCGGGCCCGGATAGCGGCGCAGCAGGTCGCCGAGCACGTCCGCGGCGTGACTGGACTGGGTCGCGATCAGCACCGAGCCGCCGCGGTCGACCACCTCGATGGCGGCCGCGACGACGGCGTGGCTCTTGCCGCAGCCGGGCGGGCCGGAGACCACGGTCAGCGGCCGTTCCCGCGCGGCCCGGACCACCTCCCGCTGGGCCGGATTGAGCGGGAGCGGGGACAGCACGTCCTCGTCGGCGGACGGCGGGACCGGGGCCTGGGTGTCGCCGTAGACGTGGGCCAGCGCGGTGCGGTCCAGGCCGGGGCGGGCGGCCCAGGAGATCAGGGCGTCGCGCAGACCGGCACTGAACACGTCGCGGGACAGGTAGAGGGCGGCGGCCGGGAACAGGACCAGGTCGTCGGCCGGCAACTTGCGGGGGATCTCACCGGCCGGGCGGACGTCGGCGACCGGCAGCCCGGCGGCCTCGGCCACCGCCCGCATCCAGGCCGTGGTGCCGACCGCGGTGAGCCACGGCGGGGTGCCGACCAGCGGGCCGTTCGCCAGGTCGGCGGCCAGCGTCCGGTTGCGGATGAGCGGGGTGACCTCCAGTTCGCCGGCCGGCAGGACGTGGTAGCCGCGCAGACCGCGTTGCAGCCGCACCGGTTCGGTGAGCAACGGGAGGCGTACCCGCTGCAATTTGCCATCCACCGGCATGGAGCCGACCACCAGACCCCAGCCACGACGCAGCAGGCGCTCCTCGCGATGCAGCGCGTCCAGCGCGGCCAGCCGGTCGAAGGCCTTGCCGCGCGGCGCCACGTCGGGCCGGGGCAGCCAGGCGAGCGCCCGGCCGCCGCGGGTCACGTCGAGTATCCGGTCGGCGCCGGCCGGAGCGAGGTCGGCGAGGGCGCGCAGCACGGCTTGGAGGTCCATCGTCGCAGGACGGTAGCAAGCCCTTCCCCCAAACGTTTGCCCACGACACGTCAACATGGTTACACCTGCGCAGGCCATAGCTATTGCAATCGTGTGCATGGCAGGATCGGCCGATGGGCATGCCGGAGGAAGTGGATGTCGTGGTCGTCGGCGCCGGCCACAACGGGTTGATCTGCGCCGCGTACCTGGCCTCTGCCGGTCTTGACGTTGCGGTGCTGGAGGCCCGGCCGATCCCCGGCGGGAACACGGTGACCGAGGAGCTGACGCTGCCCGGCTTCGCGCACGACTCGTGCTCGTCGGCGCACGTGCTGATCCAGTCGAACCCGCTGCTCGCCGACGACGAACTGGAACTGGTGTCGCGCTGGGGACTTGAGTATGTGCATACCGACCCGGCCGTGGTACTCCCCCGCGACGACGGGTCGCTGCTGACGGTGCATCGCAGCCTGGACGCCACGGCCGACGAGATCGCACGCTGGTCGGCAGCGGACGCGGTGGCCTTCCGGCAGCTCGTCGAGGAGTGGCAGGGCGGGCTGGCCGAGGTGCACGGGCGCTGGTCGTCGGGGTTCGACCTGGGCTCGTCGGCGGCTGCCGCGGCATACCGGGACCTCCGGGCGCGCTCGGCGTGGGACGTCGTGCACGAGCGGTTCGGCCATCCCGCCGTACGGGATCTCATGCTCTGGTTGTCGCTGGCCACCATCCAGGACCCGCGTCGTCCCGGCACCGGCGTGCTGCCGTCCTCGATCACCGCGGGCCGGCTGCGATTCGGCTGGTCGACGCCGCTGGGTGGCTCGGGCGCGCTGCCGGCCGCGCTGATCCGGCTGCTGACGGACCGGGGCGGCGTGGTCGAGTGCGACGCCGTGGTCAACCGCATCGAGGTACGCGACGGACGCGCGGTCGCGGTGCACACGGCCGATGGACGCCGGGTCGCCGGCCGGCGCGCGGTCGTCGCGGCCAACCACCTGGCCACCCTGCCCGGGATGCTGGAACGGGTGCCGGGTGACCTGGACCGGGCGCGGGCAGCGTGGCGTCCGGGCCTGAGCGTGTTCGCGGTGCATGCCGCGCTCGGATCCGACCTGACGTTCTCCGGTGTGCGGGCTGCGGCGGCCGGCCTCGGTGGCACCGAGGGGATCGCGCGCCAGCTGGACGCCTTCCATCGCGGCCAGACCGACGCGACCGACCCGTGGCTGCTGCTGGTCAACCAGACGGTGGTCGACCCGTCGCGCGCGCCCGCGGGGGCCGGCACGTTCAAGATCCTGACGGTGGCGCCGTGGGAGCGCGCCGACGGCCGCGATTGGTCCGTCGCCAGGGATTTCTTCGCCGACGAGTTACTCGGGCTCGTGGCGGCGCGCACCAATCTGGACATCCTCGCCCAGTGCGCCGAGTCGCCGGTCGACGTGGCCGCGCACAACCAGCACAACCTGGGCGGGTCGTGCCACGGCGGCGAGTTCGCGATGGACGGCGGCGAGTGGCTGGTGGGCTGGCCCGACTACGCCACCTCGATTGACGGGCTCTACCTGACCGGTTCGACCAGCCATCCGGGCGGCAGTGTGAGCGGCCGGCCGGGGCGCAACGCCGCGCGAGCGGTGCTGACCGGACTCGGCCTCGACCCGGCGGTGGTGATGGGTCCCCGCTGAGCTCCGGGGCTACGCCGCGGTGAAGCCGGAGCCGGTCGGCCGTTCGGTCACCTCGGTCAGGTCGGCGAGGTCGATGCCGGCTTCGGCGAGCAGTCGCGTCACGGTGGCGATGGCCAGCCCGTCGATCACGTTGTCACCGTGGATCAACCGGTAGAACTGTTGCCTTCCCCGCTGTACCGCTTCGACGCGCCAGCGCCCGTCCGCGGTGGCCATCGCGCCGGTCACGGTGCCCGGTGCCGGTGGTATCGGCGGCGCCCGGTGGACGGAGGGTGCGCTCTTGTCGGTGCGCAGCCCGCGCCACGACGGGTGCCGGAGCCGGCCGTCCGGCGTCCAGTTCCGGAACGCCACCTCGCCGACCAGGCACGGCTCCACCCAGCGGGCGTGCCGGGCGAACTCCCGCGGCACATCCGGCACCGGCGGCGTGGCGCGGGCCAGCGGCCGCAGATCCGTCTCCAGCTGGCGGAGCATCTGGTCGGTGAACCCGGTGCCGACATGCCCGACGTAGGCGAGCCGGTCCCGGTCGTCGTAGACGCCCAGCAGCAGGGAGCCGACCAGCCCGGCGCGGCGCCCCTCGCCCGGCTTCCAGCCGAGCACCAGGCACTCCTGGGTCTTCACCAGCGGGATCTTGGTCCAGTCGGCGCTGCGCTTGCCGGGCCGGTACGGGGCGGTGAGCTTCTTGGCGACGACCCCCTCGAAGCCGCCCAGCTCGGCGGCCCGGATCATGGTGGTGCCGTCGACGCCGGTGTGGTTGGCGGGCGTCGACACGCGGTCACCGTCGAGGCCGAGCCCGGCGAGCAGGTCGCGGCGGGCGGCGTACGGCAGCTCGGTGAACTCCCGGCCGTCGAGGTGCAGAACATCAAAGACATAAAATCTGACCGGTACGCTCGCGACCAGCGCCGGCGACGGGTGGCGCAGGTGCATACGCTGCTGGAGGCGGGCGAAGCTGGGCCGGTCGCCGGCTTCGTTGGCGACGATCTCGCCGTCCAGGATCGCGGCCCGGTCACCCAGCAGGCCGGGAAGTTCGGCAAGTTCCGGGTAACCGTCGGTGACGTCGTTGCCGTTCCGCGACAGCGCCCGCAACTGACCGCCGGACACGTACACCACGGCGCGAACGCCGTCATACTTGAACTCCCACGCCCAGTCCGGACCGGCCGGTGCCCGGCCGGCGGCGGCGAGCATCGGCGCTATCGGGTCGAGAAAGATCCCCACCAGCGAACGGTACGCACGCCGGACGGCAAAGATCATCTAGTTACAGTCATGTAGTTCGGCCGGCCGGCTCATCCAGGTCCCGGATCCGGTCGCCGGCCCGGCGCAGCGAGGGCGAACACTCGCGACGGCCTCGCCCACCGCACGCTCGTTGCCGTACGCGGCGGCGGCACCCGGCTCGGGAGGGAGTCACCGCGCAAAGGGGCCGCCAGCGACGAACAGCCTTCCGGGGTACTTTGCACAGATGGCTGAATGGGTCCGGCACGCGCTCTGGTGGCAGGTCTACCCGCTCGGCTTCGTCGGCGCGTACCCCGCCCGCGAGCCGCAGCCCGGCCCGCATCCGCTGCGCCGCCTGGAGGCGTGGCTCGACTACGCGATCGAGCTGGGTGCCTCCGGCCTCGCCCTCGGTCCGGTCTTCGCCTCGGAGACGCACGGCTACGACATCGTCGACCACCTGCGCATCGATCCACGGCTCGGCGACGACGCCGACTTCGACGCGCTGATCGCCGCCGCCCGCCGCCGTGGCCTGCGAGTGCTGCTGGACGGCGTGTTCAACCACGTGGGCCGCGGCCACCCGGCGTTCCGGGCGGTGCTGGAGCAGGGGCCGGCCGCGCCGACCGCGTCGTGGTTCCGGCTGACCTGGCCGCAGCAGTGGCAGCCGGGCGTCGAACCGCAGTACGCGGACTTCGAGGGCCACGGCGCCCTGGTCGCTCTCGATCACCGGTCGAGCGACGTCAGGAGCCATGTCGTCGCCGTCATGAACCATTGGCTGGAGCGCGGCGCGGACGGCTGGCGGCTGGACGCGGCGTACGCCGTGCCGCAGGAGTTCTGGGCCGGGGTGCTGCCGCAGGTCCGGGCCGCGCACCCGGACGCGTACCTGGTCGGCGAGGTGCTGCACGGCGACTACGTCGAGTTCGTGCACGGGTCGACGGTCGACGCGGTCACCCAGTACGAGCTGTGGAAGGCCATCTGGAGCTCGCTCAACGAGCGGAACTTCTTCGAGCTGTCCTGGGCGCTGGACCGGCACAACACGTTCCTCGAGGCGTTCGCGCCGCTCACGTTCGTGGGAAACCACGACGTCACCCGGGTCGCCAGCAGGCTGACCGACGAACGACACCTCGCGCACGCGCTGGCGATCCTGCTGACCGTGGGCGGCACCCCCTCGATCTACGCGGGCGACGAACAGGCGTTCCGCGGGGTCAAGGAAGACCGGAACGCCGGCGACGACGCGGTACGGCCGCCGTTTCCGGCCACCCCGGCGGAGCTGGCCCCGTTCGGCCGGCCGACGTTCGCGCTGCACCAGGAGTTGATCGGGCTGCGTCGCCGGCATCCCTGGCTGCATCGGGCCAGGACCCGGGTGGTGCATCTGGCCAACGAGCAATTGGTGTACGAGGTATCGGACGGCTCGGAGCGGCTGGTGGTGGCGCTGAACATCGGCGACGCGACCGCGGACCTGCCGGTGCCGCAGGTGCGGGAATTGCTCGCCGGGGCCGCCGAGATCCGCCCGCCGGCGCAGCTGCGTCTCGAACCGGCGGGCTGGGCTGTGGCCTCGCGGTAAAGCGTCACGCGGGCCAGGCTGTGGCCTTGCTGTGAAAGCATCACGCGCGCCGGGCGGTGGTCGATAGGCCATCCGTGCACCGTGCCCTGGTAAATGCCGGTTTTGTGCTGCTGGTGGCCGCGTCGTTCGCCGCCTACCTGGCGGTCGACGCGTCCCAGCGCGGCCTGGTCTTCCTCGCCGTGAACCTGCTGCCCATCCTCGCGATCGAGGTGGGCAGGCGCCTCAACAAGATCACTGACGTGCTGCCGTGGCACCTGCTGGCCGGTGGGGTGGCCCTGTTGGCCGTACCGCACCTGCTCCGGGTCGCCGACCCGGCCGTGGTCGAGCTGAGCCACTACCAGCTGGTGCGCCACGGATGCATGGCCCTCGGCTACGTCGGCCTGTTGTGCGGCAGCATCGTGCTGGTCCTGCGCCATGCACCGCACGATCCCGGCGGGATCCTCGAGGCGACGCTGGTCGGGGTGTCCGGCGCCGGGGTGGTCTGGGAACTGCTGTTGCGCCCGCGCCTGGTGAGCCAGGGCGTCGGGGGCGGCGGGCAGTTCGCCGTCCTGGTCGAGCTCCTCATCCTGATGGCACTTCTGGGCGCGCTCCTCCGGGTGGCCACCACCACCGTCAAGGCCCGCGGCACCCTGTTCTACCTGTTCATCTCGACCGCCGGCACGCTGCTCGGCATCACCGTGTCGGCGGCCACCTCCGGCGGGCAGGGCGTGGACTACCCACCGTGGGTCCGCGTCTTCTGGTTCGTCGGATACCTCGGTGTCGCCGCCGCGGCGCTGCACCCGGCCGCCGCACACCTGAGCCGGCCCGACAACACCGTGATCGACCGGCTCACCCCACGACGGCTGGTCCGCATCGGGCTGATGCTGCTCGCTACTCCCGTGGTCGCCGGGTTCTCCCAGGCGTCCGGTCACGCTCCGCCCGACGTGCTCGTCCTGTCGGTCAGCACCGCGTTCGTCATTCCGCTGGTGCTGGTGCGTTTCTGGCAGCTGGCCGAGCAGCGCAGCCGGGCCGAGCACGCGCTGGCCTACCAGGCGACGCACGACGAGCTCACCGGTCTGCCGAACCGCCGGGCCGTCCTGACCGGCATCGAAGCCGCCCTGACCGAGCGCTCCGCCGTCCTCTTCTGCGACCTGAACGGCTTCAAACCGATCAACGACACGCTGGGCCACAAGGCGGGCGACGTCGTGCTGCAGGAGGTCGGCCGCCGGCTCCAGCAGGGTGTCCGGCCCGGCGACGTGGTCGGCCGCATGGGCGGCGACGAGTTCCTCATCTTCTGCCCGGAGATCTCCGACGACGAGGTCCGGCAGCTGATCGACCGGGTGCACCAGGCGATCCGCCAGCCGATGACCGTCGCCGGCACCTCGTGCACCGTCGGCACCAGCGTCGGGGTCGCGTTCGCGGCGCCCGGTCTCGCCGAGCCGGCCGACCGGCTGATCGATCGCGCGGACGCCGCCATGTACGCGCAGAAACGCAGCCGCCCCGAGAGCCGCCCCGCGACCGGCGCCCGGCCCTTGATCACCGAGTTCTCATGACCTCAATGCGAGGCCTGGCCGTACACCGACGTCCCGGTGCGGGTGGTCGGCTGGGCGGTGCGTAACCGCTCGCAGCTGCAGTGGACCGACACGTCGGTCGACATCTACGTCAACGACATCCGGGAGAACGCGCCGCAGTGCTCCACGACGTGCGGCCGCTTCTTCAACCAGAACGGCCAGTACCCGAACTGCCCGGGCGGCGTCGCACGGCACTACGACCACTCCTTGTGGCTGACCGACGGCTTCGGCGGCGGCGCCGGCGGTGACTGGGGCCAGCGCATGGCCACCGCATACTTCATGAGCAACCTCACCGAATTCGACGCCTGGATGCTCCGCGACTGGTGGCGGCACCTCAAGAGCCGCTACGGCTACTGACCACCCGGCACGAGCGTGTAGCCGAGCCCCGACGGGTTCTCCACGGTGAGGGCGCGGCCGGTGATCTGCCCCACGGGCGGCACGGATGCTGGAAGCGGACCTGCCGGCACCCGCCTGACCTGCAACGTGGGGTCACGCGGAGCGCGGCGGGCCGGTCGATGCGCGTACCACCAAAGACGGGGCGAGGAGCACCGAGCGTGGGTGGCGCTCCGGCTCGTCGAGGGTGTCCAGCAGCAGGCGGGCCGCCTCGCCGCCGATTTCGTAGTGCGGGATCGCGACCGTGGTGAGCGGTGGCCGCATCTTGTCGAGGAACGGCATCTCGTTGAAGCCGACCACGCTCATCTCCTCGGGGCAGGCGATGCCGCGTTCGGCGAACACGTCGTAGCAGCCCAGCGCGATCAGGTCGTTGCCGGCCACCACCGCGGTGAAGGAGGCGCCCGAGTCGAGCAGGCTGCGCAGCGCCGCGGCGCCCGCAGTCTCCGACCAGTAACCGCACTCGACGGTCAGCGCCGGGTCGTCGGCCAGGCGGTGGTCGTGCATGGCGTGCCGGAACGCGCGGGCCCGGCTCACGCCGGTCGACGTGTCCTGCGGGCCGGCCAGGTGGGCGATGCGGGTGTGTCCCAGGGCGGCCAGGTGCGACACGGCCAGCGCCACGCCGGCATCGTCGTCCGCGGTCACCGACGGCAGTTCGAGGCCGTCGACCCGGCGGTTGACCAGCACCATCTTGATGCCCTGGCGGTGCAGCCGGACGAGCAGCGGGTGCTCGCGCTTGGCGGTGGCCACGATCAGGCCCTCGACCTGGCGCGACCGCAGCGACTCGACCTGGGTTTCCTCGCGGTCCGGGTCGTTGTCGGTGTTCACGATCCAGGCGTTGTAGCCGGCCGGGGTCAGCACGTCCTCGATGCCGCGCACGATCGGCGGGAACAGCGGGTTGGTCAGGTCGGGGATGACCAGGCCGACGGTGCTGCTGCGGGCCGTCTTGAGGCTGCGGGCGATCGGGTTGGGCTGGTAGCCGATTGACTCGGCGGCGCGCAGCACCTTGCGCGCGGTGTCCGCGTTGACCAGCGGGCGGGTCTGCGGGTTGAGCGCGCGGGAAGCGGTCGCGGGGTGCACCCCGGCGAGCTGCGCGACGTCGCGGAGCGTCGGGGCCGTCATTCGCACGATTCTAGGGCCGGTCATCGCGACCTCCGGGAGGGGCGGCGGAAGGAACATCGGCGCGGGGCTCCCGGGGCCCGGGCAGCGGGGGCACTGCGGGAGCCGGGCGCCACCGGGCGCGCGCCACCGTGGCGAGGATGCCGAGCGGCACGGCCGCGACGGCCAGGCCGGCGTAGACCGCGCCGTAGCGGCCCGCCTCGGCCGGACCGGCCACCAGGGCGGCCGACAGCGCACTGCCGGCGAACAACGACCCCGCGAAACCGGACACCACCGTGGCCCGCGCCGACGGCAGCACCTCGGTGGCCCAGGTCTGCAGCGAGGAATGCATGCTCGCCCAGGCCAGGCCGATCAGGGCCGCGATCCCCACCGCCGCCCACGCCTGCCTGGTCCAGGCCGCGAGGCCGCACGCCGCCACCGCCGCCACCGCGCCCAGCCCGATCAGCCACCAGGCCGGCCGGCGCCGCGACACCACCCCGGCCAGCGGCGCGAACACCAGCACCGCGATGCCGTACACCGCGGTGACCGCGCCGGCCAGCGCCGGGCTCACCCCGGTCGACTCGACCGCCGGCGGCAGCAGCGTGATGGCGCCGATCAGCACGCCGCCCTCGACCACCGCGAGCAGCAGCACGAGCAGCGCGGCGCGCGAGCGGACCAGCCGGCCCACGGGCGCGAACAGGGGCTCGGCCGGGCGGTCGTTCGCCGGTTCGGGCAGTTTGCGCATCAGGAACACGAGCAGCAGCGACGCGGCCGCGGGCACCAGGAACGCCACCCGCCAGCTCGCTGCCTGGGCCAGCGCGCCGGCCCCGGCCGAGGCCAGCGCGGTGCCCAGCGCCACGCCGACCATCAGGTTGGTGACCTCGGTCTGCCGCCGGCCGGCGGACACCGTGTCGCCGACGTACACCAGGCTGGCCGGGATGGCCGCGCTGAACGCCGCGCCGGTCAGCGCCCGGGCCACGCCGAGCTGGGCGGCGTTGGTGACGGCGGCCGATCCGGCGGCGGCGACGCCGGCCGCGAGCAGGGTGAAACGCAGCGTGCGGACCCGGCCGAGCCGGTCCGACACGATGGCCCAGACCGGCTGCATGAGGCCGTACGCGAGGTAGTAGGCGCCGGCCGTGTGCAGCACCGTGGACAGGGGCACGTCCAGGGCGGTCGCCATCACGATCAGCATCGGCGCCATCGAGAACCGGTCCATGGTGCTGACGAACGTGGTGGCCTGCAGCAGCCGCAGCGGTCTGATCATTGCAGGGCCGCGGCCAGCGGGTCGCCGTCCAGCGAAGGGCCGAAGCGGCGGCGCAGATTGACCAGCGTGCGCAGCGACGACTTGTCGACCACCCCGTCGGGTACCAGTCCTTCAGCCGGCGAGCGCAACCGGTCCAGGTAGCGGAGCGCCAGCGGCCGGTCCAGCGACAGGGCCGTCATCGCCTCCTCGACGACCAGGTCCGCGTGCCGCCCCGCGACCACGGCCTCGGCGGTCGCGGTGAGCGCGGCGGCCAGCCCGCCGATCGCCGCCGGGTCAAGAGCGGCCAGAACCGTGCCCAGGTACGGGTGGCAGATCTCGCTCACCCGCGCGACGGCCTCGACGCCGGCGGCCTCGGCGTGCAGTTCGTTGCCGGCGTTGAGCATGGTGGCGTCGCATTCGCCGGCCAGCAGCGCGCGCAGCCGCTTCGGGGTGGAGCCGAGCGCCACCACCTCGTAGTCGTCGCGTCCCAGGCCGAGCGACTCGGCCAGGGCGTACATGGCGAACGCGAAGCCGGAACCGGGCACGTCGACCGCGAACCGGGCGCCGCGCAGATCGGTCCGCCGGGCGTACAGGGCCAGGCCCATGCCCCGGTCGACCGCCGAGACCATGGCGACCGGCGCGGTCACGCCGAGCGGGTTGACCGGGCTGTAGCGGTACGCCAGCACGTTGTCGGGACTGGTCAGCACGGCGTCGTACGCCCCGTCGAGCAGGGCGCGGAACTGGGCCGGTGACGAGGGCACCAGGGCCTCGGTCACGTCGAGGTGGCCGAGCCGGCGCGCGACGCGCAACAGCACGGACGGGGTGAAGGCGCCGAGGCGGATGGGGGGCACGTCCGCAGCATAACCGCACTCGATTGCAGCAACGCAAGGCCTGTTGAGCAGGATGCTTGACATCGCTGTAACACCACGTACATTCTTGCAACGCAAACGATTGCGGCCTCGACTCCCCTGGTGGGGCAGCCCCCGGGGACACCTCAAAGTGGAGGGCCTTGATGATCGAAAAATCCGTCCCCCGACGTTCCTTCCTTGCGGCTTCGCTGGTTGCCACCCTCTCGATGGGGCTCGCCGCCTGCGGTGACCGCCCCTCCGAGAAGGCCGCGGCGGACACCGACAAGCCCATCGTCATCGGCATCTCGCTGCCGCTGACCGGCGATTTCTCCCAGCCCGGCACCGAGGCCAAGCGCGGCTACGAGGTCTGGGCCGACCACATCAACGCGGCCGGCGGCCTGCTCGGCCGGCAGGTGCAGCTCAAGATCGTCGACGACGCCAGCAACCAGGACACGGTGGTCAGCGACTACACCAAGCTGATCACCCAGGACAAGGTCGACCTGCTGCTCGGCACGTTCTCCTCGCTGCTCAACTTCCCGGCCTCGGCGGTCGCGGAGAAGAACGGCATGGTGTTCGTGGAGCCGGCCGGCGGCGCGCCGAACATGTTCACCCGCGGCTTCAAGTTCCTGTTCTTCGCCCAGCCGGCCACCGCGCCGCACCAGGCCGACGTGTTCGTCGAGTGGATCAAGTCGCTGCCCGAGGACCAGAAGCCGAAGACCGCGGCGTACCCGTCGCAGGACGACCCGTTCGCGGCGCCGGTCATCGAGAGCATGCAGAAGCAGCTCGAGGCGCTCGGTGTGCAGACCGTGTTCAGCTCGGTCTACCCGCCGGACACCACCAACTTCCAGTCGATCGCCAGCCAGATGGCGGCCAAGAAGCCCGACCTGATCGCTCAGGGCGCGGTGTTCGAGGACGGCGTGGGCCTGGTCCGGTCGCTCAAGCAGCTGGACTACTCGCCCAAGATCCTGTTCCAGACGTCGGCGCCCAGCAACGCCGGGCAGTACAGCACCGGTGTCGGCGTGGAGAACACCGAGGGCATCTTCTACACGGTCAGCTGGCACCAGGACGCCAAGACCCCGAAGAACCCCGAGTTCGTGGCGACCTACAAGCAGAAGTACCAGAACGCCGACCCGGCCGAGGACGCCGCGGACGCGTACGCGGCGGCCGAGGTGCTGGCGTCCGGGGTCACCGCGGTCGGCGCGATCGACCAGGTGAAGATCCGCGACTGGCTGAAGTCGAACACGGTGCCGTCCATCCTCGGGCCGCTGGCCTGGGAGGACACCGGCGAACCCAAGGGCAAGTTCCTGCTCGGCCAGTGGCAGTCCGGCAAGGCCCAGGTGGTGGCTCCGGCCGAGGCCGCGACGGTGCCGACGGCCATCCACCCCAAGCCCGACTGGAAGTGATCCGCTGATGGCTCAGCTCGTCCAGGCACTCGCGCTCGGCGTACTGATCGGCGGCATCTACGCGCTGATGGCCTCCGGCCTGACGCTCATCTTCGGGGTCCTGCGGATCGTCAACATCGCCCAGGGTGCGTTCCTCATCCTGGTCGCGACGTTCACCTGGTGGCTGTGGTCGGCGATCGGCATCGACCCGATCCTCGCCTCGGTCATCACCGCCCCGCTGATGTTCGGCTTCGGGTGGCTGCTCTACCGGTTCGTCGTGGTTCGCATCCGCGGCCAGGCGCCGTCGATGTCGGTGCTGCTCACCTTCGGGATCGCGCTGGTCATCGAGGGTTTCCTGAGCATCGTCACGAACAACCGGTTCCGCTCAGCCACCCCGGAGTACTTCGAGTCGAGTTTCCGGGTGGGCGACGTACTGCTGCCCAAGGCACAGGTCTACGGCTTCCTGGCCGCGGTCGCCGTGCTGGGCGCGCTGTACCTCGTCCTCACCCGGACCTGGGCGGGCCGGGCCATCCGGGCCACCTCGCAGAACCCGTCAGCGGCCTCGCTGGTCGGTATCGGCGCCGCGGCCACCGCCGCGCTGGCGTTCGCGCTGGGCAGCGCGAGCGCCGGCGTCGGGGGATCCATCCTCTCGGTGCTCTACCCGTTCTTCCCGGCGTCGCACTACGACTGGATCTCGCGCCTGCTCGGCATCGTGGTGCTGGGCGGCATGGGCAGCCTGCCCGGCGCGCTGATCGGCGCGCTCGTCCTCGGCCTGGCCGAGACGTTAACCGCGACCTACGGGTCACTGCAGTGGTCCACGCTGGTCTTCTATCTGGTGATCATGGCGGTGCTGCTGGTCCGGCCGCAGGGCCTGTTCGGCGCCCGCTTGCGGGAGGACGCCGCCACATGAGTCTGATACGCAGGATTCCCCGTCAGCACCTGATCGCCGGGATCGCACTGCTCGTGCTGGTGCTCTACCCCGTCGTCAACCCCTGGCAGCCGTACCCCCAAGGGGTTTTGCTCCTGATGTTCCTGCTGGCCATCCAGGCGACCGGCTGGAACATCATCTCGGGCTTCGCCGGCTACATCTCGCTGGGCCACAGCATGTTCCTCGGGCTCGGCTCCTACACCGCGGCGATCATCGCACTGCACACCGGGGTGAACCCGCTCTGGGTGGCGCCGATCGGCGGCGTCACGGCCGTGGTGATCGCGATGGCGTTCGGTTACATCGTGTTGCGGACCCGCGGTCACGCGTTCGTCATCATCACGATCGCGCTGTTGCTCTCCGCACAGATCGTGGCCACGAACTGGAAGTCGCTCACGAACGGCTCCGACGGCATCACCCTGGAACTGCCGTTCTGGAGCGCGGACTTCCAGAACATCCCGTTCTACTACGCGTTCCTGCTGCTACTCGTGCTGTCTGTGCTGTTCAGCGCGTGGATCGCGCGCACCAAGTTCGGCACCGGCCTGATCGCGATCCGCGAGGATGAGGGCAAAGCCGCGTCGATCGGGGTCAACACCACAATCTTCAAGATCATTGCGTACGGGGCCAGCAGCTTCTTCATCGGCGTGGCCGGCGGCGTGTACGCGTACTACCAGACCTTCCTCAACCCGGTCGGCGCGTTCGCCATCCTGGGCAGCGTCCTGATCGTGCTGTCCGCCCTGGTCGGCGGCCGCGGCACGCTCTACGGCCCGGTCCTCGGCGCGTTCATCGTCGGCCTGATCAACGAGGGTGCAACGGTCTACGGCGGCAGCTCGCAGGCACGCGTACTCATCCTCGGTTTGATCCTGGTGGCCGTGGTGCTCTTCCTGCCCGCCGGCCTGCTGCCGACGATCGAGAAGGCGTGGCGCAAACGGCACCCGGTCAAGGTCGAGTTCACCAACCAGGTGGGCGCGCTGTCGCACAACACCGCGGTGGTCCGGGAGCGCGTGCCGGAGCCGGCTTCGACCGGACCCCTTTTGGAGGTACGCGGGGCGACCAAGCGATTCGGCGGCCTCACCGCGGTCGACGGCGCCGACCTGACCGTGGAACGAGGATCGATTACCGCCCTGATCGGGCCGAACGGCTCCGGCAAGACCACGCTGTTCAACCTGATCACCGGGACCATGGCCGCCGACGCCGGCACCATCACATTCGACGGCAAGCGGATCGAGAAGCTGCCGCCGTGGTCGCGCGGCCACCTCGGACTGGGCCGCACGTTCCAGGTGACCCGGCTGTTCAAGGACATGACCGTGCTGCAGAACGTGGTGGCGCCGCAGCCGGACGGCAAGCTGCGGACCATGCTGGCCGACGCGGTCAGCGGCTCCGAGGCCGCCCGCGCCCGGGAACTGCTGGACATCGTCGGCCTGGGCAGTTTCGAGCAGCAGAAGGCCGGTGCCCTCTCGTACGGCCAACAGAAGCTGGTGGAGCTCGCCCAGGTCCTGATGCTGGAACCCCAGCTGATCCTGCTGGACGAACCGGCCGGCGGCGTCAACCCGAGCCTGCTGGGCCGGCTCACCGAGGTGATCCGGGAGCTGAATCGCAGCGGCATCACGTTCCTGATCGTCGAGCACAACATCCCGCTGGTGCTCGACCTGTGCGACCCGGTGCACGTGTTCGCCCGCGGCGCCTGCATCGCGTCCGGGCCGCCCGGACAGATCCGCAACGACCCGGTGGTGCTGGACGCCTACCTCGGCGACGACTGGAGGCCGCAGGATGCTCACGCTTAGCGACGTCACGGCCGGCTACGGCGGCGGCAACGTGCTGCAGGGCGTCGACCTGCACTGCGAGGCCGGCACGGTGACCTGCATCGTCGGACCGAACGGCGCCGGCAAGTCGACCGTGCTGCGGGTGATCAGCGGCCTGTTGCGCTGCCGCACCGGAACGGTCGAGATGGCCGGCACCCGCACCGACAACCTGCCGCCCGAGCAGGTCCTGGCCCTCGGCGTCACCCAGGTGCCGCAGTCGCAGGCGCTGTTCCCGGGCATGACCGTGCGGGAGAACGTGCTGCTCGGCGGCTACCTGATCCGGCGCAACCGGAAGCTGCTGGCGTCCCGCTACGACGCGATCCGGGAACGCATCCCGATCGTCGCCGAACGGGCCGGCGACCCGGCCGGCAACCTGTCGGGAGGCCAGCGCCGGATGGTGGAGATCGCCCGCTGCCTGATGCTCGACCCGAAGCTGCTGCTGCTCGACGAGCCGTCGCTGGGCCTCGACCCGCGCAGCCTCGCCGGGGTCGCCGCGCTGATCCAGAGCCTCAACCAGGCCGGCACCACGATGCTGCTGGTCGAACAGAACGTCCGCCTCGGGCTCGGCCTGGCCACCCACGGCGTGGTGATGGAGGGCGGCAAGGTCCGGCTCACCGGCACCGCGGCCGAGGTCCGGGACCACCCCGAGATGGCTTCGCTCTATCTGGGCGGATCCGCACCTACCCCCGCCAACTGAAAGCTTGGGAGAACAACATGGCTGACAACGACCTCACCGTCGGCTGGATCGGCGCGGGCCGGATGGGTGCCGCCATGGCGAAGCGGCTGGCCAAGGCCGGCTATGCCCCGACAGTCTGGAACCGGACCCGGTCCAAGGCGGAGGCGACGGGTTGCGCGGTGGCCGATTCGATCGCTTCTCTGCGGGACCGGGACGTGGTTTTCACGATGGTCTCCACCCCGGCCGACCTCTCCGAGGTGCTGCTCGGGCCGGACGGGCTGCTAGCCGGTTCGGTTTTTCCGCGGATCGTCGTGGATTGTTCGACGGTCTCCACCGAGTCCTCGGTCGCCCTGCGGGCGGAATGTCTGGCTCGCGGGGTGTCCTTCCTGGCGGCGCCGGTGAGCGGCAACGGCAAGGTGGTGTCGGCCGGCAAGCTGAGCATCGCGGTGTCGGGGCCCGCTGCCGATTTCGAGCGGGTCGCGCACCTGTTGCGGGCCATCGGGCGGACGGTCACTTACGTCGGTGAGGGTGATGTCTCGCGGCTGGTGAAGATCTGCCACAACCTGATGCTCGGGGTCGTGACCCAGTGCATGGCCGAGGTGACGGTGCTGGCCGAGAAGGGCGGCGTGTCCCGGGCGGCCTTCCTGGAGTTCCTGAACGACAGCGTGATGGGCTCGACGTTCACCCGGTACAAGTCACCGGCGTTCGTGCACCTCGACTACACGCCGACGTTCACCCCGCTGCTGCTGCGCAAGGACTTCGACCTGGGCCTGGCGGCGGGACACGAGCTCGACGTGCCGATGCCGCTGGCGGCGCTGACGGCCCAGTTGGTGCAGCAGACGGTTGCCAGCGGGCGCGTCACGGAGGACTTTGCGATCCTGCTGGACCAGCAGGCCGCGGCATCGGGGTTGGCCCTGAAGCCGGAGGAGACCGCGGTGGACGACGGCCTCGGGAGCGCGTCATGAGCTTTTTTGGCGCTGGCCGGCCCATTCCGGCGCCGGGTCATATGGGTGTCGACTACGAGACGCGGGTCGACTTCGACCGGCTGCGGCGCTATCGGTTGGAGCGGGCGCAGAAGGCCCTCGCCGGCTCCGAGTGCGGCGCGTTCCTGCTGTTCGACTTCTACAACATCCGCTACACCACGCAGACCTGGATCGGCGGTGCGCTCGGCGACAAAATGACCCGGTATGCGCTGCTGACACGGTCCGGTGGCCCGACCCTGTGGGACTTCGGATCGGCGGCGCGGCACCACAAGCTCTATTCGCCGTGGCTCGCCGAGGACGACTGCCGGGCCGGGATGCTGGGGATGCGCGGCGCGATCGCCCCGTCCGCCGGGCTGATGGAGTCGGCGGTCCGCGAGATCAAGGGCATGCTCGAGGACGCCGGGCTGGCCGCCCAGCCGGTCGGCGTCGACATCGTCGAGCCGGCGTTCCTGTTCGAGATGCAGCGCCAGGGCCTCACCGTCGTCGACTGCCAGCAGCTCATGCTCGACGCCCGCCTGATCAAGTCGGCCGACGAGATCATGCTGCTCAACCAGGCCGCCGCCATGGTCGACGGGGTCTACCAGGACATCGTCGAGGTGCTCAAGCCCGGCATCCGGGAGAACGAGATCGTCGCGATGGCCAACAAGCGGCTGTACGAGATGGGCTCCGACCAGGTCGAGGCGATCAACGCGGTGTCCGGCGAACGCTGCAACCCGCACCCGCACAACTTCTCGGACCGCATCATCCGCCCCGGCGACCAGGCGTTCTTCGACATCATCCACTCGTTCAACGGCTACCGGACGTGCTACTACCGCACGCTCAGTGTGGGCCGCTCGACCGCGTCGCAGCGCGACGCGTACGCCAAAGCTCGTGCATGGATGGACGCCGCGATCGACGCCGTGCGCCCAGGAGTAGGCACCGACGAGATCGCGGCGGTGTGGCCGAAGGCCACGGAGTTCGGCTTCGAGAACGAGATGGCGGCGTTCGGCCTGCAGTTCGGCCACGGCCTGGGCCTGGGCCTGCACGAGCGCCCGATCATCTCCCGGCTGAACAGCATGACCGCCCCGGTGGAACTCCAGGTCGGCATGGTGTTCGCGCTGGAGACGTACTGCCCCGCGGACGACGGTTTCTCGGCGGCACGCATCGAGGAGGAGGTCGTGGTCACCGCCGACGGCCCGCGGATCCTCACCCTCTTCCCCGCCCAGGACCTCGTGGTCGCCAACCCGTACTAGGAGCTTTCGTGGAGACCGATCTCTTCATCGGCGGCAAGTGGGTGCCCGCCGCGTCGGGCGCCCGCTTCGACGTCCTGGACCCCGCGACCGGCGACGTGATCGCCGCGGTCGCGAACGGCGACGAGTCCGACGCGATCGCCGCGGTCGACGCCGCCGCGGTCGCCGCGCCGGCGTGGGCCGCCACTCCCCCGCGGGCCCGTGCCGAGGTGCTGCGCCGGGCCTTCGAACTCATGACGGCACGCGCGGACGAACTGGCCCGGCTGATCAGCCTGGAGAACGGCAAGGCGCTGACCGACGCTCGCGGCGAGGTGGCCTACGCCGCCGAGTTCTTCCGGTGGTACGCCGAGGAGGCGGTGCGCGCCAACGGAACGGTCGCAACGGCACCCTCGGGCGCCAACCGGATCCTGGTGGTGCGCCAGCCCGTGGGCGTCTGCGTGCTGGTCACCCCGTGGAACTTCCCGGCCGCCATGGCCACCCGCAAGATCGGTCCGGCCCTGGGCGCCGGCTGCACGGTGATCCTGAAGCCGGCCAGCGACACCCCGCTGACCGCACTCGCGATGGCGGCGCTGCTGGCCGAGGCCGGCGTCCCCGACGGCGTGGTCAACGTCCTGCCGTCCCGAAGCTCCGGCAAGGTCGTCGGGAAGATGCTGCACGACCCCCGCGTCCGCAAGGTGTCCTTCACCGGTTCGACCGAGGTGGGCCGGCTCCTGCTGGCCCAGGCCGCCGACAACGTCGTGAACACGTCGATGGAGCTGGGCGGCAACGCCCCGTTCCTGGTCTTCGAAGACGCCGACCTGGACGCCGCCGTAGACGGCGCCATGATCGCCAAAATGCGCAACGGCGGCGAGGCGTGCACCGCGGCCAACCGCTTCTACGTTCACCGCTCGGTGGCTGCCGAGTTCTCGAGCCGCCTGGCCGACCGGATGGCCGCCCTCCGGGTAGGTCCCGGCGTGGCGGAGGACACCCAGGTAGGCCCGCTGGTCAACGAGGACACCGTCGGCAAGGTGGACGCCCTGGTCAAGTCAGCGGTCGCCGACGGCGCGCAGCCGACGACCGGCGGCACCCGGCCCTCGGGGCCGGGCTTCTACTACCCGCCGACCGTCCTGGTGGACGTGCCACCGACCGCCGCCATCTTGCGCGAGGAAATCTTCGGCCCGGTGGCCCCGATCGTAGTTTTCGACTCGGACGCGGAGGCGGTGTCCTACGCGAACGACACCGAATACGGCTTGGTCGCCTACCTCTACACCCAGGACCTGTCCCGAGGCTTGCGGATCAGCGAGGCCATCGAGGCCGGCATGATCGGCCTGAACCGAGGCCTGGTCAGCGACCCGGCGGCGCCGTTCGGGGGTGTGAAGCAGAGCGGAATCGGCCGCGAGGGTGGTCACGAAGGGCTGCTCGACTACACCGAGTCTAAGTACATCGCAGTCAACTGGTAGGGGCTGTTGTTTGGGCGGTGTTGAGCAGGTTCGGGTCTCGGCGGGTCAATGACGCTCCGCCGGGGCCCGGACTCTTTGCTGTCTGCGCCGAGCCGCCACGCCGCACCACCGCGCCGCGCCGCACCACCGCGCCGCGCCGCACCGCACCGCCGCACCGCCGCGCCGCACCACCGCGCCGCGCCGCACCGCACCGCCGCACCGCACCACCGCGCCGCATTGCGGGCGGCGGCCTGCGGATCCTTGTCAGCCGTCGCGTTCGATGGCGGCGACCACGGCGTCTGCGGTTAGCGGTAGGTCGCGCACCCGCACGCCCACCGCGGCGGCCACCGCGTTGCCGATGGCGGCGGCGGTCGGGCCCTGCGCTGCCTCGCCGGCGCCCACCGACTTCTCACCTCCCGCGTCCAGGATCACCACGTCGACGCGCGGCGCCTGCGAGAAGCGCAGGATCGGATAGGACTCCCAGTTGTCGCTGACCACGCGCCGCCGGTCGAAGCGCACCCGCTCCACCAGTGTCCAGCTCGCCGCCTGGACGGCGCCGCCCTCGATCTGGTTGCGCACGCCGTCCGGGTTCACCACCTGGCCGACGTCGACGGCGACGGTGAGACGGCGTACCCGGATGTCGCTCTCGGCCTCCACCTCGGCCACGATGGCGCAGTAGGCGCCGCGCCCCTTGTACCGGGCGTAGCCCAACCCGAGCCCGACGCCCTCCGCGACCGGCCGCCCCCAGCCGGCGGCCTCGGCCGCTGCCTCGAGGACCCGGCGGCCGCGCGGGTCGCTGAGGTGGGCCAGCCGGTATTCCAGCGGATCGCGGCCGGCCGTCGCGGCGGCCTCGTCCAGGAACGACTCGATCGCGAAAACGTTGAGAAACGCACCCAGCGCCCGCATCGCCGAACTGCGGATCGGCGAATGCAGCAACCGATGGCCGGTGATCCGGCGCGCCGGCAGGTCGTAGCCGGGCAGCGCGTTCCGGGTGCCGCCGGCGCCGGTCGCGGTGGACGGGTCGACGGCCGCCGGATACTCCGCGGGGTGCTCCAGGAAGGTCGCCGACAGCAGACCCGGCACCCCGCCCGCGTATCCGGGGCGCGAGGTGTGCCCCTGGCTGTAGACGTCATACTGCCAGGAGGAGATCGAACCGTCGGCCGCGAGCGTCGCGACGACGTCCGCGGTCATCGCCGAACCGAACGGTGCCCAGGACAGCTCGTCCTGCCTGCTCCACAGCACCTGCACCGGGCGACCGGGCACCACCCGCGCCAGCAGCACCGCGTCGAAGGCGGCGTCGTCGGCCGCGTTGTGCCCGTAGCAGCCCGCGCCCTCGACGTGCTCGACCCGCACGCCGTCCGGGTCCAGGTCGAGCGCGGCGGCGATGGCCCGGCCGAGCGGTCGCACGCCCTGGCTGTGCGACCACACGTCGACCCGGCCGTCCCCGTGCCAGATCGCGACGCCGCAGCTCGGTGCCATGGAGGCGTGCGCCACGAACGGCCGGCTGTAGGTCGCTCGCAACTGCGGACCGGCGGGCCGGGCGGCGCCGTCGTCGACCACCGGGATCGTCTCGTGCGGGCCGGTACGCAGGAACTTGTCGAGCTCGTCCTCGTCCGGTAGCGAGTCGTGTTCGGCCCATCGGGCGGCCCGGGCCAGCGTCTCCCCGGAACGAACCACCACCGCCTCGTCGGGTCCCACCACACCGAGGAACGACCCGTCGCGGACCAGCACCACCCCGTCCGGCGTCGGGAAGTCGTCGACCGTGACGAGCCGCGCGCCGCGGGACGGCGGGCGCACGACCCGTCCGAACAGCTGGCCCGGGAGCCGCATGTCCTGGATGTAGCGCGGCCGGCCGTAGACCTTGTCGGGCAGATCGAGCCGCGGAACGGCCTGGCCGACCAGGACGGGCTCGGACCGCAACGGCACCCCGGGGTCGGCGGGCACCGCCAGGTCGACGCGGTCGGCCCATTCACCGTACGAGAACGCCGGATCCCCCGCGGCGGCCGTGAACAATGCCCGCACGTTCGCCGCGGCCAGCCGGAGCGCCGCACCGGAATCCATGATCGACATGCTGCCCGAGGTGATGCCCTCGTCCGGGCCGTCGGGGCCGGCCGCCAGCATGCGGATCGTGAACAGGCCGACGCCGAGTTCGTCGGCCGCGATCTGCGCGAGCGCCGTCAGGATCCCCTGCCCCAGCTCGACCTTACCGACGCGGACGTCGATGCTGCCGTCGCCGTGCACCCGGATCCAGCGGGCCAGGATCGGATTGGCCGCGAGATCTTTGGGGAGCGCCGCCTCAGTCATCGCCCTCACCCGCCTTGACGACGGCGCGGACCATGCGCTGCTGGGCGCCGCACCGGCACAGGTGACGGTCGAGCGCCGCGGCCACCGCCGGTGCGGTCGGGTGCGGCTCGCGTGCCAACAACGCGGCCGCGGTCATCACGATGCCGGTGACGCAGTAGCCGCACTGCGCCGCCTGCTCGTCGAGGAGCGCCTGCTGCACCGGATGCGGCGTCAGGCCCTCCACGGTCGTCACCGCCCTGCCTTCGATCGACCAGATCGGGGTGTCGCAGGACGGCACGGGATGGCCGTCGACATGCACGAAGCAGGCGCCGCACAGACCGAGGCCGCAGCCGAACCGGGCGCCCAGCAGGCCGAGGTCGTTGCGCAGGACGTACAGCAGCGGCGTATCGGGATCGGCCTCGACCGTGCGGGACTCGCCGTTGACTCGAAACTCGATCATCATCAGTCTCCGAACACCTCGGGATGCCGGCCGAGCTCGATACGCGTCCGCCGGATGTGGCCGGCCAGGAAGCGACCGGCGTCGACCTCGTCGCGGCGCTCGATCGCGTCCATCAGCAGGCGATGCTCGGCATTCACCACCCAGCGCCGGCTCGGACCGGTGAGTTGCATGAACATGCGCCGGTAGTACTGCGTGGAGTTCCAAAGCCGGGTCACCGTGGTGGTGAGCTGATCGATCCCGCAGGCGCTGTAGGTGCGCAGGTGGAACTCCCGGTCGAGGGCGAGGAAGCCCTCGACGTCCACCCCGTTCTCGATCTCGTCCTGGATCTCCTCGAGGCGCAGGAAGTCGCCGGGGGTCAGCATCGGCAGGCTCTCGCCCAGCGCCAGCGGCTCGAGTTGCTCGCGCATCTTGTACATGACATCGACCTCGTGCATGGACAGCCACGGCACCCGGGCACCCTTGTTGGGTTCGTGCTCGACCAGCCCCTCGGCCGCGAGCATCTGCAGCGCCTCGCGGACCGGCAGACGGCTCGCACCCAGTTGCTGGGCGATGTCTTCCTGGCGGACCCGCTCGCCGGGTGCGATGTGCCCGCCGAGGATGGCGCTGCGCAGGTGGTCGGCGACGCGCTGGGTGGCGACGGTCATGACTGCTCGTCCCGGAAGAAAGCCCGGCCGTGCGGGTACGAGACCAGTTCGAACTGCATGCCCCATGGTGCCAGGAAGTAGACCCAGCGCTGGCCCTCATGCGGGCCGCGACTCGCCGTGGGCTCGCCGAGCACGGTGACGCCGTGACGTTTCAGGTGGGCGACCGCCTCATCCAGGTCGTCGACGTACAGCGCGACGTGATGGCCGCCGACGTCACTGTTGCGCGGCGGGTCCTGGCGCTGACCGGGCGCGGTGTAGGTGAAGACCTCGAAGATCGCCTGACCGCCCAGCCGGAAGAACCGGTTTTCCGGGATGGTGGCGTCCGGGTGCACGTTGAGATGGTCGGCCATCCACGAGCCGCCGGGGTCGGCGAACGGGCCTAGCGAGTACAGGTATTCGCAGCCGAGCACGTCGACCAGGAACTCCTGGGCCACGTCGAGATCGGGCACGGTGAAGCCGACGTGGTCGAGTCGTTGCAGGCCGGGCATTCCCATGGCGTCCCCCGATCTCGGGTGTCCGGTTGGATCCAATCGAACGTACCGCATCCGCTCCGGCATGAGAAACAGGGGATCCGCTCTGGAAATTGGATCCAATCCGTGCCAGGCTGGTCCGGACGAAGGAGGTCCCCGATGCCGGAACACCGCCCACTACACCCGGACGCCGCCTGGACGGAGCTCGTCGCCACCGAGGCCGACTGGGACGCCGCCGATCCCGAGGTCCTCGGCGCGATGTTCCACCAGCTCGTCCTCATCCGGGCTTTCGAGGAATACGTGTTGGAGCTCGCCGCCGCCGGCCTGGTGCACGGCCCGGCGCACTCGAGCATCGGCCAGGAGGGCGGAGCGGTCGGTTCGGTGCTCGCGCTCGCACCGGGCGACCAGGTCAACGGCTCACATCGCGGCCATCACCAGTTCCTCGCCAAGGCGCTCCAGCACGTCGCGCCCAAGGGTCTCGACCTCACAACCGGACTCAGCGACGACGTCCGCACGGTGCTGCTGCGCACGCTCGCCGAGATCTGTGGGCTCGACCGGGGTTACAGCCACGGTCGGGGCGGCTCGATGCACCTCCAGTGGATCGAGGCCGGCGCGATGGGCACCAACGCCATCGTGGGCGGCGGCGTGCCGCTGGCAGCCGGATACGCCTGGGCCAGCCGGCAGGCCGGCACCGAGGCGGTGGCGGTCACCTATTTCGGCGACGGTGCGGCCAACATCGGCTCGACGCTCGAGACGTTCAACCTGGCCGCCGCGTGGCGGCTGCCGATCTGTTTTTTCCTGGAAAACAACCAGTACGCGGTCTCCACCACTGTCGCGGAGGCCACCGGCGAGCCGCTCCTGTCCGCGCGCGGCCCGGGCTTCGGCATCGCCAGCTGGCGGGTCGACGGCATGGATCCACTCGCGGTCCATCTGGCGATGCGCGAGGCGGCCGCACACATGCGCGCCGGCCGCGGCCCCACGCTCATCGAGGCGGACACCTATCGATACTTCCACCAGAACGGGCCGTTCCCGGGCAGCGCCTTCCGCTACCGCACCAAGGAGGAGGAGGCGCAGTGGCGGGCCCGCGACCCCATCGACCAGGTGGCCGGTCACCTCATCCGCCGAGGTCTGCTCACCGCCGAGGACCGCGAGGCCGCCACGGCCGCCGCGCGCGAGGCCATGACGAACGCCGGAGCGGCGCTGCTCGATCCGGTGCCCGGCGGGAAACCCGGCGAGCGTCGGATCCGGCCGGACGAGTGGCCCGATCCGGCGTTCGTGAACGTCGGGGTTCGAGGCGACCTCGCCGAGTTCGAGGGTGCCCGCCTCGCCGACGACGACATCGCCGTCCAGGACATCAAGTTCATCGACGCCGTGGCCGGAGTGATGCGGCGGCGGATGGAGACCGACGACCGGATCGTCGTGATGGGCGAGGACATCCACCGGCTCAGCGGCGGCACCAACGGCGCCACCAAGGGCCTGAAGGACGCCTTCGGCGACCGGATCCTCGGCACCCCGATCAGCGAGAACGCGTTCACCGGCCTGGCCGGCGGCATCGCGCTCGACGGCCGGTTCCGGCCGGTGGTCGAGTTCATGTACGCCGACTTCATGTGGGTCGCCGCCGACCAGCTGTTCAACCAGATCGGCAAGGCGCGGCACATGTTCGGCGGCGACGGCCCGGTGCCGCTGGTGCTGCGCAGCAAGGTGGCCACCGGCTCGGGATACGGCTCGCAGCACTCGATGGACCCGGCTGGCGTGTTCGCCACCGCGCCGGGCTGGCGGATCGTCGCGCCGTCCTCGCCGTTCGACTACGTCGGGCTGATGAACGCGGCGCTGCGCTGCGAGGACCCGGTGGTGGTGCTCGAGCACGTCGACCTCTACAACGGCACCGGCCCGGGCCCGGTCGACGACTACGACTACTGCCTCCCGGTCGGTAAGGCCGCGGTGCGACGGTCGGGCGAGGCGGTCACCGTCGTGGCCTACCTGTCGATGGTCGCCGAGGCACTCGCGGCGGTCGACGAGACCGGCGTCGACGCCGAAGTGATCGACCTGCGCTGGCTCGACCGTGCCAGCATCGACTGGGACACGCTGGGCGCCAGCATCCGCAAGACCAACCGGATCCTCATCGTCGAGCAGGGCGCCGCCGGCACCTCGTACGGCGGCTGGCTGGCCGACGAGATCCAGCGGCGGTTCTTCGACTGGCTGGATGCCCCGATCGAGCGGGTCACCGGGGGCGAGGCGTCGCCGAGCATCAGCAAGGTGCTCGAGCGGGCCGCCATCGCCCGCCGCGAGGAGGTCGCCGCCGCCCTTCGCCAGATCGCCCTTCGCCAGATCGAGGAGGCGTGAGATGGCGAGCCTGCTGAGGATGCCGGAGATCTCCGCGAACATGGTGGAGGCGGTCCTGAACGAGTGGCCCGTCGCCGAGAGTGCGGCCTTCGCGGCCGGCGACCCGATCGCCACGGTCGAGACCGACAAGGCAGTCGTGGACGTGCCGGCCGAGTCCGACGGGGTGCTGGTCCGCTTCCTGGTCGAGCCCGGCAAGGCGGTGTCGGTGGGCACCCCGATGGCCGTGCTGGCCGCACCGGGCGAGGTCATCGACGACGTCGACGGCCTGGTTGCCCTCCTGCTCGGCGCTGACGAAACCCCGGCCGGCTCGGCAGACAGCTCCGCCGCGGCGGAGGATGTCCCGGATCTTCTCGCGGGCTCGTCCACCGCAACACCTGCCGAATCGGGCCTGTCGGGGGCGCGGATCTTCGCGAGTCCGCTGGCCCGGCGGCTGGCCCGGGAAAACGGTCTGCGCGTCGAGGACCTCAGCGGCACCGGCCCCAACGGCCGGATCGTCCGCGACGACGTCCGACGGGCATTGAGCGAACGCTCCGCCGTCCCGATCGAGGCGCCCGGCCAGCCGCTGCCCGCACCGGCAGCGTCGCCCGCACCGGCAGCGTCGCCCGCACCGGCCGAGACCGCGAGGGTCGCCGGCGAGTCCGGTTACGAGGTGGTGCCGCACTCGCGGATGCGGCGGGCGATCGCCACCCGGCTGGCGGAGAGCGCGCGGGAGACGCCGGTCTTCACGATCCGCGGGAGTGCGCGGGTGGATGCGCTGCTTGCCCTTCGCGCGCAGCTCAACGAGGCCACCGACGTCAAGATCTCGTTGAATGACCTGATCGTCGCGGCCGCCGCCCGCACACACGTGGCGGTGCCCGACATGAACGTCGTGTGGACCGCCGACGCCCTGCACCGGTTCCGCGATGTCGACGTCTCGGTCGCGGTCGCCACCGACAAGGGCCTGGTCACGCCGGTGGTCCGCCGGGCCTCGGAGATGACCGTCAGCGCCCTCGCCCGGACGAGCGCCGACCTGGTGGCCCGGGCCCGCGACGGGCGGCTCCGACAGGACGAGTTGGAGGGCGGGACGCTGACCGTGACGAACCTCGGCGTCTTCGGCACCGAGGAGTTCACCGCGGTGATCAACCCGCCGCAGGCCGCGATCCTGGCCGTGGGCGCCGCCCGGCAGGAGGCCGTCGTGATCGACGGACAGCTGGCCGTGGCCACCGTGCTGCGGGTGACCCTGTCGATCGATCACCGGCCAGTCGACGGCGCGCTCGCCGCCCGCTGGATGGCCCACTTCCTGGGCCTGCTCGAGACACCCGTTCGCATCCTGGCCTGATGGAGGACCGACCATGCCCGACGCCGCCATCGAAACCGCGCTCGCCCACTGGGCGCCCCGGCTGATCCAGAACGGGGTCGACTACAACGACATGACGGTGACCATCGCGCGCACCGAGACCTGGGCGGACTGGCTTCCGCAGTGGAACCGGACCGCGGACGAGCAGGCCGAGTTCGCCCGGGAGGCTGACGCCACCGGTCACCACCTCACCGCCGGGCAGGCCTGGCGACGCGCGTCGGTCAACCGGCACTTCGGCAAGTTCGTCTGGATGGTCGACCTCGACCTGGCTGCCGAGGCGACCCGTCGCTCGGTGGAGGAGACGCGGACCGCGCTGGCCCGCCTCGACCCGTCGGCGCAGCGGCTCGAGGTCCCGCTACCGGAGGGCCTGGCGTACGCAAATCTGCGGCGGCCGCCCGGCATCGACCTGCCGCCCTATGTGGTGCTGATCCCGGGCCTGGACTCGACGAAGGAGGAGTTCTTCTACTTCGAGCAGTCGTTCCTGGACCGCGGCATGGCCACCGTGGCGCTGGACGGCCCCGGGCAGGGTGAAACCGGCCTGGTACTGCCGATCCGCCACGACTACGAGGTTGCCGTCCGGGCACTGCTCGACCTGCTGGGCAGCCGTGCCGACCTCGACCACGAGCGGATCGGGGCGGTCGGGGTGAGCCTGGGCGGCTACTACGCGCCCCGGGTGGCCGCCCACGAGCCGCGCATCGTCGCGGTGGCCGGCATCAGCGGGCCCTTCTGCTTCGGCGACATGTGGGACGACCTGCCGCCGATGACCAGGCAGACCTTCGTGGTCAAGTCCGGCGCCCGCGACGACGAGGAGGGCCGCCGCCTGGCCCTCACCCTCGACCTGGCCGGCCAGTGCCAGCGGATCAGCGTGCCGGCCCTGTACGTGACCGGCCGCCTGGACCGGCTGATCCCGTGGCAGCAGACCCAGCGTCAGGCCGAGGAGTCACCGAAGGGCACGTTCGTGTGCTTCCCCGAGGGCAACCACGGCGTCTCCAACCTTCCGTCCAGGGCCCGCCCGATGATCGCCGACTGGATGGGCGACCAGCTGAGCGCCGGCGAGCCGCCGCTCCCCCGCTGACCCGCGGCCCGGGACAGGGTTGCGACGGTCCGGGCGGTTTGGCAGCCTCCTCCTGCTCGCTTCCGTCGTGGCTCGGCCGGGCAGCGACGGCGGGACCAGAACGACGGCGGGACCAGACAGTCCAGGTGGGTCCGACCGACGGGAATTGCTGCATGTCACCAGCGGGCGGCTTCAACTTGAGGATGTCGAGCTGTGGCCGCCGCGCTGGTGCGTCTCGCCGGGTTACTCGACCCGTGAGAGTTTGGCGGCGATCTTCACGATTCGCTCGGCCAGGTGGTCGAGGGCGGCCAACTGGGCGTCGCCCAGTGGGGTGTCGTTGTTGCCGCCGGTTACGTGGGAGACGCCGTACGGGTTGCCGTCCACGAACTTCAGCTGGTCGGTGTAGCCGGGGGCCACCACCACGCCGCCCCAGTGGTAGATCGTGTTGTACAGGGCCAGCAGCGTCGACTCCTGGCCGCCGTGTTCGGTCATCGACGCGGTGAAGCCGGCGTAGGCCTTGTCGGCCAGCAGGCCCTTCGACCACTGCGGGCCCAGCGTGTCGATGAACTGCTTCAGCTGGCTCGCCACGTTGCCGTAGCGGGTGGGCGTCCCGAACAGCACCGCGTCCGCCCACACGATGTCGTCGGGCGTGGCCCTGGGCTCGTTGCGGGTGGCGTCGAAGTGCTGGCTCCACCCGGCGTTCGCGGCGATGGCCTCCGGCGGCGCCAGTTCCGCCACCTGGCGCAGCCGCACCTCGGCTCCGGCCTTCTCGCCGGCCTGGGCGAGCCGCCCCGCCATCCCGTGCACCGTGCCGGTGGACGAGTAGTAGATGACGGCTAGCTTGACCTGTGCCATGGCGATTCCCTTCGATAGCTTGACGCAGCAAACAATTAGGTACCCGTATGTGCACCCCCAAAACTGGCAAGTGGTACGCCCAACAGGTCGAGCAACCGGCGCCGCAGCTCACCGAAGCCGGGGTCGTCGGGGGCCCGGGGGTGGTCGAGCGGCACCACCAGATCCGCCGCTATCCGGCCGTCGGCCAGCACCAACGCGCGGTCGGCCAGCAGCAGCGCCTCGTCCACGTCGTGCGTGACCAGCAGCGCCGCGAAGCCGTGCGCGGACCTCAGGCGGCCGAACAGTTGCTGCATGCGCAGGCGGGTCAGCGCGTCCAGGGCACCGAACGGTTCGTCGAGGAGCAGGACGGACGGGTCGCGAGCCAGCGCCCGGGCGAACGCAACCCGCTGCGCCTGACCGCCGGACATTTCGGCTGGCCAGGCCCGGGCGCGGTCCGCCAAACCCACCTCGGCCAGCGCATCCGTGCACTTCGACCGGTCGCCGGGCACGCCGAGCGCGACATTGTCGATGACCCGCTTCCAGGGCAGCAGCCGGTGCTCCTGGAAGACCACCGCGTGCCGGCGCGGGACGGTGAACTCGCCCGTCGCGGCCGGGTCGAGCCCGGCCAGGATGCGCAGCAGCGTACTTTTGCCCGATCCCGAGCCACCGAGCAGCGCGACCACCTCGCCCGACGCGATGGTCAGGTCGACGCCGTCGAGGACCGTCACCGGCCCGAACGCCCGGCGCACCCCGCGGGCCTGGACCACCGCCGTCATGTCGCCTGCAATCCGCGGCGCCACCCGAGCACCCGCTTCTCCAGGGTGCGCAGCAGCACGTCCGAGAGCAGCCCGAGGGCCGCGTACACGAACAGGCCGAGCACCACCACGTCGGTCTGGCTGAACTCGCGGGCCTCCATCATCAGGAACCCGATGCCGTTCTGAGTGTTGGTCTGCTCGCCCACCACGAGGCTGAGCCAGGCCGCGCCGATGGCCAGCCGCAACCCCAGGAACAGGGCCGGCATCGCCCCGGGCAGCACCACGTGCCGGATCCGCTGCCAGGTGCCCAGCCCGCAGGTGCGCGCGGCCTCGACCAGCCGCTCGTCGATGTCGCGGATGCCCGCGTACACGTTGAAGTAGAGCGGGAAGAAGACGCCCAGCGAGACCAGCGTGATCTTCATGGACTCGCCGATGCCCACCCAGATGATCAGGAGCGGGACCAGCGCGAGGTGCGGCAGCATGCGGGCCATCTGCACCGGCGGGTCGATGGCGTCGTCGCCGAGCCGCAGCAGGCCGGCGGTGGCGCCCAGCAGGAGTGCCAGGACGCCGCCGATCAGCAGGCCGGCCGCGGCCCGGCTCAGCGAGGTGAACAGGTGGTCGGCGAGGGTGCCGTCGGCGGCGAGCCGCCAGCCGGTCCGCAGCACCTCGCTGGGCGCGGGCAGTTTCTCCGGCGGGATCAGCCCGGCCCGCGCGGTGACCTCCCACACCAGCAGGATGGCCAGCGGGCTGACCGCACGCTGCCAGCGCAGGCGGCGTTTCGCGCGGGCCGGGGCGACCGGCGCGGCATTGGCGACCGCGGCGGGTGGCGCCTCGGTGACGGTCATTGTGCTGCCGTGCCGGAGAAGCGCGGATCGATCAGCGACTTCACGTCGATGCTGCCGGGGATCAGCTTGAGCTCGGTGAAGCCGTCCGCGATCGCCTGCAGTTCGGTGCCGATCTCCGGGGTGAGCGGGGTCAGCGGCTTCGCGGCGCGGGCCAGGGCCCGCTTCGTGGTCGCTTCGTCGATCTTGAGCTCGGGCGCGAGGACCTTCGCACGCTCGTCCGGGTTGGCGATGCCCCAGGCGGTCGTTTTCTCGTACGTGGCAAGGAAGTCTTTGATCTGCTGGGTCTTGCTCTCCGCGGAGTCCTTGGCCACCAGGACGTACTCGCGATTGTTGGCCACACCGGTGGCGTCGGCGAGCACCTGGACGCCGGGCTGTTCGGCCAGGGCGAAGTACGGATCCCAGATGATCCACGCGTCGACCTGGTCGTTGTCGAACGCGGGACGCCCCTCGGCCGGCTTGAGGTATTTCACGTTCACGTCGTTCAGGGTCAGGTTGTGCTTTTCGAGCAGTTTGATCAGCAGCCAGTTGACGTTCGAGCCCTTGTTGAGCGCGATGGTCTTGCCCTTGAGGTCGGCGAAGGTCTTGAACCCGCGCGACTGCTTGACCAGGACGGCCTCGGCCTGCGGCACCGGCTCGCTGGTCGCGGCGATCACGAACGGCGTCTTCGCCGCGGCCGCGAAGATCGGCGGCGCCTCTCCGGTCTGGCCGAGGTCGATGGCGCCGGCCTTGATCGCCTCGGTGAGCGCCGGCCCGCTCTCGAACAGCGACCAGGTCACGCCGGGCGCGTCGTTGCGCGCCTTGACCAGGCTGAGGCCACCGAAGCGCTGGTAGCCGATGCGGAGTGGGCCGGGTCCGGCGGCGGCGTCCCCGTCGTCGGACCCGCAGCCGGCGAGCATGCCGGCAGCGAGAGTGAGGGTGGCGATGAGGGCAACGGTACGACGCATGGCAGTGAGTCTATATAGCCGATAGGAAATGTCGAGAGGCGGGTGCACGGGTCGCCACCGGCAAGCCCTCGGCCGGCAACCGTCCTGCACCCGGAACCGCGTGTACTGGCACGGATGTCGAGGAACGGGGACACCATGCGGCCACGCTGGGTGCGCACACCCGCCGACCCGGTCCTGCTCGTTCTGGGCTTGGCCGGCCTCCTGATGGCGCCCTGGTTCCTGCTCGCCCCGGCCGGCGCCGGACCGGCCTCCGGCTGGCTGCTGCAGAGCGCCATCGACGCGACCACCGTGGTGATCGCCGTCCGCCTCTACCGGCTCCCCGGGACCACCCGGCACGCGCGGCGGTTCTGGCTCGCGACCGCGGTCAGCATGAGCCTGAGCGGCATCGGCGACGTCTACCAGAGCACCCTGGTGCTCACCGGCCTGGACCACGGCGTGATCAGCCCGGTGCAGACCGCGTTCGTGGTCACCGGCATGGTCACCGTGGTGATCACCATGCTCTGCCACCCGCTCGGCGGCGCGGGCCGGCAGCGCCTGCGACTCTGGCTCGACGCCAGCACGGTCCTCACCGCGGTCGCCGCCTTCCTCTGGTACTTCCTGCTCGCCGGCGAGCTCTCCGGCGGCAAGGCCGCCGACCGGCTGGCCGCCACCGCCACCGCAATCTCGATGATGCTGGTGACGTTCGGCCTGGTGAAGCTCATCTTCAGCCCGACCGCGCCCTTTACCCGCCTGGCCGGGATGATCGGCGCGCTGGGCGTGGCCGGCACCGCGATCGGCGCGCCGGTGATGACCGCGCTCACCGCCCGGCCCGACCCCGGCATCCTCCAGATCGCGCAGTTGCTGCCGTGCCTGCTGATCCCGATGAGCCTGCGGATCCAGGAGGTGCAGATCCGCCGTCTCGGCGGGCGTCGCGAGACCGCCGAGCGCCGGGGTTTCAGCAAATTGCCGTACGTGGCGGTGGCCGCCACCCAGATGCTGCTGGTCGTCGCCCTGATCGGCGGCAACCTGGGCCTGTCGATCTGGGGCGTCACGGCCGGCGTGGTGCTCAGCACCGCGCTGGTCCTGGTCCGCCAGATGGTCGCGTTCCACGACAACGAGCGCCTGGTCGTGCAGCTCAGCGACCAGAAGGAGTGGTTCAGCGCGCTGGTGCAGCACGCCTGGGACCTGACCGTGGTGACCCGCGACGACGGCACCGTGGGCTACGCCAGCCCGGCCGCCTCCCGGGTGCTCGGCGCCGACCTCGCCGGAGTGCCGATCGGCGAGTGGGCGCACCCGGCCGACATGCCGGTCATCCTGGACCTGCTGGCCCGGCTCGCGGCCGCTCCGGGCACGCACGCCGACGCCGAGGTGCGGCTGCGGCACACCGACGGCTCCTACCGCTGGCTGCACGTGGTCGGCACCGACCTGCGCGGCAACTCCAGCATCGCCGGCATCGTCTGGAACGGCCGGGACATCACCGAGTCCCGCCGCCTCCAGGACGAGTTGCGGCACCAGGCGACCCACGACGCGCTCACCGGACTGGCCAACCGCGCGCTGCTCCAGCAGCGGGTGCGCGAGGCGGTCCCGCACACCCGGCTCGGCGTCCTGCTCGTCGACCTGGACGGGTTCAAGCAGGTCAACGACGAGCACGGGCACCACGCCGGCGACCAGGTGCTGATCGCCGTGGCCCAGCGGGTCACCGCGCTGCTGGGTGACGCCGGCACGGTGGCGCGGCTCGGCGGCGACGAATTCGCGGTGCTGCTGCCGGGCGCCGACCAGGCGGCCGCCACGGTCCTGGCCGGCGTGCTGGCCGCGGCGGTGGCCGAGCCGATCCCGGTGACCGGCGCGGTGGTGTCGGTGGGCGCGAGCATCGGGATCGCGGTCGGCACCCCCGCCGACGCCGACCGGATGCTGCGCGACGCGGACGCCGAGATGTACCGCAACAAGCAGTCCCGCCGCGCGGCGGCGTAACGGCCGCGGCCGCTCTGCCGTCAGCGGCCGTCGCTGCGGCCGGCGGCCTTTCTGCGGTCAGCAGAAGCTGAATCGGACGCGGTGGGCGCGCTGCGCCCTAATCTCGGGACCATGGCGATCGAGGACCTGCGCACGGTCGGTGAGCTCACCGCCCGGCTGACCGACCGGCTCGGCCGGCTGATGCCGGCCGGCGGCCGTCTCGACCGGCTCACCGCGGAACTGACGGCCGCGTACGCCGGGGACGGCTCCCCGGTCGACGGCTCGGCGTGCAGGGCCGTCGAGGCGCTGGCCCAGCGGCACTCCCAGCACCTCGAACTGCACTTCGCCCCGGACGGCACCGGCAGCGACGTGGAGATGCCCGGCTGGCCGCCGCCCGACCCGGACGAGGTGCGGTCCCGGGGCGCCGGCGTCGGTGCGGTGCGCCGGCTCGAGGACGGCACCTGCGTGGTCGCGCTCGACACCCTGGACGCCGTGGGCCCGGCCCGGCCATACCTGGATGCCGCCGCGGCGCTGGCGCGGGGCAGCCGCCGGCTCGTGCTCGACCTGCGGGCCAACGGCGGCGGCGACCCGGGCACCGTGGCGGCCGTGGCCGGATGGCTGCTCGGCGACCGGGCCACCCAGCTCTCCGAGGTGATCTACCGGGACCGGCGCCGGCAGTGGTGGACGGCCGACCGTCCGCCGGGCAGCGCGTTCACCGGCGACGTGACGGTGCTGGTCAGCGCGCGGACGTACTCGTCGGCCGAGGCGCTGGCCTACCACCTGGCGGCGCGCGGGCGGGTCACCGTGGTGGGCGAGCCGACGCGCGGGGCGGCCGATCACGTCGTACCGGTGCATCTGTCGCGGCGGGTGCTGGGGTTGCTGCCCGAGGCGGAAGTGATCGACGCGCACAGCGGCGGCAACTGGGAGGGCACCGGGGTGGTGCCGGACGTCGCCTGCCCGGCCGCCGACGCGCTGGAAAAGGCGCTGGCCTAATTCACCGCACGGGGACGGCCGCCGCCTTTGACCAGCGCATCGCGTCCATCACCGTGCGGGTCAGGTCGGTGCCCGAGTACTGCTCGGCCAGGCCCTCGAAGTCGCCCCGCTGGTACGCCTCGACGGTGCGCAGCAGCCGGCCCAGCTGGCCCGCCCCGCGCCCCAGCGCCGTCTCGATGTCGTCGGTGAGCGGCAGGTGGTGGGCCAGCATCGCGGGCGACATGCCGATCATCGCGGCGACCGCGGTGATCAGGCCGGCCACGAACGCGGCGTCCGGGTCGGCGCCGAACGTGCCGGCCAGGTTGACGCAGAGGCGGGCCCGGGTCAGGACCTCGACCAGTTGCGCCTCGGTCGCCTCGGTCACGTCGTCGACGACCATCAGCATGGCCCAGTGCCGGATCTGGTCCAGCCCGACCATCACGACCGCCTGGCGCACCGAGGATATCCGGAACGCGGCGCCTACCGCGGCCGAGTTGCTGGCGCGCAGCACCCGCATGGTCAGGGCCGGGTCGTGCGCGATGATCGAGAGCACCGTCTCGAGGTCAGTCTCGGGGCTGCTCAGGGCACCCACCAGCTCCAGCCGGCGCAGCCGGGACGGCGAGATCGAGGCGGCCGTCAGCACCTGCGGGCGGCTGAGCACGTACCCCTGCCGCAGTTCGCAGTTGTATTTATGACTGAGCGCCAGGTGGGCCGGCGTTTCCAGGCCCTCGGCCACGATCTGGATTCCGGGGTACTTCCGGCAATTCGCGACCAATTCGTCAAGATGTCCGGTGTCGCCGTGAAGCAGATCGAGTTTCACGTACGAGGCCAGGGGTAGCAGACGTTCGTGGCCGGAGCCCCAGACGAAGTCGTCGAGCGCGATGCGGTAACCGGCCTCGACGAGCGCGGTGACGCCGTCCACGACCGCGTCGTCCACCTCGACCGTCTCCAGCACCTCCAGCACCACCTGTTCCGGGCCGAACGGCAGCGGCAGCTCGCCGACCAGAAACTCCCGGGTCAGGTTGATGAAGCACGCCTGGTCGCCGACCACCTCGTCGATCCCGAACTCGGTGAACGAGTTCACGATGACCTGGCTGGTGGCGTACGAGTCGCGCCGTTCCGCGTCGATCGCGTCCATCCGGCCCCGGAACAGCAACTCGTACGCGACGACGTCACCGGACAGGTCGAAGATGGGCTGGCGCGCCACGTGGACGAGGTGCATGGCCGGGCCGGACGACAGGTGCTGGATCACCTCAGTTTGTTCGGAGGTTCCAGCCCGGTCTTGAGGAGTACCGAGCCGTTTTCCTCCGGATACCCAGGAACTCGTAACCGGGATGAAATCGGCGTACGGCTAAATAGAGCCGCGCCAATGGGTTGCAAGTCGGGAGCGCAACCATCCGGCGGATTGACGAAAGCAACGTGAAGCTATATCTATTTCTGTGCGGCATTGCGCCCGGCACGGGCGAGGCGTGCGCCAAAACCGCCCGTGGAGTGAGGAGTGATGCATGTCGGCACAGACCGTCACCAAGGACGCACAGAATGGTGCTTCGGGCGACGGTAGTGGCAAAAACGCGCCAAAGAAGAAGAAACGCCCGCGAGCGCCGCTATGGACGAAACTGCTCACCGCGTTCGGTCTCGTCCTGGTTCTGGCCAGCGTCGCCGGCGTGGTCGGTGTCCAATACTTCCTCGGCAAGCTGACCAAGAACATCCAGACCTCGTCGAGCGTCCTCGACGACACCACCAGCGGCAAGACGGCGGTCGAGGGCAAGCTGCCCGAGGGCGCGATGAACCTGCTGATGCTCGGCCTGGACACCCGGGCCGGCTGGGACCAGACCGGCGAGTTGTCCCGCTCCGACACGATGCTGATCCTGCACATCTCGTCGTCGCACGACCGGGCGTACATGATCTCCATCCCGCGGGACACGGTCGCGCGCATCCCGGCCGACAAGTCGATGAACTTCGGCGGGGCAACAGAAAAGATCAACAGCGCATACGCGTACGGGTCAAAGGACGGACGCGGCTGGACCGGGGGCGCCAAGCTGGCCACCAAGGCCGTGCACGAGCTGACCGGGATCGGCTTCGACGGGGTCGTGGTGATCGACTTCACCGGCTTCCAGGGCATCCTGCAGGCGCTCGGCGGGGTCTACATGTGCGTCGAGAAGGACGCCTGGTCGAGCCACTACGTCGTCGACAAGAACGGCAAGCCCCAGTACGCGATCGGCGCCAACCCCAAGTCGCCGCCGCGCAACGCGCTGTGGTTCAAGAAGGGCTGCCGCACGATGCAGCCGTGGGAAGCGCTCGAGTTCTCCCGGATCCGGCACTCCACGAATGGCGACTACGACCGGCAGAAGCACCAGCAGCAACTGCTGCGCGCGATGGCCAAGAAGGCAACCAGCGCCGGCATCGTGACCAACCCGGGCAAGGTCGCATCGGTTCTCGCGGCGGCGGGCTCGTCACTGAAGATGGACACGAACGGCGTCGAGGTCAACGACTTCCTGTTCGGCCTCAAGGACCTGGCCGCAGCCGACCTGATCCCGGTCAAGACCAACAGCGGCACGTTCGCCAGCAACGCGGCGGGGACCGGGGAGACCATCAACGCCGTCACCCAGGATCTGTTCAAGGCTACGGCCGAGGACAAGCTTGCTGAGTTCCTGGTGGGGCATCCTGAGCTTCTGATCAACGACGCCGAAGGTGCCAAGTAGCTTCTGCTTGCGGGTCCGCACTTCGGTCAGGGGCGTCGTCCATAGTGGAAGGAGTCCGGCACCGTCCAGCCGTGCAGGATCCGCGCGGGGTCGGTGTCGAGTACGTCGCTCAGCAGGGTTGCGTACACGTTGCGGAAGTCGGTTGTGTGCTTGAGGTCTCCCTGGTCGAGGTCGGTGAGGCTGGGCGGGGTGCCGTACAGGCCGCCGGTCACGCCGGCGCCGAGCAGCAGGACCGGCGAGGCGGTGCCGTGGTCGGTGCCGTCCGAGGCGTTGGCCGTCACCCGGCGGCCGAACTCGGAGTAGACGACCACCGTCACCCGGCGCCCGGGCTCGGTGCCGGCCATCCGCTCGACGAACGCGGTGAGCGGCCGGTCCAGCTTGGCCAGCTGCGACTCCTGCGCTTTGCGCTCGTCGGCGTGCAGGTCGAAGCCGCCCAGCGACACCGAGTAGACCCGGGTGGCGGCGCCCGCCTCGACGCACCGGGCCACCAGCGCGAGCTGGGCGTCGAGCGGCTGGGCGCTGCCGCCGGTCGCGGTGGCCGGCGCGGCGTCGTCCGGCTCGTTCTCGTCCGGTGCGGCCAGGTCGCGCACCATCTCCTGGACCCGGACCAGGTCGGTGAAGCAGGCCGCCGCGCGGGCCCGCAGCGGGGACTCGCCGGGCGCGGGCTGCCCGAGGGTCCGCAACTGGTCGGCGGCGAGCCGCACGGTTGCGCCGGTCACGGTGGCGCCGGCACTGGTCGCACCGGCCAGCAGCGGCGGCAGCACCGGCTCGAACGACACCGCCAGCCGCGGGTCGCCGCCCACGGAGTCCAGCCAGCGGCCCAGCCAGCCGGTGCGTTCCGGACGGTCCGGCCGGCCGGTCTGCCAGATGTCCATCGAACGGAAGTGGCTGCGGTCCGGCTTCGGGTAGCCGACGCCGTGCAGCACCGCGAGCCGGCCGGCCCGGAACAGCCGGTGCAGGCCGGCCAGTGCCGGGTTGAGGCCGAACGTGCCGTCCAGGTCGAGCACCTGGTCGGCGGGATAGGCCAGGGCCGGCCGGGCCCGGGCGTAGGCGGGATCGGCGTACGGGATCACGGTGTTGAGGCCGTCGTTGCCCCCGTAGAGCGTGACCAGGACCAGCGTGCCGGCCGCCGGATCGCGGTCGCTCGCGGTGTCCAGCAGGTCAGTGAGCCCGAGAGCGGCGCCGCCGGTGGCCGTGGCGGCGACCCCGCTGGCGAGCAGGAACCGGCGCCGGGTGATCGTGTCCATCGAATCTCCTCAGTGGACCGTGTACTCGGGAGTGGCCAGGGCGAGCGCCAGCAGCCGCCTCGGCTGGCCGGCGAGCGGCCGTAGGACCGCGGCGGTGCGGTCGGTCCACGCGTCCACCACGAGCAGCCGGGCCAGCGCGTCCAGGCGATCGGTGGCGGCGGCCTCGGCGAGTTCCTGGACCGCGGCCGGAGCCTGACCGGCGAGGGCCTGACCGGCTCGCAACCGGGCCTGCGCGGAGGCGGTCGTGAGCCAGGCGGCGCCGGCCGGCCAGCCGCCGACGCTGGGCGGGCGGAACGGGACCTGGCCGAGTTGCCGCAGCATCTGCCCGCGTTGGCCGGCGTCGCCGAGGGCCAGCTGACGGCACGCGCCGACCAGCCACTCGACCGGCTGTTTGACCAGGTGGCCGGCGGTCGCCGGGAAGGCCGGGTCGAGGGCCAGCGCCCGGAGCATCGCGGTGACGCTGGTCCCGGCGGCGGCCAGCGTGGGCGGTGGTGGGCCGTCCGAGCCGTAGCGCTGCCAGACCCGGCCGGCCAGGAACGGCGCGTGGGCGGGATGCCGCACCAGAAGGTCGGCGAACGCGTCCAGGTCCAGCCGCCCGGTACGCCCGAGCAGCGTGACCGGCCCGGTGTCGTGCCGCCGGGGTTCGAGCCGCGCGGCGCCCGTCTCCCGGTCGACCACCCAACCGGTGAGCACCCGGGCGGCGGCCTTGACGTCCTCCTCGGTATAGCTGCCCACCCCGAGCGTGAACAGTTCGAGCACCTCGCGGGCCAGGTTTTCGTTCGGCGCCCGGCGGGTGTTGCGGCGCCCGTCCAGCCAGAGGATCAGCGCCGGGTCCCGCAGCATGGCCCGCACCAGCGGACCGGTGGCGCCGGTGCCGTACCGCCGGAAGGTCTGCTGCTGGCCGAGCATCAGGGCGGCCGAACGCACCTTGCGCACGCTGGTCGCCCAGTGCCCGTGCCAGAAGAACACCAGCTTCTCGGCCGCGTTGCCGCCGGTGGCCGCCATCCGGTCCAGCCACCACGCGGCGGCCTCGTCCGGGCCGGGCCGATTGGACAGGGCGGGCAGGCCCGGCAGCGACTGCGGGGCGAGCACGCGCTCGACCACGGCCGCCAGCCCGTCCCGCTCCGCCAGGTCCACCTCGCCCGCGGTCGGTCCGAAGGTGAGCCGGCGCAGGACGTGGGACACCACGCTTCGGTTGCTCATGGGGCGTCACGCTAGGCCCGCCACGTACGGGTTCGGTAAAGGTGCCGTACGACCCGGGTCAGGTGACCGGGTTACCCTCGCGGGATACGTTCGGCCGTCATCGACGGGGGTAACCATGATCAAAGTGGAGTTCCGGCGCCTGGTGCCGGTCGCGGCGCTGCTGGCGGTGGCGGCGTGTTCCGCTGGTGGTGGTGACACCACGCCGCCGGGACCGGCCCCGACGACCAGCGTGGCAGCACCGCCGAGCTCGGCCGGCCCGACCGCCGCGCCGCCCCGCTCCCCGGTCGCCACTCCCCCGCCCACCCGCGCGACCACCCGGCCCGGCACGCCCGAGTCGACCAGCACCGCCTTCACGGGACTCGAGCTGGCCAAGACCGGCGGGTTCGCCGGGGTCAACCAGAGCGTCACGGTCAAGCCGGACGGCAGCTGGCAGCGGCTCGACGGCAAGAAGGTCACCGTGTCCGGCAAGCTGAACGCCGGCCAGCTCGGCGAGCTGAAAGGCCTCCTGACGGCGCCGCAACTGGCTCGGGAGGCGGACCGTAAGGTGCCGCCGAATCGGTGTGCGGATGCTTTCGCGTACGTGCTCCGGGTCAATTCCGAGGTGATCCGGTACACGCAATGCGACGCCGCGGACCGGCCGGAGCAGACGCTCAAGGTGATCACCTTCGTGGAGCGGGCCACCAGCGGCTGATACCGGCGGGGTCATCACTCGGTGATATGTGGCAAATGAGTTCTAGCCGAACGGGGCCGCCGCACATACGGTCACCTCGATGAGTTTCGATACACCGACGGGACGTCCAACCCCTCGTGCCGTGGGTGCATCGACCAACTTCGGAAGAAGGAGACCCGGAATGCGGATCCGCATCCTCGGCGCCTCGCTCGGCACCGCCATGGCCGCCGTGCTGGCCATCCCGGCAGCGGCCGTCGCAGCACCCAGCGATCCTCAGAACATCATCGGCGGCGGCACCGTGTCGTCCGCCCCGTGGGCGGCCGCCGTGTTCGCCAACGGCAGCTTCACCTGCTCCGGCACCATCATCTCGGCCAACTACGTACTGACCGCCCGGCACTGCATCAACGGGTCCATGTCGGTACGGGTGGGCAGCGTCAACCGCAGCTCCGGCGGCGTCACCCGCACGGTCAGCAGCACGTCGAGCCGGTACGACCTGGCTCTCATGCGGCTGTCGAGCCCGATCACCACCAGCTACATGCCGCTGTCGAGCGCGTACCCGCCGGTCGGCTCGACCAACTCGATCTACGGCTGGGGCCAGACCTGCTACAGCGGGTGCAGCGCCTCGACCACCCTCAAGACCGCCTCCGTCCAGGTCACGTCGACGAACCAGACCGACGCCTACGGCGGCCGCGCGATCGGCAGCACCCGGATCAACGGCAACGCGTGGCGTGGCGACTCGGGCGGCCCGCAGGTCTACAACGGCGCCCAGGTGGGCGTCGCGTCGACCGCGGACGGCTCGAGCCGCCAGTACTACGGCAGCGTCGCCTACAACCGCGCCTGGATCCAGTCGGTCGCGGGCATCTGATCAAACCGCTTCACCTGCGGCGTCTGGGCCCCTCGGGCTCAGGCGCCGCACGCCTTGTCGAGGTCCTTGCTGACGGTCTGGAACTCCTTGTCCAGGAATCCGTTCGGGTTGGCCGCCTCGGCGCCCTTCGCCAGCTCGGCCGCCGTCTTGTCGACGACCGCCTTGAGCTCCGGGTCGGTGACCTTGCCCGCCTCGGCGGAGACCTTGCCGGCCATGTCGCCGAAGCTGTTGCGCAGCTCGTCGGCGATCTTCTTGGTGCTCCACCGCTCGTCGATCGACTTCACGGCGTTGTCGGCGATCTCCACGCTCCCGTCGATCAGGATCATGGTCACGTTCTTGCAGGTCTCGCCGGTGCCCGGCCCGGCCGGCGCCGCCGAGGACGGCGTGGTGGCCGCCGGCGCGGACCCGGCGGTGGCCGGCGCGGCCCCGGGTGCCTCGTCGGCCGGCTGGCAAGCGGTCAGCGCGACGGCGGCGAGCAGGGCGAAGGACAGGGTGGAGATAAGTCGGTTCGGCACTGGTACATCCCCCATGGTCGATTGGTTCCGCGGCAGCGTACCGACCGGGCCGCGTCGACACAAATCGATTATCGGGGCGATATAAAGCGCTAAATGCGGTCGCATTTCCCCGCTTCTCATGCACGCATACTATGCGCGCATAATGCATTTCGAGATCGATGTTGACACATTTTTAGATCAAATTGTAGCGTCGACTTCGCGTCTTGGTTTCGCCCCTGTCACCGCAGGCCGGCGAAACGTTACTCTCCCCGTCTCGGGGTGCTCACTCCCCCTCCCCGGGTCGCTCTCCTATGCACTCTGCCCTCCAGCGTGACGAGAGGCGAGGCACCAATGTCCATGATCTCATCAGGCCGGACAATGATCCGGCTGGGAGCGGTCGCGCTCATCGTCGCCGGGATGGGTGTGGCCAGTTCGGCTACGTCCCAGGCCGGCGGCAAGGCGACCATCACCAGGGAAGCAGGTTGGGGCACCACAGCGGGCGGCGAGTCCGTCGACCGTTACGTCCTGACCGCCGGGCAGATCCGGGTACGCATTCTCACGTACGGCGGAATCTTGCAGACCATCGAAATGCCGGACCGGCACGGCAAGCGCGCCAATGTGGCACTTGGATTCCGTAATCTGGCCGATTACGAGACGAAGAGCCCGTATTTCGGGTGCATCACCGGCCGGTACGCGAACCGGATCGCGCTCGGGCGGTTCACGCTCGACGGCGTCACCTACCAGTTGCCCATCAACAACGATCCGAACAGCCTGCACGGCGGCACCGTCGGATTCGACAAGCACGTGTGGGCGGCCACCCCGATGCGCACCGCCGACGGCGTGGCGCTGCGGCTGACCTTCACCAGCCCCGACGGCGATCAGGGCTACCCGGGCGAGCTGCGGTCCACGGTGACCTACACGCTCACCGTGAACGGCGACATCCGGATGGACTACACCGCCACGACCAGCAAACCCACGGTCGTCAACCTCACCAACCACGCGTACTGGAACCTGGCCGGCGAGGGCGCCGGGACGATCGACGGCCACAAGCTGTACATGAACGCCAGCCGGTACACGCCGGTGGACGCCACGCTCATCCCGATCGGCTCGCTCGACCGGGTGGCCGGCACGCCGATGGACTTCCGCACCCCGACCGCCATCGGAGCCCGCAACCGGGCCGGCTTCGAACAACTGGTCATCGGGCGCGGATACGACCACAACTGGGTGCTCGACCGGCGCGACTCCACCTTCACCAAGCTCGAGGTGGCCGCACGGGCGACCGACCCGTCCAGCGGCCGGCAGCTGACCGTGCTCACCACCGAGCCCGGGCTGCAGTTCTACGGCGGCAACTTCCTGGACGGCACGCTCGTCGGCACGAGCGGCCGGATGTACCGGCAGGGCGACGGGTTCGCCCTGGAAACGCAGCACTTCCCCGACTCGCCCAACCATGCCAATTTCCCGTCGACCGTCCTGCGGCCCGGACAGACCTACCGGACCACGACGATCTACCGGCTCGGCGTGGCGCGCTAAACCCTAGGTGGTGACATGCCTGTTCATCCGACGGTCGCGGAGGCGGCCGACAAACTCTCTCCCGGCGGCGTCACGCGTCGCCGCCTGCTCGCCGGCACCGGGCTGGCGAGTGCTTCGCTCGCGGCGACCGGCCTGCTGTCCGCGTGCAGCCAAGAGCCGGAGACCACGGACGCTCTCGGCAACTTCCCGAAGACGCCGAACTGGAAGTTCGTCTTCATCAACCACGTCACCACGAACCCGTTCTTCACCCCCACCCAGTACGGCGCCGAGGACGCGTGCAAGCTGCTCGGCGTCTCCTACCAATGGACCGGCTCGCAGAACTCGGTGGTGGCCGAGATGGTCAACGCCACCAACACGGCGATCAGCGGCAAGGCCGACGGGCTGGCCCTCGCCGTGGTGGACAAGACCGCGTTCCAGGCCCCGGTGGACCAGGCCCTGGACGCCGGCATCCCGGTGGTGTCGTACAACGCCGACGGCGCGCGCGACGACCCGGGAACCAACCGGCTCACCTACGTGGGCCAGGGTCTCTACGAGTCCGGGTACGCATTGGGCCAGCGCGCGCTGGCCCAGGTGCAGTCCGGCGAGGTGGTCGGCTTCATCGCGACGCCGGGCCAGCTCAACATCCAGCCCCGGATCGACGGCGCGCAGCAGGCGTTCAAGGACGCCGGTGGCGCGGTCCGCTTCACCCCGGTGGCGACCAACGCCGACATCACCAAGGGCCTTTCCATCATTGACGCGTACGCGCAGGGCCATCCCGACCTGGCCGGGATGCTCGCGGTGGACGCCGGGTCGACGCAGTCCATCGGCCAGGTGGTCAAGAAGTACAACATGCGCGGCAAGTCGCTGAAGGTGGCCGGCGGTTTCGACCTGATCCCGGAGACGCTGACCTCGATCAAGGACGGCGATCTCGACTACACCATCGACCAGCAGCCGTACCTGCAGGGCTTCCTGCCGGTGCTGTACCTGTACCTTTTCAAGGTCTCCGGCGGCCTCATCTCGCCACCGCAGACCAACACCGGCCTGCTGTTCGTCACCAAGGACAACGTCACCCAGTACCAGACCACGCAGACCCGGTACGAGGGCTCCTCGACCGACGTCAAGCTGGTCGAGCGTACCGGCCCGATCGCTCACTCATGACCCGCTCCGACACCGTGCAACAAGGGGGTTCGGCGCCCGCCGCCGAGCCCCCGGTGCGCCGGCCCGGCGTCGGCACCCTGCTGGTCCGGTGGCGCGAGGCCAGCGTGCTGGCGGTCGCCGTCGCCATGGCGATCTACTTCTACACCGCCACCGACGTCTTTCTCACGCCCGACAACCTGCGCAACATCGCGCAGGCCACGGCGCCGGCCGCGATCGTCGCGGTGGGGATCGTGCTGCTGCTGGTCAGCGGTGAGATCGACCTGTCGGTCGGGGTGGTGGCCGCGCTGGCGCCGTTCCTGGTGCACTACGCGGTCGACCTGTACGGCGTCCCGGTCATCCCGGCGTTCCTGCTGGCGTTCGGGATCTCCGCGTTCATCGGGTTCTGCAACGGCTTCATCGTCACCAAGCTGCGGGTGCCGTCGCTGGTGGCCACGCTGGGCTCGTACTACTTCCTGCTCGGTGTGCTGCTGACCACCTCGCACGCCTACCCGGCGCAGATCCCCGAGGAGGCCAAGGGCACGATCCAGTCGATGTTCGGGGCGGCCGACTGGGCGTCGCTGATCTGGTGCCTCGGCATCGTCGGGTTCTTCCATGTCGTGCTGACCCGGACGAGATGGGGTCTGCACACGATCTCGGTGGGCGGCAACCTGATCGGCGCCACCGAGGCCGGCATCCGGGTGCACCGCATCAAGATCGGCAACTTCATGATCGCGAGCATGCTGGGCGCGCTGGCCGGCCTGCTGGAGGCGTTCCGGATCAACAGCATCGACCCGAACATCGGCGGCGGCACCGCGCTGGTCTTCACCGCCATCTCGGCCGCGGTGATCGGCGGCACCGCGCTGGCCGGCGGCTCCGGCACGGTGATCGGCGCCCTGCTCGGCGCGCTCATCCTGGCCGAACTCCAGAACGGCTTCAACCTGATCGGGATCAGTGCCAACCCGTTCAACCTCATCCTCGGCGGCGCGATCCTCCTTTCGATGATCGCCAACCAGTACCTGTCGCGGCTGCGGCGGACCGGAGGCACGTGATGGCTGAGGCGCAAACGGTGGAGGCGCTGCGCGTCGAAAATGTCGCCAAACGCTTCGGCGCGCTCACCGCACTCCGCGACGTCAGCCTGCGGCTGGACCGGGGTGAGGTGCTGGGCCTGATCGGCGACAACGGCGCCGGCAAGTCCACCCTGATCAAAATCATCTGCGGCTACCACCGCCCCGACGCCGGCCGCATCGTGGTGGACGGCCAGGAGGTGACGCTGCGCAGCGTCGACCACGCCCGCGCGCTCGGCATCGACACCGTCTACCAGGGACTGGCACTGATCAACGAGTTGTCCGTCTACCACAACATGTTCCTCAACCGGGAACTGCGGATCGGCCCGCTGCTCAACAACCGGGCGATGCGCCGGCTGGCCCGCGAGCACCTGTCCGACATGGGGGTCAACATCCCCGACGTGGGCTCCGAGGTGGCCAAGCTGTCCGGCGGCCAGCGCCAGGCGGTGGCGGTGGCCCGGGCCGTCTATTCGGACGCCCGGATCCTGCTGCTGGACGAACCGCTGGCCGCGATGGGCGCCAAGGAGGGCGTGCTGATCCTGGATCTGATCCGCGATCTGAAGGCCCGCGGCGACGTCTCGGTCATCATCATCGCCCACAACTACGCCCAGGTCCTGGACGTCTGCGACCGGGTCAACCTGCTCCAGCACGGCACCATCACGTTCGACCGGCCGACCTCGCAGGTCTCGGTGGAGGAACTGACCGACCTGGTGGTGGCCGAGTACCGCAGGCGCCGCCTGTCGTCCTGACCGATCCGCTAGCCGATCCCGACCCGCTGCTGCTCCGGCTCGATGAGCGCGACCACCCGCTCCTAGTCGCGCCCATGGGGCTGCCCGACGTACTTCATCGCGATCCGGTCGATGACCGCCCACGCCTCGTCCCCTCGAGCCACCCGGTTGCTGTACCGGCACCACGCGTGCGGCGAGATCAGCCGCGGCGATCTGCGGTGCGCCCACTGTGGCGGGTCGATGCACGCGGGCGACGTCGACCTGCTGCCCGGTCCGGGCAGCAGGTCGGGACGGCCGGTCAGCCGGGATCCGCCGGCGAGAGCCGTTCGATCAGCACCGCGGAGTAGCCGTCGAGCAAGCGGGCCTGCCCCTCGGTCACCCGGCCGTGCTGCCGCATGCGATCGAGCAGCACCCGGTACGTCTCGAGCCACCGGATCGCCCGCGAATACTGCGTCTGCCGGTGAGCCGGATCGGTCTGGCCGCGGGCGACCGCGAGGGTGGCGTGGTCGAGTGCGTCCAGCAAGCGGTCGGCGCCGCGCAGGTAGAGGAAGGCGGTGTGGTCGCGCAGGAGCTGGGTGGACGGCTGGACCGGGAACTGCGCGACGTTGGCGCACAGCTCCGCGCACTCCAGGTCGCGGCCGGCCAGCGAACTCCGGGCGTCCCGGAGCATCTCGCCGGCGTCGGCCGGGAGAACGTAGCCGTCACGCAGGTTGTCCCGGACCGCCGCCGTGAACCTGGTCAGATAGGTGCGGCGGTCGGGATAACGGCTGGTCAGCGTCGCCCGGTCGAACGGCAGGTGCGTCCCGTTCAGGAAACACAGCCCGGTGGCGCCGGGGCGGTTCTCGTTGACTCCGGTGTCCACGGCCACCGGAACCTCGAACGGCGCCAGACGCAGACCGCCCAGCGCGTTGCCGCCGGCGTCCCGGACCACGGTGAGCCCGCCGGGTGCCAGGGAGATCAGCGGCGCGGTGGGCGGCACGGCCCGGCGCTGTGCCCAGCGGGCCAGATGGTGCATGGCAGCGGACAGGCTGTACCGGTCCGGGATGCGGCTCCGGCTGGGCCGGGCACAGTTGTCCTGCAGCGCTGCCGTCGGCTGGTCGCGCTGGAGCAGGGCGTACCGGACCGCGAAGGACGCCCAGTCCGAATGCGAGGTGCCGGCGACCGCCCAGGTCCGCATGAGCCCGGTGTCGGGCTGCAGCGAGCTGACCTCGCTGGCGTTCGAGGCCGGTGCGGCGGCGAACTCGGTTTCGGACAAGACCTTGAAGACCGGCATGGTGAGGTCGGCCCGCAACCTCTCGCCGCCGACGTAGAGCAGCGCGGCGTCGGCTACCGGCCGGTTGCGCGGCTGGATGGCATTGGCGAAGACCGAGACGCGACCCGCCGACTGGGATACGCCCGCCGCGATTACGGTCCTGATCCCGGGCCGCAGGGTGCCGAGCACGCCGGTCCGGCGGACCGCCTGCAAGCCTTGGGCGTAGACGTCGAACGACAGCGGGTCACCGGACGTGAGCGTGCCGCCCGCGGTGAGATCGAGACCGCCGTAGCGGTGCGGATCGAAGGCCTTCAGACCGAGCGCCGGGTGGGTGACCGGGGCACTCTGCGCGGTGATGCCGACCCAGGCGTAACCGTCCCGGAGCAGGAACTCGTGGGTGCGGAACCACAGAGCCTCGACGTCGTACTGGCTGGTCGCGTTGAGCCATTCGACGATCACGGTGCCGTTGAACCGGTCAGCCCGCGCGGGCCGCCGGACCACCATCCGCGTCTGGTAGTGGTGGCCGGTGCTGACGATGGCCGCGGTCGGTGACGGCGACGGCCGGGCGCCGATGCCCGGCGCCACCGTGGCGTCGTAGACGTTGGCCGCGCCGCGGTAGAAGAACTCCTGCTCGAGGTAACCGCGGGCGGCCAGGTCGAGGTCGGTGGCGAAGAAGGGGTGGCTCTCCCCGGTGGCGGGGATCGGCCCGGTGACGACGGGGACCGGGACAGTTCCGGTGCCCGGTCCGGACGCCGTGGCGGGTACGGGTGCGGCCACGATTCCGGCAAGCAGTGACGCCAGCAATGCGGCGCCGGTGCGACTGATCATGTTCGGCCTCCTTACGGGTCGGGCGCGAAGAACAGGAAGGTCGTGGCCGTCAGCACCGGCAGCATGCACAGCGCCGCGACCAGGGCGTAGCCGAAGAAGTTCGGCATGGCCACGCCGCGTTGCTCGGCGATCTCCTTGACCATCAGGTTGGGCCCGTTGCCGATGTAGGTCAGCGCGCCCATCATCACGGCACCGCAGGCGATGGCCATCAGCAGCCGGTCACCGGCCGGGTTGCCGACCAGCGCGGCCAGGTAGTGCGGGTCGTCCGCCTGGATGCCCTGCTGGCCGGCGGCGACCGAGGTGAAGACCAGGTAGGTGGGGGCGTTGTCCAGCACCGACGACAGCGCCCCGGTGGCCCAGAAGTACTGCCAGGGCAGGTGCAGACCGATCCGCCCGGCGTGGGCGTTGAGGAGCAGCAGCGGCTGCGTCATCGTCACGAAGATGGCGGCGAAGATGACGGCCACCGACGCGATCGGGCCGAAGGTGAAGTGGTTGCCCTGGTGGATCGCGCGCGGAGTGAGCCGGTACGACAGGAACGCGATCGCCAGCAGCGCCGCCTCCGGAACGCCGTACGGGATGGCTTGAATGCTCTTGCTGAGCAGGACGAGCACGACCACCGCGAGCAACAGCAGGTTGCGCCGGCCCGCCAGGCGCAGCGGTTGGTGCTCGATCAGCTCGTCCAGCAGTCCGACGTCCCGGTCACGCCGCTCCTCGCGGTTGACCACGAACTGATCCACCAGGTTGAAGAGCACGATCAGCACGCCGTTGACGAACAGCCACGGCGCCCACAGTTGCAAGGTCCAGCCGAACGGCACGCCCTTGAGAAAACCCAGGTAGAGCGGTGGATCTCCGATCGGGGTGAGCAGTCCGCCGGCGTTGGCGACGATCAGGATGAAGAAGACCACCAGGTGGGCCCGGGACCTCCGGAGCACGTTGGCGCGCAGGAACGGGCGGATCAGGAGGACCGCGGCACCGGTGGTGCCGATGACGTTCGCCAGGACCGCGCCGACGGCCAACATGCCGGCGTTCGCCAGCGGCGTGCCGGCGAGCGAACCGCGGACCTCGATCCCGCCGGCGATGACGAACAGGGCCGCCAGGAGCGACAGGAACGAGACGTACTCGGTGAGGGAATGGCCGAGCGCCGCGGCGCCACCGGGCTCGGTCAGCAGGTGGCCCGCGGCGGGGACGGCGAGCGCCGCGGCCACCAGCGCCTTGTTGGCCAGGCGGCGCCACCACCCCGCGGCGAACACCTCGAGCAGGGCGACCGCGGCCAGCAGCAGGACGAACGGCGCCACGCTCCACGCCGGCAGCCGCTCGCCCAGTGCCGCCATTGGAGGATTCAGCCGCCGATCCGGAGTAGTTCGGCGGAGTCGGCGAGCATGGCGCCAGGGTCGGCACGCAGCCCGGTGAACAGTTCGAAGGCGGCGACCGCCTGGTGGACGCTCATCGCAACGCCGGGCAGGGTCGCCGCTCCGGCCGCCCGGGCGGCCCGCAGCAGGGCGGTGTCGGCCGGCCGGTAGACGAGATCGGCCACCCACAGGTTCGCCCGCAGATCCTCCGTGGCCACCGGCGAACCGGGATGGTGCGCCATGCCGATCGGGGTGGCGTTGATGACACCGTCGGCGGTGGCCAGCAGGCTGCTCTGGTCACCGGGCGACCCGGTGCCGACCCGATCGGGACCGAACTGCCCGGCGAGCGCGTGGGCCAGGGTGGACGCCCGGTCCGGGTCCACGTCCACGATGGTGAGGTGCCGCGCGCCGAGGGTCAGCATGGCATGGGCCACCGCGGAACCCGCGCCGCCCGCGCCCAGCTGGACGACCCGTTCCCGGGGCGCCGCCGGGAAGTGCTCGGCGAAGCTGGTGCGGAACCCGTACGCGTCGGTGTTGTGCCCCGTCGCGACGGCCGAGTCGTCGAAGACGACGGTGTTGACGGCGCACAGCGTGCGTGCCTCGGGCGACAGATCGTCGAGGTGGCGGACGATCTCCTGCTTGAAGGGATGCGTCACGTTGAGGCCGCGGTAACCGAGGGTGCGCGCCCAGCGCAACAACTCCGGGAGGTCCGCGGCGTGCAGCCCGAGCACGTGCGAGTCGATGGTGGTGTAGAGCAGCCGGATCCCGTGCCGGTCGGCCTCGTGCTGGTGCAGCAGCGGCGAGTGCGACTGCCGGATGCCGGCGCCGATCAGCCCGATCAGGACAGGTGCGGGTGCCGTGGTTGTCACCGTGCCCCTTTCACCGCTCGGTTCCCCCCGGGGGCCGTGGCCCCCGGGGACGGGACAACGGTCAGGCGGAGGCCCGGATGCTCTTGTAGAGCTCCAGGTTCGCGCCGGTGTAGTGGGTGTTGAAGTACGCCTCGGCCTTGCCGATGAAGGCATCCCGGTCGACCTGGTCGATCTCGACGACGGTGCGGGTGGAGTCGCCGCGCCATCCGTCGAGGACTTTCGCGGTCTCGTCGTCGACACACTTGCGGTTCTCGGCGCGGATGTCGTGGACGGCCTTGGCGAGCGCGTCCTTCTGGGGCTGGCTCATCTTGTCCAGGGTCTTGTCCGAGACGACGACGTAGTGCGCACCGACCTGGTGGTTGGTGAGGCTGGCGACCTTGAGGATCTCGTCGAACTTCTGGGCGTGGGTGGCCACGACCGGGTTCTCCTGGCCCTGGGCGATGCCCTGCTGGAGTGCGAGGTAGAGCTCCTCGACGGCAATCGCGACCGCGTTGGCGCCGAGGGCCTTGGCGTTGGCCAGGAACTGCGGGGTGTTCGGGAACCGGATCTTGAGGCCGGCCAGGTCCGCGGGCTGGCGGATCGGTTTCGTCGCGGTGAACGTCCGCATGCCGAAGTACCAGGCGTCGAGGATGGTGGTGTTGGTGGCGCCGTTGAACTCGGTGAAGAACGCCTCGCCGTTCTGGTCGACCCACTTGAAGAAGTGGTCGATGTCGTTGAAGGCGTAGGCCGCGTCCAGCACGCCGATCTTGGGGAAGGCCGTCGACATGGCCGATCCGCCCTGCAGGTCGATGTCGATGTCGCCGCTCTGCACGCCGGCGAATCGCTCGGCGTCCGGCCCGAGCTGGCTGTTCGGGAACGTGTCAATGGTGAGGTTGAGGCCCTGTTGCGCCTCGATCCGTTCCTTGAGCAGCTTCATGCCGCAGTAGTAATTCGGCTGTGACTCCGGTTGGGAACTGCCGATCTTCAGCGAGAGCTTCGGGTTCTCGCCCTCGGCCGGGGCCGTGTTGCCCTCGGTGGTGCATCCGGTAACCAGCAAGAGGGGCAGGACGATCGCCGCGGCGATCTTCGTACGGAGCATGGTCTTCTCCTCCCCGACAGGGAAATGGCGATCAGAATCCGAGCAGTCCGGGAAGCCACAGCACGACGCCGGGAAGTGCGGTGACCACGATCAGGACCAGCAGCAGGGGGACCAGGAACGGTGCGACGCCGCGGAAGATGACGTCGACCGGCTTGCCGGTCACCGAGCTGGTGATGTAGAGGACACTGCCCACCGGCGGGGTGAGCAGGCCGATCATCAAGTTGATGATCATGACGACGCCGAAGTAGATGGGATCGATGCCGAGCTGCGTCGCGATCGGCAGCAGGACCGGGACCGTGACCAGGATGATCGCGGTCGCGTCGATCAGGCAGCCGAGGATCAGCAGGACGACGTTCACCAGGATCATGAAGACCCAGGGGTTGTCGGAGACCGAGATGAGGAACTCCGCGACGTTTCGCGAGACGTGCGCGCGGGTGAGGATCAGGCCGAGCAGGGCGGCCGCTCCGAGGATCAGCATGATCCCGCCGGTGATCACCGCGGTCTCGCGGAACGCCTGCAGGATCACCGGCCGGCGCAGGGTTCGGTAGAACGCACCGAGGACGAGCATGTAGAACACGGCGACGGACGCCGCCTCGGTCGGGGTGAAGAATCCGGACAGGATGCCGCCGAGCAGGATGACCGGGGTCAACAGCGGCCCGATCGCGCCCAGCGACGCCCGGGTGAATCGGGCCCGGTCGAACGGGACCGAGGTCATCTCGGGCCGGCGCATCGTCCAGAGGAAGATGTAGACACAGAGTCCGGCGGCCATCGCGAAGGCCGGCAGCACGGACGCCGCGAACAATGCCCCGGTGGAGACGGTGGCGGTCGCCGCGTAGATGACGGCCGGGATGCTCGGCGGCATCACCGGGCTGATCAGTGACGACGACGCGGTGAGCCCGGCGGCGAACCCGTGCGGGTAGCCGGCCTTGACCATCTGCGGGATCTGCATCTTGCCCAGCCCGGCCACGTCGGCCAGTGCCGAGCCGCTCATCCAGGAGAAGCCGACCGCCGAGCCGACGTTGACGTACGCGAGATTGCCGCGTAGCCGGCCGAGGGCCGCAAGGCAGAACTCGTAGAGCCGGTCGGCGATGCCGAGGCGGTTGGCCAGCACGCCGACGAGGATGAAGAGCGGGACGGCGAGCAGGGGGAAGCTGTTGAGGCCGTCGAAAGTGGTCTTGAGGGAGAAGCCCGCGGAGCTCCCGTCGGCGAGGGCATACCAGAGGCCGGGGCCGATGAACGCGAGCCCGACCGGGACCCGGATAAACAGCAGGACAGCGATGGCGACGCCGACCATCCACAGTTCGAGGATCATTTCGCCTCCGCCGCATCGAAGGGGGCATCCGGTCGCCCGGCGGCGAAGATCCGCACGACGGCCCGCACGGCACCGGACGTGAATCCGATCAGCGGGACCGCGTACAGGATCCAGAGTGGGATGCCGAGGGCGGCGGTGCGGCGTCCCGGATAGGCCAGGATCAGGTGGTACGCCTCCCAGGCGAGCAACGCGCAGATCAGTGCCGTGCAGGCGGCCGAGACTGCCTTGACCACGGCGAAGGCCCGGCCCTTCACCAGATAGTCGATGATCTGGATGGTGATGTGGCCGTTGTTGCCGATCAGGTAGCCGACCATGATGAACGTCAGGACGATCAGTGAGTAACCCGCCAGTTCGCCCACGCCGGGCCAGTTCAGCGCAGGAAAGTAGCGGCTGATCACCTGCCAGAGCACGCTGACGAAGATGACCACCAGCGCCACGACGGCGACCCACAGCTCGATCGAGCCCCAGGCCCGCAGCGGCGCGGGCTCACGCCAGTCGGCCGGCACCGGCTGTTCGCCGTCTGAGCGCCTGCCAACGGGGATCAATCTGGACAACGAAGGACCTCGCTCTCTGCGGGCGTCTGTCTCGGGATGACACCTGTGCGGGCGAGGCCGCCCGGCCGGTGCCGAATGCTGGACCGTTGCATGGACCACCAGTCGGACCAACTGGACCATCTTGTGGACTGCGTGTAACGTACGGGCGTCCGGCGGTTCTGGCAAGAGCTGCAGCGCAGACCGTTACGGATGTGTGAATCCGGTCCCCGCTGCGCGAGAATCGCGGCCGGACAGGCACGATTGGTCGGCAGCGCGTGCACCGGACAGCGAGGAGAATGACAACCGTGGAGGCGCCATCGACGAGCAGTTCCGCCGAACCCGCCGATCAGCAGGGGGTCCGCAGTGTCCAGCGCGCCCTGGGCATTCTCGGACTGCTCACCGACGACCGTCCGATCGTGTCCGTCCGTGAGATCGTCGAGGCCACGGGGCTGGCCAAGACCACCGTCCTGCGCCTCGTCTCGACCCTGGAGCACAACGGCCTGCTGTGGGCCACCGGCAACGGCTACATGGCCGGGCCCGGACTATGGCGGTGGGCGCACCTGGCACGGCAGAGCTGGGAGTTGCCGGCCGAGACCCGGCGCGGCATGCAGGAGCTCGCCGCCCGCCGCCGGGAGACCGTCAACCTGTACGTGACCCGCGACATCTACCGGGTCTGCGTGGCGCAACAGGAAAGCCCGCAACCGCTGCGCCACGTCGTCCGGGTCGGCGACGAGCTGCCCATGTGGGCCGGCGCGTCCTCGAAGGTTCTGCTCCGCGACGCCAACCCCGGCATGCTGGAACGCATCGCCGAGAAATCGCCGCACGGCCGGGAACACGCCGCCGTCCTGCGCGACTGGATCGACCAGGCAGCGCGTCAGGGATACGGGGAGAGCCACGGTGAACGCGAGGCGGGGATCTCCGCCGTGGCGGCACCGGTCCTCGGCCGGTCCGGCGGCGTGGTGGCGGCACTGGCGCTGAGCGGTCCCTCGATCCGGTTCACACCGGACCGGGTCGCCGAGTTCGCCGACGACCTGAAACAGATGGCCCAGCAGATGTCCGAACGCGGCTTCGACCGGCCGTTCGGCCACGGCGGCTGAACCGGGTCATCCGGGCGCCGGCAACAGCACGGTCGCGCCGGTTCGCGCCGACGCGTAGACCGCCTCCACGATCTCCAGGGAACGTACGGCATCCCGGCCGGTGACGGCCGGGTCGCGGTCCTCCCGCACCGCGGCGACGAAGTCCTCGATCTGCCGGGCGTGAAAGGGCGCGAGATGATCGTGGATGGCAGCCAGCGGCAGATCGGCACCGCGGTAGCGGCCGGTGAACTCCTCCTCGCCGGTAACGGTCCAGACATCGGTGAACCCGACGCCTTCCGGCAACTCCGCCACGCCCGCCGTACGGCCGCGCGCGTCGGCGACCCACACCTGGATGCCGAGCCCGGGCCGGAAGGTCGTCCCGGCCTGCACCGTGGCGACCGCACCGGACCCGAACTCGATGAGCGCGCCCGCGGTGTCCTCCACGTCGATGCCCGGATGGGCGAGGGTCGCGCAGTGTCCGGTGACCCGCCGGGCCGGGCCCATGTACCACTGCAGCAGATCGATGTGGTGGATCACCTGAGTGATCAGCACGCCGCCGCCCTCGGCGTCCCGGCTGCCGCGCCACGGCTCGGCGTAGTAGTCGGCGTCCCGGTTGAGCCGGGCGAGCACGCCGCCGCAGATCGGCGCTCCGAGACGTCCGTCGTCGAGAGCTGCGCGGATCCGGGCGGCCGCCGGCCAGAACCGGCGCTGGAAGATCACTCCGAACCTGATTCCGGCCGCGTCCGCGGCCGCGATCATCCGATGGGCCTGCGCGACGTCGAGCGCCACCGGCTTCTCGCACAGAACGTGTACGCCGTGCCGTGCGGCGGCCAGCACCGCACCCTCGTGGGCCGCGTGCGGCGTGCAGATCGTCACCGCGTCGACGCCGCACGAGAGCAGCTCCGCGCCGTCCCCGAACGCTCGCGCGATGCCGTGCGCGGTGGCGAACGCCTGTGCGCGCTCCCGCACGGCATCCGCCACGGCGGCGACCTCGACCCCCGGTATCGCCTGCAGAGCGGCCACATGATTGCGGGCGATCCGGCCGCAGCCGATGATCCCGATACGCACGACGGCCTCCTGGCAAGCTATAGATCGCGGTGCCCGGCCAGCGCCCGCATGCCCAGTTCGTAGACGTGCGGGCCGAAGCCGGCCAGGAATCCCCAGCAGGCCGCCGCGGTCAGCAGCTCCCGGTAGAGCGGTTCCCGTCCGAAAACGTTGGTCAGGTGCACCTCGACGACCGGCCTGCTGTGCATGCGCAGCGCGTCGTAGAGGGCCACCGACCGGGTGGACAGGCCGGCCGGGTTGACGATCACCGCGGCCTGCTCGTCGTACGCCTGATGGATCCAGCCGATCAGTTGTCCCTCGGCGTTGGACTGACCGAAGAACAGGTCGAAGCCGAGCTCCGGGGCGAGCGTCTCGCACCGCTTCCGGATCTCGGCCAGCGTGACCCGCCCGTAGACGGCGGGTTCACGCCGGCCGAGCATGTTCAGGTTCGGCCCGTTGACGATGTACAGCCGCTCGGTCACGGCAGGTAGACCTCGATCTTGCCGGTGGAACGCGGGCTTCCAGGGTCGTTGAAGAAGTACTCGCCGGCGCGCCGGAACGTGTAGGTGTAGGACTCCCCCGGCGCCAGCACCACGTCGAACAGCCCTTCGAAGAACTGGGTGACCCCGCGCGGGCCGGCATTGCCCGGATGGTTGGTGAAGGTGACGGTGGTGCCGAGCGGCACCCGGAGGTGGGTCGGCGCCATCCCGGCGACCGCGAACGACTCCGTGGCGCCCACCGTGCCGTTGGCGTAGGTCCGGCCGATCACCACCGTGTTCGCCACGGCTGCGCCGTCCACCGGGCCGCCGGAGACGGGCCGGCGCACGACCGGGGGCGGCGGTGCCGGTACCGGGCCGAGGTCTCCGCCGATCTCGAAGGCCCAGAGGAAGTCGCCGCGGGGCGCCGAGTTCCCGTACGGGATGCTGGTGCCACCGGCGAGGACCGCCAGGTACTCTTTTCCGCCGGCCCGGTACATGATCGGACTGGAGCTGATCGCCGCACCGGTCTGGAACCGCCACAGCTCACGGCCGGTGCGCGCGTCCAGGCCGAGCAGGTTGCCGTCCGGCTGGCCGATGAACAGCAGGTCGGCGGCCGTGGTGAGGATGCCGTTGCCGTGCCCGAGCGAGTACGGCATACGCCGCTTCCAGCGCACCTGGTTCGTGCTGACGTCGACGGCGACGACACCGCCGGTCTGATATTCGCCGGGTGGGCGCAGCCCGTTGCTCGACTCGGTCAGCGAGTGGGCCGCGGCCACGTAGCCGAATCCGGTGTAGACCAGGCCGGTGCGGTGGCTGAACGACAGGTGTGACCAGTCCGCGCCACCACCGTGACCCGGAATGGACAGGATCGGCGTCTCCCAGTGCGGGTCGTACAAGGCCCCCTGCACGTAGTTCGGTACCGCCCGGTTGGGGTCGCCCGGCACCGAGGTCCCGAGCGGCTGGTCGGTGACCCGTTGCTCGGTCCAGCCGCCCTGCACCGGGAACGGCTGGGTGGGCCACGTCTTCTGCCGGGGCTCCTGTGGCACGGGACGTTCGACGACGCCCAGCGGTGCGGTGCCGTCGGTTCGGTCGAGGATGAAGAACATCCCGGACTTGCTGCCGTAGACGACGACCTTGCGCATCCGGCCCCGGATGCGAACGTCGGCCAGTACCGGGGACATCACGTTGTCCATGTCCCAGATGTCGTGGTGGACCGACTGGAAATGCCATCGGTACGCGCCGGTCCGCATGTCCAGCGCGACCAGCGAGTTCGCGAACAGATTCTGCCCGCCGCGGTTCGAGCCGTCCTGCGATGAGTTGCTGCCGCGGGCGTTGCCGAAGGTCCAGTAGGTCAGGCCCAGCTCCGGATCGACGGCCGGGTGGATCCACGGCGTCGCACCGCCCTCGGCCCAGGAGTCGCCCTCCCAGGTGTCGTTGCCGAACTCCCCCGGCCCCGGCGTGCCCCAGAAGTGCCAGAGCACGTCGCCGTTGCGGGCGTCCACGGCGACGGCCGCGCCGCGCGGACCGTCGTTGGTGCCGCAGAACAGCAGGCCGTCGTGGTAGACCACGGCCACCTTCTCGATGTTGCCGAACCCCTCGACCTGGCGTTCCCACACGACCTGGCCGCTGTGCCGGTCGAGCGCGACGATGTAGTTCTCGTTGGTCTTCGTGAAGACGAATCCGCCGCCCACGGCGACGCCGCGGCGGGTCAGCGCACCGCGGGTCTGGTCGTACCGCCATCTGGTCCGGCCGGTCACGCCGTCGACCGCCACGACATTGCCCAGCGCTGACTCGATATAGAGCACACCGTCGACGGCCACCGCCGTGCTCTGGTTGTTGCCGGTGCGCAGACCGCCCTCGATCGAGTTCATCCAGGCGCCGCGGAGGCGGCGTACGGTGCCGTGCTCGATGCGGCGCAGGGCGGTGTAGTTCTGGTTGCCGAGATTGCCGCCGACCTTGGGGAAGTCGGCGTCCCCGGGCGTGTCGAAGGCGCTGAGAGCGGCCGCGGCTGGGGCACGCCCGGCGGCGGCCGGGGTGGCCAGGGCCGGGCCGCCGACGGCCGCGGCCGCAGCCGCCTTGAGCAAATTTCTCCGGTTGAGGGCGGTCACGCGGAAGTCACCTCTTCTTCAGGGTCGAGCTAGTCGAAGATGCCCTGGTAGATGTCCTTGATGTTCCAGTGGCCGGGGGTCGGCACCGGCTCGTTCACCATCGGCACGTCGATGACCGCGGGCCGGCGAGCCACGAGCGCGGCACGCAACGCGGCACCGAACTCGTCGGCGCTGCGCACGGTGTGGCCGTCCGCACCGCAGGCCCGCCCGAGAGCGGCGAAGTCTGGGCTGTACGGGTTGCCGTCCGGGTCGGTGAAATCGCAGCCGTGGCTGCGCCCGAAATTCGCCGACTGCAGGTCGCTGATGGTTCCGTGCGAGCGGTTGTTCATCACCACGAAGATCACCGGCGTGCCCTGTTCGACGGCCATCGGCAGGGCGGGCAACTGCGCGCTCATGCCGCCGTCACCGATCAGGGCGACCACGGTGCGGCGCGGATCGGCGATCTGCACACCGACCGCCGCCGCCGGCCCGAACCCCATGGTGGACGCGCCGCCGGGGGTGATGAACCGGCCCGGCTCGGGCAGCTCGTAGCACTGCGCGACGCCGTTCTTGTTCCATCCGACGTCGGTGACGAGCACCGCGTCGGCCGGCAGGATCGCCCGCAGGTCGGCAAGAATCCGTTCCGGCCGCAGCGGGAACCGGTCACTCGCGCCGCGACCCCGGCTGTCGGCGAACAGGGTACGGCGGGCCGCGGCGATGGTGTCCCGCAGCCCTTCGCGCCGCCGGGGTTCCGGCCGGCGGGCCTGCACCGCGCCGGCGACGGCCCGCACCGCCCGGGTCACGTCGGCGACCGCGCCGACGGTGACCGGGAAATTGCGTCCGATCTCGGCGGGGTCGATGTCGATCTGCACGAGCTTGGCGGGCGGGAACTGCCAGGTATAACGACGGTCCCAGGAGCTGGCGTCGGTCTCGGCGAACCGGGTGGCGAGGGCCATGACCACGTCGGCCTCCCGGGTGAAGCGGTTGGTCAGCTCCAGGCCCCAGAACCCGGGCATGCCGAGGAGCAGGGGGTGGTCGTCGGGCAGCGTGCCCTTGGCCATGAGCGAGTGCACGACCGGGATGTCGAGATGTTCGACCAGGGCACGCAGCTCGTCGACACCCGGGCCGCGGTGCAGACCCCCGCCCAGATAGATCAGCGGACGTTCGGCGGCGAGCAGCATTCCGGCGATCTGGTCGGCGGTGTCCGCCGGCAGGTCGGGCCGCTGCGGGGCGGCCAGCGGGTAGGTGGCGGCGTCGTGCGGCACCGGCCGGGAGAAGTGGTCCATGGGCACGCTGAGCAACACCGCGCCGGGACGTCCCGACGCGGCGGTCCAGAAGGCGCGTTCGGTGAAGCGAGCCAGGTCCTCGGGGCGGTGCACCTGCCACGCCCGTTTGACGAAGGGCCGGTAGATCGCCGTCTGGTCGGCGTCCGCGTGGAGGTTCACCTCCTGGTGCGGGTGCCGGCCGAAGTAGTAGGAGGGAATGTCGCCGGCGATCGCCACGAGCGGCACCGAGTCGAGGGCCGCGGTCAGCACGCCGGTCACGCCGTTGGTCAGACCCGGCCCGACGTGCATCAGGACCACGCCGGTGCGGCCGGTGGCGCGGGCGTACCCGTCGGCGGCGTGCGCGGCGGCCTGCTCGTGCCGGGCGATGACGAACCGGATGCTGCTGCGCCCGATCGCGTCCAGCAGGGCGATGTTGGTGTGACCGCAGGTGCCGAAGATGTGCTCGACGCCGTACGACTCGAGCTGCGCCACCATCGCCTCGGCCGCGGTCCGGGTCTCGCCGGCGCTCATCGGGCGCCATCCTGGTCACCGAACAGCGACATGCCGCGCAGCACGAGCGTCTTGACCACCGTGTAGTCGTCGATCATCCAGCGTGGCGACTCGCGACCGAACCCGGAGTCCTTGACACCGCCGAACGGCACGTGGTCGAGGCGGAAGTTCGACGACCCGTTGACGATCAGGCCACCGACCTCCAGCTCCCGCCAGGCCGTCAGGATCCGGCGGACGTCGAACGTGAACAGACCCGCCTGCAGGCCGTACCGGCTGTCGTTGCACGCGGCGAGCACGTCGTCGAAGTCGTCGAAGGGCGACACGCTCACCACCGCGCCGAAGACCTCGTCCCGGATCAACCGGGCGTCCGCCGGCGGCCCGGCCACGATCGTGGGGGTGACGGTCGCGCCGTCCCGGTGACCGCCGGTGGTGATCGTCGCACCGGCCGCCACGGCTTCCCGGGCCCAGGTGACGACGCGTTCGGCCGCGTCGTCGTCGACCATCGAACCGACATCGGTACCGGGCAGGGCGGGGTCGCCGACGGAGAGTTTCCCGACCTCCCGGGTGAACGCGTCCAGAAACTCGTCGTAGCGCCGGCGATCCACGTAGACCCTCTGCACCGAGATGCAGCTCTGGCCGGAGTTGCTGTATCCGGTTGCGGCGCAGTTGCGTGCCGCCGCCGCGACGTCCGCATCCGCGCACACGATGGTGGCCGCGTTCCCGCCGAGTTCCAGGACGAGCCGTTTGGCACCGGCGGCACGGGCGACGGCCGCACCGGTCTCCGGGCTGCCGGTGAAGCTGATGACACCGACGTCCGGGGCCGAGCTGAGCGCCGCTCCGATCTCGCCTCCGCCGTGCAGCAGTTGCACCGCCTCGGCCGGCATCCCGCAGTCGAGTAGGAGCTGCACCACGGCTGCCGACGAAGCGGGTGCCTGCGGCGGCGGCTTGACCAACGTGGTGTTGCCGGCCGCGAACGCGGCACCGAGCTTGTGCGCGAGCAGGTTGGCGGGCGCGTTGAACGGGGTGATCGCCAGCGCGATGCCGACCGGCGCACGGTAGGTGAAGGCGGTGTTGCCGACGCCCCGGGCCCAGCCGGCCGCCGGCAGGACCTCACCGCCGATCCGGCGGGCCTCCGCGGCCGACACGGCGAAGGTGTCGGCCACCCGGTCGATCTCGCCGCGGCCGTCCTTGACCGGCTTGCCGAGCTCGAGGGCGAGCAGTCCGGCCAGATCGTCGCGGCGGCGCACCGCCTCGGCGGCGGCCCGCTCGAGAATGTCGGCACGGGCGGCGGGCGCCATCCGGGCGACCACCTTGGCGCCCCGCCGGGCATATCCGAGTGCGGTCTCGACGTCGGCGAGGTCCGCCTGCCTGGCGGTGCTGACGACGACCCGAGCCCAGGGACCGACCCGGTCGGCCCGCATCCCGGTCGTCACCCAGGAGCCGGCGATCAGGCATCCGACCTCGGACGTCTGTTTCTCGGGGGTGGTTCGGCCAGGGCTGTCGGACATCACCGTTCTCCTCGTGCGAACCGCTCTGTGGTCCTTCTAGACCGTTCTGTGGACTAGGTGTAACGTACGGGCCGCGAAGTCCCCTGGCAATGGCTGACCGCGGAAACCGTTACGGGACCTCACAGCGCGCCGATCGATCGCCTACGGCACACCGGCCTGCGAGCCCCAAGACGACCGAAGGGCACGACTCATGGATGACGACCGACCCCTGCACGGCGTGCGGGTCCTGGACCTCACCAACGTTCTCGCCGGCCCGTACTGCAGCTATCAACTCATGCTTTTCGGCGCCGAGGTCGTCAAAATCGAAAGACCGGGCGGCGGCGATCTGGCCCGCTCGCTGGGGCCCGACCCGGAATTGAACCGGGCAGCGCTCGGCGCCTCGTTCCTCGCCCAGAACGCCGGGAAGAAGTCGGTCGAGCTCGACCTCAAGGACCCCGCCGACCGGACGACCTTCGAGAAGCTCGTCCGGGACGCGGACGTACTCCTGGAGAACTTCCGGGCCGGCGTGCTCAGCCGCATCGGCTACAGCTGGGAGGTGCTGCGCCGGCTCAACCCCCGCCTGATCTACTGCGCCATCTCCGGGTTCGGCCAGACCGGCCCGATGCGCCACGCACCCGCCTACGACCAGGTCATTCAGGGCCTGGCCGGCATGATGAGCATCACCGGAACGCCGGAGACCGCCCCGTTGCGCGTCGGCTTCCCGGTCTCGGACACCGTCGGTGGCCTGGTCGCCGCGATGTCCATCGCCGCGGCACTGGCCGGCCGGAACCGCACCGGCCACGGGCGGTTCCTCGACGTTTCCATGTTGGAGACATCGCTGTCCGCGATGGGCTGGGCCGTGTCGAACTACCTGGTCAGTGGCGTACCGCCGGAACCCATGGGCGACCAGAACGCCACCGCCGCGCCGTCCGGCACCTTCCACGCCGCCGACGGCCCGCTCAACATCGCCGCCAACCGGCAGGAACAGTTCGAGCAGCTGTGCCGGATCATCGACCGCCCGGACCTCGTCACCGATCACCGCTTCGCCGAACGCGAGGCCCGCAAACAGCACCGGGCCGAGCTCAACGAAGAGATCAACCGCGCGCTGTCGGCGCGCCCGGCCGCGGACTGGGAGCACCTGTTCGCCACCGCGGGGGTGCCGGCCGCCCGGATCCTCACCGTCCCGCAGGCCGTGGAACTCGACCAGGTCAACGAGCGCGGATTCTTCACCGATCTCGCGTTTCCCGCTCGCCCGGACCGCACGCTGCGGGTCAGCGGCAACGGCGTCCTGGTCGACGGCGCGCCACTGCGCCCGCACGCCCCGCCGCCACTGCTCGGCGAGCACAACGCCGAGTTCCGGAGCACCTCCGAGGAGGTACCCGCCCCGTGACCCCGGATCAGCACGCACCGACCGTCCGCGACGTCGCCGACTGGTGGGCCACCGCAGTGTCGCGGATCGAACCGAACGTCATCGAACTCCGCGGCCGGCCGGTCCAGAGCCTGATCGGCTCGACCAGCTTCGCCGGGATCATCTGGCTGATGCTCCGCGGCACCACCGCGACCCCGGCGCAGGAGAGGCTGCTCGAGGCGGCGCTCGTCGCCTCGGTGGACCACGGACCGCACGCCCCGTCGATCGCTGTGGCGCGTATCGCCGCCACCTGCGGCGTCGGCTTGAACAACGCCGTCGCCACCGGGGTCAACCTGCTCGGTGACGTGCACGGCGGCGCCGGTGAGCAATGCATGACCATGCTCGCCGAGATATCCGCCCACGCCGGAACCGACCTCGACGCCGCCGCGGCCACGGTCACCGCCGAGTGGCGGGCCCGCTCCCGGTACCTGCCGGGATTCGGCCACCGGTTCCACTCGGTCGACCCCCGGCGCGACCCGTTGCTCACCCTCGCCGATCGGGCCGCCGCCGACGGAACCGTCGACGGCCACTACCTACGTGCGGCCCGGGCGGTCGAGCGGGTGCTCGCCGAGGGTCGTTCCCACCCGGTTCCGATCAACATCGACGGCTGCACCGCGGTCCTCTACGGCGAACTCGGGTTTCCCCCACCGCTGGCCCGTGGCCTGTTCGTCCTGAGCCGCAGCGTCGGAATCCTGGCCCACGCCTGGGAAGAGACCGGTCAGGGCCGGCGCAACAAGGGACCGATGCCGCCATCGATCCTGCCCACCCAACTCGGAGACCCCTGACGGCCGGTCCCCGCCGGGAAGGAGAAATCATGTCCCTGCGACGAAGACTCACCGCACCTCTCAGCGCCGGCCTCGCCGCCGTGGTGACCGCCACCGTCCTGCTCGCCGGCGGCGCGGCGCTGCGCCCCGGCGGCCAGGAGCCGGCCGGCGAACAGGACACCGCGGCGCGAAATCTCGGCCGCGTCGACTACGGCGTCTGCCGGGGCACCAACCCCGGCTGCTACCACGACTGGGGCAACTTCGACCCGGCCGCCGGCGGCTACCGGGTACTCGTCTACAGCCGCACCGCCGGGCCACGCCACGCCCACCTGGGCCCGGCGCTGGCCGCCGGCCTCAACCCCCCGCTCACCGCGGCACACGCCGCCCAGTCCGCGCTGGTCAAGCTCGGTGCCGACCACGGTTTCGCGGTCGACTGGACGGAGGACGTCGCCCAGCTCAACTCCCCCGGTCGTCTGTTCCGCTACCACGCGGTCATCTTCATGAGCACGACCCGCGACACGCTCGACGACCCGGCCCAGACCGCTCTCCGGCAGTACCTCCGCGGTGGCGGCGGCTTCGTGGGGATCCACAACGCCTTCGGCACCGAGTACAACTGGGAGTGGTACGAGGGACTGCTCGGCGGGGCCAACTACTACGACCACGGCCGCAACCAGCCGGGCACGGTGGTGACCGCCAGCCGGCGGGACGCGTCCACGGCGGGCCTCCCGGCCCGTTGGGAGTTCACCGACGAGTGGTACAACCTGGTGCCGTTTCCCAGCCAGGTCCGCGTCCTCGCCCGGATCGACGAGGCCACGCTCCCGGACGGTCCGACCGGCGGCAGCGGTCATCCCGGGCACGGCCGCGACCACCCGGTCTCCTGGTGCCAGTACTACGACGGCGGCCGGTCCTGGGTGACCACTCTCGGCCACGCGGTCGAGGCGTGGACGGACGCGCCGATGGCCGGCGACGAGCACTTCCTCGCTCACGTGCTCGGCGGCATCGAGTCCACCATGGGGCGCAAGCCGTTCTGCAGATAGCCCACCGGGCGGTGCGGGCCCCGTCAGGCGGCGGCCCGCACCGCATCCAGCCGCCGCCGGGCCGCGGCGATCGCCAGGCGTGCGTGCTCCTTGCCACCGATCTGCGCCACCAGCTGCGCACGCGGGATCTCCAGGGCGTACGGCAGACCGGCCGGCAGCGCCGACAGGATTCCGTCCAGGTCGATGCCGCCCTCCCCGGGATAGAGCCGCTCGAACCGGGCCGTATGGATCAGCCCCTCGTTGGTGGGCGGGACCCCGGCGGGCGCATCGCAGACATGCGCGAAGTGGAACCACTCCGCCGGCAATTCGCGCAGGTCGGCGACGCTTGACCCGGACCGGGCGAAGTGCAGCAGGTCGACGAGCATGCCACCGTTCGGCTGGGCGGCCGCGCGCAGGACGCGGGCCGCCTCGGTCAGGTCCGGGGTCTCGGTCCAGGACGGGAACTCCAGGTCGACGGTCAGGCCGAGGGGCCGCGCCATCTCGCACAGCTGAGCGAACCGGTCCACCTTGCGGACCCGGTCCGCATCCGGCAACTGGGTGATCACGTGCCGGGCACCGAGCTCCGCTCCGGCCTCCAGGAAACGCTGGAAGTCGCGCGGATCCTCGTCCGGGCCGATCCGGGCGAGCTCGATGTCGAGCACCTCGACGCCGGTGGCCGCCAGCCGCACCTTGGTGGCCCGCATCAGGGCCGGATCGGTGGCCAGGGGATAGTGCGGTTCCTGGGCGGTCACCCTGGTGAGCCGGACACCCACATACCGGTAGCCCGCCTCCGCAGCGGCATCGACCAGTTCCGGCGGCGACAGGCTCAGCGCGGTCAGGTGCGCCAGCGAGTAGTCGTGTACCCGGCCGTCCTGGTGTTCGGCGGTGTCGCGCAGGTCGCGGAGCCGGGTGTGCCGGTGCGCGGCCATCCGCACCGGCACAGCCGCGGCCGCGCCGTAACCCGTGTAGCTGCCGATACGCTGCACCACCTCGAAGAACAGCCGGGAGCCGAGCATCTGGGTGTAGAAGTGCAGGTACTCGCCCTCGTCGTCGCTGTCGTAGAGGATCGAGTACTCGCGCAGCGTGGCGAGCAGGGCCGGCGGCGGGGCGAGCCGGGCGTCCAGGTCGTCGTAGTAGTTGTCCGGGATACGCAGGACCGGTGCGCCGAGTTCCCGCATCGCCCGCGCGCTGGCGACCACGTCATGGCTGCGGAACGCCACATGCTGCGGACTGGGTATCCCGGGCGCCCAGAAGCCACGGCGGAGCGGTGCGGTGTTGAACGTGATCCGTACGGTCTGTCCGACGTCAGTGGCCGACCGGCTGCGCAGCACGCCGAACGGCGCGGCGAGTTCGGTCGTCGGCCCCGGGCGCAGGCCGAGAACCGTGCGATAGAAGACCGCCGCCTCGTCGAAATCGTCGATCGACTCGGTGAGCGCGATGTGGTCGGTTCCGGTCACCAGGCCGTCGCCACGGGCCGCATCACCGGTCGGCAGGAAATCCGCCGTCCAGCCGCTGCCGTCGGCGCCGGTTCGGCAGAAGAAGACCGCGGTGCCGTCCGGCGCGGCAACCGAGCTCAGATCCGCCTCCCCGGCCTGCCGGACCCGCGGCAGCACCGGCGCGAGCAGCCGGTCCGCCCGCTCCGCCGACCGTGCCGGGTCGTCGCTCTCCACGCCCAGGGCGCAGATCACCGCCGTGCCGGGGGTCACGAGCCGCTGCGGGGCGAAGTTGAGAAGGATCCGGGCGGCGCCCTGTTCCCACAACTCCACCGGCTTGGAACGGTGCCTGCCGGTCTTGACGAAGCCGAGCGCCAGCAGCGTCCGCTGGACGACCGGACCGGACACGTCGTCGACCGCCAACTCGCTGAAGACCTGCCCACCAAGCCGTGGAGCCGGCGGCAGGCCGCTCGGTGGCAAGCCGGTCACCGCCTCCTGGAGGGCAAGCAGTGAGCGCATGCCGTCGATGGCCGCGTGCCGCGGGTCGGCCTGCCGGTAGATGTCGTTGAACACCTCGAGCGAGAGTGGCCCGGCATAGCCGGTGCCGAGCACCAGACCGGCGAAGGCCGCCAGATCGAAGGCACCCAGGCCGGGAAAGAGCCGATGGTGCCGGCTCCACTCCGCCACGTCCATCTTCAGCCGGGGGGCGTCGGCGAGTTGGAGGTGAAAGATCTTGGCGCCGGGAATCACCGCGATAGCGGCGAGGTCGGCACCCCGCGAGAGCACGTGGAAGCTGTCCAGGCACAGGCCCAGCGCGGGGTGGCCGACGCGGCGCACGATCTGCCACGCGTGCGCCGTCGTCCGGACGTGCCGGCCCCACGCCTGCGCCTCATAGGCGATCCGCACCCCGCGTCGCTCCGCGCGGTCGGCCAGTTCGCGCAACTGCTCGGCGGCCAGTTCATCGTCGTCGACGGCGACGGGCGACTCCGAGGAGCAGACCAGCAGCGTGCCCGCGCCGAGACTCTCCAGGACGTCAAGCTTTCGTTCGGCACGGCGCAGGTTCGCCCGCAACGTCTGGGGCGGGACCGCCTCGAAGTCGCGGAACGGCTGATAGACCTCGATCGTCAGGCCACGGCGGTCGCACTCCTGGCGAACCCGCGCTGGCGACCACGCCGACGCGATCAGGTCGCTCTCGAAGATCTCGATCCCGTCGAACCCGGCCGCGGCCGCGGCCGCGAGTTTGTCCTCGAGCGTGCCGGACAGGCAGGCGGTGGAGATCGACAGCCGCCGCCGAGCGGCCGGCCCGACCGTCTCACCGGGGGCGCTGTCATGTTCGGCGATGAGCATGACCGGTCTGCCTTCCTGCCGGCGTCCAGGAGTAACGACCCGGTCCACCAGGCGGACCGTTCGAACCGCGTTAATGTACTAGCTAGTTAGTTATAGCCGACGCTCGCCGGGCTGCATAGAGCCCCCGGCCC
>NZ_BOMV01000011.1 GCF_016862375.1 Paractinoplanes rishiriensis | reverse complement strand
GCCCCGCCGCCGACGTGGCAGGTCGGCGGCGCGGGTCGATTCGGCCGGGCAAATGCGGCGTTTCGCATTGACGTTCTTAACAGTCTTGACGGCGCTCACTTCACCACATATAAATCGGTTAGTTACTGGCCAGTATCAAATGTTTCCCCTCTTCAAGCCCGTGCACTCATTGTTTTTGGATGTCAAATTCAAATTCCGCCCACCTCGTTGTAGGTCGTCGACAAATTGCGACCAGAAAGAGGAACAGCAATGCGTAAATACCGTTACCTGGCTACCGTGGCGGGCGGCGCGCTCTGCGCGACCCTGCTGGCGTCCGCAGCGTTTGCCGACAGCGATGCGGTGCTCACCGTTGGCGGCCCGGACGGGCCGAACGCCGCGGTCGGCGACACCGTGACCGCCTCGCTGGCCAGTGGCACCACCGCCACCTTCTATTCGACGGCCACCGGCACCAGCGGTGTGAACTGCACGTCCTCAAGTTTCTCGTCGACCGTGACGGCCAACCCACCGGCGCCCGGCGTGGCCGGCCAGACGATCGACGCGCAGACCTTCGCCGGTTGCTCCAGCAACGTGCTCGGCACCACCGGGGTGCGCGGCGTGACGCTGAATAACCTCGGTTACCAGGCCACCGTGGACGGCGCCACCGGTGCCGTGACGGTCGCGCCCGGCAGCGCGGGTCCGATTCAGGCCACCGTGGTGATCAGCACGATCCTCGGCTCGATCACCTGCGTCTACCAGCCGGTGGCCGGCTCGCTCACCGGCACGGCGGACAACGCGACCAACTCGATCAGCTTCGTCAACCAGCAGTTCAACAAGATCACCGGGTCGGCGCTGTGCCTGTCGACCGCGTACTGGACCGCCACGTACGCGCCGGTCACCGACACCACGCAGGGCGGCGCCATCCATGTGAACGCCACCGCCCCGGAGCCGGAGCCGACCGAAACCGTCACCCCCGACCCGGAGCCCACCGCGACCGTCACCCCCGACCCGGAGCCCACCGCGACCGTCACGCCGGAACCCGAGCCCACCGAGACGCCGACCGCCTGACCTCCCCCGACGGGCGCCCCTCGGTCGTCGGAAGAGACCGAGGGTGTCCGGGGCGATGCTGCGTGATCGCCCGGCAGGTTGCAAGATGGGTCCCGATGCTCGCGCCGATGGAGGCCGTACGCCGGCTGATGGACCTGAGGCACCGGGGCCGGGCCGAGGACCTGCCCATGGTGCTGGCGGCGGCCGCGCCGTTGCTGGACGCGGACGCCGCTACCGTGCTGCTCGTCGACTACGGCCAGCTCACCCTGCACCCGCTGCGCGGCAGCACCCTGGACACCGCGACCGCGCTGGCCGTCGAGGACACGCTCGCCGGCCGCGCGTTCACCACCGCGCAGCAGCAGTGGCAGGATGCCGGCTCCGGCGCCGGCGGCGTGCTGTGGCTGCCGCTGCTGCACGGCGCCGAGCGGCTCGGCGTCCTGGAGTTCCGGCTGCCGGCCTATCCCCCGGACGCCGACCGGCACGACCTCGAGGTGATCGCCGCCCTGGTGGCCGAGTTGATCGCGAGCCGCCGCTTCTACGGCGACGCGGTCGAGCACACCCGGCGCCGGCTGCCCATGCAACTGGCCGCCGAGATCATCTGGAACCAGCTGCCGCCGCTCACCTTCGCGGTCGACGGCACCATGGTCACGGCCGTCCTCGAGCCCTGCTACGACGTCGGCGGCGACGCCTTCGACTACGCCTCGAACGGCGACATCCTGCACGTCGCGCTGTTCGACACGGTCGGACACGGCATCAGCGCGAGCGCAATCACCACGCTGACGCTGAACACGTACCGCAATGCCCGTAGGTCTGGCCTCTCGCTGCTCGACACGTCCCGCTCGATCGACAAGTGGATCCGCGCCCAGTACCCGAACGCCTTCGTCACCGCGCTGCTGGCCGAACTGGAGATGTCGACCGGCGTCTACCGGCGGATCAGCGCCGGCCATCCCCCGGAGCTGGTGATCCGGGGCTCCGGGACGCTGCCGTCGCTACCCACCCCGAACGCGCTGCCGCTGGGCCTCGGCAACATGCTCCGCCGGCCGCCGCACGTCATCGAGCACCAGATGGAACCCGGCGACGTCATGGTCCTCTACACCGACGGCATCACCGAGGCCCGGGACGCGACCGGCGCCCAGTTCGGCGCCGACCGGCTCGGCCAGTTCGTGGTGGACGCGCTGAGCCACGGCACCCCGGCCCCCGAGATGATGCGCCGCCTGATCCACACCATCGTCTCGTACGAGAACGGCGAGCTCCGCGACGACGCCACCGCGGCCATGCTCCAGTGGCGCCGCCACTGACCTCGGCCACTGACCTCAACCACTGGCGGCTCAACCGCTGGCCGCTCAGCCGAGCCGGCGCCAGAGGAACTCCAGGGTCAGCGCCCAGCGGGTGGCGGCCTGTTCGTTGTCCGCGGCCGCGCCGTGCCCACCCTCCACGTTCTCGTAGTAGGCGGCCTCGTAACCGTGCCGGCGGAGCAGGGCCATCATCTTGCGGGCGTGCCCGGGATGGACCCGGTCGTCGCGGGTCGAGGTGATGAACAGGACCGGCGGATACGGTTGCCCGGGGGTCACTACGTGGTAGGGCGAGAATTCGCGCAGGAACGCCCAGTCGGCCGCGTCGTCGGGGTCGCCGTACTCGGCGATCCAGGACCGGCCGGCCAGCAGTTTCGTGTAGCGGCGCAGGTCGAGCAGGGGCACCGCGGCGACGACCGCCCCGAACAGTTCCGGGTACCGGGTCAGCATGACGCCCATCAGCAGGCCGCCGTTGCTGCCGCCGGTGATGCCCAGCCGGTCCGGCGTCGTGATGCCGCGGGCCACCAGGTCGGTGGCGACCGCCGCGAAGTCCTCGTACGCCCGGACCCGGTTCTCCCGTTGCGCGGCCCGGTGCCAGGCCGGGCCGTACTCGCCGCCGCCGCGGATGTTCGCGACCGCGTAGGTGCCGCCGCGGGCCAGCCAGCCGCGCCCGATGACGCCGCTGTAGCTGGGGGTCAGCGAAACCTCGAAGCCGCCGTACCCGGTCAGGAGCGTGGGCCCGGCGTCGTCCCCGCCGACCACGAAGTACGGAATGCGGGTGCCGTCGGCGGAGACCGCGAAGTACTGGCGCACCTCCATGCCGTCCGCGTCGAAGAAGGCCGGCTCCCGCTTCAGGACCGCGACGTCGCCGCCGACCGTGCCGAGGCCGAGCGTGGACGGCTGCAGGAAGCCGGCCGAGGAGATCAGGTACGCGTCGCTGGTGTCCGGCTCGGTGTCGACGATCCACGGCCGGCCGAACGTCGTGGCGCCGGGCACCGGCTGCCGGGCCCAGTCCCCGGCGCCCGGGGTGAGGATTTCGACCCGGGTCCGGACGTCGGTCATGGTGACCATCAGCAGGTGGTTGCGGGTCCACGCCCACGAGCTGAGCGAGGTGCGCTCGGCCGGCCGGAAGAGGACGGCGAGGTCGCGTACGCCCGAAAGGAATTGCCCGAAATCGACCGCAAGCAACGCACCCGCCGGATGGGTCACCTCGCCGGTGGTCCACTCCGACCGCAGGCGGATCAGCAGCCAGTCCCGGTGCGCGTTGAAGTCGGCGTCGTCCGGAATCGCGATCCGGACCAGGTCGGTGCCGCGGCGCAGGTAGTGCTCGGCACGGAAGAAGTCGACAAAGCGGCTGACGAACGCACGCTCGTAGCCCGGGGTCGGATCGTGGGTGACGCTGACCGCGACATCGTCGGGCTGTCCCTCATAGACCGGTTCCGCCTCGGACAGCGTAGTGCCGCGCCGCCACCGCTTGACGATCCTCGGGTAACCCGAGGACGTCATCGAGCCCGGCCCGAAGTCGGTCGCGACGTAGATGTGGCCGGCGTCGATCCAGCTGACCTCGGTTTTGGCCTCGGGCAGCCGGAACCCGTCCGTGACGAACTGCCGGCCGGGCAGGTCGAACTCGCGGACCACGACGGCGTCGGCGCCACCGCGGGAGAGACTGATCAAGCAGCGGTCGTAGCCGGGCCGGAGCACCTTGACGCCGCTCCAGGTCCAGTTCTCGCCCTCGGCCGCGTTCAGCGCGTCGATGTCGAGCAGGACCTCCCAGCTCGGCCGGTCCTGGCGGTACTGCTCCGGCGTGGTCCGCCGCCACAGCCCGCGCGGGTGCTCGGCGTCGGTCCAGAAGTCGTAGTAGTAGCCGTCGCCGCGCCACCCCGGATAGGGGATGCGGTCCTTGTTGTCGAGCACCTCCCGGATCGCGTCCCGGGTCTGCGCGAAGCCGTCGTCGGCAAACCCGGCGAGCGTCTCGGCGCTGCGATCGGCGACCCACCGCACGACGTCGGGAGAATCAAGATCTTCAAGCCAGAGGTACGAGTCGTCGGCGTCCTGATCCAGCACAGGCCCGACAATCGCACCGATGCGCCACTCCGTGCAAGGTCGTAGTCATATGACTATAGTCGTACGTATGGAGCAAGAGCTGCGCCTGATCGGCGCGCACGAGATTCGCGGCCTGCTCGGCGTCAGCCGGCAACGGGCCTACCAGCTGGCCAGCCGGCCCGACTTTCCCAAACCGATTGCCGAGCTGGCGCAGGGCAAGATCTGGGACATGGCCGACGTCGAGGACTGGATCACCACCCACCGCACCCGAAGTGCCCGCTGACCTGCCGTTTCCTTGCGACACTGGGCATCATGGCCATCAGCTGGCGTTTCGATGGCGATGACCGCCTGTGCGGCGTCGGCGGGCACTGGACCGAGTTCGCGCTCGCCAACAACGGCGGCGCCTGCGTGCCGCCGCCGATCGGGGACGGTCTGGCCGATTTCGTCAGCGGTGCCGACCTGTGCGTGGTGTGGCGCGCGATCTTCCGGCTGAGCCGCGGCCGGGGCGAGCGACCGCTGGTCCTGGGCTACCGGTGCGACGCGCCGGCCGAGCGCCGCCTCATGAAGGCAACGGTCACCAGCACGGCGCACGGCGGCATCGAGATCGTCAGCGCCGCCGAGCGCAGTCAGGCCCGTACCCCATTGCCTCTCCTCGACCCGGACGCCGGTGACCGCGGCAGCGAGATGCTCCGCATGTGCGGCTGGTGCGCCCGCGTCCAGGTCGGCGACTGGGTCGACATCGAGGAGGGTTGCCGGCGCCTGGGCCTGCTCGAACGCGGCCGCACCCCGCTGCCGGCGATCACCCACGGCGTGTGCGGCGACTGCCTGGATTCCCTGACCCGCGACCTGGACGTCGATCGGCGTCACCTCACCCGCTAGCGCCCACCCGCTGGATATCACGCACCGGCCGACCGGGTGAAGGTCAGGTGGGTCACGCCGCTGGGCGACGAGGTGGTTTCGACCCGGTAGTCCCTCTCCAAACCCTCCAAACCATCCCAGAGCCGTACGCCGCGGCCCAGCAGGATCGGCACCACCGAGACGTGCATGTGGTCGACCAGTCCGGCCGCCAGGAAGTCGCGGATCATGCTTGGCCCGCCACCCAGGCGCACGTCCAGGCCGCCGGCGGCGTCGCGGGCGATCTTCGCAGCCTCGGCCGGCTCGGCGTTCAGGAAGTGGTACGTGGTGCCGCCCTCCATCTCGATGGACGGGCGCGGGTGGTGGGTGAGGACGAAGACCGGCGTGTGGAACGGCGGGTTGGGACCCCAGGCACCCTTCCAGTCCGGGTCGTCGTGCCAGCCGGGGTGGCCGAACTTGCCGGCACCCATGATCTCGGCGCCGACCCCGGCGTCGAACTGGCGCAGGAACAGATCGTCGACGCCGCCGCTGCCGCCGGCCTCCCAGTACCGGGTCGCGAACATCCATTCGTGCAGCCGGTCCCCGGCGTGGCCGAAGTGCAGGTCCTTGGTCTGCCCCGCGCCGGTGCCGAAGCCGTCGAGCGAGATCGAGAAGTTCTGAACGCGGATGAGTGACATGGCCGGAGCCCCTTCTGTGTCTAGCGGACACTGTGTCCCTCGGATACTGTGTCCCGCAGTAACAGTTGTCAAGGTTGCCGAGGATTTCATGCCGACACCGACGAATGAGCGTTCACGGATGCTCGAACTGCTGTGGGGCCTGCGGGCCGCGCCCACCCGCGGCCCGAAAGCAACGCTGAACGTCGACAAGATCGCGGCCGCCGCCCTCGCGATCGCCGACGCCGACGGCATCGAGGCGGTGTCCATGCAGCGGGTCGCCGAGGCGCTGGACTTCACCAAGATGTCCCTGTACCGCCACGTCTCGGCGAAGTCGGACCTGATCGCGCTGATGATCGAATTGGCCGTCGAGGAACCACCCGACCTGCGCCAGGTGCGCGGCGGCTGGCGGCCACGGCTGGAGCGCTGGGCCCACCTGCTCTCGGCCACCTGGGAGACCCACCCGTGGCTGCCCGGCGTCACCACCGGCGACCGGGTGATGGGCCCGCGCGAGGTGGGCTGGGTCGAGGCGGCGATCGCCGCCCTGGCCGAGACGCCGCTGCCGGTGGCCGAGCGGATGGACGTGGTCACCGTGATCAGCGGACACCTGCGCAACACTCACGGCCCCGACGTCGCCGGCACCCAGCCGTGGCACGACTCCACCCACGACGAGCTGCTGCGGGCCTACCGGGAACGCTTCCCGGCCCTGGAGGCACTGGACACCCGCCCGGTCCGCCGGCCACGCCAGACCCGCGAGTTCGGCCTGCGCTGCATCCTGGACGGCGTCGCCCGCACCATCGAGACCGCCCGGCCAAATTACGGTGAATCTGTTCGAGCGCCGTGAATCGGCTTAATCGCTTGTGGTGCAGTTGCGCGTCGCTGAGGATTTCGGGATGGCGGGTGGGAACGCGGCCTCGATGCGGGCGACCGCCGACGCCCTCGCGCAGGTCGGCGCCGCCTCGGCCGTGGTGCTCGTCGAGGGGATCAGTGACCGGATCGCGCTGGAGACGGCCGCGGCCCGTCATGGGCGGGATCTCGCGGCGGAGCGGGTGGTCGTCGTGCCGATCGGTGGGGCGCACGCGATCGGGCGGTTCCTCGCCATGGTGGGCGCCGAGGTTCGGCTGTCCGGGATGTGCGACCTGCGCGAAGAGGAGATCTTCCGGCGTGAGCTCGCCAGGGCCGGGGTCGGTGCGGCCCGCGACCGCGCGGAGATGGCGGCGCTCGGGTTCTTCGTGTGCGTCGGCGACCTGGAGGAGGAGCTGATCCGGGCGGTGGGGCCGGCGCGGATCGAGGCGCTCTTCGAGGCCCAGGGCGACCAGCGGCCGTGGCGGTCGTTCCGGAAGCAGGTGGCCTGGCGCGGGCGCGACCTCGACGCGCAGATGTACCGGTTCATCCGGAGCAGTTCGAGCCGCAACCTTCGCTACGTACGGCTGCTCGTGGAGGCCGCCGACCCCCTGCCGCGACCGCTCGACGGGCTGCTTCAGGCAGCCGGCGCGAAATCGTCGGGATAGGCCGCACCCAGTTCCTGGAACACCGCGGCGTTCAGGCGGAACGCCAGCTGGGCCTCGGCGACCAGCACTGCGAGATCCTCCTCGGACAGCGGCAGCGCGGTGAGACGCTCGCGATAGGTCATCTTGTACGCCTTCGGGTCGGCGATCCGGTCGAACTCGTAGAAGTTCACGCCGTCACGGCCCAGCCGGTACGTCTCGGCCACCGACCGTCCCACCAGCAGGCCGCCGCTGAGATCGCCCAGGTAGCGGACATAGTGGTGGGCGATGAAGTGGGCCGGCGAGGTGTGGCAGTGCTCGCGCAGGCGGCGGGCGTACCGCAGGGTCGCACCGAGCGGCTGCACCGACCGTTGCCAGTCGGGTCCGCACAGGTGGGACAGGTCGTCCTCGAGGGCCGGCACCCGGGTCAGCGCTGGGTCGGCGAACGGGCCGGCCACCGGGTCGGTACGCATGTGCTCGGCGGCCGACTCCAGCTCGCGGTAGATCACCAGGTACTGCGCGGTGAGCGCGGCGAAGCCGTCCGGCGGCACGCTGCCGGCGAGCAGGCGGGCGATGAAGCTCCGGGTCTCTGCCTCGCGGTGCTCGACCATGGTGGCGCGACGCAGACGGGCGGCGAACGTCGTCATGGGGCTACCTCTCCCTTTCGGGCACGGTATCGGAACGGCCTTACCAGGCGGAAGGCGAGATAGATCACGAAGAGGGCCGGGCGCGCCTGTTTTGCCGCTGGACGAAGCGGTCTTGGCCGCCGCACGGGGATTGGCTGGTCAGCGTCCCTGCGCGGCCCGATGCGGACGGTGCCGGTCCGCTCGCTGGGGGTACCCTACGGCGCGCGGGCGGGCTGGCCCGGGCCGGCCCGGTTAAGCTGCTGACCGACCAGGTGACGGCCCACCCGCGCCGTGGGTGATCACGCCCACGGCGGCGACGCAGCCCGGTTGCGTAGGATGTCGGGCCGCACGCCCCAACGACCGGAACCAGGGAGCACGATGCCGCTCACTCCAGCAGACATCCACAACGTGGCTTTCAAGAAGCCGCCGATCGGCAAGCGTGGATACGACGAGGAGGAGGTCGACGCGTTCCTCGACGAGGTCGAGCAGGAACTGATCCGCCTCCTCGAGGAAAACGGCGCCCTGCGCGACCAGGCCCAGCGCGGCGGCGGCGCCGGACCCGCCTCCACCATGGTCCTCAACAACGAGTTCGCCGACCTCACCGCGCAGCTCGAACGGTTGCAGGAGGCCCGCGCCCGGGCCGAACAGAACGCCCGCAGCATGCAGGCCGAGCTGGAACGCGCCCGCCGGTCCGCGCCGCCGGCCGGCCCGCCGCCCGGCACCGGTGACAACACCCGGGTCCTGATGATGGCCCAGCGCACCGCCGACGACCACATGCGCGATGCCCAGCTCGAGTCCGACCAGCTGCTGACCAGCGCCCGCACCAAGGCCGAGCAGATCACCGGCGAGGCCCAGCTGAACGCCGGCACGATTGAGTCGGACGCCCGCCGCCAGCACGCTGAGGCGCTCAACAGCATCGGCGCCAAGCGGGCCGCCCTGCTCGAGGAGATCGACCGGCTCGGCCAGCTCGCCCAGGGCTACCACTCGGCCCTTAACAGCCACGTCACCCAGCAGTTGCAGGAACTGAACAGCGCCCCCGAGGCCCCCTGAGCCGAAAGTCGAGGTGCGGGTGTCACGTCGTCTCGCCGCCCTGGTCAGCGCCGGAGGCCTGCTCGCGCTCGGCGGGTGTTCGCCCGAGCCCAATCCGTTCCTCGCGGTCGTCCTGGTGGACGACCGGCCCACGCTCGTGGTCGCCAACTGCGCCCTCAACCGGGTGGAGTCCGTGACGCTGTGGGAGATCGACCGGGACGCTTCGCCGGCGCCGGCCACCGAGCCGGGCCCGCCGCCGTACCCGGACTGGCGCGTCTGGGCGCCGGTCCCGCCGGCCTCCCGGGGCGCGCTCCCGGCGTCCCTTCCGGACGCACCGGCCCGCCTCGAACTGCTCGGCCCGCCGCCGCCCGGATGGCAGGCCGGGGCGGACAACTCACTGCGCGAGTTCCGCGAGGACCGCGAGTACCACGTCTTCGCCTCGAGCCGCACCGCGGCGGTGGACTTCACGCTGGCCCGGTTGCGCCAGCTGAAGGCCGGTGAGGTGCTGTCCGCGGTGAACTACGACGAGCGCGTCGAGTCCGAGGAGGATTTCCAGAAGCGGGCCGGCAAGTTCTGCTGACCGTCCCGTCCGGACCTCAGCGGCCGGTGGTGCCGTCGATCTGCTCGCGCAGGATGTCGGCGTGGCCGGCGTGGCGGGCGGTCTCGGTGGTCATGTGGGCGAGGACCCAGCGGACCGACAGCCAGCGGCCGTCGACCGGGCGCAGCACCTTGGTGTCGGGGCTGCCCGCCTCGCGGATCATCCGGTCGCTCTCGTGGATGGCCGTCCGGTAGTCGTCGAGGACCGCGGCGGCGGGGCGGTCCGGTGGGACGTCCATCCCGAAGTCCCACGAGTCGGCGGCCTCGATGCCGGCCACGTGGAAGCCGAACCAGTACCGCTCCCCCACGGTCAGATGCTGCACCAGACCGAGCAAGGTGGTGCCGGTGCCCACCAGCGCCCGGCGGATTTGCTCGTCGTCGAGGCCCTCGGTCTTCCGCAGCACGGCTTCCCGCGCGAACGTGAGGAAGGCCAGCGCGGTGTCCAACTCGCCGTCGTCGTTGCGCGGCACCGGCCGGCGTTGCGTTTCAGCCACATCCGGACTCTACGTGGACAGTCCCCAGTGGGGATATCGCCCCGGGGCCCGCCTTAGCGCGGGTCGGGTGTGTCGCGGCCGGTGCCGGCCCGGAAGCCGGCCGCCTTGTGGGTGCCGTCGCAGAACGGTTTGATGGCGGATTTGCCGCACCGGCACAGCGCGATCGTGGGCCGGCCCGGTTCGATGACGTCGCCGTCCGGGGTGCGCAGGACGAAGTCGCCCCGCACGATCAACGGGCCGTCCTCGTACGGGGTGATGATCGCCGACATGATCACGGAATGCCCGCTGCCGCCGGCTCGAAACCAGCCGTTTAGCAGGGCTTCGGCGGGGCATCCGGCGGCACATGAAAATGCCAGTGGCTCGGGGAACCGCCTCGTCCGCGGTGATCGACACGCTGTCCGGGTCCGGTACGGCGCTCCCGTCGGAACCGGTACCGGACGACGACGAGGATCTGCATCTCGCGCTCTTCGTCTGCTACGAACTCGCCTACCGCGGATGGGACGGCGTCGCCGACGAGTGGGAGTGGGATCCAGACCTGATCCGCTTCCGCGGTGCGCTGGAACGGCGGTTCGAGTCCGCGCTGCACGACCTGGCCGGGCCGCCGGAACCGGTGGACCCCGGCGCGGTGGCGGACGGCCTGGCCGCCGTGGTGGCCGCCGACGACGGCCCGTCGCTGTCCGGGTATCTGCGCGGGCGGGCCACCTACGAACAGTTCCGGGAGTTCGTCACCCACCGCTCCGTCTATCACCTGCGCGAGGCCGACCCGCACACCTGGGCCATCCCGCGGCTCTCCGGGCGGCCCAAGGCGGCGCTCATCGAGATCCAGGCCGACGAGTACGGCAACGGCCGGACGCCCCGCATGCACCAGGAACTGTTCAAGCAGACCATGCGCTGGTTCGAGCTGGACCTCACCTACGGCGCGAACGTCGCGATGGTGGGTGGCCCTACTCTGGCGATTAACAACCTTATGTCGCTTTTCGGTTTGCATCGCCGCCGCCGGGGAATGCTGCTCGGGCACCTGGCGGCGTACGAGATGACCTCGTCGCTGCCGAACCGCGCGTATGCCGCCGGGCTCCGCCGGCTGGGTGGCGACAGCGCAGCGACCGCGTTTTACGACGAGCACGTGGAGGCGGACGCGGTGCACGAGCAGATCGCCGCGCACGACATGTGCGGCTCGTTCGCCGCGGCCGAACCGGAACTGGCCGGCGACGTGCTGTTCGGTGCCCGCTGCGCGCTCGCGCTCGACACGATCTGGGCCGGCACCCTGCTGGCCGCCTGGGAAGAGGGCCGGTCCGCCCTTCGCGGCTGACCCTGCTCACCTGCAGAAACGAAGGAGTGCACCAGATGGAATCCCGCAAGCCCACGGAAGTGATCAAGGATGTCGTGGAGACGGCCGCCAGCAAGGTGACCGATGCCCTGACGCCCAAGGTCCCGGGCGCGCCGGGCAGCGGCACACCGACGGTCGAGGAACCGACCGCGCCCCGGGATCCGCTGCCTCCCAAGAGCGAGCAGGGCACCCCGGACACCCGGCTGCCGACCGGCTCGGAGACCGGTGCGCCGCCGACCGCGAACGCCCAGCAGGGCGCGTACCTCACCACCTCGCAGGGCGCCCGGCTGCGCGACACCGACCACTCGCTGAAGGCCGGTCCGCGCGGCCCGGTGCTGATGCAGGACCACCACTTCCGCGAGAAGATCATGCACTTCGACCACGAGCGGATCCCGGAGCGGGTGGTACACGCGCGCGGTGCCGGGGCGCACGGGATGTTCACCGCGTACGGCACCGCCGAGGCGGTCACCCGGGCCGGTTTTCTCAAGAAGGGCAAGGAAACCCCGGTCTTCGTACGCTTTTCGACCGTGCTGGGCTCGCGCGGCTCGGCCGACACGGTCCGTGACACCCGCGGCTTCGCCACCAAGTTCTACACCGACGAGGGCACGTTCGACCTGGTCGGCAACAACATGCCGGTGTTCTTCATCCAGGACGCCATCAAGTTCCCGGACATCATCCACGCCGCCAAGTGGCACCCGGACCGGGAGATCCCGCAGGCGCAGAGCGCGCACGACACGTTCTGGGACTTCGTGTCGCTGCACACCGAGGCGCAGCACCACGCCATCTGGAACATGTCCGACCGGGGCATCCCGCGCTCGTACCGGCACATGGAAGGTTTCGGCGTCCACACGTTCCGGCTGGTCAACAACGCGGGCGAGACCGTGCTGGTCAAGTTCCACTGGAAGCCGAAGCTGGGCGTGCACTCACTGACCTGGGAGGAAGCGCAGATCACCAACGGCGTGGACCCGGACTTCCACCGGCGGGACCTGTACGACGCGATCGAGGCCGGCGCCTTCCCGGAGTGGGAACTGGGTCTGCAGATCTTCCCCGACACGCCCGACGAGACGTTCGCCGGCATCGACCTGCTCGATCCCACCAAGATCGTGCCGGAGGAACTGGCGCCGGTGCAGCCGGTCGGGCGGCTGGTGCTCAACCGCACGCCCACCAACTTCTTCGCGGAGAGCGAGCAGGTCGCGTTCCACCTCGGCAACCTGCCGCCGGGCATCGACGTCACCAACGACCCGCTGCTGCAGGGCCGCCTGTTCTCCTACCTCGACACCCAGCTCACCCGGCTGGCCGGGCCGAACTTCTCGCAGATCCCGATCAACCGGCCGCACGCGCCGGTCAACGACATGCTGCGCGACGGCTTCCACCAGCACGCCGTGCACGGCGGGGTGGCGCCGTACCGGCCGAACTCGCTGGACGGCGGCAACCCGTTCACGGCCGGCGACGCCGAGAACGCGTTCCTCGACGTGCCGGTCGTGGTCGCCGAGGCACCCAAGATCCGGGAGAACCCGGTGTCGTTCGACGACCACTTCAGCCAGACCCGGCTGTTCTGGCTGAGCATGTCGCCGGTCGAGCAGGAGCACATCATCCGCGCCTACACGTTCGAGCTGGGCAAGTGCTACGAGCAGGCGATCAAGGAACGTCAGCTGCAGTGCCTCGCCAACATCGACCCGGTGCTGTGCGCGCAGGTCGCGACCGGACTCGGCCTGCCGGCACCGGAACCCACCCGGCCGCTGGCCGACGTGGCGCCCAGCCCGGCGCTGTCCCAGGTCGGCCAGGAGTGGCCGGCGGACGGCCGGATCGTCGGGATCGTGGTCGGCGAGGACGGCCTGGACGACGTGCGCAGCGTCCGCACCGCAATCTTCGGCGCCGGGATGGTGCCGCTGCTCATCGCACCGCACGGCGGCATGGTCGGCGACCTGCCGGTGCAGCGTACGTTCGCCACCGCGCGCTCGGTCGAGTTCGACGCGCTGCTACTGGCCACCGCGCCGCCGCCGGCCCCGGACGCGCTGCCGGCCCGGGACGACAAGGCCGGCGCGCCCGGCCCGGCCGCCCTGGACCCGCGGGTGACGCTGCTGATCGACGAGTGCTGGCGGCACGCCAAGGCGATCGGCGCGTGGGGCACCGGAACGGCCGCGCTGGCGAGCACCGGCGTGGCCGGCACGCCCGGCGTGGTGTCCGCCGACTCCGGCACCGCGGCACTCACCGAGGTGCAGCAGTTGATGGCCACCCACCGGGTGTGGCAGCGCTTCCCCACCGCGGCCGCATGACGGCCACCGTTGCCGAGTCGGCCCGGGCCCAGGCCCGGGCCCAGGCCCGGGCCCGGGCCGACGAGGCCCTCGTCGTCCTCGGCCGGTACCTCCGGGAGACCGGCTACCGGTTCACCACGGTCACGCCGGCCACCCACGCCCGGGTCAACGCGCGGCCGGCGAACCGCTGGGCCCGCGACCTGCGGGACGTGCTGGGCTGGAGCCGGCCGTTCCGGACCGGCACGCTGCCGGAGCGGGTGGTCGACCTGCTGGCGGCGGCCGGCGCGCTGGAGCCGGACGGGGACGCGTGGCGCAGCACCGTCCGGTTCTCCTCGTACGACGACGAGTTGTTCGTGCACTCTGCCTTCCCGACCGCGGACACCGAGGCGGTGTTCTTCGGGCCGGACACCTACCGGATGGCGGACGCCGCGGTCGCGCACCTCGCCGAGCGGGCCGATCCGGTGCACCGCGCCGCGGACGTCGGCTGCGGCACCGGCGCGGGAGCGATCGCGCTGGCCAAGCGCCTGCCCGAGGCGGAGGTCTTCGCCACCGACATCAACGGCACCGCACTGCGTCTCGCCCGGATCAACGCCGCGCTGGCCGGAACCGCCCGGGTGCACCCGTGCCGCAGCAACCTGCTGGACGCCGTGCCGGGTCCGCTCGACCTGATCATCTCCAACCCGCCGTTCATGGTGGATCCGGCCGGGCGGGCCTACCGCGACGGCGGCGGCCCGGACGGCCACGACCTGTCGCTGGCGGTGCTCGGCACGGCGGCCGAGCGGCTGGCACCGGGCGGCTCGCTGGTGCTGTTCAGCGGAACCGGCATCGTGGACGGCGGCGACCCGCTGCGGGCCGCCGCCGAGCGCCGGCTGGCCGGCACCGGCCTGACCTGGAGCTACCGCGAGGCCGACCCGGACGTGTACGGCGAGGAGCTGGACACCGGCGCCTACCCGCACGCCGAGCGCATCGCGGTCGTGGTGCTGACCGCCACCCGGCCGCGGTGACCGGCGGTACGCCGACCGTCGGGGTCGAGGAGGAGTTCCTGCTGCTCGATCCCGCCACCGGCGAGAACGCCCCGGTCGCCGACCGGGTCTATCCGGCGCTGCCGGACGAGCTGCGCGGGCGGAGCCGGGTCGAGTTCCGGCCGAGCATGGTCGAGATGGTGACCGGCGTCTGCACCGGCCTCGACGAGGTGCGGCGGCAACTGCGCGAGCAGCGGGCGGGGGCCGCCGCGGCGGCGAAGGGCGCCGGTGCCCGGCTGGTGGCGGTGGGAGCCACACCGGTGGCCGAGCCGTACCGCACCCCGCCCGGCAACCCGCGGTTCGCGGCGATCACCCGGCACTACGGGCCGATCGCCCGCGACCCGTCGGTGTGCGGCTGTCACGTGCACGTCGGCGTGCCGGACCGGGAGACCGCCGTGCAGGTGTGCAACCACCTGCGCGGATGGCTGCCGGTCGTGCAGGCGATGATGGCCAACTCGCCGCTGCACGAGGGCGCGGACACCGGCTTCGCCAGCTGGCGGTCGGCCCAGCTGGAACGCTGGCCGTGCGTCGGTCCGTGGCCCCGGTCGGCGTCGGCGGCCGACTACGACCGGACGGTCGCCGCGATGGTGGCGTCCGGCGCACTGCTCGACGACAGCATGGCGCTCTGGTACGTGAAGCCGTCCGCCGCCTATCCGACCGTCGAGGTGCGCATCGGCGACGTATGCCCGGCCGCGGACGACGCCGTGCTGGTCGCCGGCCTGGTGCGGGCGCTGGTCGGTACCGCCCGCGCGGACATCGCGGCCGGCCGCCGCGCCCCGGTGGTGCCGGACGAGCTGCTGCGGGCCGCGCACTGGAACGCGGCCCGAACCGGGCTGGACGGCACCCTGCTCGACCCGTCCGGCCGGCGGTCCCGGCCGGCCTGGGAGGTAGTCGACCTCCTGGTGGCGAGGGCCGGTCCGGCGCTGCGCCGGCACGGGGACGCCGAGATCGTCGCCGACGGGCTGGACCGGATCCGGCGGGAGGGCACCGGCGCGGCCCGGCAACGGCGGGTGCTCGCGGAGACGGGTGCCGTGGCCGCCGTCCTCGAGCACCTCGCCGAGCTGACCGCCGCCTGACCGGGACAGACCTTGCAACCGGAGCAGGTCAGCTCGTATCGTTTGGGTCCGAACGACCTCTCCCCGGGAGCCGCGATGCAGACCCCGATGCCGCTCGACGCTGTCGACCTGGCCGACTACGACCGCTTCCAGAGCAACCTCGCCTGGGGCCAGTTCGACACCCTGCGCCGCGAGGACCCGGTGCACTGGAACCCGGAGACCGCACCCAACCGGGGCTTCTGGTCGGTCACCCGGTACCACGACATCTGGCAGGTCGACCGGGACACGGCGTCGTTCACCTCGGAGCGGTTCGTCAACCTCGAGGAGGTCGACGACGACCTGATGGACATCCGGCGGTCGATGCTGGAGACCGACGGCCGCCGGCACCTGGCCCTGCGCCAGCTCATCGCCCGCGAGCTCAGCCCGCGCAACCTGATGAAGAACTACGAGGGCTTCCTGCGCGAGCTCACCCGCAGGACGGTCGACGAGGCCCTCGCGGACGACGAGTTCGACTTCGTCCGGCGGATCAGCGCCGACTTCCCGATCCAGGTGCTGGCCCGGTTGCTGGACGTGCCGCGCGAGGACACCGGCCAGCTGATCGCCTGGGGCAACGAGATGGTCGGCAACACCGACCCGGACTACACGCAACACCAGTTCGACTCGCCGGAGAGCGAGAAGTACAAGCACCTGCCGTTCCGCTCGCCCACCACGCAGGACGTCTTCGACTACGGCCGGGCGCTGCGGGACAGCCGCCGGGGTGGCGACGGCACCGACCTGGTGAGCCAGCTGGCCAACAAGATGCCCAGCGACGGCGTGCCGCTCAGCGACCGCGACTTCGACAACTACTTCCTGCTGCTGGTGATCGCCGGCAACGAGACCACCCGGCACGCCATCAGCAACTCGATGCTCGGCCTCATCCAGCAGCCCGGTCAGCTGCGGCTGCTGCAGGAGAACCCGGCGCTGATCGCCACCGGCCTGGAGGAACTGCTGCGCTGGGCGTCGCCGGTCTACCACTTCCGGCGGACCGCGACCCGGGACGTCGAGCTGGGCGGCAAGACGATCCGGGAGGGCGACAAGGTCGTCATGTGGTTCGCCTCGGGCAACCGCGACGAGGAGGTCTTCCCCGACCCGTACCGGATCGACGTGACCCGGCCGAACGTCGACCACCTGACCTTCGGCAAGGGCAGCCCGCACCTGTGCATGGGCAACAGCCTGGCCCGGATGGAGGTGCGGCTGATGTTCGAGGAGCTGCTGCCCCGGCTGCGCGACATCGAGCTGACCGGCGAGGTGACCCGGGTCCGGTCCAACTTCGTGAACGGGATCAAGAAGTTCCCGGTCCGGGTGCGGACCCGATGACCACTCTCGACCTGGTGGTGCGCTCCGCCGAGCGGGTGGCCGAGGGCGTGGTGGCGCTGACCCTGAGCCGGCCGGACGGGGCCGACCTGCCGGAGTGGACCGCGGGCGCGCACATCGACCTGGTGCTCGACGACGACCTGGTCCGGCAGTACTCCCTGTGCGGTCGCCAGGACGAGCCGGCTTCGTGGCGGGTCGCGGTGCTGGAGGCGCCGGACAGCCGGGGCGGCTCGAAGCGGGTGCACCAGCTGCGGGCCGGTCACACCGTGCGGGCCCGCGGGCCGCGCAACCACTTCCCGGTGGTGCCCGCGACGCGCTACCTGTTCCTCGGCGGCGGCATCGGGATCACGCCGCTGCTCGCGATGATCCGCGAGGTGGCCGGGACCGAGTGGGAGCTGTACTACGGGGGCCGGCAGCGGGAGTCGATGGCGTTCGTCGCCGAGCTGGCGGGTTACGGCGAGCGCGTGCACGTCGTGCCGGAGGACGAGAACGGCCTGCTCGACCTCGGGACGATCCTGGGCACGCCGCAGCCCGGCACCCTGGTCTATGCCTGCGGGCCCGAGCCGATGCTGCGCGCGGTCGAGGAGAAATGCGCCGCGTGGCCGCCGGGGAGTCTGCACCTGGAGCGCTTCTCGGCGGCTCCCTCCTCAGAAGATGGACATTCCTTCGAAATCGTCCTCGAAGAGTCCGGGCAGACGCTGGTGGTGCCGCCCGGCAAATCCATTTTTGAGACCGTACGCGCGGCCGGCGTGAGCGTGCTCGGGTCGTGTCTCGAGGGCATCTGCGGCACGTGCGAGACCGAGGTGCTGGACGGCGAGATCGACCACCGGGACTCGGTGCTGGACGGGGACGAGAGGGCGGCCGGCGAAGTGATGATGATCTGCGTGTCCCGGTGTGCGGGCAAGCGGCTGAGGCTGGCGCTGTGAAGGGATTCTTCTACCCCCGCACGGCCACCGGCGAGGCGTCGCTGATCCCGTCGCCGCCCTGGTACTACTCGGGCGATCTGCTGACCGTGGAATACCGGACCGATCCGGCCCGGGTGGCCGATCTGCTGCCCGCGCCGCTGTCGCTCGCGCCCGACGACCCCGGCGCGGTGGCGCTGATCTGGGCCGACTGGCAGTCCTGCTCGTCCGGCCGGGAGGAACTGCTCGACCCGGTGCGGTCGCAGTACAAGGAGGCGTTCGTGGTGGTGCGCTGCGCGTACCGGGGCGAGGTGTTCTCCCGGTGCGTCTACATCTGGGTCGACAAGGACTTCGCCGTGGCGCGCGGCATCCACCAGGGCTATCCCAAGAAGCTCGGGTCGATGTGGCAGACCCGCCCGCACCCGTTCGGGCAGGCCGCGCCGCAGATCGGGCCGGGCGGGACGTTCGGCGCCACGCTCGCGGCCGGCGACCGGCGGCTGGCCGAGGCGGTGCTGACCCTGCGCGAGCCGTGCGACGGCAACGGCTTCGTGAACGCCCACCCGATGGCCCACCACCGGGTGCTGCCGGGTATCGGGCGGGGCGCGCCGGACGCGTTCGCCGAGCTGATCTCGTCGGGCGCGGCCGGGTTCGAGGGCGGGCCGGCCTGGCGCGGCGACGCCGACCTGCGGCTGCACGAGTCGCCGACCGAGGAACTGGCCCGGCTCACCGTGGACGAGGTGATCGGCGGCTACTACCGGCAGGTCGGCGTGGTCTGGAACGGCGGTTCGACATTGGAGCGGTTGGCATGAGCGACTGCACCGGACCGGGCGAAGCAGGCGTAGGGCCAGGAGGGCATGCGAAAGGCGGCACAGCATGAGCGCCATCGAGGTCGACGGGGTCGAGGTCGACACCCGGCACTGGATCGGCGGCCGGCGGGTGGCCTCGGCGGCCACGTTCACCGACGTCTCCCCCATCGACGAGGCGGTGCTCGGCGAGATCGCCGCGGGCGGTGCCGGCGAGGTGGACGCCGCGGTGGGCGCGGCCCGGCAGGCGTTCCCGGACTGGGCCGCACTGCCGGCGCCCGAGCGGTCCGCGGTGCTGCGCCGGGTGGCCGACGGCATCGACGCGCGACGCGAGGACCTGGCCCGGGTGGAGACCCGGGACAACGGGTCGCTGCTGCGGTCGCACCGGCGCGGGGTGATGCCCCGGGTGGCGATGAACTTCCGGTACTTCGCCGACCACGCCGAGAAGCTGAGCCGGGACGCGCCGGAGATCCGCGGGCACCGGCAGCGCGTCACGTACGACCCCGCCGGGGTGACCGCGGTGATCACCCCGTGGAACGCGCCGCTCATGCTGGCCACCTGGCGGATCGGGCCGGCTCTCGCGGCCGGCAACACCGTGGTGCTCAAGCCGCCGGAGTGGGCACCGCTGACCGCGTCGCTGCTGGCCGACATCGCGCACCACGCGGGGCTGCCGGCCGGGGTGTTCAACGTGGTGCAGGGCACCGGTGCGGCGGCCGGGGCGCCGCTGAGCGCGCATCCGGGCATCTCCCGGCTGTCGTTCACCGGCTCGGTGCCGACCGCGGGACTGGTGGCGGCCGCCGCAGCGCCGAACATCGTGCCGCTGTCGTTCGAGCTCGGCGGGAAGTCGCCGCTGCTGGTCTTCGAGGACTGCGACCTGGAACTGGCGGTGAGTCTCGCGGTCGAGCAGTTCGACAACGCGGGGCAGGTCTGCCTCGGGGCGTTCCGGATGATCGTGCAGGAGGGCATCGCGGACGAGTTCCTGCGGCGGGTGGTGGAACGGGCGCGGACGCTGGTGCAGGGCGATCCGCGCGACCCCGACACGGACGTGAGTGCGTTGGTCAGCCGGCAGCACTTCGACCGGGTGTGCGGGTTTGTCGAGCGTTCCGGCCTTTCGCCGGTGCTTGGCGGAGGCCCGAATCCCGGTTTGGGGGGTTTGTACTTCGCGCCGACGATCTTCGTCGATCCCGCACCCGGCAGCGAGATCCTCACCGAGGAGGTCTTCGGGCCGGTGTTGACCATGCAGACCTTCACGACCGAGGCCGAGGGCGTGCGGATGGCCAATGACACCCGGTTCGGGCTGGCCGCCACGCTGGTCACCGGCGACCCGGAGTGCGCCGAGCGGGTCAGCCGGCGGCTCAACGCGGGCACCGTGTGGGTCAACTGCTTCTTCGTACGGGATCTGGGTGCGCCGTTCGGTGGCAACGGCCGCAGCGGCATCGGCCGTGAGGGCGGCGACTGGTCCTTCGACTTCTACTGCGACGTCAAGAACACCGTGTTCAGCCCCGCGGGCTGGAAGGAGGCCTGATGGGCGAGGTTGCCGGGGCCGGGCTGATCGCCCACGTGCCCACCATCGTGCTGCCGGAGGAAACCCGCCGGGAGCTGAACCACGGCACGGACAGCACGCTGGTGTCCGGGCTGCACCAACTGCGCAAGGAGGTCTTCGACGTCGTCGACTACGACACCGTGGTGGTGCTCGACTCGCACTGGGCCACCACGGTCGAGTTCGTGGTGACCGCACAGGAGCGCCGGGCCGGCCTGTTCACCTCGGAGGAACTCCCGCGCGGGATGAGCCGGCGGCCGTACGACTTCGCGGGCGACCCGGAACTGGCCCACCTGATCGCCTCGAAGGCCGCCGGGCACGGCACCTGGATCACCGCGATCGAGGACGACCACCTGCCGATCTTCTACGCCACCACGAACGTGTGGGAGTTCCTCGGGCAGGGCCTGCCGGACAAGCGCTGGATCAGCATCGGCGTCTGCCAGACCGCGGACACCGAGGACAACCTGCGGCTGGGCCGGGCGCTCGGGGACGCGATCGCCGAGTCGGACCGGAAGGTGCTGCTGATCGCGTCCGGGGCCATGTCGCACACGTTCTGGTCGCTGCGGCAACTGCGCGACCACGAGGCGGCCGGGGTGGAGCACATCTTCACGCCGGAGGCCGCGGCGGCCGATGCGGAACGGCTGGAGTGGTTCGCGGCCGGCGACCACGCGCGGGTGGTGGCGACCATGCCGGAGTTCTACAAATACAAGCCGGAGGCCCGGTTCGGGCACTACCTCATGATGATCGGGGCGCTCGGGGAGGGCGACTGCCGGGCTCCCGGGCGCCGGTACGGGGAGTACGAGAACTCGGTCGGCACCGGGCAGGTGCACGTGTGGTTCGACCGGCCGCCGGGCGGTTTCCCGAGACCCCGCCGAACCCGGGTCGACGCCGACTACCTGCGCCAGGTCCAGTCATGATCGAAACCCGCCGGATCCTGCTCGACGGCAACGTCGTCGACGTCGTGCGCCGTGGTGACGTGCTGGTCGCGTACGACGGACGGGAAGTTGAAGTTGATCTTGCGACCCACCTCAGCCCGGTCGTGCCCTCGAAGATCGTCTGCGTGCACCTGAACTACGCGTCCCGGGTCGCCGAACTGATGACCCGGCTGCCCGCCGCACCCACGTATTTCCACAAGCCGGTGTCCGCACTGAACGCGCACGACGGCGCGGTGGTGCGGCCGGAGGGCTGCAAATGGCTCAACTACGAGGGCGAGATCGCCATCGTGATCGGGCGCACCTGCCGCAACATCTCCCCGGCCGAGGCGGGCGACTACATCCGCGGCTACACGATCGGCAACGACTTCGGCCTGCACGACTTCCGGGACACCGACGCGGGCTCGATGCTGAGGGTGAAGGGAGCGGACACGCTGTGCCCGCTGGGTCCCGGCGTGGTGGAGGGCTGGGACTTCCGCGGCAAGGGCATCCGCACGCTGGTCAACGGGTCGGTGCGGCAGGACGGCAACACCGGCGAGATGAACTGGGACATGCACTACCTGGTGGCCGACATCGCCCGCACCATCACGCTGCAGCCCGGTGACGTGCTGATGTCGGGGACGCCGGCGATCTCCCGGACGGTATACCCGGGGGACGTGGTCGAGGTGGAGGTGGAGGGGCTGGGAACCCTGCGCAACCACATCGTCGCGGGGCCGGCGCCGATCCGGACGGATGTGGGGGCGCAGCCGAGCGAGAGCGAGGAGGTGCTGTCGACCGCGCAGGGCGGCGACTGGGAATTCCGCGGCATCCGGAAGCCAATCTCATGATCGACTGGATTGCTCGTGCGGAGAGCCTTCGGATTCCTGAGGGCCTGTTTGTGGACGGCGCCGCCAGGTCCACCCCTGGGGCATTTCGGACAATTTTCTCCCCGCGTGACGCCTCCGTGCTCGGCGAGATCGCCTGGGCCGGTGTGGCGGACGCGGACGCCGCGGTGGCGGCAGCCCGCCGGGCGTTCGACTCCGGCCCGTGGCCGCGAACGCCCGCCCGGGAGCGTGGCGAGGTGCTACTCCGCCTCGCCGACCTGGTCGAGCGGGACCGGGACGAGCTCGCGCTGCTGGTCTCGCTGGAGATGGGCAAACCGATCACGCACGCCCGGGAGATCGAACTCCGGGCGCTGATCCGGTGCCTGCGGTTCTACGGCGGGCTCGCGGACAAGACCGTTGGCGAGATCCCGCCGGCCACCGAGAGTGAGCTGGCGCTGGTCACCCGCGAGCCGGCCGGCGTGGTGGCCGCGGTGGTGCCGTGGAACTTCCCGCTCACCATCGGCGGCTGGAAGTTCGCGCCGGCACTCGCGGCGGGCTGCACCGTGGTGGTGAAGACCGCGGAGCAGTCGCCGCTGTCCATGCAGCGGGTGGCGGAGCTGGCGAGGGAGGCCGGCCTGCCACCGGGCGCGCTCAACGTGATCAACGGCGACGGCGCGGTGGTCGGCCGCCGCCTCGGCGAGCGCCCGGACGTGGACGTGCTGACCTTCACCGGCTCGACGGCGGTCGGGCGGCACTTCCTGCGGTATGCGGCCGACAGCAACGTCAAGCGGGTCCACCTGGAACTGGGCGGCAAGTCGCCGAACATCATCTTCCCGGACGCGCCCGACCTGGACGCGGCGGCGGACACGGCGGCGTGGGCGGCGTTCTTCAACGCCGGCGAGATGTGCACGGCGGGCTCGCGGCTGGTGGTGCACCGGGACGTGGCCGACCGGGTCGTCGGCCGGATCGTGGCGGCGGCCGCGTCGTGGCGCCCGGACGATCCGCTGCTGCCCGGCACCACGATGGGCCCGCTGGTGGACGAACGAAGCCTCCGCAGGATCCTGGAGCGACTCGGCGAAGGCGTGCGGCAGGGCGCGGAACTGCGCCTCGGCGGCCATCGGGCGGCCACGTCACCCGGCCCCTATCTCGAGCCGACCGTAGTGGTCGGCGCCGGCCCGGGCAACGTGCTGATCCGCGAGGAACTGTTCGGCCCGGTGCTGGCCGTGCAGATTTTCGGCGACGAGGAATCCGCCCTGGCGATCGCCAACGACACCGCGTACGGGCTCGCGGCCGCCGTCTGGACCGCCGACCTGAGCCGCGCCCACCGGATGGCTCGCCGGCTGCGGGCCGGGACAGTCTGGGTGAACTGCTACGAGGAGGGCGACATGACGGTCCCGTTCGGCGGGGTGAAGCTGTCCGGGGCCGGCCGGGACAAGTCGCGGCACGCTCTCGACGAGTACACCGACCTCAAGACCACCTGGATCAACCTTGGCTGACCGGCGCCCGCTGATCGCGATCCCGGCCCGCTTCTCGCAGTCCGCGTCGGCGCTGCGCTTCGGGGCCGAGGTGGCCGCCCGCAAACTGGTCGAGGCCGTGTTCGACGCGGGCGGCGAGCCGCTGGTCGTCCATCCCGGGCCACTTGCCGACGGCCGGCTGTGGTTCGCCGACGGCCTGCTGCTGCCCGGCGGCGGCGACCTGTCCGCACACTGGGCGGGCCAGGACCGGCACCACGCCGATTACGACGTCGACGTGCCGCAGGACGAGTTCGACCTGGCGGTGGCCCGGCTGGCACTCGACGACCGGATCCCGCTGCTGGCGATCTGCCGCGGCGCCCAGGTGGTCAACGTGGCCCGCGGCGGCAACCTGTTCCAGGACCTGCCCGGCCACCGCCACGTGGTGCACACCGTGACGTTCGAGCTGCCCGATACCGCCCGGCACACCTCCCCCGCCGGCGCCCAGCCGCCCGCTTATACCGAACTCGCCGTCTCCTGCTACCACCATCAGGGCATCGGACGGCTCGGCACCGGGCTGCGCGCCGTGGCTTTCGCGGCGGACGGCACGATCGAGGCGGTCATCCTGGACGACCACGACGGCTGGTTCCTCGGCGTGCAGTGGCACCCCGAGGACACCGCCGCCACCGACCCGCACCAGGCGGCGATCTTCGAGCAGCTGGTCGAGGCCGCCCGGCTCAGCCGAGACCGGTCTCCTCGATGGTCGTGACGATCTGCCGCAGGCTCTGCGTCATCTCCCGGGTCCGCCCGGCGGACAGCTGCCCCACCACCTTGGTCTCGATGGCGTTGAACTTGGGGTAGATCTCCTCCATCAGCCGCTTGCCCTCGGGCGTCAGGTGCAGTTCGACGAGCCGCCGGTCGTCGGTGCGCCCGACCCGCTCGATCCAGCCCCGCGACTCCAACGTCTTGGCGACCCCGGTCAGCGTCGCCTTGGAGATCGCGGCCGCCTCCGCCGCGTGCCGGGTCTCCATCCCGTCAAAGATCCAGACAACCCACAAAACCACAAAACCAGTCCAAGTGATGTCGTACGGACGCAGCAGTTCATTCCAGGCATACGACCGCACCGCATTGGCCGCGCGGTAGATGCTGGACACGGCGAGGCCCGCCTCGAAGTCCAGGCCGAGCGACTCCACGTGGGCGCGCATGGCCCGCTCGGTCTCGAGGAGGGAGGGGTGGTCGGTCATGGCGACGATGTTACGTTCCGTTGCCCCGGACCAGCTATTGACACGGTCGTTCGGGTCCGTACGATCTGGCTTACCCCTCTTCTAGGAGCCGCCATGCTCGCAGTGGATGCGACCGCCATGGAAGCCGCCCAGGCCAAACTGGCCCAGCAGGAGATCGACGTCGTACGACTCGGGTACAGCGACCTCATCGGCGCCGAGCGCGGCCGGGACATCCTGGTACGCAGGTTCGCCCGAACGGTAGGCAGCGGGGTGGCCTTCTGCCGCTCGGTGTTCGGCACCTCGCCGATGGGCGACGTGGTCGACATCGAGGGCGGGCTGTCCGACGGCCTGCCCGACATGCTGGCCCTGCCCGACCTGGCAACGCTGCACGCCGTGCCGTGGGAGCCCGGCGTCGCACACGCCATCGCCGACGTCTACAACCCCGACGGCACCCCCGCCGAGGAAAGCCCCCGCAACGTCCTGCGCCGCGTGATCGACCGCTTCGCCGCACTGGACCTGCGCCCCATGGTCGGCCCCGAACTGGAGTTCTACGTCCTGGACCCGGCCCCCGAGGCACCCCAGGGCTGGAGGCGCTACGGCGAGGGCACCGGCAACGTCTACACGGCCGGCCTCAAGGGCGACCCGGAGAACACCCTGCTGGCCGCCCTGCGCAGACTCGACGCGTACGGCCTCGACGTGGTCGCCGCCAACCACGAGTTCGCCTCCGGCCAGTTCGAGATCAACCTCTGGCACTCGGACGCCCTGAACGCCGCCGACCGCGCCTTCCGCTTCAAGACCGCCGTCCAGGAACTCACCCGGATGCAGGGCAAGCTCGCCACGTTCATGGCCAAGCCGTTCAACGACGAGGGCGGTTCCGGCTTCCACCTGCACCTGTCCGCGTGGTCCCCCGACGGTTCAGCGGCCTTCGACGACCCGGACGCCCCCGACGGCCTGTCCGAGACCGCCCGCTCCGCGATAGCCGGCGTCCTGGCCCACGCTCCCGCCCTGGCCGCATTGCTGAACCCGACCATCAACAGCTACAAGCGCTTCGGTCCCGACACGCTGGCCCCGTGGCTGATCGACTGGGGCTTGGACAACCGCAGCGCGATGGTCCGAATCCCGCCCGAGCGCGGCGGCTCAACCCGCATGGAGCTGCGCCTGGGCGACGCGTCCGCCAACCCGTACCTGGGCATCGGTGCCGTCCTGGCCGCCGCCTACCTGGGCATCCGCGACAAGCTCGACCCGCCCGCCAAGCTGGAAGGCTACGGCTACGACGTGTCCAAGGCCGACCGCCTCCCCGGGGACCTGACCACGGCCCTGGCGGCCCTGGAGGCCGACACCGACCTGGCCGAGATCCTGGGTCCAAGGTTCGTAACCACCTTCCTCGCCTACAAGCGCAACGAGCTGGAACGTTTCTCCCAGTGGGTGACCGACTGGGAATTCCGCGAGTACAGCTACCACCTGTGATGCCGAGCCTCCGGTAATGCCGAGCCTCCTGGTAGTCCAGCACGACCACGTGTCCCCCTTGGGCCCCGTCGCCGAGCGCTTCACCGAGCACGGCTACGACATCGCCTACCACCCGGTGGTCGCCGAAGAACACTTCCACGCCCCCACCGTCACCACCTCCTTCCCCGACTTCACCCACTTCGACGCCGTGCTGCTGATGGGCGCCCCCTGGTCCACCTACGACCACACCCTGATCGGAAGCTGGGTACTCCCCGAGATGCACCAGCTACGCCAGGCCGACAGCGCCGGCGTCCCGGTCTTCGGAATCTGCTTCGGCGGCCAACTCCTGGCCGCAGTCCACGGCGGCCGCGTAACCCCCGCCCCCACTCCCGAAATCGGCTGGACCGCGGTAACCACCGACGACGAGTCGCTGGTCCCGTCAGGCCCATGGTTCGAATGGCACTACGACCGCTGGCACCTCCCACCCACCGCGGTAGAACTGGCCCGCTCCCCCGCCGCGTCCCAGGCCTTCGTCCTCCGCCGCAACCTGGCCGTGCAGTTCCACCCCGAGCTGACCCCCGCGATGCTGACCGGCTGGCTGAACCACGGCGGCGCCGCCAAAGCCACCGAACAAGGCAGAGACCCAGCCTCCCTACTCATCGAAACCAACCGCCAGGCCGCCGCAGCCGCCCAGCGATCCCGGGCCCTGGTCGACGGCTTCATCAAGCTCACCTCCTCCCGACAGGAGCCCGAGCCAGCCCCTCGGCGCCGGTGGCCGGACCGGCGACCTCAGTCATGAAGCCGCGCTGCGCGGCGTGCGTTACCCACAGCACGTCGAGGCGACCGCCTGGTATGTGCTGTCCGAGGCACTCACCAACGTGGTCAAGCACGCTCAGGCCAACGAGGTTCAGGTCCTGCTGGGGCGGCCGGACGGGCAGTTGACCGTCGAGGTCCGGGACGACGGCACCGGCTTCGACCCGGGTGCGGCGGGCGGTCTCGGGCTGGCCGGGCTGGCCGACCGGATGTCCATCGTCCGCGGCACGTTGCGGCGGCGAGGTCGCTGTCGAGACGGCAGTGGGTTCGGCCGACCAACTGGTCAAGACCGGGTGGGCGACGTGCAACATCTGCTGGCCGGGCCACGGCAATGCCCGCATCGGTCGGTCCCTGGCGCTGTCCGAGTCTTCGGTGGAGAAATACGTGAACGCCATCTTCGCCAAGCTCGGCCTGGCCGAACAGGAGGTGAACCGCCGTGTGGCCGCCGTACTCACCTACCTTCGTGACGGTGCCTGCGCCCACCCGAGTGAGCGGTCAGCTCCAGTCGACCGCCAGGTACTGGGTCTCCTGGAATTCCCGCAGGCCGTCCCGGGCACCCTCGCGGCCCAGGCCCGACTGTTTGACGCCGCCGAACGGCGCCGACGGGTCGGACACCAGGCCACGGTTGATGCCGACCATGCCGGCGTCGAGGGCCTCCCCGAGCCGGATCGCTCGCTGCAGGTCGCCGGCGAAGACGTACCCGGCCAGGCCGTACTCGGTGTCGTTGGCGGCGGCCAGCAGGTCGGCCTCGGTCGACCAGGTCAGCACCGAGGCCACCGGACCGAAGATCTCCTCGCGGACCAGGTCGGCGCCGGGCGGGACGTCGGTGAGCACGGTCGGCGGATAGAAATGGCCGGGCAGATCCGGGAGCGCCGCTCGGTGGGTGATCCGGGCGCCCGCCGCTACGGCGGCGTCGACCTTGGTGCGCACCCGCGACACCGCAGCCGCCGAGATCAGCGGGCCGATCTGGCAGCCGTCCGCGGCGGCTCCGACGCTCAGCTTCTCGACCTCGGCGCCCAGCCTGACCACGAAGTCGCCGGCGACGTCGCGGTGCACGAGGAAGCGGTTGGCGGCGGTGCAGGCCTGGCCGCCGTTGCGGAACTTCGCGACCATCGCGCCGGCCACCGCCGCGGGCAGGTCGGCGTCTTCGGTCACCACGAAGGGGGCGTTGCCGCCGAGCTCCATCGACGTGTTGAGGACGCGGTCGGCAGCCTGGTGCAGCAGCACCTTCCCCACCCCGGTCGAGCCGGTGAACGACACCTTGCGCACGCGCGGGTCGGCGAGCCACGCGCCGACCACGGTGGCCGGGTCGGTGGTGGTCACGACGTTGACCACGCCGCCGGGCACGCCGGCCTCGCGCACCAGGTCGGCGATCGCCAGAGCGGTCAACGGGGTCTCGGCGGCCGGCTTCAGCACCACGGTGCAGCCGGCGGCCAGCGCGGGCGCCAGCTTCCGGGTGGCCATCGCGGCCGGGAAGTTCCACGGCGTGACCAGCGCGGCTATGCCCACCGGGCGAGCCGTCACCACCGACCGGACACCCCCGGCCGGCGCCGTGCCGTAGGAGCCGTCGGTGCGCACCGCCTCCTCGGCGAACCAGCGGAAGAACTCGGCCGCGTAACCGACCTCGGCCAGCGCGTCCGCGGTGGCCTTGCCGTTCTCGGCCGTGATCAGCCGGACCAGGTCGTCGCGCGACAGCATCAGGTTCTCGTAGACGCGGCGCAGCATCTCGGCCCGCTCGCGTGGCGCGACATCCCGCCAGCCGCCAGCCGCGGCCGCTGCCCGGTCGACGGCCTTGCGCGCCTCGGCCTCGCCCTGGTCGGGGACGTGGCCGACGATCTCCAGGGTGGCCGGGTTGGTGACCGCGAGCAATGTCATGCGTCCAGTCTTGGAAGCGCCGGTCATGCCGTCCAATACTTGTTCGGCAGGCTGACCATGCCTCACAGTAATAGAGGTGGAGCTGCGTCATGTTCGCTACTTCGTGACCACCTGCGACGCCGGGACGGTGAGCGCCGCGGCGGCCCGCCTCCACGTCACCCAGCCGGGGCTGTCCCGCCAGCTGCGGCACCTGGAGGACGAGCTGGGCGTCGCACTGTTCGACCGGGCCGGGGGCCGCCTCGCACCGTCCCGGATCGGCCTCGCCCTGCTGCCGGCCGCGCGCGATCTGCTGGCCAAGGTCGCCGAGTTCCGTACGGCGGCCGGCTATCACGCGCAGGGCCGGCTTGGCCGGCTGACCATCGGCGCGCCGACCGTGACGCTGACCGACGTGGTGGCGCCTTTCATCGCGACGCTGGCGCCGGACGACCCGGTCGCCGACGTTCTCAACGCCGACCGGCTCAGCGCAGTCGAGACCCTCGCGCTCGGCGCCGACCTGGCGATCGGCACCGCGCGACCGCCTGAACCGTTCCGGTCGCTGCCGTTGGCCGCGCTGCCGGTTTGGGCATACGTGCCGGCCGCGCACCCATGGTCGGCGCGTGGCGAGGTGGCGCTGGAGGACCTGCTGGGTGAGCCGCTGATCGTGTTGCCGGCCTCGTTCACGGCCCGGGAGGCGCTGGACGCCGCACTGCTCGAACTGGGCGCCACGCCGGCCCGGACCATCGAGGCCGCGAACGGCACGGTGGCCCAGGCGCTTGCCGCGGCCGGCCGGGGCGTGGCCGTGGTGTCCGACGATCCGCGGTTCGGGCTGGTGCCGCTGCGGGTGCGGCGGCTCGCGGTCCGGCTGAGCGCCGCCTGGGACGGTCGGCACGCGGCCGCCACCACGCTGGAGGGTTTCGCCCAGCGGCTGGCCACCTTCGTGGCCGAGCGCTACCCGGCTTGAGCGCGACGAAGAGACCGTCCGGCCGGTCGGTCCGGGGAAGGCGCCGACGCGAGGAGGTGGCATTTCCGACATCACGGCGTGAGTGAGTACAACCTGACCCGCGAAGCCGCGTTAGCCTGCGGGGGTGAAGCTGAAGTTCAAGCCGAACCGCAAGCAGCTCATTGTGGTGGGCATCGTGGCGCTGGTGGCTCTCGGGCTGATGGCCAACCGGCCCGAGTCAGACGGCGGCGCCGCGTCGGGCGGGCTGGACGATGCCGGGCGGCAGGCGTGCAACGACTTCGCGGACGGCTACGCCGATGCGGAGAACAAGCCGCAACGGCTGGCCCTCGCGGACAAGGTGATGACCTCCAGCCGCCGCACCGACAACGACGCGATCGCGGACGCCGCCATGGAACTGGGCACCAAGGCCAGCACCGGCGGCTCGGCGTGGCGGTCCAGCGCCGACGCCTTCACGACCGCCTGCCGCGACGCCGACTGGGTGGCCCCATAGTCTGGGTGGCCCCATAGTCTGGGTGGCCCCATAGTCTGGGTGGCCCCATAGTCCGGAGGGCGGGCCCCGGAACAAAAACCGGGCCCGGCCAAACGGCCGGACCCGGTCCTATCGGTTACTTCAGGAGCCGAAACAGAGCAAAGCCGGCGCAGTGCTGGCGTTGCCGTTCGCCAGGAAGCCGAACTGGGCCGACGCCCGCGCCGCCAGCGAACCGTTCCAGGCCACGTTGCGGACCGTCGCGGCGGTGCTGGTGGTGGTCAGCGCGCCGTTCCAGACCTGGCTGATCGTCTGGCCGCTGCCCAGCGTCCACGTTACCGTCCAGCCGTTGATGGCCGCGTCGGCCGCGGTCACCGTGACCTGGCCCTGGAACCCGCCGTTCCACGAACCCGTGGTCTGGTAGGTCGCGGTGCAGCCGTAGCTGCCCAGCGTCGGCGGGTCCGTCGGCGGCCGCTGAGTCGGCGTCGTCGTCGGGGCCGTGGTGGGCGGCGTGGTCGGAGCCGTGGTGGGCACGGTCGTCGGCATCGTGGTCGGCGCGGTGGTCGCCGGCGGGTTCGGGGCCGACTGGGCCAGGCTGGCCGCCAGGGACGGCTGGAACGAGCCGGCCTGGAACGCGCAACCATCCGCCTCGCCCGGCGGCTTGATCCACAGGTAGGCGTCGATGTTGGCGTCGTTGGTCGCCGTGGTCGGGTACTGGCCGATGCGGCGGTCGGTGTTGTCGTCGCCGCACCAGTCGCCGGCGGCGCCGCCGTTGCGGCTGGTGTCGATCACCTGGGTCTTGCCGCTCACGCCGCGGCCCTGGAGGGCCGAGATGATGGAGCGGCCGTACGCGGCCTCGCGGTCCGTGGACTGGAAGTTCGACGCGTTCGTGTAGAACCCGTCGGCCACCGCGATGCCCGAGTTCACCAGGCGGCCGGCCTGGTCGGCAGCGCTGTTCCAGGCCGAGTGGCCGGCGTCCATGTAGACCTTGGCGTTCGGGTTGCCGGCCTTCAGCGTCGTCGTCGCCTGCCGCAGCGCCGCGTCCCGGGCCGCGATCTCGGCCGCGCTCAGACAGGTCTGCAGCGCGATCGAGTCCGGCTCCAGCACGATCAGCACCGTGCGGTTGCCCAGCCCGGCCGCGATGTTGGAAACCCAGGTCTGGTACGTCGGCAGGTCCGGCGCGCCGCCGGCACTGGCACCGCCACAGTCGCGGTTGGGGATGCCGTACAGGGTCAGCGCGGGGATCTGGCCGACCGCGTTCGCGGCGGAGACGTACCCGGACACCTCAGCCTGCACCGTGCTGAGGTTGAAGTTGGACAGCCAGCGCGAAGCCGGCTGGCTGGCGATCTTGTCCCGGATGACCTGCGCCCGGGAGTCGTTGGGGTTGGCCGCCAGCCAGCGGGCGACCGCCGTGCCGGAGGGTTCCCGGTAGAGGGTGCCGCTGATCGTGCCGGCCGAGGCGGAACCGGCGGCGAGCCAGACACCGGTCGCCGCCGTGACACAGGCGGCCGTGGTGGATGCCGCTGCGATGATCCAGCGTCGCCGGGAACGGGAACGGGAACGGGGATGGGGACGGGGAGAGGGGGACACGGACTTTCCTTCCGAAAAAGAGAGATCCGTCAATGGGAGCGCTCCCACAATAACAGCAGGGGGTCGTGTTTTGACCTCATCGATGCGGGGCACTCGCCGGTCCCCTGGGTTCGGCAGAGCGGAACAAAACGATGCGGTTGCGGCGAAGCAGATTGGATCGGCCGGGGTACGGGCGGCGGCGGGCCGGCAGCGGCTTCAGCTACCTCGACCCGGACGGCAAGCGGGTCACCGACCAGGAGACGGTGCAGCGGATCAAGGACCTGGTGATCCCGCCCGCCTGGCAGGAGGTGTGGATCTCGCCGGACCCGCGCGGCCACATCCAGGCCACCGGCGTCGACGCGGCCGGGCGCAAGCAGTACCTGTACCACCCGGACTGGCGCACAGCCCGCGACCAGGAGAAGTTCGACCGGGTGCTGGAGGTGGCGGCCCGGCTGCCGGAGATCCGGGAACGCCTCTGCGAGGACCTCACCACCGGCCGCGGGCTGACCCGGGAACGCGTGCTGGCGGCCATCGTCCGGCTGCTCGACCTCGGCATGTTCCGGGTCGGCAACGACCAGTACGCGGCCCGCGAGGAGGACCCGTCGTTCGGCCTCTCCACGCTCTCGCCCGACCACGTCCGCACCAGCGGCGCCTGCATGATGCTCAATTTCCCCGGCAAGTCCGGCGTCGAGCACTCCGGCACGATCGGCGACGGCGAGGTGTGCACGGTGCTGCGCGACCTGAAGCGACGCCGCCGCAAGGAGACTCGACTGTTCGCGTACTGGGACAAGAAAGCACGTCGGTGGCAGGAGGTGCACGCCGACGAGATCAACGACTACCTGCGCGAGATCAGCGGCGAATCGATGACCGCCAAGGACTTCCGCACCTGGCACGGCACCGTCAAGGCGGCCGCCGAGCTGGCCGAGGCCGGTCCGCAGCCGACGAAGACCAAGCGCAAGCGCGCCGTCTCGGACGCCATGAAGGAGGTGGCCGGCCTGCTGGGCAACACGCCCGCGGTGGCCCGCGCCTCCTATGTCGACCCGCGCGTGATCGAGCACTACGAGAACGGCACGGTCGTCAAGAACGGCGACGAGAAAGAGGTACGGCAGCTGCTGCAAAAGGGCTCCGGGCCCTCCGACGGGTAGTCGGAAGGCCCGGAGATCAGAAGATCAGCACCAGGTCAGCGTGGAGTTGTTCCGCGTGACGTTGGTGACGGTGTTGTTCGATCCGGTGCACGGGCTCCACCGGATGTTGGTGTTCGAGACCGTCAGGTTCTGGAACCTGATCCCCGTCGAGGCGGGGAACTCGGTGCGGTTCGCGATACGGACCTCACCGCCGCCGCTGATCGTGCCGGACGCGCCGGCGATCACGACGTTGTAGCAGTTCTCGACGAGCACCGAGTTGTTGCCGGTGTTGGCGATGTCGACGCGGTCGATGGTCGCGCCGCCGCTCTCCGAGACACAGAAGATGCCCCGGCCGCCGCCGCGCGCCTTCACGGTGCCGACCCGGATGTTGTTCGGGTACGAGCTGCCGACCCGGCCGTTGCGGTTGGCCATCCGGAACGCCGCGTAACCGGTGCCGGAGCCCGCGTTGTCCGCGTCGACGGTGCCGACCGTGGCGTTGATCGTCTGGTTCAGCAGCAGGCCGGACTCGCCGACGTTGCGCGCCGTCACGGTGCCGATGTTGATGCCGTCGACGCCGTACGTCTCGACCGCGTGCGAGCTGGCGCCGGAGACCGTCACCGTGCCGATGCGGACGTTACGGGTCCACTGCGAAGTGTCACCGCGGTTGTCGATGCGGACACCGAGACCGCTGGACAGATTCATGGTGATCGTCCCCAGCACGACGTTGGTGACGTTCCGCATGAAGATGCCGTACAGCGGCGAGCCGGTGACGGTGAGGTTGGCGACCTCCACCTCGGTGGTGCCGCGCGAGTAGATCGGGGCCTGGTCACCCGAGCCCGATCCGCTCACGTTGATGGTGCCGCACACGTCGATCAGCGTGTAGCTGGGCAGCGAGATGCGCGAGTTCGCGCTGATCGTGCCCGAGCCGCGGACCACGACGTTCTGCTTCGAGGTCCGGGCCGGCAGGCTGCTGATCGCGGCCTGCACCGCGGCACGCATGTCGGTGCCGGTGTACACCTGGGTGCTGCCCCGCCGGGCGACCCAGTTGCTTCCGCTCTGAACCGCCTCGGCCTGGTACGACAGCGAGCCGCAGGCGGCCGCCGTCGCTGGGGTGGACATCGTGGCTACCGCGACACCGCCGGCGGCCGCCAGGGTGGCGACAGCCAGGATGCCGGCGCGGACGCCACGCTTCCGCTTGATGCTGGGGATTGCGGGAGTTGCGGGGGATGCGGGGGGTTGCATGTGACTCCCTTTCGCTCTCGGTCAGCTGATGGAACCGGTCACGTTGCTCCCCGACTTCGTGACGTAGTACGTCAGCTTGGCGCCGCTCCAGAAGTGCAGAGTCAGCGTCACCTTGGCGCTGTCGTTGACGTCCGCGAAGAACTCGGGCGTCAGCTTGACCGTGCCGGCGGTGTAGTCGGGCAGGAACGTGTAGGCGAACTCCTTGAACGAGGTCCAGTTCTGCGGGCCCGCGTTGGTGCCGTCGGCGTACTTGGCCTCCATCGTGGCCACGCGGTCGCCGTTGAACGCGGTCGGAATCGCAAACGCGGCGGTCGTGCCGGTCGCCGCGCTCACCACCGGGGAGTCGTAGGTGATGATGTTGATCCGCCACGGGACGCCGGCCGAGAACACGAGCTGGAGCTGTGCGTTCGTGCCGTACGTCCGGTCGCCGACCAGCGTGGTCACCGCGTCCGCGGTGAGCGTGAGCTGGTCGCCGGACACCGTGTAGTCGGTGCCCTGGACGAGGTCGGTCCCGTTGTGCCGGACCGCGGTCAGGGAGGTGCCGTTGAGGTTGAGCGTGACGGTCTTCGCCGCGATCGCGGCGGACTTCGCGACGAACACCTGGTCGGTGGACGCGGTGCCGGAGCGGACCGTCCAGCTCGACTTGATCTGGTTGTACAGTTCCACGTCGCGCCAGGTCAGCGCGGTGCGGTCAAGGTGCTGGCCGTTGTCCCAGAGCATCGTGGTGATGCCCTTGAGACGGGTGTAGTAGCCGTAGTACTCGAAGAACTTCAGCTTCTCACCCTGTTCGACCGCGTCCAGCGAACGGTCGAAGCCGAGCAGGCCGTACTCGCCGACGATCACCGGGATGCCCTTCGACACGAACGTGTTCACGTTGCGGTCGACGACGTCGGTGAGGTCCTTCTGCGTGGTGGCGTCGAAGGTGGTGGTGCCGGCGATGTTCACGCTGAACGGCCAGTAGCCGTAGAAGTGCGTGGTGACGGCCAGGTTGTTGTCGTTCAGCGCCGCCACCGTGGTGGCCAGGTTGTCGAGGTGCACCTGGTCGGACGAGGTGTGCAGGGTCGGCAGCACGATCAGGCGGGTGGCGTTGGTGCCGCCCGAGTCACGGACGATGGAGCGGAACGACGTGTTCAGCTCGTTGAGCAGGCTGGCGTTCTGCGCGTCACCGGAGCTGCCGGTGAACTGCGGCTCGTTGACGCTCTCGAAGATCAGCTTGTCCGACGTCGTCCGGAAGGTGCTCGCGATCTGCTCCCAGGTCGCGTTGTACCGGGCCAGCACGTTGTCGTGGTCGGTCGGCATCGTGTTGATCCACTGCCACGAGTCGTGATGGATGTTGATCATCACGTACAAGCCGTCCTCGAGGGCCCAGTCGACAACCTCTTTGACCCGATTCAGGTACGCCGCGTTGATCGTGTACGACGGGGCGCCACCCTGCTGTGCGCTCCAGGTCACCGGGATGCGGATGCTCTTGAAGCCCTGCGCCTTGACGCCCTCGAGCAGCTCCTCGGTGATCCGCGGGTTGCCCCATGCGGTCTCGTCCGCGCCGACCGCGTCCAGCGTGTTGCCGAGGTTCCAGCCGGGCTGCATGGCGGCGACCGTGGCGGCCGCGTTCTGCGGTTCGCCGGTCGGCGGCGTGCTGGGCTCGGTCGTCGGCGGCGTGCTCGGCGGCGTGCTGGGCTCGGTGGTCGGCGGCGTCGTCGGGTCCACGCTGCCGGTGCAGGTCGCGCCGTTCAGGGTGAACGAGGCCGGCGACGGGTTGCTGCCGGTCCAGCTGCCGTTGAAGCCGAACGACGCGGTCCCGTTGGTCGGCAGCGAGCCGTTCCAGCTGGCGTTGGACGCGGTCACGGCGTCGCCGGACGACGTGATTGAAGCGTTCCAACCCTGCGTTACACGCTGTCCCGCAGGGAACGTCCACCCCAGTTGCCAGCTGCTGACCGGGTCGCCGAGGTTTTTGACCGCGACGTTGGCGGTGAACCCGCTCGGCCACTGGCTGCCGACCGTGTAGGTCACCTGGCAGCCGGTGGTGGCGGCCCCGGCGCCGGTGGCTGCCGCGGTGGCCAGCCCGGCGGCGGCCACGACGGTAACGGCGCCGGCAAGCCAAGCTTGCCGGCGCCTGGAGCGGAATCCGGGTATGGAGGAAGCCATTGCGATCCGATCACAGAGGTGGCGCAGCGCCCAGCACGGTGCGAAACCGCGACGAAACGTACGCGAAACGGGGATCGCAGGCTAATGCCGATTTGCCAGAGACGTCAATCGATGCGCCCGCATGCTGGGAGCGCTCCCAGCGGGTTTTGGGATCAATCCTGCCGGTCGAGGAAGTCCAGAGTAACCGTGGCGAAGAGCGGCGACACGAACATGCTGTAGTGCGTCACCCCAGGTAGCAACGCCAACGCGTGCCCGCCCTCGGGCCGGCCCTCCCCCGCCCCGCCGCCGTCCCGCAGCCCGCCGTCCAGCAGATCTCGACGAAGTGGCTCGCGGCCAGCGTGGCCAGGCAGCCGTGCAGCCCGGGCGGCTGCCGGGAACTCATCGCCCCCGGCAGAACACTTTCAGATCTGGCAGGCTGGCGGCATGCGGATCGCGGTCACCGGCGGCACCGGCAAACTAGGCCGGGCGGTCGTCGCCGAACTCAGGGACGCCGGCGACGAGGTAGTGAACATCGACGCGGCGGCGCAGCGCCCCGACCTGCGCATCGACCTGACCGACTACGGCCAGACGATCGAGGCGCTGACCGCGATCGACGACCGCTACGACCGGATCGACGCGGTGGTGCACCTGGCCGCCATCCCGGCGCCCGGCATCACCGGCAACGCGGCAACGTTCCAGAACAACATCATCGCGACCTACAACGTGTTCGCCGCGGCCCGCGCGGCCGGCATCACGAACGTGGTCTGGGCGTCCAGCGAGACCCTGCTGGGCATCCCGTTCGACACCCCGCCGCCGTACCTCCCGCTCGACGAGGACTACCCGGCCCGCCCCGAGTCCCGGTACGCCCTCGCGAAGCACCTCGAGGAGACCATGGCGGCCCAGTTCTGCCGGTGGAATCCCGCCCTCAAGATGATCGGCCTGCGCTTCTCGAACGTGATGGACCCCGCCGACTACGCCGAGTTCCCGTCCTTCGACGCCGACCCGGCCCGGCGCAAGTGGAACCTGTGGGGCTACATCGACGCCCGCGACGGCGCCCAGGCGGTGCGCCGGGCCCTGGCGTACGAGGTCCCCGGGGTGGAGATCTTCATCATCGCCAATGCGGACACCGTGATGAGCAGGTCATCAGCCAGCCTGGCCGCGGCCGTCTGGCCCGACGTCGAGGTCCGGCGCGACCTGGGCGAACACGAAACCCTGCTGTCGATCGACAAGGCGCGGCGCCTGCTCGGCTACGAACCCCGCCACACCTGGCGGAACCACATCTGAGCGAGGCCGCCGCGCCACGTCGATCACGGCGTCAAAGTGACCGCGTACGCGTCCTTCAAATTGGTCCAGTTGATCGGCACCGTGATCGCTCCCCCGCTGACCGTCAACCGGCTGTTGGAGACGACCGTCGGGGCACTCACATAAGCGTTGGTCGAGGGCATCCGCTCGACCAGGACGTTCACCGAGCCGTTGCCGACCAGCCAGGACGGGATGCCGGTGTAGCGAAGGTCGACCGCGCCCTGCGACGCACCCACCCGCGCGCCCAGCACCGCGATCGACCGGCGCGCGGACGAGTCCTGGAAGACGGTGCCGTCATGGCTGGAGCCGGCCGTGATCTTGGTGCGCTGGCCGGACTGGTCGGCGTAGCGCTTGTAGACCCACCACTGGCCCATCGGCTGGTTGGCGTTCGCGGTGACCAGCCAGCCGAACGTGTCGTACAGCGACGGGGTCTGGCCGACCATGCCCCAGTTGGCCCGGGCGCCGTCGCAGTTACAGCGTTCGAGCCGGGCGATGTACCAGGCGGACGGGCCCGGCTGCTGCTCGTCGCCGAACGCGCCGTACTCGTTCACCGACGTCCCGGAGATGCTGATCCCGCGAGACGACAGCATGCCGCTCAGGGCCGCCGCGTCGGCGGCCGGGTCGCCGGGCAGATCGTGCCAGCTGATGATGTTGGGCACCACGTTGTTGGCCCGGACATAGTCCAGGTACGTGTTCCACCACGAGTTCGACGGCGACGGCACACCCGCGTAGCTGGGCCCCTCGATCACCGCGCCCGGGATGGCCGCCCGCACCAGTTGGGTGCCGCGCCGGATCATCTCGAGGTACTGGCTCTGGGTGCGCCCCCAGAAGAAGATGTTCGGCTCGTTCCACAGGTCCCAGCGCACGTCCGACCCGGTCATCCCGGCGGCCCGGGCGTCGGCGATGATCCGGTTGACGAACGTCGTGTACTCCGTCCAGTTCCCGCCGTCACCGGGCCAGCGCGGCACGTTGCACACCCCGTCGGCACCCCAGACGCCCGAAAAGAGCAGGCTGAACGCGGCGCCGGTGGACCGGGCCCGGGCGTAGTAGGCCTTCAGGAAGTTCCACCTGGCCGTGTACCCGCCGTTGACGTAGCCACCGTTCGGGCACCCGATCTGCGACCCGCCGGCCCGCATGACCTTCACCTTGATCTGGCTCTGCAACGACTGCGACGGCGAGGCCCCGTTGGTCGAGGTGCCATAGATGAACCCGGACGCCCGATAGGTAGGCGTCCCCCCATACGCCGTCATGTCAACGGTCATCGTGTCCACCGCCGCAAGCGCCGGCGAGGCCGGAACAACAACCACAACCATCAGCAGTACGGGCACAGCAAGCAGCCGGCCCACCCGTCTCCACATACCAACTCCTCCGGGGGACAGCACGCAGAATCAGCGCGCGAAGGAAAACTGTTTCCCGAAGTTACGAGCCGCTATTAACACATGTCAATGACTTATGAACGCCTCCCCTAGGAAACATCAGGAAACATATTTCCGATCCAGGAAACACAGTGGACCGCCCGGAGCCGCCCGCAGTATGGCACTCGCCATGCCTTTTGCCGCAAACGTCCCCCGCTGGCCTCGTCCGCGACGCGATGTTGTCGATCTGCTGTTCGACGATGACCGGGATCCGCTGGCCGCATCGTGGGCCTGTCCTGGCTGCAGAATTCGGACGATCATTCCACCCGCCGGAACACCCTCCGGAGCAAAAGCCGCGTAATACCTTATAAAGCCGCTCCACCGATAGATCGTGGCGAGTTCCGGTTCGACCGGAGTTCGACCGGAACAACCAATTCTTCAAGATCGCGACCCGGGCCACCACCACCAGACGGCGGCGGGTGTCGGCTCGCTGTGGCACTTCACCGGCCGCGCATCAACCGAATGGCGAAACTCTAGGTGACCGTAAATCGCCAAGATCTAGCCCAGGCAGCCATCGGCGAACTCTTAAGGCATCGGATATGCGCCCAGCGGCGGGCTGCCGCAAAGCGGGATGGCTGGGGCTGGGTTGGAGGTCCGCCATCGGCCGCCCCGAACGGCAACCGCGCCGCGTGCAACTTTGTTCGGGCGGACGGGTCAAGGTCTCCACGCGCCGGAAGCCGGATGGGGCCGCGCCGCCGGGCAGGGTGACGGCCGAGCGGGTGCAGGCGCGCGAAACGCGCGCTATGGCCCGTCGGGGCAGGTGGTCGCGGTGTGAGGCAGGGCTGCCGCGGGGGGTGGGTGACGGTGCCGTCGCGTACCTCTGCATGTTCTTGAATGTTCTGGGCGGGTCTCGTAGCATGCCGGTCACACTTCGTGAGCGGACAGACCGATGGCTGTGGGTACGTGGGCGCCGGCGGCACCTGGGGGCGATGCTGCGCTGGTCGTGGCGGCTCGGGGTGGGGATCGGGCGGCGTTGGAGGCGTTGGTCCGGGGGCATCTGCCGCTTGTCTACAACCTGGTCAGGCAGGCACTCGGGGCTCGGTCTGAAGTGGACGACGTGGTGCAGGAGGTGCTGCTCCGGGCCGTTCGGGAGCTTCCCAAGCTGCGGGCCCCGGAGAGTTTCCGGGCCTGGCTCGCCGCGATCACGGTGCGGCAGGTCGGCACCTACGCGGCCAAGGCTGACCGGGCGGCGGAGCGGATTGCGCCGCTGGAGGATGCGGCCTGGAAGCCGGGGGCGGACGCCGAGGAACCGGCGCTGCTCCGGCTCGAGATGGCGCAGCAGCGGCGCCAGGTCAAGCACGCCGGACGGTGGTTGTCGGCGGATGAGCGCGCCGTTCTGTCGCTCTGGTGGCTGGAGACCGCGGGGGAACTGACGCGGGCCGAGCTGGCCGCGGCGCTGCGGGTGCGGGTGGGGCATGCGGGGGTACGCGTCCGGCGCATGCGGGAGCAGCTGGAGCTGAGCCGGAGCATCGTGGCGGCGCTCGAAGCCGTGCCGGGCTGCGATCGGCTCAGTGCGACCATCGCGGACTGGAACGGGGTTCCCGGGCCGTTCTGGCGGAAGCGGATCGCGCGGCACGTCCGGTCCTGTGCGGTGTGCGGGCCGGCCGGGGAGCGGATGATTCCGGCGGAGCGGCTGCTGGCGGGGCTGGTCGCGGTGCCGGCGGCGGTGGACAAGGCGGTCGTTGAGGCAATCGGCGGGGCGGTGACCGCGACGGCATCCGGTATCGGCCTCAAAACCGCGCTGGCCGGCGCCGTCACGGTGGGAGCGCTCACGGTCGGACTGGCCGTCGCCGCGGACGAAAAAGAGAACCCGGACCAGAAAGAGCAACAGCCCACGGTGACGCAAAGTCAACCGCCGCCGTTGTCAACCGGCAAAGTATCGCTCGAATCGGCCAACCAGAGCGGGCGTTACGTGGCCATTCTCGGCGACGCGGGCGTATTGACCGACGTCAGCAACGACACCGATCGGAAATGGGCGACGTTCGAGGTTGTGCCGGGCTTGGCGGATCGGCAATGCTATTCGCTGCTCGCCGCGGACGGCCGGCACCTGCGGCACCTCAACTGGCGCCTGCGGGCCAGCGACGAGCAAAATACGGTGCTGTCCCGGCGGGATGCGACGTTCTGCGCCCGGGCCGGCTGGTCTGCCGGAACCGTGGCGCTGGAGTCGTACAACTACCGGGGCTGGTTCCTGCGGCACACCGGCGGCGAGATGTGGGTCGATCAGTTCGACGGCAGCGCGGAATTCGGCGCCGACGGGTCGTTTCTGACCCGCCCGCCACTGGACTGAGGGCGGTCGCCACTGGACTGAGGGCGGTCGCCACTGGACTGAGGGCGGTCGCCACTGGGCTGAGGGGCGGTCGCCGCAACATCGTGGACACACCATTGTCATGGGAGCGCTCCCATGCAACGATGGCTGTCTCTATCTGACGGCGTACCGTTTCCCCCTAAGGAACACCGAGATGCGCGCACTTGCGCGGCTCGCCGTGGCCACAGTCCTGGTCGCGGCGCCCGTAGCCGCCGTAACAATCACGAACATCGCGAGCGCTGCCGACGATCCGGCCGCGGTCACCGTGCTGACCGACACGTTCGAGGACGGCACCTCCGACGGCTGGGCGGGTCGCTCGGCCGAGGTGCTGGCCACGAGCACCACGGTCGCCCACGGCGGCAGCCGGAGCCTGCAGGTCACCGGGCGGACCGCAGCCTGGCAGGGCCCATCGCTCGATGTTCTGGACCTCTTCGAGAAGGGCACCGCGTACACCATCTCGGTCTGGGTGCGCATGGCTGAGGGGTCGGACAACGCCCGGCTCAGCGTCGAACGGCGCACCGGTGGCACCGCCTCCTACGACCAGGTGGTCGGCAACACCGCGGTGAACAACGGCAACTGGGTCAACCTGGTCGGCCGGTACACGCTCGCTTCCGACGTCGAGTTCCTGCGGGTGTACGTGGAGACCTCGTCCAGCACCGGTTCGCTCTACATCGACGATGTCGCGATCAGCTACGTGCCGTCGCTGCCGATCCAGACGGACATCCCGTCGATCAAGGACGTGATCACCGAGTTCCCGGTGGGCGCCTCGATCACCGGCGCGGAGATCGTCACCGAGCACGGCCAGCTGCTGAACAAGCACTTCGACCTGGTCACGCCGGGCAACGCGCTCAAGTGGGACGCCACCGAGCCCACCGAGAACACCTTCACCTACACCCAGGCCGACCCGCTGGTCGCGTGGGCCAAGGCGAACGGCAAGGCCGTCCGCGGGCACACCTTCGTCTGGCACAACCAGACCCCGGCCTGGGTCTTCGTGGGCGCCGACGGCCAGCCGATGACCGCCACCGCCGAGGACAAGGCGCTGCTGCTGTCCCGGCTGGAAAATCACATCCGCAACGTGGGCGCCAAGTACGGCACGACCATCCCGGTGTGGGATGTGGTCAACGAGGTCATCGACGAGAACCAGTCGGACGGCCTGCGCCGCAGCAACTGGTTCAACATCGCCGGCCTCGACTACATCCGGACCGCGTTCCGGGTGGCGCGTGAGGTGCTGCCGACCGCCAAGCTCTACATCAACGACTACAACACCAACGTGCCGGCCAAGCGCGACAAGCTCTTCAACCTGGTCACCCAGCTGAAGGCCGAGGGTGTGCCGATCGACGGTGTGGGCCACCAGGTGCACATCAACGTGAGCTGGCCGACGCTGTCCGAGAGCAAGGCGATGATCGACAAGTTCGTCCCGCTCGGCATCGACCAGCAGGTCACCGAGATGGACGTCAGCATCTACACCAACAGCGGCGAGAACTTCCCGACGCCGCCGGCCGACCGGCTGCGCCAGCAGGCGTTCATGTACCGCGACATGTTCGCGCTGTTCCGCCAGTACCCGGGCGAGATCACCGCGGTGATCGTGTGGGGCCTCGCGGACGACAACACCTGGCTGGACACCTTCCCGGTGACCCGCAAGGACGCGCCGTTGCTGTTCGACACCCGGCTGCAGGCCAAGGACGCCTACTGGGGCGTGGTGGACCCGTCCAAGATCGGAACGACCACCACGGCACCGACGGTCGTCCCGACCACGTCATCGCCGACGCCTACTCCCACGGTCTCTTCCTCCGGGCCGCCCACCGACCCGCCCAGCCCCACTCCGTCCAACATCGGGTCGTGCTCGATCAGCTACCGGGTCACCGGCAGCTGGCAGGGTGGATTCCAGGGCGAGGTCAAGATCACCAATACCGGTACGGCGATCAGCGGCTGGCGGGCCGGCTGGACCTTCACGGCCGGCCAGACCGTCGCCCAGCTGTGGAACGGCTCGGTCAGCCAGAGCGGCTCCACGGTCACGGTGACCAACGCCGCGTGGAACGGCAACCTGGCCACCGGCGGCACCGCCTCGTTCGGCTTCCTCGGCAGCTGGACCGGCAGTAACCCGGTGCCGCCCGCATTCACGCTCAACGGCAACGCCTGCACCACCGCTTAGTGGTTACACCGCCGTCGCGCTCGTGCGCCACCGACACGAGCGCGACGGCACCTTCGAACAGCTTGTCCGGCCGTCGGGGGGCGGCTTTCATCCCCATCGATCGAGAGGACAAGGGGACGTGAAAATCCGCAAGAGCGTGGGCGTCGCCGCACTGATGGCCGGCGCCCTCGTGGCCCTGGCCGCACCGGCGATCGCCGAGGACAGCACGGGCGAGATCCGGCACGCCGACTCACCTAACGCGGTGCCCGGCAGCTACATCGTCGTGCTGAAGGACGGCACGCTGTCCACGGTCGACACCCGCGCCTCCAAGGTCGCCGGCAAGTACGGCGGTGTGGTTCGCGGTGTCTACGCGAACACCCTGCGCGGCGGCTTCGAGGCCCGGATCTCGGAGGCCGCGGCCGAGCGGCTGGCCGCCGACCCGGCGGTCGAGTACGTCGAGCAGAACCAGGTGTTCCGGACCGCGGACACCCAGGCCGGCGCGACCTGGGGCCTGGACCGGCTGGACCAGCCGAGCCTGCCGCTGAGCACCACCTACACGTACCCGAACACCGCGGGCGAGGTTACCGCGTACATCATCGACACCGGCGTGCTGACCACGCACAGCCAGTTCGGCGGCCGGGCGGTCAGCGGCTACGACTTCGTCGACAACGACAGCAACGCCACCGACTGCAACGGCCACGGCACGCACGTGGCGGGCACGGTCGGCGGCAGCACGTACGGGGTCGCCAAGGCGGTCAAGCTGGTCGGCGTCCGGGTGCTGAACTGCGCGGGCGAGGGCACCACGGTCGGCGTCCTGAACGGCATCAACTGGGTCACCCAGAACGCCGTGAAGCCCGCGGTGGCCAACATGAGCCTCGGCGGCGGCGCCAGCAGCAGCATCGACACCGCGGTCAGCAACTCGATCGCGGCCGGCATCACCTACAGCGTGGCGGCCGGCAACAGCAACGCGAACGCGTGCAACTCCTCCCCCGCCCGGGTCGCCGCGGCGGTCACCGTCGGCGCCACCACCCGGACCGACGCGAAGGCCACGTACTCGAACCACGGCAGCTGCCTGGACATCTTCGCGCCCGGGTCGTCGATCACGTCGGCCTGGTACACCAGCGGCACCGCCACGGCCACGATCAGCGGTACGTCGATGGCCGCACCGCACGTGGCCGGCGTGGCCGCGCTGCTTCTCGAGGCCGACCCGGAGCTCACTCCGGCACAGGTGGCGACGTCGCTGACCACCACCGCGGTCAGCGGCAAGGTGACCAACCCCGGCACCAACTCGCCCAACCTGCTGCTGCAGGTCGTCAACTGAATCCGGGCCTCGGCGGCGGGTCCTGACTGGGGACCCGCCGCCGAGATGTGCCGTCAGGCCGGCGGGAACGGCGGCCGGTCCTGGCCGCACCGGGTGCCCACCGGCGGCACCTCACCGTGCAGCACGTAGCGGGTGTACCAGTTGGTGATGCACGTGCTGTTGCTGCTGGTGTGGCCGAAGCCGTCGAGCGTCAGCAGCCGGGCGTTACCGAGCTGGCGGGTCATCCGCACGGCGAAGTCGTACCGGGTCGCCGGGTCGTAGGTCGGGTTGACCACCAGGACCGTCTGCGACGTCTTACGGTCCCACGGGCCGTTGTAGCGTTCCTGCACCCGCGGCCAGGTGGCGCAGCCGACCTCGCTGAACGCCTCGGCCCGGCCGTAGGTGCGGTGCGCCTTCTCGAACGCCACGGCGAAGCCCGGGTACAGCTCCGGGTTGCGCGGCAGCGGCGCGTCGGCACAGTTCACCGCGCGGCCGGCGTCGAAGCCGTTGAACGCGTACGCGTCCCCGTCCCGGCTCCACAGCCGGCCCGTTGCCTGCTTCGGCAAGGCCGGCCCACCGGCCTTCAGCGTGCTCGGCGTGCCGGTGATGGTCTCGTGCAACAGCTGCAGGATCTGCGCCGCCTCCGGGAACGCCTCCAGGTCGTACATCACGTCGATGACGAAGCCGGTGAAGTCGTCGAGGGTGGCCGTGCCGATGCCGGGCACCTCCACGGGACCCTGCCGGAACCGCTCGCGGATCGCGTCGAACTTGGTCCGCGAGTCCGGCCCGAACACACAGTGCGCCCCCGCCGCGTCGCACTCGCGCAGGAAGCCGGCCAGCGCGATCTCGAAGCCGCCGGCCCGTTCGAACTTGTTGACCAGGCGGCGGTTGGTGCGCTGGTCGGGGTCGACGTTGCCGTCCAGCACGACGGCGCGCACCCGGCGCGGGAACAGGTTGACGTACGTGGCGCCGATCAGCGTGCCGTACGAATAGCCGATGTAGGTGAGCTTGTCGTCGCCCACCGCCTGGCGCAGCAGGTCGAGGTCCTTGGCGACGTTCAGCGTGCTCATGTGGGTCAGCAGCGGGCCGGCGTTGGCCTTGCACGCCTCGGTGTGCGCGACGTTGGCCGCGAGCGTGGCGTCGATCTCCGCCTCGGTCAGCGGTACGCCGCGGATCCCGGACAGGACCGCCTCGGCCTCGGCGTCGGTCGGGAAGCACTGGATCGGGTCGCTCGCTCCGATGCCCCGCGGGTCGAACCCGACCAGGTCGAAGCGGGCCAGCACCTCGGGCGCCACGATCCCGTTCGACCGGACCAGGCCACGGCCCGGGCCACCCGGACCACCCGGGTTCACGAAGATCGTGCCGATCTTGCCGGCCTGGTCGGCGGCCGGGCGGCGGGCCAGCGCGATGGTGGTGGTGGCGCCGCGCGGCTTGTCGTGGTCGAGCGGCACCTCGTAGGTGGCGCAGTCGTAGCCGAGCAGCGGCGTCTCGGTGCAGGCCGCCCAGCTGACCGGGCGGGCACGGGATGAGGCGGCGGCCGTTCCCGGAACGGCGACCGCGGCGGTGACCAGTACCGCAAGTGCGACGCCGGAGCGTACGGCGAACCGGCGTGGTGGCGCTGTGGAATCGGTCATGCGGCTCATCCTTGCATCCATCGACAACCGTCACTCATAGATCAACTGCGCCACAATGCAGGCATGCGGATCGAAGCGGACGTGGCCGTGATCGGGGCCGGGATCGCCGGGGTGTCGGTGGCGGCGGAACTGGCCGGCGACCACGCGGTGGTGCTGCTGGAGCAGGAGAGCCAACCCGCTTACCACACCACCGGGCGGTCGGCCGCCATGTTCCTGGAGAGCTACGGCGGCCCGCCGGTGCGCGCCCTCACGGTGGCGAGCCGGGCGGTGTTCGACGCGGCCGGTCCACTGCTGACCCCGCGCCCGCTGCTCTGGGTGGCGCCGCCCGCGCAGTTCGACCGGCTGGAGGCGCTGGCCGGCTCGGCACTGATACCGGTGGATGCCGCGGAGCACTGCCCGGTGCTGCGTCCGGGCTGGTGCGCGGCCGCGCTGCTCGAGCCGGGCGCGCTGGAGATCGACGTCCTCGGCCTGCATCAGCATTACCTGGGCTCCTGCCGCCGCTCCGGCGCGGAGATCTTTTTAAATGCGGCCGTACGCGGCGGACGGCGCGACGGTGACCGCTGGCTCCTGGACACCGCCGCCGGACCGGTATCGGCGGCCGTGGTGGTCAACGCGGCCGGTGCCTGGGCCGACCGGGTCGCGGCGGCCCTCGGCGCGCCGCCGCTCGGTCTGCGGCCGCTGCGCCGCACCGCCGCGGTGGCCCGGGCGACCGGCGTGGACCGGTCCTGGCCGATCGTGGCCGACGTCGGCGAGACGTTCTACTTCCGGCCGGAGGGCGCCGGCGTGCTGGTCTCGCCGGCCGACGAGACGCCCAGCGAGCCGTGCGACGCCCGCGCCGACGACCTGGACGTGGCGCTGGCGCTCGACCGGGTCAACCGGGCCACCACACTCGGCCTGCGCTCGGTGCAGACCGCGTGGGCCGGCCTGCGCACGTTCGCGCCGGACCGGATCCCGGTGGCCGGGCCCGACCCGGCGGCGCCGGGCCTGTGGTGGATCGCCGGCCAAGGCGGGTACGGCATTCAGATCGCGCCCGAACTGGCCCGGGTGACGGCCGCCTCGGTGCGTGGCGAGGCCGTCCCCGAGGCGCTGTCGGTGGCCCGCTTCACCGGGCGTTGACCAGCCTTTACCGGGCGTTGACCAGCCGGTCGACGATCAGGGTGGTCACGTCGCCGGTGGTCCGGACGTCGTAGCGGGTCCTGGCCGACCGCCAGCCGGGCTCGGTGAGGGTGCTGCCGGCCTTGACCGCCGTGGTCGTCTTGCCGGCCACGGTGGCGGTCGCGGCGCCCTTGCCGAGCCGGACCCGGACCGGCGCGCCGGCCTCGGTGCGCACGGTGAGCTCGCCCATCGTGCCGGCCACGGTCAGCGGCACGGTGCCCTTCGGCTTGGGCAGTTGCAGCACCGAGCGGGCGGCCCCGCCGGCGATGTCCAGCGCCGCGATGCCGCCGGCCCGCGCGTCGAGGTCGAGCTCGGTGGTGCCGGCCGTGAGCTTCACCGTCCACGCCACCTTGGTGCTCAGCACGACCTCGGCACCCACCGTGCCGGGCGCACCGGTCGGCGTGATGGTCAGCGTGGTGCCGCCCTTGGTGTCGGTCACCGCCGGGTTGGTGGACGCGTCCAGGCCGGAGATGTTGAACAGCACGTCACCGAGGTCGGCGGTGCGGAAGCGCAGCATCGCGGCGTTGCCGGTGACCTCGAGCTGCCGGGTCTTGACCTGGCCGAGCGGCGCGCTGATCAGGGCCGGTGGCGGGCCCGCCACCGGGGCGGTCTGCACCACGTCGGACGGCTGCACGGGCGGCGGCACCACGCCCACCGTGCCGGCCGACGACCGGTTCGTGGCCGGCTGGTAGGCCTCGGCCTGCCCGAGCACCACGCCCACGGTGAGCGAGACCAGCACGGCGGTGAACACCCACAGCCGCCACGGCTTCTTGACCTGCGGCTCGTAGACCAGCACGGCCCGGCCGGCCACCCGCGGCGGCGGCGGCCGCTTGCCGAGCAGGCTGCGCGGCGGCTCGGCGGCCTCGGACCGGGCCGCCACCGAGGTCGGCACCAGCGGCAACTGGTCGGTGGGCTCGTTGGCGTAGCTGCGGACCGGCGGCCAGTTCGCCGCCGGCGGGCCGGCGGCCGGGACGTCGGCCGGCGGCATGCCCGCGGACGGGATCCCGACGGCCGGCGGCAGGCCCGCCGACGGCAGGCCGAGCGAGCTGGGCGGCAACGCCGGCTGCTGCGGCTGCTTGCGCATCGACGACGGCATCGCGACGGTGGGCCGGCCGGAAGCCGACGTGGTGCCGGCCGGCGGGCGTGGACCGCCGGCCGGATCAGCCGGCGGAAGCCCGGCGGCCTCCTTGCTCACCAGCCGCGAGCCGCTGGGCGGGGCGCTCGGCGGCACCTGGCCGATGGGTGTGCCCGGCGGGTATTTGCTGACCGGCAGCGAGGGCGCGTTACCACTGGCCGGGATGCCCGGATCGCCGGTGTCGGCCGGTGTCTCGGACCCACTCTGGCCCAACAGGCGCCTCGCGACGTTCGCGCGTCTCTGCGCGGACGACGACCTGTCGAACTGGTCGGTCACCGAACACCTCCGCTCACCGGGTTACCTGGCCCAGCACTACGGGATACGTAAGGCGGGCATGCGTCGGATCGAAGAATATCGTCGCATTCCCGCATGCTAGGAGTATCAGGGGTGAAACGGCGATGTTTCAAGATCGTGGCGTCGTTCCGCGGGCAAGCACCACTGAGACGGGCATCACGAGTCCGTCCGGGCGAGTGTACGGTGCCAGCCGCCGATTGAACGAGGCCCTGATCATGTCCCGGGTCTCGGCGCTCTGCCCGGCCACCAAAGCCGAGGTCCGGACGGTTCCGTCGAGCAGGCCGTCCCACAACTCGTCGGCGCTCGCCAGGTGGTGCTCGAACGCCATCGTGGTGACCGTGACGTCGGCCAGCCCAGCTCCGGTTAACAATGTGCCAATCTCGCCGGTGTCCGCATACCGGAAGAAGGGCGGCCCGTCGGGCAGGTCCGCCGGCGGTGGCGGTCCGACCTCCGCGATCGCCTCCACAAGCACGCCGACGAAGCGCGCCCGCTCCGGCCGGTCCCAGGCGGACAGCGCGAGCCGGCCGCCGGGCTTCAGGACCCGGACGCACTCCCCCACCACCACCTCGGGTTCGGACAGGTGCGGCAGGACGAAGTTGCCGACCACGGCGTCGAAGCGGGACGACGCGAACGGCAGGGCCTCGGCGCTCGCCTCACGGAAGTCGAGGCCCGGATGCCTATACCGGGCCAGGGCCACCATGGCGGGCGAGAGGTCCACGCCGACCGGCACCGCGCCCCGGCGGGCGGCGGCGGCGGCCGCGTAACCCGGGCCGCAGGCCAGGTCGAGCATTCTGGTTCCGGTGGTCACCCGGGCCGCGTCCAGCAACGGCCCGGCCACCCGGCCGGTGATGTGGCCGATCATGCGGTCGTACGCGGCCGCCAGATGCCGCCAACCGGCCTCCTCGAAAGTTCGGAAGGCATTCACAATCGGTAGTCTCCCACTTACTCGGCGGCTCGTAACCGGCCAACCGGTCGCGAGTAGGGTTGCGGCAAGCTCCGCCAACCGTCAGGCAGGACGCATCGTTGACCACACCCCGCAAACGCCGCGCCGACCGGCAGCAGGACCTCATCGAGGCAGCCCGCCGCGCCATGGTGCTGCACGGCACCGACGGCGTGCAGATCAAGCAGGTGGCCGCCGAGGCCGGCCTCACCTCGGGTGCGGTGCTCTACCACTACTCCGACCTCCAGGACCTGCTGCTCGACGCGCACCACGCCGGGTTGGAGCGGTTCTACCAGGCCCGGGTACGCCGGGTCGCCGAGGTGGCCGACCCGGCCGGCAAGCTGGTGGTGACGATCCGGTCCGGGCTGCCGGACGGTCCCGACGACACCGACGTGCGGCTGCTGTGCGAGTTGGGCGGTGCGGCCGGGCGCAACCGGGTCTATGCGGCGCTGCTGACGACGCTGTACGACCGGCAGGTGTCGATGTACCAGACCATCCTCGAATCGGGCGCCGCCCAGGGGGTGTTCACGCTGGCCGGCCCGGCGCTGACCATCGCCCGCAACCTGGTGGCGCTCGAGGACGCGTACGGCTGCCGGATCGTCACCCGGCACCCGACCATCGGCGTGGCCGAGGCGGTCGAACTGATCCTGAGCTACGCGCGCGGGTTCACCGGTCACCGGTTGGACCGGCCTGACGTACCATGTTGATCACGTCAGGCCACTGTGGACCGAATGGAGCCGGGGATGACCGACACACCCGACCTGAACACCGCCGTCCCACACTCGGCCCGGCTGTGGAACTACTGGCTAGGCGGCAAGGACAACTTCGAGTCCGACCGCTTCGCCGGCGACGAGATCGCGAGGCGGCTGCCGTCGATCATCGCGCTGGCCCGTGAGGACCGCGGCTTCCTCCGCCGCATGGTCCGCCACCTGGTCGCCGACCAGGGCATCCGCCAGATCCTCGACATCGGCACCGGCCTGCCGACCGCCGACAACACGCACGAGGTGGCCCAGGAGGCGGCCCCCGACACCAGGATCGTTTACGTCGACAACGACCCGCTGGTGCTGGTGCACGCGCGCGCCCTGCTGACCAGCACCACCGAGGGCCGCACCGACTACATCCAGGCCGACCTCAACGACCCGGCCACGATCCTCGAGCGCGCCCGCGAAACCCTCGACCTCTCCCAGCCCGTTGCCCTGACCCTGCTGGGCATCGTGCACTTCATCCTCGACGACGACGCGGCCCGCGAGGTGGTCCGTGCCCTGGTCGACGCCGTCCCGTCCGGCAGCTACCTGGCCATAGCCCACGGCTGCCGCGACATCAACACCGCCGAGGCCGACGACATCGTCGCCTTCTGGAACGAACACGGCACCCCCAAAATCAAATACCGCAGCGCCGCCGAGATCACCCAGTTCTTCGACGGCCTCGACCTGCTGGACCCGGGCGTGGTCCCGTGCAACCGCTGGCGCCCCACCCCCGAGACCACCACCACCGACGTCAACCAGTACTGCGGAGTAGCCCGCAAACCCTGACCCGCCGCCGCCGGCGGTCCACCCCCTTCTGCCAGCCGCTCTGCCAGCCGCTCTGCCAGCCGCCCTGCCAGCCGCCCTGCCAGGCGGCCCGCCAAGCGCCCCTCATCGCCGCAAAAAGCGGCGTATTCCGCCTATATCCGGCGTGCGGAATGGACGTTGTCGAGTTGCTGTTCGTCGATGACACGAGATCGACAAGATCGGCACATCCGCTGGGGACAGCACTCCGCCGGGAACCGCTCCCCAGGGAACTGAGCTCCGCCAGGGACAGCACTCCGCCGGGAGCAGCACTCCCCCGGGAGCAGCACTCCCCCGGGAGCAGCACTCCCCCGGGAACGCCACTCCGCCAGCGATTGGACACCGGGAGGGCGAGATCGCCGGCAGCGAGGCGTCCCGCGAGAGCGGCCGTGCCGGACGTCGGCGCTCGAGCGCCCCCGGCGGTCGTCCCGGGTGGCGTCCCACTCCGCCCTCAACCCAATCCCCGACCGCGACCCGCCCGGCCGGCCGGGGGGCAGATCTTGTAGATCCCGTGTCATCGACGAACAGCAACTCGACAACGTCCACTCCGCAGAGCGGGATAAAGGCGATATATGCCGTTTGCGGGCCGTGGGCGAGGGCGGCGGAGCGGGGGCGCGGCGGGATGGGGCGCGGCGGGATGGGGCGCGGCGGGATGGGGCGCGGCGGGGCGCGGCGCGGCGCGGCGCGGCGAACCGCAACCGGGACTTTGGCGCCTAACCGGGCTCCGCCGCCACCTAACCGGGGGCTCCGCCGCCAGCTGAGGGGCGGCGGCCCGGCACCGGATAATCAGACCGTCCTCAATGCCTCGGTGGGTGACAGGCGGCTGGCTCGCACCGCCGGGTACAGGCCGGCCACCGCCCCGATCAGCACCGCGGCGGCGAAACCGCCGGCTATCCCCGTGGTGGGCACCAGGAGCGGCCAGCCGCGCAGCAGGTCGTATACCGCCGTGATCGCGGTGCCCAGCAGCGCGCCGCCCAGGCCGCCTATTGCGGACAGCAGCACCGCCTCGGCCAGGAACTGGGCGCTGATGTGGCGGCGGGTGGCGCCCAGGGCGCGGCGCAAGCCGATCTCGGAGCGGCGTTCCAGGACCGAGATGACCATGACGTTGGCGATTCCTACGCCGCCTACCAGCAGGGCCACCGCGCCCAGGGCCAGGAACAGGTTGGTGAAGGCGCTGCTCGCGGCGGCCTTGGCGGCTATCGCGTCGGAAGGGCGGGAGACGGTCACCTGGTCGGGGTCGCGCGGGTTGGCCGTGGCCGCCACCACGCCGCGTACGGCATCCACAGAATTTGGCATGGTGCGCAAGTAGACCGTGCCTGGGGCCTCGTCGGCGCCTAACGCGCTGATCGCCAGGTCGCGGCCGATCAGGACGCTGCGGTCCAGGTCCTGGGCCAGTTCGACCGGGCGCAGCACGCCGATCACCGAGAACCACTGGTCGGCCACCCACACCTTGGCGCCGGTGGTGACGCCCAGGCGTTCGGCCGCCACCGCGCCCAGCACCGTCACCGGCAAGGCGCTGCGGGTCGAGTCCAGCCAGGCGCCGGTTGCCAGTTCGGCGGCCAGCGTGTCCAGCAGCGCGGGATCGGCCGCCTGCACGGTCAGGCCGCCGGTGTGGGTCGACGGGACCAGGTCGGTGCGGCGCACCGTGCCGTCGACGGGCGTGACCGACGCTACCCGCTCGACCGGGCCGATCCGGGCCAGCATCTGTTCGGCGGTCGCCGGCAGCGTGGTCTCGCCGCCGCCGATGCCGCCGCCGGCCTGCACGGTCAGCAGGTTGGTTCCCAGGCGGTCCAGCGAGGCCAGCAGGTCGGCCTTCGACGAGTCGGAGACGCCCAGCACCGACACCATGGCGGCGATGCCGATCGCGATGCCCAGGGCGGACAGCACGGCCCGCGTCCGGCGGGTGCGCAGGCCGATCGAGCCGACCCGGAGCAGGTCGCCGGCGTGCAGCGAGCTTCGTTCCAGGGTCGCGGTCACCGGGTCACCGCCAGTGGCGCGCCGGTGTCCTGGGCGATCCGGCCGTCGCGCATGGTGACCTGCCGGGGCAGGCCGGCCGCGATCTCCCGGTCGTGGGTGATCACGACGATGGTGGCGCCGCCGGCGTGCAGTTCGTGCAGCAGGGCCACGATCGACTCGCCGGAGGCGCTGTCCAGGGAACCGGTCGGCTCGTCGGCCAGGACCACCGACGGCCGGCCGACCAGGGCGCGGGCGATGGCGACCCGCTGCCGCTCACCGCCGGACAGTTTCTGCGGATGGTGGCTCAGCCGGTGGCCCAGGCCGACCCGGTCGAGGGCCTCGGCGGCGCGGTGCCGGCGACCCGAGCGGGAGACGCCGTGATAGAGCAGGCCGTCCGCGACGTTGTCCAGCGCGCTCATCCCGGAGAGCAGGAAGAACTGCTGGAACACGAAGCCGATGGCCTGGCCGCGCAGCGCCGACAGGTCGCGGTCGGACAGTCCGGACACGTCGTGCCCGGTGACCCGGACCAGGCCGCTGGTGGGCCGTTCCAGGGTGCCGACGATGTTCATCAGGGTGGTCTTGCCGGAGCCGGACGGGCCCACGACGGCGAGCAGTTCACCGGGCTGCACGGTCAGGCTGACACCGTGCAGGACCGGGGTGGGCGGGTCGGTGTCGTACGTCTTCACGACGTCGCGCAGTTCCAGCACGGTCACGACGGCACCACCACCGCGAGGCCCTCGGACACTCCGGTGACCTCGGCGAACTCGTCGGTGACCGTGCCCACCTCGACGCCGGTGAGCCGGGACTGGCCGGCGGCCTGCACCGCGTAGCCGCCCTCGGCCAGCGCCAGCAGCGCGATCACCGGCACGGTCAGCACGCCCTCGTCGCGGGACTGCTCGATGGTCACCGTCACCGCACCGCTGTCGAACGCCGCCGCGTCGGCCGGCCTGGTCAGGGTCACCTCCATGGTGACGGTCGGGTCGGCGTCCGGGTCGGCCGGGTTGTCCTGCGCGTCGGTGCCGACGATGGCCACCTTGCCCGGGGTCTCCCGGCCGTCCGGCAGCCGTACGCTCACCGCATCCCCCGCCGCCACCAGGCCGGACTTGTCGACCTCCAGGTCCACCTCGGCGACCTTGACGGCCGACGACACGGTCAGCACCGGCGCGGCCGGCCCGACCTGCGCGCCGACCGGCGCGGGACGGCTCACCACCCGCAGGTTGCCGGGGGCGAACACCACGTCGCCCAGCTCGACCGTGCCGTCCGGGCCGGCGCGGCCGAGGTCCTCCTCCCAGTCCTCGACGGCGTCCGCGGTGGCTGCCGAGAAGTGGTCGTCGACCGTCAGCGAATGTCCGAGTGCTTTCAACGCCGTCTCCAGCTGGCGCACGTCTTCGCCGTCTGCCGAGTCGGTGTTCAGCACCCGGTACGCCGGCACCTTCCCGGTGAGCAGCACGGTGGGTTCGAGGTTCACCGCGTACAGGATCTGTCTGCTTTTGATCGTCGCTCCCTCGGCCGCCAGCGCGGTCACCACACCGGCCCGGTGCACGGTGAGGTCGCGCTGGCCGGCATAGCCGAGATCACCCTTGACCTCCTCGGTGACCACCAGGTCCCGCTTGGTGACGGTCGCGGTGGCACCCGGTTTGGGAGCGGGTGGCTGAGAAGCGGCCGGCCAGCGCCACACGGTCGCGGCAACCGCGACGGCAACCACTGCGCCGGCGCCGAGAACCCGCTTCACCGGATACCGGCCCAGACGTCCTGACATTCCTCCATCGCCGCGGCCACCTTGGGATCGTCCCGGTCCAGGCGGCCGAACATGCCGCTGCCGAGGTTCGAGAAGTCCGGGTCCGGCAGGTCGACGCCCTGCTCGCGCATGCACTTCGCGAACTTGAGCGCCGCGTCCTGGAACTCCGGGGAGTTGATCATGCTCTGGGCGGCCGAGGTGATGCCCTCCGGCGGCTCGCCGCACTTCTCCTGGGCGGCCCGCAACTTGTCGCGGTCGATCTGCTGACCGCCGGCCGGCCGCGCGAAAACCAGCTGGCCGTTCTCGTCGAAGGTCGGGTCCGGCATGTCGACTCCCTGCTTGCGCAGGCATTCGACGTACGCCATCACCTCTTTTTCGACGTCACCGGCCGGCTTGGAGGCGGCCGGCTTGGAGGCGGCCGGCGACGACTGGTCGCCGAGCGTGGCGATGCCGCCGCTGTCGTCGCTGTCCGAGCCGCAGGCGCCGAGGAACAGACCTGCGGTCAGCAGCAGCGTCGCGATGCGCTGTCGTTTCGTCATGGCGACCACGCTCGGCCGCCGGAATGAGACCGGAGTGAGCCGAGTCTGAGAAACGCGTGAGTTCTCATTCTCCTCTTAGCCACGCTGCGCAGACTGGTGCCATGGCGGTGCGCGTACTCGTCGTGGACGACGACCCCGATGTCCGGGACAGCCTGCGGCGGAGTCTTTCCTTTGAGGGGTACGAGGTGACGACCGCGGGCGACGGCCTGCAGGCGCTCGACGCGATCGCCGCCGACCGGCCGGACGTGGTCGTTCTCGATCTGCAGATGCCGGTGCTGGGTGGGCTCGAGGCGTGTCGCCGGCTGCGCAAGCAGGGCAGCGACGTGCCGGTGCTGATGCTGACCGCCCGGCAGGCCACCCGCGACCGGGTGACCGGGCTGGACGCCGGCGCCGACGACTACCTGCCCAAGCCGTTCGCGCTGGAGGAGTTGCTGGCCCGGCTGCGGGCGCTGGCCCGGCGGTTCACCGCGGGCACGGCCGCCACCGGGGTGCTGCACTTCGCCGACCTGGAGCTGGACACCGCCACCCGGGAGGTGTGCCGGGCCGGGCGGCCGGTCACCCTGACCCGCACCGAGTATCAGCTGCTGGAGCTGTTCCTGCGGCACCCGCGGCAGGTGCTGACCCGGCGGCAGATCCTCGCCGAGGTGTGGGGCTACGACTTCGAGCCGGGCTCCAACACCCTGGAGGTGTACGTGGGCTACCTACGCCGCAAGACCGAGGAGCACAATCCGGTACGCCTGCTGCAGAACATCCGGGGCGTGGGCTACGCGCTGCGGGAAACCCCGTGACCGCCCCCGGCCTGCGGGTGCGGCTGGCGCTGATCAGCGCCGCCGCGGTGGCCGTCGCGATCGCCGCGGTCAGCGTGCTCGCCTGGTGGGCCACCGCCGGCACGATGCGCGGGCAGATCGACGGCGCGCTGACCGGTCCCCCGCTGGCCAACCGGGTCGAGCGGACCGGCGCCACGGTGGCCAGCCCGGAGTTGCTGTGCCGGGTGCCCCGGGCCGCGGTCGCCGCGCTGTTCCGCACCGACACCGGCGGCATGCAGCTGATCCGGGCCGACGGCACGTCCTGCACCCTCTCCGGCTCGCCGGCCGTGCCGCCGACCGCCGCCGACATCGCCGTGGCCGCCGGCGGGCCGGCCACCCGGCTGCGCAACACCAGCACCGACACCGGCGTGCACGTGCGCGCGATCACCTATCCGGTGACCGGCGGCTACGCGCTGATGGTCTGGCGTGACCTCACCGAGATGGACGCCACCCTGCGCCGGCTCGCGCTGTGGCTGCTGCTGGCCGGCGGCCTCGGCGTCGGCGTGGCGCTCAGCGCCGGCTGGATTGTGGCCCGGACCGGGCTGCGGCCGCTGGACCGGCTCACCGACGCGGCCGAGCATGTGGCCGCCACCCGCGACCTCCAGGTGCCGATCGAGGTGCGCGGCAACGACGAGGTGGCCCGGCTGGCCCGCGCGTTCAACCGGATGACCGCGGCGCTGGAGCTGGCCCGGCAGCGCCAGAAACAGATGATCGACGACGCCGGGCACGAGCTGCGCACCCCGATGACCAGCCTGCGCACCAACATCGAGCTGCTGGTGCGCAGCGAGGACGGCGCCCGGCTGGCCCCGGCCGACCGCCGCGACCTGCTCGCCAGCGTCTCGGCCCAGGTGCAGGAGCTGTCCGTGCTGGCCGGCGAGCTGACCCTGCTGACGCACGACGAGCCGGCGGTCGAGCCGGTGCCGCTGCGGCTCGACGAGGTGGCCGCCCGCGCGGTCCGCCGGGCCTCGCGCCGCGGCCGGCACCCGGTGGTCACCGATCTCCAGCCATGGCACGTGGTCGGCGATCCGGCGGCGCTGGAGCGGGCGGTGCTCAACCTGGTGGACAACGCGATCAAGTTCTCGCCGCCCGGTTCGACGGTCACGGTGCGGCTGCGCGGCGGCCGGCTGGACGTCGCCGACGAGGGCCCGGGAATTCCGGAGGACGAACGCGGCCAGGTCTTCGAGCGGTTCTGGCGGTCGCCGGCCGCCCGGGCCCTGCCGGGTAGCGGTTTGGGCCTGGCCATCGTGGCCGACGTGGTGGCCGGGCACGGCGGAACGGTGGAGGTGGGCTCGTCCGCGGCGGGAGGGGCCACCTTCACGGTCCGGCTGCCCGGTCACCACTAACTGCCGACAGGTCCGGACCGGACGGCGGCCGACCGCGGCCACGCAGGTGAAGATCAACTCCGGGTGATCCGGCTAGCGTCCCGGGATGCACACCAACCTCTCCGACATCCTGCTCCGGCTCGGTGCACAGCAGCAGATCGCGGCCGACTGCCAGGCCCTGGTCGAACGGGAACTGGCCACCAAGTCCGGCGTCTCCGCGGCCGCCGTGAAGGTCGCCTACAAGGCGGTGACCGCGTTCGCGCCCGGCTACTACGCGGCGACGGTCGAGAGCATGGTCCCGGACATGCTCAAGCAGCTCGACCCGTTCTGGGCCGACTACCGGGCGGCCGGCGGCGGCCGGTTCGGCGACTACCTGGTCACCCGGCCGGACGAGGTGTCCGAGGCGTTGCTCCAGGTCACCGACGGGATGGCGCAGTACTCCGAGAGGCCCGCGGTGGTGAAGGCGTACGGCGCGGTCCGCGGTGGCGCCGCCAGGCACATCGCGGCGGCGCTGCCCGCGGTCGGCGCGCTGGCCGAGAGGTACGCCGGCTAGCTCACCTCGGAGAGCTTGCGCAGGTAGGTGGCGTCGCTCAGGATCTTCTCCACCTGGGCGGCGACCCCCTGCGCGGTGGCCTCCTTGCTCGCCTGGCGGGCTATGACCTGGTCGATGTTCGCCGAGTTCACCGGCAGCCCGGGGATGTAGAGCCAGCCCTCCGGCAGCGGCTCACCGCTCTTGGCGTGCTTGGCCTGGAGATAACCGGCGACCTCGCCCTTGAGGAAGTGCTCCGGCGACGCCAGCACCAGTTCGCCCGCCTTCACCGCGTCCAGCGACTTCGGGTCGAGGTCGAACGCGCCGGCCTGCCACGTCGCCTTCCGCTCGCGCCGGATCGCGGCCAGGTTCCAGCCGTCCGCGTCGCCGGTGCCCAGGAACGCGATCGCGTCCTTGTTCGCCGAGGTCAGCGTCTTCCAAGCGGCCAGGTTGGCGGCCGGCTCCTGCTTGGTGTCGAACGGGCCGAGGATCCGGACACCGGGCAGCTTCTCCTTGAATTCGTCGCGGATGCCCTTGGCCCGGCGGTCGAGCACCTTGACGCCGGGCGCGTTGTTGCCGATGACGACCTTGCCAGCGGTGCCGGCGGGCAGCTTGGCGATGACCTCGCGGGCCAGCGAACGGCCGAGCTCGTAGTTGTCGTTGCCGACGAACAGCTTGACCCCGGTCGTGCTCATCGGCGGGTTGTCCACCGCGATCACCGGGATCTCGGCCTTGACCGCCTCGGCCATGGCCGGCGAGACGACGTCGGGCGTCAGGGTGAACACCGAGATGCCGCTCTTGGCGGTCTTCTGCGCCTCCTGCAACAGCTGCAGCTGCTTGGCGCCGTCGACGATCGCCGGCCCGGTGATGTCGGCGGTGACCCCGCCGACCCGGTCCACGCCGGCCCGGAAGCCGTCGCCCATCGCGGCCGCGAAGCTCAGCCCGGTGGTGGCCAGCACGAACGCGATCTTCGGCGGGCCGCCGCCGCTCGCGCCGGTGCCTTCGCTGTCGCCGCCGCAGGCGGCCGAACCGAACGCCATCAGCACCACGGCCGCGGCGCCAAACAGTCTCCTGGCAGGAAATTTCATGTCATCCCCGTCTTTGACGCTGATCTGCCCCAAGTATGGAGCGATTCGGTGTCACTCACGGTGCATTCCTCAATACGGCGTGCTCCCCACCGATCGGGTCAGGTCGGAGACGCGACGGGACCGAGGAGGCCGGATGCTGAGCAGGGCCATCCGCAGCAAGACCATGGCGCGGGCCGCCGTGGTCGGGCTGTCCCTCGGCGTCACCGCGCTCGCCGGCCTCGCGGGCTACAGCGTCTCCAACAACGCCGACACCATCAACCACGTGCGTACCGCGTCGCTGCAGAGCGACCAGTGGAGCCAGGTCACCCTCGACGTCAGCATCGAGTACGAGATGCTCACCGACTACCTGCGGGCCAGCAGCGACGAGGGCCGGCAGCCGCTGCTGTCCGCCATGCGCTCGGCCGATGACAACCTGGCCTGGCTGACCACCCAGGGCGAGGCCGCGGACATCGAGCAGGCCGCCGAGGTGAGCGACAGCTACCAGGCGTACACCGAGACGCTGACCGAGCTGATCGACGCGCAGGAGGACGGCGACACGGAGTCGATGGCGGCGCTCTCCGAGCAGGCCGCCCTCGGCGCCTCGACGCTGCGCAAGAACGGCATCGCGCAGGTGGCACGCAAGCGGCTCGAGGTCGACCAGTACCTGAGCCTGGTGGACGAGCGCAACCGCGGGCTACTGCTCGCCGGTGGCATCATCGTCGGCGTCGACGTGCTCCTGCTGCTGCTGTGCGCGCTCGTGGTGATCGGCCACCAGCGCCGGATCGAGCGGCAGGCGAAGGAGAACAAGTACCGGGCCGGCCACGACGGCCTCACCGGGCTGGCCAACCGCTCGCTGCTCACCGAACGCGTCGACCGGACGCTCGCCCAGGCCGAGCGCGACGGCGACCCGGTCGGCCTGCTGCTGCTCGACCTCAACAAGTTCAAGGAGGTCAACGACACGCTCGGCCACCACGCCGGCGACCTGCTGCTGACCGAGGTGGCGGACCGGCTCTCCGGCGCGGTCCGCGACTCCGACACGGTGGCCCGGCTCGGTGGCGACGAGTTCGCCGTCCTGCTGCCCGGTGTCGGCACCGCCGAGGACTGCCTCGACCTGGCCCGCCGGATCCTGGAGGCGGTGCAGGGCCCGGCCGAGCTGGACGGCGTCCGGGTCGACATCAGCGGCAGCATCGGCGCCGCGGTGTACCCGGTGCACAGTGCGAACTCGGCGGAACTGCTGCAGCACGCCGACATCGCGATGTACACGGCCAAGCGGTCCCGGTGCGGCGCCGCGCTCTACGACGCGCGGACCGACAGCCGCAGCTCCGAGCAGCTGGGCCTGATCGGCGAGCTGCACCGGGCCATCGCCGAGGGCGAGCTGGTGCTGCACTACCAGCCCAAGGTCGCCACCGACTCGGGCCGGACGGTCGGCGCCGAGGCGCTGGTGCGCTGGCAGCACCCCGAGCGCGGGCTGCTGATGCCGGGCGACTTCATCCCGCAGGCCGAGGACGACGAGATCATCGTGCCGCTCACCGACGCGGTGCTCGACCTGGCGCTGGGCCAGCACCGGGCCTGGCGCGACGGTGGCCTGCTGCTGCCGGTCGCCGTCAACATCGCGGCGGGCGGCCTCTACGACACCGCGTTCCCGGACCGGGTGGCCGCCGCGCTGACCCGGCACGACGTGGCCGCCGACATGCTCACCCTGGAGATCACCGAGACCTCCATCATCAGCGACCCGAACGAGGTGCAGGCCATCCTGGTGCGGCTGCGCGACCTCGGTGTCCGGCTGTCGATCGACGACTTCGGCACCGGGTACTCGTCGATGGCGTACCTGCAAAGCATGCCTCTCACCGAGCTCAAGATCGACCGCCGGTTCGTCCGGGCCATCCACGAGCAGGCCGGCGACGAGGCCATCGTGCAGGCGATCCTGGAGCTGGCCCGGGCGCTCGACCTGACCGTGGTGGCCGAGGGCGTGGAGCAGGCCGAGGCGCTCGCCGTGCTGGAGGCGATGGGCTGCCCGTACGCACAGGGCTACCACATGTCGCGCCCGCTGCCACCGGCCGACCTGGTCGCCTGGCTGCACGCCACGGTCGCCTGACCGGCCGGTGGGCCGGCTTCAGTCGGTGACGGGAACCGGCCGGCGCGCCGGCGTCAGCATCATCGCCACGCAGGAGATGGTGACCACCACGAAGACGGCGACCAGCGCCTGCACCGCGGCCGGCACGTCGACGAAGAACGCCGGCAGCGCCGTGATCATCGAGACGATGCGGGCGCCGGCCGCGATCCGCACGGCGCCGCGCCTGCCGGACCGCCAGGCCACCACCACGGCGACCACGGTGAGCAGGCCGAGCAGGGCGTCGATCACCAGGATCGCGAACGGCGGGCCCACCTCACCGTCGGGTGTGGGCGCCAGCACCGCGAGCATGTCCACGACGCCGAGCAGGAAAGCGAGCACCAGGCCCGCGCGGTTGAGCTTGGAGAACTGCACAACAATCACCCCGGATCGGTCCGGCATCCGCTCCCTGCGGTGCCGATGCGTCGAGCATGCGGACGGACCGGTTCCGGCCGGATCGGTCGCGGCGCCCCCCGTACCGGGAAATCTCCCGGCCGCACCCGGGAAGGAGTTCCTGGGTCGGGGTACGGCGCTGCCCTCATGATGGACCGATGACGCCGCCGCCCGGCAAGCCCATCACCGTCGTCCTGGTCGACGATCACCCGGTCGTGCGCGGCGGGCTGCGGGCCCTGATCGAGTCGTTCGACGGCTTCCGGGTGGTGGGTGAGGCGGCCGACGGCGAGCAGGCGGTCCGCGAGGTGCAGCTGCACCGGCCGGACGCGGTGATCATGGATGTACTGATGCCGCACGTGGACGGCGTCGAGGCCACCCGGCGGATCGTCCGGGCAGCGCCCGGCACCGCGGTCCTGGTGCTGTCGATGGCCGAGGACGACGACGTGGTGTTCGCCGCCATGCAGGCCGGCGCCCGCGGCTACCTGCTCAAAGGCGCCGCCCAGGAGGAGATCGACCGGGCGCTCAAGGCGGTGGTGGCCGGCGAGGCGATCTTCGGGCCGGGCGTGGCGGCCCGGGTGCTCGGACTGTTCGCCCGCGAGCCGCAGTCCGCCACGCCGTTCCCCGAGCTGACCCCGCGCGAGCGCGACGTGCTGGAGCTGGTGGCGCAGGGCCGGCGCAACGCGGCGATCGCCACCGAACTCGGGATGGCACCCAAGACGGTCGCCAACCACCTCTCCACGATCTTCACGAAGCTCCAGGTCACCGACCGGTCGGCGGCCATCGTCCGGGCCCGCGACGGCGGCCTGGGGCGGGGCCGGCCGGCGTGACCCGCGACGAGTGGACCATCTGGGTACCGTTCGGCGCGGGGCTGCTCGTCCTGGCCGGAGCCACGATCGGCCTGCGGGTGGTCCGCAAGATCCCGGCCACCGTGTTCGGCCTGCTCCTCGCCGCCGCGGCCACCGGGTTGGCCGCCGTGGTGCTGCGCCTGGCCGCGGGCTCGTCGCCGCTCACCGACCGGCTCTGGGTGCTCAGCGTGCTGGTGCTGCTGCCGACCGCTCTGGTGCTCTACCCGGACGGCCGCCCGCCCGCCGGGCTGGGCTGGGTGGCGGTGGGAGTAGTGGCGGTCTCCGGCAGCGTCGCGCTCATCACACCGCACCCGTACGCCTCCAGCGGCCTGAGCGGGATCGTCGCCTTCCTGCTGGTGCTCGCGGTGCAGTGGTGGCGCTACGAATACGCCGATCCGGCCGGCCGGCGCGCCCTGCAGTGGCTGGCGCTCGGCGCGTTCCCCGGCACCCTGCTCGCCTGCCTCAACCTTTTCGTCGCCAGCCAGGAGGCGGCCGCCGTCCTCGACCTGGCCGCCGGCGTCGTCTTCATCGCCTGCCTGGCGCTCGGCCTGGTGGCGCCCGGCGTCCGGGACGCGCGCGCGCTGGCCCTCGGGTTCAGCGTGCACGCCGGCACGGTACTGCTGGTGATGAGCGTGTACGCCGGCCTGCTCAGCGGCATCGAGACCATCGCCGGGCACCCGGTCGAGATCGCGCCCGGCGGGCTGGGCCTGCTGGCGGCCGTCTGCGCGCTCGGCTACGCCCCGTTCGCCCGGCTGTTCCGGCAGGTCATCGAGCAGTTGTTGTTCGGCGCCCGGAGCGACCCGATCCAGGCGGCCACCCGGGCCGGCGAACGGCTCAGCGACGACCCGGTGCCGGCCCTGCGGTCGCTGCGGGAGTCACTGAATCTGCCGTACGCCGCGCTGGTCGACGGCTCCGGCGAGCCGGTCGCGGTGAGCGGCAAACCCCCGGAGGCCGTGGTACGCCGCTCGCTTTCGGGGGTTGATCCGGGCGTCGGCCACCTTGAGGTCGGGCTGCGGCCCGGGCACCTGACCCTGCTCCGCGAGGACGAGCAGGTGCTGGCCGTGCTCACTCCCGCGCTGGCCCAGCTCATGCACGCCCGCCGGCTGCGCGCCGAGGTGCAGGCGTCGCGCGCCGCCGTGGTGGCCGCCATCGAGGAGGAGCGGCGCCGGCTGCGACGCGACCTGCACGACGGGATCGGGCCGCGACTGACCGGGGTCGCGTACGCCGCGGACGCCGCCCGCAACGTGCTCGGACGCGACCCGGACCGGGCCGCCGAGCTGCTGACCGGGGTACGCCAGGAGGCCGGCGAGGCGATCGTCGAGATCCGCCGGCTGGTCGAGGGCCTGCGCCCGCCCAGCCTCGACCAGGTGGGCCTGGAGCAGACCGTCCGGCAGCACGCGCGGCATCTGCTGCGCCCGGACGGCCGGCCGCTGGACGTCGACGTGCAGGTGCCCGGCCCGTTGCCGCCGCTCGGCGCCGCCGTCGAGGTCACCGCGTACCGGATCGTGGTCGAAGCCCTCACCAACGCGGCCCGGCACTCGCGCGGTGAGCGCGCCACCGTGATCCTGACCTTGGCGGACGACCGGGAACTGGCCGTCGAGGTGCACGACGACGGGCCGGCGCGAACACCGTGGGTGCCCGGATGCGGACTCACCGCGATGCGCGAACGGGCCGAGATGCTCGGCGGCACCCTCGCGGCGCGGGCGGGCGAGACCGGCGGTGTAGTCTCCGCCCGGCTGCCACTCACCGCCACACCGGTGGGCTGATCAATTGTGACCATTCCGCCCGTCCCGTATGGGCGGAGATCAGGGTACGGTTCGCCCGGCGCATAAAGGCGTCGATGTGACTTTTCCATGGGAGCGGAACATGCGTCGGATCCTCGCCGCGGTCGCCGTGCTGGCGACGCTGTTGGCGGCATCGGCCTGCGGGCCGGACGACAAGGCGGAGCAGACGACGGGTACGAAGATCGACGTCGGGGTCATCGCGATCATTGACACGGCGCCCATCTATCTCGGCAAGCAGAAGGGTTTCTTCAGCAAGCGCGGAATCGACCTCAATCTGACCGCCGAACAGGGTGGTGCGCCGATCGTCAAGGGCGTCCTCGGCGGCAAATACCAGTTCGGGTTCAGTAACGTCACCTCGCTGCTCGCGGCGACCGCCGACGGCGCCCCGCTCAAGGCGGTGGCCAGCGGCGTCGCCTCCACCGGGCGCACCGGCCGCGACTTCTCCGCGATCGTGGTCAAGGACGGTAGCCCGATCCGCTCCGCCAGGGACCTGGCCGGCAAGAGGGTCTCGGTCAACACGCTGAAGAACATCGGCGACACCACGGTGCGACAGTCGGTGCGCGAGGACGGCGGCGACCCCACCAACATCACGTTCGAGGCCATGCCGTTCCCGGCCGCGCCCGCCGCCCTGATGGCCGGCAAGGTCGACGCGGCGTGGGTGGTGGAGCCGCAACTGTCCGAGGTGCTCACCCAGGGCGGCAACGTGGTGGCGTCCAACTTCGTCGACACCGCGCCCGATCTGACCGTGGCGCTCTACTTCACCAGCAAGGACACCATCGCCAAGAACCCGGCGCTGGTGACCAGCTTCACCGAGGCGATCCGCGAGTCGATGCAGTACGCGGCCACCCACCCGGACGAGGTCCGGGACACGGTGGGCACGTACACCACGATCAACGACACGGTCCGAATCGCGATGATCCTGCCCAACTGGCCGCAGGACATCAACCGGACGTCGCTGGAGCGGGTCGCCCAGCTGGGCACCGTGGACGGCATCTTCAAGAAGGTGCCGACCCTGGAGCAGCTGCTCCCGTAACTCTCCGTGCACCGGACACGCCCGTCACTCAGCCGAGTGGCGGGCGTGTCCCGTGTTGCGCGTGCCGTGATTGGGTACCTTCCTCAACGCTTTGAACGCGCTGTCCGTGTTCACCGGAGAAAGGACCGCGAAGGGAGCCTGATGGCGGACTGGATCCTAGTCCCCTGCCTCGTGCAGCTCCGGACGGAATTCAACCGGATTGCCCCGGATCGAGACACCACTACGGACGGCTCGATCGGGGACACCGCGCACCAGAACACGGTCTCCGACCACAACCCCGACGAGACCGGCGCGGTGCCGATCCGGGATGCCGATTCGATCAACGAGGTGCACGCCGTCGACGTGGACGTCGACCTGCGCGTACCCGGACTGACTATGGAGAGGGTGGTGCAATTCCTGCTCGGACGCTGCCGCTCGGGAGCCGAGAACAGACTGCGGTACATCATCTACAACAAACGCATCTGGCAGGCCTCCAACGGGTGGGCGCAGCAGTCCTACAGCGGGGCGAGCCCGCACACGGCACATGCCCATTTCTCGGCCTCGTACGAAACAGCCCGCGAGGCGTCGACCGCCTCATGGCATCTGGAGGAACTGGTGGCACTCACCGACGCAGAGATCGAAAGGATCGCCGCGCGCGTGGAACAGCGGGTGTGGAACCACACCGAGCCCAACCCGTACGACAACGGCGCCACGAACCGCCGCATGGGCGGCGACCTGCGGATGATGGAGTACCGCGACGACCAGCGGGCGCTGGCCACCAACGTCACCCGGCTGGACAACCAGGTCATCCCCATGCTCAAGCAGACCCTGGCCCTGGTCTCGCAGTTGGCCGGCGAGCCCAGCGCCACCGAGCCCATGATCGCCGTCGCGGTCCTGTCCGGCATGCCACCCGCGGTGATCGCCGCGGCCATTCCCCCGGAGCTGGCAAAAGAGGTCGTCAGCGAGCTGATGACACGGATCAGGTAGGCAGGCTCGCGCTGGTCCGGGGCCGGGCGTAGATCTCCAGCTCGGTGGTGCAGAGCTCAGCCGGCTCGAACCGCCGGAAGTCCGGGTGCACCGGGAACCCCCGGGCCAGCGCGGCCCGCGACCGCTCGTCGACGGTCCGCTCCGAGCGCTCGATCCCGAAGCCGGCCTCGTCGAACAGTCGCTCCAGCTCGGGCGCCCGCAGCCGGTTGCAGTAGGAGAATTCGTTCCCGCCGACCCGGCGCCACTCCCGTTCCGAGAACCGCAGGAAGTTGATCCGGGTGATCCGCTGATCCTGATGCGCGAAGTGGTCGCTCGGGTCGATCAGGTGCGCGGCCACGCCGTCGGCGGTAAGTAGCCGGCGCGCCTCGGCGAGAATCTGCCGCAGCGCTCCCGGCGTCACATGTTCGAGGACCGTCACCGAAAAGCTGAGGTCGAAACTCCCGTCCGGGTCCGGCATGCGGGCGGCATCCCCCGGCGCGACATAACGCACGCCAATTCTTTCCAGGAGCTCGTACGGCCGGCCCGCGAGCCCCCGGATCACCGCGAGACGCTCCCGCAGCAGCTCCGGCGCGACGACTCCGTCGTACAACTCCAGCAGTTGATCCTCGGCCGCAGCCATCCGGTGCAGCATCTCCGCGGTCAACTCCGGATTGAGCCGCCGATGCAGGTCAACGGTGACGGTTTCGCGGGCCCCCACGAGATAGAAGGCCACCGGAGCCACCGGCAGATGCCCGGTCCCGATCTCCAGACACCGCCTGCCCTCCCCACCGAACCCCATGTCCCGCAGCCGCCGAACCATCCGGGCATGCGTCGGCAACCGCCGAAACGGATCCGCACCCAGCCGCCCAAACCGCTGTTGGATCCGCTGGTAGAGAACGTCCCCACCAGGAGCCGCCGCACAGAACTTCTGAACCATCGCCTTGTACGCCCACCGCATGCCCCCACCCCCACGTATCAAATTACCGTTTCGCGCCCTTTGCGACCCCTACTCCGGCCCCCTCATCCAGCGGCCCCTCACCCAGCCGCCCTCACCCAGCCGCCCCTCACCCAGCCGCCCCGCGGCCGGTGGTCACGCCGGGTGGCGTCCCGCCACCTACCCGAGCCCACCCGCTCCGCCCGCGCTCCCCGACCCCGGGCGGCCTAGCCCACGGCGTGGGAGTGCGGGCCGCCTCCTACCTTTCCTTCGGCAGGTGGTCGGCCAGCAACTGCACCAGATGCCGGCCGGGGACGCCGGCCAGGTCGGTCGACTGGGTCCGGCAGGAGAAGCCGTCGGCCAGAAACACGTCGCCCTCGGCGGCGTTCCGCAGCGCCGGCAGCAACTGCTGCTCGGCCACCTGCACCGAGACCTCGTAGTGGCCGCGCTCCACGCCGAAGTTGCCGGCCAGGCCGCAGCAACCGCCCAGGCGGGTCACCTCGGCACCGGCGGACTTCAGGAGTTTGGCGTCGGGGCTCCAACCCATCACGGCGTGGTGGTGGCAGTGCGGCTGGGCGATCACCTTGACGCCGGCCAGGGACGGGGGCTGCCAGCCGGGGGTGCGCGCCAGCAACTCGGCGACCGTGACCGTGGCGGCGGCCACCTCGCGAGCGGCATCCGTGTCCACCAACTCGGGCAGGTCGCTGCGCAGGACGCCGGTGCACGACGGTTCCAGGCCGACGATCGGGATGCCCCGCGACACGGCGCCCTGCAGGGCGTCGACCGTGTCGCCGAGGATGCGCTTGGCGGCGTCCAGCTGGCCGGTGCTGATCCAGGTCAGGCCGCAGCACGCCTTCTCGGTGGTGATCTCGGGGGCGTAGCCGGCCGCGGTCAGCACCTCGACGGCGGCGTGGGCGATGTCGGGGGCGAAGTGGTCGGTGAAGCTGTCGACGAACAGCAGGACCGGTTTGCCCTGCGCCCGAGCGGGGCGGAAAGACTTGCGGAAGGTCCGGTCGGCGAAGGCGGGGATCGAGCGCCGCGCGTCGACGCCGGCGAAGAACAGCGCCAGGCGACGCAGGCCGGGCGCCGAGACCAGGCGGTTGGCCAGCCGGGGCAGGCGGGAGGCCAGGCGGGACCAGCGCGGCAGCATCCCCAGCGAGTAGTGCGAGCGCGGGCGCAGACGCCGACGGTAGCTCTGGTGCAGAACCTCGGCCTTGTACGCGGCCATGTCGATCCCGGTCGGGCAGTCCGACAGGCAGCCCTTGCAGGACAGGCACAGGTCGAGCGCGTCGTGCACGGCCGGCGCGCGCCAGTCGGGGGCCAGGTCGCCGTCCAGCATCTCCTGCAGCACCCGGGCCCGGCCGCGGGTCGAGTCCTTCTCGGTCCTGGTGGCCAGGTAGGACGGGCACATCACGCCGCCGGTGCCGGTGTTGTCGGCGCGACATTTGCCGACGCCGGTGCAGCGGTGCACGGCCTGGTTGAAGTCGCCGCTGTCGTGGTGATAGGCAAAAGCAAGAGGCTGGCGTACGGGCTGAGCCGACGCGACCCGGATGTTCGCGTCCATCGGATCGGGGTCGACCAGCACGCCGGGGTTCAGCAGATTTCCGGGGTCGAAGGTCGCCTTGATCGCGCCGAAGAGTTCCATGGCCGCGGGCGTGTACATCCGGGGCAGCAGTTCGCTGCGGGCGCGGCCGTCGCCGTGTTCGCCGGAGAGCGAGCCGCCGTAGCGGACCACCAGGTCGGCGGCGTCCTCCAGGAACGCGCGGAACCTGCCGGGACCGCCGGGCTTGTCGAGCGGAAAGTCCAGGCGTACGTGCAGGCATCCGTCGCCCAGATGCCCGTACGGCATCGCCGAAAGCCCGTGCTGGTCGACCAGCGCATCGAAATCGCGGAGATAGGCACCGATCTTCGCCGGCGGAACGGCGGCGTCCTCCCAACCGGCGTGCGCGGGCCGGCCGGAGGGCGCCCGGCCGGCCAGTCCGGCGCCGTCCTCGCGGATGCGCCACAGCGGAGCCGCGGCCACCGGGTCCTCGACCACCAGGCTGTCCAGCGCTCCGACCGAGGTGGCCAGGCGCTGCGCACGCTCGCGGGCGGCGTCCAGCTCGTCGCCGGCGATCTCGACGAACAGCCAGGACGCGCCGGCCGGCAGCGGCGGCACGGCGTCGGGGCCGCGGCGGCTGCGGACCACCTCGATGATCCGGGAGTCGATGCCCTCGCAGGCGGTCGGCGCGAACGGCAGGATCGCCGGCACCGCGTCGCCGGCGGTACCGAAGTCGGGGTAGCCCAGCACCACGAGCAGCCGGTATTTCGGGTCGACCACGAGGCGTACCGTCGCCTCGGTCACCACCGCGAGCGTGCCCTCGCTGCCGACCAGGAACTCGGTCAGGTTGAAGCCGTTCTCGGGCAGCAGGTGCTCGACCGCGTAGCCGGACACCTGGCGGCCGAAGGTCGCGAACTCGGTGCGGCCGACCGCCAGGTTGGCGCCGATCACGCCGGCCAGGGCGGTGGTGATCTCCTTGGCCCCTTCGGCGGTGGGGCGGCCCTGCTCATCCCGCCCGGTGATCAGCTTTTCACCATCGACGGTGTACGCCGAGAGCGCCGCCACGTTGTCGGAGGTGCGCCCGTAGCCCAGGGTCCGCGAGCCGCAGGAGTTGTTGCCGATCATGCCGCCGATCGTGCAGCGGGTGTGCGTCGACGGGTCGGGGCCGAAGCGCAGGCCGTGCGGGCGGGCCGCTGCCTGGAGCGTGGCGTGGATGGTGCCGGCCTCGACGCGGGCCGTGCGGGTGGCCGGGTCGACCTCGAGCACCCGGTTGAGGTGGCGGCTGAAGTCGATCACCACGCCGCGGCCGATGGCGTTGCCGGCCACCGACGTGCCGGCGCCGCGGGCCGTGATCGGCACCCCGGCCGTGCGGCAGACCTCGAGCGTGGCGGCCACCTCGTCGGCGGACCGGGGCCGGACCACCGCCAGCGGCACGACCCGGTACAGCGAGGCGTCGGAAGCGTACGCTGAGCGATGCGCCGCGTCCGCCAGCACGTCGCCGACGCCGGCCGTGCCGAGACGGCGGATGAGGTCTTCCGGGTTCACCTGGGCATGGTAATCGGCGACCGGCCGGGCGCCCGTCGTGCCCGGTCCGCGGCGTGGCCGCCGACACGTTCATTCGCCGTTCACCACAGATCGGCGGTGGTGAAAGTTGACTTTCCTAGCGTGCGGTCACGACCACCTGCCGGTGGGCGCTGACCTCGAGGAGATACCCGATGCCAGAGATTGGCCGTCGCCTGTTGCCCGTGCTCGGCCACAGCGGAGGCGGGCGGGACGCGATGACCTGCCGGTACCGCTGCGGCAACGCCTGTGACCACCCGGTGCCCAACCGGTCGGAGAACCCGTACCTGGGCGACGTGGTCAACGCTTCGATGAGCCGCCGCGGGGTGATGCGTGCCGGGGCGGCCGGCGCGCTGGTCCTGGGCCTGAGCGGAACCGTCACCGCGAGCGCCGGGCCGGCCCTGGCGGACCAGAAGCCCGGAAAGCCCGGCCAGCCCGCAACGCCCGGCAAGGCCGGCCCGCTCAAGTTCAAGCCGATCCCGCCGAACACGCTCGACAACCTGGTGATCCCGAACGGGTACGACCACTCGATCGTGATGCGCTGGGGCGACCCGGTGGTGCCCGGCGCGCCGGAGTTCGACCTGGCGAAGCAGTCCGCGGCGGCGCAGGCCCAGCAGTTCGGGTACAACAACGACTTCGTCGGCGTGCTGCCGTTCGGCGACGGCGACCGGGCGCTGCTCGTGGTCAACCACGAGTACACCAACGAGAACCTGATGTTTCCCGGTTACACCAGCCTGGACGCGCTGACCGTGGAGCAGATCAGGATCAGCATGGCGGCGCACGGCATGTCCGTGGTGGAGATCGAGCGGGTCGGTCGCACGGGAGAGTGGCGACCGGCCGGCGGGCACCGGCTGCGCTACAACAAGCGGATCACCGGCTCGACCACGCCGTTCCGGTTCACCGGGCCGGCCGCGGGTTCGGCGCTGCTGCGTACCGCCGCCGACCCGAAGGGCACCACGCCGATCGGCACGCTGAACAACTGCGCCGGCGGCGTCACCCCGTGGGGCACGGTGCTGTCCGGCGAGGAGAACTTCAACCAGTACTTCGTCGGCGGCGACCAGGCCCCCGAGGCGCTCAAGCCGAGCCTGGCCCGGTACGGCATCACGACCACCGCGCGCTACCCGAGCGACTCGCGCAAATGGGAACGGGCCCAGGAGCGGTTCGACCTGGCCAAGCACCCGAACGAGGCGCACCGCTTCGGCTGGATCGTCGAGGTCGACCCGTTCGACCCGGACGCGCCGCCGCGCAAGCACACCGCGCTGGGCCGGTTCAAGCACGAGGGCGCCAACGTCATCGTGGCCAGGAACGGCCGGGTCGTCGCGTACATGGGTGACGACGAGCGGTTCGACTACCTGTACAAGTTCGTCTCGGACAAGAAATACCTGCCGGGCGACTCGGCGGTGGCCCGCCGGCACAACCTCACCCTGCTCGAGTCGGGGACGCTGTACGCCGCCAAGGTCACCGGCGACTCGCCGGCGGCCGAGATCGACGGCACCGGCAAGCTGCCCGCCGACGGCGCGTTCGACGGCTCCGGCACCTGGATCAAGCTGGTCTCGGGTAACACGTCGTACGTGCCCGGGATGACCGCGGCGGAGGTGCTGACCTTCACCCGGCTGGCCGGCGACAAGGTCGGCGCCACCAAGATGGACCGGCCCGAGGACGTCCAGCCCAGCCTCAAGACCGGCAAGATCTACGCGGCGATGACCAACAACACCAACCGCGGCGTCGGCACCTACCCCGGCGTGGACGAGGCCAACCCGCGGCCGGCCAACAAGCACGGTCAGATCTTCGAGATCGTCGAGGACCGCGGCGACCACACCGGCACGTCGTTCACCTGGTCGCTGCCGATCGTCTGCGGCGACCCGGCGGACGCGTCCACCTACTTCGGCGGCTACGACAAGACCGCGGTGTCGCCGATCTCCTGCCCCGACAACGTCGCCTTCGACAGCGCCGGCAACCTCTGGATCTCGACCGACGGCAACGCGCTGGGCAGCAACGACGGCCTGTTCGCCACGGCGATCGAGGGTTCCGAGCGGGGCCACCTCAAGCAGTTCCTCACGGTGCCGCGCGGCGCCGAGACCTGCGGCCCGTTCATCACCGGCGACGACCGCTCGGTCTTCGTCGCGGTCCAGCACCCCGGCGAGATCACCGGCGCCTCGGTGGACAACCCGGCGTCGACCTGGCCGGACGGCGACTACGCCAAGCCGGCGGTCGTGGTGACCTGGCGCCTGGACGGCGGCCCGATCGGCAGCTGATCACGGGGCGGCGCCGCCGGATTGCCGGCGGCGCCGCCACGTCACAGAGCCGACAAGGTGAAGCCGAACGAGTATTCGCGCACCGGCACCTCGTAGCGCGGCAGCACGCCCGGCCCGCACGAGGCACTGCCCAGCCCGCGCTGCGCCAGGTCGAGGTTGAGGTGAATCCGGTCGCGCTCCGGGATCTCGGTGCGCCGCACGGCCATGTCCAGGTCTTCGTCGGTGCACCGCCGGGCGGTGAAGCCGAACGTCGGCGCCCCGGTCACCCGCAGCCCTCCACCGCCGCGCAACTCCAGGAGACGGACGTCGGCCCGGTGGCCGTTCTCCTGCGGATAGACGTACGGGGTCTGCAACTCGTCCACGGTCGAGCGGTAGCGCCCGACCAACACCGCAGCCCGCGAGTCCGGGTACGCCTCGCCCGGCCCGCGCCCGAACCATTCGACCTCGGACAACGAACCCGGCAGCGCCAGCCGGACGCCGATCCGCGGCAGCGTGACCGTCCAGGCGCCCTCGGGCACCACCCGGACCTCGGCGGAGAGCCCGTCCTCCCCCGCGTGCCACCGCACCGTGGTGCGCAGCGCGAGATCGGTGCCGGCCGGCGCGTAGCGGCTCAGCACGGTCAGGCCCTCGTCGTCCGCCTCGATGCCGTCCAGGCGTTCCTGGAGGCGGTGCAGGCCGGCCTCCCGCCAGTCGCGCATCAACTCACCGTGGAAGCCGAGCCGGTCGTTGTCGGTGGGCGCCCGCCACACGTGCAGCCGGGGCCCGTCGAGCGCGAGGTCACCGAGCCGCACCAGCCGCCCGTACACCGGCTCGAACACGGCCGGCCCGAGCAGCAGATGACCGTCCGCCCGCCGCCGCCCCGGCAGCCGGGAGGCACCCGCGGCCCGCGGCGCGGCACCGACCGCGGCCTGCCCAGCCCCGAGCACCAGCCCGTCGGGATCGGCAGCGACCACGGTCAGCCACGCCTCCCCGGATACATCGGGGAAATCCGGCAGCGAGATCTGCCCGGACTCCCCCGGAGCCACCGGCGGCGCTGCGGCGCGCCCGCTCGCCGGCTCGGCGTCCGGGGTGGAGAGGGTCCAGGTCAGCGTTACGTGCGAGAGGTCGCGGTAGGTGTAGCGGTTGGCCACCGTTATCCGGCCCGCGCCGAAGCCGATCCGCACCGGGGCGTAGACCGCGGCCAGTTCGGCCATCGCCGGGGACGGGGTGCGGTCGGGGAAGACCAGGCCGTCGATGACGAAGTTCCCGTCGTGGACCGGCTCGCCGAAGTCGCCGCCGTAGGCGAACTGGTCGCCGGACCGGATGCCGTGGTCGATCCACTCCCAGATGAAGCCGCCCTGGCAGCGCGGATACGTCTCGAAGATCTGCTGGTACTCGGCCAGGCCGCCGGGGCCGTTGCCCATCGCGTGGGCGTACTCGCACAGGATGAAGGGCGGGCCGGACGCCCGGCCGATCGCGGCGCACTCGGCGTGGCTCGCGTACATCCGGCTGTAGACGTCGACGTACTCGCACGCCCGGTCGCCCTCGTAGTGGATCGGACGGGAATCGTCGCGGGATCGGGCCCATGAGGCCATCGCGGCCAGGTTCGCTCCGGTGTGCGACTCGTTGCCGAGGGACCACATGATCACGCTGGGGTGGTTCTTGTCGCGCTCCACCATCCGGGACATCCGGTCCAGGTACGCGTCGCGCCAGCGCGGATCGTCCGACGGGTTGCCGCGCCAGCCGGTCGACAGGAAGCCGTGCGTCTCCAGGTCGCACTCGTCGATCACCCAGAAGCCGAGTTCGTCGCAGAGGTCGAGCACCCCGGGCGCGGGCGGGTAGTGGCTGGTGCGGATCGCGTTGATGTGGTGCCGCTTCATCAGCTCGAGTTCGGCCCGCACCACCTCCTGCGGCACCACCCGGCCCAGGTCGGGGTGGAACTCGTGCCGGTTCACGCCGTGGAACTCGATACGCCGGCCGTTCACGGTCAGCAACCCGTCCACGATGGCCACCGTCCGGAACCCCACCCGCAGCGACCCGGTCTCGGCCGCGGTGGCCACCTCGACGGTGTAGAGCGCCGGGTCCTCCGGCGACCACGGCCGCACCGCCGCGAGGTGATGCGTCTGGTCGGCGGCCACCTCGTGCAGGCCGAGCGCGGGCGCGGAGAAAACAGCCCCGGGTGGCGCGTCCACCCGCAGCGCGCCGCCCCCGGTGACATGGTCGTAGTCCGCGTGCACGAACACGTCGTCCAGTCCGCCGGCCGGGCGCTGCGCCAGCGAGACCGAGCGGAAGATGCCCGGCAGCCACCACATGTCCTGGTCCTCCAGGTAGCTGCCGGCCGACCACTGGTGCACCCGGACCGCCAGCACGTTGGCACCCGGCCGCAGCACCCCGCTCACGTCGAACTCGGCCGGCAGCCGGCTGCCCTGGGTGACGCCCAGTTCGGTGCCGTTGAGCCACACCCGGCCGCACGAGTCGACGCCGTCGAACCGCAGCACCGCCCGCGCGCCGGCCCACGACTCGGGCACGGTGAACCGCAGCCGGTGGTCGCCGGTCGGGTTCTCGGTGGGCACGTACGGCGGATCGATCGGAAAGGGATAGACCCGGTTCGTGTACGCGGGCTTCCCGTGCCCGTGCATCGGCCAGCTCGACGGCACGTCCAGGTTGGTCCAGGCGGAGTCGTCGAACTCCGGGCGCCAGAAACCCTCGGGCGCCTGCGCGATCGCCGGCGACAGCCGGAACCGCCAGCTGCCGTCGAGTCGCAGCACCGGCGCGTCGGTGGACAGGACGGCGCGCGGGGGCAGCGTGCCGGCCGGGCGGGCGAAGTCGGTCAGGTAACCGTTGTCCATGCCTCCATGCTCTACCGTGTGATCGTGATCGACACGGGTGCCCCACGCCCGCCGATGGCCCGGTGGCCGGTGGGCATCATTGCGGCAGGTGTCACGGCCCTGCTCATCGCCACTTCCGACCGGTACGACTACCACCGCGACGAGTTGTATTTCCGGATGCTGGCCGAGCACCCGCAGTGGGGTTACGTCGACCAGCCGCCGTTCACGCCGATGCTGGCCCGGCTCGGCATCGAGATCTTCGGCGACACCGTCTGGGCCATGCGCGTCCCGGCCGCCGTCCTGCTGGGCGTGGCCGCGATCGTGGCGGCGGTGCTGGCCCGCGAGTTCGGCGGACGCGCGGTGGCCCAGTCGATCGCCGCGGCCGGCGTGCTGAGCGCGGTGCCGCTGGCCGCCGCGCACGTCACCTCGACTGCCACCGCCGACCTGCCGATCTGGCTCGGGGTCATTCTTTTCGTGGTCCGAGCCCTGCGCGGCAACGATCGAGCCTGGCTGGCCGCCGGGCTGGTGGCCGGCCTGGGCCTCTACAACAAGCACCTGGTGGTGCTGCTCCTGCTGTCGCTGGCCGCCGGCATCCTGGTGGCCGGTCCGCGGCGGGTGCTGCTGTCGAAGTGGCTGTGGGCCGGCGTGGGCCTGGCGGTGCTGGTCGGCCTGCCCAACCTGCTCTACCAGATCGCGAACGACTTCCCGCAGGCCCGGATGGCCGAGGCGCTCAGCGAGAACAAGGGCGGCGAGTCCCGGGCCGGACTGGTACCGCTGCAGTTCGCCCTGCTCGCCGTCCCGCCGATCTGGATCGCCGGTATCGTCCGGCTGGCCCGGGACCGGCAGGTTCGCGCGCTGGCCGTCGCGTACCCCCTCATTTTGATCTTGACCTTTGTCGTGGGTGGCCAGCCCTACTATCCGCTTGGCCTGCTGTTCGGGCTGTACTGCGCGGGCGCGGTGGCGACCGAGAGCTGGCTGGCCGGCCGGCGCACGCGGCAGGTGCTGGCCGGCGCGGGCATCGCGGTGCTGACCCTGATGGGTGTCGTCTCGGGGCTGCCGCTGCTGCCCCGCGACCAACTGGCCGGCAACATCGTGACCGAGCTCAACCCGACGGTGGCCGAGCAGATCGGCTGGCCCGAGTATGTCGAGCAGGTGGCAGCCGTGCACGCCGCGCTGCCGGCCGAGGAGCGGGCCGGCGCGGTGCTGATCGCCGGCAACTACGGCGAAGCGGGCATGCTCGACCGGTTCGGCCCGCGGCACGGGCTGCCGCCGGTCTACAGCGGGCACAACGAGCTGCACAATTTCGGGCCGCCGCCGGACGACCGGACGGTGGCGGTGGTGGTCTCCCAGTCGCCGCCCACCCTACTCGCGCCGTGTGACAACGGTCCGGCGCTGCGCAACAGCCTCGGCGTGGAAAACGAGGAGCAGCAGGAGGGCCGCATCTACGTGTGCCGGCCGGCCGAGCCGTGGCGCACGCTCTGGCCGAAACTGCAGCGCTACAGCTGACCGGGAGCTCGGGGCGGCACCGGGGTGGAAACCACGAATGAGCTGGTCGTCTGGCCGTACAGCAGGAACTGGTCGAGCACCTCCTCTAGCGCCTCGATGGCCGGCACGTGCACCTTGACCAGGAAACAGTCCTCGCCGGAGATCCGGTGGCACTCGCTGACCTGCGGGGTGCGCGCGGCCAGTTCGGTGATCCGGGCCAACTGTCCGGGACCGGGCCGGATGCGCACCCAGGCGGCCACCGGCAGCCCGATCGCGGCCGGATCGATGTCGACCCGGTAGCCGCGGATCACGCCGGCCTCCTCGAGGCGGGCCAGCCGCTCGCGCACCGTGGGCGCCGAGGTGCCGATCCGGCGGGCCAGTTCGGCCGCGCTCGCCCGCGGGTCCTCGATCAGGGCGGCAAGCAGCCGGCGGCCGGTATCGTCCAGTTTTCCGTCCGGAAAGCCATCCGGCAATCGTGGTGCGCGAGGCATCGTCATTGTCTCTGTTCACCTTCGATCTGCCATGGTTCCGGGGCCCGGTCTTTTCCAGGATAAGAGCATGACCGCGTACGCCTCCTTCCTCGTCAGCGCGGTGTTCCACTATCTCGGACCGGCGTTCGCGGTGCTGCTGTTCGCCCGGGTCGAGCCGCTCGGCGTGGCCTGGCTGCGGATCGCGGCGGCGGCCCTGGTGTTCGCGCTCTGGCGGCGGCCGTGGCGGGTCTGGCGCCGGCTGGACCGGCCGGTCCGCCTGCTGCTGCTCGGCTGGGCGGCCGTGCTCGCGGCCATGAACAGCGTCTTCTACCTGGCCATCGAGCGGCTGCCGCTGGGCACGGTGGCGGCCGTCGAGTTCCTGCCGGTGATCGTGCTGGCCGCGATGGCGGTACGCACCAGGCGCAACCTGCTGGCGCTGGCCGGTGCGGCTGCCGGGGTCTACCTGCTCACCGACGTGCGGCTGGTGGCCGAGCCGCTGGGCATCGCGTTCGCGGCGGCCAACGCGGTGCTGTTCGCGGCGTACATCGTGCTCGGGCACCGGGTCGCCCGGGAGCCGCGGCTGTCCGGCGTCGACGGGCTCGCGCTGTCCATGCTGCTGGCGGCCGGGTTCGCGCTGCCGGCCGGCGGGTGGGACGCGCTGCCCGCGCTCGCCGACCCGGTCGCGCTGGCGGCCGCCGCCGGGGTGGGCGTCTGCTCGTCGGTGATCCCGTACGTCGCCGACCAGGTCGCCATGGCCCGCCTGCCGCGCGGCCGGTACGCCCTGCTGGTCGCGCTGCTGCCGGCCACCGCCACGGTGATCGGCGTCCTGGTGCTGACCCAGCTGCCGACGGTCCGGGAGCTCGCCGGCGTCGGGCTCGTGGTCGCCGGGGTGGCGCTCCACCGGGACCGGCTGGCGCCCGGGGCCGATTGCCGCCATGATGTCCGGAACGCGCCCGTCGTGTTGCAGCAAACAAGGCGCCGATTCGCGAGGGCAGATCGGGCCAAAAAGGGCGTCCGACCGGAGATCCGGCCGGAACAATGAATGCTGCGCACGTTTCGTTGCAACTTATCTGCAAATCGATTCCATTGACGGACGACGATTGACGATCCTATGTTCATAAACAGGATTTGCTATTAGTCGCCGCATTCACGGCACCCCATAAAAGGCAACCCGGAACCGCCACCGTCCGGCGGTGATCCGGGCGTGCCCGCACTCCCCCGCTCCCAGCCCACGGAGGACCCGCAATGAAACGGATCCGTTGGATCCTCTCCGTCACTGCCGCGGCGGCCGCAACGGCCGTCGCGTTCAGTACGATCACCACCGGGCCGGCGTTCGCCGACACCCTGTTCACCGACAACTTCGACGACGGCGAGGCCAGCGGCTGGAGCCGCTCCGGCGGCTCGTGGTCGATCGTCACCGACGGTTCGCCGGCCTACCGGCAGACCAGCACGAGCGCCAGCGCCAAGGCCCTGGCCGGCACCACCACCTGGTCCGACTACACCGTGTCGGCCCGGGTCAAGCCGATCGCGTTCGGCGCCAGCAACCGCACGGTGGGCATCGCCTCCCGGGCCCGCTCCACCAGCGATTACTACGCGCTGGTGCTGACCAGCGGCGGCGGTGCGGCCCAGCTGCAGCGGGTCTCCGGCGGCGGCGTGACCGTCCTGGGCACCGCGGCAGTCGGCGGCAGCACCGGCAGCTGGCGCACCCTCGCGCTGAACGCGCAGGGCAGCACGCTGACCGCCCTGGTCGACGGCGCGCAGGTGCTGCAGGCCACCGACTCCACCTTCGGCTCCGGCCGGATCGGCCTGGTGGCCACGTACGCGAGCGCGACCTACGACGACGTGAAGGTGGACACCGACGCGGTCACCCCGACGCCCACCACGCCGTCGACGACCAGCCCGCCGCCGCCCGGCAGCTGCCGCGTCGGTGGCAGCCTGGCCGGTTTCGCCTCGGTGAACGCGCTCGGCCAGAACGGCACCACCGGCGGCGCCGGCGGGCCGACCGTCGCGGTCGACACCGCCAACGAGCTGCTGGCCGCCATCGCCACCCCCGGTCCGCTGACCATCTGCGTCAGCGGCACCATCACCCTGCCGGCCGGCATGTACGACGTGACCAGCGACAAGTCGATCCTCGGCGTGGGCTCGAACGCGGGCATCACCGGCGGCGGCTTCAACATCGGCCTGCCGGTCTCGGACATCACCACCCAGCCGGCCGACGCGGTGCACAACGTGATCATCCAGAACCTGTCGTTCCGCGGCGCCAGCGACGACTCGATCAACGTGCAGATGTTCTCGCACCACATCTGGATCGACCACAACGACCTGGCCCAGGGCTACGACGGCCTGCTCGACGTCAAGCGCGGCTCCTCGTACGTGACCATCTCGTGGAACCGCACCCACAACCACACCAAGAACATGCTGCTCGGCCACGACGACAACAACGGGGCGCAGGACATCGGGCGGCTCAAGGTGACCTACCACCACAACTGGTTCGACCGCACGCCGCAGCGCAACCCGCGGGTCCGGTTCGGCGAGCCGGTGCACGTCTACAACAACTACTTCGTCTACAACACCGACACCGGGGTGGCCTGCCAGGCCAACGCCGGCTGCCTGGTCGAGGGCAACTACTTCGAGGACGTCGAGGAGCCGGTGACCAACTCGTACGCCGGCCCGGGCGGGCGCTGCGTGGCCCGCAACAACGTGTTCGCCGGCGAGTCCGGCCAGCCGGACTGCAGCGGCACCGTGCAGGAGGCCTCGCAGTACTACTCGTACACCCTCGACGACCCGAACGGGGTCAAGGCGGCTGTCACGGCCGGCGCCGGCGTAGGAAAGGTCTGAAAAGTCATGCGGAAGACAATCATCGCCGGGGTCGCCGTCGCGGCCGTCGTCGCGGGCGCGATCGCGTTCACCAGCACGGCCGGACCGGCGGCAGCCGCGGTCGTCGGCACGCCGGACGGGTTCGCCGCGGTGAACGCGCTCGGCCTCAGCACCACCACGGGCGGCGTCGGCGGACCCACCGTCACGGTCGACACCACCGACGAGTTGCTGGACGCCATCGACACGGTCGGCGCCATGACCATCCAGGTCAGCGGTACGATCAACATCACCAGCAAGCAGGGCGTACGCCCGAACAAGACGATCATCGGGCTGGGCTCGAACGCCACCATCGCGGGCGGCGGGTTCGACTTCTACCGGTCGTCCAACGTGATCGTGCAGAACCTGACGTTCGTGAACGCCGAGGACGACGCGATCAACGTCGGCCAGGAGTCGCACCACATCTGGATCAACCACAACACGTTCCGGGCACCGGTGGACGGCTCGATCGACATCGTCCGCGGCGCCGACTACGTGACCGTGTCGTGGAACCACTTCGCGGGCACCGACAAGTCGATGCTGATCGGCCACTCCGACGGCGCGTCCTCGACCGACGTCGGGCACCTCAAGGTGAGCATCCACCACAACTGGTTCGACGGGTCGCGGCAGCGCCACCCGCGGGTGCGCTTCGGCGAGCCGGTGCACGTCTACAACAACTACTTCGACGGCAACGAGTTGTACGGGGTGGCGTCCACCATGAACGGCGGCGTCGTCCTGGAGAACAACAACTTCGCCAACGTGCCGTACCCGTGCTTCTCGACGAGTGGGTACGCGGACAGCGGCCCGGGACGGTTGGTGCAGCGCGGCAACGTGTTCACCGGCTCGGGTTCCTGTGAGGCCGGCGGGACTGTGACTGAACCGCGGACGTACTACTCGTACACGCTGGACGCGGCGTCGGCCGTTCCGTCGCTGGTGCAGAGCGGAGCCGGCGCCGGCAAGCTCTGATCATCGGCAGGGCGGGTGTGGCGGACGGCCGCACCCGCCCTGGCCAACCCGTTCTCAGAACTGGGATCCGGTGAACTCGCCGCCTTCAGCCGGCTGCGCCAAGCAGTGCAGGAGCGTGGGGTCACCCTCGGCGAGCCGGATCGGCCAGGCGTCCCTTCGCCAGGTACGGGTGACAGCCGGGTCGCGGGAGACCGCGCCCATAACTGCCGACGAGCACGCGGCCGAGACGTCGCGCTGCGCCATCAGTTCGTCGGCGCGCACCGCGTCGAGCCCCTCCGGGAGCGCCACCGCCACGAAGGTCTCCCAGCGATGCGGCTCGGTGCAGTCGATCTGTGCGGGGGGATGGGCCTTGCCGCTGATCGCGGTGAGCCCGCCCCAGCACAGCGGCACGGTGGGGCACAGGCCGGGGCCACACTCGCCGAACCCGGCGAAGCCCGTCGGCGCGGACTGGGGTGCCGCGTCGCCGCGCCGGGCCGGCGTGGTGGCCCCGGTCGGGTCCCGATCCCGGTCCCGGGTGACCGTCCAGCCCACGACGGCGGCACCGGCCAGCAGCACGGCCGCCAGCGCGGCCAGCACCAACCGCCGGCGACTCCCGGCGGCCGGAGCCGGCCCCCAGGCCGGCGCAACGCCGCCCGGCCCAACGCCACCCGCGACACCGCCGGACCCAACGCCACCCGCGACACCGCCCGGCCCGACGCCGCCCGGTGCCGCGCCGACCGCTGCCCGTGCGGCCTCCGCGAGGGCCGCAGCCGTCGGCCATCTCTTCCCCGGGTCGGTGTCCAAGGCCCGCTCGACCACCGCGAGCACCGGCGCCGGCAGCGTCACGCCGATCGTCCGCGGCGCGGACTGGAGCCGCTGCAACGCCACCGCGTACGGGTTGTCGCCGACGAACGGCTTCTCCCCCGCGAGGCACTCGTACGCGGTCAGCCCCAGCGAATAGATGTCGCTGCGCGCCGTCGCCTCCTGGCCCAGCACCTGCTCCGGCGACAGGTAGCTGGGCGTGCCGAGAATCGCCCCGGACGCGGTGAGCCGGCTGGCGTCCGGCCGGCGTGCGATGCCGAAGTCGGTCAGCACCACCGAGCCGTCCCGCCGCAGCATCAGGTTGGCCGGCTTCACGTCGCGGTGCACCATGCCGCGCGCATGCACCGCCTGCAGACCGTCGGCCGCCTGCGCGATCAGCCGCATGGTGTCGGCCGGCGCGATCCGGCGGTTGCCGGCCAGCGCCTGCGCCAGCGATTCGCCGTCGATGAATTCCATGACCAGGTACGCGATCGCACCGCTGCGCCCGTAGTCGTGAATGGACGCGACCGCCGGATGGTGCACCTGGGCCATCGCCTTGGCCTCGGCCAGGAACCGGCGGCCGAAATCGGGGTCGCCGGCCACCGTGGGCAGCATCGCCTTGACCGCGACGGTCCGGCCGAGCACCTCGTCCTCGGCCCGCCACACCTCGCCCATGCCGCCGGCACCGAGCCGTGCTTCCAGACGATACCGGTCGCCGAGCCGTGAACCGGGTTGCAGCGCTTCCACGGCGGACAGCTTAGGGGGTGGGTAGCCGTCCCATTACAAGAAATCCCGCCCACCCCTTGCCTCAGCGGTATCTATACCCGAATATGGCTTTGCACCTCGTTCGGAGCCATATGCCGTGGCGGCGGCTCGTGATTGAGGACCAGACCCACCATGCAAACAAACGACACCGGCCACGGCGGACGCACCACGGAAGCGATGCTACATCCCAGGTCAGGCACGCCCCCGAAACGCCCGCCCCTCCACTTCACCGGCACCGCAAATTCCACGCCGAGGACCGCATTCCGAAAGCAAAATTTGCTGTACCGGAATCAGCGGCAGTGGATCCACGACCGCGCAACGGGCTGATCGCCGCACATTTTCCGGCGAACGAATTCAGCCCCGCGGGTCGCAACCCGATGGGTTCCACGAACGGCGTGGTATCGCGTAGCCGCCACTCCGCGGTACCACGCCCCCCACCGAGCGCCGGAGTTTTGAGAACGAGGTACCACGTGGCCGAAAGGACCGGGCTCGCCACCCTGACCGCCCTGCGTTCGGACGGTCGCCGCCTCGCTGCGACCGCCCCGAACGGCGACCTGAAAGTATGGGACACCACCGAACCGACCAAACCGCACCTGCTCATCCGGCTGACCCGCCGCCACCGGGTCATCGCGGCCACCTGGAACCCCACCGCGGCCGACCTGCTCGCCACCCTGGCCACGGACGGGAGCATCTCGGTCTGGCGGATGGTCGACGACCGGCCGCCGCAGGAGATGATGCGCCTGCTCATGCCGTACGGCCGGTCGGGCAAGCTGGCCTGGTTCCCGGACGGCCGGCACATCGCGTGCGCCACCCCGGACGGCGTGATCAGCGCCTGGGACCTGGTGTCCGGCGCGCGCCAGACGCAGGTGCTCGGCGACCGGGCAGACTGCCTCACGCTGTTCCCCGGCCCGGACGGGCTGCGCGCCGCGTACCGGGACGGCAGCATCCGCCAGCCCGGCACCCGCACCCGGCACATCCAGCCGATCACGGCGGCGTCCTGGTCGACGACCGGCGCGCTGCTCGCGGTGGCCCGCGAGGACGGCTCGGTGGAGATCCGCGACGAGTCGCTGCGCACCCGGTGGACCCGGGCCGTGTCCGGCGGCAGCCCGCTGTTGCTGGCCTGGTACGACGACACCGCCATGGTCGCGGCGGACCGCGGCGGGCGCACCCTGACCGCGTACGACATCGCGGGCCGGGCGCGCTGGCAGACCCGGCTGCCCGGGGTGCCGACCGGGTTGTCGGTGGCCGGCGACATCCTCGCGGTGGGCGGCTGCGGGTTCGCGCCGTGGATCGTGGAACTGGGTACCGGCACTCCCCTGTCGGGTCTCCCCTCGTAGGTGGCACCATCGCGGGATGCGGGCCGTCCTCGCCGACCTGACCGTGCCGCGCTACCTGCTCACCGCGGCCAGCCGCGGCCGGCTCGGTGGCCTGCTCGCGCTGCGCGACGACCTGCCGGTGCCACCGCTGCCGGACGCGCCCGGCTGGGTGCGGCTGCGGCCCGAACTGGCCGGCATCTGCGGCAGCGACCTGGCGGTGGCGCACGCGACGTCGTCCCTGGTGCTCAGCGGCTACTACACCGCGCCCCGGCAGATCCTCGGGCACGAAATAGTCGCGGTGGTCGAGCCGACCGGCGAGCGGGTGGTGGTCGATCCGGTGCTGTCCTGCGTGCACCGCGGGTTCGAGCCCTGCCGATCGTGCCGGGAGGGTTTCCCGTACGGCTGCGAGCGCTTCGACGAGCCGGGCGTGACCGGCTGCCGCGCACCGACCCAGGGTTTCGACGCGGCGCTGGGCGGCGGCTGGGGCGATTACCTGGTCGCCCACGAGAGCCAGCTGCACCCGGTCGGCGACCTGCCGGCCCGGCGCGCGGTGCTGGCCGAGCCGGCCGCGGTCGCCCTGCACGCGGCGCTGCGCTGGGAGCGGCGCGGCGACCGGGCCGTGGTGATCGGGCCGGGCACCATCGGACTGCTGGTCACGGCCGCACTCCGGCGGCTGCACCCGGACCTGGACGTCACCGTGCTCGTCCCCGGGCAGTTCGGGCGCGAGCAGGCGGAACGCGTCGGTGCCACCCGTACCCTCTCCTCCGGACCCGGCGCCGTCGCCGGGCTGGCGCGCCACCACGGAGGCCGGGTCATCCGGCCCCGGATGACCCGGACACCCATCCTCGAGCGGGGCGTCGACGTGGTGTTCGACTGCGTGGGCCACTCCGCCACCATCGATCTGGGGCTGCACCTGCTGCGGCCGACCGGGATGCTGGTGCTGGTGGGCGCGGCCGGCCGGCAGCGGGTGGACTGGTCGCTGGTGTGGAACCGGCAGCTCACCGTGCAGGGCACCGTCTATTCCGGTCCGGAGCCGGCGCTCGGCGGCCGCAGCACCATGTCCGAGGTGGTGACCTGGCTGGCCGATCCGGCGTTCCCGGTGGACGGTCTGGTCACCCACACCTACCCGCTGGACGAGTGGCGGAAAGCGCTGGCGACCGCGACCGCCGGCCCGCGAGCGGGCGCCGTGAAAGTCGCGTTCCGGGTAGGGTGTCGATCCTCTTAGTACTACATCGGGGGATGTACGGGGATGGTGGAGAACGATCCGTTCGCCGGTTTGGCGGAGTGGGCCGCGAAGACCGAACGCAAGGTGCACCGGCGCCGGCTGCTGCGCCGGTTGCCGGCATTCCTGGGTGTCGCGGTGGTGCTGGGCCTGCTGGCCTTCGCGACCCCGGCGGTGTGGCGGGCGCTGACCACCGACTACGAGCAGCCGCATTCCACGGTCACGCTGCCGGCCACCACCGATCCCTTCGCCGGCACCCCCGCGGCCGCCTACCCGAAGGGCGCCGCCGGCATCACCATGCCGGCCGCCACCGCGGTCGCCGGCTTCACGGTGTCCCACGTCGACGCCGCGCTCCGCAAGGTGCGCCAGGCCCTGATCGCGGCCCGGCTCGACCCGCGCATGCTGACCGGCCACGACCCGTCCGGCCTGATCACGCTGCTGGCGGCCAACCAGCGGGAGAAGGTCCGCAGGGAGTTCCGCGACCGGACCTTCCTCTCGTTCGCCACCTGGATCGACCCGGCAGTCCGCCTCGATCCCCACGAGCAGCCCCGGGTCAGCGGCCGCGTCACCTACCGCAGCGTCACCGTCGACGGCCTGCGCACGCTGCGGGTCATCACCAACTTCGTCTGGGTGTACGCCTTCGACCGCGCCGACCGCGCCGACCGCCCGCTGGCCGCCGCACACGAGGAAATCCACTGGGAGTTCCCGTCGACGGCAAACCTGCAAGCCGGCGACCACGGCATGTGGCTGGGTGACGTGCAGGGCTACACGGCCTGGGTCGACTGCGCCGCCGCCGACCGCGGCCTGCTGGCGCCGACCCCACCCGGCCCGGCCCCCACCGACGACGAAGACCTGCTGCGCGCCGACCACACCCTGGACATCGACGGCAACTGCCGGACGACGTCAAACCTCCCACGGCATGGGACCCACCGGACGGGGTAGTGCGCAGCCATGCAGCAGCGAAACCCCCGGGCCTGGCCGCTGGCGGTGGCCGCGGCCGCCGCCCTGCCCGGCGCGTACGCGGGCCTGGCCGACTACGCCGGGCTGCCGGCGCCGGAGCTGGACCCGTTCCTGGCCGCCCTGGTCTTCGGCGGCGCGATCGTGGGCGCCGCGTTCCTGCTCTCCTGGACCGCCGAAGCCGCGCAGGTCGAGGTCAGCGCCGGGGTCGCGCTCGCCGTGCTGGCGTTCCTCGCGGTGCTGCCCGAGTACGGCGTCGATTTCGTCTTCACGATGCGGGCCGGGCAGACGTTCGCCGAGCACGGGCACTGCGCGCCCACGGCCGGCGGCGAGGACCCGTGCTCGCTGGCCCTGGCCAACATGACCGGCGCCAACCGGGTGCTGGTCGGCGTCGGCTGGCCGCTGGTGGTGCTGCTCGCGGCGCTGGTCGCCCGGCGCCGCCCGGACCGGATGCGCCGCGAACCCAGCGTTCCGGCTCCCGGCCATGTCCGGCTCGCCAACACCATGTCGGTCGAGGTGGTGTTCCTGGCGGTGGCCACGGTGTATTCGCTGACCCTGCCGTTGCGGCACAGCCTGACCCTGGTCGACGCCGCGGTGCTGCTGACAATCTTTGCGGCGTACGCGTGGCGCCTGTCGAAGGCCCCGGTGGAGGAGCCCGACTTGTCCGGCGTACCGGCGTGGGTGGCGGACCGTCCGCAGCGCGATCGCCGCTGGCTGCTGGCCGGGCTGTTCCTGCTGGCCGCCGCGGTCATCGTGGCCACCGCCGAGCACTTCGCCGACGCCGTGGTGCACAGCGGCGAGCGCCTCAACGTCGACCAGTTCCTGCTGGTGCAGTGGGCCGCCCCGGTCGCCAGCGAGGCCCCCGAGTTGATCGTGGCCTGCCTGTACGCGTGGCGGCTGCGCGCCTCGCACGCCCTCGGCACGCTGCTGTCCAGCAAGGTCAACCAGTGGACCCTGCTGGTCGGCACGATCCCGATCGTGTTCGCGCTGTCCTCGGGTGGTCTGGCCGGGCTGCCGCTCAGCGAGCACCAGCGCTACGAACTGCTGATCACCGCGGCGCAGTCGCTGTTCGCGGTGAGCCTGCTGGTCAACCTGCGGCTGAGCCTGTGGGGGTCGGGGGCGCTGCTGTCGCTGTTCCTGACGCAGTTCGCCGCCAGCATCCTGCTGGGTGACGCGGCCAACCGGGTGGTGCTGCTGGCGCTGTCCGGTGTCTACCTGGCCGCGGCGGTGGTGCTGTTCGCCCGGCAGATCTCCCCCGGCCGCCGGTTGCTGCGGACCGGATTCGTCGCCGACCTGCACCGGGTCGAGGAGTGGAAGTGAGCTTTTCAGCCCGATCTGCCTTTCAACCCGGTTTCCGCCGCCGGTGGCAGGGCGACGGAAACCGGGCCATCCCCTGGGAGATCTGCCTTTTCCCGGAACAGAACCTACCCGGGACACCAGGTCGAAAATCGGGCGAAGCAGAGAAGAAGTGGTTAACGAATGAACGATCGTTCAGGTTCAACCTCCGCGAGGCGGGTACGCCATCGCCATGCGAGTGGTGATCGTCGGGGCCAGCGGCAACGCCGGCACAGCCCTGCTGCGTCGTCTGCACCAGGACGCCGACACCGAGATCGTCGGTGTGGCGCGCCGCCTGCCCGAGCACACCGGCGTCTACCGCGACGTCGACTGGCACGCGGTGGACGTCGGCGCCGACCAGGCCGCCGACCGGTTGGCCCCACTGTTCCGGGGTGCCGACGCGGTGGTCAACCTGGCCTGGCAGATCCAGCCCAGCCACGACCGCCGCCGCCTGTTCCGCACCAATGTGCTGGGTGGCCGCGAGGTGGTCCGCGCGGTGCTGCGCTCCGGGGTACCGACGCTGGTGCAGGCCTCGTCGGTAGGCACCTACGCGCGCGGACCCAAGGATGCGTACGTGCGGGAGAACTGGCCGCACACCGGCGTGCCGGAGTCCTCGTACAGCCGCCACAAGGCCCTGGTGGAACGCATGCTCGACGACGTCGAGTCGGTCCACCCCACGCTGCGGACAGTCCGCGTCCGCCCCGGCCTGATCTTCCAGCGCACCGCCGGCACCGAGATCGCCCGCTACTTCGCCGGCCCGCTGCTGCCCGCCCGCCTGCTGCGCTACCAGCGGATCCCGGTCATCCCGTCGCACCCCCGCCTGCGCCTGCAGGGCGTGCACGCCGACGACGTGGCCGAGGCCTACGCCCGCATCCTGCGCGCCGACCTGCGCGGCGGCGTCAACCTGGCCGCCGGCCCCGTGCTCGACCCGCACGTGGCGGCCGCGACCTTCCGCGGCACGCCGGTCCCGGTCCCGCGCCTGGCCCTGACCGGCGGCGCGGCCTTGAGCTGGGCCTTGCGCCTGCAGCCGGTGGACGCCGGCTGGGTGCACCTGGCCCTGGCCGCCCCACTGATGTCCACCGACCGGGCCCGCACCGAGCTGGGTTGGCGCCCGCAGCGAACCGCGGTGGCCGCCCTCCGCGACCTGACCACCGGGATGGCCGAACGGGCCCACGCCCCCAGCCCACCCCTCTCCGGCGACCCCGCCCTGCCGGGCCGCCTGGGCGGCTTGGCCCACGGCCGCCTCCCAGGAACCGGCGATCCCTACTAAGCCCTACCCCGCCCCGACGGCACGGGCTCCCTGCGGCGGTTCAGGTCGGCGGCCCCCGCCGACGACCGCCCTTCCCCCGCACCAGGATCCGCCAACCGTGACAGCCACCCGACGACCTTGACGCCCACGCCACCGGCTGCTGGGCCGGGAAGCAGTGTCGCGCCGCGGGCCCGTTTGCGGAAGCGAGCCGACCGCCCGCCGACTCGGCGACTCGTGATCCGCCATCTCGGACTCGGCGACTCCGACCCAGCGACGCGGCAGCTCGGGACTCGGGACTTGGCGACTCGGCGGCCGGGACTCAGGACTCGGGGCGGGGCTGGGCTGGGCGGGTCCGGGCTGGCTGGGCGAGCGGGCAGCTATGCGCTCCAGTCGTGGTTTGTCATGTTGGCTCCGTCCCCGTTGGTCTACTGTGGTTGCCGTACTGACAATTTTCTTCCATGTCAGTTGAGATGTGGGCGCCACGAGCCTATGCCTTCATGTCAACTGGTGTGGAGATGAGGACGGAAGCATGGCCGCCACCGCGCCAGCCGCCCTGGCCGCTAAGATCAATCATCTGTTTGACACGATTCGGCGGGCCGACGGGAGCCGGTACAGCAACGACGAGGTGGCGGCGGCCATGGGCGGGGACGGGCCGTCGATTTCGGGCAGCTATCTCTGGCTGCTGCGCCGCGGTGAGCGGGACAACCCCACCAAGAAGCACCTTGAGGCGCTGGCCCAGTTCTTCGACGTGTCGCCGGCGTATTTCTTCGACGAGGCCGAGTCCAGCGCCATCGCCGGCGAACTCGCGCTGCTCCGCGCGCTGGCCGACGCGGGGGTGCAGCGCGTCGCCACCCGGCTGGGCGGGCTGTCGGCCGCCAGCCTGCGCGACATCGCCAACGTCATCGAACGCTTCCGGGCCAGCGAAGGGCTGGACGCCCGCTACGCCAAGGACGACGGCTGACATCCACGTGAGTTGACAGGCGCAATAGGCTGAGCCCGACCGTCCACACGGGAGGGGCGATGACAGCCTGGTCGGTGCGCCGGCGCTGCCGGGCGATAATCCGGACGCTGGACATTCCGGTGCCGTTCGACGTGCGGGTTTTCTGTGCACGGCTGGCTACTACGCGGGGGCGGGCGATCGAGCTGCGGGCCATGCCGATGCCGCCGGACAGCCCGTCGGGGCTGTGGGTGTCGACCGGCGACCGCGACTACATCCTCTACGAGCGGGACACCACCGCACTGCACCAGGAACACATCGTCATGCACGAACTGGGCCACCTGCTCAGCGACCACGCCGCGGCCACCGACATGCTGCTGCCGCACCTCGATCCGAAACTGGTCGGGCGGGTGCTGCACCGCACCACCTACTCCGTCGACGACGAGCGGATGGCCGAGATGATCGCCTCGATGATCCTGGAGCAGGCGCACCGCTGGAAGCCGGTCTCCGAATGGGAGGCGCCGCCGGAAAGCGCCGCGATCCGGCACCGGGTCGCCCGGACGATCGAGCCGCCGCGGTGAGGACCGTCATGTTCGCGGCGATGACCGTCGCGTACGGGATCTGCCTGGTCATCAAGGGCCGTGACCTGCGGCGCGACCCGGGCAATCCGTTTCTGCGCTGGCTGTGCACCATGGTCGGATTCTCCGGTCTCGCCTCGCTGGCCGGCATCCCGGCGATCCTGACCGCGCTGGAGACGTCGACTGGGGTGGCCGCCGTCTGGGTGCTCGCGCCGGTCACCGTGGGCAGCGCCGCCACCGTGGTCACGCTTCAGCTGTGGGCGCGCCCGCGGGCTCGGCTCCGGCTTTCCCTGATCCCGTACGCCGCGGCGGCCGCGGCCATCGTGGCGCTCACGGTGTCGGCGCGTGGCGCGACCACACCGGCCGCCGTCGCCGCCGCGCAGCAGATGCCGGAGACGCTGTGGGCCACCGTTCCGGGGGTCCGCGCGGCCTTCCTGATCTACTGCGGGGCCATCGGATTCGCGTACGTGGACGCCGCGATCCGCCTGACCCGGACCGCCCGGGTGCTCGACCGCCGCTGGTTGCGCCGGGCCATGCGGACGCTCGCCACCGCGGCCACGCTGCTGCTGGTCTACACGGTGGCGATGGCCGGCTACTTCCTGAGCCCCCGGCCGGCGCTGGCCGACCTGGGCTTGGCCGAACTGGGCTTGGCCGAACTGGGCCTGGCGGCCGCCGGGCTGGGCGCCGTCACCTGCGCGACCGGGGTCGGCCTGCCGGTGCTCGGCCCGCGCTGGGACCGGATGCGCGCCTACCGCCGGCTGCGGCACCTGTGGCAGGCGCTCGGCCGCGCGGTGCCGGACGTGGTCCTCGATCCGCCGCGGCTGCCCTGGCTGGACGCCTGGAACCCGTGGCGGGCCGACTTCCGCCTGTACCGCCGGGTCATCGAGATCCGGGACGGTGTGCTGGCACTGCGGCCGCACCTCGACCCCGCGGTGGCCGACGCCGCGCGCCGCCTGGCCCGGGAAGCCGGTCAGGCACCCGACGAGCAGGCCGCCACTGCGGCCGCGGCCCAGCTGCGGGCGGCTCTGACCCGCTTGGAAGGCAGCGCACCCGCCGTGCACGGCGAGCCGCCGCCCATTGATCTCACCCCGGCCGGGCCGGGCCTGGACGCCGAGCTGCGGGTGCTGGTCCCGCTCGCCCGCGCGTTCGCGTCCTCGCCCATCGTCCGGCACGCGGCGGCGCCGGGCTGAGGGCCCGGCGCCGCCGCGGTGACGCCCCAGCTGACCGGCAACGTCCCGGTCGGCACCACCAAACCGGACTTCCTCGCCGACGCGGCCGGCACGACCACCGAGGCCCGGTTCCGGTCCACCGACCCGGCCACCGCCGAGGGTGCCCGCCGCCCGGACGGCACCCTGCCGGCCACCACCTTCCTCACCGGCTTGTCCGGAAAAGGCGCTATTATGCGCGCACCTTGACCCTCCGAGATGGACGGTGCCCGTTGAGCGACGTGCCGCACACCGCACGGATCTGGAACTACTGGCTGGGCGGCAAGGACCACTACGCCGCCGACCGGGCCGTCGGCGACCAGGTGCAGCAGTTCCTGCCGGACATCGTGGCGTCCGCCCGGGCCGACCGCGCGTTCCTCAAACGGGCCGTGACCCACCTGGTGCTGGACTGCGGCATCCGCCAGTTCCTGGACGTCGGCACCGGCCTGCCCACTGCCGACAACACGCACGAGGTGGCGCAGACCCTCGACCCGGAGTGCCGCATCGTCTACTGCGACAACGACCCGTTGGTGCTGGCCCACGCCCGGGCGCTGCTGACCAGCACCCCTTCGGGCGCCACGGCCTACATCGACGCCGACGCCCGGGACACCGGCCGGATCCTGGCGGCGGCCGCGGAGACCCTCGACCTCACCCGGCCGGTCGCGGTGATGCTGCTCGGCATCCTCAACTTCGTCGGTGACGACGACCAGGCCGGCGCGATCGTCCGGGACCTGGTGGCCGCGGTGCCGTCCGGCAGCTATCTGGCGGTGGCGCACCCGACCACCGAGATCAAGCCGGCGGAGTCGGCCGCCGCGGCCGCACAGTGGAACAAGACCGCGACCCCGCCGATCACGTTGCGCCGCAAGGCCGATCTGGAACGCTGGTTCGAGGGTCTCGACCTGCTCGACCCGGGCGTGGTGACCTGCACGAAATGGCGCCCGGCCGCCGGGGACCAGGCCGACGTCTACCAGGTCTGCGGCCTGGCCCGGAAACCGTAGTGCGGGCGGTCCGTGAGGCTCTGTCGGTGCCGGTGGCATCGGATGGACTTACGCGTGGGTGAACGCGGTCGCCACCAGGTTGTCGAAGAGTTCGTCCAGGTCACCGGTGCCCCCTGGGGTGGCCGCGACGGTGAGTTCGCGGCTGCCGTCTTCGGTGGTCCAGCAGGAGGTCTGGTAGCCGAAGATGTCGCCTTCGTGTCCCCATAATCTGGTGCCGTTGGCCAGTTGCCTGGTTTGCAGGCCGAGGCCGTAGTCGTAGCTGCGGCCGGTAGGCCGGGCGGTGCGCATCAGGGCGCGTTGGGCCGGGCGCAGCAGCGGTCCGGTAAGCAGGGCGCGGTAGAAGCGGTTGAGATCTGTCGTGGTGCTGATGAGCTCGCCGGAGGCGCCGGCGACGGTGGGATTGAGCACGGTGATGTCGACGGGTTCGGGTGCGCCGTCGTGTTCGCGCGGGAGGTAGCCGTGCGGGTGGGGTCTGGTGAGGTTCGCGTTGGTGCCGGGCAGTTCGGTGTTGCGCAGGCCGAGCGGGCGCAGGATGCGGCGTTCGATCTCTGTCGCGTACGGCCGCCCGGTGGCTTTCTGGACGATGAGCGCGAGCAGTATGTAGTTGGTGTTGGCGTAGGCCCATGAGGTGCCGGGCTCGAACAGCAGCGGCTGGCCGTCGGTGAACGCGAGCAGTTCGGCCGGGGTCCAGGTGTCCTCCAGTTCGAGCAACGTCGCGGTCGGCAACAGTTCGGGCAGCAGCCGGGGCAGCACGCCGGAGGTGTCGCGCACGATCAACGTGCTCTGCCGGGCGGTGCACTCGGTGTGGATGACCTCCACACCCGTCGGCAGCTTCTCGATGAGATCCGGCCGGCCGACCAGCCGGTAGTGGGCCGCCAGCACGTCGTCGACGTCGCCGGCGAGCTGCACCTGGGATGCGGTCAGCACGACCAGGTGATCGCAGACCCGTTGCAGGTCGCCGAGCAGGTGCGAGGACAGGATGACCGTGGCTTCCAGTTCCGCCACGGAATCCATCAGGTTCTGCAGGAAGGCGCGCCGCGCCAAGGGATCGAGCGCGGCCACCGGCTCGTCGAAGATCAGCAGCTGGGGACGCCTGGCCGCGGCGACGGTCAGGGCGAGCTGGGCGCGCTGCCCGCCGGAGAGACGCCCGGCCTTCTGCGCCGGGTCGAGGCCGAGCTGCGCGATGCGCCGCTGCGCCAGCCCGGCATCCCAGTCCGCGTTCAGTTTGGCGCCGAGCCGAAGATGCTCGGCGACGGTCAGGCCCGCGTAAACCGGGGTGTCCTGCGCGACGAAGCCGACCTTGGACAACTGCGCGGCGTTCGCCGCCGGGCGGGCGCCGAGGACCTCGATGACGCCCGAGGTCGGCCGGATCGTGCCGACGATCAGATTGAGCAGGGTGGACTTGCCCGCCCCGTTGGGCCCGACCAAGCCGACAACCCGACCGGCCGGGACGCTCAGCGTCACATCGGCGAGGCGGGGTGGCCACCGCGGTAGCGTTTGCTCAACCCCTCGGTGCGCAGCGCCGGGATCATCGGGCGACCTCGATGGCCTTCCGGAACGTGGTCATGAACAGGGCCCCGATGCTGTCCGCGTCCATGATCTCTGACCTGTCAAGGACGCACTGAAGCCGCGCGGGCCCTGGCCTCACCGCCAGTTGTCGCGTTTTTGTGAGGTTTTCGCACTTGCCTGGCCGCCCCGGACACCGACAACCAGATCGGCATCCGGTTGCTCGACCGGGTCGTCGCGCACACCCCGGCGAACCCGAGAGCGGCCCGTTCACCCTCGGCCCTGCCCGCCCGCAAGCCTTAAAAGACCTGCGGCAGGTTCCAGGTCTGGTCGGCGCCGGTGGTCTTGTCGATCGTGGGGCCGAGGGTGGGCTCCACGATCGTCTTTTTGATCACCCAGTTGGTGGCGAGCAGCTGCCCGCCGGACTGGGTCGCGAAGCGGGCGCCGGCCCAGTTGCGGACGCCGACGCTGCGGATGCCGGTGAGCTTGTACGCCTTGGCGAAGTCGCTCATCTTCTTGAGGAAGACGGCGACCTTGCGCAGCAGCGTGGCCAGCTTCATGCCGACAGTCGCGGCCCTCGTGCCGGCCACCGCGGCCTCGATGCCACCCGCCGCGGCACCGGCCGCCAAAGACGCGCCGAGGGTGATCCAGGACGACGCGAGCGCCACGATGATGGTGACGATCAGCCAGGCGATCAGCTCGCGGACGATCTGCTCGACCAGGTCCTGCGCCTGGGCGGCGGCCTCGGCCGAGCCGTCGAGCAGTTCGGCGGTCACCCGGAAGTGTTCGGCGATCTCGTCGAAGGACTGGTTGACCTCGGTGAGTTCCTGGTTGAACGCGTTAGCCGCGTCGCCCTCCCAGTAGGACAGCAGGTCCTTGCGGGCGGCCAGCTCGGCCTCGGCGTGCTTTACCACCTGGTCGGCCGCGGTGCGCCAGGCCTGCGCCTTGGCCCGCAGCTGGTCGGGGTCGCCGGTGGTCTCGTCGAGCGGGTTGGACAGGAAGCTCACGATCGGCTTGATGACCGAATAGGCCTCGCCGGCCGGCCCGAGCCACTCTTCGATGCGGTCGGCGCCGCTGGGTGCCCGGGTCACTTGCCACCGACCTGGGTGGCGGCGGACTGGTCGGACGCCTCGTAGTCCTCGCGCATCTCGCGGAACGCCTGGGCGAGATCGAGGAACGCGTCGTTGCCGGCCTGCAGAACCTCGAGGCCGACCGTGCACCGCTCCTCGTAGACCTTGGCGCACTCCCGCGAGTCGGACAGCAGGCCGAAGCTGTCCTCGGTGACGTCCGCGTCGATCAGCAACCGCCGGGTCTCCCCGAAACTCGCGCTGAGATCCTCCATCGCCGCCGCATAGCGGGACATCGAATCCAGATAGACCGATACCGGTTGTGACACCGCGTCTCCCTCCCCCGTGGTCCCGCCGCGCTCTCACGCGCGTGGCGGGCCGATCGCGTCGATCACCGCCGGGGCCAGGCTCGGCGGGCTGCACACCAGCATGCAGCCGGACCCGTCCTGGAATCCGGCCAGCAGCCGGCCGCGGCGCAGGGCACCTGCCGGGGCCGCGACGGCACCCAGGATAGCGACCTTGTCCACCTCGTACCGTCCCGTGGCGACCTGGTCCGAAGGTCCGAACCACCGCCCGAAGAACGACGACGACTGCGGCACCACGTCGAGCTCCACGATCAGCAGCCGCCGGTCGGTGACGGCCACCTTGGGCGCGGTGAGCTTGCCGATCGCCTCGTGCAGCAGCCGCCCCTGCGATCCCGGCCCGCCGATCACGGCCCGGCCGAAGACGGCCTGCTGCGCCGCGTTGCCCGGATGTCCGGCGAGTCCGATCAGGATCGTGGGGTCGAGCAGATTGACCAGTTCATCGCGGACCGAGACATCCTCGACAATGCCCGGATCCTGCACCAGCGGCGCCGCGGCGAGCAGCCGCTCGCCGCCGGCCAGCAGCACACTGATCGCCGGGGCAACCACCCGGGTGTAATCCTTCACCGCCATCGCAACAGCATCGCATCCGTTCGATAGGCTCGGCGCCCTACCCGCCGCCGCCTTTGCTGAGGAGCTCACCCCGTGACCGAGATCCGCAACCTCACCGATCTCGCCGAATACGCCCAGGACCAGATCGAGCGCATCACCCGCATGCAGCAGGAGATGGCCGACTACGTGGGCGAGGGCACCTCCCCCGAGCGCCTGGTGAAGGCCCGCACCGGCCCCGGCGGCCAGCTGGTCGACCTGCACCTGGACCCCGACGTCCTCCGCTTGCACCCGCAGGAGGCAGCCGCCGAGATCGCGGCCGCAATCACGGCCGCCCAGCGCGACTACGCCGACCGCACCAACGCCATCATGGAGCCGGTGCTGGCCGCCCGCCCCAGCGAACACAACAGCGACGACATAGACGCCGGCATCCGCCGCCTAGACGCCCTGACCGAAAACCTGGAACGCCTGATGTCCCGCCACGAAATGCGCTGACCCCCACCCCCCCCCCGCCCCACGCCACCACCAGCCGCATTTCCGCAGCCCGCAGCCCCGCAGCTCCGTCACCCTGCCCCGCCACCCCGTCACCGCCGCCGCACCACCGCCGCCGCCGCACCGCCGCCGCCGCACCACCGCCGCCGCGTCACCGTCACCGCCGCCGCGTCACCGCCGCCGCCCCACCACCGGCCGCTGCGAGCGGCACCTGGGTCGATTCGACAGGATCCGCCCCATTCGCGCCGCCAACCCGATTGCTGTGACCGGACCCGTCGCCGACGCGCGCCCCATCGCCCGCCAGGCCCGGTCCGGGCCCGCCCCGACACCACCCTCGATCTTGCAGAGTTGCTGCTCGACCGGTTCGACCGGCGTGTACTGCCCGCGGCTGGAGCCTTGGCGGCGGTCCCACCGGGACGAGGACGCTAGTCGGTGCTGCCCTGGGGGACGGGCACGCGGGTGCGGGACCTGGCCGTGTCGAGCGCCAGGCAGACGGCGGCCGCCAGCACGAAGAGGCCGCCCGCCAGCGCCAGGGCGCGCGCTCCCAGGGCCGGCAGCACCGCCCCGCCGATCAGGGCGCCGGCCGCTATGCCGGCGTTGAACACGGTGCTGCCCAGGGCCGAGGCCAGGTCCGTGTTGCCCGGTGCCAGGCGGAGGATCCCGTGTTGCAGGCCCGTTGCGTACGCGGCATAGCCGAGACCGACGCCACCCAGCAGGACCATCGCGGCCGGGCGCAGGGCGCCGAGGGCGGCCAGCGCCAGCAGCGAGCCGGCGCCGATCAGCAGGGGCGCCACCAGGGAGGCTACGGGGTAGCGGTCCAGCGTCCGGGAGACCGCGAAGGTGCCGATGATGCCCGCGGCGCCGGAGATGAACAGCAGCGGGGCCAGGGATCGCTCGCTGAAGCCGGTCACGTCGAGCAGGAACGGGGTCACGTACGTGGTGAAGGTCAGGTAGCCGGTGACGCCCAGGGCGGTGACGATCATCAGCATGGTGAAGCGGGTGCGGTCGGGGGCGGTGGCGCGGGCGGCTCCGCCGGCGGACGGTGGGTAGGACGGCAGCAGCGCGGCCACGACGGCGGCCGACAGCAGGCCGACCGCGGTCATCACGGCGAACGCGGCCCGCCAGCCGGCCTGCTGGCCGAGCCAGGTGCCGATCGGGACGCCCAGCACGGGCGCCAGTGCCGGGCCGGTGGCGAACAGGGCCAGCGCGCGGCCGCGTACGGCTGCCGGAAAGAGACCGCCCACGGCGGGGGTGACCACCGACCAGAACAGTGCCTGGGTGAGCGCGGTGATCAGCCGGGCGCCGGCCAGCATCTGGTAGGACTGCGCGGCGGCCGCCACCGCGTTGGCCAGCGCGAAGACGACCAGCGTGACGCTCAGCAGGCGGCGCCGCGGTACGTGCTTGGTGAGCATGGTGAGCGGGATCGAGGCCAGCACGACCACGATCGCGTAGCCGCCGACCAGCAGGCCTATCTCGGAGCGGGACCGGTCGAGGTCGGGGGCCATCACGGTGAGCAGGCCGATCGGCAGCAGCTCGGTGGTGACGAAGGCGAAGGCCGCGATCGACAGCACGGTGACGGCCGCCAGGGCCCGGCGCTTCTCCACGGCTACCGCGGCCCGATCCCCGTTTTCACACCGCTAACCCTCGCACACGATCAATGCGAACTCATCCTCATCCGACCCGGCGGTGCACCACCGCCATACCGCCCTTCCCCGGCGCCAGGGTGATGCCGCGGTTGTGCAGCCGCTCGGCCGGTTCGGTCGTCGGTTCCAGGGTGAAATCGCGCAGGATGGTACGCAGCACCACGTTCATCTCCAGGGTGGCGAACGCGGCCCCGATGCAGCGCCGCACCCCGCCGCCGAACGGTATCCAGGCGGCGGCGTCGGCCCGCGCGCCCAGGAACCGGTCCGGGTCGAACACCTGCGGCCGGGGGAACAGCTCCGGGTCGTCGTGGAGCAGCGAGATGGCCGCCGTGATCACGGTGCCGCGCGGCACGGTCCAGCGGCCGAGTTGCAGCGACTCGGCGCGCACCTGCCGGGCGGTCAGCTCGACGACCGGGCGGACCCGCTGGACCTCGATCAGGGTCGCCTCGCGCAGTTCGGAGCCGCCCGCGTCGACCTCGGCGACCAGGCGCTTCAGCAGGTCGGGGTGCCGGCGCAGCCGCTCGACGGCCCAGGCCAGGGTGGTCGCGGTGGTCTCGTGCCCGGCGGTCAGCAGGGTGAGCAGCTGGTCGGCGATCTCGCTGCGGGTCATCGCGGATCCGTCGTCGTACCGGGACTGCAGCAGCATCGCGAGCACGTCGTCGCGTTCGCTCAGATCGGGGTCGGCCAGGGCCTGGTCGATCAGCCGGTCCACGATCGCGTCGTAGCGCCGCCGGTGCCGGTCGAAGCGCGCGCCCAGCCCGTACCCCCGCATGTTTTTGCGAAGCACCGGCATCACCGCGACCACCGAGCCCAGCCGCACCATCGACGGCAGCATCGTGCGCAGCTCGTCGAACTCGGCGCCCTCCGCGCCGAACACCGCCCGCAGGATGATGTTGAGCGTGATGCGCATGGTCGACGGCATCACCGGGAAGGGTTTTCCTTCCGGCCAGGCGGATATCTCACGCACCGTCTCGCGTTCCATGAGGGCCTCGTACGCCCGCAGCCGGCGCCCGTGGAACGGCGGGGTGAGCAATTTGCGCTGCGCCCGGTGCTGATCGTCGGTGATCGCGAACAGCGACCCCGGCCCCAGCACGGATCCCAGGTTCGCGTCCGGGGTGTCCGCGATCTCCATGGGCGTCTGGAACAGCTGCCGGATCTCGGCGGGGTCGGCCAGCATCACCATCCGCCCCAGGTTGAGCGTGTCGAGCGTGAACGCCGACCCGTACCGCCGGCGCATCCGGTGCATGGTCCGGTTGCGCGCCACCACGAAGGAAATCGCCTGCACCAGCCGTGGTCCGGTAGGTCCGTCCGGCAACACCACCACCGCACACCTCCTTGGTACGCCAACGTACCGCTTCACGGTACGACTGCGTACCAGCACCGCACAAGCGACTGTCCGGTATTAGCGTGTGTCCCGTGACGACCACCGAAGTGCCCACCGGCTTCCGCCAGCGCCTCCTCGAGGGCATGGCCGCCTCGATCCGCGAGCGCGGCTACCCGGAAACCACGGTGGCCGACATCGTCCGAGCTGCAAGAACATCAAGGCGTACGTTCTACGCCCATTTCGCCGACCGCCAGGAGTGCCTGGCCGCGTTGCTGTACGAGACCAACCAGCGAACGATCGCCCGGATAGTCGCCGCGGTCGACCCGGCCGCCGGGTGGGAGACGCAGGTGCGGCAGGCCATCGAGGGCTGGATCTCGGCGGCCCAGGCCGACCCGCCGATCACCCTGGCCTGGATCCGCGACGTGCCGGCCCTGGGCGAGGCGAGGGCACGACGCTTCCAACGCGAGACGATGGCCGGTTTCGTCACCCTGATCCAGACCCTGACCGACACCCCACAGCTACGAGCGGCCGGCGTGCGCCCGCCGTCCCCGCAGACCGCGACGATCCTGCTGGGCGGCCTGCGCGAACTGATCGCCACCACGGTCGAAGACGGCGATGACGTGGCCGCCATCATCGACCCGGCCGCCGAGGCGACGCGCTTGTTGCTGGGCCCCCGCGGGTGATCTCCAGCGCCGGGGCGAAGTGGATGCGGGAGCGGACGGCGGTGAAGCCTGCCGCTTCCAGGTTCGCGATGGTCGCGGTTCGGGTGGCGTCGGTGTCGGCCACCACTTCGAGGGCGCCGGCGGCGGCCAGCCTGGTCAGCGCGTCGGCCAGCAGGACGGGCCGGGCGGCCGGGTCGAGCACGCCGAGGTAGGCGATCATCGGATAGCAGGCGTCGCCGGTCGCCGCGGCCAGGCCCACCGGGTCACCGCCGGACACTGCCACCCGCCAGTCGGAGGTCGGACCGGTCAGCCAGTCGAGCGGGTTCCGCGCGAGATCCACGCCGCGGACCAACTGAGCGATCTCCGCGCCGGTGAGCAGATCCGGACCGGTCAGGTTCTCGCCCGCACCCGCCGCCGCACCCGCCGCCGCACCCGCCGCTGTTGCACCCGTTGCCGCACCCGCCACCGCTCCCGCCGCTGTTGCACCCGTTGCCGCACCCGCCGTCGCAGCACTCGCCGTCGCAGCCGTTGCCGCACCCGATGTCGGGAACAAATCCGAAATATCCCGCGATGCGGAGGCGGTCGGGAGGGCGGAGGCGGTCGGGAGGGCGGAGGCGGTCGGGAGGGCGGAGGCGGTCGGGAGAGTGGCGGCAGTCGGGAGAGTGGCGGCAGTCGGGAGAGT
>NZ_BOMV01000010.1 GCF_016862375.1 Paractinoplanes rishiriensis | reverse complement strand
GTCGGGAGAGTGGCGGCAGTCGGGAGAGTGGCGGCAGTCGGGAGAGTGGCGGCAGTCGGGAGAGTGGCGGCAGTCGGGAGGGCTGCGATGCGGGCGACCAGAGCGTTGATCTCGGCGGCACTCGTGGCTGGGCGCACGGAGAGCGGGACTCCCCTCCTCACCGGCGGGCCCGGGATGGCGGGTGGGTGCCAGGTGAAACGCCAGCGTTCGGTCTGTGGGGTCAGGCCGGCCAGGCGGGCTGCGGTCATCGGGCGGGAAGCCGCCGCCACCACCTCGGGGCGGTCGCGCCAATCGGGTGGCACGGTGGCGTAATACTCCGTGGGGCCGCCCAACGCTGCCCAGGCCGCCTGCAGGAGAGCCACGCCGACGGCCGGGGCGGCGCGCAGGTCGAAGCGTTCCAGCCACGGGCGGCCCACGGCGCCCGGTGGGAGCAGCCACGCGGCCCGGGCCAGCACCTCGGGGCCGCGCGCGGCTATCCAGGTGCGTTCCGGGGCGTAGCCGCCGCCCGCCACGCCGTCGGCCAGGGATATCTGCGGCAGGTCGGGAAGCGGGTCGGGCATCGCGTCGAACAGGTGCAACTCGGACGCGGACAAGGGGCGTACGACCACATCGGTCATGGGTCCTCCGGGGCGGCTTCAGCGCCCCGACGGCGACTCCTCGCGGAAGGGGCGCGACTGCTGGGACATTGCGGCGCCTCCTTCCGGGGTTGCGTTCCGAAGCGTCAGCCTAACGCAGCACGGCCACCCCGCGCGGGGCCAGCCGGCCGTCGGGGCCCAGGTCGATCGGGTCGTCGGTCCGGTTGATCAGGAAGCGGACGTTGTCGCGGACCGCCAGCTCGACGCGGCCGCGCAGGTCCGGCGGCAGTTCGCTGGTCACGCCGGCCCGGGACAGGAACTCCGCCAGGACGGGAGTGATGCCGTCGGGGCCCAGGCGGGTCGACACGTAGCCGGCCGAGCCGGCGCCGAACGGGTGGCGGGTCACGGCGGGGCGGCCGGCCATCTCGCCGGTCTTGTACGAGGCGAGCACCTCGGTGTCGGGGGCCACCTCGATGCGGTCGGTCCACAGGGTGCCCGTGGTGCCGTTGTCGAGTTCGGCTTGTTCGTCGTCGAGCAGGGGCGCGAACTCCTCGATCCGCAGGCCCAGCGCGTCGCGCAGCGGGCCGGGGTAGCCGCCCAGCCAGATGTGGTCGTTCTCGTCGACTATTCCGGAGAAATACGTGGTGACCAGGTGACCGCCATTTTGCACGTACGTGGTCAGGCGTGCACCCAGATCGGCCGGGATCACGTGCAGGATCGGCGCCACCACCACCGGGTAATCGGTGAGGGACGCCGTCACCGGGACGACGTCGGCGCGTACGCCGGCATTGAGAAAGGCCGTGTACCAGTCGACGGCTTCCCGGCGGTAGAGCAACCGGTCGGTGGGGTGTGAGTCCTGTTCGGCCGCCCACCAGGACTGCCAGTCGAAGATGATGGCTGCCGGCGCTTTCTTGCGGCGGGTGCCGGCCACGAAAGCCAGGCCGCGCAGCCGCTCGCCCAGCGCGACCACGGAACGGAACATCGCGCTGTCGGTGCCGGCGTGCGGCAGCATCGCGGAATGGTATTTCTCGGCGCCGGCCCGGGACTGGCGCCACTGGAAGAACGACACCGCATCGGAACCGTGGGCCACGTGCGTCAGCGAATCGCGGTCGAGTTCGCCGGGGCGCTTGGCCACGTTGACCGGCTGCCAGTTCACCGCGCTGGTCGAATGCTCCATCAGGAACCACGGTTCGCCGCCGGCCAGGTTGCCGGTCAGGTTGGCCGAGAAGGACAGTTCGTCGAGGCTCTGCGGTCCGGGATGCCGGTAATGGTCGTTGGCCACGAAGTCGACCTCGTCGACCCAGTCGGTGTAGTCGATGTCCTTCACCGCACCGGCCACCATGAAGTTGGTGGTCACCGGGATGTCGGGGGTGAGCTCGCGCAGAATGGCCTTCTCGGCCCGGTAGTAGTCCCTGAGGACGTCGACCGAGAAACGCTTGAAATCGAGCTGCTGGGTCGGGTTGGGCTGGGTCGCGGCGATTCGCGGCGGCAGGATCTCGGACCAGTCGCCGTAATGCTGCGACCAGAACGCGGTGCCCCACGCGTGATTGAGCGCGTCCATGGTCCGATACCTGGACCGCAGCCATTCGCGGAAGGCCTGCGCGGCCTCGTCCGAGTAGTCGTAGATGTTGTGGCAACCCAGTTCGTTACTGACGTGCCACGCGCACAGAGCCGGGTGCTCGGCATATCGAGTGGCAAGCTCGCGGACCAGACGCAGCGCGTACGTGCGAAATGTTTTTGACGTTGGTCTCCAGTGCTGCCGGCCGCCCGGCCAGATGGTGTTGCCGTTGCGGTCGATCGGCAGGATTTCCGGGTGGGCGGCGGTCAGCCACGGCGGCGGCGAGGCGGTCGCGGTCGCCAGGTCGACCAGGATGTCGTTGGCGTGCAACAGATCCAGCACGTCGTCGAGCCAGCCGAAGTCGAACGCGCCGTCCGCCGGTTCGAGCCGCGCCCAGGAGAAGATGCCCAGCGAGACGATGGTGACGCCGGCCTCGCGCATGGCCCGGACGTCGTCGTCCCACACCTCGCGCGGCCACTGCTCGGGGTTGTAGTCGGCACCGAACTCGAGACGCGGCGCACCGGAACGGCGCACCCAGCGGGTCGTTCGCAACGCGGTCACCTTTCACGCTTTCCGGACGGCCGGTCGGACCGAATCCCGGACCACGATATGCGTACCGAGCATGACGTGCGCGGCGCCGGTCGCGCCGGTTCCCTCGCGCTCCAGGGCCAGCCGTACGGCGGTGCGGCCCAGCTCCTCGTGCGGCACGTGCACCGTGGTCAGCCCGATGTCCTCGGCCGGCGGCAGGTCGTCGTAGCCCACCATCGAGATGTCGTCGGGAATTCGCAGGTCGTGCTCGCGCAGGGCCTGCCGGGCGCCGGCCGCGATCTGATCGTTGGCGGCGAACACCGCGGTGAAGTCGGGCGTCCCGCGGGCGAGCCGGCGCTTCATCATCCGGTAGCCCTCGTTGCGCTCCAGAGTGCCCTCAACTTCAAGATCAAGATCATTGCTGACGCCGAACGCGGCCAGCGCGTTGCGGTAACCGGCGATGCGGCCCTCCGAGGTGGTGTAGCCGGGGCGGTGCCCGAGGTAGAGGATCCGCTGATGCCCTTGGGACAGAAGATGACTGGTCGCCGCGTACGCCCCGCCGGTATTGTCGAACTCCACAGCGATGGCGGGGACATCCCGGCCCAACGGCGGACGGCCACACAGCACGAGCTGCGACCCTGCGGCGGACAGGGCATGCGCATACTCGGCCATGCGGGCGCGGTAGTCGTCGTTGGCCACCACGTTGCCGACCAGGATCACCGCGTCGGCGTGCTCCTCCCGCATGAGCCGCACCGTGGCCAGCTCACGGTCCGGGTCACCACCGGTGGTGCCGATCAGGCAGAGCCGGTCGTGGTGCGCGGCCTGGGTCTGGACGCCCTGCGCCACGTGCGCGTAGTAGGGCGAGATCACCGAGTTCAGGACGATCGCGATGGTCTTGCTGGTGGCGCCGGACAGGGCCCGGGCGTGCGCGTTGGCCACGTAGTCCAGCTCGCGCACGGCGCGCATCACCTTGGTGCGGGTGGCCGGCGCACTCGGGTAGTTGCCGGCGAGGATCCGGGACACCGTCGCGATGGAGACCCCGGCCGCGGCCGCGACATCACGGATCGTGGCCCGGCGGGTGGCCGGCTCACCAGCGTCGGCTCGGCGAGGCATGTCGTTCTCCGGTCTGCTCGGTAGGTAGGGCCGAAGTTTAACCGGTTACTGCGCTGTTTCCATCCCACCGGGCGACGGTGATCCCGGCCGCATCCCGGCGCTCGTAGCGGGGCCGCTCCCCCAGGTCGACGGTCACCGTGCCGCCGTCCGGCCAGCGCAGCGTCGCGGTGGTGCCGTCGAGCGCGGCCAATGCGACGGGCTCGGGTTCGGCGCGGCCGAGGGTGACCTGGCTGACATAGAGGCGGGTGCCGCCGGGATGGGGGTCGCTTTCCAGGTACGGGATGGCGGCATGGTGGGCGAATGCGTCGGCGCCCTCGGTGCGGTGGACGGCCGCGGCGGTGAATCCGGCCAGCGCCGCGATGCCGCTGGCGAGACCGTCGGAGCGCCGCACCAGAGCCGCCGCAGGACCAGCGGACCCGCCCCGACCGGCCGGCCCGCCCTGAGCGGCCGGCCCACCCTGAGCGGCCAGCCCACCCCGACCGGCCGAGGGGGCACCGGCGGAGGGCCGGGCTGACTGGGCAGTTTCGGCGGGTGGGGGTTCTGGGGCGGCCAGCGCGTAGCCGCCGTCGCGCACCCGGAAGCCCGCCGGCGCCGTGACCGCGTGGACGCGTACCTCCGAAGATGCTGAAGCCACCGCGGCCGTGACTATGCGCGCCTGGTCGGTGGCGTAGGCCGAGGCCGCGAAGCGGTCGGCCACGCCGAGACGCTCCACGTGGCGGCGCTCGGAAGCCGTGCCGTCGGGAGCTAGCACCGCCACGTGATTGTCGACGGGAGGCTCGTTGTCGAACTGCGGGCCGGTGTGCGTGCTGTAGGCCAGGCGCACGTAGTTGGGGTCGGGCTGCTGGGTGCGGGTGGCCCGGTCGCTGCCGTGGTTGAGCAGACGGATCACGCCGTCGTCGGTCGCGCCGTGCAGGAGCCAGCCGGGGGCCGGGAGCGGGACCACGATGTCGGACTGCTCGATCGGGGCGGATTCCTCGTCGGCTGTCCACACTGGATGGTCTGGCGTCAGGAGCAGGCCCAGGAAAGCCTTGGCGGCCCAGTAGGGGGACGCGGGGCCGGAGTAGGGCTGGATCATCGGCGGAAAGGGGTGGTGCCAGCCCAGGGTGAGCAGTCCGCGGTCGTCGGGGGCGCCGTGGTCGCGGAAGTGGCGCAGGACCGCGGAGGCGATGCGGCGGGTCCGGCCGGGCGGGAGCGGGGTCGCGCCGGCCAGGGCGCCCAGCCAGAGCGGGGCCACGGTGGCGAAGCGGTAGGTCAGCGAGCGGCCCTGGAATACCGGGGCGCCGTCGGGAGCGAAAAAGTGCTGAAAATCGTCCAGGTACGCGGCCAGGCGCTCGGCGTAACCTCGCGTTGTGTCACCGGACATGCGCGACCACAGCACCGGGTAAAGGTGCATGGCCCACCCCGCGTAGTAGTCGAAGTTCTGGCCGGCACCGTCGGTGTACCAGCCGTCGCCGGCGTACCACTGCTCGATGCGGTCCAGGCCGCCGGTGATCTCGGTGGGGTCGTGCGGGCCGCCGACGGATTTCAGGAACTGCTCGACGATGACGCGGAACAGGATCCAGTTGTTGTCGGGGGTGCGCCTGCCGATGAAGCCGGCCAGCCAGTCGACGACGCGCTGCCGTTCGGCGGTGGCCAGCCGGTCGAAGATCCACGGGCGGGTCTCGTGCAGGGCCAGGGCGATGCTGGCGGCCTCGACCAGTTGCTGGGTCATGTCGGTGAGCGGGGGCCAGGCGTACGGGTGGCCGGGATCGGTGCCGGCGACCAGGCCCTCGGCGTAGCGCTCCAGGATCCCGCCGGGCGCGTCACCGTCGGCGCCGGCCAGCCGGAACGCGGCGATCAGGAACGTCCGGGCGTAACCTTCGAGGCCGTCGCTCACCTCGCCGGAGTGGCTGGCCCTGCCGGGCAGCCGATACTGGGCGGAGCCGCCGGTCGCGTACGGCACCACGGCGGCGAGGAGGTGGTCGGCCGTCGTCTCCCAGTCTTTGCGTTGCATACTTAAAACGTATCCGTAAGGTGTTCGGTGTGTCGATACGCCCTGACCACGGCTTCAAAGGGGAAACGTTTACCTTCGGGATCGGTCATGCTGTGCTCGCGGATGGCGCGGTCGTGCAGTTCGTCGACCCGGCCCGGCCGGACCGTCGGTATCTGCTGGACAAATCGGTTACCTGGCACGGCCCCGAACATCAGTGGGGCGCCGGACATGTGATCACCGACCGGCTCGGCGACGTGCGCTTCGTCCTACCGTCAACAGTGGACAGCCGCCCCGCCCCCACCGCCGACCCACTGGCCAACGACCAGGACTGGCACTTGGTGTACTGGCTACGCCTGGAACATCCCGAAGCCGCCTGACCCCTGGTTCGTTTCCCCACAGATCCAGGTGGCATCGATGCCAAGGCAGCCCCCGCCACCGCATCGACCGAGCCGAACCGGTGGCCACCCACCCAGATTCGCTCCGCCCCGCCGCGCCCACCGACCTTGACCCCGACACCACCCAAATCGGTGGCGCCGAAGCCAAGATCCGCCCCGCGGTCCCGCGCCCAGTCGCCCAGGTGTCGTTGACAGCGGTGACCGCCACCTGGACCCGCAGCGTTGCAGAAGCGCCCGCCGACATATCCGAAAAATACTGTTCAAACGGCCGCTTGGAGCGTCCCCAAGGCCAGATCATGACGCTCTGCTGTCGTCCCCGAACTATCCAGTCCCCGACCGGCAGATCGACAACATCGGGCAGCCGGAGCTCCGGCATACGTTTGCCGGCGAAGACTGCCGGAGGCGAGCGCCGCCCTGCCGCCGGCCCGCCTGCCGGCCACCCAGGGAGAGACGTGACACCGGCCCCTCCACCGCATCCTGAAGAACCCGAACAGTGGCACCCCGACCAAATCCGTCGCAGCACCTCGCGCTCCGCCCACCACCCGCAATCTTGGCGCCTCACCACCGCAGGCGGTCACCACGGCAGCCGTTGGTGTTCGGCTCTCAAGATCTGCGAAACGTGTCGAAGTCAGCCGCAGTCTGTCGCGGCCGCTCGATCGCCGTCGCCCCGACCACAACCTCGAAGTCATCCTAGGAGGCTAGGCATTTAACTGCCCCGCACTGCCCCGCACTGCCCCGCACTGCCCCGCACTGCCCCGCACTGCCCCGCACTGCCCCGCACTGCCCCGCACCGCCCCGCACCGCCCCGCACTGCCCCGCACTGCCCCGCACCGCACCGCACCGCACCGTCGCATTTGCTTCTTAGGTAGCTAGGTGACTTGCTGCTGAGGCCGATCGGCTGCGGCGCGTTGGGGCGGGAGCGGCATTGCACAAGACACCTGGCCGATAGTTGGCGCCGCGTGAGGGCCAGCGGGCATAGGCGCCGCCGCGTGGGCGCCAGCGGACGAAGGCGGCACCGCGTGGGGGCCGGCCGGCGCAAGCGGCGCCGCGTAGGGACCAGCGGGCATAGGCGGCGCCG
>NZ_BOMV01000009.1 GCF_016862375.1 Paractinoplanes rishiriensis | reverse complement strand
TCGGCGGGCGCGGGCGGCGGGATGGCCGCAGGCTCCGTGGGCGGTGAGTCGGATGGCGGAGCTCCCAACGAGACGCTCGGGCCGGCGGGCGCGGCGGGCAAAGGGCCGCTGGCGGGGACCGCGGGCCAGCCGGCGGTCGGGGTGGCGGGGTATGGCATGTATGCGGGGGGCGGCGGGAACTGGGGCGCCGGCGGCGGGGTGGGTGGGGATAGGGTGGCGATCTTCTTTCGGCGGGCCAGCCAGGCGATGACGGCGGCGAAAGTCAGCAGGGCCGGGACGTCGACGGCGAAGAACTGCCACGGCATGTCGGCGGCTGTTTCGTCCAGGGTCAGTTCGCCGAAGGCTGCGGCCAGGACGCTGCTTATCAAGTTGTTGGCGACGTGGAGCGCGATCGCGGCCTCCAAGCCGCCCGTGCGGACCGTGAGCCAACCGGCCACGGCGCCGAACACCACCAGGTCGGCGAAACCCCAGGGCGTGCCCCAGCCGTGCAGGGCCGCGAACACCACCGCCTGCACCGTGATCGGCAGCCACGGACTGCGGCACCACGCTCCCACGGCCTGCAGGAGCCAGCCCCTTGTCACATACTCCTCGGCGGCCGCCTGGGCCGGCACTACCAGGATCAGCACGGACATGGAGACCAGGAATGGTGCCCAGCCGACCACGCCGCCGTCCAGGCCCAGGTCTTCGCCGGTCAGCCAGGCCAGCGTCGCGCCACCGGACAGGACCACGACGATGGCCGCGGCGGCGACCGGCAGACAGGTGAGCAGCCAGCGCCAGCGCAGGCGGCCGGTCACCGACGAGACGGTGCCGGCGGGGCGGCCCTGGATCCAGCGGGCCGCGAACAGGACCAGCGGCAGCAGCAGCGCGATCGTCACGAAGGCCAGGGCCAGATCGGTGTGCACGCCGAAGCTGGGCAGGCCGTCGGCGTTTTCCGGGCGGCCGGCTATCGCGGCGGACAGGGTCACCGCCAGCAGCACGCCGATGGCCACGACGGCGCCGCCCACGACGATGAACAGGGTGCCGAGAAGCGTGCGCCACCAGCGGTGAGCGGGAGTGCGGGCCAGGCGGTGGTAGGGGGTTTGCATACTGGTGAGTCTTGTGGGCGGGGGGTTTTTGCGAATCCGTCTGTGGTCCTGAGTTGGTCTACACCCTGGGTTATAGATGATCCGTTGGAGGACCTGGCTGGTGCCCGGTCTGCTCGCCGCCGCACAGTTCGCGGCGTGGCCGGGCCTGCCGTTGCTGCGCGGCGAACCACCCGCGACGCTGCCCGCGATCGCCGTGTCGGTCACCGTGCTGCTGACCGCGGCGGCGCTGGGCTGGCGGCGGAGGCGGCCGGTCGCGGTGACCGTCGTGGTGGCGGCCGGGATCGCGCTCGGCACCTGGGCCGCGCCGGCCGAGCAGCAGTTCTTCGTGCCGGGAGACGCGCTCCTCCCGTTCTCGCTCGCCTCGTTCGTGGCCATGTTCGGGGTCGCCGCGCGCTGCGGCCGGCGGACCACGGCGTACACCCTCCTTGGTCTGGTGGCCCTGCAGGCCGCACTGACGGCGGCGGACACCGGCGTGACCAGTGACTTCCCGCTCGAGGTGCTGACCGGGCTGATCCTCTACGGCGGGGTGGCAGCGTGGGGCCGGCTCCGGGGCCGGTGGATCCGGGACCGTGCGGCAGCCGCGCGCCGGCTGGCGGAGGCGCGCCGTTCCGAGGCCGAGGCGGCGACGGCCGAGCGGCACCGGCTGGCCCGCGAACTGCACGACGTGACCGCGCACCACCTGACCTCGATCGTGGTGAACGCGTCGGCCGCCGAGATGGTCGGCGACCAGCGACCCGAGCTGCGGCCGCAGGCCGTCGACTTCGCGCGCCGCACCGGCCGGGACACGCTGGCGGCGCTGCACCGGCTGGTCGAAATTCTCCCGTTCGACGAGCCGCGAGCGGAGGCGGCTCCTGGTCTGGCCAGCTTAGCCGAGGACTTCCGGGGGCTGGGTCAGCCGATCGGCATACAGCTACCCTCCAGCGATCCGCCACCCGCGCTCGCCGCCGCTGCCTACGGCATCGCTCGCGAGGCGCTCACCAACACCCTGCGTTATGCGCCAGGAGGTCCGGTCACGCTGCTTTTGCGGTACGCCGGGGAGCAGGCGGAACTGGTCATCGACGATGCGGGACCGCGGGACGGCACGGCACCCGCCACCGGCCTGGGTGGCGGCCGGGGCGTGACCGGCATGCGCGAACGAGCCGCGGCCCTGGGCGGAACCCTGACCGCCGGACCGCGCGACGACGGCGCCGGTTGGCGGGTCCGGGCCGTCCTCCCGCTGACGGCCGGCGACACACCGGCCGGGCGGTTCACGCTGAGTCCACTCGTACTCGATCTCGGTGTTCTGCTCCTGGTCCTGTTGCTGCCGCTGGCCGGTCTGGCGGTCGCGGTGGAGGACGGCGACGTGGAACCGGCCGCCGCCACGCTCATCCTGCTGGCCCAGATCGCCCACGGCGTGCCGCTGATGTGGCGCCGGACCAGACCGTGGACAGTGCTGGCCGCCGTGATCGCGACGGCCTGGCTGGGGCCGCTGCTGGTGGCCGCCGACGTCACCCCGCCCGACGGCAGTTGGCTGTTCCTGTTCAGCGCGACCGCCGAGTTCGTAGCCGTGGCGGCGGTCGCCTCCCGCGGCGCCCGCCCACCCCTGGCCTGGCTGGGCGCCCTGGCCGCAGCCGGATCGTCGGGCCTGGCGGTGGGGACGCTGCTGGCCCTCGAACCGCCGACCCCCACCGAGGAGGGCCCGATCTTCCGGATCGCCGCGATGGTCCTGGTGGCGATGGTGGTGGCCGTGCTGCTGGCCGTCCCGATGACCGCGAGTGTCCTGATCGGTGCCGCCGCCCGCCGCCGCCGGGACCGCCGCCGGGACCGCGAGGAGGGTGGCGTGCACGCGGCGCTGGCGAATGCGGCCTTCCACGCCGGCATCGAACGGGCGCGGGTCGCGGCGGGCCTGCGCGACGCCGTCCTCCGCCACGCCGCGGACGTTCCCGCGGCTGCGGAGCGCGCCGACCTGCCGGGCGTGGTTACGGCGGCGCGGCAGGCGTTGTCCGCGATGCGTGCCCTCCTCGACGGGTTGGCCGCTCCCCCGGTCGCGCCGCCGGCGGACCCGCCGAATCAGCGCGGCACGGGTGACGGTGGCGCCGGTCGGTGAGTGGGGCGCGATAAGGTTCGGCCGGCGAAGCGGGAGGTGCCGTCATCGGCGTCCGGGTGATGATTGTTGATGACCAGGTGATGGTTCGGGCCGGGCTGGCCGCCATCGTCGGGGCGCAGCCGGATTTCGAGGTGGTGGGGGAAGCCGCCGACGGGGCCGCCGCCATCGCGCTCGCCGGGGAGACCCGGCCGGACGTGGTGTTGATGGACGTGCGGATGCCGGGGATGGACGGGCTCACCGCCACCGCCCGCCTCACCGCCGGGGACGCGGCGCCTCGGGTGCTGGTGCTGACCACGTTTCATCAGGACGCCTATGTCTTTCAGGCGCTGCGGGCCGGTGCCTCCGGGTTTCTGCTCAAGGACGCCGACGCAGCGGAACTCGTCAGCGCGATCCGGGTGATCGCGAGTGGCGAGGCCATGCTCAGCCCGGCGGTCACCCGGCGGCTCATCGACGCGTTCGCCAGCGGCAATCTGGCCGCGGCGCCGGAGGCCGACCCGCGGCTCGGTGCGCTCACGCCGCGGGAGCGGGAGGTGCTGGTAGCGCTGGCCAGGGGCCTGTCCAACGCGGAGATCGGCGCGGCTCTGGGCATCGGCGTCGGCACCGTCAAGGCGCACGTCAACGCCCTGCTGCCCAAGCTGGGGGCGCGCGATCGGGTGCAGGCCACGATTGTCGCGTACGACCTCGGGCTGGCCCGGCCGCGCTGAGAGCGGGCCCGATGTGATGGAGAGTGGCACACCGGACCCGCTCCGGATCTGACGAGAGGCGTCACGGCGGTGGCTGATTGGGGATGGCCACCGCCGTGCCGCCCGGCGAGAGGACGTGCGAGCTGTCGGTCACTACAGCTCTCCTCTCTCCTCCGGTGGAAAGGGGGAAGGGGATGTGTCACGGGGGTAGCGCTCCCGACGTGAACACCGCCAAAGTGTCGAGCAGGTTATCGAAAAGTGTCAATAGTTATCGGAAACTTTCGCCGAGTGGCGCTGATCTTTTCCGCCCGGATGGCGGTAACGAAAGGGCTCGGGCCAGGCCCGAGCCCTTTGCAACAGCCGTAAGTTCCGAGAGCTTCAAAGCGTGAAGACCACCGTGGAGATACTGCGTGCCGGCACGCTGACGGTGGCCTGCGCGCCGGTCACGCTGATCGGCTGGGCGGCCGCGTTCGCGGTCTGCGACGTCACGTAGTACGCGGCGGCGGTGGCGTTCTGCGGCGCCTGGACCACCGCGTTGGTCACCGCGCTCGCCGACCGGTTGAGGATCACCAGGGTGACCTTGCCGCCGCCGGCGTACGCGGTCACCTCCAGCGGGGATGCCTTCGCGCTCTTGGTCAACGCGACCCGCTGATAGCCGGGCCGGACGAATTTCGAGTACTGCGAGAACGCGTACCCACGTTTGAGCGGCGCGCCCGCGGTGGTCCCGTACGCGGCCTCACCGTCACCGATGAACGAGTAGAACCGCTTGCCGTACCACCACACGTACGCGCTCCAGTTGGCCTCCATCGACCGGTGCACCGTGCGCATGATGTCGTCCAGCGTCTCGTCCCAGACCGCCTGATTCGACGGGTTGCCCCAGATGGTGGAGCCGCTGCCGTCGGCCTCATGGTGATTCCACTCGGTCATCCACACCGGCTTGCCGTGCTGCGCCGCCAGCGGATACGGCGCCAGCCGGCCGGACGACTCGGTGCCGTACAGGTGGCCGCCGATGTAGCCGACGTTGTTCCGGGCGGCCGCGTCGTTGAGCGTCGGATCGGTGTAGCTGTAGTTCAGGTTCACCGCCTCGGCCACCATCAGCTTGGTGTTCTGCACCTTCGCGCCCTGCGCCTTGACCCAGTCGCGCAGTTCGGTGCCGCTCCAGTCCATCGAGTCGTAGTCCGGGTGCCAGTCCGGCTCGTTCTGCACCGACGTCACGTCCACCGGCACGCCCTGATCGCGCATGTACTGCACATAGCTGTTGAGGTGGCCGGCGTAGTCGTCGTAGTAGTCGGTCCGCAGCTTGCCGCCGCCGACCCGGCTGTTGTTCGACTTCCACGCCGCCGGTGCCGTCCAGGGCGAGGCCAAAACCTTCACCCCGGAGCCGTACGCCTTAGCCCTCTTCAAAGCGTTCACATGGGTGCCCCATTCACCCGACTCCGGCGAGATCCCGGTACGCACGATCGACATGCCGAACTGGTTGGCGCCCAGCCCGACCAGCGTCTGCGTCTCCGCCGCCGACCACGTGCCGGTCCCCCAGATCGCGGTCGCCGCCCCGAAGCCGTCGACGGTCTGATACCGGGTGGCGCTGTTCACCGTGATGTCCGGAGTGGCGTTGGGGTTGGCCGTGGGCGCCGTGGTCGGGGCAGTGGTGGGCGGGGTCGTCGGCCCAGCGGTCGGCCCGGTGGTCGGGGCGGTGCTGCCGGTGCAGGCCACCCCGTTGACCGCGAAGGCCGCCGGCACCGGGTTGCTGCCCGTCCACGAGCCGTTGAAGCCGAACGACACCGTGCCGTTCGTCGCCACCGAGCCGTTGTAACCGACGTTCCGCGCGGTCACCGCGGCGCCGCTCTGCGACACCGTCGCGTTCCACGCCTGCTGAACCGTCTGGCCGGCGCCGTAGGACCAGGTCAGCGTCCAGCCGCTGAGCGGGTCGCCGAGGTTGGTCAGGGTGACGTTCGCGCCGAAGCCGCCCTGCCACTGCGACGACACCGCATAGTTCACCGAACAGCCCGCGGCTGCCGAGGCGGGCGGCGCCAGGGCCACCGACGCCAGCAGCGCCGCACCGGCCGACACCAGGGCGATATTGCGTCTTCTCATCGGGCTTCTCCTTCGCGGCCGGCTCCGAGCAGTCTGGTTTCGTCCCACCACGGCGGGGTTTCGTCGGCCACCGGGGTGATCTCCAGCAGGGTCACCTCGTGGCGGGTCAGGGTCAGGTCGAGCTGCACGGCGCCGCCGGCGACCGGCAGGCGACGGTGGCTGCGGGCCGGCTCGGCGGCCTCCCGCAGAATCTCCAGCTGCCGCCGGTACGGTGCGGCGGGCCGGCCCAGCTCGCACCACGCCCGCCAGGCGTTGCCGTGGTCCTCGCTGACCGTCGAGCGCAGCAGGAAGGCCGCCGCCCCGGCGAACGGGACGGACAGCCGCAGGTGATGACTTTCCGGCGAGGCGGTCAGGTCGGTGTGGTCGACCGGCGACCAGGCGAGGACGGTGACCCGGCCGGTGTCGTCGGTGGTGACCAGGTGGTTGTCGCCCCGGGCCAGCACCCGGTCCGCCATGCGCGCCATGAAGGCGTACAGGTGGAAGGTTGGTTTTTTGATCTGCCGGTGGGTGAGCAGGCCGAAGCCGCCGTGAAAGAGGGCGGCCGGAACTCCCTCCTCCTCGAACATGTCGCTGAACGTCCAGTACGAGAACGAGTCGGCCAGCTCTCCCCCGGCGGCCACCACGGGCGCCAGGTAGGCGGCGTGGAAGGCGGTGTCGTGGATCGGGTTGTCGGGGCGGTAGGACGAGTTGAACTCGGTGATGTGCACCGGCACACCGGCCAGCGGCGTGTCGCGCAGCTGCCGGCGCGGCAGTCCGAACTGGCTGAGCAGGTCGGCCGCCGGCCGCAGCGACTGGTGGGTCCCGAACGGCACGTGCTGCGCCGGGCCGGAGGTGTACGCGTGCCGGCTCACGAAGTCGACCGGCACGCCGCGGTCGACGACGAACTCGGCGAACCGCAGCATCCAGTCGTCGTCGCCGGGTGAGATGGCCGGCCCGCCCACCTGGAGGCCGGCGTCGACCTCCTTGACGGTGCGGGCCGATATCTCGTAGAGCCGGTGGTAGGCGGCGGCGTCCGCGTCCTGCCAGAAATGCTTGAGGTTCGGTTCGTTCCAGACCTCGATCGGCCAGCCACGAACCTCGTCGAGGCCGTACCGGTCGATCAGGTGCACCACCGTGGCCCGGACCAGGCCGGCCCACTCGCTCCAGGACGCGGGCGGGGTGACGTTGCCCCGCCACCAGAACACGGTCTGCTCACCGGAGGCCAGCGTGGACGGCATGAATCCCAGCTCCAGGAACGGCCGGATGCCCAGCTCGAGATACCGGTCCAGCACCTGGTCGAGGTAGCCGAACACGTGCCGGACGTGCCGCCGGCCGCGGTCGTGGTACGGCCGGTGGATGCCCATCCCGTCGCTGAACAGCCCGTGTCCGCGGATGTGCCGGAAGCCGATCTCCCGCTGGATCAGGGACAGCGACTCCTGGTAGTCGGCGCGCAGGGCCAGTTCGAGCCGCCCGGTGCCGACGCACGCGCGCCAGGCGTCGCCGAGCCGGGATCCGGCGCCCTCGGATCCGGTCATGCCGCCCGATCCGGTCATGCCGTCCGAACCGGTCATGCCGTCCGATCCGGTCATCAGGACGCCGTGCAGGTGGGTGCCGGGCCCGGGCCGGCGCCGGTGCCCTGGAAGCCGAACTCGGTGCTGCCGCCGGCCCCGATCTGGCCGTTGTAGCCGACGTTGCGGAAGGTGACCGCGCCGGTGGTCCCCGAGCTGGACGAGTTCCAGGCGTTGGTCACCGCGCTGCCGGACGGCAGGTTGACCGTGACGGCCCAGCCGTTGACCGGGGTGGAGCCGGCACTGACCTTGATCGTCGCGACGAAGCCGCCGTTCCACGAGTTCAGCGAGACGGTGGCGCTGCAACCAGCGGACGGCGGTGTGGTGGGCGGCGTGGTCGGAGTTGTGGTGGGCGGAGTCGTCGGCCCGGTCGTGGGCGGCGTGGTGGGCGGCGTGGTCGGAGTTGTGGTGGGCGGCGTGGTCGGGCCCGTGGTCAGGGTCGGGGTCGACCAGTTCCGCCACTCGGCCAGGTTGCCGGTCGCCTTGCTGTGCATCCGGATGGCGCCCGCCGCGCTGCCGGTCTTGAGCAGGAACTTCTGGATGTTCTGCTGCAGCGGCGTGCGCCACTCGCTGCGGTTGGCGCAGTGGGTGCCGTCGGTGACGTCCGACCAGTACGTGATGTTGCCGCCCGCGCCGAGTGCCCGGTAGACCTCGGCGCCGCCCAGGGCTGCGACGCTCGCCGAGCGCGGGCCCAGGTTGGCGATGTGCGGGTTGTCCATGACGAACAGGCCGCGCGGCGCGATCATCGCGACCATCTCGTGGGTGTCCACCGGCAGGCGTCCGGGGCTGCTGGTGAACGAGCCGAACGCGTCGCCGAGCCACGGCTGCTCCCCGTACGCGGAACTCAGGCTCTGCGCGCCCTCGCCCGGGATGCCGCGGAAGATCGGCGTGCCCGCGCTGCCCGACTCGATCGGCATGGTGAGCGCGATGCGCTGGTCGAACACGCCGGCCACGAACGCGCCCTTGCCGAACCGCGAGCACCCGGTCACCCCGGTCGCGTCGGCCTTGAGGACAGTGCCGCCGGACTGCTCGATCACGTCGATGATCCGGCTCACGCCCCAGCCCCAGGCCTGGAGCAGCCCGGTCGTGCTGGTGTTGCCGTAGATGCTGTAGAACGCGCCCTGCTTGTTGGCCCGCCCGGTGCCCTCCCGGCCGACCACATACGGGTCGTAGCTGATGACCGCGGCACCGGCGGCCCGGATCGTCGCCGTGTCCGCGCCGAACCCGCCGTAGACCACCACGGCCGGGAACGGGCCGGTGCCGCTGGGCAGCGAGACGGTCGCCGAGAAGCTCGAACTCCGGCCGTTGTCGCTCACGTTCACGGTGATGCCGCTGCTGGTGACGGTGCCGGTGACGCTCGACGGCCGGGCCGGCTTGGGCCCGTACACGAACTTCTCGGCCAGCCGCTTGATCTCTTGGCGCCGGCACCGCCAGTCCGACGTGGTCGCGATCCGGGTGCCGTTGATCCGGGTGAACGGGTCGGGCAGCCGGGCCTCGGTCGGCAGGGCGCCGGCGTCGGGCAGGGTGGGGACCGCGCAGTCCGCGCCCTCGTCCTCGACGGCGGCCAGAACCGCCGCCTGAGCAGTGTTCACCGTCGTGACGACAGCGGCCGTACCAGCGGACGCGAGCGCCGACGCCATCAGCACGACGACCGTCGTACGTATCTTCGAGCCGCCCATGGGGGCTCCTTCCGGAAGTTTCGGTGATAGTGCGAGAGTTTTCGGAGGGGTAAACGCACGTTACGACGCGGTGTCAGACCGGTCAATAGCCGATCTTCGATGGCGTACGGGTCCGGATTTCTAGCTTGCCGAAACTGTTTCCGATCGGCCTCGGCCGCTCTCCGCGCCGGAAAAATGGCTCCACACCCGGCTCCACGACATTGTGGAGCCAAAGCCGGAAGAAGGGACAAACGACGTACCGTGGAGCCATCCGCCGATTGACGTGGAGCTATGCCGAACTAGGGTTCGACCCATGGCGCGCGGTGAGATCGAGCGACTCCCCAGCGGATCGCTGCGGGTCCGGGTGTACGCGGGCATCGACCCCGCGACCCGGAAGCGGCGCTACCTGGTGGAGACGATCCCGGCCGGCCCGACCGCCGCCCGCGACGCCGAGGCGGTCCGGGCCCGGCTGCTCGACGAGGCCGCCCAGCGCCGCCGGCCGGAACCGGCCGCCGGCAGCCCGGCCGACCTCCGGCGACGCGGACGCCGACGGGGCGAGCTCACGGTCACCACGATCGCCCGGCTGGCCGGCGTCTCGGCGCCCACCGTGTCCAAGGTGCTCAACGGCCGCCCGGGCGTCGCGCTGGAGACCCGCCGCCGGGTCGAGGCGGCGCTGCGCGAGCAGGGTTACCGCCGCCCGGGCAACCTGATCCAGGCCGCGCACCTCGAGGTGGTGTTCTACGGCATGCAGAGCAGCATGGCGGTCAACATCCTGCACGGCGTCGAGCGGGTGGCCGGCGCCAACGCACTGGCGGTCAGCTTCACCGACGCCCGGCAGCGGGCCGCGACCGGCCGGCCCTGGGCCCGCGAGCTGCTCGCCCGCCGGCCCACCGGGGTGATCGCGGTCCAGCTCGGCTTCAGCTCCGACCAGCACGACCTGCTGGTGGCGAGCGGCATCCCGCTGGTGGCCCTCGACCCGGACGACGAACCGGAGCACCCGGTCCCCGCGGTGGTGGCCACCAACCGGGCCGGCGCGGCCGCCGCCACCGGGCACCTGCTCGGTCTCGGTCACCGCCGGATCGCCGTGCTCACCGGTCCGACCGAACGGCTGTGCGCGCGGGTCCGGCTCGAGGGCGCCCGGGCGGCGATGGCTGCGGCCGGCACGCCGCTGGACGACCGGCTGGTGCGCACCGGCCGGTGGTTCGCCTTCGAGGACGGGCTCAGTCACGGCCGCGAGCTGCTGCGCCTGCCGGACCGGCCGACGGCCGTGGTGTGCGGCAACGACCTGCAGGCCCTCGGCGTCTACGAGGCGGTCCGGCAGGCCGGGCTGCGCATCCCGCAGGACCTCAGCGTGACCGGTTTCGACGACCTACCGCACAGCCGGTGGAGCGGTCCGCCGCTGACCACGGTGCGCCAGCCGATCACCGAGATGGGCACCGCGGCGGCCGAGGTGGCGCTGGCCCTGGCCGGCGGCCGGCCACCCGCGCGGACCCGGGTGGAGCTGCCGACCACTCTGATCGTCCGGGACAGCACGGCGACGCCGTAGCCGCGCGCTTGCCAAGCCGAACCGTTTCCATCGAGACTTGCCACTGTTTTCGAAGTGGGGCACGGCCGCGCCGCGAATTCACCGCGGTGCGCCGATCGCCGTGAATTCGTCTTTGCGCCGGCCAATTCCGACCCATTCTCCGGAAAGGAACAAAAGACATGCGCAAACTGCTGTCTCTCGGCGTGACTTTCGCCGCCGTGGCGTTCTCCGTCCTGGCCCTCGCGCCGGTGGCGACCGGCGCCGAGTCCAACGACGGTACCCGCGTCCCCGCGCACCGTCCTGCTGCACATCGGCACCAACGACATGTTCGCCGGCGCGAGCGGCGCCACCACCCGGTTGTCGGCGCTGATCGACAAGATCACCAATACCGCGCCCGTCGCGGGAGTCTTCGTAGCCACCATCGTTCCGCTGTCCGGCGCGGAGACCCAGGTGCGCGTTCAACGCGGCGCTGCCCGGCATCGTCGCCGCCAAGGCCGGCGCCGGCAGACCCGTCCACCTGGTCGACATGTATGGCGCGCTGACGCTGAGCGACCTCGCCGACGGCGTGCACCCGAACGCCGGCGGCTACCGCAAGATGGCCGACGTCTGGTCCCGCGCCTGCAGGCGGTTCCCGGCAGCCTCGGCGACGTGTCCGCCCCGCCGACCGGCGGTGCCTGCACGACCACCTACACCCCGGGCAACCAGTGGAGTGACCGCTTCAACCTCACCGTCACCGGCACCGGCACCACCGCCTGGGTGGTCACCGTCAACGCCACCGCGCCGCAGACGTTCCAGAACAGCTGGAGCGCCGCCGTCACCCTCACCGACAACAACCGGACGCTCACCGCGCGCCCGGACGGCAGCGGCAATTCGTTCGGCTTCACCGTCCTGCACGGCGGCAACCGGAACTGGCCGGCGATCAGCTGCCGACCCGCGTGACCGGCTGATCGGCGGCGTCCGGAGCCGGCTGCCGGCGGCGCCGCACCGCGCGCGCCGCCGGCCAGGCCAGCACCGCGACGAACAGGACCAGCAGGGTGCCCGAGATGGGGCGGCCGAAGAACTCCACCGGGTTGCCGTCGAACAGCAGCAGCGAGCGGCGCAGCGAACTCTCCAGCAGCGAGCCCAGCACGAACGCCAGCACCAGCGGGCCGGGTTCGAAGCCGAGCTTCTTCATCAGGTAACCCAGCACGCCGAACGCGACCACCAGGGCGATGTCGAAGGTGCTGTTGTTGACCGTGTACGCGCCGATCAGCGTGATCAGCACGGTGATCGGGGCCAGGATCGCCGGGCGTACCCGCAGGATTTTGACGAACAGCCCGACCAGCGGGAGGCTCATGATCAGGAGCAGGACGTTGCCCAGGTACATCGAGTTGATGACGCCCCAGAACAGCTCGGGATTTTCGGTGACCAGCTGCGGGCCGGGGGTCACGCCCTGGATCAGGAGCGCGCCGAAGATCACTGCCATGGTGGCGTTCGCCGGGATGCCGAGCGTGAGCAGCGGGATGAACGACGAGGTGGCGGCGGCGTTGTTGGCGCTCTCCGGGGCGGCCACGCCCTCCACGGCACCCCGGCCGAAACGCTCGGGGGTGCGGGAACGGCGCTTCTCCACCGCGTAGGCGGCCAGCGACGCCAGCACCGCGCCGCCGCCGGGCAGCACGCCCAGCACGAAGCCGATCACCGAGCCGCGGCCGATCGCGCCGCCCGACTGCCGCAGGTCGGACCGGGCGGGCCAGACGCCGGCCACCTTCGGCGGGGCGGTCACGGCCCGGTGCCGCTCCTCCAGGCTGTGCAGAATCTCGCCCAGGCCGAACAGGCCCATCGCGATCGGCACGAAATCCAGGCCGTCGGCCAGCGAGAGGCTCTCGAAGGTGAAGCGTTCGGCGCCAGTGAAGCCGTCCCGGCCGACCGTGGCCAGCAGCAACCCGACGCAGGCCGCAGCCAGCGCCTTGATCCGGCCGCCGCTGCCGACGGTGGCCACCAGCAGGATGCCGAGCAGGGCCAGGGCGGTGTACTCGGGCGGCCCGAAGTCCAGTGCGAACCCGGCCACGAACGGCGCCACCAGCGACAGCGCCACCACGGACAGCGTCCCGCCGACGAACGAGCCGATCGCGGCGATGCCCAGCGCGGTGCCGGCCCGGCCCTGCCGGGCCAGCGCGTGGCCGTCGAAGACGGTGACCACCGAGGACGCCTCCCCGGGCAGCCGCAGCAGCACCGAGGTGATGGTGCCGCCGTACTGCGCGCCGTAGAAGATCCCGGCCAGCATGATGATCGCGGTGACCGGCTCGAGCGCGAACGTGAGCGGCAGCAGGATGGCGATCGTGGCGGCCGGGCCGAGGCCGGGCAGCACCCCGATCAGCATGCCGATGACCACGCCGAGCAGGCAGTAGAGCAGGTTCTCCGGCTCCAGCAGCACGGCGAAGCCGCTCAGCACCGCATCCATCGGGACCCCTTCAGAACAGGTGCGGGATGGGCACCGACAGCAGGCCCACGAACAGCAGGTAGAAGACGGCGACCGTGGCGAGGCTGACGACGCCCGCGGTGAGCCACGACTCGCCGCCCAGGAATCGCATCCAGGCGAAGGCGACCAGCAGCGCCGGGACCTCGAAGCCGATCACCGGCAGCAGCGCCACGAACACCACCATGCCCCCGACCGCGGCCAGCACCAGCAGTCCCGGCCGGGTGAAGCGTTCGGCATCGGTGGTGCGCCGGGCCAAACCCGCAAGAGCCAGGCCGAGTACGCCGAGGACGGCGCTCACCAGCAGCGGCCAGGTGCCGGGGCCGGGCCGGGCGGGTGAACCCACACCCAGCGCCAGCGAACCCAGGAACACCGCGACCGCGACGGCCACCAGCGCGGCCGCGGTGACGACGTTGGTCACCGGGCCGGCCGCGGGCGGGGCGTCGGTCATCCAGTCTTCCCCATGGTGATGTTGTTCTTGGCGACCAGATCCCGGTACGTGGTCAGGTGGGCGTTCCACTGCTGGAGTACGGTCGCGCCGTCCACCTCGTTCGGGGTGAGCAGCCGTTTGGCGTTGAACTCCTGATAGCTCGCGGCGGCGAAGGCGGCCTGGAACGCGCCGCGCAGGGCCGCGACCACCTCGGGCGGCGTGCCCTTGGGCGCCACGATCGCGCGGGACTGCTGGACCGGCGCGTTGTAGCCGGCCTCGACCGCCGTCGGGGTGTCCGGCAGGTAGCTGGGCCGCTTCTGCGCGAACGTGACGATCGGGTTGATCTTCTTGGCGGTGATCTGGGCCTGCGCCTCGCCGAGTTGCACCGCGGCGACGTCGACCTGGCCGCCGAGCACCGCGGTCAGGGTGGGCGCTCCCCCGTCGAACGGCACCGCGGTGGCCTGGATGCCGGCCGCCGCGAACAGCAGTTGCGAGCACAGCTGGCTGCCGGTGCCGACGCCAGTGGTGCCGAATTTGACCGGGCGCTTGGCGTTCACCATGTCCTGGACCGACTTGAAGCCGGTCTTGGGGCTGGCGACCAGCACGTAGTCGTCCTGGGAGATGCCGGTGACCACCTCGTAGTCGTTGATGTCGACCGCCTCGCTCGCCGGCACCGCGAGCGGTGTGATGTACGCGAGCGAGCCGACGAACACCATCACGGTCTGGCCGTCCGGCTTGGCCGAGGCGAGTTCCTTGGCGGCGATCGCGCCGTTGGCGCCGGGCCGGTTCTGCACGGTCACCGGTACGCCCAGCTTCTGGCCGGCCTGGTCGGCGAGCGCGCGGCCGATCAGATCGGTGCTGCCGCCGGCGTCCTGGCCGACCAGCATGGTGATCGCGCCGGCCGGGAATTTCGCCGCGGCCGCCGGCGCGTCGTCGTTGCCGAGGTTGCCGCCACAGCCGGCGGCCAGCACCACCGCGAGGGCAGCGCCGCAAAGCCTGGTCTTCATGGACCACTCCTAGGGGATGTGAGGTCGGTCACCGGCCGCCGATGCGGCGAGCCTAAGGCGGCCATTCATGCCTGTCCAACTCTCTTGTGGCATCGATTGATACCTTTGCAGCATGACCGCCTGCACCGAGCGGCAGCCGGCCGCGCCGCCGGACGGCGCCGCAGGCGAGGGCCAGGAGGGCATGCCTAAGGAGGGCTCAGCATGAGCTACACCCTCGATCAACTTCGCTGCCTCGTGGCGGTGGCCGAGGAGCTGCACTTCGGGCGGGCCGCGGCGCGCCTGCGGATGACCCAGCCGCCGCTGAGCCGGCAGATCCAGAAGCTCGAGGCCGCGGTCGGCGCGCACCTGCTCGACCGGGACAACCGCAGCGTCTCGCTCACCCCGGCCGGCGCGGCGTTCCTGGCCGAGGCCCGCCGGGTACTGGCGCTCATCGACGCGGCGCCCGGCCTGGCTCGCCGGGTCTCGTCGGGCACCCGCGGCGTGGTGCGGCTCGGCTTCACCGCGGGCTCCACCTTCGCGGTGCTCGGCGAGTTGCTCAACCGGGTCGGCCGGGACCTGCCCGAGGTCTACGTCGACCTGTTCGAGATGGTCACCCGGGAACAGGTGGCCGCGCTCGACGCCGACGAACTCGACCTGGGACTGGCCCGGCCGCCGTTCGACCCGACCACGTACGAGTCGCGCCCGCTGGTCCGGGAGGCGCTGCTGCTCGCCGTACCGGAAAGACATCCGCTGACCGCACTGCGCCGCCCGGCGCAACCCGCCGACCTGGCCGGCGAGGCCCTGATCCTGCATTCGCAGCACCGCGCGAAGTACTTCTACGACCTGGTGGTCAGCATGGTCCCGGTGGCGCAGGAGAGCGTCACGCACAGCGTCAGCCAGATCGTCACCATGCTGTGGCTGGTCGCGGCCGGCCGGGGGATCGCCTTCGTGCCCGCGTCGGCCGTCCGGCTCGGCGTCCCGGGCGTCGCCTACGTCCGGCTCGCGACGCCGGTGCCCGAGCCGGTCGAGCTGCACCTGCTGTGGACCCGGCACAACCCCAACCCGGCGCTGCGCCAGGTGCTGCGGGCACTCGATGCCTTCGAGGTATCACACGATACGTAAACACTCTTGGACAGGCATCGTCGATCCTCCCTACCGTGGCGGCATGTCGTTGATGCCCCCCGCCGAACTCGCCGCTCGGCTGCCGGCAGGCCTGCTGTCGTTCCCGGTCACCCACTTCGACGACGACCTGCGGTTCGACGAGGCCCGCTACCGCGAACACCTGGCCTGGCAGGCGGGGCTCGGAGTGTCCGGCCTGTTCGCCGCGGGTGGCACCGGCGAGGGTTTCTCGCTCACCCCGGCCGAGACAGATCAGGTGGTACGCGCGGCGGTGAGCGAGGCGGCCCACCTGGTCCCGGTGGTAGCACCCGCGACGGGTGGCACCGCTCAGGCGGTCGCCCAGGCCCGGGCCGCGCAGGACGCCGGCGCCAACGGCATCCTGCTGATGCCGCCCTACCTCACTGAGGCCAGCCAGGCCGGGCTCGCCGAGCACGTGGCCGCGATCTGCCGGGCCACCGAGCTCGGCGTGATCGTCTACAGCCGGGGCAACGCGGTCTTCGCCGACACCACGGTGGCGGCCCTCTGCGACCGCTGCCCGAATCTGATCGGCCTCAAGGACGGCGTCGGCGACATCGAGCGGATGACCCGCACCTACGCCCGGGTCGGCGAGCGGCTCATCTACATCGGCGGGTTGCCGACCGCCGAGACGTTCGCGCTGCCGCTGCTGCAACTGGGGGTCAACACCTATTCGTCGGCGCTCTACAACTTCCTCCCCGGGTTCGCGCTGCGTTTCTTCGCCGCCGTACGGGCACAGGACCGCGCCACGGTGTACGACCTGCTCAACGACTTCGTGATCCCCTACCTGGACATCCGGGACCGGTCCCGGGGCTACGCGGTCTCGATCATCAAGGCCGGGCTCACCGCGGTCGGCCGCAACGGTGGCCGGGTGCGGCCGCCGCTGACCGACCTGACCCCGGCCGAGCAGACCGAACTGGCGGCGCTGATCGCGAAGGTGGGTGAGGGTGAGCGGTGACGCCCACGGTCGCGCGGGTCGAGGTCGTGCCGGTGGCCGGCCACGACAGCATGCTGCTCAACCTCAGCGGCGCGCACGCGCCGTTCTTCACCCGCACCGTCGTGCTGGTCACCGACAGTTCGGGCGCGACCGGGCTGGGCGAGGTGCCCGGCGGCGAGCCGATCCGGCGCACCGCCGAGCAGATGGGCGAGCGGCTGGTCGGCCGGTCGATCGCGTCGTTCGCCGGGGCGCTCCGGGACGCGGCCGCGCCGTTCGCCGGCCTGGACGCCGGCGGGCGGGGCCTGCAGACGTTCGACCAGCGGGTCACCGTGCACGCGCTGACCGGGCTCGAGTCGGCGCTGCTCGACCTGCTCGGCCGGCACCTCGGCGTGCCGGTGGCGGAGTTGCTCGGCGACGGCAGGCAGCGCGACGCCGTGCCGGTGCTCGGCTACCTGTTCTACGTCGGCGACCGCCGGGCCACCGATCTGCCGTACCGGGCCGAGCCGCAGCCGCGCGACGACTGGGAACGGCTGCGCCGCGAGCCCGCCCTCACCCCGGCGGCCGTGGTGGCGCTCGCCGAGGCGGCCCGGCAGCGCTACGGGTTCGCCGACTTCAAGCTCAAGGGCGGCGTGTTCGCCGGCGCGCAGGAGGTCGCCGCGGTGCGCGCGCTGGCCGCCCGGTTCCCGGACGCGCGGATCACCCTCGACCCGAACGGCGGCTGGCTGCTGTCCGAGGCGGTCGCGCTCTGCCGCGACCTGCGCGGCGTGCTCGCGTACGCCGAAGACCCGGTCGGCGCCGAGGCCGGCCTCTCCGGCCGGGAGACGATGGCCGAGTTCCGCCGGCTCACCGGGCTGCCCACGGCGACCAACATGATCGCCTGTGACTGGCGCGAACTGGCCCACGCGGTCCGCAGTCACGCCGTCGACATCCCGCTGGCCGACCCGCACTTCTGGACCATGCGCGGCGCGGTCCGGGTCGCCCAGCTGTGCCACGACTTCGGGCTGACCTGGGGCTCGCACTCCAACAACCACTTCGACATCTCGCTCGCGATGTTCACCCACGTCGGCGCCGCCGCACCCGGGCAGATCACGGCTCTCGACACGCACTGGATCTGGCAGGACGGCCAGGCACTCACCCGGCAGCCGCCGCAGATCCGGGACGGCCACGTCGCGGTGCCGGACGGGCCGGGGCTCGGCGTCGAGATCGACCGGGACGCACTGGCCGCCGCGCACGAGCTCTACCGCGAAAACGGGCTCGGCGCCCGCGACGACGCCGCCGCCATGCAATACATTCTGCCCGGCTGGCGGTTCGACCCGAAGCGACCGGCGCTGATGCGGCCGTGACTGGCTCTGATGCGACCGCGACCGGCTCTGATGCGACCGCGACCGGCGACCGGATCGAGCGCGTCACGCTGTCTTCGATCACGCTGCCGCTGGCCGCCGCGATCAGCGACGCCAAGGTGCTCACCGGCCGGCAGCGGCCGATGACCGAGGTGGCGTTCCTGTTCGCCGAGATCGGCACCGCGGACGGCCACCAGGGCATCGGCTTCGGCTACTCGAAGCGGGCCGGCGGTCCGGCGCAGTTCGCGCACGCCGCCGAGGTGGCGCCGGAGCTGATCGGCGAGGACCCGAGCGACATCGGCCGGCTCTGGACCAAGCTCGTCTGGGCCGGTGCCTCGGTGGGCCGCAGCGGCGCCGCCACCCAGGCGATCGCGGCGGTCGACGTGGCGCTCTGGGATCTCAAGGCGAAACGGGCCGGGCTGCCGCTGGCCAAGCTGCTCGGCGCCCACCGCGACTCGGTGCGCTGCTACGACACGTCCGGCGGCTTCCTGCACGAGCCGGTCGAGCAGATCCTGGAGAACGCCGGGCGCAACCTGGCGGCCGGCATCGGTGGCATCAAGATCAAGGTGGGACATCCCGAGCCGGGGGTGGATCTGGTGCGGGTCGGCAAGGTCCGCGAGGCGCTCGGCGACACGCCGCTGATGGTCGACGCCAACCAACAGTGGGACCGGCCCACCGCGCGCCGGGTCTGCCGGGCCCTGGACGAGTTCGGGCTGGTGTGGATCGAGGAGCCGCTGGACGCGTACGACTGCGCGGGACACGCCCGGCTCGCCGCTACGCTGGACACCGCGGTCGCCACCGGTGAGATGCTGACCAGCGTGGCCGAACACCGGGAGCTGATCCGGCACGGTGCCGCCGACGTGCTGCAGCCGGACGCGCCCCGGATCGGCGGCATCACCCAGTTCCTGCGTCTCGCCGCGCTGGCCGAGCAGGAGCACCTCACGCTCGCCCCGCACTTCGCCATGGAGATCCACCTGCACCTCGCGGCCGCATACCCGCACGAGCCGTGGGTAGAACACTTCGACTGGCTGCACCCGCTGTTCGAGGAGCGCCTCGAGATCCGCGACGGCCGCATGCACCTGTCCGACCGGCCCGGCCTCGGGATCACGCTCACCGATCAGGCCCGCCACTGGACCGTGCAGCGCGCCGACATCCGGAGGACACTGTGACCGACGTAGCCAGCACCGACGTGGTCAGCATCGACCCGCGCACCGGCGAGGTGACCGGCACCGTCGCCGCCGAGACCGGCACCGGCCAGGTCGACGCGGCCTGCCGGCAGGCCGCGGCCGCCGCCGGTGCCCTCGACGAGTTCGGCCGCCTCGGCCGGGCCGCCCTGCTGGACGCGCTCGCCGCGGCGCTGGACGGTGGCCGGGACCGGATCGTGGCGACCGCCGGCCGGGAGTCCGGCCTGGGCACCGGCCGGCTCGACGGCGAGCTCACCCGCACCTGCTACCAGCTGCGGTTCTTCGGGGAGGTGCTGCGCGACGGCGGCTATCTCGAGGCGATCGTCGACCACGCCGGCGACACCCCGATGGGACCGCGGCCCGACCTGCGGCGGATGCTGGTGCCGGTCGGTCCGGTCGCGGTGTTCGGCGCGTCGAACTTCCCGCTGGCGTTCTCGGTGCCGGGCGGCGACACCGCGTCGGCGCTGGCGGCCGGCTGCCCCGTGGTGGTCAAGGCGCACGGCTCACATCCGGCCACCGCACAGCTCTGCTTCGACCTGATGGACGCGGCGGCCCGCAGGAGCGGCGCTCCCGAGGGCACGCTCGCACTCGTGCACGGCGTGCCGGCCGGCGCCGATCTGGTGGCCCATCCGGCGATCCGGGCGGTCGGGTTCACCGGCTCGCTCGGCGGCGGCCGGGCGCTGCTGGAGATCATCGAACGGCGGCCCGAGCCGATCCCGTTCTTCGGCGAGCTGAGCAGCCTCAACCCGGTGATCGTCACCCCGGACGCGGCGGCCGAGCGGGCCGCGGACATCGGCGCCGGGGTGGCCGGGTCGGTCCTGCTCGGCGCCGGGCAGTTCTGCACCAAGCCGGGCCTGGTCTTCGTGCCGGCCGGTGCGGCCGGCGACGCGGTGGTGGCGGCGATCGCCGAGGCGGTCGGTGCGGCCGAGCCGCAGGTGATGCTCAACGGCGGGATCGCCGAGTCGTTCGCCCGCATCTCCGCGGCGCTGGCGGCGCGGACCGAGACCGTGACGCACGGCGCGGAGGCAGCTCCGGCCACCGGCGGCGAGGCTGCGGCACGGGCCACCGGGCCGGCCGGTGCCGGGGGATTCTTCGGGCGGCCGCTGCTGCTCGCCACCACCGCCGCCGGCCTGCCGCCGGAGGCCACCGAGGAGTGTTTCGGGCCGGTCACCGTGGTGGCCCGCTACCGGGACGAGGCGGACCTGGTCGGCGCGCTCGGCCGGCTGCCCGGGTCGCTGACCGCCACCGTGCAGCACGCCTCCGGCGAGACCCGGCTGCCCGCCGAGCTGTCCCGGCGGCTGCTGCCGCGGGCCGGCCGGATCATCTACAACGGCTACCCGACCGGCGTCGCGGTGGCCTGGGCGCAGCAGCACGGCGGCCCCTGGCCGGCCACCAACTCGCAGCACACGTCGGTGGGCGCCACCGCGATCCGCCGCTTCCTGCGGCCGGTCGCCTGGCAGAACTGCCCGCCCACGCTGCTGCCGCCGGAACTGGCCGACGACTACCGCGCCGTCCCGCGGCGGGTCGACGGCGTGGTCACCCCTGCGGATACTGCTGCTGCTGTTCCGCCCGCTGCGGATCGTCGGCCAGCAAGGCCCGCACCTGACCCTGCATGAAGTCCAGCAGCTGACCACGGAAGTCCCGGTCGAACTGCTCCAGCGACTCGATCTGGCCCAGCAGATTTTCCCGATTGGACTGCAGCCGCTCCAGCACCGCGTCGTACTCGGCCTTGGCCTGCCGGCGCAGCTCGTCGGCGCTCATCTGCGCGTCCGCGCCGATCCGTTCGGCCCGGTCCCGGGCGTCGGACAGGATCACCAGCGCCGAGCGCTCCACCTCCTCGGCGCCGAGCTGGGCCTCCGCGCCGATCCGCTCGGCACGCTCCCGGGCGTCCGAGAGGATCACCATGGCGGAGTGCTCCACCTCCTCGGCGCGCTCCTGGGCGCGCCGGCCGAGGCGGTCGGCGGCGTCGTTCGCCTCGACCATCATCTGCTCGGCCCGGCGCCGGATGTCCTGTGCCTGGGTGTGCGCGTCACGCACGATCTCGTCGGCCGAGGCGAGCGCCTCGGCGCGCATCTTGTCGGCCTCGGCCCGGGTGGTGCGGATGTGGTCCTCGGCCGTGCGCTGCGCGATGACCAGGACCTCCATGGCCCGGTCCGGACTGTCGTCGGGGACCAGGCCGAGGGGCGGCCGATCGGGCCGGTCCAGCATCGACCGGTCGATCGGCTGCCGGTCCATCGGGGACCGTTCCATCGGTGGCCGCTGGCCGGGCATCCGTTCCACCGCGGCGCGTTCCATGGCGGCGGTGCGCTCCGCCCGCTCCATCGCGGCCCGTTCCATGGCGGCCCGTTCCATCGCCGCCCGATCCTGGGCAGCCCGATCCTGGGCAGCACGATCCACCGGCTCGCGCTCCATGGGTCGCTCGCCGTGCCGCCGTGGCCGCCGCTCGGTGCCGGCCCAGCGCGTACCGATGCCGACGATCCGGTCACCACTCATTCCGGGCCTCCACCCAGGGCCTCCACCCAACCGCCCCCTGCCGACTACTACGGGCTACGAGGCCGGTGAGTTCAAACCTGCCTAGTCAGGCGCGCAACGGCTTTCTGGCGCAGCGAAAAGGCCTCCTTGGCGGCGTCCCGGAGGCCGGCCACCAACGGCGACCGGGACCGGCGGGCCCACGGCACCGGCACCTCGGTGGTGCCGTACTTCTGCTTGTAGGAGTTGCCGCCGACGAAGTCGAACTCGGTGACGCCGCGCTGCCGGGCCCAGCGCAGCGCGTACCAGATCAGTGCCTCGTTGGGCCGCAGGTGCTGATCGGGCCGGTAGCTCGCGCCGCCCCAGAAGTACATGGTGCGGTGATACCAGGGCAGCACCGCCGTGGCGATGCACCGGCCGCCCGGGTCGCGGGCGCGCAGCAGCAGCAACCGGCCGGCCGGGCCGAGGTGCCGGATCAGCGACCGGACCCGCTCCACCGGATAGGTCGGCACCAGATTCTGTTTGGCGAAAACGTCCCTTAACTGGTCAAAGAATTGCCCGGCGAATGCCGGATCACCGGTGACCTCCTCGATGACCACGCCGGATCGTTCGGCCTTACGGATATTGCGCCGGCAGGCACTCGCCATGGCGCCGAACAGCGCGTCCTCGCCCGGGGTCAGATCGATCACCGCGGTCGGGGCGGACTGCCAGCGCAGACCCAGGCCGCCCAGGTCGGCCTCGGTCAGGTGCCGGTCGCGGATCTCCAGGTGGGCGCACCCCAGATCGCCGAACGCGAACGGCATCAGCGCCTCCAGTGCCGCCCGCCGCGGCACTGCAGGCCGCAGGTTGAAGCCCCCGTACGAGGTGGTCCAGCCGGCCATCGGGCTGCCCAGGATGCGCAGGCCGTACCGCTTGGTGACCAGCCCGGTGAAGTGGCCCACCGGTGTGCCGCCGTCGTGCACGGTGGCCAGCACCGGCTCGGCGCGCTGCGTCTCGGCCACGAACCGCAGCCACTGCGGGGTGTGGAAGATCAGGCGATCCGGGTACGTGGCGCGGTCCGCCCACAACTCGGCGGACGGCTCCACGCGGTGCAATCGAAACATCGGATCCCCTTCGTGGAATGGGCCTCCAAGCCAGGATGATGCGCGCCCGCAAGCGCATTCCGCAAGGCGTTCTTTTCGATGTGAATAAGTCTCGCGTTCAATATGACAATTGCTACTGACGCGAGCCGGTATTCATTTGTCAGGGTGAGTGCATGCAGCCGCCGACCCTCATCAAGCCGACCTTCATCAAGCGGCGCCTGAACGAGCTGGGCCTGCGCCGCCGGCTGCGACAGCGGCCACGCACCCAGGGCCGCATCCTGGCTGCCGCCGGCCTGTTCCGCCGGCTGCCGGCGACCGCGCGGCTCTACTTCCCCTTCTACCACGACGTGCTCCCGGAGTACGCCGCCGGCCTGCGCCACCACCTGCGTACGTTCGGCCGGCTCGGCACGCTGGTCTCCTGGGACGACGCGCTCGAGATCCTGGCCGGCCGGCGGTCGATGACCGGGCCGGTGTTCTGTCTCTCCTTCGACGACGGCCACCCGAGCTGGACCGGGGTGGTGGTGCCGATCCTGCGCGAGCTGAACGTGCCGGCCACGTTCTTCGTCACCACCGGGCTGGTCGGCCGGCCCGGGCAGATGAACTGGGACGACTGCCGCGCGTTGCACGCCGCCGGCTACCCGGTCGGCTCGCACACGGTCACCCACACCCGGCTCGCCGACTGCGACGGCGACGGCGCGCGGCACGAGATCGCCGCCTCGAAACGCGAGCTGGAGGACCAGCTGGGCGCCGAGGTGCGCGACTTCGCCGCGCCGTACGGGCACCCGGCCGTCGACTTCGGCGAGCGCGACGTGCGCCTCGCCCGGGAGGCCGGCTACCGCAGCTTCGCCAGCACGCTGCGCACCCCGATGCGGCCGGGCGACCCCCCGCTGCACATCAACCGGCAGGGCCTGCACCCGGCCTGGCCGCTGGGCGCGGTGCGGACCCGGATCCATGACTGACACCCGCATCTACCTGTCCCCGCCGGACGTCAGCGACGTCGAGCGGAAGCTGCTGCTGGCCGCGTTCGACGCCAACTGGGTGGCGCCGGTCGGCCCCGACCTCGACGCGTTCGAATCGCAGGTGGCCGAACTGGTCGGCGTGCCGCACGCGGTCGCCCTGGCCAGCGGCACCGCGGCACTGCATCTGGCGCTGGTGGCGGCCGGCGTGCGCCGCGGCGACACCGTGCTGGTGCCGTCGTTCACCTTCGCCGCCACCGCGAACGCGGTGATGTACCTGGGCGCCCGCCCGGTCTTCCTGGACAGCACGCCGGAGAGCTGGAACGTCGACCCGGCCCTGGTGGCCGAGGAGCTGAGGGCCCGCAACGCGCGCGGCCGGCTGCCCAGGGCGGTGATCGCGGTCGACATGTACGGCCAGTGCGCCGACTACCGGCCGCTGCTGGACGCCTGCGACCGGTACGGCGTGCCGCTGATCGAGGACGCGGCCGAGGCCCTCGGCGCCACCTACCACGGGCGGCCGGCCGGCTCGTTCGGGCTGGCCGGGGTGCTGTCCTTCAACGGCAACAAGATCATCACGACCGGCGGGGGCGGCATGCTGCTCACCGGCGACGACCGGGTGGCGCGCCAGGCCCGGCACCTGGCCACCCAGGCCCGCGAGCCGGTGCCGCACTACGAGCACCGCACGGTCGGCTACAACTACCGGCTCAGCAACCTGCTCGCCGCCGTGGGCCGCGGCCAGGTGCAACGGCTCGGCGAGATGATCGCCTGCCGCCGCGAGACGGCCCGCTACTACCGGCAGGCCCTCGACCTGCCCGGGCTCACCTTCATGCCGGTCGCCGGGTACGGCCGGCCGAACTGGTGGCTCACCTGCCTGCTGGTCGACCCGGACGAGTTCGGCGCCGACCGCGACACCGTCCTGGCCCGCCTGGCCCGGCACAACATCGAGGCCCGGCCGGCCTGGAAACCCATGCACCTCCAGCCGGCCTTCCACGACTGTCCGCGGCGCGGCGGCGCGGTCAGCGCTGACCTGTTCCACCGCGGCGTCTGTCTGCCCAGCGGGTCGGCGCTCACCGACCACGACCGGGAACGCGTGGTATCCGCCGTGCGGGAGGGATGACCGGCCGATGCGCATCGTCTACATCCATCAGTACTACTGCAACCCCGGCATGACCGGGGGCATCCGCTCCTACGAGCAGGCCCGGCGGCTGGTCGCGCGCGGCCACACGGTCGACGTCATCACCACCGACATCACGCCCGGCAAGCGGGCGGTCGGCTGGCGGCGTACCGAGGACGACGGGGTCACCGTGCACTGGTACTCCGTCCCGTACTCGAATCACATGTCCCATGCCCGCCGCCTGCGCGCCTTCGCCGAGTTCATGGTGCTGGCCGCGGCGAAAGCCGCACGGCTACGCGCCGACCTGGTGTTCGCCACCAGCACCCCGCTGACCGTGGCGGTGCCCGGCGTGATCGCGGCCCGCCTGCGCCGGGTGCCGTTCGTGTTCGAGGTGCGCGACCTGTGGCCCGAGGTGCCGATCGAGATGGGTGCGCTGCGCAACCCGGTGGCCCGGCGGCTGGCCTGCGCGCTGGCCAACTTCGCGTACCGCAACGCCGCCGAGGTCGTCGCGCTCTCCCCCGGCATGGCGGCCGGCGTCACCGCCCGCCGCCCGGCCACCAGAACCACGATGATTCCCAACGCCGCCGACCTGGCCATGTTCGAGGGGGTACGCGACCAGGACGTGCACCGGTTCCGCTCGGAGCACCGCTGGCTGGGCGACCGGCCGCTGATCGTCTACACCGGAGCGCTGGGCGCGGTGAACGGCGTGGACTATCTGGTGCGGGCCGCGCAGCGGCTGCGCGAGCGTGACCCGGCGGCGCAGGTGCTGATCGTCGGGCACGGCCGGGAGTGGGACCAGACCCGGCAACTCGCGGCCGGGCTGGGGCTGCTCGGCAACACCGTGCACATGTGGGAGAAGGTGCCCAAGGCCGACCTGCCGGTGATCCTGGCCGCGTCCACCCTGTCGTCCAGCTTCGTGCGGCCGGTCCGCGCGCTCTGGGACAACTCGGCCAACAAGTTCTTCGACGCGCTCGCCGCGTCCCGCCCGATCGCCATCAACTACGGCGGCTGGCAGGCCGACCTGCTCCAGGAGACCGGGGCCGGGCTGTTGCTCGACCCGTACGACCCGGACAAGGCCGGTGTGCTGCTCGCCGAGCACGTCCGTGACCACGACTGGCTGGCCCGGGCCCGCGCCGCGGCGCACCGGCTGGCCGTCGAGCGGTTCTCCCGGGACCGCCTGTTCGACGACTTCGAGGCAGTGCTGAACCGGGCGGTGGCGCGACGTGGAACTGCGTGAGTACGTCCGGGCCTGCCGCCGCCGGTGGCTGTGGCTGCTGCTGCCGGTGCTGCTCGCCACCGGCATCGCGGCGGCGGTGTCGCTGACCGCGGCACCCGCCTACCGGTCGTCGATGGTGCTGTACGTGACCACCGGGGCCGGCGACCCGGACGCCAAGGCGAGCCGGCTCAACTCGTACATCGTGCTGCTGACCGGCCCCCGGGTGGCCGGCGCGGTGGTCACCAAATTGGGCGGCGGCCTGACCGCCGAGCAGGTGCAGGAGAGCCTGTCGGCACAGGTGCAGGACGGCACCGACCTGCTGGTGGTCACCGCCACCGACGCGTCCGCGCAGCGCAGCCGGCAACTCGTCACCACCGCCACCGCGGTGCTGGTGGGCCTGGCCAAACAGCTCGACCCGCCGGGCTCCGCCGGGGACGGGCCGAAACCGTCGGTGACCGTCGCGCAGGACCCGGTCACCGCCCGCGAGCCCGGCAACCTGGTGCGCAACCTGGCGTTCTCGGCCGTGCTGGGGCTGCTCACCGGCGCCGTCGCGGTGGCCGTCCGCGAGGCCACCCGCCGCACCGTCACCGAGGAGGACGACCTGCGCCGGCTCGGCATCGGCACGGTCGGCACGATCTCGCTGGACCGCTCGGCCGGCCGGCCCGGCGAGGCCCTGGCCGAGGCCTTCCGCCGGCTGCGCAGCCTGCTGCCGGAACTGGCCGCCACCACCCCGGGACACGGCTCCTCACTGCTGCTCACCGGCACCGGGCCCAAGGAGGGCACCACCGCGATCACCTGCGGGCTGGCCATCGCGCTGGCCGAGACCGGCGCCCGGGTGGTGCTGGTCGACGCCAACCTGCGCACCCCCGGCGTCGCCCGCTACCTGGCCCTCGACGACGGGCCGGGCCTCGCCGAGGTGCTGACCGGCGCCACGCCGGTGACCACCGTGCTGCGCGACCCGCTGGACGGCCGGCTCACCGTGCTGCCTTGCGGCGCCCCGGTCGCCGATCCGGGCGAGCTGCTGGCGTCGCCCCGGCTGAGCGCCACGCTGACCATGCTCACCGGCTTGTTCGACGTGGTGCTGGTGGACGCTCCCCCGCTGCGCGGCGTGGCCGACACCGTGGTGCTCAGCAAGGTGACCGACCGGGCACTGCTGGTGGTGCGCGCCAACCGCACCCCGGCGGCCGACGTGCAGCGTTCTGCCGACCTGCTCGAACGGGTCGGCGCCACGCTGGCCGGCGCGGTGCTCAACGCGCTGCCGCGCCGGCTGCCGGCCGGCACCGCGGGCCACCGCCCGGTGCCGCCGGCCGCCGGGCTGGGCCTGATCACCGGGCCGCCGCCGGGCACGTACCGGGCGGCCGGCCTGGCCCGCGGCCGGGCCCGGGTGGAGTCCACCGAGGACGACGATGGCTGACCTGCGGGTCGCGCCGGCGCCGGCCACCGGGCTGGCGGCCCGGCTGCGCGACCCGGTGGTGCACCTGATCGCCGCGCAGCTGCTGATGGGCCTGGTCGCGCTGGCCGCCAACGTGATGATGGTGCGGACGCTCGACCCGGCGCACCGCGGCGAGGTGGCGCTGCTGCTCCAGGTGGTCTACCTGGCCAGCCAGGGCCTGCTGCTGGGCACCGAGCGCAGCTTCGTGGCGGCCTACCACGAGGTGCCGCCGGCCGCCGCGATCCGGGCCTACGCGCGCCTGCTGGTGGTGCCGTGCGGCGTGGGCGTCGCGGTGGTCGCCGGATACGCCGCGCTGGCACCGCCCCGGCTCGACCCCGGCCCGCTCGTGCTGGCCCTGATCGCCGCGTTCGCACTGGTCGAGGCGGCCGGGCTGGCCACCCGGTCGATCGCCATCGCGGTGGGCCGCGCCCAGGATTTCCTGACCTGCCGGGTGGTCGAGACCGTGTTGCTGCTCGGCGGCATGACCGCGCTGTTCCTGGCCGGCGCCACCCGGCCCGAGGCGTGGCTGCTGGCCTACCTGCTGGCCGGCGCGCTGCCCACGGCCGGGTTCGTGGCCTACTGGCTGCGCCGCCCGGCCCAGCAGGCGGACCGGCCCGTCGACGACCGCAACCGGCTCGTCCGCCGGCAGGGGCTCGCGCTGTTCCCGGCCGCGCTGTCCAACATGGCCATGCTGCGCTCCGACCGGCTGGCGCTGCCCGCGCTCGCCTCCACCACCGCGCTCGGCCTCTACGCCGCGGTGGCCACCATGACCGAGTTGCTGGCCTGGCCGTTGCGGGCGTACGCCGACTCGCGGCTGGGCCGGTGGCGGCGGGCGCACCGCGAGGGCCGCCTGCACACCCGCCGGATCCTCGCCGGGTCGCTGGTGTTCGTGCTGGCCGCGGGCCCGCTGGTGGCCGGCGGCCTGTACCTGCTGATCGTCCCGGTCTTCGGCGACCGCTACGCGCCGGCCCGCGACGTGGTGCTGCCGCTGGTGGCCGCGGCCGGGCTGTACGCGCTGTCCCGGGTCAGTCTCGGCCTGATGGTCGCCAAGGGGCACGGCGCGCTCGTCTCGGCCGCCGAGATCGCCGGTTTCGTGGTGAGCTTCGCGGCGTACCTGCTGCTGATCCCGGCCTACGGCATGCTCGGCGCCGCGTACGGGTCGCTGCTCGGCTACGGCGCCTGCCTGGTGTTCGCGCTGCTGGCCGACCGCCTGCCGCGGAGCGCGCCGTGAAGTGGTACATCGCGCCCCGCGTCTTCCTGGCCCCGGCCCTGGTGCTGGTGCTGGTGGCGATCGGCGGCCGGTTCACCCTGGACCGGGCCGGGTTCACCGACCTGGCCTGGGTCGACCTGCGGGTGATCGGCCTGCTGGCGGCGCTCGCCGTGCTGGTGGTCGACCTGCGCCGCCGCCCGCGCCCGGCCGCCGTCAGCGAGCCCGCCCGGCGCCGCGAGGGCTGGCTGGTGGCGGCCATCCTGTTCTTCGTCTACCAGATCGCGTCCGGGCTGTGGGCGCCCGAGGCCGCGCGAGTCGGTTCGCAGACCCTCGACCTGGTGCTGATGGCCGCGCTGACGGTCGCCGTCTACCTGTACGCGACCGGCGACCCGGTCCGGGTGGTGCGCACCACGTTCGTGCTGTTCTACGCGGCCGGGGTGGTCTTCGCGCTGGCCGCCCTGCTGGTCAACGGCCCGGGCGAGCAGGGACGGTATTCGGCGTTCGGCGGCGGCCCCAACGTCTTCGTCCGGATCCAGATCCTCGGCGTGATCAGCGCGATCGCCCTCTACCTGACCTACCGCCGCCTCTGGCTGCTGCTCGCCGTGCCGCTGTTCCTGCTGGCCGCGGTGCTGTCCGGGTCGCGGGCCGGGCTGCTGGCCGGTCTGGTGGTCGCCGGGGCCGCCCTGCTCAAGCTGCGCCACCGGCTGCGGGCCGGCCCGGTCGTGGTGGCCGGACTGGGGCTGACCGCGGTCGCCGTCGCGGTGGCCGCGTTCGCCCCGCCCGCGATCACCGGCCTGTTCCAGGAGCGCTTCGTCGAGCAGACCGTGCAGCAGCGCTACCTGTCGGACCGCACCGACATCTGGGCGTCCGCCTGGCGGCTGGCCGCCGACCACCCGCTGGCCGGCGCCGGCCTGGACGGCTACTACGGCCTGATCGGCGTCAACCAGCACGTCGAATACCCGCACAACTACCTGCTCGGGGTGGCCGCCGAGGGCGGGCTGGCCGGGCTCGCGCTGCTGGTCACCGCGATCGTGCTGTGGGCCGCCACGGTCCGCCGCGGCGGCGCGCACCCGCGGCTCACCGGCCTGGCCGTGGCCTCGGCCGTGTTCGTGGCGCTGAGCAGCCTGTTCTCCGGCGACTACTACGACGCCCGGCTGGCCTGGCTGTTCGCCGCCATGGCCGCGGCCGCCGCGGTGGTCCCGTCGCCCGACCGTGAGGCGGTGGGCGGCATGCCTAGGGAGGGCACAGCATGACCGCGCGGCGGACCCTGCTGCTGGTCGCGCTCGGCGCGCTGGCCGGGTGCGGGCACGACGGCGAGGCGCCGGCCATACTCGCGCCGCTGCCCGCCGAGCCGGGCACCCCGCCGCCGGCCGGGCGGCTCAAGACCGTCGAGCAGTGGACCGCCGTGTTCGAGCAGAGCTGGGACTACCAGGGCGAGACCGGGCTGCCGATGAGCCGGTCCGCGGACAGCCGCGACCACTACGACCTGTCCTACTCGGTGGACGCGTGCGTGGCCATGTTCCGGGCCACCGGCGGCCGCCGCTACCTCGACCGGGCCGTGCAGTTGGTGACCAACGTGGCCGGCTCAGCGGTGCCGTCCCGGTCGATTCCGGGCAGCACCTTCCGCGACCACTACCTCGGCTGGCCGTCGTCGAAATCCGGACAGGACGGTGACGAGGTGCCGCTCTACGAGAGCTACTTCTGGCGGTACGGCACCGCGCTGCTGGCCGCCATGCACGACGCCGGCCTGCTTACCCCGGACTATCGGCGGCTGCTCGAGTTCGCCGAGGTGCAGGTCTTCGAGAAGTGGTTCGCGCGCGGCGCCGACGAGACCATCTATCGCGAGCGCACCCACATGGCCGCGCACTGGGCGCTGATCGCGGTGCACCTGGCCGGGATGACCGCCGACCCGGCCCGGCGCGACCGCTACCGCGAGGTGAGCACCACCATCGACCGGCGCCTGCGCGACCAGATGCGGCGCAACCCGGTGGAGCCGACCGCGTACTTCTGGTCCGACCGGTGGGGCTCGGCGGCCCGGCCCGGGCAGGACGTCGGGCACGGCAACGGCGTCGTCGCGTACGTGCTCGAAACCCCCACCTGGACCACGACGGACCTGGCGGCCTTCGCGGCGCTGCTCACCCGGGTGGTCTGGCCCGCAGGGCAGACCTATCGCGGCTATGTGGACGGCAGCGGCACCGACAACGGGTGGTACGCGGATGGTTTCGTGAAGCTGGGCCGCACCGACCCGGCCGTGCAGTTGCGGCTCGACCAGCACCGGGTGGTCAACGATCAGTTCGCGGCCAACATGGCGCTCAACGCCCGGATGCTGCGGGCCGGACAGGGGAGGCAGTAGATGACCGGATCGCTGGTGGGACCGGAGGCCGCCCAGTGGCGGCAGGCGCTGCGCACGATCTTTCACGACCTGCATCACGAGCCGGTGTACGCGACGCTGGACGCCCGGCTGGTCGGCGGCGAACCGGCCGCGTTCCACTACACCGAGGACGGTCACCATCTGCTGCTGCCGCTGATCGTGCGGGACATCCCGGGCGCCACCGGGCGGCGCGATGTGGTGTCACCGTACGGCTACCCGGCGCCGGTCGCCGACACCGAGGACCCGGGTTTCTGGGAACGCGCCTGCGCCGCGCTGCTGGCGACACTGCGGGCGGAGCGGATCGTCACCGCGTTCGTCCGGATGCACCCGCTGCTGCCGGCCCCGCTGCCGGTGCTGGAACGGTTCGGCACGCTGGTGCGGCACGGCGAGACGGTCACCGTCGACCTGTGCGTCAGTTTCGACGAGATGTGGCGGCAGACCCGCGGCGACCACCGCAACCACATCAACCGGGCCCGGCGGGACGGCACCAAGGTGGTGTTCGACGACTGGTCCCGGCTCGGCGAGTGGGTCGCCGTCTACCACGACAACATGCGGCGGCTCGGCGCGTCGCCGTACTACTTCTTCACCGAGGAGCACCTGGTCGCGCTGCACGACGCGGTCGGCGACCGGATGCACCTGGCGGTCGCGCTGGAGGGCGACGAGGTGGTCGGCGGCAACACGTTCTTCGAGCACGACGGCATCGCCACCGGCTATCTGGCATCGACCCGGCGGGCCCGGCACCGGTTCGCCGACGAACTGCTCTACGACGAGGTGCGCCGGTACTGCAAGGCGCGCGGCAACGCGATCTTCCACCTCGGCGGCGGCAAGGGCGGCAGCAACGACTCGCTGTTCTTCTACAAGACCGGCTTCGCCGAGGGCCGGCACCCGTTCCACACCTGGCGGGTGGTGGCCGACCCGGAGGCGTTCCGCGACCTGACGCGCGACCGCCCCTCGTCGGACACCTTCCCGCCCTACCGTTAGGAGCCCACCATGCGGATCACCTGCGTCGGCGGCGGGCCCGCCGGGCTGTATTTCGCGGTGCTGGCCAAGCTGGCCGACCCGGGCCACGAGGTCACCGTGCTGGAGCGCAACCCGGCCGGCGTCACCTACGGCTGGGGCGTGGTGTTCTGGGACGACCTGCTCGACGACCTGTTCCGGCACGACCCGGTCAGCGCCCGGCGGATCTCGGACGCGGCCTACCGCTGGGACGAGTACGAGGTGCGCGCGGCCGGCAAGCCGGTCACCCACCTGGCCGGGTACGGGTTCAGCCTGGGCCGGCACCGGCTCCTGTCGCTGCTCGCCGAGCGGGCCGTCGAGCTGGGTGTCGACGTGCGTTACTCGCTCTCCTCTTCGGCCGAGGCGGACATTTCGGATGCGGATCTCGTGGTGGCCTGCGACGGCGCCGGCAGCCGGATCCGCGAGCGGGACGCCGCGCACTTCGGCGCCGAGGTGGAGACCGGCCGCAACAAGTACATCTGGCTCGGCACCCCGCACGTGTTCCGGACCTTCACGTTCGGCTTCGAGCGGACCACGGCCGGCTGGATCTGGTTCCACGCCTACCCGTTCGCCGACGGCGCCAGCACGTTCATCGTCGAATGCACCCCCGAGACGTGGACCGGCCTGGGCCTCGACCGGCTCGACGGCCCGGCCGGCGCCGACCTGCTCGGCCGGATCTTCGCCGGCCACCTCGGCGGCCACCCGCTGGTCGACCAGCGGGCCGGCGGCGGCTGGCTGAACTTCCGCCGGGTCACCAACCGGCGCTGGGACAGCGGCAACGTGGCGCTGATGGGCGACGCCGCGCACACCACCCACTTCGCGATCGGCTCCGGCACCAAGCTGGCCATGCAGGACGCCATGGCGCTGGCCGACGCGATCGCCGGCGGCGGCGACCTGGCGGCCGCGCTGGAACGCTACGAGCACCGGCGCAAGGCGGCGCTGGCCCCGCTCCAGAAGGCCGCGCGGGCCAGCAGCGAATGGTTCGAGCGGATGCCCGAGTATGCGGACCTGCCGGCGAAACGGTTCTCCTACGCCCTGTCGAACCGGCGCGGCGAGTATCCGCTGTGGCGCTACCTGCTGCACGTGACGACCCAGCGGCGGGTGCCGCGCACGGCGCTGCGGTGGGCGCTGAGCCTACGCCGCTGGAGCCGGGCCCGTCGCCGGCCGTCGCTGGGCGGCGCTTTCCGCGGCGGCGCGCAGCACTTCGGCGGTCCGGCGCACGTCGGCCGGTGAGCAGCGGTGGTCGACCGGGAGCGTGAGCATCCGGTCGGCCAGCGCGGCGGCTTCGGGGTCGCCGCTCCAGAACGCGGTGCGGTCCTGCCGCCAGTGCACCGGCGCAAAGATGTGGTGGGCCGCGAGGTGCCGCAGCAGGGCGTCACGGCCGTTCTGGGAACGGCAGAGAAGCTGCACGCGGAACGGCCCGGCGCCGAGAAGTCGCCACCCGGAGGCGTCCACCGCGGGCGAAATAGCGGGCGTGGGCGAAATATCCGGCTGGGAGGCGGCTTTCGGCGACAGTGCCGCCGTTAAAGCGCGGGCGTTCGCCGCGTCGCGGCGGCGGATCGCGTAGGCGTCCAGCAGCGGCAGCGCCGCCGCCGTCAGCGCGTGCGCCGGACCACCGCTGCCCAGCAACTCCCCTTCGCCGCGTCCCTGCAGCGAGCGGAACGTCTCGCGCGGCACCGGCCGCCCCGCCAGCCAGGCCGCCTTCAGCAGCATCCCGGCCAGCTTGAGCTCGGTCCCCGGGCTCGCGCCGCCGGCCGGCCGGGGCAGGTCCAGGCCGCGCGGCGACCACAGCAGGCCGCCGTCCGGCACCGGCAGGGTCTTGCGCAACGACGCCAGCGCGTACGGCGCCTGGCTTGCTCTTGCCCACTCCCCCACCGGATCGTGCGAATGGTCCTCGACCACGACGATGCCGGGGTGGGCGCGCATCCAGTCGAGCCACGGCGAACCGTCGTCGCGCCCGAACAGGTTCTGCGCCAGCACCAGATCGCCGTCGCGCACCCGCAGCGTCTCCCAGCGCGGTCCGCGGCCGTCCGGCAGATGCCGGTACCAGGCGATCGGGATCCGCGCGGAGAGCCACTCGGCGACGCCGATGCAGAAGTAGGTGGGCAGGTGCAGGCGACCGGCCGGGCTCAGCCGGAGCAGCAGCGCGGCCAGCGCACCGCAGCCGGTCGCGAACAGCTCGTGCCGCGGCGGCAGCCAGGGCGGGCCGCCGCCGGTCAGCAGGGACGGATCCCAGTGGAACTCGGACCCGATGTCAGGCGGCACGGCCGGCACGCTGGATGTTCAGCTCGTCGACGTGCACCGGGGGTTCGCCGCGGTGCAGCGAGGTCGCGGTGCGCCACAGGATGCGCAGGTCGAGCGCCGGCGACCAGTGGTCGACATACCAGCGGTCCAGTTCGAAGCGCTGCTGCCAGTCGATGTCCTCGCGGCCGTTGATCTGCGCCCAGCCGGTGATGCCGGGCTTCACCTCGAGGCGGCGGCGGTCGGCGGCCGAGTAGTTGGCCACCTGCGGCAGCACGTCGGGGCGCGGGCCGACCAGGCTCATCGTGCCGAGCAGCACGTGCGCCAGCTGGGGCAGCTCGTCCAGGCTGGTGCGGCGCAGGAACCGGCCGCAGCGGGTGATCCGCGGGTCGTTCTCGACCAGGCCGAACGGGTCGTCGAGTCCCATCCGGGCGCTCAGCGCCACCGAGTCGGGGACCATGGTGCGGAACTTCCACATCCGGAACGGCACCCCGTTGCGGCCGGCGCGGTCCTGAATGAACAGCACGCCCGGCCCGTCGGCGAGCCGGATCCACAGGGCTACGCCCAGCAACACCGGGGACAACAGCATGAGAGCGACGGCGGCGGCCAGGCGGTTGGCAAGATCCCAGAGCAGGCGTACGGCGGGCACGTGTCCTCCTTAGAGCGACTCCACGGTGGGTCCGGTGAGGCGGCGCCGGGTGTCCAGCACGTACCGGGCGTGCTCCAGCACCAGGTCCAGGTCGAAGGCGTCGTGGTCGGCGAGTAGCAGCACGGCGTCCGCGGCGGCGATCTGCTCGGCGGTCGGCGCCACCCGGATCACCCGCCGGTCGATGTGCGCGTCCTCCACCACGTGCGGGTCGGCGGCGCGCACCTCGGCGCCCATGTCGAGCAGCAGCGCGGCCACCCGGCGGGCCGGCGACTCGCGCGCGTCGCCGCTGTTCTTCTTGTACGCGAGGCCCAGCAGCAGCACGGTCGACCCGTTGACCGCCTTGCGCTGCCGGTTGAGCGCGGCCACCAGCCGCCGGATCACGTAGTCGGGCATGTGGTTGTTGATGTCGTTGGCCAGCTCGACGAAGCGGAAACTCTGGCCGAGCGTGCGCTGCACCCGCCAGGACAGGTAGGACGGGTCGATCGGCAGGCAGTGCCCGCCCACGCCGGGTCCGGGCACGAACTTCATGTACCCGAACGGTTTCGAGGCGGCCGCGCCGATCGCCTCCCACACGTCGATGCCGAGGTCGTGCGCGAACACCGCGAGCTCGTTGACCAGCGCGATGTTGACGTGCCGGAACGTGTTCTCGAGCAGCTTGGCCAGCTCGGCGACCCGGGTGTCGGAGACCGGCACGGTGCGCTCGACCACCGAGCCGTAGAAGGCCTCGATGCGGGCCAGTGACTCCGGGTTGATGCCGGAGACAACCTTGGGGGTACGCACCAGATCCCACTCGCGGTTGCCCGGGTCGATCCGCTCGGGGCTGTAGCCGAGGTGGAAGTCGACGCCGGCGACCAGGCCGGAGCCCTCCTCGAGCAGCGGCGCCACCAGCTCGGCGGTGGTGCCCGGGTAGGTGGTGGACTCCAGCGCGACGGTGGCGCCGGGACGCAGGTAACGGGCCAGCGTGCGAGCCGACTCCTCGATGTAGGTCAGGTCGGGGGTGCCGTCGCGCAGCGGGGTGGGCACCGCGATGACCGCGACGTCGAACCCGGCGCACGAGCGCGGGTCGGCCGACGGGTGGAAGGTGCCGGCGTCCAGCACCTCGCGCAGTTCCTCGTTCGAGATGTCGTCCACGTAGGACTCGGCGGCGGCGAGCCGCTTGACGCGTTCGTCGTCCAGGTCGAAGCCGACCACGTCGTGCCCCACCTGGGCGGCCCGGACCGCGAGCGGCAACCCCACGTAGCCCTGCCCCACCACGATGACCCGGCTCATCGCTGCCTCGCCTGCTGCGGCTCGCGCACCACGGACAGCGCCGGAGACTCGGCCAGCCAGCGCAGCACCGCGATCAGGTCGGTGCGCGGCGCGGCCGGGTCGGCCAGCGACAGCACCGCACCGTCCAGCGGCGGCACCGGCACCTGCGAGATCAGCGGATGGTTCGGGCGGCGGTCCACCTCGCCGGGGCCGAGCAGCACCTCGTGCAGTTTCTCGCCGGCCCGCAGCCCGGTGTAGACCACCTGGATGTGCCGGTCGGCCTCGGCGGCGATCCGGTGCGCCACATCGGCGATCCGCACCGGCTCGCCCATGTCGAGCACCAGCACCTCGCCGGCGCTGTCCAGCGCGCCGGCCTGGATCACCAGCCGGACCGCCTCCTGCACGGTCATGAAGAACCGGGACACCTCGGGGTCGGTGACGGCCAGCGGCCCGCCCGCGGCCACCTGGGCGGCGAACGCCGTGAGCACCGAGCCGCGGCTGCCCAGCACGTTGCCGAACCGGACGCTGCAGTAGGTGCCGGCCACCGCCGTGTCCGCGGCCGCGGTCAGCCGCTCCGTGATGCGTTTCGAGTAGCCGAGCACGCTCACCGGCTCGGCGGCCTTGTCGGTGGAGATGTTGACCAGGCGGTCGACGCCGTGCCGCAGCGCGGTCTGCAGGATCTGGTAGGTGCCCAGCACGTTCGTCTTCAGCGCCTCGGCCGGGTGCATCTCCAGCAGCGGCAGGTGTTTGAGGGCCGCCGCGTGGAACACCACCTGCGGCCGGTGTTCCCGGAACACCTCGTCGAGCCGCTGCTGGTCGCGGATGTCGGCGACCACCAGGTTGCGGTCGTCGAGCAGGCCGCGGCCGTCCAGCGACAGCTGCACCGCGTGCAGGCCGGACTCGTCGCGGTCGAGCATCACCAGCCGGGCCGGCTGGAACCGGGCCAGCTGCCGGCACAGCTCCGAGCCGATCGACCCGCCGGCCCCGGTGACCAGCACCCGGCGCCCGGCCAGGTAGCCCGCCACCGCGGCCAGGTCGATGCTGATCTCGCGGCGGCCGAGCAGGTCGGCGTGGCTGACCGGGCGGATGTCGTCGATGCTGACGCTGCGGCCGAACAGCTCGACCACCGGCGGCACCACCTTGACGTCCACGTTCAGCGGGCGGGCCAGGTCGCTGAGGGTGCGCACCAGGTCGGCGCCGGCGCTCGGGATGGCGATCAGCACCGCGTCGGCCCGGAACCGGCGGACCACGTCGGCCAGCGCGTGCCGGTTACCGGTGACCGGTACGCCCATGACCCGCAGGCTGCGCTTGGCCGGGTCGTCGTCGAGCAGCGCCACCGGCACGTACGGGCTGGCCGGGCTGCGCAGCATGGCCCGGACCACCTGGGCCGCGCCCTCGCCGGCGCCCATCACCACGACCCGGCTGCCCTGCTCGGGCGACGGCCGCAGCCGCTGGTCGCGCAGCAGCCGCACGGCGTAGCGCACGCCGGCCGCCAGCACCAGCGCGATCAGGCCGGAGCCGATGATCGCCGACCGGGGCGCCAGGCGGCCGAGCAGCGTGTCCAGCACGAAGATCACCGGCGTGGCGACGGCCGCGGTCTTGGCCAGCGCCGCGATCTCCTCGAAGCAGCCGTACGACCAGCGGCCGGTGTAGAGGCCGAAGTGCAGCCCGGCGGCGACCTGCACCACCGCGCCGACCGCGGCCAGCGCCAGCAGACCGGTCAGGTTCAGATGGCTGACATGGCCGTCGTGCCGCAGCAGCGTGGCGATCAGCAGCGCGACCGCGAGTGCCAGGACGTCCGCCCCGGCCCGGGCGGCCCGGCCGCGCAGGGCAGCCCAACGCCACGCGCGCACTGACTCCATGAAATCCCCCTGGCCGCCGATGGGAGGGCCGGAATTGGCCCGCGAAATGATTTCCGAGCTCGCATTTGGAGCGTGTCATTCCGGGGTGGCCGGGCACAGTAGCAATTGTCACGAGCAGTGTGAAGATCCTTCATGTTTCCCATGACATTTGCAACTGTTATTGCGGCCGATTGATTTGGCAGCGTCGATTAAACGCGTCAAAGAGAGGCGCGGATCGAGGTCGGGCCATGAGAGTGCTGCACGTCATCAGTGCGCTGGCCGAGGGCGGTCCCGAGCATCAGTTGCGCCTGCTGGTGCGCCGGCTGCCGCACGAGAGCGAGGTCGTCACGCTGTCGCCGCCGGGCGCGGTCGCCGCCGCCCTGCGCGCCGCCGGGGTCCGGGTGCACGAGGTGAGCGCGCGGCACGACCTGGCCGCGGTCGGCCCGCTGCGCCGGCTGATCCGGCGCGGCCGTTTCGACCTGGTGCACGCGCACGCGCACCGAGCCTGTCTGGCCGGCCGGTTCGCGGCCCGGCTGGCCGGCGTGCCGTGCGTGGTGGCCACCGAGCACCACCTCGACCCGGACGCCCCGGCGGGCCGGCTCTACCTGGCCGGCGAGCGGCTCGGCCGGGTCACCATCGCGGCCACCCCGGCGGTCGCCGGCCGGCTGCGTGCGTGCGGCGTGCCGGACGGCCGGGTCACGGTGATCCCCAAGGCGGTCGCGGCCGAGGAGTTCCGGTACGACCCGGGCCTGCGGCACGCGGTGCGGGACCGGCTCGGCATCGCGCCGGACGCGCCGGTGGTCGGCGGCGTGGGCCGGCTCGAGCCGGGCGAACGGTTCGACCGGCTGATCCGGGCGGTGGCCGAGGTGCCCGGCGCGGTGCTCCTGCTGGTCGGCGACGGCTCGGCGCGCACCGCGCTGGAACGGCTCGCCGAGATCGAGGGGATCGCCGACCGGGTGCGCTTCGCCGGCGCGGTCGGGCACCCCCGGGCGATGCTGAGCGCCATGGACGTCTTCGCCTCGCCCGGCGACCACACGTTCGGCCTCGTGGTGCTGGAGGCCATCGCGGCCGGGCTGCCCGCGCTGTACGCCCGCTGCACGCCGCTGGAGGAACTGGCCGAGGCCCGGGCCGCGGTCGGCGGCAGCCGCCGGCTCACCCCGCACGACCGGGAGTCGCTGCCCCGCCAGTTGCGGGCCGAACTGCTCTGCCTCGCCGAGCGCCACTTCGCCCGGTTGCCGCCGCGCACCGCGGGCCGCCGGTACGACGCCGACCACCAGGCCGCCGCGGTCGCCCGGGTGTACGCGTGCGCCAGCCGGCCGTCAGGGCGTGCGCTCGGGCACCGCTGCTGAACCGTCCACCGCTCGGCGTACCCCCTCGACGTCGAGAAGCCGGCGGAAGAGCAGGAAGCCCAGCCACGCACCACCCACATTGGCGACCAGGTCGTTGGCCTCGGCCCACCGGTTGCCGTGCACGGTCAGGATCAGCACGGTCTGCGTGACCTCGATGGACGCGCTCACCAGCACCGCCACCCGCAGCACCCGGGCCCGGTCGCGCACCCCGAACACGACATACAGCACGGCGGCCAGCGGCACGGTCATCGCGATGTTCAGCACGAAGTCGCGGACCCGCAGCATGGTCAGCGGCACCGGGTTGATCCGGAACCACTCGATCGCACCGCCCGGGTCGACCTCGAGCGGGAGCAGCGTGGCGCCCAGCACCGCCACCGCATACCACGAAGCCAGCCAGAACGCGGCCAGCCGCCGGCCGGTCAGCGTGCCCCGCCGGCGCAGCACCACCCAGGACGCGACCATGAGGACGGCGCCCAGCGGCAGCAGGATCGGCAGCGCCGGGATGACGAACGGTTCGGGTCGCATCCCGCCCAACGGTACGTCGCGCAGGACCCGCCCGGTGGATCAATGCAGCCAACCATCCCGGCGGGCGATGCGGATCGCGTCGAGCCGGTTGCGCGCCCCGGTCTTGGAGATGATCGCCGAGAGGTAGTTGCGGACCGTGCCGCCGGACAGGAACAGCCGGCTCGCGATGTCCTTCACCGAGTCGCCCTCGGCGGCCAGCCCGAGCACCTCGAGTTCCCGGGTGGTCAGCGAGCGGTCGGCGTTCAGCGACGCGGCCTGGAGCACCGGCGACACCACCCGCTCGCCCGCGGCCAGCCGGCGTACCGAATCGGCCAGAAGGGTCTCGGACGCGCCCTTGAGCAGAAAATTGAGCCCGGCGGCCCGCCGCCGTGGCGGCAGCATGCCGCGCTTGGCGGGGTCGGACAGCACCAGCAGGGCGCAGGACGGGATGGCGGCGTGCAGGTCGGACGCGAACGGCAGCAACTGGCTCACCATGTGCTGGGAGTCGAAGACGATCACGTGCGGCCACAGCTGGGCGGCGCGTTCGACCAGGCCGTGGTCGAGGGCCAGGGTGCCGACACAGTGCAGGTCTGGCCGGGACTCGATGAGGGCACGCACCGGGACCCCGAAATACCCCTCGTCCCGCACCACCAGAACCCGGATCATGACGCACCACCCCGCCCCAGGGAAAGAACAGCCGATTCCTCTTTAGCGCCTCGTGTCCATTCCGTGCCACGCCGGCAAAGATCCGTTGCCGCCGCCGTTTCGCCAGCTCACCCAGAATGCTGCCGGTTCCCGGCGTAACGGCCAAGGACCAACCGCACACGAGGCGTAGCCGATCGACCGATCCAGATGTACCGGATCTTCTGAACCGCCCACCAAAATGGCGAGGAAATAGTCTGTCTTTTAGGGACGGTCAGACCTGAAGTGCGGCGTCCACGGCAGCGCGCCGGATCAGAGCGACCTCCGCCACCTCGGCCTGCCAGTCCCTCGGCATCGTAGCCGCGGCGGCGCGAAGGGCGGTCGGGTCGTCAGTCCCGGCCTGCCGGATCAGGTCGTCTCGCAGGTAGCCGGGTGCGTAGAACGCGGTGGCCCACCGCTGCACCGATCCGGCCAGCCCGGCACGGGCCCGGCCCCGGCATCCGCCCGAGCTGACCACGATCGTGGGGCTGTCGCCGTACCGCGTCTCGAGGTAGGACCGCCCGGTCAGCGCCTCGTCGTATCCGGCGGGCGGTTCGTCCTGCGGAAACGCGAGGCCCGCGACCCGCATGCATGTCGTGACCAGCTGGTCCTCGGCAGCGGCGAGCAGGTCCGCGTCGCGCTGGAACTGCTCGCCCCGCACGACCATGTCGACTGCGTACGTGTCCGGTGGCCGCGGTGTGGTGTCGTCCGGCGCGCAGCCGGACGACACCACCGATGCGATCAGAGCCACCGGAACGATGGTCATGACCCATCGCATGGGTGCGGCCCGTCAGAAGTTGCAGTTGCCGGTACTGCCGGCCCGCACCGAGCTGACCCTGTTGTTCAACGACGTCTGCGCGCCCATGTCCGTGTAGCCGTCGTTGGGTGCCAGGTTGTGATAGCCGAGCGTGTAGTCGGTGCCGTTGTGCAGGTGGAAGCACCTGGAGGTGGCGTTCCACACCGACGACATGCAGTTGTTCCAGGTGCCGTCCTTACAGGTGGCGTGTGAGAAGACGCCGAGGTGGGGGTTACTACCGGTGACCTTTCCCACGCCGTCGCTCTCCCGGAACTGGATGAAGTTGTAGAAGCAGAGCGAGGCGGTGTTGCAGGATGCGGGCCGGGTGCCGTACGCCTGGGCCGGCGAGCCGACGGTGAGCGGAACGGCCAGGGCGGTGGCGAAGACCGCCACCGTTGCCAGGATTTGTCGATGCACGATTGTCCTCCGTGAACGAGATGAAAACCTCCACCCAGGCTGAGTTCCGGCGCGGCAGGAGACGCGAAGTCCGACCTGATCCGACGCCGGGCGGCCGGTCTAAACCGCACGGGTGCTCTAGGCTTGTGGGCGTGGCGCGGGGGACGAGCCGATTCAACGCGGCGGAATTCCGGCGGCGGCGGCTGGCGACCGGGCTCAGCCAGCAGCGGGTGGCCGAAGCTGTCGGCACCACCCGTCAACAGATCATCGCCTACGAGCGGGGCCGAGCCGCACCCGAGCCGGCCCGGCTGGCAACGCTGGCGGCGGCGATAGGATGCGCGCCCGGCGTGCTCACCGCCGCGCCCGAGCCGGCGGATCTGGCGGGGCTGCGCCGGGCCGCGGGGATGACCCGAACTCAGGCCGTCGCCCGGCTGGCCGGTGCGCTCGGCGACCGTGTGCCGGCGACGAGGTGGCTCCTTGAACAGGCGGAGACCGCCAACGTTCCGGCGGCTTGGCGCTCCACGTCCCGCCGCGCCGCGGTCGTCGCCGCGATGGCGCGGACGTACGGCGTACCGGTTGAGGTGGTCGCCCGGTTGTGGCCCCGACCGGCGGCTGGCGCAGTCCGGGCGCCCGCGGACGACACCGGCCTCCGCACGCCGGATCCCCGGCACACGCTGGTGGCACCACCCGATCCCGGGTCGGCAACCACTCTGGACGGCCTGCTGGAACGGCTACGGATGCTGAAGGTGTGGGCCGGTGATCCGTCCTACGGCGACATTCGGACCCGGGTGGGCAAGGCGTGGTCCGCGGCGGGCCGGCCGGCCACCGAACTACCGGGCCGAACCACCGTGCTCGATTGCTTCCGGACCGACCGGCGGCGGGTGAACGCCGAGTTGATTGTCGCGATTGTGCAGACGCTGCACCCGGACGTCGGATACGTGGCCCAGTGGCGCCAGGCGTTGCGGGTGATCGGCGCGGAGAGCACGGCGGCGGCGCAGGTCCGGGTTCAGGACCGGTTGCCGCCCGAGCTGGCCAGGTTCACCGGCCGCACGGCCGAGGTGGAGTGGATACGCCGTGAGCTCGGCGACGACCGCCGCGACCGGGGGCCGGTGGTGATCTCCGCGATCGAGGGGATGGCCGGGATCGGCAAGACCCAGCTCGCCGTGCACGCCGGGCATCTTGTGCTCCGGGAACGGTCCGTCGACCAGGTGCTCTTCGTCAACCTGCGTGGCTTCCACCCCGACGCGGGTCAGCCCCCGGCCGACCCGGCAGCCGTGCTGGAGGGGTTCCTGCGACTGCTCGGCGAGACCGGCCAGCAGATTCCGCACGACCTGGAGGGCCGTGCCGCACGCTACCGAGATCTGCTGGCCGGCCGCCGCGTGCTGGTGGTTCTGGACAACGCTGCCGGAGCCGACCAGGTCCGGCCGCTGCTACCGCGCGACGGGAACAGTCCCGCACTCATCACCAGCCGCCGTGCTCTCGCCGACCTGCGATCCGCCACCCATCTCGCGCTGGATGTGTTCACCCCCGGCGAGGCGGTCGAGTTCCTGGCCCGGGCCACGCCGCGACTGCCGGCCGGCGACGACTCCACCGCGGCGGCCCGCATCGCCGACCGCTGCGGCCACCTGCCCCTCGCGCTCGGGCTGGTGGCCGGGCACATCCAGGCCAAACCGGATTGGAGCCTGACCGACCACGCCGACTGGCTGGACGAACGCCACCACCAGCGGCGACTGGACACCGGTGTCGAACTCGCCCTGAACCTGTCCTACCAGCACCTGCCTCCCGACCGGCGACGACTGTTGCGGCTGCTGGCCCTGCACCCGGGGCACGATTTGGACGCCCACGCGGCCGCAGCCCTCGCCGGCACGGATCCGGACACCGCCCGCACCCACCTCGGCCTGCTGCACGGCGACCACCTCCTGCAGCAGGCGTCCCTCGGCCGTTACACGTTCCACGACCTGGTCCGCGCCTACGCCACCACGCTCGCCCACGACCAGGACCGCCCATCGCAGCGCCGCGCCGCGCTGACCCGCCTGTTCGACCATTACCTCGCCGCGGCCGCGGCTGCCATGGGCACCTTGCACCCCACCGAGTCGCGCCCGCAGCCCCACCCACCCTCGGCCGGCACACCAGACCCGGACCTGGCCGACCCGGCCGCCGCCCTCGGCTGGCTCGACACCGAGCGACCCAACCTGGTCGCCGTCGCCGTACACGCCGCGACACACGGCTGGCCCGCCCACAGCACCCGGCTCGCCCGCATCCTGCACACTTACCTCGATGGCGGGCACTACACCGACGGCCTGACCGTGCACACGCACGCCCGGCGGGCCGCTCGCGACAACGGCGACCCGGCCGGTCAGGCCCACGCCCTGAACAGCCTCGGCCTCGCCTACCAGCGACTGGGCCGGCCCGAGCCGGCCACCGAGCATTTCGAGCAGGCCCTGGAACTGTTCCAGCAGGTCCGCGACCCGGCCGGCGAGGCCCGCGCGCGGAATCACCTCGGCAACGCCGCCGTCCGGGCGGGCGACTACCGCGAGGCCACCGACCAGTTCACCCGGGCCTTGGACCTCGATCGGCAGTCCGGCGACCAGATCGGCGAGGCCCGGACACTGAACAACCTCGGCAACGTCCACTGGCGGCTGTGCAGATACCAGGAGGCCGTCAACTACGACAACCAGTCGCTGTTCCTGTTCCGGCAGGCTGGTGACCTCTTCGGCGAGGCCAGCACGCTGGACAGTCTCGGCTACGCCGAGATGCGCTGGGGCCGGTACGAGGACGCCGGCCGCCATCTGCGCCAGTCCCTGGCCCTGTTCCGGAAACTCGGCAACCACACCGGCGAAGCAAGCGTGCTGGACAGCCTCGGCAGCATCGAGACCCGCCTCGGCCGGCCGGACCGGGCCGTCGACCTCCACCAGCGGGCACTGACCGTCCTCCGCGAGGCTCACCACCGGTTCGGGCAGGTCTGGGCACTCAACGGCCTCGGCGAAGCAGCCCACGCGGCGGGCCGCCACGCCGAGGCCGTCGGCCACCACACCGACGCACTCGCCGTCGACGTCTGCGACCGCCAGCAGCAGGCCCGCGCCCACACCGGTCTCGGCCACGCACATCTGAGCCTCGGCCACCCTGACCTTGCCCGCGAGCATTACGAGCGGGCCTTGACCTTGTACATCAACCTCGGCACACCGGAAGCCGACGAGGTCCGGGTCCTTCTGCGCCGCCTGGACTAACGCCAGGCTCGCCGCACCCAGCGCCGGACCAGGGGCGGCACCACCCACGAGTAGATGCAGTAGACCAGCCAGCACAGGCCGAGCAGCCCGCCCAGCGGGGCCAGCCCGATCGCCCGCAACCCGAAGATCAGCAGGATGGCCGCGATCCACACCTTGAGCGCGCCGAACCGCAGCACCGGCCGCAGCGGCCACATCAGCGGATGCTGCGCGGCCTTGAGCTCCAGCGCGGACTCGGCGAACGAGTGCTCGGCCGGCGCGGTGGCGGCCGCCTGGCGGAAACCGGCGTAGGCGGCACCGACCTGACCGCGGGCCGCGCTGATCCCGCCCAGCAGTGCGTGCGCTGCCGGGTTCTCCGGGTACGCCGCCACGAACTCCTGGCTGATCCGCTGTGCGGCCTTGTCGTCGCCGCGGGCGTAGGCCACCTGCACCCGGGCCGCGTACACCACCGGCGAGTGCGGGTCCTGCGCGGCGGCCAGGTCGACCAGCTTGCCGGCCTTGTCCACCTGGCCGTTGGCGGCACACACGTCGGCGTACGCGCACAGCAGGTCGACGTCGTGCGGCAGCAGCGCGAGCCCGTCCAGCAGCGCCCGCTCGGCGATCGCGGACCGGCCCAGTTCGTGCTCGGCGCGGCCCAGCCAGAGCAGCAGCCCCGGATCGGGGCCGGTGCTCGCCAGCCCGGCCCGGGCCGCCTCGCTCACCTCGGGCCAGCGGCCCATCTGCACCAGCGCGGCGCAGCGCAACTGCATCGCCACCGACCCGACCGCCTCGGCCGGCGGCAACGCGGACAGCTCGGCCAGCGCCTGGTCCGGGCGGCCGGCCATGAGCAGCGCCTGCACCCGGCCGAGCACCGGTTCGGGCGCGGTCACCGGATCAGCCCCACGATGACGACGACCTCCAGCAGTCCGCAGCCGAGGAACGCGAGCCAGCCCGGTCCGACCAGGCTGGCCGGGTCGCCGCCGCGCAGGCTCCAGCTGCGGAACGGCCGGCGCTGCAGGGCGATGACGACGAGCCACACCAGGACGCCGGCCACCGAACCGGCCAGCCGCACCCCGGAGTTGGCGTCGAGAGAAGCGCTGACCGCGAGGCGGGCGCCGAACGCGGCGCACGCGGCGGCGCCGATCGCGGCGAGCTGCGGCGCGGACAGGCCGAGCCGGCGGCCGTTGAGCACGCCGAGCAGGCCGCCGGCCAGCGGGCCGCCGAAGAACGCCGGGTACAGGATCGACTCGGGGCGCCAGGGCGGCCGTCCCGGACCGGGTTCCTCCCGGATAGTCGGGCGGAACAGCTCGTCGTGCATCACGTCCCCGTCCCTGTCGCTGCGCGTCGCGGGGCACAGCCTACTTCCCGTGCAGCCACTCCAGCAGGTCCGTCGGCGCCAGCTCGGCGGCCCGGGCGTGATAGTGCGCCAGCTCCGCGGCCGTCAGCAGTTCACGGCCCGCGCCGGAGGTGCCCCGGCGGAAGAACGAGGCGATGTCGCGGAACATCCCGCGGGCGCCCGGCACCAGCCGGTCGGCGGCGCCGCGCATCTGCTCGAACGATGCCGCCCGGGTCAGCACCGGCCAGGCCGCCTCCGGCACCGCGATGCCGAGCCGGCCGGCCAGCCCGCGCATCTGCCCGTCGAGGTCGGCGACCAGGTCGTCGTAGTGCACCAGCAGCACGTTCGGCAGCTCCCGCCGGTCCCACCCGACGGCCAGGTGCCCCAGCACGCCGGCCAGGGTTTCCGGGTACGGCCCGGCCTCGCCCTCGATCCAGCGCAGCAGCGCGTCGCGCACCGGACCGGCCGGTTCGTCCGGGAGGGTGCCGCCGGTGATCCGGCTCATCCGGGCGCCGTCGATGTTGTTGAGCTGGTGCCGCAGCGACACGAACACGTCCAGCGGGTGCCGGGCCACCACGATGTAGCTGACCCGCGCGTCGTACGGGATGCCGTCGAGCGGGGTGTGCGTCTTGATGAACCGCCGGTGCGGCTGCTCGGCCAGCCGCGCGTGCACCAGATGCGCGGGCGCGATCGTGTGGTCCAGCCAGGGCGAGAGGTGCCAGAGCGGGATCGGCGGCTCGGGGTGCTGGAAGATCAGTAACGCGCAGATCATCTGCATCCAGGTGGTGCCGCCCCGCCGCCGGGTGCTGATCACGATATCGCCGGGACGGAACCGGAATCCGTGCCACCGCGCGCTGTCCTCGTCGCGCGATAAATAGCGAATCGGTGCCCCGTTAACCGCTCTGTCCACATTAGCTCCCATATATTCGCCGGGCGTTGTGGGGGTGTCGTCAGTGTCCTACTCTCGTAGCCGCGACGTGGGCACGTGTCGATCGGGGGACAGATACATGATGCCTATCGGAGATGTCCGGGAAACCGACCGGCTGCCGCTATTACGGGAAAAGACCGCCACCATCGCCTCGGTCGGCAGCGCATTTCCGGACGATTCCTATTCGCAGGACGAGGTGGGCGCGCTGCTCGGCCTGCACCATCCGGCGGTCCGCAAACTGCTCGCCGCGCCGCACATCCGCAAACGCCATCTCTACCTGCCGCCGGCCGACCCGCGCACCGGGCGGGTGCCGGACGAGTCGCCGGCCGCGCTGCGGGCCAAGTTCTCCGACGGCGCCCTCCAGATCGGGTCGCGGGCCGTCGACCGGGCGCTGCACGGCGCCGGTCTGTCCACCGCGGACGTCGACCACCTGGTCTGCGTCACCTCCACCGGCTTCCTGGTGCCGGGACTGAGTTCGCTGTTCGCCCGCGAACTGGGGTTCGGCCGGCGGCTGGTGCGGGCCGACGTGGTGGGCATGGGCTGCAACGCCGGGCTCAACGGCCTGAACCCGCTGGTGCAGTGGGTGGCGAACCATCCCGGCCGGGTCGCGCTGCTGGTGTGCTGCGAGATCAATTCGGCCATGTACGTGGTCGACGACACGCCCCGGACCGGCGTGGTGAACAGCCTGTTCGGCGACGGCGCGGCGGCCGCGGTGCTGACCGGCCCGGGCGTCTACGCGGCGGGCGCCGGCACCGGCGGGCCGCGGCCGGTGGTGCTCGACTTCGAGAGCTGGTGCATCCCCGAACAGTGGGCCGCCATGCGGTTCGATTTCGACGACGCCGCCGGCAAGTGGAGCTTCTACATCGACCCGGCCATCCCGTCCGTGATCGGCGGCAACGTCCGGGAACCGGTGACCCGGCTGCTGCGCCGCCACGGGATGGGCCTCGCCGACGTCCGGCACTGGGTGCTGCACACCGGCGGCGGGGCGGTGATCGACGCCGTGCGGGACGGGCTCGGCCTCGACGAGCACGACGTCCGGCACAGCCGCTCGGTGCTGCGCGACTACGGCAACATCTCCAGCGGCAGCTTCCTGGTGAGCCTCGAGCGGCTGCTGGCCGAGGGCAGCGCGGCGGAGGGCGACCGGGGTGTGCTGGTCACCATGGGGCCGGGAGCACAGATCGAAACCGCACTCGTGGAGTGGTCCGCATGACCGCCTGCACCGAGCGGCACCCGGCGGCACTTGCGGACGGCGCTGGAGGCGAGGGCCAGAAGGGCATGCCTAAGGAAGGCACAGCATGACCGACATTCGCAGCTCGCCCTATACCGGCACCGTTCTCCCGCAGGGCCGGCCGTTCTGGATCGTGGACGGAAAGGCGTACGACTTCACCGAGTGGATGAAAATCCATCCCGGCGGCACCACCTGGTTCGGACCGAGTCAGGGCCGGGACATCAGCGCGGTCCTGCACACCTATCACCGCGACCCGGCCAAACTTCAAAAGATCCTTTCCCGGTACGAGATAACCGGCGTCACCGAGAAGGACGTGCTCCCGAAACTGGGCGTCCCACCGTTCCTGCTCGACCCGGACTTCGACGCCGCGCGCGACCTGCCCCGCCTCGACTACCGCGACGAGGTCAGCCTGCTCGCCGCGATCCGCACCCGGGTCAACGCCCGGTTCTCGAAACGCGACCTGCGCCGGTACGACCGCTGGTTCGACGCGGTCACGGTGGCCGTCGCGGCCGCGCACGTGGCCACGCTCGGCCTGCTGGTCGCCGGCCTCGTACCGGCCTGGCTGTTCGTGGTGGTCATGGTGCTGACCCGCACCGCGCTGGCCGGCTCCGGCCACTACCACCTGCACCGGAAGTGGCGCGACCAGCGCAAATACTCGCTCCCGATCGGCAAGGCGCTGTTCGACGTCAACTACGTCGGCACCAGCCTGATCGGCGCGGACGGGCACGTGCTGCTGCACCACCCGTACATGGGCTCCGGCGCGGACGTGAAAAAGACGTTCTTCGACGGCATGCTCCAGCTGCACCCGGTGCTGCGCATCCCCGGGTACACGCTGCACAAACTCGGCATCTGCCTGAGCGGGCTGTCGCTGCGGGCCCGCGAACTGGCCCTGTTCGAGCGGCCCAAGGGCGACAAGCCGCCGCTGCGCGCCGACTTCTGGCTGGTCCGGGCCTGGCTGCTGGTCGAACTGGTCGCCTGCCTGCTCACCGGGCACGTGCTGGCCTGGCTGGTCCAGTTCGTCATCACGCTCTGGTTCAACACGTTCCTGGTGGTGGCCAGCCACGACTTCGAGGACGACCGCACCGATGAGGAAGAGGTCGCGTCGATCCCGGAGCGGTGGCGCGACGACTGGGCGGCCCGGCAGATCTGCCTCAGCTACGACCTGACCATCGTGGGCAACCGCTGGGTCGACCTGTTCCTGAGCGCCGGCCTCAGCCCGCACCGGGTGCACCACGTCCTGCCCTACCAGGGCTCCGGCTTCGCCAACCTGGCCACCGAGCGGGACGTGCGGGCGGTGTGCGAGGAGAACGGCATCGTCTGGGAGAGGCCGCGGAACCTGCTGTTCGACCGCTTCCCCGCGGTCATCCGGCACTACCTGTCGCGCCCGGCGAAGCCGCTGCCCGGCAGGCCGCCGGAGGTGACCGTCCGCAACCAGCTCGCTGGCCTGGTCCGGTACACCGCCGACGGCTTCCGCGGGGTGGGCGTCTGACCTAGCGCGGCACCACCCAGTCGCGCACCTCGGGCATGTCCTCGAGGTGCTCCACCACGTACCCCTCATGTTTCTGCAGTTGGGACTCGCACCAGGCCATCAGTTCGGCGGCGCCGCGCGGCAGTCGCCGCGCGTTGTTCAGCGCGTCCATCACCAGGTGGTAGCGCGAGGTCCGGTTGCGCACGGTCATGTCGAACGGGGTCGTGGTGGTGCCCTGCTCGACGAAGCCGCGCACCCGGAACCGGTCGGCGTCCGGCCGGCCGTGCACCAGCTGGTGGATGGCGCCCGGGTAGCCGTGGAACGCGAACACCACGTCGACCGTGTCGGTGAACAACTCGGTGAACAGGGTCTCGCTCATCCCGTGCGGATGGTCCTTGGGCCGGATCAGCGTCATCAGGTCGACCACGTTGACCAGGCGCACCTTGAACCCGGGCAGCCGCTCCCGCAGGATCTGCGCGGCCGCCACCGTTTCCATGGTGACCACGTCGCCGGCGCAGGCCAGCACGATGTCCGGATCGCTGGTGCCGTCGTCGGTGCCGGCCCACTCCCACACTCCGGCGCCGCGGGTGCAGTGCGCCACCGCCTCGTCGATTGACAGGTACTGCAGCTGCGGCTGCTTGTCGATCACGATGAGGTTGATGTACGAGCGCGACCGGAAGCAGTGGTCGGCCACCGAGAGCAGGGTGTTCGCGTCCGGCGGCAGATAGAGCCGGGCCACGTCACCGCGCTGGTTCAGCACCACCTGGAGCAGGCCGGGGCCCTGGTGCGAGAAGCCGTTGTGGTCGTTGCGCCAGGCGGTCGAGGTGAGCAGCACGTTCAGGCTGGGCACCGGCAGCCGCCAGGGCAGCGGCTTGGCCTCCTGCAGCCACTTGCCGTGCTGCACCGTCTGGGAGGCGCTCACCATCGCGAACGCCTCGTACGTCGCGAACATCCCGTGCCGGCCGGTCAGGTTGTAGCCCTCCAGCCAGCCGTGGCAGTTGTGCTCGCTGAGCACCTCCATGACCCGGCCGTCCCGGCCGATCGCCACGTCGTCGTCGTTCACCCGCTCCATGAAGGCGCGGTCGGAGACCTCGAAGACGGCGCCGAGCCGGTTGCTGTTGGTCTCGTCCGGGCAGAACAGCCGGAAGGTCCGCGGGTTGCGCGCGTAGATGTCACGCATCAGTTCGCCGAGTTTGCGCGTCGACTCGGCACGCTCGGTGCCCGGTTCCTTCACTTCGATGGCGTACGTGCGGAAGTCCGGCAGATCGAGATCACGGGTGAGGATGCCGCCGTTCGCGTGCGGCGACGCGCTCATCCGCAGGGCACCGTCCGGCGCCTGCTGCCGGATCACCTCGACCGGCGCGCCGGCGTCGTCGAACAGCTCCTCCGGCCGGTACGACCTGAGCCACCGCTCCAGCAGCGCCAGGTGGTCGGCGTTGTCCCGCACCCCGGACAGCGGCACCTGGTGCGACCGCCAGGTGCCGGTCACCCGGACGCCGTCGACCTCGTCCGGGCCGGTCCAGCCCTTCGGCGAGCGCAACACGATCAGCGGCCACAGCGGGCGGGTGCCGTCCCACCGGCCGTTGCGGGCGGCGTCCTGGATCTCGCGGATCCGGCCCCACGCCCGGGCCAGCGCGGCGGCGAACCGCACGTGCATGCCGGGCAGGTCGTCGCCGGACACCTCGATCACCTCGTACCCGTGGCCGCGCAGCAGGCCGTTGACCTCCTCGGCCGGCTTGCGGGACAGCACCGTGGGACCGGCGATCTTGGCGCCGTTCAGGTGCAGGATCGGCAGCACCGCGCCGTCCCGGGCCGGGTTCAGGAACGAGATGCCCTTCCAGGAGCCCTCCAGCGGGCCGGTCTCGGCCTCGCCGTCACCGATCACCGCGACGGCCAGCAGATCCGGGTTGTCGAGCACCGCGCCGAACGCGTGCACCAGCACGTAACCCAGTTCGCCGCCCTCGTGGATCGAACCCGGCGTGGTCACCGACACGTGGCTCGGGATGCCGCCCGGGCTGGAGAACTGGCGGAACAGCTGGAGCATACCGGCCTCGTCCTGGCTCACCCGCGGGTAGATCTCGCTGTAGGTGCCCTCCAGGTAGCCGGCGGCCACCAGCGCCGGGCCGCCGTGCCCCGGACCGGCCAGATAGATCGCCTCCTGCCCGGTGTGCCGGATCAGGCGGGACACGTGCGCGTAGATCAGCGACAGGCCCGGGCTGGTGCCCCAGTGGCCGAGCAGGCGCGGCTTGATGTGCTCGGGCCGCAGCGGCTCCCGCAGCAGCGGGTTGCCGCGCAGGTAGATCTGGCCGATCGTCAGGTAGTTGGCCGCCCGCCACCAGGCATCCAGCCCGGCCAGCTCGGCGTCGTCCAGCTCTGCGAGGGTCTTCACGAGGCCCCTTTCCATCGATCGGGTCGTCTCATCGACCGTATGGCGGCCACCGGCCGCACCCGTAGGGCCGGACGGCCCTACCCCAGCGTCGCATCACGACGTGGACACCGGATGGCGATACCCTGACCACCATGGTCGAGTAGCCCGCGCCGCCGTCCCTGGGCCTCAGCCCGCTGTCCCGGGTGCGGCTCGACGAG
>NZ_BOMV01000008.1 GCF_016862375.1 Paractinoplanes rishiriensis | reverse complement strand
GCTCCATTGGTGAACACGTGTTCTCGTAGGCGGCCTTCGGGAACGAAGTGTAGCCGCGTAAGCAGTCGCTGTGAAGCATGGTTTTCCGGACCGCAAGCAGCCTGAATTCGGTGCAATTTGAGGGCGGTGAATCCGAATTCGATCAGCAAGGATGCGGCCTCGGTTGCATAACCGCGTCCCCAGTCCTCCCGCCTTACTGCATAACCCAGCTCGCCCCCATCACGGCCGAGGCCAATACGAGCGAAACCGACGAGAACGTCATCGCCGTTTGCGATCGCAAGATAGTAGTCCGGCCGTGGCTGGGTCTGTGCACGTTGGATGTCGGCGGTTAGGCGTTGAGCCTGATCGGCTCGGGTTCGGGTGTCGTAGCTCAACCACCGAGTGACCTCCGGATCGCCGACCACACTCATCGATGCATCTAGATCGTCGATGCGAAATTCGCGCAGGCTGATGCGAGGGCCGTTGATTTCAATAGGAAACACAGGGCTGACCGTATCTCTCGGCGACTGGAGGCGCGTCATGCGGGGAGGGCGGCGGCAGGCACCCTGCTGAATGCTTCGATCTCTTCCCGAAGGCTTTTCGCCTCGGATGACCCGGTGTAGCGTCGTGCGCGCAGCGCGTGGTGCACTCGACTTGCGCTCGTGATGATGCCACCGATGCGTCGCTCGGGTTCAAGCGCCAGCAACGGGATGAGCGCATTGCGAGCACCTTCAACCTCGCCTGTGTGAACCCGAGCAAGAGCGAGTTCGGAACAGGCGCCAGCTTCGTCACTGAAAGATCGGTCTTCTGGTCTGCCGCGCTCGAACAGGTCCAATGCCGTTAGCGCCTCAGACTGAGCGCGTTCTTGATCGGCTTCGCCTTCTAAGCAGACGTACGTTCCAGCGGCGTAGTAGCTTTGCTTGGCCTGCGGGAAAGAGAGCAGACCTCCGATCGCGTCAAGGTCGTCAGGCTGGTATTCCGAGCGCCGATCGATCGCCCGGCCGATTGCCGCGCTTGCCTCGCCTTCCAGGTTCATAAGGGCCCACGCCCGGGCCTCAAGCGCAGGCAGCCATGCTGCGACCGAGCCAGTTACATTGGCCGCGAACTCTGCGCCGTTCTGGGCATAACGCACTGCCTCCTGCGGGCGACCCGCCCAGTATGCAATCAATGATTGCAGACCTCGCGCCCACGCACGTAAGCCCTGATGATCGGCGTTGTCGGCGCACACGTAGAGGGTCCTGGCGTGAGTCATCGCTTCATGGAACTGGCCCAAATCTTGACTTGCCTTAGCGATAAGACCGGACACCACTCCCGCTAGCGTATATAGATCGCGAGTCAATGTCGGCTTCTGGCGGCCCTCCAGGATTCGAAAAATCGTTTCCTGGCCGTCGATCAGGTCTCCCATAAAGGCTATAAGTGGATCGTGGACGTAGGCGTTGGCGAGATATACCACGTCGTCCTGAAGTTGAGCGATTGCTTCTGGGCCGACGTTGTCGATCTCAGCGAATGTTGCGAACCTGGCCGCACGCCGAGTTGCCATTGCAACCTGCCTTTCTAAGGTTCCTGGCGAGCCGCTGGGCTCGTCTGTTAATGCGGGCGTTCCAACTCGGCCTGACGAAACAGAGTCAAACGTAGTGCGCACTGTGTCGCCCGTTGACGGCATCGAGGAAGCGTCGGGGGGTGGCGGCGCCAAGAGTTCGGACATCGCGTTGCCCCAGAAAAGGCGGGCAACACGTCGCTGTGATGGGCGCGGCGCAGTTCGAACGTCACCCGCAATCCAACGTCGCAACGTTCGAACACTCAGGGTGGCATCTTCACCGTTGGCCCGGGCGCACCGCTCGAAGTTGGCCACGATTTCGTCGTGGGTGCACTCGTCACGCTCGACTAGCACTGCGAGCAACGTGGGCCTTTGGACTGCCGCCATCTCCGACCCCTTCCGGACGGATCTCTCGCAACGACGGTAGGGCTCAGCACTGCCATCTAGCCAGTCTGGAGCCCGCTGCGGAGGGAAAAGGCCGCGGGACGCCGGGCTTGCGGCAGCCTAATGGCAGCGAGCAGGCCCTGGCGCGCGCTTCTTACGACATTGTCCACATCGGCACACTGCGTGGCGAGACGTAGCGCACCCGCTGCGCTACGGGCCGTCATCGATTGCGGCGCGGAACGACACGACTGGAGCCACGATGGACGCCCTGATCCACATCGTATTTCGACGGCCAGCCAGGAGCCGCTGCTGACTTGGCTTTGGTCGAGAGCCGACGACTCCTCGCTCGCCGTCCCCAGCCCCCGAGGCGGTGCGGCGGGCGAGGCACCAATCGCGACCGGGGCGCGAGGTGGGCAGTCATCCGGGCTGGAGCTGCTGCGAGGCATGGGTTGAGCGTCAGTGATTTCGAGATGAGGTGATCAGCGGTGGTGTATCACGTGGACCCTTGGCCTGCGGATCGTCACGGTGAACGTCCCGGCCTTGGGCCGGGGCCTCATCGGGATTCGCCGTTCGGCCGGCACGCTGCTGGTCGCCCGGTGGCGGCTGCGTCCGTGGCTGCGCGGGGCGTGCGTTCGGTCGAGGTCCGCAGCTCCGCAGGTGGCGGGTGGCCGGTGCTGGCGGATGACATGTTCCGGTTGATCCATCGCGACAGTGACGGGCGCCTGCTTCTGGATGCCCGGGTGGCGGGCCTCGGGTTGTCCGCGGCGTTGCTGGGCGAGCTGCTGCTAGCGGATCGTGCGGTGCTGCGGGACGGGTTCGTCCTTGTCGCTGAGGGTGCGCCTCCGGGTGATGTGTTGGCGCACGCGGTGTTGGACCAGGTGTCCAGCGAGCCGGTCCATCATCCGGTACGCACGTGGCTGGCGTATCTGGCCCGCGGTTCCCGCGCCCAGGTCGCGGCCCGGCTGGTCCGTGGTGGTCAGGTGCGTGAGCACCGTTCGCGGGGCCTGTTCGGCCGGTCGGTGCGGTACGTGCCGGTGGACATGAACGCGGCGGCCTGGCCGTGGGCGCGGTTGTCGACGAGGCTGCGGGCCGGCGAGCCGCTTGATGTGTTCGACACCGTTCTCGCTGGTCTGGTCCTGGCCACAGACCTGCACCGCATCGTTCTGTTGGGCGCAGCCGACGACCTGGCGGGTGAGCTACGCCGTGTAGTCGCGACCGCGCCAGTCATGATCCGCGAGTTGATCTACCACACCGAAGCGGCGGTGGGTGACGCGGTCATCACCAGCACCTGACTCTCACCATTGCTCTTCACCTTTGCGTCGTCTTCCCCTCGATTTTCTGGAGTCGATACCCGTGTCTTCGTTTACGGTTTCTGCCCCGCCCAGCACGGTCACGGCTGAGCTGGCCCGGTCCAGGTTGGGGGTGTGGCCGCTGGTGTTCACGGTGATGGCGGCTGCCGCGCCGTTGACGGTGGTCGCTGGGGGTGCGACGGCGGGTTTCGCGGTCACGGGGATTACCGGGATTCCGCTGGGTTATGTGGTGGTCGCGGTGTTGCTGGCGGTGTTCGCGGTGGGGTATGTGGCGATGTCGCGTCGGGTGGTGAACGCGGGCGCGTTCTACACCTACGTCACCCATGGCCTGGGCCGCCCCGCGGGGGTGGGGGCGGCGTTCGTCGCGGTAGCCGGCTACAACCTGATGCAGACCGGCCTGTACGGCGGGTTCGGTGTCGTCGCGCAGACGTTCATGGCGGCCGAGCTGGGGATCTCGGCGCCGTGGTGGGCGTGGGCGATGGCGGCGTGGGCGGTCATCGCCGTGCTCGGTGGACGGCGGATCGATCTGAACAGCCGGGTCCTGGCGACCGTCCTGATCGCGGAGATCGTGGTGGCGGTGATCCTCGCTGGCGTGCAGGTGGCGCACCCGGCCGAGGGAACGGTCTCGTTCACGACGCTGTCCCCGGCGAACTTGTTCACCGCCGGGTTGGGTGCGGCGTTGGCGACGGCGATCGCCGGCTATGTGGGGTTCGAGGGCACCGCGGTGTTCAGCGAGGAGTCCAAGGATCCGCAGAAGACTGTCGCCCGCGCCACTTACCTTGCGTTGGCGGTCATCGGCTTGTTGTACGCGTTCTGCGCGTGGGCGATGTCGGTCGCCACGGGGCCGGCGAACATCGTCGCGGCGGCCACCACCCACGGCTCCGAGCTGATTTTCACCCTGACCGGCCCGTACCTGCCCGCAGTGGTGATCACGGTCGGCAGGTTGTTGTTCGTGACCAGCCTGTTCGCCGCGCTGCTGGCGTTCCACAACACCGCCGCCCGCTACTTCTTCGCTCTCGGCCGCGAAGGCGTCCTGCCCAGTGTGTTGGGCCGGACCAGCCCGCGTACCCGCGCTCCGATCTGGGGCTCCGCGCTGCAAACGGTGATCGCCGCCGGGGTGATCAGCACGTACGTGCTGGCCGCGTGGGATCCGTTCACGCATATGTTCTTCTGGCTGACCGTGCTCGGCGGACTCGGTGTGCTGATCCTGATGACCGCCACCTCGGTATCCGTGCTGGCCTACTTCACCCCGGCCCGCCGTCGGGTGGGGGTCGGTGCCGGTCGCGGGATCCTCGCCCCGGCGCTGGCCGCGCTCGGCCTGGGCGGTGTGCTCGCGGTGACGTTGGCGCAGTTCGCGACGCTGCTGGGCGTCGACCCCACGTCCGGGCTGCGCTGGCAGCTACCCGCGGTGTACGGCGTCGCCGCGGTCGCCGGGATCGTGTGGGCGCTGATCCTCAAGGCCCGCCAGCCGCAGGTGTACGCGGCGATCGGCCGCGGCGCACACAGCACCACCAGCCGCCCGGCACCGCTGACCACGGCGGGTAGGTGAACCGCTGATGTCCGCGACCGCCGCGCACACTCACATCCGGGCCGCCGGGCCGGGCGACGCCCCCGGCATCGCCTGGCTGCTGACCGCAGCGTTCCAGCAAGGAGATCTCGGGCCTTGGCTGATCCCGGACCCAGAAGAACGCGCCCGCCGCTACCTGCCGTACTTCACCATCCTGGCCGAACACGCCCTCACCTACGGGCAGGTCGATGTGCTGCTCGATATCGCGGTCGCCATCTGGTACCGCCACGACGACCAGCCCCAGCCGGCGATCCGCGACTACCCGGCCCGGCTGTCCGCCGCGGTCGGCCCGCACTGCCCGCGCTTCTACGCCCTCGACGCGGCGATGCACACCCACCACCCGCAGACCCCGCCGCATTACTACCTCGCCTACCTGGCCGTACGCCCGCAATGGCAAGGCCGCGGGATCGGCAGCCAGCTCCTGGAACACCGGCACCGGCAACTCGACACCGAAGCGATGCCGACCTACCTGGAAGCCACCGGCCTGCGCAACCAGGCCCTCTACCTGCGGCACGGCTACCAACTCCGGCCCTCGTACCTGGTCGGCCAGGGCGGGCCACTGCTACATCCGATGTGGCGACCCGCCGGCCCGGTCAACGGCCACCCGACCAAGCAGCCGGGAGGGGCGTCATGAACACCACGGCGGGTCCGGCAGGGACGCACCCTGCCTCCGGGCTGAACTCCGAGGTGCCGCACAGCGCCCGGATCTGGAACTACTGGCTGGGCGGTAAGGACAACTTCGCCGCCGACCGCGCGGTCGGCGACAAGGTCATCGAGCAATACCCCGAGATCGTGCGCGTGGCCCGCGAGTCCAGGGCGTTCCTGCGCCGCGCCGTCACGTTCCTGACCGGTGAGGCGGGTATCCGCCAGTTCCTCGACCTGGGGACCGGCCTGCCCACCGTCGACAACACCCACCAGGTAGCACAGGCGATCGCACCCGAGGCGAAGATCGTTTACGTCGACAACGATCCGCTCGTGTTGTGCCACGCCCGCGCGTTGTTGACCAGCGACCCGGCCGGGGCGACCGCTTACGTGGATGCCGATGTCCGCGACCCGGACACGGTGTTGCGGGAAGCGGCGAAGACCCTCGACTTCGGCCGGCCGGTTGCGGTGATGATGCTGGGCATTCTGGGACACGTCGCCGACGACGACAAACCCGCCGACATCGTGCACCGCATCGTCGCCGAGCTGGCCCCCGCAAGCTACCTGGCCGTCAACGACAGCGTGCTGACCGACCGGACCAGCCGGGCCGTCAAGGCAGCCAGAGACGGGGGCGCCGACTACCACCTACGCACCCCCACGCAGATCGAACAGTTCTTCGACACCCTGGACCTGGTCGAACCCGGTGTCGTCTCGACGCCGCTGTGGCGGCCCGACATCGACAGCCCGGAGACGCTGAACGTCTACTGCGGCATCGCGCGCAAGGCCGGGTGACCCCGTGAGCCCGCGACGACCTACACCGGCCCCGGCAGACGGCCCGGTAGCCGCCGGTCCCGATGCTGCTGTTTCGGTGCCGGTGGGGGTCGCGCTGGCGCACGTCGCCTTACGGCCGAGTTTCGACTGCGGGAAGTGCGGCGAGCCGTGGCCGTGTGCGCCGGCCAAGGTCGAGCTGGCCGAACAGTTCCAGGCCGACCTGTTGGGCCTGAGCACTTACCTCGGCGCGCAAATGGTCGACGCGATGGAGCAGGCGACCGGCAACTGTGCGTGGGGCCGGGTCGACAACCTGTTTGATCGCTTCCTGGGCTGGATCCCACGAGACAGGAGAGATCGTCGTGCTGCGTAACGCCCTGTTCGCCACCGCCTCCCGTGAGCCCAACGCGAATGTCGGCGTGGTGATCAACAACGTGTATGTGGAGGTCGAGGGCGTGCATTTCGATCCGGACCGCGGCTGCCTCGTCCTGGTCCTGGATGCCGAAGCCCTCCAGCAGGCGATCGGCCGAGGCAGGGACGACGAATCTGCCAGAAAGGAGCAGGCGGATGCTGCCGAAGCTGTTCGCTCTCACCCGGAAAACCGATAACGAAGCGGAAAGCGTCGTCGGATACGGGATGGTGCTGCCCGACGGCTCCGCGCACTCGGTGTCCTGGCCGGCCCAAGCCGGGACGTCGGTCTACTCGACCAACAGCGCCGAAGAAACCGCCGAGCTACGCCAAGCCGACCTGCTCTGGCTCGGTGACCCCACTTGATGGAGACGAATGACATCGCAGCGCGGACCACCTACCTACCCGATTGATCCTCGCGTTCCCGCACAGCCGTCCCGACCGAACCTCATTGAACCGAACCATTTGTTGATTGGAGATCCGATGCAGACGTTTATCGCATCCGCCGACATCGCCCCCGACACCGTCTGGACCAAGAGCGGCCGGTCCGGTTCCGCCGGGCACTGCGTCGAACTGGCCCAGCTCGACGCAGGTGTCGCCCTGCGCCACTCGAAAGCCCCCGACCAGGGAGCGCTGGTGTTCACCCCCGCGGAGATGTCCGCGTTCGTCCTTGGCGCCAAGGACGGCGACTTTGACCACCTGATCGTGCCCTGAGCCCGGACCGCGAGCGCTGACACGCGGCAGACGGTGGCGTAGCGAGAGCTCCCATCTCCCGCTACGCCACCACGATCAGCGTACTGAGCCGAGCACACGACACCCTGAAGACCGGCCGTGTGGCAGCCGGACACGCGACCGATCCCGCAGGCTCGTGGCATCCGCCCGCCCGATGATCTCGTTACTCGTTCGGAGCCGCCTCCCAAGATCACCGACAGGTGTGGTGTCGGGGCTGGTGGCGGCGCCGTTGCCAAAGGGCTCCCGGCCGGGGTCGCCTCCCGTGGAAAGCAGACGACCCGGGCCGGGACGGAAAGTGCACTGCGGTGCGGAGACCGCATCTCCGCAGCACAACTCCCGGAGAGGGGATCGTCTCATGACGGTCAACCTGTACGAGCTGCCGACCGACGGTGTCCAGCTGAAGGACTGCGGAGGCAACCTGCAAAGCGGCATGGAGTCCTGCGTGTCGTTCGCCCCGCTGCCCGGCGCCACCGACGCGTACCTGATCGGTGACACCAAGCCGGAGAGCAACGGCGCGACGCTGCGGTTCACCGGCGACGAGATCCGCTCGTTCGTCGAACGCTGGACCCGCGACGCGAACGCCATCACCTGACACACGCGACGACCGCCAACAAATTTGGGCGGGCCGCTTCGCCGGCCGGGGTGGCCCGCCACTCCAACTTTCGGGGGATAGATGGGATCAGCGCTGCACTGGCACGGGTACGGGCCGTGGACCGGCTCGGGACAAGAGCTGCGGCAGGCAGAGGGATCGCTGCAACGCAACCCGGGCAGCAAACCCGAGGACATGCACACGTTCCTCGCCTCGACGATGCCGCCCATGCAGCTCGGCCACTTCCTGCTGCGTACCCGGGCGACCGCGCGCGAGCGCACCTGGACCGACCTCGACGCGGCGCTGGCATGGCTGGCCGAGCACTACCGCAAGTACCCGCCGGTGCACCTGCCGGCTGAGGGCTACTCGGATGTCGGTCTCGATGCCCGCATGACGCACAGCCGCGACGGCCTGGCCCATGGGGCGGATGCGTACTGGGAGTACTACATCGCCGGGTTCAGCAAGGTCGCCTACGGCGTGATCTGCTGCCCGCACGCCCACAGGTCCGAGATCCCTTGCCCTCTGCCGCCCTCCTGACCACCCCTTGCATAGGGAGGAACCGGATGTCTCTGAGCATGTTGTTCGACCCGGCCACCGTCGCCGCCATGATGACCGGCTGGCCCGACAAACCGTCGGTGCACCAACTCCCCGACGACAGCCCGCTACCGGCGATCCTCACCGACCAGACCCTGTACGACTACCTCGACACCGGCTGCGTGCCGCCCGGCGACGTCAACATCATCAAAAGCGCCGCACCCCGGCACCCCTCGTCGTTCACCACCGCCGGCCGGCTGGACCCGGTCAAGGTCAGGTACTGGCGGGATCAGGGTTACACCGTGCAGCTACGGCACCTGGAGCACTGGTACCCGCCGATGCGGGTCGTCACGGGCGCGATCCAGCACGAGACGGCCTGCACCGGCTACGCCTCCGCGTTCGTCACCCCACCCGGCGAACAGGGTCTGGAATGGCATTGGGACCAGAACCTCGGCATCGTCGTGCAACTCGCCGGGACCAAGACGTGGGAACTGTGGGAGCCGATCGTGGAGCACCCGACTGGTGACTTCCACACCTCCGTGCAGCGGTGGGACGACGACTGGGTCACCCGCTGCCGCCAGAACGGCCCCGACCTGACCGTGCAACTTGCCGCCGGTCAAGTCCTGGTCCTGCCCCGCGGCTGGATCCACAACCCGCACTCCCGCGACGCCGCGACCGACAGTGTGCACGTCACCGTCGTCATCCAGGAACGCACCCCGCTGTGGATCGCCGAACACCTCGTCGGCAGCGCCATCCACAACCCCGCCTTCCGGCACGCGATCCCACCGGCAGACCTCACCGGGGAAGCGCTCGCCACGCATATCCGGCACGTCCGGGAGTTGCTCATCGAACACGTCAACACCCTCGACCCGGAAACCTTCACCCGGGCGTTGCGGGCCATCGCCGAACGCCACGACGAGCCCGCCGCCGGCTGACACCGGCACCCCTCAGACAACCCGGCACACCGACGTGCCGGGCCATGTAGCCACATATATCGAAAGGTATCAATGAAACTCCTCAGACGATCAACGATCGCCGTGGCCGGTTTTCTCGGCACGCTTCTCCTGGGAGCGGCTCCCGCTCTCGCGATCGTTGGCGGGCAAGAAGCGACACGCTCGTATCCGGGTATGGCCGCGGTGTCGGTGGACTACCCGGGACTGGGCATCCTCAAGTGCGGTGGCAGCCTGATCACCCCCAGGTATCTGCTCACCGCTGCCCACTGCGTGTCCGACTTCACCGTTGAGCCGAGCGTGGTGTCCGTGGCCCCGGAGCGGATCACGGTACGGATCAATTCCCGCAGCCGGCTCAGCGGCGGGCAGGAGGCCATCGGCGCGAGGGTGCTGATCCATCCGGACTGGGCCTGGCTCCAGGACACCGGCCGGCCGATCGCCGACATCGCGCTCGTCTTGCTGGATCGGGCTGTCGGCGGCCCGATGATGTCGCTGTCCTGGGCGCGCAGCGCCCGGATGGGGCCGAGCCGGCTCATCGGCTGGGGACTCCGGGAGTTCCCGGTGCCGGCCGGCACCGAACTGCCCGAGATGCTGCGCCAACGCGACGTCACCGTGCTCTCCGACTCCGACTGCTCCGGCGGCCTGATCAGCGCGGGAGAGATCTGCACCAGCCCCGGCGCGTGCTTCGGCGACTCGGGTGGCCCGGCGCTGCAATGGCTGAGCATTACCGACCGCCGCAGCAAGCAGGGCAAGTCGGTCGGCGTCGCCAGCCGCGAGACCAACAGCGCCAACCCGTGCGGATCGCCGATCATCTACACCGACCCCGCGTTCTACGCCCGGTGGATCGTCACGACGATCGTTTCCGGCACGGTCGCGCCGAGCAGGCACGTCCGGGCGTACACCGCGCAGGCGACGACTCTCGCCGACGACTTCACCTTCCTTATGAAGCCGACTCCCTAGCGAGCCACACCCTGTGAGCCCCGGTCCAGCCGTCGCGCGCTGCCCGACCGCCCCGTTCGACGCAGGGTGCGGCGGCTGGACCGGCACACACGAAGTCGTGCCCAAGGCTGCCGGGCTCTACAGAGCGCGAGTCGAAGGTGCACAGTGCGGTCACCTGGGTCTGGGGATTGACGTCGTGCAGGGTGCCCGCCAGGGCAGCACCCATGCACGTTACCGTCTTGACGGATGCGCGACGGCGTCACGCCGACGTATCAAGCCACCGCCGCAGCCGCCCTCTTACCCGATCGCCGCGTGGCTTTTACGGGGGCCTTCACCTCGGCCGCCGGGGCCTTACCCGGCGCGGCCTTCGCGGTCTCGTACGCCTCGACGATGTGCACAGGAATACGGCCCCGCTCCGCCAGCTCGTGACCGTTCTTCGTAGCCCACTCGCGGATCGCTGCGTTGTCGGCCCGGCTGTTGCGGCCCTGCTTCGGCGCAAGGCCGGGACGCCAGGTACCGGCACCGCGGCCGAGCCGGGTACCCGCAGACTGGTACGGGGCAAACAGTTCACGCAGCTTGCTCGCGTTCTTCGTGGACAGGTCGATGGTGTAGTTCACCCCGTCCAGCGCGAACGTGACGGTCTCCTCGGCATCGCCGCCGTCGAGGTCGTCGATGAGCCTCTCGATGATTTGTTTCGCCATGGTCCCTTCCCGTTGGGCTACTCGAATCTTTGACTATCAGATTTGATCAACCGATCATATCGGCATGCCGATTTAAATGAGGCCCGTAGCAAAGTGACCTGAGCCTCTAATTGTTGCTGGTGTAGTCGAACCACCAACAACGGCGGCGCGCAATCCAATTTTCGCGATGGCTCACGCCGCGGACAACGCGACATCGCCTGACAGCACCACAGCCTGACCAGGCATTTTGGGCTGCCCGATGGGCTGGTTAACTGGCGGGAGATGACGGCGCACCGTGCTCACGCTCACACCAGCCTTCGACGCAATCGCCTCAACCGAAGCGCCCGGACCCAACGCTTTCGCCGCTGCAACGACCTGATCCTTTCGGGTGAGCGTTGCCGGCAAAGATCGGCGTCGCGCCGCCGCGGACGGTTCCGATGACTTCGATGTGGCTGCGGCATGTCGCGTTGCCGGCATCGGCGACGGCTCGGGCTTCGTTTTCCTCGTACGCGAGCCGTCAGGCTCCGCAGCTTCGGCCACCGGCGCCGTCACGACTGGAGCGATCACGGCGCCTGTCTGGCTGTTCGCGGCGGACACCTCAACGGCATGCTGTGCCGGCCGCATCGAAACAACCAACTTGCTCAAGGCCATGAACGCTGCGGACGGCAACCCTGCCACGATCCAACCGAAGGCAGTCGGCTCGGCCTGGGCAAGCTGCGCGACTAGGGAGAAGAGGAAGCCGCCGAGCAGCGCCGACCACGCGAGTGAACCCGGCTTGCGGCCGTGGCGCTTTTGGTGGCGAATATAGAGCAAGGCACCGATCGGCAGCAGCTCGGTGATGATTCCGTTCGTCCAACCGGCCTCGTACGGCGTTTCGTCTGGGCTGTTCTCCATCGTCCAACCGACGACGCGGAAGAACGCGACCTTGCCGGCCAGGATGGCGACGGCGCCGAGTATGAGGAACAGCGCAACGCGCTCCAGCCGGTCGGCAAGGCCCGGCTCGGTCGTTGGCGGGTGCGAGTTCGTGGTCAAGGGGACGTCCTCCAAACAGCAAAAGAGCCCCGGCGACGACGGTGCGTCGACCGGGGCTGACCTGGGGGTTGAGGTGGTAGTAAACCTGTAGTAAGCCGGTAGTAGAACCGACCCGGGATCCGGTAGTAGGGCGGTAGTAAAGACCAGCCGCAAGGGCTGGGACTTACTCGAACGAGCGAGACGGTCCAGATGTCTTAGCGCAGGTCGGGCCGCAACGACTGGGTCAGCGCAAAACCCCTGAGACGGAGATCGAACAGCTCATAACCCAGAGGTCGCAGGTTCAAATCCTGTCCCCGCTACGAGGTAGAGGGGGCTATGTCCGCAGAAAGCGCGGACATAGCCCCCTCTTCGCATATCTGCTCCGGGGGCCGAGCCCCCGGAAACCCCACGTTGTTTGGCTGCGGTAACGGATACGTTGCGCCTTTAGGGCCTGGTCAGCAGGTCTGGCAGATTTGTGGGGGCCTGGCGGATCGTCTCGTAGCTGGTTCCCATGGCGGGGGCTACCAGGCGGTGGCAGCCGTCTAGTTCTGCGTGGATATCGCCCCGGGGAGTTGTCAGGTGGGCGAAACGGGTGGCGGGGGCGGGGCATGGTGGTGCTTCGCCGGAGGATTGGATTGCCTGCTTTACGGCGGCCCAGCGGGTGGATGGTAGTAGGCGTCCGGAGACGAAAGTGCCCTGCGGCTTTTCGCTGTCGCGGCCGCTCGGCTTCACCTCGTAGATGCACAGGCGTACCGATGCGGTGTCGGCTGCCAGCGGGGCCAGATCGCCCTGGCGTGTGGGCGGGTAGACGCCGGTGAACCAGACCATGTCGGTGGCGACCTGATCGCATCCGCTGGCGGCGGCCTCGGCTGACACGACCTCCCCGAGCACCCGGGTCTTGACTCGCGTCCAGCGCAGCCCGTCCATGGCGGCGGTGGCTTCGGCGAGGGGCTTGCCGCAGTCGCCGCGGGGAATGTGCGGGCGTACCCATCGGCCCTGCGCGTCGAGCAGCACCAGCCGGGGCGGGGCGTAGCCGTCCGCGGGGCAGAGCAGGGCCGGCACCTCGTCGTCGGCGGACGACTCCGGTGGCGGTGGCGCGTCCGGCAGGCGCAGCGCGGCGATCAGGGCCGCCACGTCATCGGCATGGTTCTCGACGGCGATGGCGTCGGTGCCGCCGTCCGGCCGTCGCTGAGTTCCCTCCTCGCACCTGGCGGCGGCCACCGGGTGGAAGGTGCCGGAGTAGCGCAGGAGCGGCACGGCGTCGGTTCCCTCGTCCCGCGGCCGCATGGACGGTTCGCCGGCACACGAGCGCCAGCGCGGGTGGATCCGCGGTTCGCTCGACGGCGGCGGATCCGGCGCGGGTTCGACCGACGGGAGCGACTGCCCATCCGCCGGTGCCGTACCGCTCACCTGCCCCGCGCAGCCGGCAGCGAGCAGGGTGAGCACCGCACCGAAAGCGAGTGCCGTGCCGCCTCGGGCCGTCGCGGCGGCAAGCCCGGCGGCCGGAAACCGCAGCTTGATCATTCCCGGCAGCCTAGGACCGGCAGGCCCGTCCGCCTGCCAGTAGGTGGGTCGGTCAACGGTCCCGAACGGGTGGATGCGCGGACCGCCTTTCGGCCGACCCGTCATCCACTCGGACCGGCCGTCGGGCGGGGTGAGGGGCTTCCCGCGCCAACAGGAAGCCCCTCTGGCAGCCCACGTAGACATGCCACGTCGATCCTTCATCGGGGACCGGCTCGATGGCCAGTCCGCATTGTCCGCACCTTGGCGGGCGGTTCGTATCGCCCCGGTGGGGACGGCGTTGAACCTGCGGCAACGCCGTGACCTGGGCCTCGGCCAGAGCGCGATGATTCGTACAGTGTCGTGCCGGTTCATCCCGATTCGGTGGCCCATACTTACCGAGCCGAGGCGGCGCCAGAATGACCCACCGCCCCGGCTGGTGTAGCCCACGTGCAACCGTTGGATCCGGGTGGACCGGCGGTTGCTCACCTCGAAGGAGAGACATGCCGGAAATCAGTTTTGAGCTGCCCGGTGACCTGGTGCCGGTGGTACCGAACGGTGGCGACGCCGTCCGGGTGGTCTGCGATCCGCAGCAGTTGCCCGTCATCACCCTGATCGCTGCCGTGCTGATCCATGCGGCTCTCGGTGATCCCGGGTGGATGGACATGGCGAGCCAGGTGCTCGCCATCGCCTGGATCCTGGAGCGCGTCCAGCCGGCCCTCCTCGGGACGCCTCGGCGGTACGAGGCCTGAGATGCCCCGGACGGAGAAACCAGTCACCACCGACGTGGTGGAGCTGGGCGCGTTCGCCATCGAACTGCGGCAGTTGCGGGCGCGGGCGGGGCTCTCCTATCAGGAACTCGGCAACCGGACCGGTCGCAACGCCTCGGTGCTGTCCCGGGCCGCGGCCGGTAACACGCCGCCGACCTGGGAGGTGACCAGGCAGTTCGTCGATGCCTGCGGTGGCGATCTGGATGAGTGGCAGCGCCGCTGGTCCCACCTGCAGCAGGCGCTGCGCCGCTACCACGAGCAGGAGGACGGCGGAGATGACGCCCCGGCAACGGCGGCGGCGTTCAACGCGCGTTTGCGGCGCGTGCTCGAGGGTTCCGGCGTCAGCGTCCGGAGGCTGGCAAAAGACCTGCACAGCTCGTCGAGCAGCGTATCGGCGAGCCTCACGTCCTATGTGGTACCGGAGGAATCGCTCGTGCGTGCGGTGCTCGGCAGCGTGGGCACGGCGGACGAGGAGGCCGAGAAGTGGCTGGCCTGGCGGCGCGAGCTGGAGGCGAAACAGCCCGCGCCGGAATCCACCACAGATCCGCCGGATCGGGCCGCCGGTCCGGTCCGGCGCGACGTGAGACGGACGGTGATCGGGGTGACCGCCGCTGTCCTGTGCCTCTTCATCGGCCCGGTGGTGTGGCAGATAGCAGCGCCGGTGCCGGCCGAACCGACATCGCGGGTGTGGTCGCGCCCGGCGCCGGTCGCGGAGGCTCCCGCGTCGTCCCCCTCGGAGACACCGGCACGCGAGCGGCCGGACGGCGCCGTGACGCGGGATGCCGTCGGTGAACGGCCGGCGTCGGCGCCGGACCGCCCGGCGCCGTCGCCGTCGCCAAGCGGCGCCCGGGCGCCCGCGGCGACGGTCGTTCTGCCGTCGGGTGACGAGATCAGGCTGGTCAGGCCGGTCGAACCGGTGGTCACGTTCGACGGCGACGACGGTCAGCGGGTACGGCTGTCGACATTGGATCCGGACTGGACCACTACGGTCCAATGCCGCAGCGACCATGGGTCGTCCAGCGGCTGGTATTACGTGAAGGACGGGTTTTATCTGCAACGAGAGGATTTTGCATTCACCGGTGACGGCCCGCCCCGGGTGCCTCGGTGCAGCCAGGTCAACTTCCCCGAGGCGACGTGTGGGTCGGTGACCCGGCGCGCGCTGGTGGTGGGGCCGTGCGCAGTGCTGCCCGCGCTGATCGCCTGCCTGGAGCGGATCGTCCTACCGCCGGCAGGTGCGCCGTCGATCGAGTTCCTTTTCGATCCGGCGTGTCGGCGGTTGCTGGGCGTCTGATCGCCGGGGGCCGTCGCCGCCGGGCCGCGGCCGGCGGCCTCCGTTGCAGCTCAGCCCGGATGCGGGCGGCACGGGCTGGGGACGGCAGCGGGTCGCCGGAAAACCGGGGCGTGGTGCTAACGCGTACCTCCATGGGATTTTGAGGGGTCGGAAAGCAGTGCGGCGAAACCCAGCCCGGCGGCTCCGATGAGGGTGGCGTCGTCGGCTAAAGCGGACAGGCGCAGCTGGGTGCGGTCGCGGGAGACCGGGAGGACGTGCCGGGCTATCCGGGCCGCCACGTGTGGGGCCGCGCCCTGGTAGACCTCGCGGAGCATGCCGCCGAAGATGAGGACGCCGGGGTTGAAGAGGTTGATCAGGTTGCTGACGCCGATGCCCAGCCAGTCGCCTATTTCGGACAGGGCGGCGGTGGCCTCCTTGTTGCCCTCGGCGGCTTCGCGGACCACGTCGCGGACCGCCTCGCGGCCGAACAGGTCGGGGGAGCGGCCGGCCGCGGACAACAGAGCGTGTTCGCCTACCTCGGCTTCCAGGCAGCCGCTGGAACCGCACAGGCAATGGCGGCCCTGGTACGGGTTGACCAGCATGTGGCCCACCTCGCAGCCGTAGCCGCTCTCGCCGCCCAGCAGGTCGCCGTCGACCAGGATGCCGCCGCCGACGCCCACGTCGCCGTGCAGGTAGATCAGGTTGGGTTCGCCGCGGCCGGCGCCCCGCTCGTATTCGGCCCGGGCGCCCAGGTGGGCCTCGTTACCGACGGCTACCGGCTGGCCGAGGCCCAGGGCGCGGGCCAGTTCGGCGCCGAACGCCTGGTCGACCCAGCCGAGGTCGGGGCCGTACCGGACGGTGCCGTCGCCCGGGCGGATCATGCCGCAGTACGAGGCACCGACGCCCACGCACACGGCGCCGGGCGAGGCGGCCTCGTGCAACTCGCGGCCGAAGCCCGCCAGGACGCTCACCACGCGGTCGAGGTCGACGCCGGCTCGCGGGCGGGTGGCCTGCCGGCGTTCCAGGATCGCGCCGCCCAGGCCGACGCGGGCGGCGTCCAGGCGATCCACCGACACGTCGAAGGCCAGGACGTAGACGCGTTCCGACTCGGGGCGCACCACCAGCGACGGCCGGCCGGCACCCCTGGTGGCGGCGGGATGTTCCTCGCGGACCAGGCCGGCGGCCACCAGTTCGGCGGTCAGCGACAGGACGGTGCTGCGGTTGACGCCCATCCGCTCGGCCAGCTCGGTCCTCGACAGCGGGCCGTCCAGGTGGACGTGCCGGAGCAGCGTGCCGAGGCTGGTGCGGTGCCTGGTCATGTCACGCCGCGGCCTGGGTCAGCTCGCGGCGCCGCCGTCCCCAGCTGCGGGTCTCGGTCAGCACCAGCGCGTCCACGGTCGAGACCAGTTCCTGCTGCTTGTCGGGGGTGCGTTCGGCGGCCGGCAGCAGGCGGTACTTCGTGATGACGCCGGTGGCCTTGGCCCACGCCTCGGAGAAGGCCAGCCAGTCGTCGTGCCAGTTGACGATGCGCCGCAGGCCGGCCAGGAAGGTGACCAGGGCGGCGACGGAGGCGGTCAGCCACGCGGGTGCGCTCAGGGCGGCCAGCACGGTGGCGGCGCCGGCCAGGAGCAGTGCGCCACCCTCCAGGATCAAAAACCTTTGGCGGGTACGACGCATCGACGCGCGGTACCAGTCGGCCTGGACCAAGGCATGCACCAGGGCCCGGTCGGCCAGATCCTCCCCGGTCAACTCCCGATCGAGGTGGATCAGCCGTTTCCGCTGGGACCGCGCGTCGCGTTGCATGTTCACCGGCATAGTTTGCCGGGAATCGTCAGCAGCTGGTTACCCCGCTGCCCTTGCCCCACCGGCAGGTGTCGATGGTCTTCTTGGCGTTGGTCCGCAGGATCGCGGTGTCGCCGCCGTTGTTCCAGACGTGGCCCTTGCGTCCCCAGTACCGGTACGTCGAGGTGTTGGTGCCCTTGCCGGTGCGCACCGTGATCGACTTGCCGGCGCCGAGGGTGAACGTGCCGAAGGTGTAGACGTGGTTCGCGGCGTCCCGGACCGTCCAGCCCTTGAGGCTGATGGCCTTCTTGGTCTTGTTGGTGACCCGGAACCACTCGCCGTTGAGGCTCTTGGTGGTGGTCTTGTCCGTGCCCGGGGCGTTGTACTGGATCCGGGTGAACTGCACCGAGCCGACGGCCGGGGTGGCCGGCTTCGGCGGCGTGGGCTTCGGGGTGGTCGGCTTCGGGGTCGGCGTGGTGGGCGTCGGCTTCGGCGTGGTGGGCGTCGGGTTCGGGTTGGTGGGGCCCTGAACCGTGATCGCGACCGAGTCCGAGTAGTTCGCGACGATGCCGTTATCGGCGTCCGCGCCGATGTGGGCCCGGTACGTGTGCGAACCGCCGAACAGCCCCGAGTCGGACGCGCTGAACGTCGCGGCCGGGTCGCTGGTGTGACCGCTGGCGACCGTCGTCCAGGACCCACCGGACAGCCGCTGCACCTGAACCGGCAGGAACGGCTGCGACGGGCTGACACCGACCGTCGCAGACACCTGACCGGAACCGGGCGACGACAGGCTGAGCGTGACTCCCGCCCGGATGCTCACGTCGATGTGGTTGGACCGCAGCCCACCCGACTCCACGTACCAGCGGAAACCCGAGTCCTGGTTACGCCGGATCTCGAACCGCCCGTTGGAGCCGGCGATCGAGGAGACGAACCCGCCGCGGTCATAGTCCGGTGCCTGGTACATGTCGGTCCTGAACTTGAGCGCAGCTTCCCACAGATAGACCGTCGAACCTGGGTCGGCCGTACCGGTGAGCGTGATGATGCCGAAGCCGGTGCGGATGGTCGGCTGATCGAGCGTCGGAGTGGTAGCGGCGGCAGCGGGTGCGGCCACAGCGAACACGGCGGCGACACCGGCAGCGGCGGCCGTGGCAACGTGCTTGATGATCATTCCGAGCAGCTTAGGTACCGCTTAAGTACGGAGTAATAGCTGCTAGGCCGATGTTTTCGGCCGGTCAGGACACCTGCGATGATGCCTTCCGCCGGTGGGTGCCGGAGCTATTTGGGCGGTTGATGTGCTCGATGTTCTGCAGTGTCGGTTCTTCGAGGGGGACGCGGTAACGGTAGGTGATGCCCTCATCGCGCACGACGAAGTCATCGGCGTCGGGACGGCGCCAGGTGAGAATCATCTGACCGTAGCGCTCGGAGAGCCGAACCAGCGCGGGGAAGTTGTCGACGTTGACGACGGGCTTGCCGGGTGGGCTGGCCATCGGCTCGACCGGGACGAGCAGGTGGGAGTATCGGCGCTCGATCTCGGTTCGAGTGCGCAGCGGGACGAGGCGGCGGGCGATCAGGGCGAGAACGACGGCGCCGACCAGGGCGCACAGCGCTGACAGCACGGCGTACGAGCGGGCCTGACCGGCCGTCATGATCGAGTAACCGAACGGCTTGATCTCGCGCACGACGCGAATCTTGGCTGGTTGTTCGGCGGCGGAATCCTTCACCAGCAGGGAAGAGGCGCCGTTCACCAGCGAAAGTTGTAACGATGTCAGGTTCAGCTGGAGGGCTGCGACGAATGGATTGCGACCCGGAGCCGAGACCCGTGCGGTGATGCTGATTGCTACGGGCGCGGGCGGCACACCGATGGCCTCGGCTGCGGCAATTGCCCGCTCGTCGAGGTCGTTCAAGTTCAGCGTCACCGTCGTTGTGTGGTTCTCGCCGGTGATTCTCTTCGAATTCGAGAGAGGTATTGTCGTGTGCCACCCGGTTCCGTTGGTCAGTCGGGCCGCCACCTCGAATGTGCCCGGGTAGCCGCGAAAACTTAGGCCCAACTTGACCTGGTTTGTCAGTTTTCGAAAGATGGGATCCGGCGACGTGACCGTGGTGCCGTCGTAAGCCGCGGACCGCGGAACCGAAGCGGTATAGGAGAAGGCCATCGATTGGCTCAGTCCCGACTCCGCATCTTCCAGGTAGGTCACCGGCTTCATCCAACCCAGAACGCCCAGGACGAGAGCCGAGCAAGCGGCAACGGCGATGCCACCGGCTGCAACACGTAGTGGGGTGGACAGGCGTCCGACGGCCTTGAGTACCGCAGCCGCCATCGCCCAGGAGCCTCCTTGGGGTGCCATGGCCTTCGCCCTCTTCTTCCGACGACCTCGGGGAATCTCCCTACGAGTCCGCGCCGTTGCAGCACCGCCGCTGACGACGAGGAAGCCGATCACGCCAAGTCCGCTTGGGCCGAGCAGGGGCTCCAGCCAGGTGCCGACCTTTGGGATGTGAAGGACGGCCCGGCCGATCAGTTCGTCGGCGGTGGGCTTGAGGGGATCGACCGATTGGCTGTTGTCCCCCTTCAAGACGAAACCGGTGTCACCGTGTCCGCCGATGATGCGATGCAGCACCCTTTGTCCCGGACTGGAACCATGATAAGCAACGATCTGCCCGACTTCGTATGAATCGGCCCGAACCGTGAAGACCAAGCCCCCTTGGTAATAGACCGGGTTCATGCTCACGCCGTGCGTGACGACATAGGAGAGGCGCGCGGTCATTACCGCCCACGCCACTATGGCCGCCATCCCAAGGATGACGGCCATAGTGATCTTGCGAGTGGTCCAGCGGATTTGAGTCTCCCGGCGTGGCGTGACTACCGCTAGCCTTGCAGCTCAGGCGCCGGACGGGGACCGATTAGGCCACCGTGATGGCGAGGGACGTCAAGCCCGACCACCCGTTGGCGGGGCCGGTGACGGCGGCAGCGCTGCTGTCCTTGACCGTGCAGAGGGTGCTGTCGGCGCCGGTTGCGCAGGTCCAGCTGCCGCCAATCGCCGTGCCGGCGTACGCGCCGCCCGTCGGCGTGATCGTCACCGTCTTGCCGGTGGCGGTTCCGGTGCTGAAAGCGAGCGTGACGCTGTTGACGATGGTCTTCGTGCCGTCCGAGAACGCGTACGTGACGGACTCGAGCGTGGCGCCGGTAACGGACTGGCTCACGGTACCGCCGACGAACTGGGACGCACCCGCGGTGGTCGCCAGCCCGGTGCCGGTGAGGGCGGTGGTGCCAGCGGCAACAACGCCGGCCGCGGCAACGCCGCCCACCATCTGCAGAAGGTTCATGGCGCGCATTCAGATCTCCCCTGTTCGGTAACCCGGCCGGCCCTTAGGGCCCCGTTGGCTTTGCGTCCCCGGCTTGCGCCGGGTTTGCTCTTATCGACGAGCGGGCTGCTCTGTCTCGGACACCAGATGAATCGGCTCCGCCCGGCGCTCGGTGAAGGGTTGGCTGGCAATTTCCTGAAAGGATCTTCGGCGTTCTGGAACACCTGTCACATCGGCCGTGCTATGTCCCTGGCGGGCTCGCCAACCACGCTCCCGACACCGCGCCCAAGCTGTCTGAGAGAGTGGGCGCCATGGCCGAACGGGAACTCCGCGCCGACTGTGCGCGCTGCGAAGCCCTCTGCTGCGTGGCCCCCGCCTTCGCCAAATCGTCGGACTTTGCCATCGACAAACCGGCCGGCCGGGCCTGTCCGAACCTGGCTGCGGACCATCGGTGCACGATTCATGAGCGGCTCGTGGAGCGCGGGTTTCGCGGGTGCGTCGTCTTCGACTGCTTCGGTGCCGGGCAACGCCTCACCCAGGAGATCGTGAGCAGCCGGGCCGAGCGTCTCGAGCTGCTGCCGGTCGTGCGGCAACTGCACGAGCTGATGTGGCACCTGACCGAGGCGCTCAAGCTTGACGAGGCCCGGCAACTCCACCCGAAGCTCCGTCAAGCTCTGCAACAGGTGGACGACCTGGCTTCGGAGACGCCCGCCCAAATCAAGAAGCTCGACCTGGTCGCGTACCGCCATCGCATTAATCCGCTCCTGCGGAAAGCGAGTCGCCTGGCGCGACCAAACGGGCCGGACCATGACGGCAAGAACCTGATCGGGCGTCGGATGCGGGGTGCTGACCTGCGCGGTGCCAGCTTCCGCGGTGCCCTGCTGATCGGGGCCGACCTGCGCGACGCCGACCTGCGCCGGGCCGATCTGACGGGTGCCGACCTGCGCGGCACGGACCTGCGCGGGGCGGATCTGAGCGGTGTCCTGTTCCTCACCGAGTCGCAGAGGAGAGCAGCAGTCACACAAGACTCCTAGGATGAGCGAATGCAGGATGTGTCGGGTCTGGTGTGGCTGCTGACCGTGGCCGGCATCGTCGGTCTGCTGCTGTTCGACTTCTTCTTCCACGTCCGTAAGGCGCACATCCCGACGATCGGTGAGGCGGCCCGCTGGACCGGCATCTACGTGTCGATCGCGCTGCTGTTCGGGCTCGGCGTGACGATCTTCGGCGGCGGGCAGATGGGCGCCGAGTACTTCGCCGGCTACATCACCGAGGAGGCGCTGTCGGTCGACAACCTCTTTGTCTTCCTGCTGCTGCTGACCAGCTTCAAGGTGCCGCGGGCCGACCAGCAGAAGGTGCTGCTGTTCGGCATCGTCGTCTCGTTGATCGCGCGGACCGGCTTCATCGCGCTCGGTGCCGCCCTGATCAACTCGTTCGCCTGGATCTTTTATCTTTTTGGGCTGATCCTGCTGATGACCGCGGGCAACCTGCTGAAAGGCCACGGCACCGACGACGACGAACCGCCCAACAACTTCGTGATCCGCCTGGCCCGCCGGTTCCTGCACACGTCCGAGACCTACGACGGCGACAAGCTGTTCACCTATGAGAACGGCCGCCGCGTGCTCACCCCGATGTTGCTGGTCATGGTCGCGATCGGCGGCACCGACATCCTGTTCGCGCTCGACTCGATCCCGGCGATCTTCGGCCTGACCCAGAACACCTACCTGGTCTTCACCGCCACGGCGTTCTCGCTGATGGGCCTGCGCCAGCTGTACTTCCTGATCGACGGCCTGCTGGACCGGCTCGTCTACCTGTCCTACGGCCTGGCCGCGATCCTGGCGCTGATCGGCGTCAAGCTGATCCTGCACGCGATGCACGAGAACAACGTCCCGTTCATCAACGACGGCGAAACGATCCACGCCACCGAGATCCCCACCCTGCTCTCGCTGATCCTGATCGTCGGCATACTGCTGCTCACCGTCGTGGTGTCGCTGCTGAGCCCGAAGGGCCGAGCGCAGATGTACGTGGCCGCTGCCCGCCGCCACGCCAACGAGTTCCTGGACATCGAAACCGACCCGAACTACTGCGACGAGATCTTCCACCGCCTCCTGAACGAGGAGGCCCACATCAAGACCCTCCCCGAGAAATACCGGGCCAGAATCCGCGCGGAGTCCGAGCTGATGGCGCTGCTGCGGAGGGCCCACGAGGTCCACGACGAGCGGGTGGCGGCTGGGCGGTGTTACGCGCGCGCTTAGCCGGGCGGGCGCGCGTCACGGCCCGGTGCGTCCGGGTCAGCGGGTCAGCGGGAACAGCGCGCTGAGCCGGGGCAGCCGCCGGACCATCTCGGCATCGTCGTCGAAGTCCCAGCGCTCCCCGGTCGGCTCGGGGTCCTCCGGATAGGCGTACCCGAGCGCCGCCAGCGCGTCGAGAATCCCCTCGTCCTCCCCGGTCACCGCGTCATAGGCCCCCCGGCCGGCGTAGTTGAGGTCCTCCCACTGCGGCCAGTCGTCATCCGTCCACCGATCCATGGTCAACTCCGCGAGCCGCCGCACCTCGGGCACCTCCGCGAGCACGTCCGGCTCCAGCGCCACCAGCTCAAACGTCGACTTACCCAACCCGGTCAACCACGGCAGGAAATACCAGAACCCGTCCATCGAACACAGCCCCGACATGATCCGGCAGGCCGCCCCGTACATGGTCCACGTCTCAGCCTGCCGCCGAGCCTCGATAAGCCCGACCTCAAACCCCACGATCTCCGGGGCCGCCATCGAGTTGAGCCGCCAGGCAATCCAGTCCGTGCGATCCCGATGCCCCGCGGACTCCTCGATCAGCTCCCAGAATTGGATCACCCACGCAGGGTAGCCAGAACTGCAAAAGATCAAAACCAAGCAGACGTACGCGTTAAGCCAAGTCCCGCGGCAGGCCCGGCAAGTGCCGTGATCCGAACAGTTGTGGACCACCATCTCGGCCCTGTCGTCGCATGATGCGGCAGCTCATCGGGCACATATCCGACAAAAGCCCTTTAGCTGGACGCCGAGGGAAGGCATGGGCGAGCGCCGTACTGCCGGGCGGGACTTGAGATTCGCGTCTCCACCGCACCAAGATTCGGGGTTGCAAGCCAAGAAGGTGGCCGCGACCCCCGTGGTCGGCGGCGACGGTCACCGTGATTTGCCAGTCCGCGGCGGGTGGAACGGAATCGTGCGGACCTCGGGCGCTGTCTAGCGGCTCGGGTCTGTGCGGTACGGGTGGGCCAGGTCGTCCTCGGGGCTGCGGCGTGGGGCTACCGTGCGGCCGCGGGCGGAATTAGCCGCCAGGCGGGCTGCGGTGCGGCGGATTTTTTCGGCTCGGTCGGCGGCGGGGGCGGGTGCGGTCGCTGTGTGCAGGTAGCTGGAGAGGTTGGCCGTCTGCTGGTAGCGCTCCAGGTCGGCGCCGGTGGAGACCAGACTGGCCACCCGGGCTGCCAGTTCGGCGGCGCGCGCTTCGAGGTCGGGAGTGCCGCGCAAGGTGGCTTCGTCGGCCGGGCGGGCGGGGTGCCGGGTGGTCTCGGTGTCGAAGCCGGGGCGCAGCGCCTGCGGCGGGGTGGCGCCGAACTCCGGGTGACCTGCCAACGGCCAACCGGGGGTGCCGGCCGGTGGCGCGTATCCGGGCGCCGGGGTGGTGGGAACGCCGCCGGTGGCGGGCAGGCCGCTGCTGGTGGCAGCAGGGCTGGTGGGGGCCGGAATGCTGGCGGGGGCCGGAATGCTGGCGGGGGCCGGAATGCTGGTGGGAGCCGGAATGCTGGTGGGAGCGCTGCCCGCCGCCAGGATGCCGTTGGCAGCGGGGATGCTGTCGGCGGACGGGAGGCGGTCGGCGGCGTGGGCGCCGTATGTGTCGTAGCCCGAGGGCGCCTCGACGGGACCGGCCGCGTACGCGTGTGCGCCATTGTTGTGGATGTAGCCCGCCGGCGGCCGGGAGTCTGACACGTACGCCGCCGCGCCCGGGTCGTAACCGTACGCGGGAGTGCCGTACGCCGGCGTGGTGTCGAACGCATAGCCGGGGGGCAGTGGTTCCGGCGGCACGCCGTAGACCGCCGACTGGCGGGCGGTGACCGGCGGCTCGACCGTCAGGGCGCCCAGCAGGGAGATCGTCTGGCCCTCGCCGCCCTGGTAGTTGTTGAACTCGGGGCCGATCACCAGGCGGGACAGCATGCGCACGTGCGGTGCGGAGACGCCCAGCTCGACGGCGTGCTCTACGCGGTAGCGGGCGATGGCCTGGCGTAACACGTTGGCTAGGCGGTCGGCGTCACGCACCGTGGCTATGTCGCCGCCGGCGAAGACCAGGGCGGGGAACGTCTCGGCGGGGCCGGCGCAGACCAGCTGGATCTGCGTGACCGTGGCGGAGCGGCCGGTGTCGCGGTTGCCGGGTTGGACGCGCAGGTGCTGGGGCCAGGGCCAGCGCAGCTCGCCGGTGGCGCCGGTTTCGGTGTCGCGGTAGATCACCCGGTCCTCGGTGACGACGACCTCGGTCTCCTCGGGCAGAGTCCACCTGGGCAGGGAGTTTGGCTGTTCGAACGCATACTCGGCGACCGCGCACCGCCCGCTCCAGAGCACCCGTCTGCGGCCCGCTGTGCCGGCCAGGTCGGTGCCGGTGGCTGACAGGAAGTACTTCTCGGGCATGCGCCTTCCCCCCAGTCGGCGCCGCGCATTCGACGCGGTCTGGTTGATTACATCTGTGCAACATAGATGCGGACAAGTCAGCAGCCGCGATTCACACCGGATTTCCTGACGGCTACACGACAGGCCGAAAAAATGTAAGACCTTCGGCCTATTCCTGGTCACTTTCTGTTACTGAACAGACCCGCTGGTGGGGTGGGGGAGGCGACCGCGGCACCGTCGGTCACGGGTGCGGCGCCGCCGACGAATCGATCGAGATCGGTTTCCACCCGACCCGGGAACCAGTCGCCGGCGGCCCGCCGGGACAGGTCGGCGATCGGCGGCGGGGTGCGGCCGGCCAGCACCACGAGGTTGCCGAACCGCCGGCCGCGCAGCACCGCGGCGTCCGCCACCAGGCAGGCCGAGGGCAGCGCGGTCCGGATCGTGGCCACCTGGGCCTTGGCGAACCGCAGCGGCGGCCCGTCGGCGACGTTCGCGACCAGCCAGCCACCGGGGTCGAGCACCCGGGCCACCTCGCGGACGAACTCGACCGAGGTCAGGTGCGCGGGTGTCCGGGCGCCGGCGAACACGTCCAGCACCACCAGGTCGTAGCCGCTTTCGCGGATACCTTCGAGGGCGGCGCGCGCATCCGCGACGCGTACGCGAATTGATGCTTTTGCCGGAAATGGCAGCTCGCGCCGGACCACCTCGACAAGCGGTCCGTCGATCTCCACCACCCGCTGGGGCGAGCCGGGCCGGGTGACCGCGACGTAGCGCGGCAGCGTGAGCGCGCCGCCGCCGAGATGCAGCGCGCGCAGCGGCCGGCCGGGCGGCGCGATCAGGTCGATCGCCGCGGCCATCCGGCGGATGTACTCGAACTCCAGGTGGGTGGGATCGGCGAGGTCGACGTGCGACTGCGGGGTGCCGTCAAGCAGGAGGGTGTACGCCCCGGCGCGATCGGCATCGGGGATGAGCTCGGCGATCCCGGAGGCCACGGTCTCGACGATCCGGTCGGACCTCCTGCGCTGTGCCACGTGATCAGTATCGGATCCGGGATGACGGCGGGAGCGGACGGGTCACCGGTTCGAGGGACAAACTCCTGCAAAACGGTCATACGGTTGGGATCCGAGGGTCCACACTGGCGTTCGGCGAGAGGCGCCAAACGAGGTACGGAGGTGGGCGGTGTCGACGAGCGACGTGCTCGCGCAGATCATCGGCGTGGAGCCGCGCCGGCCGGCCGGACCGCCGCCGGTCGTGGCGATGCCCGCGATACTGGCCGCGGCGCAGCAGGAGGCCGGGCCCCCGCTCCGCATCCGGCGGCACGAGGCCGAGGACGGCCCGCCGTTCTGGCGCTGGGACTGCATGGGCTGCGGCGAGTACGGCGGCGGCCGGCACCACCCGGACGCGGTGGCCCGGGCGATGCGGCACTGCGCCGAGCACCCGCAGCATCGTTCGTCGCTGCTGCCACCGGCGCTGTGCCGGCAGCGGGACGCCTTCATGCCGCTGCACCCGATGCTGTTCGCCGTCGACGACGACCCGGGCCCCCCGCCCCTGGCCAGCTGAAGCCGGCGGCGCGACCGCCGACGCCCGCAAAGGCGAGCGGAACGAAAGCTAGGGGCGCGTGTCGCCCTCGCCGGTCCGCTTCTGGGCCTCGTCGACACCCCGGTCGATGTGCTGGGTGTACTTGTGCCCGGTGCGCTTGTCGACCTCGTCGCCGACCTTCTCCAGCGCCTGGTCGACCTGCTCGTCGTGCTTGTCCAGGAAGTCCTTGGCCTTGTCCAGGAAGCTCATCGGTCCCGCCCCTCCGTTGCGTCGGCTCGCCGGCCGGCGAGGATCGCGGCGACCCGGTGAATCCGCGGGTCCTCGGCGATCTGCTCCAGGCTAAGCCGCAGCGGCATCCGCCAGTTCGGGTACTCGTCCACGGTGCCCGGCAGGTTCGGCTGGTCGATCTCGCCGAGCACGTCGTAGAGCGACGCGGTGACGAACCGGCACGGCGTCCGGGCCAGGAACTCGTGCATCGCCAGCACGATCTCGTCGTCCGAGGCGCCGTCCTCGATCAGCCCCTCGGCCTGGAGCATCTCCTCGAGCTGCGCCCGGTCCCGGGCCGCGGTCCGGTGTTCGTCCTCCTCGGTGCCGGCCAGCTGACCCAGCTTCGCGCGTACCTTGACCTGCTCCGCCGCCAGGAAGCCGGCGGCGGTCGGCAGGTCGTGGGTGGACACCGTGGCCAGTGCGTTGCGCGGGTATTCGGCGGCCGGCAGGTACGGGCGTTCCGGGTCGTCGTAGTCCTTGACGAAGTAGAGCACCGCCGAGCTGAGCATGTTGGTCCGCTCCAGACCCTCGGTGACCTCGGGCAGCACCGTGCCCAGGTCCTCGCCGATCACCACGGCGCCGGCCCGGCTCGCCTCCAGCGCCAGGATGCCGAGCATCGCCTCGGGGTCGTAGTGCACGTACGTGCCCTCCGAGGCGGCCATGCCCGGCGGCACCCACCACATGCGCCACAGGCCGGCCACATGATCGACGCGCAGCCCGCCCGCGTACCGGAAAATCCTTTGCAGCATGTCCCGGTAGGCCGCGTAGCCGGTCTCGATCAGCTGGTCCGGCCGCCAGACCGCGGAGCCCCAGTCCTGGCCGAGCTGGTTGAACGCGTCCGGCGGCGCACCGGCCCGGGCACCGGCCGCGAGCACATCCTGGAGCAGCCAGCCGTCGGCACCGTGCGGGTCGGCGCTCACCGGCAGGTCGTGCACGATCCCGACCGGCATCCCGTGCTGCCGGGCGGTCTCGTTGGCGGCCGCCAGCTGCTGGTCGAGCAGGTGCTGCAACCAGATGTGGAACGCGACCCGGTCGCTGTGGAAGGCGCGGACGGCCGGCGCGTCTGGTCGCCGGTATTCGGCCGGCCACTGCTGCCAGTCCGGCCCGTGCCGCTCGGCCAGCGCGCAGAACCGGGCGAAGTCGGTGAGGCCCGGGTCGGCGTCCAGGTCGATCTCGCCGGCCAGCGGCCAGAGCAACTCCAGCGCGGCCCGTTTCGCCTGCCAGACCCGGCTGTAGTCGATCAGCCCCTCGACGTGCGGTTTCAGGGCGTCCACGTGGGCACGCAGCGCCGGGTCGGCCCGGCGGTACTCGGCCGTGTCGGCCACCCGCAGGTAGAGCGGGTTGGCGAACCGGCGGCTGGACGGCGCGTACGGCGACGGCGGCACCGGCAGCGTCGGCGTGATCGCCTGCAGCGGGTTGAGCAGGATGAGGCCCGGCTCGCCCGAGGTGACCAGGAACTCCCGCAGGTCACCCAGGTCACCCATGCCCCAGGACTTCGCCGAGTGCAGGGCGTACAGCTGGATCATCCAGCCCCACGCGTCCGGCGGCGCGGGCAGTTCGGTGGGCACCACGATGAGGGCGACGTCCTGGTCGCCGTGCCGCAGCCGGTGCCAGCCCACCGGCAGGTCGTCCGGCAGCCCGGCCGGAGCGTCCCTGGTGGTGCCGTCCTCAAGCAGCACGGTGGCCGGTCCGGGCAGCTCCCGTGCGGAGCCCTCGCGGACCACCACGGTGCCCGGCAGCCGGCCCGGCCGGTCCCGCTCGCGCACCGCGGCCAGCGCGGACCGGATCGCCCGCGGGGTGCTCGCGTCGACGCCCAGCAGGCCGAGCACGGCGATCACCGAGGCCGCCTCGACGTCCTTGCGCTTCCGATGCCAGTCCTCGTACCAGGTGGCCACGCCGTGAGCCTCGGCCAGCGTCACCAGATCCGCGTCCATCCGCACCCCTTCCACTACGTCCCACTTGCTCATACCCTGCCCGATCGAGAGCCAACGCGGGGAAAAGGGTTTGCGGAGGCCGTATTTGCGCACCTCAGTCAGGATGGGGCACATGTCTGTAGTGGTGAAATGGTGGTCCCGGGCGGCCGCGGCGGTGACCGGCGCGACGCTCGCGCTGGTGGTGCCGGTGCACGCCTGGGCGGCAAGCAACGGTGTGGCCGACGTCGCGATCGAGGCCGTGAAGGCCCGGCCCCGGCGGCGCGGCTTCGGGTTCTTCGGCGTGTTCGGCCTGATCTGCTGCCTGGCGGTGCTCGCCGTGATCGCGGTGGTCGTGCTGCTGGTGCTGCGGGGACGCAAGCGTAAGTAGGTACGGGTGTGTTCCGCGATCCTCCAACGCTGGTGGCCCGGCCCGACCTAGCGTTGAGGTATGCGGTTGCGGCCTAGGACGATCGCGCTCGGCGGGGGCATCTCCGTCGTGCTGTGCATACCGCTGGCGATCTCGGTGGCCGCTAGTGCCAGTTCCGACGTGCTGGTCTCCCGCAACCGGCCGGCGGCCGCGTCCTCCGAACGTGACGCGGCCACGCCGGCCGGTGCGGCCACCGATGCCTCGCAGGGCACCCGGTGGGTCAGCGCCGACGGGCCGGGCACCCAGTGGGTGCGGGTCGACCTGGGCGTGGTGCAGGACGTCGACCGGGTGCGCCTGCACTGGGACCGGGACTTCGCCCGGACGTACCGGGTGCAGGTGTCGGTGGACGGTGCGAACTGGAAGGACGTGTACGCGACCCGGTCCGGCAACGGCGGCACCGACGACCTGAAGCGGCTCGACGGCACCGGCCGCTACGTGCGCGTGCTGGCCCTGCAGCGCGGCCGGGACACCGGCGGCTACGCGCTGGGCGAGGTGCGCGCGTACGGGCCGGCCAGCGCGCCGCTGCGGGCCGTGGAGTCGGCCGACCGCACGATCGCCGCCGGGCTCGCCCACCCGCGCAAGAAGCAGATCGCGCTGGAGATCCTGTCCAGCGCCGAAAACTCGACGCTGAACTGGCGCGCCAACTTCGGGTACATCGAGGACATCCGGGACGGCCGGGGCTACACGGCCGGCATCGCCGGGTTCTGCTCGGGCACCTCGGACATGCTCGCCGTGGTGGCCGAGTACACCCGGCGCAAGCCGCGCAACCTGCTGGCCGGCTACCTGCCCGCGCTGCGGGCGGTGGACGGCTCCGACTCGCACGCCGGCCTCGACCCCGGCTACCCGGCGGCCTGGCGGCGGGCCGCCCAGGACCCGGTGTTCCAGAAGGTCCAGGAGGACCAGCGCGACGAGATGTACTTCGGCCCGGCCGTGCAGTTGGCCGCGGCGGACCGGCTGCGGGCGCTCGGCCAGTTCGCCTACTTCGACGCGGCGATCATGCACGGCGTCTCGGGGCTGCGCAGCATCCGGGCCCAGGCCATGCGCGCCGCCCGATCACCGGCCCAGGGCGGCGACGAGATCGTCTACCTGGAGGCGTTCCTCAACGCCCGGGCCGCCGAGATGCGCACGGAGGACGCGCACAGCGACACCACCCGGGTGGAGACCGCGCAGCGGGTGTTCCTGCGGCGCGGCAACCTCGACCTGGCCGGGCCGCTGGTCTGGAAGGTGTACGGCGACACGTACCGGACCGGCTAGGCCCAGTTGAGGGTGCGCTCCACCGCCTTGCGCCACTGGCCCAGCTCGCGCTCCACGTCGTCCGAGGGGCGGTCCGGCTGCCAGCTCGCGTCCTGCTGCCAGTTGCCCCGCAGCGCGTCGGTGTCCGGCCAGAAGCCGACCGCGAGCCCGGCCGCGTAGGCGGCGCCCAGGCAGGTCGTCTCGGCCACGGTCGGCCGGATCACCGGGACCTGCAGCACGTCCGCCAGGAACTGCATGAGCAGGTCGTTGCGGGTCATGCCGCCGTCGACGCGCAGCTCGGCCAAGGGCGTGCGACCGTCGGCGTTCATCGCGTCGACGACCTCGCGGGTCTGCCAGCCGGTCGCCTCCAGCGCGGCCCGGGCCAGGTGACCGCGGTTGACATAGCCGGTGAGCCCGACCAGGACCCCGCGCGCGTCGGACCGCCAATGCGGCGCGAACAGTCCGGAGAACGCCGGCACCAGGTAGCACCCGCCGTTGTCCGGCACGCTGCGGGCCAGTTCCTCCACCTCGGGCGCCGACTTGATCAGCCCGAGGTTGTCACGCAGCCACTGGATCAGCGAGCCGGTCACCGCGATCGAGCCCTCCAGCGCATAGACCGCGGGCTGCTCGCCGATCCGGTAGCCGACCGTGGTGAGCAGGCCGTGCTGGGAGGTGACCGGTTCGGTGCCGGTGTTCAAGAGCAGAAAACTGCCGGTCCCGTACGTGCATTTCGCCTCGCCCGGCGCGAAGCAGGTCTGCCCGAACAGCGCGGCCTGCTGGTCGCCGAGCGCCGACGCCAGCGGCACCCCGGCCAGCGGTCCGTCGGTGACCTCGCCGTACACCTCGGCGGACGAGCGGATCTCGGGCAGCATGGCGGCCGGGATGCCGACCGCCGCCAGGATCTCGGGGTCCCAGTCGAGGGTCTCGAGGTTCATCAGCAGGGTGCGGCTGGCGTTGGTGACGTCGGTGAGGTGCCGCCCGGTCAGTTTCCAGATCAGCCAGCTGTCCATGGTCCCGAACAGCACCTCGCCACGATCGGCCCGGTCGCGCAGGCCGTCCACGTGGTCGAGCAGCCAGGCCAGCTTGGAACCGGCGAAATAGGGTGCCAGCGGCAGCCCCGTACGCTCCTTGAATGCCTTTTCGCCGAAGGCGGCATCGAAGCGACGCAGCTGCTCGTCGGTGCGGGTGTCCTGCCAGACGATCGCATTGGCCACCGGACGGCCGGTCGCCCGGTCCCAGACCAGGGTGGTCTCGCGCTGGTTGGTGATGCCGACCGCGACCAGGTCGCGGCCGGCAACCGCCTCGGCCACCACCGCCCGAACCGCCTCCCAGATCTCCTCGGCGTCGTGCTCGACCCAGCCGGGACGAGGAAAGATCTGGCGATGCTCGCGCTGCGCCACCGCGACGATGCTCCCGGACGCGTCGAAGACGATGCAGCGCGACGAGGTGGTTCCCTGATCGATGGCGGCGACGTAGCTCACAGCAGCAGACGCTACCTGCGGGTCAGACTCGGCTCCACTTCTGGTTGGTGGTGCCGGCGCAGTCCCACAACTGGAGGGCGGCGCCGTTTGCACCGTTCCAGTCCTTGATGTCGACGCAGCGGTTGGCCGAGACGTTGACCAGGTCGCCGGATGCCGACAGGGTGAACCGCTGCACCGGGTTGCCGTTGCAGGTGACCAGCTGGATCGGGGTGCCGTTGCCGAGCGCGCCGCCGGCCGGGTCCATGCACTTGCCCATGGCGCGCATCGTGCCGTCGCCGTTCGGGGTCCAGCGCTGGGCCGTGGTGCCGTTGCAGTCCCAGGTCTGGAGCCGGGCGCCGTCGACCGCGTTGCCGTTCGGAATGTCGATGCAGCGGCCGCTGAAGTTGCTGCGCAGCCCCGACCCGCCGCCGGTGTTGCCGCCGCCGTCGTTGGTCCAGGCCGACACGCGGACGTAGTCGATCAGCATGGTCTGCGGGAAGACCGTGCTGGCGTCCGGGTAGCCGGGCCAGTAACCGCCGACCGCCACGTTCAGGATCATGAAGAACGGGTGGTCGAAGACCCAGGCGTTGCCGTTCAGGCCGGCCGGGGTGAGCCGGAAGAACTCGCTGCCGTCCAGGTACCAGACGATCAAACCCGGAGACCAATCGACCGCGTACGTGTGGAAGGCGTCGGCCAGCGGTGCGCCGATGTTCCGGCTGCCGCCGATGCCGCCCGCGCCGGAGTAGCCGGGCCCGTGCACCGTGCCGTGCACGACGTTCGGGGCGTTGCCGACGTTCTCCATGATGTCGATCTCGCCGGTGGTGGGCCAGCTGTTGCCGCCCAGCATCCAGAACGCCGGCCAGATGCCCTGACCCCGCGGGATCTTGATGCGGGCCTCGAAGCGCCCGTAGGTCTGGGTGAACTTGTCCGCGGTCAGGATCCGGCCCGAGGTGTACTGGCAGGTGCCGTAGTGGCACTGGTAGCCGGCCGGGTTCTCGCGGCGCGCGGTGATCGCCAGGTGGCCCTGACCGTCGTGGGCGACGTTGCGGGTCGAGTTGGTGTAGTACTCCATCTCGTTGTTGCCCCAGCCGCCACCGCCGATGTCGAACTTCCACTTCGCCGGGTCGACCGAGGTGCCGGCCGCCCCGTTGAACTCGTCGGACCAGGTGATGGCACCGATCGCGGCCTCGGCCGTGTCGTTGCGGGATGCGGCGGTGAGCCCGCCGGCCGCGGTCACCAGGACCAGGGCAGCGGCGAGCAGGGTTCGGGTTCTACGCATGGGGAGTGCCTCCGGGGAAGAGGTTGCGTTACCGGAAGCAGTCTTTACAGATAGACCGCGATCGGTCAACCGGTTCCCCGGAGGTTCGGCCCGTAGTTACACCTTTGCGAAGAGATTGGGCAGCTTGGTGGGCTCCCAGCCGGGCAGCGAGGTGTGCGCCTCGAGGACCCGGTAGGTGGCGCCGCCGAAGGTGACGAGATCGCCGGCCAGGTAGTCGACGAAGGTCTTCCAGGGCTCGGCCGCTGGTGGTGCCGGGGTGGTGGGGGCCGGTTCCGGCGTGGTCGGCTCGGGCGTCGTCGGTGTCGGCTCGGGGGTGGTCGGCGTGGGCTCGGGGGTCGTCGGCGTCGGTTCCGGCGTGGTGGGTTCGGGCGCCGGTGTCGTCGGGTCCGGCTCCGGTGTCGTCGGGTCTGGCTCCGGCGCGCTCGGCGATGCCGTCGGCGGTCCGTTCTCACTGGTGAACACCTGGACGAAGTCGACCGTCATGCGGCCCGAGGAGCGCCCGTCGGTGGCCAGGTTGAGCACCAGGCTGAGCGGCCCGCCGGGCTCCGCCCGATCCAGCCGCAGGCTCGGCCTGCCGTCGACCGTCCAGGTCACCGTCTCCGGGGTCCAGTCGATCTCGTACGTGTGGAAGTTGCGTCCCGAGGCCGGGTCGATGCCGCCGTCGATCGGTGCGACCGTGCCCTCCGGTACCCGCCGGTTCTCGTCGAGCACCGTGACCGCCCGCCACACGCCGGACGGCCGGCTGACCCGGATGCGCGCTTCCGCGTGCCCGAACCGCTCGGTGAAGCGTTCGCGGGCGATCAGCAGCCGGTCGACCACCACCTGACCGTCGCCGACCCGTGCGCCGTCGCGGCTGAACCCGCCCAGCGTCCACTTGTCGCGGTCCAGGGAACGCCCGGAGAAGTTGTCGGAGAAGCTGGCGAGGCCGAACGTGGGCGAGTTCCGTCCCCGGATCTCCGCCTCGGCCACGTCGTCCCGGGAGGGCAGCCAGATCGCCACCGTGAGACCGGTCGCGGCGACCGCGACGGCCGCCAGCGCGCGTGGTCGGAACCACCATTTGGACGTGTCGGTGCTGTGGCGTGCCTGATGCACCATGACCCCCCTATGGATAACGGCAGGCACGACTTTGTTGAGTCCGGTGCGGGGCCGCAATATCAGGACATCAGACTTAAGGCTCTCTTAAGAAAATGCGGCTGGCGACGCGGACGGTCGTCCCGCCCATACCGGTGCTCATCTGGAACGAGTCGGTCAACTCCTCGGCGAGCCACAGACCCCAGCCGCCGGGCTGGTCCGAGGGCGGTTTGGCCGGGCGGATCGGCACCGGGCCGGGCAGTCCGTGGCCCGAGTCGCTCACCTCGCACACCACCGAGCCGTCGGCCCGCCACAGCGCCACCCGGCCCAGGCCGCCGCCGTGCCGCACCGCGTTCGTGAGCAACTCGTTGACCGCCACCACGAAGTCGTCGAGGCGGTCACCGGCCAGGCCCGCGCCGGCGGCCCGGGACGCGACGGCATGCCGCAGCACGGTGATCGAGTTGCGGTCGAAGGTTTCGGTGAGCAGAACTTCGGTGCCGATGGCTTCGACGGTAGGCGACGTCTGATCTTCCCGCAGGGCGGGCCGCCCGCCGTCCACGAGATGTGGGAAGGTCACCGCATGAATCAGGGCCGGGACAGCGGGTTCCAGGCGCCGCTGTGGCGGGCCGTCGCGGTCTTCCGGATCGCGGCTCTGATCTATGTGACGATCCTGGTGGTCAACAACATCAGCGTGTACGCGCGGCCGATGCTCGCCTGGCCGGTGCTCGCCGCGATGGCCGGCTGGACCGTGTTCACCACGTACGCGTACGCGAATCCGGCCCGCCGGCGCCCGCCGCTGCTGCTCGCCGACCTGCTGATCACCATGGCCGCGATGTTCGCCAGCGTGGTGGTGGTCGGCCGGCCCGCGCTCGAGGACGGCAAGCCCACCCTCGCGGTCGCCTGGCACGTGGCACCGGTGATCGCCTGGGCGGTGGCCGGCGGCCGGCGCGGTGGCATCGCGGCCGCGCTCGCCATGGGCGCCACCGACCTGATCGTGCGCGCCCATTTCGACCAGGCGGCCTACACCGGCTCGGTGCTGATGCTGCTGGCCGCGATAGCCGTGGGCTACCTGGTGCGCCTCGCCGAGACCTCGCACGAGCGACTCCAGCGGGCCATCGAGCTGGAGGCCGCCACCCGGGCCAGGGAGCGGCTGGCCCGCGACATCCACGACTCGGTTCTCCAGGTGCTCGCCCTGGTCAAGCGCCGCGGTGCCGGCCTGGACGGCGAGGCGGGCGAGCTGGCCCGGCTCGCCGGCGAGCAGGAGGCGGCGCTGCGCAACCTGGTGGCCGGGCACGCCGCCGAGATGGTGAACGACGGCGACGAGCGCGACCTGATGGCCATGCTGGGCCCGTACGCCTCACCGACCGTGACCCTGGCCGGGCCGGCCGAGGCCGTGCGCCTGCCCGCCCCGGTGGCCCGGGAACTCGCCGCCGCGGTGGCTGCGGCCCTGGACAACGTCGAGAAGCACTGCGCCCCCGGCACCAAGGTCTTCATGCTGGTCGAGGACGCACCGGACCAGGTGGTGGTGACCGTCCGCGACGACGGCTGCGGCCTGGAACCGGAGCGGCTGGCCGAGGCCGAGGCGCAGGGCCGGCTCGGCGTGGCCCAGTCGATCCGCGGCCGCATCGCCGACCTGAACGGCACCGTGCAGATCACCTCGCAGTCCGGCGACGGCACCGAGGTGGAGCTGACCGTGCCACGCCCTAGGGTGACGTCGTGAGCACAACGACGCGAGTCATGGTGGTCGACGACCACCCGATGTGGCGCGAGGGCGTGAGCCGCGACCTGGCCGCGGCCGGCTACGAGGTGGTGGCCGCGACCGGCGAGGGCAAGCAGGCGGTCCGGATCGCCGCGGCCGCCCGCCCCGACGTCGTCGTCCTCGACCTGCAACTGCCCGACGTCTCCGGCGTCGAAGTGATCAACGGCCTGCGCGAGGCCGTGCCCGCGGTCCGCATCCTGATGCTGTCGGCCAGCGGCGAACAGCAGGACGTGCTGGACGCGGTCAAGGCGGGCGCCACCGGCTACCTGCTGAAATCGGCCGGCCTGCCGGAGTTCCTCGACGCGGTGAGCCGGACCGCGGCCGGCGACACGGTCTTCACCCCGGGCCTGGCCGGCCTGGTGCTGGGCGAGTTCCGCCGGCTCGCGGTCGAGCCGGCCGGCGCCGACCCGGCCGCGCCGAAGCTCACCGAGCGCGAGACCGAGGTGCTGCGCCTGGTGGCGAAGGGCCTGTCCTACCGCCAGATCGCCGAGCGGCTCGTGCTGAGCCACCGGACGGTGCAGAACCACGTGCAGAACACGCTCGGCAAGCTCCAGCTGCACAACCGGGTCGAGCTGACGCGCTACGCCATCGAGCAGGGCCTCGACTGAGGGCTCACCAGCTCATTCGTGGTTGGGGCTCACTCGTAGTCCGGCGCCCGGGTCTCGTGCATGGCCAACTCCTCGGCAGTGGCACCGCCGCCGGCCGCGCCCGCGTCGTAGGCCACGCTGTCCGGCTCGTCGTCGAAGCCGTAGCCCTCGTCCGGCGCCACGAGCCGGCCCACCGGGCGCGGGTCGTCGTCGTCGAGCTGGCCGTCGTCGTAGAGCGAGACCTGCGAATTGGGGTCCGAGGTGGGGCTGGCTCCCCACACATCGGCGTCGAAGTCGCGCTGCTCGGAGCTGTCCACCGTCTCGTCGACCGGGCCGGCCTGCGGCGGTAGCGCCTGCGCGGCCGCGTCGTCGGCCCCGAAGTCGGGCTCCTCCTGGCGCAGCCGATGGTCGAGCGTCTGCCCTTCGCGGGCCTCCTCGGGGGTGGTGCCGTAGCGGTTGGAGCCACCCGGCCCGGTGCCCGGCAGCGCGGCCGGGTCCGGCCCGTCGGCCCACCGGCTACTGTCCACCGAGTCGTACGCGTTCGAATCGTCATCCGCGGTGCCGGGCAGTCCGGACGCCTCCGGATCGGACACCTCGGCAGGGTAGTCGTTGTCTCGCATGTGACGGAATCTACCCGCGCAGGACCCAGGTCATGCGTTCCCGACAGTGGTGTCCTGCACTCCGTCGGGCCCCTCCGAATCCGGGCTGAGCAGGGCCCAGACCACCTTGCCGCGGGCCAGCACGAGACTGCCCCAGCGGCTGGCGACCGAGTCGATCAAAAGCATTCCACGGCCGCCGTACGCCGTAGGCGCCACCGGCACACCCGTGTAAGCGGGCACCGTCTCGGACTGATCCCGGACCGCCACGCTCATCCCGTCCCCGTGCACCGCCAGCAGCACGACCATCGGCGTCCGCGCGTGTGCCACCACGTTGTTGACCATCTCGGTGACCACGATGCACGCCGACCCCGCCAGCGCGGCCCGTCCCCACCGGGCACAGGACTCGGTGATCAGCTCCCGCGACCGCCGCGCCGCGCCCACCCGAGGTTCGAGGTCGAGGCTCACCCGATGTCCCTGCTCCGGCGCACTCAACTCGGCAAATGCCCCCGCGCTGTCCACCCGGACCGGCCATCCGCTGTCCCGCCAGAGCGACGCGTCCCGCGCGTCGAGCAGCGTCAACTGAGCCGCCGGCCAGTCCGCGGTGTCCTGGTAGACGTCACGCAGCACCGCGACGGCCCCCGGTTCGGCCACGTCCAGCCCGCCGACGTCGACCACCACGGCCTCAGGCTGCCCCGCGAGCACGTCAAGGAGCACGGAACGCACCGTGGGCGCGGTCGTAGCGTCGAGCACCCCGGCCAGCCGAACCAGCGGAAACGGCCGCCCGTCATCCACCAGGTGTCGCACCTCGCTCGACATGATCGCTCCATTGTGCATAACGCGTCCCCTTTTCGCATTTCCGCGCGTGGGAGGACCCGACCCCGTTTTCCAGCCTCATGCGTGGTTTGCCGTCAATCGGGACATAAGCGCCTGATGGGCATGGTCACGATGTACCCCGACCCCCCTTTCTCATGCACGTTTACGCCCCGCAGACCAACACCGGATCAACCAGCCCCACCAAGACAAACTCTCCCGCCCGCCAGCGGAGCCGAACAGAGCCCCGCCCCGCCGACGAGCCATCACCGCACCAGGACATGAACCCCCCGCAACGGGTCAAAGGGAACCAATCCGGCAGCCAGCTCCCCGGCAGGTGCGCACCGCCCGCCCCGTCGGCCTGCGCTCGGTTCCGGTCTGCGCCGGGTCCTGGTCTGCGCC
>NZ_BOMV01000007.1 GCF_016862375.1 Paractinoplanes rishiriensis | reverse complement strand
GGGTCCTGGTCTGCGCCGGGTCCTGGTCTGCGCCGGGTCCTGGTCTGCGCCGGGTCCTGGTCCGCGCCCGGTCCTGTCCACGCCCGGTCCTGGTCCGCGCCCGGTCCCGGCCCGCGTTGTCTGAAAACGCCAAGCTCGCGACTGCTCCCGTATGGGCGCCTGCTTTCGGGGCGGCGTTTGGTCCCGGGCGGCGTTGGACCGGGGTCGCGCCTGGTCCCGGGCCGCATGGTGTGGAGTCGCGGCCCCGTCCAGACGGCATCAACGTGGTCGCGCCGGGATGGAGCCGGTTGGTGGAGGCTGCGCTCGGGTGAGTCGTGCCCCGGATGAAGGCGCTCGGTCTGGCTTCGTGTCCGCTCAGGGGTTCGCGTCCAGTCGGGGATCGCGCCCAACGCGGGTCAGTGCCAAGTCCGGTCATGCACCTGTCCAGAACTCGCTTTCGTTACTGCCCGGCCGCTCCAACCGCGTGACTTCGGCTGACTGCGGCGTCTCCCGGGCACCACGAATTCTTCCGGGCCCGGGCGGTGGTGGGTAGGGGGACAGCCCCCACGCTGAACGCGTTCGATTCGGGGATCCGAAGAGAGGGGGAAATTAGGGGGCTGGCGCGGTGTCAGGAGGTGCCCAGCCGCGTCAAGCTTCGAGGGCGGACGCTGCGGAGGGGCGGCGGATTGCCGGTGTCCGAATCGCATGGAGGGGTGCCGACCGCATTGCTGGGGTGCTGGTTGACGCCGGGTGGCCCGGCCGGCGCTGGGCCGGGCGGTGTCAGCGGTGGCGGCGTCAGACGCGGTGGCGTTAGCAGCGGTGTCAGCCGCGGTGTCACGGCGGCGGTGTCACGGCGGTGGCGTTAGCAGCGGTGGCCCTCGCGGCGGTGAGGTGAGCGGCGGTGAGGTGAGCGGCGGTGAGGTGAGCAGCGGTGGTGTCAGCGGCCGGTGGCGGCTGGCCGTAAGGGGGCTGCTGGGTCGGGGCGCCGGGTGGGGGCGGTTGCGTGGTGGTGTTGTGGTTCCGCGTACCTGGTCAGGCCTATCACCGCGGCCAGGGTGACCACGAAGCCCAGCGCGCCCATCCACTCGCGGCCCTCGCGGATCTGGTCGCCTAGCAGGAGCAGGCCGACGACGGCGGCAGGGATGGCGCCGGCGGCGTCCATGGCGGCCACCGCGGCGGTGGTGGAGCCGCGTTGCATGGCCAGGCCCAGCAAGAGCTGGCCTACCAGGGAGTGGACTACGAGGAGGTAGAGCAATGGGTTCGTGAAGAAGCCGACCACCGAGTGTTCGCCGGCCAGCGGGCGGGCGGCGATTGCGGCGGCGGAGAAGTTCACGCCGGCCAGGGAACCGAGTACCACTGAGCCGAGGGCGCCGTGCAGGCGTACGGCAAAAAATCCCAGGAGGGCGATGGCGGGGATTGACGCAGCCAGGAGGATCACCACGATCGTGCCCAGGCGCTGTGAGTGGGCGGGCTGGGCCGACAGGACCAAGGCGGTGATGCCGCCCAGCAGCAGGGTGAGCAGCACGATCTCGGCGGGGGGCAGACTCCACTTGAGGACGAGTACGCCCAACAGTGCGGTCACGCCCAAGCCGGCTGCCACGCTGGCCTGCACCAGGAACAGCGGTAGGTCACGCCGGGCCAGGAACGCGAGTATGAAGCCCAGGACCTGGCAGCCGATGCCTAGCAGGTAGGTCCGCTGGCCGGCCAGGCGCACCAGCAGGGACGGATCGAAGGTGTGGTGGACCGTGGTTCGGGCGGCCGCGGCGGACTGCAACAGGTTGGCTACCCCGTACGCCATGATCATGGCAGCGAGGAAGAACCAGCCCGGAGTCACCTGACGCACGATAGACCAGTACCCGGGGCCGCCGAGCCTGTACCGGCCAACCGGCTAGTGATCTTGGTGGATTCGTACCCGGATGGGGTGGGTCAGCGTTTCGGGGCGGCCAGCGCGTTCAGGATTGTCTCGTGAAGTGGGCCGTTGGTGGCGATCGCGGGGGTTTTGTCCCCTGGCGGACGGCCGGACAAATCGGTTATCTTGCCGCCGGCCTCGGTGATGATCGGTATCAATGCGGCGACGTCCCACAGGGACAACTCGGGCTCGACCATGATGTCGAGTGCACCCTCGGCGAGCAGCATGTAGCCGTAGAAGTCGCCGAAGGCCCGGCTCCGCCACGCGGACAGGCTGAGGTCGATGATCGCGTCGAGCCGGCCGGTGTTGGCCCACTCGTTCAGGCTCGCGAAGCAGAAGCTGGCATCGGACAAGTGCCGGATACCCGACACCCGGATCCGGGTGGCCTGGTGCTGGTGCTTGCCGGCGTACGCCCCATGGCCGAGCGCGCCCCACCATCGGCGGCCCAGCGCCGGCGCCGAGACCAGCCCGGCCACCGGGGTGTCGCCCTCGAGCAGGGCGATCAGCGTGCCCCAGATCGGCACCCCGCGCACGAAGTTCTTGGTGCCGTCGATCGGGTCGATCACCCAGCGCCGGCTGCCCGGCCCGGCGGCGGCCTGGGTGTGCCCGAACTCCTCGCCCAGCACGCCGTCCCGTGGCCGCGCCCGCGCCAGGGTGGCCCGAATCGCCTGCTCGACCGCCGTGTCCGCGTCGGAAACCGGGGTGAGGTCGGGCTTCGACTCGACCCGCAGGTCGAGCGCCCGGAACCGGCCCATCGAGATCTTGTCGGCGGTGTCGGCAAGCAGGTGGGCAAGGGCGAGATCGTCCGAGTAACCGGCCATGCGGGGCACGCTAGCCGATCACTCTGAGTTCTGTCTGGGACGCAACGCACGGTTCAGGTGCTGAGAAAACGCCAACGCGAAACGGGGCCAGGTTGCGGAGGTCTTGAAGCGGAGGCAGGAAGAGCCGGGTGGCAGGGCGACGGGTGGGTTGGGAGCGCCTGCCCGCGCGGGTGGCGGGACCGGGTGGCGGGACCGGGTGGCGGGACCGGGTGGCGGGACCGGGTGGCGGGACCGGGTGGCAGGGCCGGGTGGCAGGGCCGGGCGCGCCTGCCGGAAGCGCAGAGGCGGAGGACGAGCGTTTCAGGCGGGCGGGTGGTCGGTGGGCGGTGTGGCTTCGTGCGGGTTCGGGTCGCGGGGGTCGTCGCGGGGGTCGGGTTCGCCTGCTCGGGAGGACAGCAGGCGGCGGTATGAGGTCAGGCGGCGGGGGTCGGCTTTGCCCTCGGCCACCCAGGATTGCAGGCGGCACTCGACGTCGGTGGGGGCGTGGCCGCAGTTGGGCTGGTCTTCTAGGGTGCCCTCCACCAGGTCGGGGAAGCCGTGCAGCAGGCTCTCGGCGCTCACGTGGGCCAGGCCGAAACTGCGGATGCCGGGGGTGTCGACGATCCAGCCGGGGTCCTTGCGGGAGCGGCCTACGGCGGGCAGGCGCAGCGCCACCGCGCTGGTGGAGGTGTGCCGGCCCTTGCCGATGGCGCTGACCGCGCCCACCGCTCGCAGGGCGTCGGGGACCAGACGGTTGACCAGGGTGGATTTGCCAACGCCGGAGTGGCCCACCAGCACCGAGATCTGGCCGGCCAAGGCCTTGCGCACCTCGGTCAGGTCGCTGTCGGGCTGGACCAGTACGTAGGGCAGGTCGAGCTCGGCGTAATAGTCGAGAACCGCCTCGGGGCCGGACAGGTCGGCCTTGGTGAGGCACAGCAGCGGCTCGATGTCGGCGTCGTACGCGGCTACCAGGCAGCGGTCGATGAAGCCGGTGCGCGGCGGCGGGTCGGCCAGCGCGCTGACGATCACCAACTGGTCGGCGTTGGCCACCACCACCCGCTCGAGCCGGCCCTCGGGGGTGGTGTCGTCGTCGTCCGCGGTGCGGCGCAGCACCGATGTGCGCTCGCCGATGCGGACGATCCGGGCCAGCGCGCCGGGTGCGCCGGTCACGTCGCCGACCAGGGCCACCCGGTCGCCCACCACGACCGACTTGCGGCCCAGCTCGCGGGCCCGCATGGCGGTGATCATCTGGAGGTCGCCGCCGGCCGGTGCGTCCTCGCGGACACAGCCGTAGCGCCCGCGGTCGACGGTGATCACCAGGGCGTCGACGGCGTCGTCGTGCTTGGGGCGGGTCCGGGTACGCGGGCGTGACGAACGGCCCGGACGGATCCGGACGTCGTCCTCGTCGTACTCCCGCTTGTGTCCTGCCAGGGCCTAGCTCCTCGCCACGAGTCCCGCCCAGAGTTCGGGGAACTCGGGCAACGTCTTCGAGGTACACGCTACGTCGGTCAGCTCGATGCCCGGCACGGCGAGTCCGATAACCGCGGCGGCGTGCGCCATCCGGTGATCGGCGTACGTCTCGAAGGAGGACGCGCGCAGCGGGCGCGGCACGATCCGCAGGCCGTCCGGGAACTCGGTGACCTCGGCGCCGGCCTTGGTCAGCTCGGTGGCGAGCGCGGCGATCCGGTCGGTCTCGTGGCCGCGGATGTGCTCGACCCGGCGCAGCTCGGACGGCCCGTCGGCGAGCGCGGCCAGCGCCGCCACCACCGGGGTCAGCTCGCTCACCTCGGACAGGTCGGCGGTGACGCCGCGCAGCGTGCCGGTGCCGCGCACGGTGAGACCGGCCTCGGTCTGGGTCACCTCGGCGCCCAGCCGGGTGAGCAGCGCGATCACCTGGGCGATCGGCTGGCAGCTGTCGGCCGGCCAGCCGGCCAGGGTGACCTCGCCGCCGGTGACCATGGCGGCCGCGAAGAACGGGGCGGTGCCGGAGAGGTCGGGCTCGATCACCCAGGTGCGGCCGGACAGCGGGCCGGGGCCGACCGTCCAGACGTCGGGCACCGTGTCGTCGACCTCGGCGCCGGCGGCGGTCAGCATGTGGGTGGTCATCCGCAGGTGGGGCGCGGACGGCACCGGCGGGCCCTCGTGCCGCAGCACCAGGCCCTTGGCGAAGCGCGGCGCGGACAGCAGCAGGCCGGAGACGAACTGGCTGGACGCGGACGCGTCGATCACCACCTCGCCGCCCTCGACCAGGCCGGTCCCGCGCACGGTGAGCGGCAGGCCGCCGGTCTCGGACGCGTCGATCGACACGCCGAGCCCGCGCAGCGCCGCCACGATCGGGCCCATCGGCCGCTTGCGGGCATGCGGGTCGCCGTCGAACTCGACCGTGCCGTCGGCGAGCGCGGCGGCCGGCGGCAGGAACCGCATGATCGTGCCGGCCAGGCCGACGTCGACCCGGGCCGGGCCGCGCAGTTCGCCGGGCTCGACCCGCCAGTGCTCGGGGTCGCTCGCGTCGACGCCGGCGCCGAGCGCGCGCAGGCCGGCCGCCATCAGCTCGGTGTCGCGGGCGCGCAGCGGGCGGACGATCTCGGACGGGCCGTCGGCGAGCGCGGACAGGATGAGCGCGCGGGCGGTCATCGACTTGGAGCCGGGCAGCCGCACGGTCGCGGTCACGGAGCCGGAGGCGGTGGGTGCGAGCCAGGGGCGGGGTTCTGCGGTCACGGTGGTCATTCTGCCGGGGGGTTACGACAAAACCGCGGAGCATTCCCGCCCCCCGGGAACGTTTCGGCAGGCGTACCGTTGCGCTCCATGTGCGGGCGGTACGCGACCACGCGGAGTGAGGCCGACCTCAGTGACCTGTTCGACGCCGTCGACGTCACCGAGGGCCTGACCCCGAGCTGGAACGTGGCGCCCACCGACCCGGTGCCGCTGGTCCGTATCTCGCAACGGCACGACGCCCGGGTGCTGGATACCGCACGCTGGGGCCTGGTACCGCCCTGGGCCGGCGATCTGCGCGGCGGCGCCCGCATGATCAACGCCCGGTCCGAGACGGTGTCGACCTCGCCGGCGTTCGCGCCGTCCTTCGCCCGCCGTCGCTGTCTGATACCGGCCGACGGCTGGTTCGAGTGGTTGCGCTCCGGCAAGGACAAGCAGGCGTACTACATGACCCCGGCCGGCGGCGGCCCGCTCGCGTTCGCCGGCATCTGGTCGGCCTGGGGTCCCGAGTCGGTCCTCACCTGCAGTGTTCTCACCACCGCGGCGATCGGCGGGCTGGCCCGGGTGCACGACCGGATGCCGCTGATCCTGCCCCGCGAGCGGTGGCCGGAGTGGCTGGCCGGCGGCGGCGACCCGGGCGCGCTGTTACAGCCGATGACCGAGCGTGAACTCGCCGCGATCGAGGTGCGGCCGGTCGGCCCGGCCGTGGGCAACGTCCGGAACAACGGTCCGGAGCTTCTCGACCCGCCCACTGCATCGACGCTCTTCTAGAAATCCTTCGAGATCAACAACGGCATTCGTCAAGATATGTACGCATTTCGAAGCCGGAACTTTGTTTCGAGATTGATAACACCCTTGTTCTGATCTTCTACCGTGCGATAGAAACCAGCGCCGGAGTGGTGCCGGTCCGCACGGTGCGGGCAGGTCACCACGCGCAACACCGGTCCCACGGGGGAGGTGGGCTGATGACACGGGCTCGTATGCCGCGTCCGCACGAGGTAGCCATCGCACGACGCGACCCACGACTGCTCGAGGCAATTCAGGAGCGCCGGGCCGACGAGGCATGGCGCACGCGCGGAGCATGCCGCAGCGTTGATCCTGAAACGTTCTTTCCGGCTCCGAACGAGCCATCCGAGAGTGCCGTCGCACTCTGTGGCACCTGCACGGTGCAGGGTCCATGCCTGGCCTGGGCACTCCAGGTCGGTGACTGCCACGGAGTCTGGGGCGGCACCACGCCACGGGAACGCCGCGCCATGTTGGTGGCCTGGCGGGAACGGGTGAAGCCGAACGGAGATCCGGTGGAGGACCAGCCGGACGAGGAGGATCGCCGCCTGCTCACGCTGATTCCGCTGAGCCGGTGACCTGAATGCGGCCGGGGCTGCTTACATAGGCCCCGTGACCAGCACCGAAGTTGAGACACCGCGCGGGCCGGCCGGGCTTCGCACCATCGAACCCGCCGGCCCGCCCGTCAGCATCCTCGTCCTGGGCCACGGCGCCGGCGGCGGGGTGGACGCGCCCGACCTGGTCGCGGTGCGCGAGGCGGCGGCGGAGGCGGGCGTACGGGTGGTCCTGGTGACCCAGCCGTACCGGATGGCCGGCCGGCGGGCACCGGCACCGACCGGCCAGCTCGACGAGGCCTGGTCGGCCGTGATCGCGCATCTCGCCGTACCGGATATGCCGTTGATTTTCGGTGGGCGCTCAAGTGGTGCGCGGGTCGCCTGCCGGACCGCCGCCCCGCTCGGTGCGGCCGGAGTGCTGGCGCTCGCCTTTCCGCTGCACCCGCCGGGCAAACCGGACAAGAGCCGGGCCGGTGAGCTGCCGGTGGGCGTGCCGACGCTGGTGCTCAACGGTGACCGGGACCCGTTCGGGGTGCCCGAGCCGACCCCCGACGTCGAGGTGATCGTGCGTCCCGGCGCCACCCATGACCTGCGCAAAGACGTCCGCACCACGGGGCGTCTCGCGGTCGAGTGGCTGGCCCGGCACGGCTGGGCCCGCTGACGGGAATGCAACTTGCGCCCGGCTGGTTGTACGGCGTGCGAGCAGGCACGTCAAAGGGGGTTTCCACGGTGCCAGCCGGAACCGAGAGCGTTGAGCGTGGCCAGGTACGGGTACGGGAGTTGTTGAGTGCTCCGGACTGGCCCGCTGCCGCCGAACCCTCAACCAGCACATTGGTGAGTGTCAGCACACCCGCGGTTTTCGAAGCTTCAGACGGGGCACACCCCGTATCCTCGGCGGTGCGGTCGAGGGGAGAGCTGAGGGTGGCCCAGACAGAGCGGGCAGAGGAGCGCCGTGCGCGCTTCGAACGTGACGCGTTGCCGTTCGTCGACCAGCTGTATGCGGCCGGCCTGCGGATGACGCGCAATCCCGCGGATGCCGAGGACCTCGTCCAGGAGACGTTCCTCAAGGCGTTCTCCGCGTTCCACCAGTTCGAAGAGGGCACGAACCTCAAGGCCTGGCTGTACCGGATTCTCACCAACACCTACATCAACTCCTACCGGCGCAAGCAGCGGCAACCCGTGCAGGCGCCGACCGAGGAGATCACCGACTGGCAGCTGGCCTCGTCCGAGTCGCACACCTCGGTGGGGCTGCGCTCGGCCGAGACCGAGGCGCTCGACCGGCTGCCGGACAGCGACATCAAGGACGCCCTCCAGCAGCTGCCGGAGGACTTCCGGCTCGCCGTCTACCTCGCCGATGTCGAGGGTTTCTCGTACAAGGAGATCGCCGACATAATGGGCACTCCCATCGGCACGGTCATGTCCCGGCTGCACCGCGGCCGCCGCAACCTGCGGAAGCTGCTCGAGCAGTACGCCATCGATCGGGGCATCACCCGGACCGCGTCGGAACCGCAGGAGGCGTGAGGCGAGATGAGCGGCGAGGAGCACGAGACTGATTGCGGCGTCGTACTCAGCGAGGTCTACCTCTACCTCGACCTCGAGTGCAGCGAGGACCGGCGGGCGCTGATCCAGAAACACCTGGACGACTGTTCCGGGTGCCTGCGCGAGTACGGCATCGAGCACGACGTGAAGGCGCTGGTGGCGCGCTGCTGCGGCGACGAGCGGGCGCCCGTCGAGCTGCGCGAGCGGCTGCGCGTCAAGCTGGACCAGCTCGAGGTCCAGGTCGAGACCCGCGAATTTCTGCCGTAACCCGGCGGGAACGCGACAAAGGCCCGGCGCTGCCGGGCCTTTGTTATGTCAGCGCTCAGCTGTTGGGGCGCTTGCCGTGGTTGGCGGAGCTCTTCTTACGAGCCTTCTTCTTGCGAGACTTCTTGGCCATGGTGGACTCCTGTTCGTGGCGCGTTAACCCGTCCCGATGGTAGTCGGCGCGTCCCGGTGCCCGGGACTCGCCCACTGCCGATCCATGATTGGATGACGCTGACCCTGCGGGCGACGAGGAGGCAGTCGGCGATGGCGGACGAGATCCGGGCCGAGATGGTGGCCAACGTGTGGAAGGTCGTGGCCGCCGAGGGCGACACCGTCGCCGACGGGGACACGCTGGTGATTCTCGAGTCCATGAAGATGGAGATCCCGGTGCTCGCCGAGTCCGACGGCACCGTCGCCCAGCTTGCGGTCAACGAGGGTGACGTCGTCCAGGAGGGCGACCTGATCGCGGTGATCGAGAGCTAGTCAGGCCCGGTCAGGGACGCCGCCAGCGCAGCAGCAGGCGGTTGCGGCCGCGCTGCCGCGGGATGGCCGGCACCCGGATCATCCCGGCCGCCACCTGACGGCTGGCCGGGTCGAGGTCGGGCGTGGCCAGGGCCAGTTCGGCCACCGAGCGGGCACCCGGCCGGGCCGCTGTCTCGGCGAGCCGGGCGCCGACAACCGCGGCCACGTCTTCCCGGGCCTCCGGGTCGATCCAGGCCGCCACCACGAGCGCGAACAGCGCCGCCTCGGTGACCCGGTCGAGCCCGCCGTCGAGCAGGCCGAGCAGGATGCGGCGGCGGGCCGAGTCGAGCCAGGTCTCCTCGACGCCGTGGTGCAGCAGGCCCAGGCAGGCCCAGATCTCGGCGGCGGCCACGCCGGCCGGCGGGTCGGCCAGCAGCGCCAGCAGGCCGTCCGGCGGCACCAGGATGAGCTGGACCGCGGCGTCGTAGGCGGCCGGCGGGTGGGCCCAGGACAGCGACGCCACCTGGCGCAGCCGGCGCACCGCGTCGGCGGACGGCTCGGCGCCGGCCGGCGCGGTGCCGCGAGGCACTGGTGCGGCCGCGGGCGCGCCGCTCAGCCACGGGATGCCGCGGCAGCAGTCGGCCAGGTCGGTGTGCTCGTGCGACTCGTCCGGATGGTCGCGGATGAAATCGGCGAGCCGCACCAGGTGGGCCAGGTCACCGTCGGCGCGGTGCCGCAGCCGGTGCGCGGTGTGCACCGCGCAGTCGTAGTCGGGGTTGCGCTCCAGGGCGCGGTCGACCCAGTTCAGCGCGTCGTCGAGGCGGCCGTGGTCGGCCAGGGTGCCGGCGATGTCGGCGTACACCGAAAGGTCGTCGGGGTCGTGGCTGACCGCCCGGCGCAGCGCGGCGAGCGCCTCGGGCAGCTTGCCGGCACTGCGGTACGCGTAACCCAGCCAGATCTCGGCGAGCTTGGACGGGCGGGACCGGGCGCCGCGTACCGCCCAGTCGACGGCGAGCACGGTCTCGCCGATCCGGCGGGCCAGCGCCGAGCCGGCCCCGAGCAGCATGGCGTGCTCCGGGTAGAGGGCGACGGCGTGCCGGGCGACCGAGAGGTAGGGCCGCAGGCTGGCCCGGGTGGCCGGCGGCGCCGGATCGCCCACCGCGGTGCACAGCCGCATGAGAAGTTGGACGAGCAGGCCGGGGTCGATCCGGGCACCGAGCGCCGGGTCGCTGACCCAGGGCACGCCGGCCCAGTCGCTGCCGGGCATCCGGCCGCTGGCGGCGGCCAGCAGCGGCAGCCCGTCCTCGGGCCGGCCGGCCGCGGCCAGCAGGTGGGCCCGGCACGCCAGGCCGCCGGCCGCGACGTGCGGGACCAGCGGGAAGAGGTCGAGACCACCACCCGGCCGGGTGGCGAGGCGGCCGAGTAACTCGTGCGCCTCGGGCAGCGTCGGGGCATGGGTGAGTGCACTCGCCAGGTGATCGGCGGCCTCCTCCGGCGCGCCACGCCCCAAAGCGGATCTTGCCTGCTCAAGCGCGCGGTCGGCGGCGCGGCGTGCATCCACGAACGAGAACAGTAAGGGACGCGGGCCTATCTGTCAGTCCCGGTTTGCTGCGCAGTAGTGCTCGAAACGTTGACTATCTAAGCTATTTCTTGCAAGACTGCGCACGATCTGCGCGGTAACTGCTCAATAGGGGAGGAACAAGTGACGCAGCGGGGCCAGGGGATGGCGGCGGACATCGCGGAACAACCGGCCGGTTTCGCGCGCCTGCTGGACGGTGCACACGCGTCCGCGATCGCGGACGTGGCCGCCGAGGTCGGCCGGCGCCGGCCGCGCAGTGTGATGTTCGTCGCCCGCGGCACCTCGGATCACGCCGCGCTCTACGGCGCGTACCTCACCGAGATCCGGCTGGGCCTGCCGGTGGCCAGCGCCTCGCCGAGCGCGATCACGCTGTACGGCGCCCGGCCCGACTTCACCGACACGCTGGTGGTCGGGGTGAGCCAGAGCGGCGGCTCGCCCGACCTGACCGGCGTGCTGACCGCGGCCCGGGAGACCGGCGGCCTCACCCTGGCGGTGACCAACAACCCGGACTCGCCGTTGGCCCGGGCCGCCGAGCTGTCGGTCGACGTCGCGGCCGGGCACGAGCGGGCGGTCGCGGCCACCAAGACCTACACCGCCGAACTGCTCGCGCTGCTGCTGCTGATCGAGGGGATCCGGGCCGGTGACGGCCGGCTGCCCACCGACGAGCGTGCCGCCCTGGACAAGCTGCCGCAGCTGGCCGAGGACGCGCTGGCCGACACCTCTGCCGACGAGTTGGCCCAGCGCTACCGCTTCGCGTCGCGGCTGGTCACGACCGGGCGGGGGTACGCGTACCCGACCGCCCGGGAGGCCGCGCTCAAGCTGATGGAGACGTCCTACCTGCCGGCGCTCGCCTTCTCCGGTGCCGACCTGCTGCACGGTCCGCTGGCGATGACCGACCCGGACGTGCCGGTGCTGGCCGTGGTGGGCGAGGGGCCGGGCGGCCGGTCGATGCGCGAGGTGGTCGACCGGCTGGCCGAGCGCCGCGCCGACGTGGTGACCATCGGCGCCACCGACGTCCCGGGCGCGGCCGGCCGGCTGCCGGTGCCCGCGCTGGCCGACGAGCGGCACGGCGCGCTGCTCGACATCCTGCCGCTGCAGAAGCTGGCGCTGGCGCTCGCGCTGGCCCGCGGGGAGGACCCGGACGCGCCCCGAGGACTCAAGAAAGTGACCGCGACCCTCTAGGAACAACGACAGAAACAACGACGTGGCAGGCTTGAGCCGTGTCCACCCTGCGTGATCTCGCCGAGGAGCACACCGGACTCGGCCCGGCCGACATCGACCACCTGCACCGCCTCGCCGGCGACTGGCAGCTGCTGTCCGATCTGTCCTTCGCCGACCTGCTGCTGTGGGTGCCGGTGCGGGCCGAGGCCGGCCAGCCGCGCGACTTCCTCTGCGTGGCACAGGTACGCCCGACCACCGCGCCCACGGCCTACCAGGACGACCAGGTCGGCAAGATCGTCGGCGGGCCCGAGGTGGCGCACCTGGACATCGCGTTCGCCCAGGAGCGGATCTGGCGCGAGGGCGACCCGGTCTGGTACGGCGACACCCCGGCCCGGCACGAGGCCATCCCGGTGCGGCTGCGCGACGAAACCGACCGCGAGGAGGGCTGGAGCGAGGTCATCGCGGTGATCGGCCGGGACACCAACCTGTCCACCGCGCGGACCCCCAGCCAGCTCGAGCTCAACTACCTGACCACGGCCGACGACCTGGCCCAGATGGTCGCTGACGGCACCTTCCCGCCGCCCCGGCACCCGGGCGAGACCACCTCGGCCCCGCGGGTCGGCGACGGCCTGATCCGGCTCGACGCCGGCGGCAAGGTCACCTACGCGAGCCCGAACGCGCAGTCCGCGTTCCGCCGGCTCGGTTTCAACGCGCACCTGGTCGGCGAGGAGCTCTTCATGCTGACCAGCCGGTTGGCCGCCGACCCGCTGGAGGGCACCGACGCGGCCGAACGCATCCTGGCCGCCCTGCGCGGCGGCTTCCCGCCCCGGCAGGAGGTCGAGGCCCGCGGCGCCACCGTGCTGACCCGGGCGCTCCCGCTGCTGCCGGCCGGAGTGCCGATCGGCGCGCTGGTGCTGGTGCGCGACGTCACCGAGGTGCGCCGCCGGGAACGCGCCCTGATGACCAAGGACGCCACCATCCGGGAGATCCACCACCGGGTCAAGAACAACCTCCAGACGGTGGCCGCGCTGCTGCGCCTGCAGGCCCGCCGGGTGGACGCCCCGGAGGCCAAGATGGCGCTCCAGGAGTCGGTCCGCCGGGTCGCCTCGATCGCGCTGGTGCACGAGACGCTGTCCATGTCGAGCGACGAGGCGGTCGAGTTCGACGGCATCGTGGACCGGGTGGCCAGCGCCGCCACCGAGGTCGCCGCCACCAGCTTCCCGGTCAAGATGCGCCGCGAGGGCACCTTCGGCGTGCTGCCCGCCGAGATCGCCACCTCGCTCGTGATGGTGCTCAACGAGCTGCTGATCAACGCGGTCGAGCACGGCTTCCCGGCGACCGAGGACGACGCCGAGCCCGAACCGCGGGACGAGGCGGGTGAGGTCGTCGTCTCGGCGCACCGGTTCCGCAAGCAGCTGCACGTCACGGTCGCCGACAACGGCCAGGGCCTGCCCGAGGGTTTCAAGGCCGACGCCAGCGGCCGGCTCGGCCTGCAGATCGTCCGCGCGCTGGCCACCGGCGAGCTGCGCGGCAGCATCGAACTGCGCAACCGGGCCGGCGGCGGCACCGAGGCGGTCCTGGTGGTGCCGCTCGGCAAGCGCTGATCAGACCCGCGGTGGACGGACGAACAGGGCGACCGTGAAGCCGTCCACCCGCCACACCGCGAGCTGCTCAAACTCGCCGAGCGCGGCCTTCACCTCGTACCTCAACTGGTTTGTGGGGTTGGCCCGGAACGGCGGGTCGAGATTGTCGGCCGCCACCACCCACACCCGCGACGTGCCACCGAGACAGCGCAGCGCGTCGGTGCACTCGGCGGCCCACAGCGAACGGGTCGCGCGCTGGTCGGCGGCGAGCAACACGTCGTGCGGCTCGCGGTCCCGCAGGTAGTACTCCAGGCCGACGTCCACCAGCTGCCAGCCGTCCCGGGGCGCGTAGACGATCGCGTCGCCGGCCCGCTGGTTTTCCAGCACCACCTCGGCGGCCGCGGCATAGGCGTACCGGGAATGCGGATCGCGGAATCTCTCCTGCGCGGGCACGCCGATGGCGGCCAGAGCCGCGAGCACAGCGAGGGCGAGCGGCAGGCGGAGCGCCGTCAATGCGGTGCCGGCCAGAGCACACAGCAGCGGTACGCAGAACAGCAGGTAACGACCGACGAAGACCGGGGCAACCCATTGGTCGTACGCGTAAAGCAAGCCCACCGGCAGCAACACGGCCGCCCAGAGCAGCCCCGCGTCGAAGGCCCGCCCGCGGCGCAGCGCGGCGACGGCCACGGCCGGAACCGCCCCACCCAGCACCGGCGCCTCGAAGATCGCGTTGGGGAGGTCGGCCAGCGCCGCCGGTGAGGCCCGGTCCAGCCAGGCCAGCTGAGCCGCGTGCTGGCCCAGGCCGCGCACGGTGAGCGGCAGCACCACCGCCAGCCCGCCACCCACGGCGACCAGCCACCGCCAGTCGGCTTTCCTGGTGCTGGCCACGATCACCAGGTGTCCGGCCAGCACCAGCAGGGCCAGCAGGTGGGACAGCCCGGTCAGCGCCACCGCCAGCCCGTACGCCACCCACAGCCACCAGCGGGCCCGGTCCAGTGCCTCGATCAGCAGCAGCGTGGCCACCGTGGCGAAGAGCGTGGCCAGGGCATAGCCGCGGATCTCCTGGCCGTACCGGGACACCACCGGCAGCACCGCGAACAGCAGGCCGCCGAACAGCCCGGCCCGGTTGCCCCACAGCCGGCGGCCGAGCAGCGCTACCGCGCCGGCCGTCAGCGCCATGGCCGCGATCGAGGGCACCCGCATGGCCGCCGCCGAGTCGCTGAACCACCCGATCCAGAGATGCAGCAGCAGGTAGTACGGGACCAGGACACCGTCGATGTGGCGGCCCATCTCGAAAATCTCGGGCCCGGTACGGGTGGCCGCACTCCAACTGGCGAACTCGTCCCGCCACAGCTCGGGCTCGGCGGCCTGATAGGCGACCACGAATGCGGCCGTCAGCACCGGCAGCGCCCAGCACAGCTGAGCGCGGACCGGGGCGGGTACGCGGATCACGCGCCACAGGGTGACACCCCTGAATATCACCGTCGCACCGGGGTGGTAGCTGACACACTCCCGGATTCTGGACCGTACTGGCCGAGAATGGTTGTCCGTGAGAGGCTTACCGACATGACCGCTGCTCTTGACCGCCGCTTCGTGGCCCGCCGCCACGTCGACTACGGCCGCGTCCGCAGCGCTATGTGTCCGGCTTACTGACGCCGCCCGATTTGAGTTCGGGCGCGCGAGACGCGCCGGCCAACTCCTGACACAGATGTCACGAGCCTCCCCAGTGGCCGTGAGCGTCCAAGTGCGCCCACGAAGCCCGGAGGACCGCCGCCATGGCGCCCAGCAGCACCCCAGCCAGGCCCACCGCCCGCCCCCGTAAGGCGCGCGGCGAAGGTCAGTGGGCGCTCGGACACCGCGAGCCGCTCAACCCCAACGAGCGGATCAAGAAGGACGACAACCCGCTCAACGTCCGCGCCCGCATCGAGAACATCTACGCGCACACCGGGTTCGCCTCGATCGACCCGCAGGACCTGCGTGGCCGGTTCCGCTGGTGGGGTCTCTACACCCAGCGCAAGGCCGGGATCGACGGCGGCCGCACCGCCGTGCTCGAGCCGCACGAGCTCGAGGACGAGTACTTCATGCTCCGCGTCCGGATCGACGGCGGCGCGCTCAACCTGGCCCAGCTCCGCACGGTCGCGCAGATCTCGCAGGAGTTCGCCCGGGACAGCGCCGACATCACCGACCGGCAGAACATCCAGCTGCACTGGATCCGGGTCGAGGACATGCCGGAGATCTGGCGCCGGCTCGACGCGGTCGGCCTGCAGACCACCGAGGCGTGCGGCGACTGCCCGCGCATCGTGCTCGGCTCGCCGGTGGCCGGGGTGGCCGTCGACGAAGTGATCGACCCGACCCCGGCGATCGACCAGATCATCGAGCGCTTCATCGGCGACCCGCGCTACTCCAACCTGCCGCGCAAGTTCAAGTCGTCGATCTCCTGGCTGGTGGACACGCCGTACGAGATCAACGACATCTCCTTCCTCGGCGTCGAGCACCCGGTGCACGGTCCCGGCTTCGACCTGTGGGTCGGCGGTGGACTGTCCACCAACCCGCGGCTGGCCGAGCGGCTCGGCGTGTGGGTGCCGCTCGAGGAGATCCCGGACGTCTGGGAGGGCGTGGTCGGGATCTTCCGCGACTACGGCTACCGGCGGCTGCGCAACCGGGCCCGGCTCAAGTTCCTGCTCGCCGACTGGGGCGTCGCCAAGTTCCGGGAGATCCTGGAGAAGGAATACCTGAACCGCGCTCTGGTCGACGGGCCGCCGCCGGAGTTGCCGGAGCGGCCGATCGACCACATCGGCGTCCACAAGCAGCGCGACGGCCGCAACTACGTCGGGGCGGCGCCGGTGGTGGGCCGCTCGTCCGGCACCCAGCTGGCCGGGCTCGCCCACGTCGCCGAGGCGCACGGCTCCGATCGGGTGCGCCTCACCCCGTACCAGAAACTCCTTGTCCTTGACGTTGCGGACGACCGGGTCGAGTCGCTGATCGCGGGACTTCGCGAGATCGGCCTGGAGGCCCGGGCGTCGGCCTGGCGGCGCGGGACCATGGCCTGCACCGGCATCGAGTACTGCAAGCTGGCGATCGTCGAGACCAAGGCCCGCGGCGAGGAGCTGGTGGCCCGCCTCGAGGAACGCCTCAAGGACTTCGACACCGACATCTCGATTCACCTCAACGGCTGCCCGAACGCGTGCGCCCGGACCCAGGTCGCCGACATCGGCCTCAAGGGACAGCTGGTGATGAACGCGCACGGCGAGCAGGTCGAGGGCTTCCAGGTGCACCTCGGCGGCGCCCTCGGCATGGCCAAGGGCGACAGCGCCGGGTTCGGGCGCAAGGTCCGCGGGCTCAAGACCACCGCCGAGGAGCTGCCCGGGTACGTCGAGCGCCTGGCCGTCAACTACCTGGCCGACCGGTCGTCGGCCGAGGAGACGTTCGCCACCTGGGTGATACGCGCTGACGAGGAGCTCATCAAATGAGCGACGCCCGGTCAGCGCCCCTGTACTGCCCCTACTGCGGGGAGGAAGACCTCCGCCCCAACGAGGCTTCGCACGGTGCGTGGGAGTGCCACTCCTGCGCCCGGGTGTTCACGGTCAAGTTCAACGGGTTGCTGTCCAAGGGAGTGAACCGATGACCATCGTGGCCGCTACATCCCTCAATCTCGTGACCATCGGCGGATCCTCAAAAGGTGCGGCTGCCGACCGCCGCTCCCCGGGTGAGCTGGAGGCGCTGGCGCTCGACGCCGGCCGCCGGCTCGAGGGCGCGCCCGCCGAGGAGATCGCGAAGTGGGCGACCGACACGTTCGGCGCGCGCTTCTGCGTCACCAGTTCGATGGCCGACGCCGTCGTGGCCCACGTGTTCTCCCGGGTCTCGCCCGGCGTGGACGTGGTCTTCCTGGACACCGGCCTGCACTTTCCCGAGACGCTCAAGGTGCGCGACACGGTGGCCGCCACGATGAACGTGAACGTGCGCTCGATCCGCCCGCGCATGACGGTCGGCCAGCAGGACGGCGAGTACGGTCCGCGGCTGTTCGCCCGTAACCCCGACGAGTGCTGCTTCCTGCGCAAGGTCGAGCCGCTCGAGCGCGCCCTCGCCGACTACGACGCCTGGGCCACCGGCCTGCGCCGCGACGAGTCACCGACCCGCGCGAACACGCCGGTGGTGGCCTTCGACCCGCGCAAGGGCAAGGTCAAGGTCAACCCGATCGCGGCCTGGACCCAGGCCGAGGTGGACCGCTACATCAGCCGCTGGAACGTGCCGGTGAACGAGCTGTTCAAGAAGGGCTACGGCTCGATCGGCTGCTGGCCGTGCACCCGCCGCACGAAGGCCGGCGAGGACCCGCGCGCGGGCCGCTGGGCCATGTTCGAGAAGACCGAATGCGGCCTGCACGTCTGACCTCGCGAGCCGACCGGCTGTCCGTGGTTCTGGTGGCCCACGGCAGCCGCGACCCGCGGGCGGCGGCGGCGACGTCGGCGCTGGCCCGGGCGGTGCGCAGGGTGCAACCGAGGTGGGAGGTGCACGCCTCCTATCTGGATCACGCGGGCCCGCGCCCACTCGCGGTGCTGGGGTCGCTGTCGTCGCGGCGGGCGGTGCTGGTGCCGTTGCTGCTGACGAACGCCTACCACGGGCGGGTGGACATTCCGGCGGTCCTCGAGGAAGCGGCGGACCTGCCGGTGTCGGTGACGCTGGCATCAGTGCTGGGCCCGGCGGGAACGTGGGCCGGCGTCTCTCCGCTGCTGATCGACGGCCTGGTGCGGCGGCTGCCGGCTCGCGGGCTGGACGGGGTGGTGCTGGCCGCGGCGGGTACCCGCGACGCGGCGGCGCGGGAGACGGTGGATGCGGTGGCGGGGGCATTGAGCGTTCGTCTGGGGCTTCCGTGCGCGGTGGGGTATGTCTCGGGTCCGGGGGTGCGTCCCGGGGCCGCTGTGGATCTTCTGAGGCGGTCGGGGGCCGGCCGGGTCGGGGTGGCGGCGTATTTCCTGGCGCCGGGGTATCTGTATGACTTGGCGGCGCGGGAGGCACTGGGGGCGGGGGCGGTCGTGGTGGCCGAGCCGCTGACCGATGCGCCGGAGGTGGCCCGCTTGGTGGCGGCGCGGGTGGAGGCGGCTGTGGTGCGGCCGTTGGCGGCTGCCTGATCGGGGTGGGCTGGTTCGTCGCTGGGTCGGCGTTCTGATCGCGCCCGGGTGCGCTGATCGTTGAGGTGGGCGCCTGTCGTCTCCGAGTGCGTGGGACGGTCTGTCCGCGGATTCTGCCGTTTGTCGGTGGGCTGATCTCGCAGTCCCGGCGCAGCTCTCGCGCGGTCGGCTTGCCAGCCCGGGTTGGAAAGGCGGGCCGTGGGCGGAGGAAGACGCGGTGTGGATAGCGGCGGCCGACCGGGTGTGGTGACGGACACCTTGTGCGCTTCAGGGCTGTGACTTGGGCGGGGAGTGGTTGGGAGGGAGGGCTCCTCGCACTCGGGTGGGGACATTGGCAAGTCGGGATTTGGTGGGTTGGGGGTTCTGGTTGCGGAGCGTTACGCGGGTGGGGAGCTGGGTTTGGGTGGGTGGGGGTCCACAGCGGAGTGTGAGGGAATGAACGCTAATCGTTTGGGGCGGGCAATTTCGAGATCAATTCGGAAAGTGGGGAGAGGTGTGGGCGGTGATCAAAATGGTCTCTCGGGAAGTTCTCAGGTTTCGGCGCGCTGTGTAATCGGGTGGAAACAGCAAGACGCCCCGGTGCCGATCGGCCCGGGGCGCAAATGCTGTGGGGGGATAGTTCAGGCGGTGGGAGCGCCGACCCGGAGGCCGCCGCGACGCTTGACGGCGCGTCGCTCATCTTCGCTCATCCCGCCCCATACGCCGGCGTCCTGACCGGACTCGAGTGCCCACGAGAGGCATTCCTCGGTCACGGGGCACCGCCGGCACACGGCCTTGGCCTGCTCGACCTGCAGCAGCGCGGGCCCGGAAGTCCCAATCGGGAAGAACAGCTCCGGGTCCTCGTCGCGACAGATCGCATCGTGACGCCAGTCCATGGCGGCAACACTCCTTATTTCGGATGGGGTAATGAAATCGCGTTACTGGTTTACCTATGCATGCGCGTAGGTGACCTGCGGGCGGGAGCCCGTCTGATCACCGTGGCGTCAGCAAGCTTTTGCGTTACCGGGTGCCGTTCGGCGCTTCTGGATTAGGAACGCGCGCAAGCAGCAACTGGTTACTTCTTATCGCTTGTGAATGCTTTCACGAACTCGTGCGATGTCAAGGGTAGCGGCGGAAGTTTCTCCGCGCGGGTGAGCTGGCTCACGACCCCTTTGTCCGGTTCTGCGGTTATCGCCAGAGCCCGATGACCAACGCTCCCATCAATGTAGTAGGTTCCCGGGCCGCGCGCCGACCTTTTGCCCGTCTTTCTGTAACGGATCGTGATGCTGTACCCGATCGTCAACAGATCACACGTAGTGCTTCGGGAACGGACACGAAGCGCACCTTCTGGCGTTCGCCCAGGTAGTCACCGTCCAGCTGGAACGGTTGGGGGCGGCTGGCGACCACGGTGAACTCGGTCTGGTCGGGCAGGTGCAGCACCTGCTTGCCGCGCGGGTCACCCTTGCGGGTGGCCAATTGCGCGAGCGTACGGGTGGTGCTGGTCACCGCGAGCCGGCGCAGCGCCGTGATGTCGAGTCCGAGATCGAACGACGCGGTCGGGCTGGGGTGGACCGGGCGGTCGCCGAGATAGGTCCACGGTGAGGTGTTCTGCACGATCACGTTGCCGAGGTCGGTCTCGGCCGGCTCGCCGGGGCGCTCGATGGACAGTGGCGGCGACTTGCGGTCGTCGCCGGTCAGCATCTGGCCGACGATCGAGCGGAAGTACAGCGCGGGCGTGGAGCGGCGGCCGCGCAGCCGGGACTGCTCCACCCGGCGCACCACGGCGGCGTCCAGGCCGACCCCGGCGGCGAACGTGAAATACCGGTCGTCGGCCATGCCGAGGCCGATGATCCGGCTGCGGCCGTCGCGCAGCGCATCGAGGATCACGCTGGTGCCGTCCACCCAGTCGCGGGGCAGGCCGAGCGCGCGGGCGAAAACGTTCGTCGAACCGCCGGGCACCACGGCGAGCGCGGGCAGGGCGTGCGCCCGCGGGCCGGACAGTCCGGCGAGCGCGGACTGCGCGGTCATCAGGCCGTTGACCGCCTCGTTGACCGTGCCGTCGCCGCCCAGGGTCACGACCACCTCGACGCCGCTCTCTGCGGCCGCGCGTGCCAGCGTCGCGGCATGCCCCCGGCGGCTCGTGTATTCCACGGTCAGGTGGACCGCGCTGCGCAGCGCCCGGACCAGCACGTCTCGGCTGCGCTCGCTGGTGGTGGTGGCCTTGGGGTTAACCACCAGTAACGCTCGCATGCGCGGCACTGTACCTAACGATCGGTAGAAACTGTGTCGGTATGGTGCACCTGTGACTGGTGAGAAACCGGTGGCCGCCGAGCCGGCCACGCTGGTGTGGGCGGTCCGGCTCCTCTACCTGGAGGCCGCGGCACTGGCCGGGCTCACCGCTTTCCTGATTTATCTCGATCTGACCAGCGACTCGCTGCACCTCGGGATGGCCCTGGCGCTCACCGCCTTCGCCGCGCTGTCGGCCGTCGCCGTCTATTTCGTCGCCCGCGGGCTGGGCCGGCGGACGGCCGGCGCTCGCGGCCCGGCCATCGTCGTCCAGCTGTTCGTGATGGCGACCGGCGGCTTCCTGATGCAGGTCGATCCGCTCTGGCTGGGTCTGCTTCTGATGGCATTGGCACTGGTCACCGGCCTGCTCATCGTGCTGCCGGCGAGCACCCGAGCGTTGGGTGTCGATTAGTCACCCCCTGGCGGCCCCGCAGGGAATACCCTGTGAAGGTGACCGGATCTACGGTGCGTCCGCCCGCCTATCAGGTACTGGCAGACGAGTTACGGGCCGATATCACTTCGGGACGACTGCGACCCGGCGAGCGATTGCCGCCGGAGCCGGAGTTGTGCGTCAAGACCGGGGTGAGTCGCAGCACCGTACGTGAGGCGTTGCGGCTGCTCGCGAGCCAGCATCTGATCGTGACGACCCGCGGGGTGACCGGCGGCAGCTTCGTCGCGCATCCGGATGCCGCGCAGCTCGCTGACGGCCTGTCCGCCGGATTCACGCTGCTCGGCAACTCGGCCTCGGTGGGCCTCGACGACTTCCTGGAGCTGCGCCGGGCGCTCGAGGTGCCGGCCGCCGCGCTGGCCGCGGCGCGGCGCAACGACGAGCACCTGGTCGAGATGAGCGGCGCGCTGTTCGATCCGGCGTTGGACGACCTCGACACCATGCTGGCGGCGCACACCGCGTTCCACACCGCGATGGCCAAGGCCACCGGCAACCCGCTGTTCGAGCTGGTGGCCCGGCCGATGTATCACGCCTCGTACGGGGAATCGATCACCGAGAACCTCCCGGTGGGGTACTGGGTGCAGATCGACGCCGACCACCGGCAGCTGCTGGACTGCATCGCCGTGCGCGACGGCGAGGCGGCCAGCCGGGCAGCGGCCCGGCACCTCGACTACATCGTGGCGTCGACCCGCTGATTTTCGATCCGGGCTAGATCTCGGTGCGGCGGGTGAGCAGCCGGATGGTCGCGTGCCGGCCGCTCGCCTCGGCGGTGGCCGACGTGGTCAGCGCGGTCAGCACCTTCCACGCGAAGGACGACTCGGCCGGCAGCCGGGCGCCGCGCACCGTGGTGACGCTCACCTCGACCGAGAGCGCGTCGTCGGTCACCGTGAACCGGCACTCCAGCTCGGCGCCGCGGGTCGCGATGGCCAGCAGCATGGCGCAGGCCTCGTCGACGGCGATGCGCAGATCCTCGATCTCGTCGAGCGCGAAGTGCAGGCGGGCGGCCAGGCCGGCGGTGGCCGTCCGGAGCACGCCCAGGTAGCCGCCGTCGGCGGGCACCGTGAGCAGGACGACGTCGTCGCCGAGCGCCGGGTGTTGTGCGTCCGTCAGAGTCACCGTTGCCACCCTCCCAACGGGCAGAGCCTAACGGTTGACGCGGGCGGCGGGGGAGGCGCGTTCGGCGAGACGGTGCAGCGGCGCCCCGGAGAGGCGGTACGGCACCCAGTCGGCGACGACTTCGGCCCCGATCGCGGCGTAGAACTCGGCCGCCGGGTTCCAGTCCAGCATCACCCACTCGAGGCGTTCGTACGCGCGGCTCACGCAGATCTCGGCGAGAGCCGCCAGCAGCGCGCCGCCGGCTCCGGTGCCGCGGGCCTCCGGGCGGACGAAGAGATCCTCGAGGTGGATGCCGGCGGTGCCGGTCCAGGTCGAGAAGTTGACGAACCAGAGGGCGAAGCCGACCGGCCGGTCGCCGGCGTCGGTGGCGACGTGCCCGGACACGACCCGGTCGGTGAACAGCGCGCGCTCCAGCTGCTCGACGGTGAGCCGGCACTGCTCGGCGGCCCGCTCGAAGGCGGCCAGCTCGTGCACCATAGCGACGACGGCCGGTACGTCCTCGGGACGTACCGGCCGGACGACAGCGGTGAAGCTCACGCCTGCTTGGTCTCCCAGAAGATCTTGGAGATCTCCTCGATCTTGCCGAGCAGCTGGTCGGCAACGGCCGGGTCGACCGAGCCCTTGGCGCCGGAGGCACCGGCCAGTTTGGTGGCCTCGTTGAAGAGCTGGTGCAGGTTGGGGTACTTCTCGAAGTGCGGGGCCTTGAAGTAGTCCGTCCACAGGACCCAGAGGTGGTGCTTGACCAGTTCGGCGCGCTGCTCCTTGATCAGGATGGCGCGGGTGCGGAACTCCGGGTCGGTGTTCGACTGGTACTTCTCGGCGATCGCCTTGACCGACTCAGCCTCGATCCGGGCCTGCGCCGGGTCGTAGACGCCGCAGGGCAGGTCGCAGTGGGCGCTGACCACGGTACGGGGCATGAGGAAGCGCGGAAGTCGCATCAGGACTCCTCCAGACAGTTTGCGATGATCCGCACTTGACACTACCCCTTACATCTCGGCCCTAACGCAACGGGAGACTGATGCCTTGAGGTGGCAATTACCACTGTTCGCGGTCCTGGTGCGCGGACCCTCGATGGTGCCGACCCTGCGCGCCGGTGACGCCTTGATCGTCCGGCGCGGCGGGCGGGTAAGGGCCGGTGACGTGGTGGTCGCGCGGTTCCGCAGCCGGCCGGATCTGCTGGTGGTGAAGCGTGCGGTGCGCGAGATCGACGGGGGCTGGTGGGTGCAGGGCGACAACGCTCTGGTGCACGACGATTCCCGAGCGTACGGGGTGGCGGATGTCATCGGGCGGGTGTTAATTCGTTACTACCCGCGGCTCGGTCGGTTAGGTTAATGTCGGGTAACCCCAGCGCACACCCGCGCTGTGGTCGCTTTCCCGGGTGATCCCCGCATCGCACCGCCGCTCGGCGCTCATTCGCGACCGAGGACCGCGCCGGTGCACCGTGTCAATGTCGATGCCGTGTGGAGTCACCATGTCTTATTTCAGTTTTGAGCTGGATCCGGCGCTGGCCGCCGATCCCGTCTTCGACCTGCACAGGAACGGCAAGATGGCGATCAGCTCGACCGTCTCGCTGTCCAGCCGGGACGACCTGTCCCTCGCGTACACCCCCGGCGTGGCCCGGGTCTGCGAGGCGATCGCCGAGGATCCGGCCCTGTACGCCGACTACACCTGGACCGCCAACACGGTCGCGGTGGTCACCGACGGCTCGGCCGTGCTCGGCCTCGGCAACATCGGGCCGAAGGCCGCCATGCCGGTGATGGAGGGCAAGTCGATCCTGTTCAAGCAGTTCGGCGGGGTCGACTCGATCCCGATCTGCCTGGACACCCAGGACGTCGAGGGCATCGTGGCGGCGGTCAAGGCGATGGCGCCGTCGTTCGGCGGGATCAACCTCGAGGACATCAGCGCGCCGCGCTGCTTCGAGATCGAGCGCCGGCTGGACGCCGAACTCGACATCCCGGTCTTCCACGACGATCAGCACGGCACCGCGGTGGTCACGCTGGCCGCGCTGCGCAACGCCGCCACGCTGCTCGGCCGCCGGTTCGCCGACCTGCGGGTGGTGATCAGCGGGGCCGGTGCGGCCGGGGTGGCGATCACCCAGACCCTGATCGCGGCCGGCGTCGAGGAGGCCAACGTGATCGTCTGCGACTCGCGCGGCATCATCCACCGCGACCGCGAGGACCTCACCGCGGTCAAGGCGGAGCTGGCGGCCACCACCAACTTCTCCGGCCGCAGCGGCGGCATCGCCGAGGCGCTGATCGGCGCGGACGTGCTGATCGGGGTGTCCGGCGGCAGCATCGCGGAGAGTGCGCTGGCCGGCATGGCGCCGGGCGGCATCATCTTTGCGCTGGCCAACCCGACGCCCGAGGTGCCGCCGGCGATCGCGCACAAGTACGCGGCGATCGTGGCGACCGGCCGCAGCGACTTCCCCAACCAGATCAACAACGTGCTGGCCTTCCCCGGGATCTTCCGGGGCGCGCTGGACTGCCGGGCCAGCACGATCACCGACGCCATGAAGGTGGCCGCGGCCGACGCGATCGCCGAGGTGGTCTCGGACGACCTGCGCGCCGAGGCGATCGTGCCGTCGCCGCTCGACCCGCGGGTGGCACCGGCGGTGGCCAAGGCGGTGGCCGAGGCGGCGGCCCGGGACGGCGTGGCCCGCCGCTCGGTGCCGGGCGTAACGCCGGACTCGATCGCTCAGCCGGACTCGATCGCTCAGGCGACCACGGCCTGACAACTAGCGACGCAGTGGATCCGGTGGGCCGGGAGGCCCGCCGGATCTTTCTTTGAGCCCAGCCCCGCGGGACAGCCCGGCAGCGGACCGGGGAGGGCGAGTGGCCACGGCCCGGTCCACTGAGGCGAGGGCTGCCGTTCGTGCGGTTGGCTGGTTCTCTTCGCGTACCGGAAATGGGGTTAATGTCTTTCCCATGCGTGCCGCCTACGCCACCGCCGCCGATGACGACCAGCCGCTTCGCGCGCTCGCGGTGGGCGAGGTGCCGGAGCCGACGCCGCCGGACGGGTGGGTGACCGTCGAGGTGCGTGCCGCCTCGCTCAACCACCACGATCTCTGGTCGCTGCGCGGCGTGGGGCTGCCGGGTGATCGGCTGCCGATGGTGCTCGGATGCGATGCGGCCGGTGTCGACCCGGACGGCAACGAGGTGGTCGTCTATCCGGTGGTGGCCGACAAGGCTGACCCGCGGGGTTACTCGCTGTTCTCCGAGCGGCATCCGGGCACGCTCGCCGAGCGGATGGCGGTGCCGCGGGAAAACCTGATCGCCAAGCCGGCCGGGCTGTCCTTCCTGGACGCCGCGTGCCTGCCGACCGCCTGGCTGACGGCCTACCACATGCTGACCACCCGCGGCCGGGTCGACGAGGGCACTGCGGTGCTGGTGCAGGGCGCCGGCGGCGGGGTGGCCACGGCGGCCGTCGCGCTTGCGCTCGCTCTCGGCAAGAGGGTGTACGCGACCAGCCGCGACCCGGACAAGCGGGCCAAGATCGCGGAGCTGGGCGCGGTGGCGGTGGAGCCGGGCATGCGGCTGCCCGAGCGGGTGGACGTGGTGATCGAGTCGGTGGGCGCGCCGACGTTCGACCACTCGATGAAGTGCGCGGCACCGGGCGCCCGGATCGTGGTGTGCGGCGCGACCGGCGGGCACCTGGCGACGGTCGACCTGCGGCGGTTGTTCGCGATGCAGCTGGAACTGCTCGGCAGCACGATGGGCACGCGAGCGGAACTGGTGGCGCTGCTGGACCTGTGCGTGGCCAAGGAGATCCGGCCACTGATCGACTCGACGTACGGGTTCACCGCGGTGACGGACGCGTTCGCGCACCTGGCGTCGGGCGAGGTGTTCGGCAAGGTCGCGGTCGACCTGCTGCACTAAAGGCGGTTGCTGAGGGTGGCCAGGCCGCCCTGCCCGGCGTCGCGGGCGATGCGGGACTTGGCGGCCCCGTCGCCGTAGAGGGACCAGCGCCAGAACTCGGTGCTGGTGGCGGCGACCACGTCGAGTTCGTCGCCGGTGGCCTCGTGCCCGCCGTCCGGGAAGGTGAGCAGAGCCTTGGGCCAGGTGAGCGCGTCGTAGGCGGCGCGGCCCTCGGCGTAGGCGACCGTCTTGTCGCGGCGGCCGTGCACGAACAGGAGCGGGACCTCGGCGCCGGTGAAGGGCGAGGGGACGACCTGGCGGCCGGCGAGGACGACGCCGGCGCGCAGGCGCTCGTCGCGGGCGCTGGTGAACAGGCCGATGGTGGTGATGCCGCCGGCGGAGTGACCGGCGGCGGCGATGCGGTCGTGCTTACCGCGGGATACCAGTTGGGTGATGACGTAGCTGGCGTCGGCGGGCTGGTTGAGGACGTCGAGCGGGTTGAACTCCCGAACTCCGGAGGAGGTGTGCGGGTAGGCCGGGGCGGCGACCACGAAGCCGGCCCGGGCCCAGGCGGTGAGCAGCGTCTCGTAGCCGTCCGGGGAGGCGGTCAGCCCGTGGCTGAACAGGATCAGCGGGTAGCGGCCCTCGGCCCTCGGCGACCAGATCGTGGTGGGCAGCGGGCGGTCGTCGCGGCGCAGGTCGAGCCTGTTGCGCCGCACGGCGAATCGAGTGGTGGGCGCGGTGCCGGTGATCGGTTTCCGAGTCGTCGGCGTGGGGCTCGGCGGGATCTCCGCGCGCCGGGCCGGATATTGCGTGCACCCGCCGAGAGCAGCGGAAACCACCAAACCCTGGATGACCGTACGCCGATGCACCCGACCCATTGTGCCGCGCTATCGATGGAGCGTCCGCCGCAGGAAGTTGACGACGGCGCCGCGCATCTTGCGGTAGCCCGGGCTGCCGGGTCGCAGGTAGGTGCCATGCGACTCGCGCTTCAGCAGGATGTATGCCTTCGTCCAGGGCACCCGGGCGTAGACCGCTCTGCTCATCGACACCGGCACGATGGGGTCGGCGGTGCCCTGGAGGAAAAGCATCTCGGCGGGCGGGCCGGCGAACGCGCCGGGGGCCTGCCAGCCGGCCATGATGACGGCCGACCGCAGGCGCGGGTCGTGGCCCGCGGTGAACAGCCCGGTCGTGGTGTAGCCGCCGGCCGAGTGGCCGACGGCGGCGACCCGGTCCCGGTCGATGCGCGCGCGCAGCGGGTCGCCCCGGGTGATGTCGAGGCGCCGGACCCGCTCGATGACGTAACGGGCGTCGGCGGGCTGGTTGACGATGTCGGCGCGGCGGAAGGGGCGGGCGTAGCGGTTCGTGTACGGGTAACGCGGGGCGGCGACCACAAAGCCGGCGGCGGCCCAGTCGGCGAGCGCGATGGCGTAGCGCTCGGGCGACCCGGTAAGCCCGTGACTGAACAGCACAAGCGGAAAACGCCCGGCGGCCGGCACCGCGTTGTCGACGGGCGCCGGGGCCGCGGATCCGACAGCGCCGCGCGTCGCGCCGTGCCCTCCCGCGCCGTGCCCTCCCGCGCCCTGCGCTCCTCCGCCGGACGCCGTCGCGCCGCCGATGGAAGGATAAAAGAGATATGTCGGGAGTGGCCGAGCGGGGCCGCGCTGGAGGTACAGGATGCGTACGCCTACCGGATACCTCGCCTCGCGGAGCGTGGTGGGCGACGGAGAGGCGGGCGACGGAGCGGCGGGCGGGGGAGGCGGTGGCGGGGGAGCTGCCACCGGGCCCGTGCACGCGCCCAGCGTCAGCGCCAGAGCGAGTGCCACCGCGCGCCGCGTACCCATGATCCGAAAGTACGGTGCGACACTCCCACTAAGGGGTGAAATCGTCGGACCGGGTGCATTCGTCCTGGTAGGCGACGCGGCCGTAAGGGGTGCGGTGGTCGGCGGGCGTGCATCTTTTCGCTATGGTCGTGCGCATGTCTGACAACCACCACGTCGATCCGAGCGGCAACACCGAGGCTTTCCGTGCCTTCACGCAGAACGCGCCGCAGGAAGCCGCCACCTCGAAGATCCCGTTGATCGTCGCCGGCGTGGCCGGTGTCGTCGTCGTGCTCGCGCTGGTTATCTGGGCTGTGTCGTAGCCAGCGCCTGGCGCGCGATCTCCAACTCCTCGTCGGTGGGCACCACGCACACCGCGATCGGGCTGCCGTCCGGCGAGATGATCTGGTCGCGGCGGGCGTTGCGGTCCGGGTCGACGGCGATGCCCAGCGACTCGAGGCCGGCCAGCGCCGTGGCGCGGACCAGCGGCGCGTTCTCGCCCACCCCGGCGGTGAACACGATCGCGTCGGTACGGCCCAGCACCGCCAGGTAGGCGCCGACGTACTCGCGGATGCGCCGGCAGTACACGTCGAAGGCGAGCGTCGCCGCGGGGTCGCCGGCCGCCCGGCGGTCGAGCACCGCGCGCAGGTCGTTTTCGCCGGTGAGTCCCTGGAGGCCGGCCCGCCGGGTCAGCGAGGTTTCGATCTCGTCGAGCGACATGCCGGCGACCCGGTGCAGGTGGAACACCACGGTCGGGTCGATGTCGCCGCTGCGGGTGCCCATCACGAGGCCGCCCTGCGGCGACATGCCCATCGAGGTGGCCACGCTGCGGCCGCCCCGGACCGCGCAGGCGCTCGCGCCGTTGCCCAGGTGCAGGGTGATCACGTTGGTCTCGGCCGGGTCTTTACCGAGCAGTTCGGCGGTGCGGCGGGACACGTACGCGTGCGACGTGCCGTGGAACCCGTACCGCCGGATCTGCCAGCGCTCGGCCAGGCCGGCGTCGATCGCCCAGGTCACCCCGTCGGCCGGGATGGTGGCGTGGAACGCGGTGTCGAAGACGGCCACCTGCGACACGTCGGGCAGCAGTTTGCGGGCCACCTCGATGCCGCTGAGCGCCGCCGGGTTGTGCAGCGGGGCGAGCGGGATGAGCGCCTCGATCCGGGCCGCCACCACGTCGTCGACCACGGTCGGCTCGGCGAACTCGGCGCCGCCGTGCACCACCCGGTGGCCGACCGCGACCAGGCCGGACAGGTCGGTCTCGGCCATGATCCGTTGCAGCGCGGCGCGGTGGTCGGTGGCGTCGCCGCCGGCCTCTCCGATCCGCTCGACCAGGCCCTTGGCCAGCGTGCCGGCGCCGTCGAACAGCCGGTATTTCACCGAGGACGAGCCGGAGTTGAGTACCAGGACCCGGCTGCTCATCGGGCCGCCGCCTGGATCGCCGTGATGGCCACCGTGTTGACGATGTCCTTGACGGTGGCGCCGCGGGACAGGTCGTTCACCGGGCGGCGCAGGCCCTGCATGACCGGCCCGACCGCGACCGCACCGGCCGAGCGCTGGACCGCCTTGTAGGTGTTGTTGCCGGTGTTGAGGTCGGGGAAGACGAACACGGTGGCCTTTCCGGCGACGGCGCTGTCCGGCAGTTTGGTGGCCGCCACCGCCGGGTCCACCGCCGCGTCGTACTGGATCGGACCCTCGACCGGCAGATCGGGCTGACGCTCCCGGACCACCGCGGTGGCCGCCGCGACCTTTTCCACATCGGCGCCGGCGCCGGAACTGCCGGTGGAGTAGGAGAGCATCGCGACCCGGGGTTCAATGCCAAAAGCCGCGGCGGTACGCGCGGACGACAGCGCGATGTCGGCGAGCTGGGCGGCGTCCGGGTCGGGATTGACCGCGCAGTCGCCGTAGACCAGCACCCGGTCGGCCAGCAGCATGAAGAACACGCTGGACGCCACCGACACCTCGGGCACCGTCTTGATGATCTCGAAGGCCGGCCGGATGGTGGCCGCCGTGGTGTGGTTGGCGCCCGAGACCATGCCGTCGGCCAGTCCGGCGGCCACCATCAGGGTGCCGAAGTAGTTGACGTCGCGCACCACGTCGTACGCCAGATCGAGGGTGACCCCGCGCTTGCGGCGCAGTTCGGCATAGCGCTCGGCGAAGTCGTCGCGCCACTCGCTGGTCTCCGGGTCGACCAGCCGGGCGTCGCCGATCGCGACGCCGATCTCGCGGGCCCGCCGGGTGATCTCGGCCGGGTCGCCGAGCAGGGTCAGGTCGGCCACGCCGCGGCGCAGCAGCGTCTCGGTGGCCCGCAGGATGCGCTCGTCGGTGCCCTCCGGCAGCACCAGGTGCCGCCGCTCGGCCCGGGCCCGGTCGATCAGGTCGTTCTCGAACATCAACGGGGTGACCCGGGAGGAGCGCGCCACGTCGAGCAGCCGGGCGAGCGCGGCGGTGTCCACACTCTCCTCGAACGCGCCGAGGGCCGCCTCGACCTTGCGCGGCGTGCCGGTGGACAGCCGCGCCTCGATCCGGCCGGCCGCGGCGATCGTGTGGTAGCTGTCGGCGTCGACCACCAGCATGGCCAGCCCGGTGTTGAGCCGCTCGATGACCTCGACCGCGCGCCGGTCGGGGAACTCGCCCAAAGTCAGCACCAGCCCGGCGAGGGTCACGTTGCCGGCCGCGTGCGCGGCGCTGGCGGCCACCAGCAGGTCGGCCCGGTCGCCCGGGGTGATCATCAGTGCCCCGTCGGTCAGGTGCTCGAGCACGGCCGGCACGTGCGCGGCGCCCACCACGTAGTCGTGCACGTCCCGGTCGAGCGCGCCCTCGCCACCGGTGATCACGGTGGCGTTCAGCGCGGCGGCCACCTCGGCCACCGTGGGTGCGGCCACCGCGGCCACCTCCGGGATCGCCCACATCGGCACCGGAAGCCCGGCATCCGCCGGAACTTCGAGTCCGTCGGGGACCCGGTTGGCGATCACCGCCAGCACGGTGGCATCAAGAGCAACAAGGGAGTGGTACGCGCTGCGCGCCGCGGCCGCGAGCGACTCGGTGGTCCGCCCCTCGCCGCTGACCACGGGCAGCACCACGCTGCCGAACTCGGTCGCCAGCCGGGCGTTGAAGCCCAGCTCGCGCGGCATCTCGTCGCCGCCCGCCGCGGGTCCCGCCGCGAAGTCGCTGCCGATCACCACGACCGAGGCGCAGCGGCGTTCCACCTCGCGGTAGCGCTCCACGATCCGGGAGATCAGCTCCTCCCATTTGCCGTCGGCGACCAGCTCGCGGGCCTCGGCGAGGGTGACGCCGTACGACTCGGCGTACGGGGCCATCACCGGGTAGCGCTCGGTCAGCAGCGTCAGCAGCGGGTCGTCGCCGGTGCGGGAGAGCAGCGGCCGGAACACCCCGATCCGGGCCACCCGCCGGGACAGCAACTCGACCACCCCGAGCGCGACGGTGCCCTTGCCGACCCCGGGCGCCAGACCGGCCACATAGACGCTTCCTGCCACGTCCTCAACCTACCGGCCGTCGATGAACGATGCCCGATGGTCTTGCATCCCGGTACTTGTCGGGTGCACACTAGTCGCCTGCAATAGGTGGCGATCACGGAGAGGCGCGGAGTTGGTCGCCCGTCACCCTTTGGAGGTCACCATGAGCGAGAAACCCCTCGAGGCAAGGCTGCAGTTCCTGGAACATCACGCCCGGCACTACTGGGCCTTCGGCACCGAGGTGGACCGGGACATTCAGCGTCTACGGGCGTCCAACGAGCGCCTGGTCGAGACCCAGGCCGTGCACACCCGCATGCTGGAGGAACACACGCGGCTGCTGAAGGACCACGGGGTCCAGCTGGGTCAGCTGGACAAGCGAGTAACCCGGGTCGAAGACAAACTGGACCGGGTCGAAGGCAAAGTCGATCGGCTCGACGGTCGACTCGACCGGCTGGAAACCCGGTTCGAGGGCTTGGAAACCCGGTTTGACGGCTTGGAAACCCGGTTCGACGGCCTGGAAACCAAGTTCGACGGCCTGGAAACCAAGTTCGAGGGCATGGCGGTCAAGCTGGACCAGGTGCTCGCCCGGCTCGGCTAGGCCCTGACCTACTCCTCGTCGTCCTCGTCGGCTCGGGCCAGCCAGGTGGCGAAGCGCTCGATCGGGGTTTCGAACTCGGGGTTGATGTCGACGAAGGTGCGCAGCTGGTCGGCCAGCCACTCCAGCGTGACGGTCTCCTCGCCGCGGCGGTCGACCAGTTCCTCGATGCCCCGATCGGTGAAGTACATGCCCGGATAGTAAGCGGGGGCGCCCCGCAGTCGCGGAGCGCCCCCAATGCTTGTGCTTGTTACGGGCGGGGCAGGGCGGCCTCGATCAGCGCCGACTGCTCGGCGTCGTGCATCTTGGCCGAGCCGACCGCGGGAGCGGCCGCCGCGGGGCGGGAGATGCGCCGCAGGCGTACGCCCTCCAGGTGCTCCAGCAGGTTGAGCGCCACGAACGACCAGGCACCCTGGTTGGCCGGCTCCTCCTGGACCCAGGCGAAGTCCTCGGCGTTCGGGTATTGCGACAGGACGGCCTTGAGCTCGGCCACCGGCAGCGGGTAGATCTGCTCCATCCGGATCAGCGCCGTGTCGGTGATGCCGCGCTCGGCGCGGGCCTGGAACAGGTCGTAGTAGACCTTGCCGGAGCAGAGCAGCACCCGCTTGACCGCGCCGGCTTCGAGCGGGGTGCCGTTGACGCCGGCGTCCGGCATCACCGGCTGGAACGTCCCCTGGGTGAAGTCGGCCACCGAGGACACCGCCAGCTTGTGCCGCAGCAGCGACTTCGGCGAGAACACCACCAGCGGCTTGCGCTTGCTGGACAGCGCCTGGCGGCGCAGCAGGTGGAAGTAGTTCGCCGGGGTGGTCGGGTTGGCCACCCGCATGTTGTCCTGGGCGCAGAGCTGCAGGAACCGCTCGGGCCGGCCGGACGAGTGGTCGGGACCCTGGCCCTCCTGGCCGTGCGGGAGCAGCAGCACCAGCGACGACCGCTGGCCCCACTTCACCTCGCCGGACGACAGGAACTCGTCCACGATCGACTGGGCGCCGTTGACGAAGTCGCCGAACTGGGCCTCCCAGAGGACCAGCGCCTCCGGGTTCTCCACCGAGTAGCCGTACTCGAAGCCCATCGCCGCGTACTCGCTGAGCAGCGAGTCGTGCACGAAGAACCGGGCGTTGCCGGTGGTCAGCGTGGTCAGCGGCAGGAAGTCCTTGCCGGTCCTGGAGTCCACGATCGACGCGTGCCGGGAGACGAACGTGCCGCGCCGGGAGTCCTGGCCGGCCAGCCGGACCGTGACGCCCTCGCGCAGCAGCGAGCCGAACGCGATCAGCTCGCCGAAGCCCCAGTCGATGCCGCCGTCCGCGGACATCTTGGCCCGCCGCTCCAGCAACTGCTGCACCCGCTTGTGCGGGGTGAAACCCTCGGGCAGTTCGACGTGGGCCTGGCCGACCGCGTGCACGGCGGCCGCGTCGATCGCGGTCTCGACCTGCGGTTCCGGCTCCTCGGCCAGCACCCGCGGGCGGGGCGGCGTGCCGGCCGCGTCCCGGGTGGCCTTGAAGACCTGCTCGAGCTGGGACTGGTAGTCGCGCAGCTGTTCCTGGGCGTCGTCCACGGTGATGTCGCCGCGGCCGATCAGCTCCTCGGTGTAGAGCTTGCGGACCGAGCGCTTGGTGTCGATGATCTCGTACATCCGCGGGTTGGTCATCGACGGGTCGTCGCCCTCGTTGTGCCCGCGCCGGCGGTAGCAGACCAGGTCGATGACGACGTCCTTGTTGAACGCCTGGCGGTAGTCGAAGGCCAGCTTGGCCACCCGCACCACGGCCTCGGGGTCGTCGCCGTTCACGTGGAAGATCGGCGCCTGGATCATCCGGGCCACGTCGGTCGAGTAGAGCGAGGAACGGCTGTACTCCGGGGCGGTGGTGAAGCCGACCTGGTTGTTGACCACCACGTGCACGGTGCCGCCGGTGCGGTAGCCGCGCAGCTGGGACAGGTTGAGCGTCTCGGCCACCACGCCCTGGCCGGCGAATGCGGCGTCGCCGTGCACCAGCAGCGGGAGCACCGTGTAGCCGTGCAGGCCCAGGTCGAGGCGGTCCTGCTTGGCCCGGACGATGCCCTCCAGCACCGGGTCGACGGCCTCCAGGTGGGACGGGTTGGCGACCACGCTCACGGTGGTGGCGTGCTCGCCGTCGGGCGTCGTGTATTTCCCGGTCTGGCCCAGGTGGTATTTCACGTCGCCGGAGCCGTGCGCCGACTTCGGGTCCATCTGGCCTTCGAACTCGTTGAAGATCTTTTCGTACGGCTTGCCGACGATGTTGGCGAGCACGTTGAGCCGGCCGCGATGGGCCATGCCGATGACCATCTCGTCCAGGCCGGCCTCGGCCGAGGACTGCAGCACCGCGTCGAGCAGCGGGATCAGCGACTCGCCGCCCTCCAGCGAGAACCGCTTCTGGCCGACGAACTTGGTCTGCAGGAAGGTCTCGAACGCCTCGGCCGCGTTGAGCCGGTTGAGCACGTGCTTCTGCTCGTCCGAGTCGGGCTTGGTGTACTTGATCTCGATGCGGTCCTGGATCCAGCGCCGCTCCTCGGGGCCCTGGATGTGCATGTACTCGATGCCGACCCGGCGGCAGTAGGTGTCGCGCAGCACGCCGAGCACGTCGCGCAGCTTCATCTTCTGCTTGCCGGCGAAGCCGCCCACCGGGAACGTGCGGTCCAGGTCCCAGAGAGTGAGGCCGTGCTGGAGCACGTCCAGGTCGGGGTGCCGGCGGATCTCGAACTCGAGCGGGTCGGTGTCGGCCATCAGGTGACCGCGCACCCGGTAGGCGTGAATGAGCTCGACCACCCGGGCGGCCTTGTCGATCTGCCCCTCGGAGGTGCGCGCCACGTCGCGCACCCAGCGCACCGGCTCGTACGGGATCCGCAGTGAGGTGAAGATGTCGTCGTAGAAGCTGTGGTCGCCGAGCAGGTACTCGTGCATGGCCTTGAGGAACTCACCGGACTGCGCACCCTGGATGACCCGGTGGTCGTAGGTGCTGGTGAGCGTCGTGACCTTGCTGACGCCGTGCTCGGAGAGGGTCTCGTCGCTCATCCCGGCGTACGGGGCCGGGTATTCCATGGCGCCGACGCCGACGATCGCGCTCTGGCCGGTCATCAGGCGCGGGATGGAGTGCACCGTGCCGATGCCGCCCGGGTTGGTGAGCGAGATCGTGGTGCCGGAGTAGTCCTCCATGGTCAGCTCGTTGCGGCGGGCGCGCCGGACCACGTCCTCGTACGCCTGCCAAAACTTGCGGAAGTCCATCCGCTCGCAGTTCTTGATGGACGGCACCACCAGCGAGCGGGACCCGTCCTTCTTGGCCAGGTCGATCGCGATGCCCAGGTTGACGTGCTCGGGCGCGACCAGGGCCGGCTTGCCGTCCACCTCGGCGAACGAGTTGTTCATCTCGGGGTGCTTGAGCACGGCCCGGACCAGGGCCCAGCCGATCAGGTGGGTGAAGCTGACCTTGCCGCCCCGGCCCCGGGCGAGGTGATTGTTGATCACGATGCGGTTGTCGACCATGAGTTTGGCCGGCACCGCGCGCACCGAGGTGGCGGTGGGCACCTCGAGCGAGGCGTCCATGTTCTGCACGATCTTGGCGGCCACGCCGCGCAGCGTGGTGACCTTGGCGCCCTCGGGTGCCTTGCCGTTGGCCGCGGGCTTGGCGGCCGGTGCCGGCTTGGCGGCTGGTGCTGGTGCGGCAGGCTTCGCAGCTTCGGGAACGGTCGGCTTGACCGGCGCCACCGTGGCGGCGGCCGGCGCGTCGGTGCCGGCGCGCTTGGCCGAGGCGGTCGCGCTGGCCGCCCGGGCCTCGTCCGGTGTGACGATCGAACCCGTTGCCATCGCCGGCTTGTAGTCGGCGAAAAAGTCGTGCCAGGCCGGGTCGACGCTGGTGGGGTCGGCCAGGTAGCGCTGGTACATCTCGTCGACGATCCACTCGTTGGGACCGAAGTCCGCGAGTGGGTTGTCATGCGAAGTCTGCTGGGTCGACACTTTCGTGTTCGCCTCTTTCACCGTGTTTGTCGGCACGCGACTGGTTCGTCACATGGGACGGGGAAGCAATTCGGTGTCAAGGCTACGCCGTGCGGAGGTGTGGTTCGTGCCCGCGTCAGGTCTCAGGCCGGCCTTCAGTCCGATTAAGGGCGGTGGTGGGGCGGTTGGACGAGGCTAGCTGATGTCGCGCCGTTTCGTGATCAGGGTGCCCACGATGCCGGCCACCAGCGCGTACCCGATAAGCACCGCGGCACCCACCCAGCGCGGCGGGTTTCCGGGCAGTTCGGTGCCGGAGAGCATCAGTGCCGAAGCCGTGGTCGGCACCAGCACCTGCAGGTTCTCGATCCACTCCGCCACGTACTGGGTGAGCAGCGCGAAGATGATCTGGAAGATCGTGGTGCCGATGGTGTAGACGATGCCGAGGATCAGCGTGGCCGCCAGCTGGCTGCGGATCAGCACGCCGAGACCGACACCGAGCACCGACCAGAGCAGGAACGCGAGCGCGTTGAGCCCGATCGAACGCCAGACCGCGGCCTCGCCGATCATGCTCGGGATGTTGAGCGCGTCCATGATCAGCGGGACCAGGGCCAGGTTGAGCAGCGTGGTGAGCGCCCAGACCAGCAGGCTCACGATGATCGCGGCACCGAACTTGGCCAGGATCACGGCCTCGCGGCGCGGCGTGACCAGGAACGTGGTGGTCGCGGTCAGGTGGAAGAACTCGCTGGTCACGATGATCGCGGAGAGCAGCAGGACGATCAGGACGCCCATGTACTGGCCCGTGGTGTACATGTTGGTGGCGATGTTGATCGGCTGAGCGACCGCCTCCACCTGGGCCTCGGCGCTGCCCGGCCCGCCCTCCGCGTCGGCCTGGCCAGTGACCAGCGCGTACGACTGAAGCCAGTTGAAGCCCAGGCTGGCCGCGTACAGCGGCAGCAGGATGATGCCCATGATCCACCAGATGCTGGTGGTGCGAACCTTGAACAACTCGGCACGGATGAGCCTCATCGAATGCCCGCCTTTCCGGCCGTGAGCTGCAGGAAGACCTGTTCGAGATCGCCGCGTTCGCCGATCAGCTCGTGCAGCTCGACGGATGCGGTGAAGGCGGCGTGCCCGACCGCGGCCGCGTCCGCGCCGGTGATCAGCAGCGCGCCGTCGGCCTGCGCGGTCACGGTGGCGTTCAGCTTGTCGAGCGCGGCGGTCAGCTCGGCCGGCTGCGGCGTGCGCACCCGGACCTGGGCCGCGTTCATTGAGCCCAGCACGTCGTCGACGGTGCCCTGCTGGATCAGTTTGCCGGCGGCCAGGATCACCACGTCGTCGGCGAGCAGTTGCATCTCGCCCAGCAGGTGGCTGGAGACCAGCACCGTGCGGCCCTCGCCGGCGAGGGCCTTGAGCAGGTCACGCATCCACCGGATGCCCTCGGGGTCGAGGCCGTTGGCCGGCTCGTCCAGGATCAGCACCCGCGGGTCGCCCAGCATGGCGGCCGCGATGCCGAGCCGCTGTTTCATGCCCAGCGAATAGCCCTTGAACTTGCGCTTGGCCGCCGGGGTGAGGCCGACCAGGGCGAGCGCCTCGTCGGCGCGGGAGTCGGGCAGTCCGGTGGCCTTGCAGATCATCCGCAGGTGGTTGCGCCCGGTGCGACCGCGGTGCGCGCTGGACGCCTCGAGGACCGCGCCGACCCGCTTGATCGGCTCCTCCAGGTCGTGGTAGCGCCGGCTGCCGAACGTGGCCGTACCCGAGGTCGGGGTGACCAGGCCGAGCAGCATCCGCAGCGTGGTGGTCTTGCCGGCGCCGTTCGGCCCGAGGAAGCCGGTGACCCGGCCGGGGCGGACCCGGAAGGACAGATCGTCGACGGCACGTAGACGCTTGTACTGCTTGGTGAGGTGATCCACGACGATCTCGTCGGGTTCTGGCCCGCCCATCGACCAGGCTCCTTCCGGTGCTCGGAAAGGATCAACGTACTAGTTCGGAGCTATCCATGTGGCCCGGGCCGACGCAATTCGGGCACCGTCCGGTGCGTACACCGTCGAATTGACCATGGCCTTGCGCCCGGAACTCGCCTCGAGGGCACCGACCACGACACAGGTGTCGCCGGGTTTCGGCAGCTCAGTAACGGTGGCGGCGATCCGGCCGAGCACATAGACCCGGCCGTCGGCCAGCGCGCACCAGCCGCCCGGGCAGTCCAGCGCGGCCCACACGGTCGCGAACTCGACATCGGCCGGCACGGTCCACGGCGCCGCGGTCCGGCCGTCCGGCAGCAGGCCCGGGAAGATGCGCAGGCCATCCGGGTGGTCCGGGCCGCAGACAAAGCAGGTGGGGAACGGGTGGTGCGCGAGGCCCGGATAGGACCGGGCGGCCGCCGCCGCGGTGTCCCGATCGACCGGCTCGACCGCGGTGAGCTCGCCGGCGGCCGCGGCCAGCGTGGCGACCAGGGTGTCGCCGGCCAGTACCGCGCCGTCCGCGACGGTCATCTCGGTCTCGAGCGGCGGTGGCACCCGCAGGGTCACCTCGACCACGGGCCCACCGAGCCGGGCACCGCCCGCGGCCGCGAATGCACCCGCCGACCAGCCGCCGTTCCCGGTGCCCGGCGGGCCGTTGAAACGCGCATCAATCCGCATGCCTGGCAGGCTCGCACAAGGCGTTCATTTTTCGGCCATGAATCGCCACCTAGGGCGACATTCCATCGGCAGGTGTCGCGCTTACACAGATCTCATGGCAGTTCTTCTGACCGCTCCCGCATCCACCGGGACCAGCGGCTACACCCTGCTCATCGCCGACGACTCCGACCAGGTGGCGGCCGCGCAACGGCTGCGCCACGACGTCTTCGCCGGCGAACTCGGCGCCCGGCTGCACGGCGCCGTGGACGGCCGGGACGCCGACGAGTTCGACGAGCACTGCGACCACCTGATCGTGCGCGACGACGCGACCGGCGCGGTGGTCGGCACCTACCGGATGCTGCCGCCGAAGGCCGCCGAGCGAGCCGGTCGCCGGTACGGCGACGGCGAGTTCGACCTGAGCCGGCTGCACCCGCTGCGCGATCAACTGGTCGAGACCGGCCGCTCGTGCGTTCACCCGGACCACCGCAGTGGCGCCGTGGTCAACCTCATGTGGGCCGGTATCGCCCGCTACCTGCACCTCAACAACCTGCGCTGGCTCGGCGGCTGCGCCTCGGTGCCGCTGGCCGACGGCGGCGCCACGGCGGCCGGGGTGTGGGCCCGGGTGCAGGCCAGACACCTGTCGCCGCCGGCCCTGCGGGTCGACCCGCGGCGGGACTGGCTGGCCGAGTATCCGCTGGCCGGCGACCCCAAGCTGCAGCCGCCCGCGCTGCTCAAGGGCTATCTGCGGCTGGGCAGCTGGGTCTGCGGCCGGCCGGCGTACGACCCGGACTTCGAGTGCGCCGACTTCTACGTGCTGTTCTCGATGGACCGGCTGGACCCGCGCTACCGCCGGCACTTCCTGGGAGCGGCGCGATGATCTGGCAGCCCGTCTCCGGGTGCGGGAGGCACTGCCGGGACGGTGCCGACCTGGCCGCGGTCTGGGGGCTACGGACGGTCCGGATGCTCACTCTGGCCGGCGTACTCCTCGGTGGTTTGCTGCTGGTGCCGCTCCTGCGTGGCGCCGGGCTGCGGACCCTGGCCCGCACCATGCTCGCGGTGCTCGGTATCCGGCTGGTGCGGCAGGGACCGGCGCCGCGGCCGGGCAGTCTGCTGGCCGCCAACCACGTCTCCTGGCTGGACATCCTGGTGCTGCTCGCGGTGGCGCCGGTGCGGCTGGTGGCCAAGGGCGAGGTCGGCGGGTGGCCGGGGATCGGGATGCTGGCCGGGTGGTCCGGGGCGATCTTCATCGACCGTTCCCGGCCGAAGTCCCTGCCGGTCACGGTCGCCGAGGTGGCCGCGGCGCTGCGGGCCGGCCGGACGGTGGCCGCGTTTCCGGAGGGCACCACCCACTGCGGGGTCAGCCAGGGCCGGTTCCGGTCGGCGCTGTTCCAGGCCGCGATCGACGCCCGGGCGCCGGTGGTGCCCGCCTCGATCCGCTACGACAGCGCGGCGGCGGCTTTCGTCGGCGACGACACCCTCTGGGATTCCGTACGCCGGGTGGCCGCGCTACGGTCCCTGACAGTGACCCTCGTCACGGCGCCGGCGCTGCGCCCGGCCGCCGATGCGGACCGGCGCGGGCTCGCCCGGGCTGCCCAGTCGTCACTCGCGGTGAACGGATATCGCCTGGCCGCCTAGCCCGTCCGACCACCCCGCCGCCGCCCTTGACCTGACTGAAGGCGGTTTTTCAGACAACTTTCAGGCAGCGTGCAGCGAAGGTGCAGCGCGCTGATAAAGAATGGGCACCATGGCCGCTCAAACCCAGCCCAAGCAGAGTGAGGCGAAGCTCCTCGTCGTCGAGGACGACGCCAACATCCTGGAGCTCCTGTCCGCCAGCCTGCGCTTCGCCGGGTTCGACGTGAGCACCGCGACCAGCGGCAGCGCGGCGGTCAGCGCCGCCAAAAACTCGACGCCCGACCTCGTCGTCCTCGACGTGATGCTGCCCGACCTCGACGGTTTCGAGGTCATCCGGCTGATGCGCGAGGGCGGCCAGCGCACCCCCGTGGTCTTCCTGACCGCCCGGGACGGCACCGACGACAAGATCCGCGGGCTCACCCTGGGCGGTGACGACTACGTCACCAAGCCGTTCAGCCTCGAGGAACTCACCGCCCGCATCCGGGCCGTGCTGCGCCGCACCACGCAGGGCGACGAGGAGCCGTCCCGGCTGGTCTTCGCCGACCTCGAACTCGACGAGGAGACCCACGAGGTCTACCGGGCGGGCCAGCGGGTCCAGCTGTCGCCGACCGAGTTCAAGCTGCTGCGCTACCTGATGCTCAACGCCAACCGGGTGCTGTCCAAGGCGCAGATCCTCGACCACGTCTGGAAGTACGACTTCCGCGGCGACGACAACATCGTCGAGTCCTACATCTCGTACCTGCGCCGCAAGGTCGACAACGTGCAGCCGCGCCTGATCCACACCCTCCGCGGCGTGGGCTACGTGCTGCGCAAACCCGCCGTCTGAGCCGGGTCGTGTCGCTCGCCGAGCGGGTCCGGCTCTCGCTGCCGCAACAGCCCAACCTGCGCAAGATCTCGCTGCGCACCAAGCTGGTCGCCTCGGTGCTGGTGCTGGTGTTCGCCGCACTCACCCTGATCAGCGCGGCCAGCACGTACGCCCTGCACACCTATCTCCAGCAGCGGCTGGACGAGTCGCTGGCGATCTACGCCCGGACCATCGCCGACTCGCGCTGGGCGCAGATCCCGGTGCCCGGCGACTTCTACGTCTCGACCAGCACGATCAGCGGTTTCCGCGCGCACGCGCCCTGGGTGGGCGACACCAAGCTGGCCGCCGACGACCTGCCGCCGATGGTCAAGGGCGTCGACGAGGTCTACGCGGTGATGGACCAGCCGTACACCGTGCGCTCGCCCAGCGGCCGGGTGTACTGGCGGGCGATTGTGGTGACCAGCAGCAACGGCACGGTCGTGCAGGTGGCCGAGAAGATGTCCGTGATCGAACGCGCGATCACCTGGATGGTCTGGGTGGACGTGCTGGTCGGCGTCGGCGTGCTGATCGCGCTGGCCTCGGTGGGCGCGGCCATTGTGCGGCAGAGTCTCATCCCGCTCGTGCAGATCGAGCGGACCGCGGCGGCGATCGCGGCCGGCGACCTGAGCCAGCGGGTGCCCGACCCCGAGGCGGACGGCGGCGAGCCGACCACCGAGTTGGGCCGGCTGTCCCGCGCGCTGAACGCGATGCTGGCCCAGATCGAGGCGGCCTTCAAGGCGCGCGCCGAGTCCGAGGCGGCGGCCCGGTCGGCCGAGGCGGTGGCCAAGAACGCGGCCGAGGCGGCGCAGGTCTCCGAGGCCCGGGCGGTGCGCTCCGAGGCCAAGATGCGGCAATTCGTGGCGGACGCCTCCCACGAGCTGCGTACGCCGCTGACGACCATCCGTGGTTTCGCCGAGTTGTACCGGCAGGGCGCGGTCACCGGCCCGGACGACGTGGCCCGGCTGGTCCGCCGGATCGAGGACGAGGCCGCCCGGATGGGCCTGCTGGTCGAGGACCTGCTGCTGCTCGCCCGGCTGGACCGGGAGCGGCCGCTCACCCTGGGCCCGGTCGAGCTGCCGGTGCTGGCCCTCGACGCGGTGCAGGCGGCCGAGGCGACCGCGCCGGAGCGCTCGATCACCCTCGAGGTCAAGGACGAGGTGGACCGCCTGGTCGCCTACGGGGACGACGGCCGGCTGCGGCAGGTGATCGGCAACCTGATGACCAACGCGCTGGTGCACACCCCGCCGGAGGCGTCGGTGACGCTGCGGTTGTACGCCGAACCGGGCGACCGCGCGGTGATCGAGATCTCGGACACCGGGCCGGGCCTGTCCGCCGACCAGAAGTCACACGTCTTCGAGCGTTTCTATCGCGCCGACGAGGCACGCACCCGGCACACCGAGCGCGAGGCCACCGGCACCGGCCTGGGCCTGGCCATCGTGGCGGCCATCGTGCGGGCCCACCACGGCACTGTCGAGGTGGTCAGCGAACCGGGCCAGGGCGCGACCTTCCGGGTCACGTTGCCTACGTTAAATCACGACAAAAGCTTCACAGAAAACATCCAGGCATAACTCAGTCGGGTACGAGTCGCGGGGGGCAAGGTGGGTGGCATGAACGAGAACGAGACCGACCCGCGGCCCGGGCAGGGCGAGGCGGAACGGGGTCAGGCCGAGCCGCCGACCGCCGCGCAGCCCCCCGTCGCCGCGCACGCCGGCGCCGCCGCGCAGCCCGCCGGCCTGGAGGGGCTCGGGTTCTCCGCGCAGGCCGGAGGACAGCCCGCCAGCAACGCGCCGCAGTGGGGCGCACCGGTGTCGGGCGCTCCCCAGTCCGGTCAGCCGTGGCCGCAGCCGCAGCATCCGCAGCAGCAGACCTGGCAGCAGCCGCACTCGCCGTGGCAGCAGCCGGGCTACCACCACCAGGCCTACCAGCAACAGCAGTACGCGCAGCAGGCCGGCTACGCGGCCTGGGCCCAGCCGGGCAGCCAGGCGCACACCGAGGGCCAGCCGGGTCAGGGCCAGCCGGGTCAGGGCCAGCCGGGTCAGGGCCAGCCGGGTCAGGGCCAACCGGGTCAGGGCCAGCCGGGTCAGCAGGCGTGGGGCCAGCCCGGTGCCACCGACGGCCACGGCTGGCCGCCCGCCGAGGGGCAGCAGCCGGCCTGGGCCCAGCCCGTGGGCGGACCGCCGCCGGCGCCCGGCCGTGGTCGCAAGACCCTGGTGGCCGGCGCCGCCGCCGTGTTGATCGCGCTCGTCGCGGGTGGGGTCGGCGCCGCCACGGCACTGGCCTTCGACGGCGACGGTTCCTCGCCGACCGTGCAGACCGGCAACTCCTCGGTCACCCGGGTGGTCGACCGTTCGTCGCTGGCCCAGATCGCGGCCGCCGTCCAGGACAGCGTCGTCTCCATCACCACCGGGTCCGGCGAGGGCTCCGGCGTGGTGCTCACCGCGGACGGCTTCATCGTGACCAACAACCACGTGGTCGCCTCGGCGCAGGGCAGTTCGGTGACGGTCATCTTCGCCGACGGCCAGAAGGCGCAGGCCTCGATCGTCGGCACCGACGAACGCACCGACCTCGCGGTGATCAAGGCCACCGGGGTGAGCGACCTGCAGGCCGCCAAGTTCGGCACCAGCGCCAAGATGGAGGTCGGCGACACGGTGCTGGCCATCGGCAGCCCGCTGGGTCTGGAGGGTTCGGTGACCGCCGGCATCCTGAGCGCCAAGGACCGCACCATCCAGTCCGGCGGTGGCAGCGACGGCAGCCCGTTCGGCAACCAGTCCGCGCCCACCACCATGTCGGGCCTGCTGCAGACCGACGCGCCGATCAACCCGGGCAACTCCGGCGGCGCGCTGGTCAACACGAACGGCGAGGTGATCGGCATCAACTCGGCGATCGCCACCGGCGGCCAGGGCTCGGGCAACATCGGCCTGGGCTTCGCGATCCCGAGCGACAAGGCCAAGCTGGTCGCCGAGGACCTGATGGCCGGCCGCAAGGTCAGCCACCCGGCGCTCGGCGTCAGCGTCACCGACGCCGAGAACGGCGGCGCCCTGGTCAAGAGCGTCACCCCGGAGAGCGCCGCGGCCAAGGCCGGCCTCCAGCAGGGCGACGTGGTCACCCAGGTGGACGGCAAGGCCATCGACGGCTCCAACGACCTGGTGGCGGCGGTCCAGCAGGGCAAGGTGGGCCAGCAGATGACCCTCGACTACACCCGGGACGGCGCCAAGAAGCAGGTGACGGCCACCCTGACCGAGGCCAAGTAGGCCGGTCGATACGAGCAGTTCCTCCCCGCCACGGCGGGCGGCGCGACAAGGGGGTTGTCGCGCCGCCCGCCGTACGCATGTGTATGCCGCTATTCCGGACTTTTATTGCAAGCCGGACTTAACGCCTCGAGGGGCTCGCCTTGGTGCAGCCTGACCGCCTAATCTCCATTCCGCCATCGGCGGTGCCCCGCCGCGCAGTTGAGAGGGCCCCCTCAGTTGACCTACGTCGAGTCCCGCGTGAATGTCTGGGAAGCTCTGGCCGGCCGGGCTCCCGGCGAGCCAGGCGGCCCGGCCGACCCCGGCCTGTGGGGCGCGGTCGTCGACCGCCTCAACCCGGCCAGCGCCCGCCCGGTGCTGCGGGCCGGCATCGAGGCGGTTCAACTGACCTCGGCCCGCGGCGTGCCGTACATCATGCTGCGCTCGCCCGACGACGGCATCCGCTCCGGTTACCTGCGCCTCACCCCCGAGGAGTGGCAGCTGGCGCTGCTGATGGACGGCGAGAACACGGTGGCCCGGCTGGTCGCCGAGTTCGCCCGGATCGCCGGCCGGCTCGCCCCGGACCAGGTCCGCCGGGTGGTGGCCGACCTGGCCGGCAACCGGATGCTCGACGAACTGCCGATGGACGCCTTCCGGCCGCTGGAGGAGGGCCGCCGCAAGGCGCCGCCGGAGCGGCCCGGCCAGATGATGCGCGGCCGGCGCACCCTGGTCTTCCCGATCGACGGCCTGGTCACCGCGCTCTACCGGGCCGGTGGCCGGTTCCTGTTCAGCACCGCGGCGTTCGTGGCCACCGGGATTCTGGCGGTGCTCGGCCTGGTGCTGTTCATCGGCACCTGGGTGGGCGGCAGCCAGTCGCTGTTCCTGACCGCCAACTCCTATCTGGCCGGCGCCATCGTGCTGGTGGTGCTGAACGCCGGCGTGCTGGTGCTGCACGAGCTGAGCCGGGCGCTGGCCACCAAGGCCGCCGGCCGGGAGGTGTCGGCGGCCGGGCTGGCCTTCTACTTCGGCATCCCGTCCTTCTTCGTGGACACCACCGACGCGTGGATGGCCGGTCGCCGGGCCCGCATGCTGGTCGCCGTCTCCGGTCCGGCCGGCGCGCTGCTGCTGGCCGGCGTGGTGCAGCTCGGCGGCCTCGCGGTGCCGGCGCTCGGCGGGCTGGCCTTCAAACTGGCCTTCCTGCTCTATCTGAACGCGTTCTTCCAGCTCAGCCCGTTCCTCCCGCTCGACGGCATGTACCTGCTGATGGACTGGCTCGAGGTGCCGTCGGTGCGCGCCCGCGGGCTGGCCTGGGTCGGCGGCCGGCTGCGCGGGCAGTCGCCGCGCTGGTCCACGCTGGACCGGGAGGGCCGGCTGGTCGGCGTCTACGGCATCCTCGCCGTGGTCTGGCTGGTGCTGGCCGCCGCGGTGACCTACCGGGTCTTCGCCGACCGGATCTCCGGGCTGGCCACCGGTCTCTGGCAGGCCGGCCTGCTCGGCGGCCTACTGCTCGTGCTGGTGGTGCTGGGGCTCGGCGCACCGGCCGTCTTCTTCCTGCTCAGCCGCCTGGCCCGGTGGTGGCGCCGGTCCGGGCAGCAGCGCGCCGAGAACGACCGCGAGGCGGACGCCCCGCGCCGGGTGGCCGCGCTGCTCGCCTCCGACCTGGGCGGCCTGCCCGAACCGGCGCTGCACGGCCTGGCCGCGCGGGCCCGCTGGGTGCACCCGAACACCGGCCGCCAGATGGTGCTGGCCGGCGGGGCACAGTCCTCGGTGTACGTCGTGGTCGAGGGCGCGCTGCAGGCCCGCAAGCCCGGCGACCCGCCCGGCACGATCCGGCACCACGTCGGCGCGGGCGGGGTGGTGGGTCTGGTCAACGCGCTGACCGGCCGGTCCACCCAGCTCGACTGGCACACCGCGGGCACCACCCTGCTGGCCATCCCGAGCGCCACCATCGCGACCGTGGTGGGCCCGCTGCCCGGGCCGCCGCCGCAGGACCGGGCCGAGGCCGAGGCGCTGTTCGCCGACACGCCCGCGCTCTCCGGCCTGGCGGTCGACCAGCGGCTCGCGCTGATCGCCTCGGCGCACCCGGTCGACCTGGACGCCGGCTCGCCGGTGATCCTGCCCGGACCGACCCACGCCATCGTGGTCGAGTCCGGCGTGATCGCGATGCCGGACGACGTCGAACTGCGCCGCGGCACCCTGGTCGGCCCGGTCGGCGACGGCAGCCCCGGCATGGTGGCGCAGACCCGCACCCCGGTGCGGCTGTGGGTGCTGCCGGACGCCTCCGACCTGCCGCCGCTGGTCGGCGCCACGCACCGGCCCGGTTCGCCGATGCCGGTGGTCGCGGCGTCCGGCGGCCTGCGGCCCGGCGCGCCCGGTCAGGACTCCTACCCGCCGCTCGCGGTGCCGCCCGGCCCGCCGGAGGGACCGGAGAACTCGTCGACCGACCGCCGCTTCGAGGGCCGGCTCTGGTGGCTCACCGTGGGCCTGCTGGTGACGGCGCTGGTGTTCACCGGCCTGAGCTTCCGGCCCGGCCCGGCGTGGGCCGAGATGCCCACCGACAACGCCCTGCTCACCGTCGACCGGGGCCGCGCCAACGCGGTCGTGGACGGCGCCATCACCGCGCTCGAGCCCGGCGACCGGCGATACCTGGCGAACGGCACCCGGGTCGAGGTGCCCAACCAGGCCACCGCCCGCCTCACCCTCCCCGGCGGGGCGATCCTGGTGCTCTGTGCCGGTTCCCAGGTTGACCTGACCTCGCTGGCCACCGAGTCCGGCCGGGAGCACACCCCGAAGGCCACCCTGGGCCTGCAGGCCGGCCGCCTGCTGGCCGACACGACCAGCACGAGCGGCGCCTACCAGCCGCTGCACCTGACGGTCACCCGCAGCGGTGGCGAGGTGGTCAACACCGGCGTCGCCTGGTATGCGATCGACCCGGGCGCGGTCACCGTCTCGACCGGTCAGGTGACCGTGGCCGGTGCCGAGAGCACCGGCACCGGTGGCGACCTCACCTGCGGCGACGGCATCGCGGTCAGCCCGCCCACGGCGCCGGACGCCGCGCCCAGCGAGGAGCCGCTCCCGACCGACCTGCCGTCGCTGGAGCCGTCGTTGCCGCCGAGCGTCGAGCCGTCCTCGGCGCCCACGACGACCGACCCGGCGCAGACGGACGACCCGACCACCCAGCCGACCGAGGGCACCACTACGACGCCGCCGCGGACGACGCGACCCACCACGACGCCGCCCACCACCAGGCCGACGACGCGGCCGCCGACGACGCCGCCGACCACGACCACTCCACCGCCGACCACCGAGCCGACGACGCCGCCGACCACGGACCCGACCGACGGGTCTTCTGTATCAGCTTCGGCACCGACGGGGGAAGCGTCCGCTTCGTCCATTGAGTCGCCCTCTTCGTCGGTGGGGGCTTCCACCCTCGTCTAGGTACTTTCGTTCCCAGGCGAGGGGAGAGTCCATGCGATGCTGGTTCTGCGACGACCCGGCGCGTGCCACGTGCCGGTTCTGCGGCCGCGGGGTGTGCGCCGAGCACGCCCGCTTCGGGCCGTACCTGTTGCAGGTCAACCGGTCGGAGACCCGGCAGCGGGCCGAGGCGCTGGTGGTGGACGACGCGGTGCAGTGCGGCACCTGCCGGCCACGACCACACCCGGTGGCGATGCCGGAATTGGACTGAGCGCCGTACCGTCTAGGCATGACCCAACAGGACGGCGACGACCTCGGCATGTGGTCGGAGTTCGGCACGGCCGCCGGCATGGCGGCCGACCGGGCGGCGCGCGCGCTGACCGGTGAGCCGGCGGGCGGTCGCGCCGGCGGCACGGCACACAGCGGCATGGGCGACCGGCCCGACCTCGACGGGCTGCCCCCGGTGACCCGGATGGGCGACGCGCCGTCGACCGGCGAGGAGGTGGCCGGCGCGGTGCGCGACGTGGCCGCCATGATGCCGCCGGCGGGCTACCGCAACCGGGTGGACGCGGACGGCGACGGCACTCTCGACAAGGCGACCTACCGCGGGGACGGCAAGGGCGGCGCCGAGATCCACGTCGACCTCAACCGGGACGGTAAGGCCGACTTTGTCGGACATGACACTGACCTCGACAACCGGGTCGACTTCGCCGTCTACGACAAGAACCACGACGGCTTCTTCGAGAAGCGGATGTACGACGACGACGGCGACGGCTACCTCGACCGGGCCGAGTGGACGGCCGACAGTTAGGACTCTTTACAACTGCAGTTAACAGTCCTAATAATTGGCCATGCGCCGATCGATGATCTTCGCCGTGGCCGCGGTCCTGGCCGCCGCCGGTTCGACTGTCTACGTTGCCTCCTCGGCGGGTGCGGCCGTGGCCTGCGCACCGGCCTGGAGTGCCACCGCCGTCTACGTGGGCGGCAACTCGGCCTCGCAGAACGGCCGCAACTACACCGCCAAGTGGTGGACCCAGAACGAGTCACCGGCCACGCACAGCGGCCAGTGGGACGTGTGGGCCGACAAGGGCGCCTGCGAGGGCGGCACGACACCCACCACACCACCGACAACGCCGCCGACCACACCCCCGACGACGCCGCCCACCACACCGCCGACAACGGCTCCCACCACGCCGCCGACCAGCCAGCCGCCGGTCAGCGGGATTCCCAAGCGGGCCCTGATCGGCTACCTGCACGCCAGCTTCGCCAACGGCTCCGGCTATCTGCGGATGGCCGACGTGCCGGCCGACTGGGACATCGTCAACCTGGCCTTCGGCGAGCCGACCACGGCCACCTCGGGCGACATCCGGTTCGCGCTATGCCCGGCGGCCGAGTGCCCCGGGGTGGAGACCGAGGCCCAGTTCATCGCCGCGATCCGGGCCAAGCGCGCGGCCGGCAAGAAGGTGCTGCTGTCCATCGGCGGCGCGAACGGCCAGGTGCAGCTGACGACAACGGCGGCCCGGGACGCGTTCGTCCGCTCGGTGAGCGCCATCATCGACAAGTACGGCCTGGACGGCGTCGACATCGACTTCGAGGGCCATTCGCTGTCGCTGAACACCGGCGACACCGACTTCAAGAACCCGACCACCCCGGTGATCGTCAACCTGATCAGCGCGGTCCGCAGCCTCAAGGCCCGGTACGGCGCGAACTTCGTGCTGACCATGGCGCCCGAGACGTTCTTCGTCCAACTGGGTTACCAGTACTACGGTTCCGGGCCGTGGGGCGGCCAGGACCCGCGGGCCGGCTCGTACCTGCCGGTGATCCACGCGCTGCGCGACATCCTCACGGTCCTGCACGTGCAGGACTACAACTCGGGTTCGATCATGGGGCTGGACAACCAGTACCACTCGATGGGCGGCGCCGACTTCCACATCGCGATGACCGACATGCTGCTGGCCGGCTTCCCGGTGGCCGGCAACACCGCGAACGTCTTCCCGGCACTGCGCGAGGACCAGGTCGCGTTCGGCGCGCCCAGCTCGGTCAGCGCCGGCAACGGCCACGTGGCGCCGGCGGCGGTGCAGCAGGCGGTCGGCTGCCTGGTCAACGGCAGCAACTGCGGTTCGTACACGCTGCGCGGCGGCACCAACCCGAACTTCCGCGGGCTGATGACGTGGAGCATCAACTGGGACCGGTTCTACGGCTGGGAGTTCCAGAACACCAACGGGAGGTACCTGAAGTCGCTGCCGTGACGCCGCTCAGCCGGCCGCGATGACGTTGTGCACGGCCTTGCGGTGGGTGTCGGGATCGGACCAGGACCAGTTCGGGTGGGCCCGGTTGGTGAGCAGCACCACGACCTGCCGCCGGGACGGTACGACCAGCAACGACGTACCGCTGAACCCGGTGTGCCCGAAGCTGGTGGCAGCCGCCAGCCGGCCCATGAACCAGGACTGGTTCATCTCGACACCCAGGCCGTGGTCGGCCGAGCGGCCCGGCCGCTCGGAGTCGATGGCCGGCTTGCCCTTGTTGACGTTGGTCAGCATCTTGTTGACCGTGGCCGCGGAAAGGATCCGCCGGCCGTTGTAGGTGCCGCCGTTGAGCAGCATCTGGCCGACCACCGCGACGTCGGCCGCGCTGGCGAAGACGCCGGCGTGGCCGGCCACGCCGCCGAGGACGTTGCAGACGTCGTCGTGCACGGTGCCGCGCAGCAGACCGCGTGAGGTGCGCGCGTCGGTGGCCACCAGGCGCTGCTTGTCACCGACCCAGTTGAGCGGCTGGAAGCCGGTGTCCTTGAGCCCGAGCGGGGTGGTGATGTTGTCCCGCAGCGCCTTGTCGAGCGTCTTGCCGGTGAGCTTTTCGACCAGCCGGCCGAGCACCATGAGACCGACGCTCGAGTAGCGGAACGTGGTGCCCGGCACGCCGCCGCTGATCAGCTTGGTGCTCAACACGGACTGCCAGCGCGCGGTGTTGCTGGCGAGTCCGGTGACCTTGGCGCCGACCGGCAGCGCGCTGGTGTGCGCCAGCAGCATCTCGACGGTGATCTTGCCTTTGCCGGTGCCGGTGAAGTCGGGCAGGTACCGCTGCACCGGCGCGCCGAGCTCGATCTTGCCCTGGTCGAGCAGCTGGAGCGTGAGGATGGTGGTGTACACCTTGGTGATCGAGGCCAGGTCGAAGATCGAGTTGGTCCGCATGGCGACGCGCTTGGCGGCCGGCAGGTCGACCGGACCAGCTTGGTACCGCAGCGCGTGCCCGACCGCGGCGCTGAACTGCGTCTCGCCGTCCTGAAGCACCAGCGCGACCGCGCCCGCGTACCCCGGATGTCTGGGGTTGTCGCCGGTCGGCTTCAGATACTTGGTCAGCGTGCTCTGGAGCTTGACGGCGTACGGCGCATTGCCCGCCGGCGCCGCGGCGGCCGAGGCCGGACCGGCACCCGCCGAACCCGGCGCGGACGGCTGCACCGACCGGGCGGCGCCGCTCGGCGCGTCCAGCGGCTGCCCGGTGGTGACCGGCTCGGCCCAGGTGGGCGCCGCGTCCGTGGCCGAGCCGCGGTTGCAGCCGGTGAGCAGGGCGGCGGTGGCGGCGAGTCCGGTGCTCAGGACCGCGCGGCGCGGGAGATTCACCGCGCGATGATGTCACGGCCGGGCCGTTCCGGGCAGATCCGTACCTAGGGTGGGTGCCATGCGATCGTCGGTGCGTGGGTTGTTCCGCCCAGGACGAGCAGGACGGCGTGAGCCCGTTAGCCGCGTCGTGGGACCCCCGACGAGGTGGAAACTTTCCACGGCCTTGAGCTCCACGGCGCGGGCGACGGCAGCGGGCGGTTCACGGTGGACACCATCACTGGCTAGCTCGCCTTCACCGCCACGGCGGTCACCTTCGCAACGAGCGGTTATGCCCACAGCTGATTCGCCCACAGGGGAATCGCTAAGCTCGGCGGGTGGGTCTGAGGAAAGCTGGGGACATGAGTGTTGATGAGCTGACGATGCGCAGCAACGGTGCCTCGTTCGACGACCAGGTCTTCGAGCGGCTGCTGCGGGAACGCATCATCTTTCTCGGCAGTGAGGTGAACGACGAGGTCACCAACCGGATCTGTGCCCAGATGCTGCTGCTGGCGTCGAACGACAGCCAACGGGACATCGCCCTCTACATCAACTCGCCGGGCGGCTCGATCAGCGCCGGCATGGCGGTGTACGACACGATGCAGTACATCAAGAACGACGTGGCCACCATCGCGCTCGGGATGGCCGCCTCGATGGGGCAGTTCCTGCTCTGCGCCGGCGCGCCCGGCAAGCGGTATGCGCTGCCGCACGCCCGGGTGATGATGCACCAGCTGTCCGGCGGCATCGGCGGCACCGCGGCCGACATCGCGATCCAGGCCGAGAGCATGCTGCACGTCAAGCACGTGATGAACGAGCGGATCGCCTACCACACCGGGCACACCGCCGAGGAGATTGAGCGGGACGCCGACCGGGACCGCTGGTTCACCGCCGAGCAGGCCCGCGAGTACGGCATCGTCGACCACGTCATCCACCGGGTCAGCGACGTGCCGGCGCTGCCGGGCTGATCCGGTTTCGACCTCCCGCTCTCGGGGCACCCGGCGTCGGCCGTGTGCCCCGTTGTGTGCGGGGCGGGCGATCGGGGTATAGCCGGTGGCATCCCCCAATCGTCAAGGAGGTGCTGACGTGAGAATCCCGACGTTCTCCCGCCAGACCGAGCCCGCAACCGCGGAGGCGGAACGCCCGGCCACGGGCACCGCCACGGCGACCAACACCGCGCCCGTGCGCCCGAGGCACGACCGCGACGACACCACCGAGGTCCGCCCGGCGCCCACGGCGACCGAGCGGCCACTGCCGCCCCCGCCGCCCCGCGCGGTGGCCGATACCGACAAGACGGACACCGGCCGGGCCGACTCTGGCAAGACCGTGGTCACCGATCGCACCCCGGCCGCCGCCGGGCCCAAGCCGCGGGCCAGCCTGCTCGCGACCCTCGGCCTGATCCTGGCCGTCGTCTCGATCCTGCTGGTGCTGTCCGGGCCGCTGCTCGGCTACGGCATCGGGGTGGCCGTGGTGGCGCTGATCCTGTCGCTGAGCGGCATCCACGCCACCGGCAAGCGGCACGTGGCCGGCAAGTCCGACGCCCTGATCGGCATGGTCGTCTCGCTCGGCGCCATCGTGCTGGGCGTGCTCGCGCTGACCGGTTCGCTGTACTGGCTCGGCACCGACGTGCAGCCGGTAAACAACCTGCGTGAGTGGCTTGATACACAGTTTGTGGACCGTTTCTGAGGGTAGATCGTATTCGTGCCCGGCGATGCGCCGGACACAAAACGGAACCGGGGCGGCTCCAGGGTTGTCCCGCCCCGAAACTCTCCGGCGGTGCGCCGGATCGCATGACCTCGTCCGGGGGTGGCTCAGCGTCGAGCCACCCCCGGACGGTCGTGTGCAACGAATCGCCGTGACCTGCGCAGACAACGCAAGGATCGAACGCGGCGCGCACGGTTGAACCATGGGTGCTTGCGGAAGCCGCGCCTAGCGTTGCTGGCATGACGTTCTCCGCGACGCCGCGCCGATATTTGATGTGCCGCCCCACCCATTTCGCGGTCACGTACCGGATCAACCCGTGGATGGATCCCACGGCTCCCTACGACAACGCGCTCGCCATCTCCCAGTGGGAGACGCTCCGGCAGACCTACCTCGACCTGGGCCACACCGTCGAGCTGATCGAGCCGCTGCCCGGACTGCCCGACATGGTCTTCGCCGCGAACGGCGCCACCATGGTCGACGGCCGGGTGCTGGGGGTGCAGTTCCGCGACGCCGAGCGGGCCGACGAGGCCCCGGCGTACGCCGCCTGGTTCACCGAGCGGGGTTACCCGGTGAGCATGCCCAAGCACACCAACGAGGGCGAGGGCGACCTGCTGCTGGCCGGTGACATCATGCTGGCCGGCACCGGGTTCCGCACCGCGCACGCCGCGCACGCCGAGACCCAGGAGGCGCTCCAGCGGCCGGTGATCACGCTCCAGCTGGTCGATCCGGCGTACTACCACCTGGACACCGCGCTCTGCGTGCTGGACGACACCAACGTCGCGTACCTGCCCGAGGCGTTCTCGCCGGGCTCGCAGGCGGTGCTCCGCCAGCTGTATCCGCACGCCGTCCTCGCCGATCGGGCGGACGCTGCGGTGTTAGGCCTCAACGCGGTCAGCGACGGCCGTACCGTGGTGCTGCCGGTGCAGGCCACCCATCTGGCCGCCGCACTGCGCGAGGCCGGCTACCAGACCGTCGGGGTCGACGTCTCCGAGCTCCGCAAGGCCGGCGGGGGACCCAAGTGCTGCACGTTGGAGGTACGACCATGACCAGCGTCGACATGCGCACGTCCGGAGCGCTCGCGGACGCCGAGCGGTGGACCGCGCACAACTACCACCCGCTGCCGGTGGTGATCGCCGAGGGCGAGGGCTCCTGGGTGGTCGACATCGACGGCCGCCGCTACCTGGACTTCCTGGCCGGCTACTCGGCGCTGAACTTCGGCCACCGGCACCCGGGCCTGATCGCCGCGGCGCACGCCCAGCTCGACCGGGTGACCCTGACCAGCCGGGCGTTCGTGCACGACCAGTTCGCGACGTTCTGCCGCGAGCTCGCCGAGCTCTGCGGCAAAGACCTGGTGCTGCCGATGAACACCGGCGCCGAGGCGGTGGAGACCGCGATCAAGGTGACCCGCAAGTGGGGTTACCAGGTCAAAGGCGTGGAGGCCGAACGCGCGGAGATCGTCGTGGCGGCCGACAACTTCCACGGGCGTACCACCACGATCGTCAGCTTCTCCACCGACCCCGACGCGCGTGCCGACTTCGGCCCGTACACCCCTGGTTTTGTGGTTGTGCCCTATGGCGACCTGGCGGCGCTCGCCGACGCGATCACGCCGAACACGGTGGCAGTGCTGATGGAACCGATCCAGGGCGAGGCCGGCGTGCTGGTGCCGCCGGAGGGCTACTTCGCCGGGGTGCGGGCGCTCTGCGACGACCACAACGTGCTGTTCGTGGCCGACGAGATCCAGTCCGGGCTGGGCCGCACCGGCCGCACCTTCGCCATCGAGCACGAGGGCGTGGTGCCCGACATGTACGTGCTCGGCAAGGCGCTGGGCGGCGGCATCGTGCCGGTGTCGGCGGTCGCGGCGGACCGGGCCGTGCTGGGCGTGCTGCGTCCCGGCGAGCACGGCTCGACGTTCGGCGGCAACCCGCTGGCCTGCGCGGTCGGCACCGAGGTGGTCCGGCTGCTGGCCACCGGCGAGTACCAGCGCCGCTCGGCCCGGCTGGGCGAGCGGCTGCACGACGGGCTCACCGCGCTGGTCGGCCAGGGCCTGGTCGCGGTGCGCGGGCGCGGCTTGTGGGCCGGCATCGACATCGACCCGGCCCTGATGAGCGGCCGCGAGGCGTGCGAGCGCCTGGCCGACCGGGGCGTGCTGGCCAAGGACACCCACGGCTCCACCATCCGGCTGGCCCCGCCGCTGGTGGTCACCGCGGACGAGCTGGACCACGCCCTGATCCAGCTGGCGGCGATCCTGCGGCCATAGCCACCGGTTGAACTTCGTTACCGGTTGAACTTCCGGAGGGCCATCGTCGGAGCCTCACCCATCACCGAGCCGGGCTGAGTGAGGCCGCCGGTGGCCCACAGCTTGGACCGGCCCACGTTCACCCCGCCGTACAACTCCACCACGTCGTTCGCGGCCAGCGGCCGGCTCTCGTTGCGGTTGAGCGTGACGCGCTCGTCGTCGTCCTCGGAGCCGCCCGGCCGGATGCCGGTGCCGTTGGTGCTGACGTCCTGGGCCAGCAGGCTGCCGTCCTCGCGCAGGATGAGCTTCACGTGGCCGCGGCTGATCCACTTACGGGCGTCCTCGGTGAGCCACTGGCCCAGCATGATGCCCTTGCCGCCCTCGGGAGCCCGGCCGACCACCACCGGTTCCTCGGTGGAGACCACGAAGCGCTGCCGGACCACGCCGTCGATGCGTACCGACAGCACCTCGACCGCCGGGCGCGGACCGGCGTCGCGCAGCTTGGCGCCGTGCCGCGGGCAGCTGGGCGCGCCGGCCCGCAGGGCCGGCGGCGGCTGGGCCACCGGGCTGGTGAACGTGCGCATGTCGGCGAACGGGCTGTCCGGGTCGCCGCCGGAGCCGAAGCTCGTGCAGTTGGATTCGGGGCAGCTCCACACCCGGGTCAGCAGCCGCTCGCCGGTCGGGGTGCGCTCGATCTGCTTGGCCGGGTCGCCCCGGCCCACCCGGGAGACCAGCACCGGCTGGCCGCCGTCGCCGGCGATCGCGGCCAGCAGCCGGCCCGGCTCGTCCACCCAGGGGCGGCGGCTGCGGAACTGCTCGCCGCGGGTGCGGGTGAGCACCGGCAGCCCGAGCAGCTCGGCCACCTCGTAGATCCGGTCGTCCAGCTGGGGCACCACCTCGACCTTGCCGTCGTCGGCCCAGCGCCGGATCACCATCCGCTCGTTCGAGGTGAGGTCGGTGTCGGAGAGCAGGCCCCGCTGGGCGACCACGTAGACCGGCACGTTCTCCTCGGTCAGGTACCGGCTGAGCGCGTCGACGACCAGGCCGAGCCGCACCGAGCTGGCCGGCCGGCCGCCGTCGAGGTCGGCGTAGCGCACGATCTCGGACAGGTCGACCACCGCGCGAGCCAGCGCCGGGTCGGTGGTGAGCCGGGCCTCGATGGCGTCGAGGACCTTACTGACCTCGAATCTCACGGATCCTCCTGGTGTTATGCCTCCGGTCATCATGCCGCGTCCGCACCGGCACCGGTGGCGTCGGGTCGGTACGCCGGCCCGCCGTGTCCCGAGGTGTCCGTTTGCCCGCCGGAGCCACCGGGAATTGAAGTCGGTCAGCCGGCGTCACCCGGGACGCCGATGGCAGGGAGGACGGACATGCGGACACCACGGCTCGCCGGCCTGGCGATAGCGACCATGGCCACCGGCGCGCTCGCGCTGGCCGGCTGCGAGAGCGGAGCCGTCGTCACCCCGGCGGCCACCGCGCCGGCGCCGGCCGGCTCGGCAAGTTCGGCCGCGGCCGACCCGGCGGCGGTCGAGGCGCTCTCCCGGGCGACGGCACAGCTGGGCACCACCAGCTTCAAGATCACTGCGACCGCCGGTGCGGGCTTCAAGCTGACCGGCGAGGTCGACCCGCCGAACGGCAACGGCACCGCCCAGCTCACCGCTACCGGGCCGAACGCCGAGGTCAACATCAAGACGCTGCTGCTCGGTCAGGACCTCTACGCACAGGTGCCGGGCATCACCAAGGCCGGCACCTGGACCCACGTCGACGTGTCCCGGCTGCCCGAGGGCGCCAACGTCGGCCTGCGCCCCGGCCAGATCGACCCGGTGAACACCGCCAACCTGCTCGGTTCGGCCACCGACGTGCACCAGACCGGCGGCAACAGCTACGCCGGCTCGATCGACCTGACCAAGGCGGTCGGCCTGGCCGGCCTGAGCCAGGTGACGATCGACGGGTACGGCGCGGCCGCCTCGAAGGTGCCGTTCACCGCGGGCCTGGACGCGCAGGGCCGGCTGTCGGCGCTCACCGTCACGGTGCCGCAGGGCGACGCGATCGAGGTCCTCTACACCGACTACGGCGCGCCGGTGACCGTCACCAAGCCGGCCGCCTCCGAAATCACCGAGGCTCCGGACAGCTTCTACAACTCGCTCGGCTCCTAGGGCCTGCCCTGGACCGACGACCGGCGGGCCGTCCAGTCCGTGCTCAACGGATGGGCGGCCGGCCGGTGTTCCTCGATCCAGGCGTCGATCCGGGCCCACCAGTCGTAGAGCCAGGCCACCCGCTCCTCCTCGCCGGCCGGGATCTCCTCGGGCGGAACGCTCCAGAACCGCATGATCAGCTGCTTGTCCATCGGCAGTTCCCGCCACACGTCGCCGACCGTGAGCATCCGGTCGAGGCCGGTGTGCGCCACGAAGATCACCCCCGCGTCCGGGGCCGCGTCGATCGCCGCGGACAGCCCGGCCGGTTTCGGCGGCAGCAGGTTGCGCAGGCCCTCCGCGCGTTCGGCCATGTCGGCCAGGCCCCGGGCGCGCAGCCGGGCGATCGCCCGGGTCCGCCGGCGCGGGGTGAAGTTGCCGCCCTCCGGGAAGATCACGAACGCGTCGTTGTGGTCGAGACCGGTGGCCAGGTCGCCGATCTCGCCCTCGAGCGTGTCGGTGCCGGTGCGGCCGGGCGAGATGAAGCGGTTCGGCAGGCGGTTGAGGAGTACGTCCACCGCCGGGTCCCACTGAAGGGCGGCCTTGAGCACGATCCGCGGCTCGCGTTCGAACCAGTTGACCAGGCTGTGGATCAGGATGAAGGAGTCGCCCGGCCCGGCGTGCCGGCTCACCACGATCTCCGGACGGCCCGGCATGCCGGTGTCCGGGTCGGTGCCCACCACGTCCACGGTCAGGTGCAGCGACCAGCGGGCCAGCCAGAACAGCACCCGCAGGAACCGGCCGGTGAGCACGTAGTGGGCCCGCTGGAAGGCGGGCGTACGGATCCGCCAGCCGAACCCGGACGCCACCCAGAGCACGGCCAGCGCGATCAGCGCGGCGGCGTCCCAGACCAGGTAGACGATCGCGAGGAAGACCAGCCGGGGCACCCGCAGATGGCCGGAGACCAGCGGCGACGCGGCCAGCGCCAGCAGCAGCCAGATCGGCAGCGTGGTGACCAGCAGGACGGCGAGCAGCACCACGGCGGGCGCGATGACCAGCCGGCGGACCCAGATGGGCGGCATCAGTGGCCGCCCGGCAGCGGATGCACGTTGGCGGCCAGATAGCGCCGGGAGGCGGTGTAGGCCCGGCTGATCCGCCGGCCCACCGCGGCCATGTCCCGGTATGCCCAGGGGCTGTCGTCGCGGCCTTCACCGCCGCCGGTCGGAAGCACATGCACACGACAATCGTCCGGGAGCGAGGCAACCTCCCGGGCGAACCGGTGTCTGCGGGCGATCTCGAACGCCACCTGGGCCACCTCCCACGGCCGGCGGGGCACGGTGAGCGGGCGCTCGATCCGCCCCACCTGGAGCACGAAGATCAGTCTGGCACCGATTCGCACCGCTTCACCGATCGGAATCGAATTGACGATGCCACCGTCCACATAGTGCTCGCCGGAGATCTCCATCGGCGGCAGCAGTCCGGGCACCGCCGACGAGGCGAGCACGGCGTCGACCAGCGGCCCACTGTCGAACCAGTGCTCGGCGGCCCGCTCGATGCTGGCGGCGCAGCACCGGAACGGAACTTTCAGGTCGGCGAACGAGGTCTGCTCGCCCAACTCGCCCTCGAGCAGCCGGCGCAGCGGCCGGGGCGAATGCAGGTGGGTCCGCGCCGCGAACCGCCGCACCTGCCGCCCGATCGAGTCGCCGTACACGCTCGCCGCCTCGGGTGACGTCCAGAGCCGCACCAGCCGCTCGGTGACCGCCTCACTGGGGTCGGCCGCCACCAGTGCACCGTTGACCGCCCCGATCGACGTACCGACCACCAGATCCGGCTTGAACCCGGCCCGGAACAGCGCCCGCAGCATCCCCACCTCGACGGCACCGAGCACCCCGCCACCACCGAGCACGAACGCCACCGGACCGTTGACCATGGGCCCATCGTGGCACGGTCACCCGATCGGCGAGCGTCGAGGCGAGTACTGACTATCGTTGCCTCCCATGCCCGAGGGACACACCATTCACCGGCTTGCGGCGCGGCATCGAGAGCTGTTCGCGGGGCGGCGCCTCGTGGCCGAGAGCCCGCAGGGGCGGTTTGCGGCCGGGGCCGGGCTGGTCGGCGGGCGGCTGTTGCGGGACACCGAGGCGTACGGGAAACACCTGCTGCACCACTATGACGGTGCGCTCAGTGTGCATGTCCACCTCGGACTTTACGGAAAGTTCAGCGACGGGGAGCGGCCCGAGCCGGAGCCCGTCGGGCAGGTGCGGATGCGGCTGCTCAGCGACACGCACTGGCTCGACCTGCGCGGCCCGACCGCGTGTGAGGTGTTCGACCCGGTGCAGGCGCAGCGGCTCCGGGACCGGCTGGGTGCCGACCCGTTGCGCGACGACGCCGAGCCGCTGGTCGCGTACGGTCGGGTGCGCACCAGCACCAAGCCGGTCTTCGCGCTGCTGATGGACCAGTCGATCGTGGCCGGGTGCGGGCTCATCTACGCGAACGAGGTGCTGTTCCGCGCGGGGCTGGCGCCGACCACGCCGGGGCGGCTGATCGGCGTCGAGCAGTGGGACGAGTTGTGGGCCGACCTGCGCGCGCTGATGAAGGAGGGTGTCGTCCGTGGCCGGATCGACACCGTGCACACCGAGCACACGCCGGAGGCGATGCGGCGGGCGCCGCGGGTGGACCGGCACGGCGGTGAGGTGTACGTGTACCGGCGGCCGGGCCAGCCCTGCCTGGTGTGCGGCACCGAAGTCGCGCGCGGCCCGCTGGCCGGGCGCAACCTGTACTGGTGTCCGGCCTGCCAGCGGGATGCGCTACCTTCCGGGTGACTTGCGGGACCGATGCCCAACGGCCTCGCGGAGTGATGGCGCCCGGGTTACCGTTAGTGGTTGCCGGGAGGGCCGGAGGGAGGCCCAGTTATGTCTTTGTTGCCTGGTCCGGGGTCGAGTGAGCCGGTTGAGTATCTGTTTCCGGCAAGCCCCGAGGCGTTGCGCGACATCCGAGCCTTCGTCACCCGCCTGGCCCAGGAGGCGGGTTTCGCGGACCGGGAACGCGAACGGATCGTGCTGGTCACGCACGAGCTGTCGGCCAACGCGGTGGAGCACAGCGCCACCGACGTGGTCTGCGTGCGGTGGGAGGACACCGATCAGGGTCTGTGGATCACCGTGTCCGACGCGGGTGTCTTCGAGGTCGGCGGGGGAGTCGGTGACCGCGGGCGTGGCCTGCGGATCGTCCTCGGCCTGGCCGACGAGGTCACGATCCGGCCGGGCCGCCAGGGCGAGCACGGCACCATGGTCCGGCTGCGGGTGCCCGTCCACGCCGGGCGCGCACGGGCGGATGGTCCGGCGCAGCCTCGGGTGCTCATCGTCGACGGCGACCGGTTCGCCGGCCGCTCACTGTCGTCGTTCCTGGACGCCGAAGGCTACTCGACGGTGGTGACGGGATCGGCCGAGGCGGGCCGTGCCGCGGCGGCACGCCTGCCGCAGCTGGCGATCGTCGACCTGATGACCTCGCACGGGCTGACCGTCCAACTCTGCGAGGAGCTCACCCGGGCGGGAGTTCCGGTGCTGGCCATGTCGATCCTTCCACCGCCCGACGACCTTCGGTCGGGCCGGTTCCTGCGCAAGCCGGTGCATCCCTTGGCGGTGCTGGCCGCGGTGCGGCTGCTGACCGAGCCGTCGGCCACGGGCGTCGCCTCGGAGGCGCCCCGTGCCTGAACGACGGTTGGCGAGCGGGCAGGCCAGACTGGACGCGATCCTCGGCGGCGGTCTGATCAACCCGTCCATCGCCCTCATCGCGGGTCTGCCGGGCAGTGGCAAGACCGTGCTGGCGCAGCAGTACGCGTTCGCGAACGGGACCGAGCAACTCCCCGCGATCTACCTCAGTACCGTCGCGGAGCCGCTGAGCAAGATCCTGTACTTCGGCGAGGCACTGTCGTTCTTCGAGCCCGGCCGCGTCGGCCGGTCGGTGCAGTTCGAGGACCTCGGCGGCGAGCTCGACGACAACGGCCTGAAAGGCGTGCTCGACCGCATCGGCGGCATCGTCGAGCGGCAGCCGTGTGCGCTGTTGATCATCGACAGCTTCCGGGCGCTGCGCTACCGGGCGGTCGGCGAGCGGGAGTTCGAAGGCTTCGTCCATCAACTGGCCGGCCGGCTGGCCGCCACCGGCACGATGGCGCTGTGGCTCGGCGAATACCGGCGGGACGAGTTGGAGGGCTGCCCGGAGTTCGCCGTCGCGGACGCCGCAGTCCTGCTCGCTACCGAGGACGCCGGGCAGCGCGACAGCCGCGCCCTGCGGGTGCTGAAACTACGCGGCAGCGACTTCCGGTCCGGCAAACACGCCTACCGCATCGAAGCCGGCGGCATCAGGGTGTTCCCGCGGCTCAGCGACATCGACGCCGGCTCGTACGAGCTGGGTGGACGGCGGGCAACGTCGGGCATCGCGGCGTTGGACATGCTGGTCGGCGACGGCTACTGGCCCGGCTCCGCCACCCTGGTGGTCGGCCCGTCGGGGTCCGGCAAGACGGTGATGGGGCTGCAGTTCATCCACGGTGGGGCGGGCCTCGGTGAGCCCGGCGTGTTCGCCTCGATGCAGGAGAACCGCGTTCAGCTCGAACGGATGATCGGCGGATTCGGCTGGGACATCGACGAGCGGGTGGCCGTGCTGCGCTGCGACTCACCGAACGACATCTACATCGACGAGTGGTACTACGACCTCCTCGAGACCATCGCGTCGGCCGGTGCCCGCCGCTTGGTGATCGACAGCCTCGGCGACCTGGCGGCGGCCTGCCCCGACGAAAAACGGTTCCGGGAATTCGTCTACGCGTTGCTCAACCATTGTTCCCGGGCGGGCATCAGCGTCCTGCTCACGTTCGAGTCGGCCGAGCTGTACGGCCACACCAGCCTGTCCGAGCGCGGAGTGTCGCACCTGTCCGACAACGTGATCCTGCTCCAGTACCTGCGCAACGAGGCTCAGGTCGGGCGGGCACTGACCGTCCTGAAGACCCGGGCCAGCGGACACGTCCCGCAGCCCCATGCATTCGAGATCACCCCGGACGGCATCACCATCACGTCGTCCCTGGCTTAGCCCGCCTGGGGCGCCTTGGAGCCGGCCGCTGCGGTGCCCGCGTCCGGTGCCTTGGCCGGCGGCGCGGGCGTGGCCGAGCCGCTCGGCTCGGGGGTGTCCGGCGCGGACTCGCTCGGCGTCGGCTGCGGGTTGTCCGGGGTCTCGTCCGGCACCGGCTCGCCGGGGATGCCGAGGGTGAAGTTCGCGACCAGCCAGGGCAGCAGTTTCTCGTACGCGGTGATGGTGTCCGGCTGGTTGAAGTCGTGCGACAGCACGATCGAGCCGGGCCGCACCTGGCTGCGCACGTCGTTGACGATCCGGGCCACATGCTGGCGGCCGGTCTCGCCCTCGGGACGTTCCCAGTCGCGCGGGTCGACCTCCCAGTAGAGCGAGATCATCCCCTGCGACGCGGCGACGTCGACCAGCCGGTTGGTGAAGTTGCCGCCGGGCGCCCGGAAGAACGGCACCTCGACGCCGGGCGCGGCGGCCTGGATGGCGGCGTGGGTGCGGTTCAGGTCGGCGCGGATCTGGCCGGGGTTGTCCTTACCGATGGTCAGGCTGTGGTCCCAGGTGTGATTACACAGCGTGTGTCCGGCGGTGACGATCTGTCGTAGCACGTCGGGGTGCCGCTGGGCCTGCGCGCCGACCACGCAGAAGGTGGCCTTCACGTTGTACCTGGCGAGCAGGGCCAGGATCCGCGGGGTCTGCACGGGGTCCGGGCCGTCGTCGAAGGTGAGTGCGACCGCCCGGGTGCCGGTGGTGCGCAGCGAGTTGCCGGGGCCGGCCTTGCCCTCCGCCTCGGGCTGGGTGACCGGGGGCACCGCGGGCAGGGGCGCGGTGGCGCTCGGGGCCGGCGCCGGCGCGCCGCCCTCCCGGCCGCCGGTCTGCTCGCCGCCGGTCTGCTTGTCCTTGTCGCGATTCTTGCTCGCGGACTGCGCCTCGGCGGCGCGCTGCGCCGCCGCGTTGACGGCGTCCACCTGGTCCTGGGCGCCGCGGTCGTTGGGCAGCGCCACCAGCATCAGGCCGACCGCCACCAGCGACGCCAGCAGGACCTGCTGCCGCGTCTTGCCCATCAGCAGCCAGGACTCGATCGGCAGGGTGCCGGGTGCGCGGTGGCTGCCGGTGACCGGCGGGCGGGCGCCGCCGGCGCGGTGCGAGGCGGTGTGCCGGCCCGGCGTGCGGGTGGCGGTGGGGGTGCGGGTGGGCCCGCCGGCGGTGCGCTGGTGCCGGGAGGTCCGCTGCGCGGGTACGGCGATGCGCCACTCGCCGGACGCGGTGCCGCGGCGCTCGACCGGAACGGCGATGCGGCCCTCGGCCCCGAAGGAGTGCCGTGCTGGGCGCGTGTCCTCAGCCGGCATCTCCGGCCGACCGGTGCCGGCGAGCGATTCGGGGCGCCGGTGCCGGCCGCCGGCCTGGGCTTCCGACGCCGGGCTCGGATAGCGCAGAGCTTGCGGCGACATGCTGAATCTCTACCGTGTGGCAGCGCCCGGCGCGATACCAGATCGGTGATCTTCGGTGTACGGAATGTAGTTTCGCCTGTTCGCGCTCAGTAGCGAGTCGCCTACGAAATCGACCAAAGTCGACTGTGGCCTTACAAACTGGCGTGTACCGCCTCGGTCGCCTTGCGGGCCGCGATCAGCACCGGGTCCCACACCGGGGCGAACGGCGGCGCGTAGCTGAGGTCGAGCGCGGTCATCTCCTCGACGTTCATCCGGTTCCACACCGCCACCGCGAGCGCGTCGATCCGCTTGGCGGCCTCGGCCTTGCCGACGATCTGCGCACCCAGCAACGTGCCGGTGCGCCGCTCGGCGATCAGCTTGATGGTCATGGTCTCGGCGCCCGGGTAGTAGCCGGCCCGACTGGTCGACGCGACGGTCGCGGTCACGTACGCGAAGCCGGCGGAGTCTGCCTCCTTCGAGGTCAGTCCGGTGCGGGCCACCTCGAGGTCGCACACCTTGGTCACCGCGGTGCCGATCACGCCGGGGAACGTGGCATAGCCGCCGCCGATGTTGATGCCGGCCACCCGGCCCTGCTTGTTGGCGTGGGTGCCGAGCGGCACGTGCGCCGGCCGCCCGGTCAGCAGGTGCCGGGTCTCGACGCAGTCGCCGGCCGCCCAGACCCCGTCCACGCCCTCGACCCGCATCCGCAGGTCGGTGCGCAACCCGCCGGTGGCGCCGACCGGTAGGCCCGCCTGCTCGGCCAGCGCGCTGTTCGGGCGTACCCCCAAACCCAGCAGCACGATGTCAGCCGGCAGCGCGCCGCCCGGGGTGACCACCGCACGCACCCGGCCGCCCTCGGTGTCGATGCCCTCCACCGCGGCGCCGGTGCGCACCTCGATGCCCAGGCCCTCGATCGCCTGCCGGACCAGCGCGCCCATGTCCGGGTCGGCGGTCTTGGCCATCGGCTGGTCCGATTTCTCCAGCAGCGTCACCCGCAGGCCGCGGCGCACCATCGCCTCGGCCATCTCCACCCCGATGTAGCCGCCGCCGATCACCACGGCCCGCCGCGGCGCCGGGTCGCGGGCCAGCCACTCCTGGATCGCGGCACCGTCGTCCAGGGTCTGCACACCGAAGATGCCGGCACCCCGGTCGGTGGCCCAGTCCGGGGTGACCGGGCTCGCGCCCGCGGCGTACATCAAATGATCGAAGTGGGTTTTGACCTCGCCGCCGCCGTCGAGATCGCGCGCCACCACCTCGCGCCGGTCCAGGTCGATGCCGGTCACCTCGTGCCGGAGCCGCACCTGGATGCCGGCCTTGCGGTGCTCGTCGGGGGTGCGGGCCACCAGCGCGTCCCGCTCGGCGACCACACCGCCGATCCAGTATGGGATGCCGCAGGCCGAGTACGACGTGAAGTGGCCGCGCTCGAACGCGACGATCTCCAGCACGTCCCGGCCGAGCCGCTTGCGGGCCTGCGAGGCCGCCGACATGCCGGCCGCGTCCCCGCCGATGATGACCAGTCGCATCCGGCGCAACCCCTGCCTCTCGTGCCGGATCTCAGGCTACTTCGTAGGCTTCGTCCTCGGTGGCCGATCCGGTCACTCGTCGCCGCGGGTGGCCCGGGCCAGCCAGTCCACCACGTCGGCGACGTTGCCCTGCTGGGCCAGCACGGCGCGCTGGCGGGCGGCGCCGGTGCCCCGGCTGCGCAGGCGTCCCATCAGGACGGTGGCCGTGTCGAGGTCGCCGTGCCGCTCCAACTCGGGACGCACGTAGTCGAACAGCTGGCGCATCAGCCGCCAGGCCGGGCGCGGCTCGCGGGTGGCCATGTCGATGTTGACGCCCTCCAGGCCGTCGTGCGCGGCCCGCCAGTGCGCGGCGACCAGCAGCGGGTCGGGCACCCGGGGCGCCGGCACGCCGTCCCGGACGTCGCTCACCAGGGTGGCGACCAGGGCCCGGGTCAGCGCCGCGAGCAGCATGGTGTCGTCCAGGCCGGGCATCACGTCGCCCATCCGGATCTCGACGGTGGGGTAGCGCGCGGAGAGCCGGGCGTACCAGTAGAGCATCCCCTCGTCGAGCATGGCGCCGCTCGCCTCGAGGTCGGACACCAGGGTCAGATACTGGTCGTGCGACTCCAGGTAGGGCGTGGGCCCGACGGTGGGCCAGCGCTCCCACATCACCGAGCGCCAACTGGCGTAGCCGGTGTCCCGGCCGCCGAAGAACGGCGAGTTCGCGGTGGCCGCCTGCAGGATCGGCAGCCAGGGGCGCAGGTGATTGAGCACGTGTACGCCGCACTCGGCGTCGTCGATGCTGACGTGCACATGGGTGCCGCACAGTCCCTGGCCGGGGGAGAGGTCGCCGAACCGCTCGCGCATCCGGTGGTAGCGCGGCGTGTCGACGAGGCGGGCCACCGGGCCGGCGGCCGGGCCGGTGCCGACGGCCAGCAGCCGGGCACCCGCGCGCTCGGCCGCGGCCGACACCTCGGCGCGCAGGTCGCGCATGGCCGCGTGCAGGCCGCTCAGCTCCAGCTGGGGCGGGCTGGCCACCTCGATCTGGCTGCGCAGGTATTCGTGCTGCACCGACTCGCGCAGTGCGGCCGGGATCTCGGCCAGCACGTCGTCGACCGTCTCGGTGGCGCGCGGCTCGGTCGCGTCGAAGAGCAGGTACTCCTCCTCGACGCCGAGCGTGAACAGTTCCTGCGACTCGGCCTCGGCGGCCAGCGCTTCGGAGATCGTGGTTCCACCAACAGCCGCATCCATGCGCAGCCATTACCCGGCAGGGCGATTCGGAAAACGAACGATCGTTGCATCCGGCGGCTAGCGTGGCCGCATGGTGCTGTGGGGTTTCTGGGTGCTGGCCGCCCTGCTGGACCCGGCACAGCAGAGCCCCGCGACCCTCGCGCTGGGTCTCACGGTGCTGGCGGCCGGGTTGCTGGTCGCCGCCGTTGTCGCGCTGCCGGTTCCGATCCCGGCGGCCGCTCCGGGCGTACGCGCGTTCGCGCGCCGGTCCCGCACGGCCGCACCCTCCCGCCTGCGCGACCCGGACGCCGCCGGCCGTCCGCGCCCCCGAGCCCCGGGTCTGTACCCCGCGGCCGCGTAGCCGCTCGCACCCCCTGGGCGCGAGCCTGCGCCGCCGCCTGATGAGTCCCTTTCGTCCGGACCTCAGTCAGGGGTATCACCATGTCCTTCTCCGCCGTAACCAATGCCGTCCACGCTGCCATCGAGGGCCTCGCGGCCCTGCTCGGCCCGGCCACCGGCTCGTTCGCCGTGGCCCTCGCCATCGTCGTGTTCACCGTGCTGGTCCGGCTGCTGATCAGCCCGCTCAGCTATCTGCAGGCCCGCGGCCAGCGCCGGGCACAGGCCCTGGCGCCGCAACTCGAGAAGTTGCGCGAGAAGCACCGCGAAGACCCGGCCCGGATGCTGTCCGAATCGTTCGCGCTGCAGCGGGCCAACGGCGCCGGGTTACTGGTCACGCTGCTGCCGGCGCTGGCGCAGGCGCCGTTCTTCATGATCATGTACCGGGTGGCGCTGGACCCGCCGGCCGGTGTGTTGTTCGGTGCGCCGCTCACCGCCCACCTGTGGGCCGCGCTGCCGATCTATGCCGTGCTGATCGCCGTCGCGTTGCTGCTGGCCCGGTGGACCGCGCGCCGCATGACGGCGTTGCGTTTCCTGCCCTATCTCACCGTTCCGGTCATCGCCTGGCTGCCGCTGGCCGGTGCCCTCTATCTGGTCACCTCCACTGCGTGTACCGCGGTGGAACACGCACTGTGGCGTCGCCCGGTACCAACGGGCAATCGTTGACGGCCAATATTGACTTTGCTTCGTAACGCGCGTGCAATCTTTCTCTGAGAGCGCTCTCACAGCTTTCTCGGCCCCCCATTCGAAAGGCTTCCGATGGCATCTCGGCTCCGAAAACGCGCCCGTGCCCTGTTCGCCGTGTCGACCGCGGCCGTGGCAGCCGTGGCCGCCACCGCGGTCTTCACCCTGGACGCCAGCGCGGCCGTCCCGGCGGCACCGGCGGGCATGACGACGGTGTTCAGCGACGACTTCACCGGTGCGGCGGGCACCGGGCTGAACCGGACCAACTGGCTGTACGCGACCGGCACCGGTTACCCGGGCGGGGCGGCCAACTGGGGTACCGGCGAGATCGAGACGATGACCGACTCGACCGCGAACGTCTACCACGACGGCAACGGCAACCTGGCGATCAAGCCGCTGCGCGACTCGGCCGGCAACTGGACCTCGGGCCGGGTGGAGACGCAGCGCACCAACTTCGCGGCCCCGGCCGGCGGCAAGGTGCGCGTCGAGGCGCGGATCCAGCAGCCGAACGTCACCGGCGCGGCGGCGGCCGGGTACTGGCCGGCCTTCTGGATGCTCGGCGACGCGGCCCGCCCGGTCGGCGCGACCAACTGGCCGAGCATCGGCGAGTGGGACATCCTGGAGAACGTCAACGGCCGGGCCTCGCACTTCGCGGCGCTGCACTGCGGCACCAATCCGGGCGGCCCGTGCAACGAGACCACCGGCATCACCAGCGGCGAGCGCTCCTGCTCGACCTGTCTGACCAGCTTCCACACGTACGCCATCGAATTTGACCGCAGTTCCTCGCCGGAGGTGCTGCGCTGGTACCTGGACGGCAACAACTACTTCTCGGTCAACCAGAACCAGCTGGACGCCACCACCTGGAACAACGCCACCCACCGCGGTTTTTTCGTGATCTTGAACGTGGCGATGGGCGGCGGCTTCCCGGCGGCGTTCGGCGGCGGGCCGACCGCGTCCACCCAGCCGGGCGTGCCGATGCTGATCGACTACGTGGCCGTCTACCAGTCCACCGGGGGCGGCACGACGACGTCGCCCACCACCTCGCCCACCACGTCCCCGACGACCAGCCCCACCGGGGGTACCGGCCGGGACGCGTTCAGCCGGATCGAGGCCGAGTCGTCCAACGCGTCGGGCGGCGTGCAGACCGAGACCTGCTCGGAGGGCGGCCAGAACGTCTCGTACATCGGCAACGGCGACTGGGTCCAGTTCAACAACGTCAACTTCGGCAGCGGCGGGGTCAAGGACTTCGTCGGCCGGGTGGCCTCGGGAGCCGGCAACGCGGTCAGCGGCCTGGTCGAGGTGCGGCTGGACAGCCGGACCAGCGCGCCGATCGGCAGCTTCGCGCTGGCCAACACGGGCGGCTGGCAGAACTGGCAGTCCATCCCGGCCAACGTGACAAATGTGACCGGAACCCACACCGTCTATCTGACCTTCACGAGCGGCCAGCCGGCCGACTTCGTGAACGTCAACTGGATTCAGTTCCGCAAGTAGCACCGGCCCCCTTTTTTTGCGTACCGGAAAGATTTAAGGATGTTTAAGGTTCTTGCTCTTTACCTTTATTTTTAACAGTCCTAAACATTTAGTGGTAAGCGGAGGCGCATGGAAGGACGACTATGAAGCGCTCCAGATCGGTCATTCTCGCGACGGTGGCGGCACTCGCCGCCGGCTCCGCGGCGGTATATGTCAGCAGTACGGCGACCGCGGCGGTCGCGTGCGCCCCGGCGTGGAGCGCCTCGGCCGTCTATGTCGGCGGCAACTCGGCCTCGCAGAACGGCCGCAACTACACCGCCAAGTGGTGGACCCAGAACGAGTCACCGGCCACGCACAGCGGCCAGTGGGACGTGTGGGCCGACAAGGGCGCCTGCGGGGACACACCGCCGCCGACCACACCACCGACCACGCCACCCACCACCCCGCCCACGATGCCGCCGACCACCCCGCCCACGCCGCCGCCGCCGAACGGCTCGCTGCCGCGGCACTTCCTCACCGGGTACTGGCAGAACTTCGACAACGGCGCCGCACCGCTCAAGCTGGCCGCGGTGCCCGCCGCGTACGACCTCATCGCCGTGGCCTTCGCCGACGCCACCGCGAACCCCGGCGCGGTCACCTTCAACCTCGACCCGGGCCTCGCGAGCGCCGTGGGCGGCTACACCGACGCCCAGTTCAAGGCCGACGTCGCCACCCTCAAGCAGCGCGGCAAGAAGGTCGTCATCTCGGTCGGCGGCGAGAAGGGCACGGTCGCGGTGAACAGCACCGCGGCGGCCACCGCGTTCGCCGACTCGGCGCACCGGCTGATCACCACGTACGGCTTCGACGGGGTGGACATCGACCTGGAGAACGGGCTCAACCCGACGTTCATGGCCCAGGCGTTGCGCAGCCTGCGGAGCAAGGTGGGCGCGAGCCTGATCATCACGATGGCGCCGCAGACCATCGACATGCAGAATGCGGCCTCGTCCTACTTCGCGCTGGCGCTGTCCATCAAGGACATCCTCACCGTGGTCTTCACCCAGTACTACAACTCCGGGTCGATGCTCGGCTGTGACAACAGCTTCGCCTACGCGCAGGGCACGGTGAACTTCCTGACCGCGCTGGCCTGCATCCCGCTGCAGAACGGCCTGCGCCCCGACCAGGTCGCGCTCGGCCTGCCGGCCAGCACCCGGGCGGCCGGTGGCGGCTACGTCGCGCCGGCCGTGGTCAACCAGGCGCTGGACTGCCTGGCCAAGGGCACCAACTGCGGCTCGTTCCGGCCGCCGGCCACCTATCCGGCCATCGCCGGCGCGATGACCTGGTCGATCAACTGGGACGTCAGCAACGGCAACGCCTTCGCCAACACGGTCAAGCCGCACCTGGACTCGCTGTGACCGCCGGCCGGAAGCTGCTGGTCGTCGCGGTGGTCGGCGCGGCCGCTGCGATCGTCCCGCTGACCACCTCGAACGCCGCCGTCGCGTGCGCGCCGGCGTGGAGCACGAGCGCCGTTTACGTGGGCGGCAACACCGCTTCGCAGAACGGCCGCAACTACACCGCGAAGTGGTGGACCCAGAATCAGTCCCCGGCCACGAACAGCGGCCAGTGGGACGTCTGGGCCGACAACGGCGCGTGCGGCGGAACGACCACCCCCACCACCGGACCGACCACCAGTCCGCCGACCACCAACCCTCCGGCCACCAGCCCGCCGACCGGGGCGAAGATGGCCGCCGCGCCGTACATCTATCCCGGCTGGGGCAACCCGCCGGCCCCGGCCACCGTCGTCAACGCCACCGGCATCAGGGCGTTCACCATCGCGTTCGTGCTGGCCGGCAACGGCTGCAACCCGGTGTGGGACGGCGAGTCCGGGCTGACCGGCGGGGTGCACGCCGGCACCATCGCGGCCATCCGGGCGGCCGGTGCCGACGTGGTCCCGTCGATCGGCGGCTGGAGCGGCAACAAGCTCGGCCCGAACTGCTCGACGGCCGAGGCGCTGGCCGGCGCGTACCAGAAGGTGATCGACGCGTTCCAGCTCAAGGCCATCGACGTCGACATCGAGAACACCGACGAGTTCGAGAACACCGCGGTGCAGGACCGGGTCCTGACCGCGCTGAAGATCGTCAAGCAGCGGAACCCGTCGGTGCGGACCATCCTCACCTTCGGTACCTCGCCGAGCGGGCCGACCTTCTACGGCACCCGGCTGGTGCAGCAGGCCCGGGCGCTGAACGCGAACATCGACATCTTCACCCAGATGCCGTTCGACTTCAGCGGGCACGCGGACATGTACGCCGCGACGGTGGGGGCCTCCGAGGGGCTCAAGAACCTGCTGACGACGACGTTCGGCTACACCGACGCTCAGGCGTACGCCCGGATGGGCATCTCGGGCATGAACGGGCTCTCCGACCAGCAGGAACTGACCTCGCTGGAGACCTGGACCCGGATCCGGGACTACGCCCGCAGCAACGGGTTCGCCCGGTTCGCCTTCTGGTCGGTCAACCGGGACCGGGGCTGCGCCGGCGGCGGGGTGGTCGCGCACTGCTCCGGCATCGCGCAGGCCGACTGGGCCTTCACGAAGGTCAGCGCGGGCTTCTGACCGGGTGGGTTACGACGCGCGGCCGCCACTCCCCGCGGCCGCGCGTCGCCGCCTGCGCTTGCGCACCTTCTTGATCACCCACCAGCCGATCGCGCCGGCGAAGAACGCCCAGATCGCGTAGTCGAACCAGTGGCTGTACGTCTCGAGGTCCTGCCAGCGCTCGCCGAGCAGGTAGCCGCCGCCGACGAACAGCGCGTTCCAGACCCCGCTGCCCAGCGTGGTGAACAGGATGAACTGCCCGATCGGCATGTGGTTGGCGCCGGCCGGGATGGAGACCAGGCTGCGCACCACCGGCGCGCACCGGCCGAACAGCACGGCCGCCTTCTCGTGCTTTTCGAACCAGCGGTCGGCCTTGTTGAGGTCGTCGACCTCGACCAGGGGCAGCTTGTCCAGCCAGCGGCGCAGTCGGTCCTCGCCCAGTTTGTATCCCAGCCAGTAGAGGACGAGCGCACCGACCAGGGCACCGCAGGTGGCCGCGATCCACACCAGCACCACATTCATCCGGCCCTCCTGGGCCAGATAGCCGGCGAGTGAAAGGACGATCTCGCTGGGTATGGGCGGAATGAGGTTTTCCAGGGCGACCAGCAGCCCCACGCCCACCTCGCCCAGCGCCGCGATGACAGACGCCACCCACCCGGTAAGTCCCTGCAACTCGCCCATCATTCAGTGGTACCCGACGAGGGGCCGGTTTCACGCATGCGTTGTCGAGGCAATAACCCGGGGCATGACTGACCGGTGGTACAAGAAGGCCGTTGTCTACTGCCTCGACATCGACACGTATGCGGACTCCGACGGCGACGGTGTCGGCGACATCCGCGGCCTGATCGGCCGGCTCGACTACCTGGCCCGGCTCGGCGTCACCTGCCTGTGGCTCAACCCGATCCACCCCTCGCCGAACCGCGACGACGGGTACGACGTGACCGACTTCTACAACGTAGACCCGCGCTTCGGCTCGCTCGGCGACTTCGCGGAACTGCTGCACCAGGCCGGCAACCTGGGCATCAACGTGATCATCGACCTGGTGGTGAACCACACGTCGGACCAGCACCCGTGGTTCCAGTCGGCCCGTAAGTCGGCGGACTCGCCGTACCGGGACTGGTATGTCTGGGCGGACAGCGCGCCGGAGGACCGGTACCAGGGCATGGTCTTCCCGGGCGAGCAGGGCGAGACCTGGACCTATGACCGCACCGCCAAGGCCTGGTACTACCACCGCTTCTATCAGCACCAGCCGGACCTCAACATCAGCAACCCGCTGGTCCGCGACGAGATCAAGCAGATCTGCGCGTTCTGGCTCCAGTTGGGTGTGGCCGGGTTCCGGATGGACGCGGTGCCGTTCATCATCGAGGAGACCGAGCCGGGCAACCCCAACTCGCCCAAGGACGTCGACTTCCTCACCGAGCTGCGGCAGTTCGTGCAGTGGCGGCGCGGCGACGCGGTGCTGCTGGCCGAGGCCAACGTCGAGCCGGACCAGCTGGTGACGTTCTTCGGCGACGCCGGCGGCTCGAACAACCGGATCCACATGCTGTTCGACTTCCTGCTCAACACCAAGCTCATGCTGGCCCTGGCCCGGCAGAACCCGGAGCCGGTGATCGAGGCGCTGCGCGAGGTGCCCAAGCTGCCGGACGGCGGCCAGTGGGCCACCTTCCTGCGCAACCACGACGAGGTCGACCTGTCCCGGCTCACCGCCGACCAGCGGCAGCAGGTGTTCGCCGAGTTCGGGCCGGACCCCGACATGCAGCTGTACGGCCGGGGTATCCGCCGCCGGCTGGCACCGATGCTCGGCAACGACCGCAAGCGCGTCGAGCTGGCCTACTCGCTGCAGTTCACGCTGCGCGGCACCCCGGTGCTGCGGTACGGCGAGGAGATCGGCATGGGCGAGGACCTGGCGCTGAACGGGCGGGACGCGATCCGGACCCCGATGCAGTGGTCCACGCTGCCGAACGCCGGGTTCACCACCGGCAAGCCACTCAAGCCGGTGATCTCGTCCGGTGACTTCTCCTACGAGCAGGTCAACGTCACCAACCAGCGGCACGACCCGAACTCGCTGCTGGCCTGGTTCGAGCGGATGATCCGGACGCTGCGCGAGGCCCCCGAGGTGGGCTGCGGCACCTGCACCCACGTCGACGTGCCGGTGCCCGCGGGCGTCCTGGTGCACCGCGCCGACGACATCACCGGAACCATGGCGTTCCTGCACAACCTCGGTCCGGACGACGTTACCGTCGACCTGAGCGTGCTGGCGTCCGAGGCGGAGGGGCCGAACGACGTGCTCGCCGACCAGGAATACCCGGAGCTGGGCAAGTTCGACCAGGTGCGACTGTCCGGATACGGATACCGGTGGATCCGCCTACGACGCCGTCCCTGAGCCGGGTTAAAGTCGGCCGTCGGTGTCGTGATCACTGCCGGAGGCCGCAATGTCGCAGTCCGTTCCCACCCGCGTCGCCATCGTCACCGGGGCCGCCCGCGGTATCGGCGAGGCCACCGCCCGCAAGCTGGCCGACGACGGGATGGCGGTCGCGGTCGTCGACCTGGACGAGGGCGCCTGCTCGAGCGTGATGACCTCGATCCACGACGCGGGTGGCACGGCACTGGCGGTCGGGGCCGACGTGTCCGACCCGGCGCAGGTGGCGGCCGCGGTGGAGCGGGTGGTTACCGAGCTGGGCGCGCCCACCGTGCTGGTCAACAACGCCGGCGTGCTGCGCGACAACCTGCTGTTCAAGATGACCGACGACGACTGGGAGACCGTGATCGCGGTCCACCTGCGCGGCGCGTTCCTGTTCAGCCGGGCGGTGCAGAAACACATGGTGGATGCCGGCTGGGGCCGGATCGTGAGCCTGTCCAGCACGTCCGCGCTGGGCAACCGCGGCCAGGCCAACTACGCGGCGGCCAAGGCCGGCATCCAGGGCTTCACCAAGACGCTGGCGATCGAGCTGGGCCGCTTCGGGATCACCGCCAACGCGGTGGCTCCGGGCTTCATCGTCACCGATATGACAGCGGCCACCGCGGCCCGGGTCGGGGTCGATTTCGCCGATTTTGAGAAGGCTGCGGTCGGCCAGATCCCGGTCGGCCGGGCGGGTCGCCCCGAGGACGTCGCGAACACCGTATCCTTCCTCGTCAGCGAGGGCGCCGGCTTCGTCTCGGGGCAGGTCATCTACGTGGCCGGGGGACCGCGCGCCTAAATTTTGGCAGGTTGCTGAGAGGCGCTACAAAGAGATGATGAATCGACGCATGAGCTCCCGCAGCGTACGGCTGACCAGCACCTTCCTGTTGCTGGCGGCCGGCGGGGTGGCGGCCTGCGACAGCGGCAACGATTACCACGAAGAGGGCTTCTACTGCGCCGACGAGAACGGCGTGATCGTCGACGAGGATCTCTGCGACGACGACGACACGGTGCGTTCGGGCGCTTTTGTCCCCTTCATCTGGCACTCCTCGTCCTATAAGCCCGGTTACCGGGTCGGCTCGAAACTGCCGGCCGGCGGGACGAAGTTCGCCTACAACGACCGGGCGGCACGATCCTCGTTCGGGCTGCCGGCCTCCGGCAAGATCACCAACGGCACGGTGAAGACCAGCGTGGTGGGCAAGGGCGGCGGTGGCACCAGTTCGTCGAGCAAGAAATCCGGCGGCTGACCGATGCGCCGGGTCCCCTACGGACCGGTCCGGGACGGGTGGAAACTCACCAACTTCAGTCTCGGGCTGACGTACAACGACACCGAACTGCCGGACGGGACGATGATCTCGTATTGGCAGGAGGGTCCGTACTACGACTTCACGGCGGCCGAGATCGAGGAGCTCGAGGCGGCCACCGCCACGCTGCACGCGATGTGCATCGAGGCCGGGGACTGGATGGTCAAGCAGTGCCCCCGGCACACCGTCCAGGGCCGCCGGGACGGGTACTTCGCGGCGGTCTGCTCGCCGGAGAGCTGCTTCCTCGCCAAGATCGGCATCCCCGAGTACACGCACGAGCAGATCATCCGGACCTGGTTCGACGGCGACGCCGACACCTGGACACACTACGACAAAGACCCCGATATGCGAACGCCGATGCAGACGCCGGACTTCTCGCCGAGCGTCTACGGCCGCTTCGACCTCTGGTACAACGGCGCCGGCAGCACGCCCAAGCTGCTCGAGTTCAACGCGCAGACGCCCACCTCGCTGGTCGAGAGCGCGGTGATCCAGTGGCACTGGATGGACCAGGTCGGCGTCACCCAGCACCCGTGGCGGCAGTGGAACTCGATCCACGAGCGGCTGATCGGCTGGGAGGCGGCCGACGGCGAGCCGGCCAACCCCGGTGCCTGGCGCCGCAACATCGACAAGCTCCGCGAGGCCCGCACCTGGCTGCCGGAGAAACCCAAGATCTTTTTCGCGTACGAGACATCGGAGCGCACCGGGGAAGACCGGATGAACGTGGCCTACCTGATGGCGACCGCCGAGGAGGCCGGCTACCCGGTCGAGTTGATCGCGATGAGCCAGATCGGCTGGGACGTGGCCGGCGACCGGGTGGTGTTCGTGCCCGAGCCGGGCCGGGAGGACAAGGCCCAGCCCATCGACATCATCTTCATGCTGTACCCGTGGGAGTGGTTCTGGCAGGAGGAGGGCGGCCGGGGCTTCTTCCGCAACATGGCCGACCCCAGCAAGCGCGGGACGGTCTGGATCGAGCCGCCGTACAAGGCCGCCCTGCTCGGTAACAAGGCCATCCTGCCGGTGCTGTGGAAGCTGTTCGGCGACGACCCCGAGCGCGGAAAATACCTGCTGCCGTCGCACTTCGCCGAGTCGTCCTCGGCCCGCGAGATGACCAGCTACGCCAAGAAGCCGGTGTGGGGCCGGGAGGGCGGGTCGGTCACCCTGGTGCGCGACGGCGTCACCATCTCGGAAAACCCGACCGAGTACGGCGCGGACGGCCGTTTCATCGTGCAGGAACTGTGCGAACTGCCGTCGTTCGACGGCTTGGAGGGCACCGTCCACCCGGTGATCGGCTCGTGGCTGGTCGACGGCGAGGCGGCCGGGATGGGCATCCGCGAGGGGCTCGGCACGGACGGCCTGGTCACCAAGGACCGCTGCTATTTCGTACCGCACACGATCGAGGCTGACGCCTGACCGCCGGCTGCACCCGGATCGCTACCGAGCCTGGTGCGATTCGGGAATAAGGGATCTCAAGTCCGGGGGCCCGGCACCGATGAAGAATCACGATTGCACCGTGTAGGGGGGCCTGCGCGGTAGGTGACGACTAATCGGGGTGTCGGGCAATGCGGAACTGGACCATCGGTAGGCGTCTCGGCGCCGGTTTTCTCGTAGTCATCGCGACCATGGTCGCGCTGGTCGTGGTCGGCGTCATTCAGGTACGCAGCATCGACCACGGTCTGACCACCATCAACGAGAAGAACGCGGTCAAGCAGCGGTTCGCGATCAACTTCCGCGGCAGCGTGCACGACCGCGCCATCGCACTGCGCGACGTCGTCCTCTCCTCGACCAAGGAGCAGGTCGACGACGAGGTGGCTCTGATCAAGGAGCTGGCGGACAAGTACTCGGACTCCGAGGACAAGATGAAGGCGATCTTCGCCGACCCGGCCGCCACCAGCGATGCCGAGAAGGCCGCGTTCGCCGACATCAACAAGGTGCAGGACGAGACGCTGCCGCTCATCGAGAAGGCGGTCGCGCAGTGGCGGGCCGGTGACCACGAGGGCGCGCTGGAGATCGTGAACGGGCCGGCCAAGCAGGCCTTCATCGAGTGGCTCCGGGTGATCAACGTGTTCATCGACCTCGAGGAGGCGATGAACCAGAAGGAGACCGCCGCGGCCCGGAGCACGGCCGGCAGCTTCATCGCCCTGATGACCGGCCTGCTGCTGGTGGCCATCGCGATCGCGGTGCTGATCGCCTGGCGTACCACCCGCGGCATCACCCGGCCGCTGGCCGAGGCCGGCGGGGTCATGTCGGCGGTGGCCGACGGCGACTTCACCCGCCGGCTCGACGTCCGCTCGCAGGACGAGGTGGGCCGGATGAGCGCCTCGATGAACTCCGCGCTCGACTCGGTGGGCACCGTGCTGACCCGGCTGGCTGCCAGCTCGGCGACGCTCGGCGCGGCCAGCGACCGGATCGGCGCCCTCTCGACCGAACTGGCCGGCGGCGCGCAGCAGTCCTCGGCGCAGGCCGAGACGGTGGCCGCGGCCGCCGGCGAGGTGTCGCGCAGCGTCCAGACGGTCGCCGCCGGCGCCGAGGAGATGGGCGTGTCGATCCGCGAGATCGCGCACAACGCCAGCGAGGCGGCCAACGTGGCCGGCGAGGCCGTGACGGTCACCCGCACCACCACCGAGACCGTGTCCCGGCTGGGCACCTCGAGCCAGGAGATCGGCGACGTGGTCAAGGTGATCACCAGCATCGCCGAGCAGACCAACCTGCTGGCGCTGAACGCCACCATCGAGGCGGCCCGGGCCGGCGAGATGGGCAAGGGCTTCGCGGTGGTCGCCGGCGAGGTCAAGGACCTGGCCCAGGAGACGGCCCGGGCCACCGAGGACATCTCCCGCCGGGTGCAGGCGATCCAGGCCGACACGGCCGGCGCGGTCTCCGCGATCCAGGAGGTCTCCCGGATCATCGCCCAGATCAACAACTACCAGACCACGATCGCCTCGGCGGTCGAGGAGCAGACGGCCACCACCAGTGAGATGAACCGCAGCGTCGCCGAGGCCGCCACCGGCTCCGGTCAGATCGCCGCCAACATCGACGACGTGGCCGCCCTGGCCCGCACCAGCAGCGAGCTGGTCGGCCAGTCCGAGCAGGCCGCACACGAGCTGTCCGACGTGTCGAAGGAACTGCGCGAGCTGGTCGCCACGTTCAAGCTGTAGCCGTCATCCGGTAGCCGTCATCCGGTCGCACCGCCCTCGGTCCGCTAGTCGGGCCGGGGGCGGTGCCGCCATATCCACCACAGCCCGACGAACGGCAGCACCAGCGGGACGTAGCCGTAGCCGCTGCCGTACCGGGACCAGACCGTGTCGTCCGGGAAGGCGACCGCATCGGCGACGCTGAGCGTGCCGACCACGAGCACGCCGATCAGCTCGATCGTGCAGCTCACCAGCGCCAGCCGGCGGCCACGCGGACCGCCGATCGCGAGCCCCACGGTGGCCGCGATGTAGACCAGGCCGGCCGCCGCGGACAGCAGGTAGGCCAGCGGGGCCTCGTGGAAGTGGGTGGCGATCTGCACGCCGGCCCGGGCACTCGCGGACAGCGCGAACACGCCGTAGACGAACAGCAGCACCCGGCCGAGGCCGGTGCGCAGGGCGGCGTCGGCGGGCCGTGCCTCAGCCACCGGTCACCGACGCGATCTGCTCCAGCCGCAGCACCAGGACCGGCAGCACCAGGCAGGCGACGCCAAGGATCAGGTTGCCCCAGCGGGTCGGTTCCATCCGGGCCAGATAGAGCGCCACCGGGCCGAACGCGACCGTGGTCATCAGGTAGCCGGCGAAGGTCGCGGTGTCGGCCGGGCGGCTGCCGTCGAACAGGCCCACCACGGCGACCAGCACGAGCACCGCCATCAGCGCGCTCAGCACGGCGATGGCGATCAGATCGGCGCGGCTGGGCGCGCGGTTGAGCGCGGCGCGCAGCAGAAACCAGGCCGCGAGCACGAGGGCGGCGACGATTGCCGCGACCGACAGGGGACCGTTCACGCGGCACAGCGTACTGAGGATCTCGCTTTGCTCAGGTTGCGGGCCCGGGCACCGATCGAGCCGGGCGATGCGGACCGCAATGTTTGTCATGTACGCCGTGGCCGGAATGACGGCCGCGGTGGTGGCGCTGCTCACCGTCCGGCATCGCCGGCTCACGGAACTGGCCGTGCCGCTCGGCGTCATCCTGGGCGGCGCGGCGATCTGGTCGATGTCGCAGGCCCTGGCCGTCGTCGCGCCGACCCGCGGGCAGGCGCTGTTCTTCAGCTACGCGATCTTCCCGGGCGTGGCGATGGTGGTGGCCGGCTACTTCTGGCGGTCGGCGCTGTCCGCGGGCCGGCTGCGCACCCGGAAGCGGCGCCTCCTGCTGCTGCTCGTCCATCCGGTGCTCCTGATGACGGCGGTGGTCAGCGACCCCTGGCACCACGCGTTCTTCCGCGGGTTCGACATCGCCGGCGACGGCTCGCTGGTGCTCTCGCCGGGTCCGCTGTACTGGCTGCACACCGCGTACAGCTATGCCCTCATGACGGTCGGCACCGTGCTGGTGGTCCGGGCGATGCGGCGCGCGGTCCGCGGTCAGCGGCGGCTCTACCTCTGGTTCCTGACCGGCGGGTCGGCGCCGGTGGTGGGCAATCTGGTGACCCTGTTCGCCGACGTGGACGCCCAGCGGTTCGACCTCACGCCGGTGCTGTTCCTGGTCACCGGGCTGGTCTGGTCGGTGGCCGAGCGGGTGGGCGTCAACCGCGAGCGTGAGCCGGTCGCCTACGCGCAGGTCATCGCCGCGCTCACCGACGCCGTCATGGTGCTCGACCCCAAGGGCCGGTTCCTGGACGTCAACCCGGCGGCCGCCGGCCTGCTGGCCGCCCTGCACCCGGAGAGCCGCGGCGACGTGATCGGCCGGCAGTGGCAGGAGATCGCCGGCCGGCACTTCGCGGCCCGGTTCACCGGCGCCATCCAGAGCACGGTCACCGGCCCGGACGGCGCCGTGTACGACGTCCGGGTGGTGCACATGCGGTCCGCCGACGGCACCTGCCCCGGCACCGTCGTGGTGGTGCGGGACATCACCGAGCTGGAACGGCTCCGGGCCGAGCTCACCGACCAGGCGGTCCGGGACGGGCTGACCGGCGTGTACAACCGGCGGCACCTGACCGCGGTGCTCGACGAGGCGGTCGCCGGACCGGACCTGTCCGTGGTGCTGATCGACGTGGACCACTTCAAGATCGTCAACGACCGGTACGGGCACGCGGTCGGCGACCAGGTGCTGGTCCGGGTCGCCGAGGAACTGGCCGGCGCAGTCCGCGAGACGGACACCGTGGCCCGCTACGGCGGCGAGGAGTTCGTGGTGGTGCTGCCCGGCACCGACGCGCTGACCGCGGCCGACCGGGCTGACCGTTGGCGGGCCCGCTGCGCCGCGGTGGCGGTCGACACGCCGCTCGGCCCGCTGACCGTGACCTTCAGCGCCGGGGTGGCCGAACTGTCCGCCGGGGACCGCCCCGACGACCTGCTGCGGCACGCCGACGAGGCGCTCTACCGGGCCAAGCGGGCCGGTCGCGACCGGGTCGTGGTCGCCAACGGCGCCGACTGCAAACAGTACAGCGTCTGATGTACTATCGCCGGTGTGGAGATGCTGACGCACGGTGCGGTGCTGGCCCGGTTCGGGCACGCCCTGTCGGATCCGACCCGGGCGCGGCTGTTGCTGGCCCTGCGGGACGGGCCGGGCTATCCGGCGCAGCTTGCCGACCTGCTCGGCAGCACCCGGCAGAATGTGTCGAACCACCTGGCCTGCCTGCGTGGCTGTGGGCTGGTCGTGGCGGTGCCCGAGGGGCGCCGGGTCCGGTACGAGCTGGCCGACTCCCGGCTGGCGCACGCGCTGAGCGATCTGCTCGGGGTGGTGCTCGCGGTCGACCCGGACGCCTGCGACGACGCGGCCGGTAAGGGCTGCTGCTGATGACCGGGCCGCCGATCCCGATCGTTGCGGCCGGGCCGGCACCGCAGCGCCGGCGGTTGCTGAACCGCCGGGTCCGGCTGCTGGTGGCCGCCACCATCACCTACAACGTGATCGAGGCGGTCGTGGCGATCACCGCCGGGACGATGGCCTCGTCGACCGCGTTGATCGGGTTCGGCCTCGACTCGGTGATCGAGGTGTCCTCGGCCGCGGCGGTGGCCTGGCAGTTCGCCGGCCGGGACCCGGAACGCCGGGAGAAGGCGGCCCTGCGGGTCATCGCGGTCTCGTTCTTCGCGCTGGCCGCTTATGTGACGGTCGCATCAGTGCGGGCGCTGGCCGGCGGTGCGGAGGCCGAGCACTCGACCGTGGGTCTGGTGCTGGCCGCACTCTCCCTGGCGATCATGCCGGGCCTGTCCTACGCCCAGCGCCGCACCGGCCGTGAGCTCGGCTCCCGCTCCGCGGTCGCCGACTCCAAGCAGACGCTGCTGTGCACGTACCTCTCCGGGGTTTTGCTTGTCGGTCTTGCGGTGAACAGTCTTTTCGGCTGGTCCTGGGCCGACCCGGTCGCGGCCCTCGTGATCGCGGCGGTGGCGCTGAAGGAGGGCCGCGAGGCCTGGCGCGGCGACGTCTGCTGCACCCCGGTGACCCCGGCCACCCCGGCCGGCGGCTGTGGACCCGGCTGCTCCTGTTGCGCCGCCGCACCGAACTGACCGCGGGTCGCCGGCGACCTCAGGGGACCGTGCGCTCGATCGCGGCGGGGCCGTCCTTCTCGAGTTCGCGGCGGGCGCGTTCGACGTTTTCCGGGGTGGGGTCGCGGCCCTCGGCGACGGCCAGGTCCTCCGGGTCCCACGGCTGGTCGGCGCCGGTGCGGTAGACGGGCGGGCGGCCGGGCTGCTGGAACGCGGGCGTGTCGGCGTCCGGTCCGCCGCCGGTCATGAAGGCGTCCACCGCCACGTCGTCGGCGATCGCGTCGGCCACCTCGGGGCGCTCCTCGAGCGGCGGCTGGTTGTCCTCGGTCATGATCATCCTCCTGGGTCGGCTCCCTCGGGACTCACTCCCGTCCTAACCCTTACCCCGTCTTGCCCATCTCGACCATGCGTGAGAAAGGGACGATCATGCCGTCCGCGGGCAAACTGAGCGCTAACTGGACAGGGCTTGCGCGTTACGGATGGACGCTTAGTAGCGAGCCGAATACATTTTCGACTCAGCGGGGGAAAGGACGGCGTACCCGGGCGGGGTTTGCCGCGGAGGCGATGACGATCGCCTTGGGTGGGGTGAGGGGGAGACGCGTGGCGAGTCTGTCCGACGCGGAACGGGACGCATGTGATGTGGCGCAGGCCCTGGCGGGCCTATCCGCCCTGCTACGGAGGCCGGCCGGTGAGGTGCCCGGCCTCGACTTGAACGACCCGGCGGTCGCCGAGGCCCGCCGGCTGCTGCTCAACATTGCCGAGGACGGTGGCGTGGCCGCCGCCCGCGTGCTGGCTTACCTGCGCGAAATGCGCGGCGCCGGGGACGGCGACCTGGCCGCGGTGCCGATGCGGCTGGGCCCGTGGCGGGAGTGGGCACCGCCGCGCGGCCACCTGTTCGGCCGGTCCGCCGATGTCCGCCGGCCCGACGGCGTGCCTCAGCCACGCCGCAGCGACCCCGGCGAATAGGTGTCACCCGGACGGGTGAATCCTCAGCCGGTCGCGCGGAGGGTTTCCGACGGCGACTCGCCGAACCGTATGCGGTAGGCCGACGCGAACCGGCCCAGGTGGGCGAATCCCCAGCGGTGAGCCACCGCGGCCACCGTCACCCGGGCCGGGTCGGCTCGCCGCAGGCTTTCGTGCGCGCGGAGCAGCCGTTCCTGTTGCAGGTACGCCATCGGAGCGCTGCCCACGTGCCGGCGGAAGCCCTCCTGGAGCGAGCGCACGCTCATCCCGGCGACCGCCGCCAGGTCGGCCACCGAGAACGGCTGCTCCGGTTCGTCGTGGATGGCGTCCACCACCCGCCGGATGGCCCGCGGCGGCCCCGCGGCGGCCGGGCCGGTCAGCTCGTCGTGGTAGCGGTGCGGCACGCTGAGCAGCAGGCCGCTGAGCACGCTGCTGCGCAGTTGCTCGGCGATCAGCGGCTGGTAGATCAGGCTCTGCTTGTACTCCAGTTCGTCGCGCAGCAGCCGCACCAGCCGGTTCCAGCTCTGCCCGGGTCCGACCGTGAGGTCGATGACCGGGGGCAGGTCGATCGGTCCCTCGATCGGGTGTCCGAGAAGGGCGGCAAGCTCCCGTTCCAGCGCGTCGCGGTCGATCTTGACGGCGAGTTCCGCCGAGTTGCCGTCGTGCGCGACCCAGACCGGCTTGCCCGGTCCGAACACGACGCCGGTCGACGGCGTGCCGACCACCTCGTGCCCGGCGTGCCGGGCGTGCAGGCGGCCGGTGGTGGGCATGCTGACGTGGTAGGCGTCCAACTCGGCCACCTGGAACGTGACCGGGGTGGCAAAGGTGAGATGGCCAACCGTGAGTGGTCCGAGTTGGATCACTTCCACGGCCAGGCTGAAACCGTCAGCGCCCTCCGGAACCCCGATCGCCACCGGGTAGTAGAACCGATTTAGCACCAGCCGCACCTGATCGATGTCTGCGCTGCTGAAGTGGAGGATGTCGGGCATTTCGGAGGACCCGGGCGCGGCTGTGGGGATGACGTCAACCATGCCGAAGCGGGCTCCATCGCATACCGTGAGTATTCGGCCCCGGTACGTGGAACGTCAACGTTCCCGCCATGCACTGACCGTTCCAGCACATTCAGGCCATATGAACTACTCTGGCGTTCCGCGCCTACGTGGCGTAACTTGCAGACCAGCGGATTGTTGTAGGAACGCGGTTGGAAAGCGGCGCCAGGGCGACGGCGCCGGACGCACAGTCAGGCCACGGTGGCAGCCGACGGCCCGCGCACGCGTCCTCCACGCGGTACGGTCGGCGTCGGCCTCTCCGACGCCAGGAAGAGGGCAGCCGTGTATCTGCCGATCACCACCCGCCAGTTGGCCGATGGCACTGTTGAGATCGCGCCGAGCGGTGAGATCGACTTGGATAACGCCCACGTGATGCGGGACGCCGTGAACGACGTCCTCACCAGCGCCACGCCAGGCAGAATCTGCCTCGACCTGCAACGGGTGATGCTGATCGACAGCATCGGCATCGGGATCCTGGTGGCCTGCTTCCATGCGGCCGCCGCGAGCGGCATCAAGCTGGTGGTGAGCCATCCCAGCCCCACGGTGTACCGGCAGCTCTGGGTCTCCGGCCTGGTCGGGCTGTTGGGCTGCGCCGAGCCGCCGTCCCCGCGCACGTCGGTGGGTCTGCGCCCGTCCTGATCCCGGCCCTTGGTTGAATGCGGCACATGGGTGTGCTGCGTTCGATCGGGCTGTTCGCACTGGCCGCGCTGGCCGAGATCGGTGGCGCCTGGCTGGTGTGGCAGGGTGTGCGCGAGCACCGTGGCCTGCTGTTCGTGGGTGCCGGGGTGCTGGCGCTGGGCGCGTACGGGTTCGTGGCGACGCTCCAGCCGGATCCGAACTTCGGGCGCATCCTGGCCGCGTACGGCGGCGTCTTCGTGGCGGGCTCGCTCGCCTGGGGCATGCTGGTCGACGGCTTCCGCCCGGACCGCTACGACGTCTTCGGAGCGGCCCTCTGCCTGGCCGGCGTGGCGGTCATCATGTACGCCCCGCGCGGCGCCTGAGCGGGCTCCCGCGACCGTCGCCCGGCCACGTCGCGCTCCACTATGGCCCATCGGGTGCGTCGGATTGCTCGGGTATGCCGCGATCATGCCCGGGATTGACGAATCGGTCGCGGCCGCTACCAGGCCGACGGGTTGGTCTGCACTTTCCTCCGGTGGTGCGGGGCGACCGAAATTCATCGTCGGAAAAGGTTTGTCGACACGGTCGGTCACTCACCGAGCGCTACCTGTGCCGTCGCGCGTTGAACCAGGCAATCAGGGGAGGCGTCGTGCGGCGTACGGTCATGGTGTTGATGTTTCTCGGATATGCCTGCGCGGTGATTGGCGTGACCGTGTTTCCGATCGCCCCGCATCCGGAGTCCTACTACGGCGGCGAGCCATGGTGGACGATGCTGCACTACATCCCGTTCCTGGTGGATGCGCCCAGCTTCATCCTCAACATCCTCATGTTCGTGCCGTTCGGGGTGCTGGTGCCGCTGCTCCGGCCGCGCGCCGACTCCTACCGCCGGCTGTTCGGGCTCGCCGCCGCGGCCAGTGCCGGCATCGAACTCGTCCAGTTGATCGTCATGCTCACCCTGGGCAGCCGCCGCACCGTGGACGTCAACGACCTGATCGCGAACACCGCCGGTGCGCTCGCCGGGCTGCTGGTGCTGCGGCTCGCCATCCCGCACCGCAAGCACCGGCAGCGGCTCGGGGTCAGTCCGGCTCGCGTTGACTGATCTTGATGAGCAAGCCGTCCGGGGTGCGGATCCGCAACTGCTCGCCCAGGTCGCGGTCGGTGGTCACCTCGGCCACCGGGAAGCCGGCCCGGTGCAGCCGCCGCTCCAGCTGCTCCAGCGGCATCTGGGCGCCGAAGTGCAGCTCGACCGTGGTCTCGCCGCGAGCGGTGTCCGGCGGGCGGGCCACCAGGCCGACCTGGACCGGGCCGAGCTGGATCAGCACCCACTCGGAGTCCCGGTCGCCGTGGATGACCGAGCCGCCCAGCTGCTGGTAGAACGTGATCGCGGCGGCCATGTCGGCGACGTGCACCATCGGCTGAAGGCGCAGGCCGGGATCGGGGTGCGCACGTGCCATGCCCCGATTAACGAGCGATCCGCGGATCAGTCGTTCAGCTGGGTGCGTTCGATCTCGGCGAGGGCCGCGACCAGCACCGGCGGCACCGGGCGGGCCGCGAGCAGGTGGGCCAGCAGCAGCGTGGCGTGCCGGGCCGACACGTCGGGCTTCGGTGGCGGCGCACCGTCCTCGTCGGACACCCCGAGCGCGCCGGCCAGCAGCAGCAACACCACGTGCGGGTCGATCTCGGGCTGCCAGACGGCGGCCGAGCGCACGCAGGTCTCGAGCACGTCGCGGACCGCGTCGCCGTCCAGACCGTCGGGATGGCGGTCCTCCAGGAGCAGGCGCACCGCGGTGCCGAGGATGAGACCGGTCTGCGCCGGGTCGAGTGCCGCGAGGTCGCGCACCGCGTCGCCGAGGGCCTCGGCGTCCTGCCGCTGGGCTGCCTCGACCGCGGTGCTGGTGGCCGCCGCGATGGGCCGGGCCGGTGGCGGCAGGTGGCGCCAGTTCTGTTCCATGGCGAGACCTTAACGAGGGCTCTGTTCCCGGCGGTGCTCCGCTCGTAGGGTGTGGGGGCGCGGCCCGGTCGTGGTCGCGCTGGGGAGGCCCGATGAGCAGTCTCGACGCGGTCACGGCGTGGGTGGACAACTATCGCAAGGCCTGGGAATCCAACGATCCGCACGACATCGCAGACCTGTTCGCCGACGGCGCGGCCTACTTCACCGAGCCGTACGCGAAGCCGTGGCTGGGCCGCGAGGCGATCGTCGCGGGCTGGCTCGCCGCGCGGGACAAACCGGGCACCACGACGTTCGAGTGGCACCCGCTGATCGTCACCGACGACCTGGCGATCATCGAGGCGACCACCCGCTACCCGACGAAGGCGTACAGCAATCTCTGGGTCTTGCGTCTCGACAACCTCGGCCAGGCGCGCCAGTTCACCGAATGGTGGATGAAGCATCCAGGACCGGCAGGGTGAGCCGGGAGTCCGGGCAGTGCACGGTGTGCACCGACGGCCGCAGCAGGTGACCCTCGGCCGGCGTGCCCGGCATGCCCAGGTTGCGGGCATATCGCGGAAAGGCCCCGCCGGACACCTGGAGGCGCAGCCGGTGCCCGGCGAGCAGGCGGTGGAAGCAGTCGTCCATCCGCAGCGTGAGGTGCTGCACCTCACCGGCCGGCACCGCCGGGTCGAGCCGGTGCAGGTGGTCCGAGAAGTTGCGTGATCGGCCGCGCTCGTCCACGTCGCAGAGCCGCACGAAGACGTCCGCGTGCGCCGGGTCGACGGCGATCGCCAGGTCGAGCAGCGGCGTGCCGGCGACGTCGACGGCGGTGGGCAGCGGGTCGGTGGTGAAGGTGACCACGTCGGGCCGGGACTCCAGGGCGCGGTTGTCCTGGATGCCCATCGAACCGGTCAGCGTGCGGCCGCCGAGCGCCGGGGTCGGGTCGGCCGGGTCGTAGCGGAAGCTCACCGTGCCGGGCTCGGCCGGACCGGTCAGGGTCAGGGCGCGGTCCGGGGTCAGCCGGAACGTCGCCGGAGTGGTGGGCGGCGGCCAGGCAGCGAGGTCGTGCCAGCGCCCCTCGCCGGTGCGGTGCACGCGGACCGGGTGGCTGCGGGCCGCCGGGCCGCCGGCCATGTGCTGGTCGAGCCAGGCCAGGGTCTCGCCGCTGACCCGGGCGGCGGCCCGGGTGCCCATCTCCAGGTGGGTCCACGGGCCGACGGTCAGCGCCACGTCGACGCCGCGGGCGGCCAGTGCCTCGTACTGCTCCAGCGACTGGCCCAGGAACAGGTCCTGCCAGCCGCTCATCACCAGCACCGGCGCGGTGACCCGGCCAAGCGCGGCGCCGGCCCGCAGCGGTTGCCACCACGGGTCGTCCGCGTCGTGGTGGGCGACCCACTCGCGGTACCAGGGCGCCCGGCCGCGCAGCACGGTCTCGGCGGCCTCCGGCAGCGGCAGGCCGGCCAGCGCGGGGCGCAGCCGGCGGTTCGCGGTCGCCATGCTCAGCACCCGGCGCAGGTTGCCGTCCTCCTGGTGGGCGATCATGTCGCTCCAGCCGAGGAAGTCGCCGAGGGTGAACGCGCCGGTCCCGTACACGGCCTCGCGGAAGTCGTGCGGCGCCACGTAGACGATCGCGGTCCGCAGTTCCGGCGGCGGGTCGAGCAGCGCGCTCCACTGGGTCCAGCCCAGGTAGGACGCGCCCAGGGTGGCCAGCCGGCCGTCGAACCAGGGCTGTTCGCGCAGCCAGGCCACGGTGTCCGGGCCGTCCTCGACCTCCTGGACCATCGGCCGGAAGGTGCCGCCCGAGCCGAACGTGCCGCGCACGCTCTGCAACACCACGTGGTAGCCGCGGGCCGCGAAGATCCGCGCGTTGGTCGCGGTCACCGGGAAGCTGCGGCCGTACGGGGTACGCACCAGGACGGTGCCCCGCGGCTCGCTGGTCCGCGGCGCGAAGTGGTCGCCGACCAGGACCGTCCCGTCCCGCATGGGCGTGCGCACCGGCGTCACGGCGTAGCCGTTGCGCGCGGGCGGCAGCCGCAGCAGCCGGCTCAGGGCGGTGTCGGTCAGTCGCTGCCGGGTCGACATCGGCATCCCCGCTCCCGAACGTGATCAATGGGACCGTCATGATCAATCCGGCCGTCGTGATCAATAACGGCCGACGAAACAATAGATCGAATGCCCGAAAAATGAAAAGTGAATGGCATTCGAGTGGCGAGGATGTGCGAATTTCCGGTCGGACGGGCAGACTGCCACGGTGGAGGTTCGGCAGACACTCGGCGGCCGCTACAAACTGCTCGATGAACTGGGCCGCGGCGGCATGGCGGTGGTGTGGCGCGCCCGCGACGAGGTGCTGGGCCGGCCCGTCGCGGTCAAACTGCTGGCCGGGCGCTACCTGGACGACCCACAGCAGCGGGCCCGCATCCGCGACGAGGCCCGCGCCGCGGCCACGCTCTCGCACCCGAACATCGCCCAGGTCTACGACTTCGGCGAGGCGGACGAGGGCCCGTACGTGGTCATGGAATTGATCAACGGGCCGACACTGCAGCAGCGGGTGACGTCCGGCTCGCTGCCGCCGCGCACGGTGTTCCGGATCTGCGGCGAGGTGGCCGCCGCGCTGGCCGCCGCGCACCGGCACGGCCTGGTGCACCGCGACGTCAAGATGGCCAACATCATGGTCACGCCGGGCGGCGCCAAGGTGGTGGATTTCGGCATCGCGGCCGCGGCGGGCCCGGCCCAGCCCGAGGAGATGCTGGTGGGCACCCCGGCGTACCTGGCGCCGGAACGCCTGACCGGCGACGCGGTGGTGCCGGCCTCGGACGTGTATGCGCTGGGTGTACTGCTGTACCGCCTGCTCGCGCACGAGTCCCCGTGGTCGGTTGAGACGACGACCCAGATGCTGCGCGCGCACATCTACGTGGAGCCGGAGCCGTTGCCGCCGCTGCCCGGCGTGCCGTCCGCGGTGGTCGATCTCATCGCCCGCTGCCTGCGCAAAGACCCTGATCAGCGGCCGAGCGCGAGCGAGGTGTCGGGCACCCTGGCCGACGCGGCGGAGGCTTCAGCTTTGATCGATCCGGTACGCGCGACGCCCGGCGCGACGGGGCCTCGGGTGCCGGAGGGCGTCGACGGGAGCGCGGAGGCACCGCACGAGGAGACGTCGGAGCGTCCCCGGTCTCTGCGCGGCGCGGCGGCCGGGCTGATAGCGGGGGCCGAGGTGCTTCCGGCCACCGATGATCCGCGCAAGGGCGGGAATGCCGGCCCGGGGCGCGACCTCGAGCAGGCCGGTGGTGCACGGGCGGCGCGAGCCGGTGGCAATCAGCGGTCCGAGACCGGTGGGCGGGGCGCGGCTCGCGCGGCCGGTGGCGGGGCTTTCCCGGCTGTCGAGTCGAACCCGTCACCGGGTGGGCCCGAGTCGCCGGGTGGGCCCGAATCGCCCGGTGGGCCCGAATCGCCGGGTGGTCTGGCCGGGTGGGGCCCGGCGTCGGGGCGCAGCCGGGGAGCGGCTGGTGCCGGGCCGGCTGCCGGCGGGCGGCGTCCCGGGGCGGCCGGCAAGGACGCGCGGCGCGGGATCTACCGGCCCGGGCGGGAGCGGAAGATCTACCTGGCTGTCGGGGTCACGGCTGTCGTCGTGGCGGCGGTGGCGGGCTGGTTCCTGGCGGCGGGAGAGTCCGGGTCGGCCAGGACCGGGGCCCGGGACACCGGCACGGCCGCGGCGCCCACTCCCGTCGACGGGGCGGTGCCGCCGGTGCCCACGGCGTCGGGGGCGGCCGGCCAGCCGTTACCGGCCGGGACCGACCTGCCCGAGCGGCCGCCGATTGCCGGCGGCGGGCCGGCCAGCGCGACCAGTCCGGGCGCGGGACCCACGTCGTCGGCGGCCGGTGAGCCGACCGCCCAGGCGCCCGGCGGGGACGACGGCACGCCGGACGCCTCGGCGCCGCCGGACGGCAAGCGGCTCACGTCGCCCGGCGGAGCCGTCCATGCCACCTGCGCGAAGGGCAAGGCGAAGCTGAACTCGTGGGAGCCCGCGCCGGGATACAGCGTGGAGAAGGTCGAGGCGGGCCCGGCGTTGGCGCCGCTGATCGTGTTCAAGGGTGACTCGAGCCGGCACCGGATCACGGTGACCTGCGTGGCCGGGACGCCTACGCCGGTGGTGCTGCCGCTCTGAGCCTCAACGCGCTCCGGCTCGGGCCAGGAAGCGCAGCAGCGCCTCGTTGACCACCTCGGGTTGCTCGAGGCCGGGCAGGTGGCCGGCCCGATCGACCACCACAAGTTCGCTGTCCGCGACCAGGCTCGCGGTAAGTTCGGCCTGGTCCAGCGGGGTGTAGGCGTCCTCGGCGCCGACCAGCACCAGGGTCGGCACGCGGACCGTCGCCAGGCCGGCCCGGTAGTCCGGGCGAGCGGCCCGTCCGCGCAGGGCAGCCGCGGCGCCCTTCGGCGCGGTGCCGAGCATCATCCGGCGCACGTGCGCGGCCACCGCGGGCTTTTCGATGACGTGGTACGGCGTGATCATGCGGTCCAGCACCTCGCCGGCGTACCCGGTCATGCCCTCGGCCAGCAGGCGGTCGGCGGTGGCGTGCCGGAGCCGGCGGCCGGCCTCGTCGTCGGCGACCGGCGACGTGTCGGCGAGGATCAGCCCGGCCACCCGCTCCGGAAAGAGCCGGTGGAACTCCATGGTGATCTGGCCGCCCATCGAGACGCCGCCGACCACCGCCCGGTCGACGCCGTGCCGGTCGAGTTCGGCGGCCAGGTCGGCGGCGAAGTCGGAGAGCAGCGTGACGTCGCCGTCCGGCGGTGGCGCGGCGCCGTAGCCGCGCAGGTCCGGCGCGATCACGTGGTAGCCGGCGGCGCGGAGGGCGGCGGCTTGCGGATCCCAGAGCGTGTGGTCGAACGGGTGGCCGTGCACGAGCAGAACCGTCATGCCTCCACGGTTGCGCCGGGCCCGGCCGATGGAAAGGGCCACCTCGAGGGTGGTGGGTGCGAGGACCCTTACCCGTCCCCGCACCCTGCCCTCCAGGAAGGTCAGCCCACCCGGCAGGTGAGTGCCGGCCAGATCCAGTTCCCGCCGTGCTGGACGGTGAAGCCGAAGACGTTGCCGCTGCCGTTCGGCCGGGCGGTCAGCACCGTACCGGTGCTGTCCAGGGTGACCGCGGCGCTCCAGCTGTTGATGATCTTCTGCGGTGCGCGGAGTGTCACGGTCACCACCCAGTTGCTGGTGCCGGAGACGGTGACCTGGCCGTTGAAGCGGTCGGCCCACTTCTGGCCCTCGGCGTAGGTGGCGGTGCAGTTGCCACCGGCGGGCGGCGTGGTCGGTCCAGTGGTCGGTCCAGTTGTCGGTCCGGTGGTCGGGGTCGTGGTGCCGTCCGGGGCGACGGCCCGGCCGGTGGCCGGCGAGATCATGCCGGCGCACAGGCCCCGGCTCTTCAGGCCGGAGACGATCTGCGGGATGGCGGCGATCGTGGTCGCGTACTGGTCGTGCATCAGGATCGACTGGCCGTTGGTCAGCCGGCCGGCCGCCTGCACGATCGCCGCGGTGCTCGCACCGTTCCAGTCCTGCGAGTCGACGTCCCAGGTCACCGTGCGCAGGCCGAGGGCGGAGGCGGCGGATTGCAGGGTGGCATTCGTTTCGCCGTACGGGGGACGGAACAGTCGCGGGGTGCCGCCGCCGGCCGCCTGGATGGCCGACTGGGTGCGAGAAAGTTCCGAGGACATCTGGGCGGAGCTCAGGGTCAGCATGTGCGGATGGGTGTAGCTGTGGTTGGCGATCCACATACCGGCGGCCGCTTCGGCCGCGACCAGGGACGGGTTGGCAGCCGCGTTCTGGCCGGTGTTGAAGAGCGTTGCTCGTACGCCGTTGGCGCGCAGCGTGTTCAGCAGATTGTTGGTGTTGCCGGGGTTGGGGCCGTCGTCGAAGGTCAGGGCGACGTAGCCGTTGGCACAGTCGGCGGCCGAGGCGGCGGGGGCGAGCGCGACGGCGCCGGCCGCGGCGACCAGACCGGCGACGCCGGTCAGCAGCAGTACTCGGGGACGGATGCGGTGCATGCGGATTTTCACCTCGCGTGGGGGAGCGCGATCGAGGAACGTCACTACATGGTGGAAGCGCTCCGAGCGAAAGTCAACGCGTAACTTACGAGTTCTTCCGAAACTCTCGGTCGCCGAGCCACTCCAGCGTCGAGACAGCGGCGGCCGGCAGCACCGAGAGGTGACCGGCTCCGGCGACCTCCCGCCACTCGGCCTCCGGGCGGTGCCGGGCCAGCCAGGCGCCGTGGCCGGCCGGCACCACGCGGTCGGCGGCACCGTGCACCAGCAGGGCCGGCGCCAGTAAGGTGCCAATTGATGATCGACGACATCCTGCCGCCCTTCGCCGTCGCGGTGGAGGCATTCGACGACCTGACCCCGGCGCCGCTGTTCCCCGAGGAGGAGCGCGAGGTGGCGAAGGCGGTCGAGAAGCGCCGCAACGAGTTCGCCACCGGCCGCCGGTGCGCCCGGGCCGCGCTCGCCGGGCTGGGCCATCCGCCGGTCGCGGTGCCGGTGGGCGAGCGCCGGTCGCCGGTGTGGCCGGCCGGGGTGGTCGGCAGCATCACGCACTGCACCGGCTACCGGGCCGCGGTGGTCGCCGCCGACGGCCGGGCCTGGTCGGTGGGCGTGGACGCGGAGAACAACGAGCCGATCCCGGAGGGGGTGCTCGGCGCGGTCGCGGGCGGGACGGAACGGGCTGCGGTCGCGGACCTGCTCGCCCGGGACCCGAAGGTGTGCTGGGACCGGCTGCTGTTCAGCGCCAAGGAGTCGGTCTACAAGGTGTGCTTCCCGCTGATCCGGCGGTTCATGGAGTTCGACGCGGCGGTGGTGACCCTCGACCCGGGCGGCACGTTTGCGGCCCGGCTCACGGTGCCCGGGCCGGTGCTGGACGGCATTGAGGTGACCGAGCTGTCCGGCCGCTGGACGGCCGGCCGTGGCCTCCTCCTGACCGCGATCACGCTGGAGCGCTGAGCTCGCGGGAGCGGCCGCCGCGGCGCTCCACCTTCTGCCGGTACAGCCGGGCGTCGGCGGCCGCGTACAGGCCGTCGAAGTCGTCGCCGTCCAGGCCGAGCAGGGCCACGCCGAAGCTCGCGCCGGTCCGCTCGGCCAGCGCCCGCTGCAGCCGGTCCGCGGTGTCCTCGGCACCGTCGGCCTCGACCAGCACCACGAACTCGTCGCCGCCGAGGCGGCCCACGATGTCGTGCGCCTGCAGGTTGCCGCGCAGCGTGCCGGCCACCCAGCGCAGCAACTCGTCGCCGGCCGCGTGCCCCGCGGTGTCGTTGAGCTGCTTGAAGCCGTCCAGGTCGAGGACCAGCAGCGCGGCGCCGGTGCCGTGCCGCCGGGCGAGGTCGAGCTGGCCGGCGAACCGCTCGGCGAACCCGCGCCGGTTGAGCGCGTCGGTGAGCACGTCGACCCGGGACAGCCGGGTCAGCAGCCGGCGCTGGCGAGCGGCGGCCCGGCCCTGCACGGCGCAGGCGACCGAGGCGGCCGCGGTGCCGAGCACGTTGATCGCGACGTACCAGAATCCCGGCTCGCCGACGAAAACCGCCACCCCGAGATAGAACACGGCGGCCACCCCGGCGACCGGCGCCGCCACGTTCGGCCGCATGCCGAGCATCAGCAGCGGGATCGACAGCAGCATGCCCACCCCGAGCGGACCGTGCACGCCGCCGTCCAGCACGGCGATGGAGGCGCAGCTGAGGAACGAGCTGACGGCGAAGGCCAGCATGATCGGCCGCGCCAGGCGGGACCGGCTCAGCCAGTCGGCGCCGAGCACGACGGCCAGCCCGGAGACGAAGCCCCAGCCGCAGATCGCCACCATGCCGACGCGGTACGGGTGCCCGGCCGTGAACAGGAGCACGTAGAGCAGCGCGACGCAGGTCTGCGCCATCGACATCCAGCCCGGGTCCGCGATGGAGTGCCGCCGCCGCTCCCGGGTCGAGACGGTCGCGGCCGGCCCGAGCTGCCCGATCCGGGTGCGGGCCTGGGCGACCGCGTCGGCGCACGGTGCGCGCCGGTCGCGGGCGGCCTTGTCCGCGTACAGCCGCCGGTCGGCCACCCCCGCCAGGGCGGTGGCGTCCCGGGCGTCCTGCGGGTAGGTGGCGAACCCGAGGCTCGCCGGGGCGCACGGCCGCAGCTGCTCGCGAAGCCGGTCGACGACCACCCCGGCGGCGTCCGCGTCGGTGTCGGTGAGCAGCAGCGCGAACTCGTCGCCCCCGATCCGGGCGACCCCGCCGTGCACCGAAACCTCGGTGCGCAGCACGTGGCCGGCCCAGGCCAGCAGCTCGTCGCCGGCCCGGTGCCCGTGCGAGTCGTTGACGTCCTTGAAGTGATCCAGGTCCAGCAGAACGAGGCTGGCCCGGCTGCCGGACCGCTCGGCCTCGGACAGCTCCGCCGCCACCAGCTCGTCGAACCCGCGCCGGTTGAGACACCCGGTGAGCGGGTCGGTCCGCGAGGTGTCGGCGAGCCGCCGCCGCAGCGAGGCCAGCACCATGGCGTGCCGCAGACAGAGTGCCGCGGCCCCGCCGAAGCCGAGCGCGTGCACCATCGGATATCCGTCCGGCGAGGGCTCGGAGAAGACCACGACGATCGCGTACGTCGCCATGGCGTACGTGGCCATGGTCAGGAACGCTCGCGGCGGCAACACAATCGCCAGAAAGACGACGGTGAGCGGCACGAGCGCACCGAGCGGCCCGTGCACGGCTCCGTCGAGAACCCCGAGCAGCGCCGACCCGGAGAGGCTGACCCCCGCGCCGACCAGCTGAATGCCCATCCAGCACCGGGATTGCGACAAACGGGGCGCCGCCGCGTAGGCGAGCACCGCGGTTATCGCCATCACGCCGGCGACGAGCAGCATGAGCCCGCGGTGCTCCGCACCCCAGGTCCCGACGGCATAGCCCGCACCGAGCACCGCCGGCACCACCCGGCAAACCGCATTGGCCCGAATCATCCGCCGCCGCGGCTGATGCACGCCACTGGGGTGGCCGACCCGTGTCTCCATGCGTCGGCCTCCTCCCGCCGCTGCCGAACGCGCTTCCCATCGGCCGTCCACGAGCCGCCTTGAGCAAACTTGCAACCAAAAACCCACGGCGCTGCGCCCAGCCCGTCCCTAGCGGACGTGGCGCCAAGCCGATCGCCGAGAGCGGCAGTCGCATGGGCGGGACGCTCAGCGCCGCCAGTGGAGACGTCTGCGTGGATCGGTGCTCGCTGATGTCATGCCACCGATCGCGTGCCGTTCTTGCACTCCCCGGTATTGCCGCGACCCGAACAGGCGGACCACCTCCCAGCCCTGTCGGCCGCGCGGCGGCAGCTCGCTTGGGATATTTCCGATAACTGCTGCTTTAATCGGACGCAGATAGGTCGCCGGGACCCAGATCTTGGCGATCTGCGGTCATCCTCGGCGCAGCATCCCCGATGCAGCAGATCGACAACATCGCGTCGCGGACAAGCGCCAGCGGGGGACGTTTGCCAAAAGGCCTGGACGAGCGCCGCCCTGCCCGGCGGGATGTGACATCGCACTCCACCACACCCTGAAGAGATTCAACTCCGGTGGTGTCGAAGCCAAGATCGAACCGACGGCCACGACTCGAGCGGAATGCACAGGCAAGGCACCCGATCAACAGCCGGTTGGCGTCGTGGCGCGGGGTGGCGGTCGCGGGCGCCGGTTTCTGATGGGCCCGGGGTGGTCGCGCCGTGGCGCCGGCGCCGACGCCACGGCGCCGGTGGCGGTGGCGGTGCCGGTGGCGGTCGCGCGGCGCAGGTTGCCTTGCGGCCTGAGGCCGTCGCGCATGCCGGTCGGCCGGTCGCGCAGCGGTATGAAACGTGTCGCCCGGGCGGAGCGCGAACACCCGATGTCCGTAGCCTGGTGCGAGGCCGTAACCGACCCGGGGTCCGGGGGCGTGCCCCCGGCGTGGGGTCTGGGGCCCGGCCCCAGGAAAAACGCACCAGTTGCCGGCGAGCGCTTTCCGCGAGCAGGAAGAGCCTGAACTGGTGCCCCCGGCGGGGCATGTCACAGAACTGCAAATCGACGCCGCCCCCGCCGTCGTTGGCGGGGGCGGCGTCGTGTCCGGTGGTCACGGCGTGGTTTGGGCGGCGTTGGACCGGGCTGATGGTGCGGGTCAGCCGGGACAGGTTGGCTGCGTCGCGGCCGGTGATGGTGGCTTGGAACCTGACTCGGTTGGTTCGGAAGTCGTGGGTGATCTTTACGGCGAACGCGTCGAGGAAGCGCCGGATGCGATCGGTGGGTAGGAGCCCGAGGTCGATCTCCATCTCGGGCAGGTCGGCGAGGAGCTCGACGTTGTCGGCTGAGCCGGCCGGGGTGCTGGCTTCGAGGTGCGCCAGCTCAGCGGTCTTGATACCGAGGTCCTGATCGAGCTGGGCGCGTCGTTCTCGGATGTCGTTGAACATGCTGCCGTCGGTGTCGTCGGCTTCTTCGAGCACGCGTAGAAGCCGGGTACGGCGGTTGGTGATGTCGGTGAGGGCATGGCGAAGGGAAGCGATCTTGCGGCGGTGTTCCTCAGCGGCCTGTTGGGCGGTGAGGTCCACGGTGTGTACGGCGAGTTGCAGGCGGTCCGGGCCGAGCACGTAGGTGTTGAAGAAGCGGGTGGTGAAGTCGAGCAGCGTCTCCTCGGTCACCGAGATGGTGCCGGGATGCCCGTCGGGGATCTCCCGCTCCCGCGGTTGGCAGGAGTAATAGGTGTACGGCAACACAGTCCGGCCGAACATGCGCCGTTGGCAGGGGTCGCACCACACGTATGACCGCAGGGCGTAGACCCGGCGGGTTTGGCGATGCCGGTTGGGGGTGTCGGGCCGCGCGTCGGCGCGGGATCGCTGGCGGGACGCGGCGATGCTCTGAGCGGCAACGTACGTGTCGATCGGCACGATCCCGGGGTGGGTGGGTTCGGCGGAGACGATCCACTCTTCGCGAGGGTTGTTCTTGCCTGGGTGGAGCTTGTCTTTGGTCGATCGGCGGTTCCACACCATGTGGCCGGTGTACTTCGGGTTGAACAAGATCTCCCGGACGGCGGAGCCGGTCCACCGGCCTACCGCGCGTTCCGGGTCAACTGGCTGCGGAGGCGGGTATCGGTCGAGGTCGGTGTTGAGTCGTTCGGCGACGGCTCGGTAGGACAGCTTCTCGTCGATGCGCCATGCGTAGATCTGGATGACGGCGGGGCTGCGAACCGGGTCGATCTCCAGTTTCGTCTTGTGCTTACCCTGCGCTCGTTTCGCGGGCACGGGATGCTTGTGCTTCTCGGCAAGGTAGCCGTAGGGCGGCTTCCCGACGTTCCAGCCCTGCCCGGTGTGGGTCTCGAACCCGTCCCAGGACTTCTCCAGCATTTCGATGATGTACCACTCCGCCACGCCCTGTTTGGTGCGGCGCAGGAGAACCTGGCTGGCACGCTTGCGTTTGCGGCCGTTGGTCCGCCCGTCGAGAATGATCGGTTCGTCGGCGGCCAGCAGGGGGACACCGGCAAGTTCGAGGTCATGCTCGATCTTCGTGCCCTGGTGGGTGTAGCGGGCGATGCGGTCGATCGACTCGCAGATGACGACGTCGAAGCGGCGGTCCGGGGCGGTGGCCTCGGCGATTAGATCATTGAGGCCGCCGTCGCGTTGAATGCCGATGTCGTACTTGCTCCACGCGGTGCTGGAACCGCGCTGGGCGAGTTCCTTTCGAGAGGATTCGACGTCGTAGAACCACGCGACGATCACCATCCCGGGTAGCAGCGCGCGCTCGGAGTTGGTCAACTGTCGGGGCAGCGACAGGGTGGGGTCTTGCTGTTCGTCGGTGGAGGTCCGACCGAGGAACGCGACCCTGATCGTCTGCTGCGGAAGCGGGCCGCCGGTGGCTGTGGGCCGTAGCCATTCGGGCAGGGCGGCGGTCATCGAAGTCCTCCTTCCTGGCAGTCAGGCTCGGACAGCGGAAGAACGTGGCAGGTGGCGCCGCTGGCAGCGAACCGGTTGGGGGTGGCTTGCCACCACTGACGGGCGCGGTCGGGTCCGGTGAACGGGTCGACGGCGAGGGTTTGTCGGCAGCGAGGATGGATGGCCACGATGACGGTGGGTGCGTTGAGGTCAGCCACCGTCTCGTCGCGTGGCGGCTGTGCGGGTATAGCGGCAAGCTCGGCGCTGGCGTAGGCGTACTGATGCGGGTGGGCGAGGGTGCCGGACCACCGTTCGCAGGCGTCCGGCGGGCAGAGCCGGACCGTGACCCCGGCCGTGTTGTGCGGCGCGGCGGGCGCGGCGTGGGCGGTCAATCGTCCGGTGTCGTCGCGATTGATGGTGACTTGCATGGAACCGTTGCCTCCGGTGTCGGATGGGGGATCGGACACCCGGCGTTCCGGCCGCTGGCCGGAACGCCGGGTGTGCACCGATCGACCCGCAACTCGATGCGGTGATCAAGGCTGGCATCGGCGGCGGTGCGCTACCCGATGCCTGACCTCGGTTACTCGGCGACCGGGCCGGCGCGGTGATGATCGTGCAACCAGGTCAGCACGTCGAGGACGACCTGGGCCTGCAGAACGGCGAGACGCCGACCGTGCTCCCCATCGACCACCGTGATGTCGAAGTCGACCTGCAACGGCGCATCGGTCGGTGCCGTGTCCCGGGCACCGCCGACACGATCGACATCGCCTCGGACATCACGCCCTCGTCGCCTGGTCACCGCTGCGACCCGCCGTCAGCGGGCACCGGGCCGAGCCGGAACAGCAGCAGATCCTCATGCTGGATGAGCCATTGCGGGTCACCGGCGGCGACGGCATCGCGGACGTTCTTCATCTGGAAGAACGAGGCCCGCGGCACGAGTACCCCGTCACGGACTCCGGCAATGAGGGCCACGAGTTCCTCGACCAGGGTTAGCCCGGCGGCGAGACCGGCCGCTGCGACCATGCCGGGGATGTCGATGAGTTCGCCGTGGCGCCGGTACGGGCGGGCGGTGACCGCGACGTATCCGCCGGGTCGCAGCACTGCGGCGCAGCCGGTGAGGATCTGGGCGAACCCTTCGGCCAGTTCGGCGTGTTCGGTGTAGGCGAGGTTCGCGGCGTCGGCACCGTATCGGTGGTGAATCTTGCGGACCTTGCCCCGGCGCGGGCCGGGGGTCCGGACGTGGCCGTGGGTGGACGGCCCGTATGGCGGTGAGGTGATGACCAGCGCGATCCGGCCGTGGACCTCGGGTGGCAGCAGTGCGGGCAGGCGTCGGGCGTTACCGGTGTAGATCTCGCCGGTGCCGGTGGCGCCTTGGCTGGTGGCGAGGCGGATGTTGTCGGCGGCGTGCTGCGCCCACCGGGTCTCGTACTCGACGCCGACACCACGGCGGCCGAGGTGCATGGCCTCTACGACGGTAGTGCCGATCCCGGCCATCGGGTCGGCCACCAGATCGCCGGGCTCGGTGTAGGTGGCGACGAGGTAGCGGGGGATGGTGGGCAGCATTTTGCCGGGGTGTTCCATCGATTCCGGGGTGTACCGGCCACGCCGCAAGTCGCGGGAGGCAGTCTGCCCGGTCAGCAGGACCGAGCCCTGCACCCCGTCGGCGATCAGGGCGAACAGCCGGCCGACGTCGAGGGCGGAAGCGTTGGAGTCGGGGTTGAGGCCGAGGGTGAACGCGGCGGTGGAGATGGGCTCACGCATCGGCGGCCTCCTGATCGATGGTGGTCGCCGTGAACGCGAGGATGTCCATGTGGGTGGGTACGTGCCGCCCGTCGAGCAGCGCGGGCCGGGTGCTCGCGGCGGTGGCCGCGTCGGTGCGCGGTTCGACGGCCGGGAGCGGGACCAGCAGCACCGGGAGGTGCTGGTGGTAGCGCAGCCCGGCGGCGCGGGCGGCGGTGATGACGGTGCTCCGCCGCGAGGTCCGGCTCGGCTGTGGTCCGGCGGCGGGCAGCGCGGTGAGGATGAATCCGCCGGGGCGCAGCAGCCGGTGCCACTGGTGCATCGCCTCGGTGACGGCGTGGACGCCGAGGCGGTCGCCGCCGGGCCGGGGTAGTCCGGCCAGCAGCAGCGCGACGCCGTCTTCGGCGAGGTGCCGGGCTCGGGCGGGCCGGTCGTCGGTGACCCGGGTGTGGTCACCGTCGGTGGTGATGGTGGCCGGGTGGCGGTGCAGGTGCCGGGCGGCGCTGGCGACGCCCGGGTGGTTGTCGAGGTCCAGCACGACGTCGCCGTCCCGGGTGTAGTGCCGGATCAGCCAGGCGAGGCGCTGCGGGTCGAGTCCGTACCAGGCCGCCGCGTCGGCCAGCGGCGCGGCGCGGCGGTGCGGAGGGACGAGGAACAGCCCGACGCGCGGGCGTTCGGAGCTGGGATCGGGGGTGTGCGGGGAGGTCTGCGGCATGGGTGGTGGGCCACGTCCGCCGACAAGCGCTGACATTAAGGGAATACAAATCCGGGCCTCGATTTGGAGGACGCCGCCGCGACCACCGGCCGCCGACCTCCTCACATCGGCGTGGTCACACCCCCCCATGAACAAGATCGACTGAAGGTTGAACACGCAGGTCAGACGTTGAACACCACCGACGCCAGATTCACACACTTATTGATGGTGGTGACTTTCGTGGCAGCGCCACGCCGGTGGCATGCCAGCAGCCCCGGAATGTCCCTCGCGGGGCCTTGAACAAGATCGACACTTCACATTGAACAAGATCGACTCGGCGGCGGAATGCCTTGAACAAGATCCACTCACGGTTCATAGGCCGTCGCTGACCATGAACACCTCTGGCCCGCGCCTTCCGGCGCGGGCCTTTTTTGCGTTCCCGGCGCCGTGTGGGTTCATGGCTCGCCGAAGCCCCGCCGAGGCGGGCGGTGAGCCCGTCAGGCAGCGGGGGTTGAACGGGCAGCTACTGGGTTGCACAAGCCGTGAACACCCGCCCCGCGCCGGTCGGCTGCCCGCATCGAGGGTCGTCATCGCGACCTCGGCTGACCACGTTGTGTTCAACCTGAAACAAGATCATCAGTGTTCAAGATGTGTTCAACCTGCCTGGTGGCGTAGGTGCTGCACCGCCGACCGGCCCGTGATCGCCGGTCCGGCAACCACCTCACCATCAGGGAGTACATCCATGTCTGCGAACACTCGCCCGGTCGCCGGCCCGCTCGCTGAGCACCCGGGCTCCCAGCCCGGCGCGGCGCTGCTCGACGCGATCGATTACCGGTTCCGGCTGCGCGGCGAAGGCCCGCAGCCGCAGGCGGTCGATGGCAGCCAGCTCGGCCACGGCCTGCCCCGCCGCCCGATCGCGTTGACCGAGCTGTCGGCGATCCTCATGCACCCCTCCTGCGGCACGGCGGCCCAGGACGCGGCCTGGAGGTTCCTCGTCACTCAGGCCCGCACCGGCGCGCAGCGGTGGGTCGTCGGCGCGGTCGGGGTGGCCCTGCCGGGCCTGCGGCACCGGGCGCACCTGCTGTCGAAGCTGTCGTCCGGTGACCTACACGCCGCGCTGGTGGAGGCGTTCCTGAAGGCGTTGCACAAGGTCGACATCGACCAGCCGGGCATCGTGAACGCCCTGCTCAACGCCGCGTTCTCCGGCGCCCGCGCCGCACTGCGCGACCAGGAACCGGCCGCATCCGGGGAGGCGAACTTCGCGCCCGGCTCGGCGCTGCCCCCTGCCCCGTACGGCCACCCGGACCTGGTCCTGGCCCGCGCGGTGCGCCTTGGTGTGCTCACCGTCGCCGAGGCCGACCTGATCGGTGGCACCTACCTGGAGGACACCAGCCTCGCCGCGTACGCGCAGCGCACCGGCCTGGCCCGCTGGGGTGTCTACAAGCGGCGCAGCGCCGCCGTCGAGCGGCTCGTCGCGGCGATCCGGGCCGGGGAACTGCGCGACCCGACCGCCGATGTCATCGCCGAGGCCACGCTCACCACCGTGGCGGAGGTGACACCCGGGCGCCGCCCGTGACGCACCCCCGCTGAGCTGCGCTTCTCCAAATCGACCCTCGAATTTGTATTCCCTTAGTGCGGGACTTCCCGCGTAGGTGACCCTTCCGACCGGCCCCGCTGACGGCGCTGACACCCCGTTCGCCCGGCCCACCAGACCCTCTGTGAGGAGGACGGCCCTCGCGCCGGTCGGAACTTCGCAGGTCACCACGTGCGGATCCATCCGGTTCCCGCCTCTGCCACCCACGCGCCGCACCACGAGCCCCGCCATGCCCCGGGGCCGGTGGCGGCCTGCGCCCGGAGGTGCCCATTCCATGACCAGCAAACCGACCCGAGTACGCCCAAAGGGGCGTAAGCCGTCGCGGCGTGAGCGCCGTCCCCGGCTGCACCCCTCGATGTGGGTGCTCTACCAGGCCACCCGTCTGATCCCGGTCCTGATCGTGGTGGCCGCAGTGCTCACCACCGTCATGGTGTTGGGCGACACCGCCGCCCACGCCGCCGAGTCCGGCGTCACGGTGCTGGCCGCCCCCGCGTCGATCAACGTCGTGATCGACCGGATCCGCCTCTGGCTGATCGGCGTCCTGCTCGCGGTCGCCACGCTGTTCCTCACCGTCGGCGGCCTGCGTCTCACCGCCGCGAACGGTGACCCCGGTGAGGTGGAAAAGGCCAAGACGGCGCTCAAGTCGGCCGCGATCGGCTACGGCCTCGCGCTGCTGGCGCCGCTGTTCGTCACCATCGTCGGGCAGTGGGTGGCCTAGCCATGACACGCACACCGACACGCGCCGGGCGGCGCACCTCCCGCGCCGCCCGGCTGGCCCTCGCGCTGCTGCTCGGGGCGGGTCTGGCCGGTGGCATCGCCGTCGCGGCGGCCTCCCCGGCGGCGGCCGAGCCGTCACCCGCCCCGGCACCGGGCGCCCCACCGAGCCCGAGCCCGAACCCGACGCCGAGCCCGATCGGCCCGCCACCGACGGGCAACCCGACCCCGGACCCCAACCCAAGCCCTACTCCGAACCCGTCGCCCGGTACCAACCCGGCCCCGGCGCCCACGACGGGAACCGACGACGATCCGGCCTGGTACGACATCCCGGGCCAGATCCGCAAGGCGATCAGCGACTTCTTCGCGTGGGTGGTCGAGTCCGGCCTGAACCCGGTCATGGAAGCCCTCGGTAGCACGGTGTTGTCCACCCCGGACCTGACGAACAATCCGCAGGTCAAGGCGATCTGGACGACGTGCCTGGTCATAGCCAACGCGGTCTTCGTGCTGTTCGTGGTCATCGGCGGGTTCGTCGTGACCTCCCGGGAAACCCTGCAAACCCGGCACGGGCTCAAAGAGATCCTGCCGCGTCTGGTGATCGGCGGGGTCGGCGCGAACGTGTCGCTGCTGCTGTGCGAGCAGATCCTGACAGCGGTCAACGCGCTGACCGCCGCGATAGCCGGTCAAGGCATCGACGGCCCGACCGCCGCGACCGCCATCACCCAGGCACTCGAACGCGCCGGCCAGGGCGGCTACTTCCTGTTGACGTTGCTGGTCCTGGTCGCGCTGGTGATGGCGATCGTCGTCGTGCTGACCTTCATCCTGCGAGTAGCGGCCACGGTCCTGCTCATCGGCGTGGCACCGCTCGCGCTGGTCTGTCACGCCACCCCGCAGACCGAGGGCCTGGCCTACACCTGGTGGCGGGCGCTCGGCGCGTGCCTGGGCATGCAGCTCGCCCAAGCCGTGATCATGCTGGCCACCGTCCGGGTGTTCCTGACCCCGAACGGCCCAGCGGTCCTCGGTGTCCCCGCCACGGTGGACGGCTTCCTCGGGATCCTGGTCTGCCTGACGATGCTGTGGGTCCTGATCAAACTGCCGGGCTGGATGAAGATGTTCATCCTCGGCTCGCTCGGACAGTCGAAGGGCCGCGGGCTGCTCGGGCAGCTCGTCTCCACCATCCTGACGATCAAGACCCTCGGGGCGGCGGCCAGCGTCCTCGGTGGGGCGAAGGCGGCGGGCGCCGTCGCGGGGACGGCCGCCCGCCGAGGCCCGGGGACGGCGCCCCGCCCCCGCCCCGGTCCCGGTCGTCCCGGACCGGGACGCCCGCCCAGCCCCGGCACACCGCGCCCGCCCCGCCCGCCCCGAGCGGGACCGTCCCGCCCGTCCCCGGCGCCCGCCGGACCGGCCGCGTTCAGCCACGCCCCGGCCACGCACACCCCCCTCGCACAGCCCGCCGGAACCACGGCCGCCCCGGCATTCAGTCACGCCGGGCCGCCCGCCACGGCAAGCGCCGCCCCGGCGGGTGCCGCCCCGCCCGCCGTGTTCTCGGCCGCGCCGAGCACCCCACCGGCGGTCAGCGCCGCGCCGCCGCCGAGCGCGGTGCCGTTCAGCCACCCACCGACCACCCCGGCGGCGACCGGCACCGCGACCGGCTCCGCACCGGCCTCCACCAGCGCACCAGGGGTGGTGTTCTCGTCCGCATCACGTGCCCAGACCGCGCCGAAACGGCCTCCGGCACCGGTCACGCCGACGTTCTCGGTCGCGCCGGCGACACCGGCTCGGCCGCGTCCGACAGCGGCGAAACGAGCACCGGCGACGCCCGCACGCACGCCCCGGCCCACCGGTGCTACCCCGGCCGCCCCGCCCCGGACCGCCCCGCCCCGGGCCAACCGGACCGCCGCCCCGGCGGCCCGACCGAACCCGGCGGCCCGTCCGTCCCCGTCCGTACCGGCGGCGGCCCCGTCCCCGGCGCCCCGTCCGCCCCGGCCACCCGGACGGTCCCGGTGACCGGTCCGTCCCCGACCGCGCGGCCGTCCCCGCCGGATCGTCCTTCCCCGCCCGTACGGGCGGCTGTCCCGTCCCGGCCCGCCGTCCCGTCCCCACCCGGGCTCCGACTCCGGCGCCCGTACCGCCTCGCGACCCCGCCCCTGCGGCACCGCCTTGTGCGGAGCCGCCCGCCCGTCCGTCGCCGTCCCCGACAGGAGTGATCACCGATGGCACGCCGAACCGCCGATGAGCCGTTAAGAGCACGAGTACCCGCCGACGTCGAGCGACCCGACCGGATCGTGTTCGGGCTGACTCTGCGCCAGGTCGTCATCCTGACCGTCACCGCGCTGATCCTCTACGCGGTCTGGACCGCCCTCGCGACGGTGGTCAATCCGCTGTACTTCATCGCCGGGTCGATCCCCGTCGCCGGGGCGGCGTTCTTCCTCGCAGTCGGCCGCCGCGACGGCACCAACCTCGACGCCTGGCTGCTCGCCGCGCTCCGGCACCGGCGTGCCCCGCATCGCCTGGTCCCGACCGACGAACCGATCCACCCGGCACCAGCCTGGATCACCACCACCGGCGGGCGCGGTGACAAGCTGCCCCTCCCGGCGCCGCTGCGGCTGCCGGCGAAGGGCATCACCGGCGACGGGCTGATCGACCTCGGCCCGGACGGCACCACCGCGCTTGTGTCCGCTTCGACGGTGGCGTTCGGGCTGCGCTCACCCGGTGAGCAGAACGGCCTGGTCGCCGGGTTCGCCCGCTGGTTGAACAGCCTCGACGCGCCGACGCAGATCCTCGTGCGGGCACAGCGCGTCGACCTGACCCACGTCGCCGACCGCATCGAGCACCGTGCCCCGGCGTTGCCGCACCCGGCGCTGGAAGACGCGGCACGATCTCACGCCGCGTTCCTCGACGATCTCGCCACCCAGCGGGAGCTGCTGCACCGGCAGGTCACCGTCGCGGTGCGCGGGCGGCGCAACCCCGGCCACACCGCCCACCAGGCGCTGGAGGCGGTACGTGCCCTGGCCGGGTGCGAGGTCGCCGGGACGGTCCTGGACGCCTACGACACCCAGGCCGCCCTCGCCGCCTGCCTCGACCCGGCCGCCCCCGCCCCGGCCTGGGCGGCGGCCGACAGCCCCGATCGGACGACCGACCTGGAAGACGGTGATGACCGGTGAAGCTGTTCACCCTGCGCCGCAGCCGCCGCCCAGCGGCCGAGACCGGTGGCGTGCTGCCCGGCAGCCCCGACGCCGTGGAGGTCGGCGGGCGGTCCGTGCACGTCGGCGCCGATTACTCCGCGACTCTCGCGGTGACCGGCTACCCGGTCGAGGTCGGCGCCGGCTGGCTGGAGCCGATCCTGTCCTACCCAGGCCGGGTCGATGTCGCCCTGCACATCGAACCCGTCCCGCCGGTCGTCGCCTCCGATCGGCTGCGTAAACAGCGCGGACGCCTCGAATCCTCCCGGCGTACCGACGCCGGGAAGGGCCGCCTGGATGACCCGGGGTTGGACGCCGCCGCGGCGGACGCCGCCGAGCTGGCCGCCCGGGTCGCCCGGGGCGAGGCTCGGCTGTTCCGGCTCGGTCTGTACCTGACCGTGCACGCCGATACCGAGGCCGAGCTGACCGACCGGGTGGCCGAAGTGCGGGCGCTGGCGTCGTCGCTGCTGCTCGACCTGGCCCCGGCGACGTGGCGGCAGTTGCAGGGCTGGATCACCAGCCTGCCCCTGGCCTTCGACGCCCTCGGCATGCGCCGGGTTTTCGACACCGATGCGCTGGCCGCCGCGTTCCCGTTCACCAGCCCGGACCTGCCGGTCACCGCCGGGAACACCGGCATGGGCGTCCTCTACGGGTTGAACCTCGCTTCGGCGGGGGTGGTGGTCTGGGACCGGTGGGCGCAGTCGAACTTCAACGCGGTCATCCTGTCCCGTTCCGGTGAAGGTAAGTCCTACCTGGCGAAACTGGACCTGCTGCGCAACCTCTACCTCGGGGTGGAGGCGTTCGTCATCGACCCGGAAGACGAATACCTCCGGCTCGCTGAGGCGGTCGGCGGGACGATCATCCGGCCCGGCGCCCCCGGGGTGCGGATCAACCCCCTCGATCTGTCCGCCGCTGACGGTGATGATGCCCTGTTCCGGCGGACCCTGTTCATGCAGACGTTCGTCGCGGTACTCACCGCCGGCGACGACACCGCCGCCACCCTGGCGCCGGAGGATGTGCCGGTCCTCGACGCCGCCGTGCTGGCGGCCTACCGGGGCAAGGGCATCACCACCGACCCGCGTACCTGGCGGCGCCCGCCGCCGCTGTTGGCCGATGTGGCGCACGCGTTGACGGAGATCGGTGACGCCGGGCGGACCCTCGCCGCGCGGTTGCACCCGTACGTGAAGGGGTCGTTCGCCGGGCTGTTCGACGGGCCGACCACCACCGCCCCGGAGGGGCACCTGGTGGTGTACGCGATCAAAGACCTGCCTGATGAGTTGAAGCCGGTCGGGACGCTGCTCACCTTGGATGCGATCTGGCGCAAGGTCGCCAATTCCTCGCCGGACGTGCGCCGGATGGTGCTGGTCGATGAGGCGTGGCTGCTGCTGCGCGCCGGGCTCGGCGCGAAGTTCCTGTTCCGCCTCGCCAAGTCGGCGCGCAAGTACGGCGCCGGTTTGACCGTGGTCACCCAGGACGCCGCCGACGTGCTCGGCACCGAGGTCGGCCGGGCCGTCGCCAGCAACGCGGCCACGCAGGTGCTGCTGCGTCAGGCCCCGCAGGCGATCGACGCAGTCACCGACGCGTTCGGGCTGACCGACGGCGAGCGGACCTTCCTGCTGTCCGCGGCACGCGGAGACGCCCTCCTCGCGTGCGGCAACAGCCGGGTCGCCTTTCACAGCCTCGCCTCCGACGTCGAGCACCAACTCGTCGTCACCGGCCCCACCGCCGGCCGCCGCTGAAGCTCAGCTGACCCTCTTTGGGAGCCTGCCATGCCCGTCACGTTGACCCTACTCATCCCACCGTCGCTGACCCCGACATCACCGCCGACCCCGGCACCCGTGCTCCCGTCCGCGACCTGCGTCCCCGGCCACGACGGAATCCCGGATTCGGTGATCGGGCACCTGATGTGCGGCACCTGGGCCGACGACGCCCCCGCCTCGATGGCGGTGTTCATGCGGGCGTACTGGCCGCTGCTGCTTGCTGCCCTCGCCCTGCTCGTCGCCGCCCGCCTCGGGTGGGCGTGGTGGCGGCGGCATGTGTGGCGTCGTCACGCCGGGCAGGCCCGTTGGTTGGAGATCGTTCCGCCGGTGTCCGCCACCCCGGCCGCGACCGTGGGATTGTGGCGGTTGCTCGCGACCGCGTTGCCCGCCTCGAGCCGGTGGTCGCGGCGCCCGCACCGGCTCGTCTGGGAGGTCCAGTCCGACCCGAAAGGGATGCGGTGCGGGCTGTGGCTGCCGCCCGGGGTGAACCCGACCGCCGTGCTCCGGTTGCTGCAACGCGCGTGGCCCGGTGCCCGCGCCGAGCAGGCGAAGGCACCGGCCTTCGCCCCGGGCAGCCCGGTCGTCGCGGTGGCGTTGCTGCCCACCCAGCCGGAGTGGCTGCCCCTGGTAGACGATGCCGCGCCGAGCCGGGGGCAGCGGTGGGAGGCCGGTGCCCCGCCGGAAGAAGACCGGCTCCGGGCGGTGTATGACGGGCTGGCCGCCGCCGGGCGCACCGGTGGCGGGCTGCTGCAGGTCCACGTCACCCGCGCCCCCGCCCACCGCGTCCGAGGATTGCGCCGCGCCACAATCCACCCCGACCGTGCCCGCCGACCCCGCACCGGCGCATCCCGCGCCATCGGCCTGCTCGCGGACGCCCTCCGGGCGGTGATCATCGGTGTCCTCGACCTGGTCACCCCCGGCCCGGCCACGCGTAAGCATCAGAGCGGCCGGGCGGATCCGTACCTGGCCGAGCTGGCCCGGCAGGCGCGCGGGAAGCTGGCCGCCGCGCCGCACCTGCTCGTCGCGGTCCACGCCACCGCCACCGGGCCGACGGTGGCTGCGGCGCGGGCTGCCGCCGCCGATATCACCTCCGGGTTCGGGCTGCTATCGCCGCACTTCAGCCGCCGCCGGCTACGTCGAGCCCGCGCCGCCGCGACCTGGCGGTGGGTGCCCGCGTCCCGGATGACCCTCGCCTCGGTGGACGAGACCGCCGCCCTGGCCGGGCTGCCCGCCGAGCCGTCCGCGCACGGCATGCCCGCCGCCGCGTCGCGGCGGCGCCCGGCCAGCCGGGAAGTGTTCACCGCCGGACCGGCCCCAGCCACCCGGCCGAAGCGCCGCCCGGCCCCCGACCTGGCCCAGAACAACCCGGCGCAGGGTGACCCGCCGACCGTGTGGAGTACCCCATGACGACTGCCGAGAGCTCAGCCGCACGGGCTACCCGAGGCCAGCGGCCCCTCAACCTCGTGCCGCCGTCCGAACGGCGCGGACTGCCCGGCAAGGTGATCGGCGTCGCCAACTCCGGTCCCGCCGTGCGCGTCGGGATCTCGCTGGAAGACTGCCGTCACCACCTGCATGTCTGCGGCCCGACTGGCACCGGCAAGACGTCGCTGTTGTTGCGGACGATCCTCGATGACGTGGAGGCCGGGCGCGGGGTCGCCGCGTTCGACCCCGCCAAAGGCGACCTGATCCGGGATCTGCTCGACGTGCTGCCGAGCGCCTGCGGGGACCGCCTCGTCATCGTGGACCCCGATGAGCGCTCGTCCCCGCCGGCGATCAACCTGCTCGACCCGAAGGTCCACGGCGGCACCGCGCACGACGTGGCCGCCGCCGTCACCTCCGTCATGAGCAAGGTGTGGTCAAGGTGGTGGGGCCACCGCACCGCCGACATCTGCTACCACGGCCTGCTCACCCTGGCCCACCTGCCCGGCTCCACCCTGGCGCAGCTCCCGCGCCTGCTATCGGACACCAAATGGCGGGCCGGGCGGGTCCGGGCCGTGGTGAACAGTCTCGGCGCGTGGGAAGGCAGCACCCTCGGCGAGTTCTGGGAAGGCTTCGACGGCCTACCCGCAGGGCAACGCGCCGGGCTCGTCGCCCCGCTGCTGTCCCGGCTGCGGCTGGTCCTCGCGCACCCCTTGGCGAATGGCCTGTTCGGGGTGCCCAGCACCACGTTCCGGTTCGCCGACATCCTCGACGGCGGAGTCCTGCTGGCGCGGCTGCCCAAGGGGGTGATCGGGGAGGACGGCGCCCGGCTAGTCGGGTCGCTGATGCTGGCCGGGTTGTGGCAGGCCACCGCTGCACGCGCTCGTATCCCCGAGAACGACCGCCTCGACGCCAGCATCGTGCTAGACGAGTGCCACAATTTCCTGCACCTGCCGATCGGCATCGATGATGCCCTCGCCGAGGCCCGCGGCCTGCACACCTCGTTCGTCCTCGCGCATCAGTACCTCGGGCAACTGTCCTCGGATATGGCCGAGGCGATCGACGCCAACGCCCGGAACAAGGTGTACTTCGCGCTCGCCCCGAAAGACGCCGTCGACCAGTCCCACCACGTGCTCCCGTACCTGGACCAGGGCGATCTGATGCGCCTCGGTGGCTACGAAGTGGTCCTTCGGCCGGTGGCCGGCGGGCGGGTCGCTCCACCGGTCACCGCGGACACCATTGCGCCGCCCGAGCCAATCCGAGGCCGGTCCTCCGAGTTGCGTCGGCTGGCTCGTGAGCACACCGGACTGCCGATCGGTGAGCGTCGACAGTTGCTCGGCGATGCGGCCACCGACCAACCAGACGTCGACGCTGACGTCGACCCGGCTGACGGTGGCAGTGGCCTGCTGATCGGTCGTAACACCTTCGCTGTTCAAGGGGCGGGATCTCTAGAGGGTTCTAACGAGAGGTCTAACGAGGTTTCCAACGACCACCAACGCTCGCCTGAACCCTCGCCCATGAACACGTCATACCCGCTGGTGGACGACGGTGAGGAGGACTGGTGGACCGGAACCGACTGATAAGAGATATCCCTCCTACCGGTAAACACGCTGCCAGCAGCCTGCGCCTCACGGCGTCCGTCGTCGCGGCCGAACTCGCCCGGCTCACCCCCCGCGACCGGCTCCTGCTCGACCTGCTCGACCAGCACTCCACCTTCACCACCGAGCACCTGACCGACCTAGCCTTCGGCTCCGTCGGGCGCGCCCGCAACCGACTCAACACCCTGCATGATCGAGACATCCTCGACCGGTTCCGCCACTACGAGCGCCCCGGCTCACAGTCGTGGAGGTGGACCCTCGGCCCGGTAGGCGCGGCCATCGTCTCCGCCGGGCACGGCGAGGCGATGCCCCGCCCGGCCGCCGTGCGCGACACCACCGCCCGGTTGGCCATGTCCCCGACGTTGAAGCACCTCCTCGCCACGAACGGGTTTTTCGTCGCGCTGACCGGGACCGCCCGCACCCGGCCCGGGGCGCGGTTGGCGCGGTGGTGGAGTGAGCAACGGTGCCGGGAAGCCACCGGCAACCTCGTACGCCCGGACGGTCACGGGGTCTGGGCCACCGGCGGACGGACGGTGCCGTTCTGGCTGGAGATGGATCTCGGCACCGAGACCGTTCATCGGGTCGCGGCCAAACTCACCGGCTACGCCGCCCTCGGCCCCCGCCGCGCGTACCCGGTGGCATTCTGGCTTCCCACCGCCGCCCGGGAAGCCCACCTCCACGCCCACTTGTCGCGCACCGGAATACCAGACGGGGTGAGCGTGACGACCGCCGCCGACGACTACGCCGCCAACCACGGCGGCCCCGCCGGAGCCGTGTGGCAGCTACCCGGACACCCCGGACGGCTCACCCTCGCCGATCTGCCCCTGTCCGGCGGTGCCGTATGGGACGGGTAGTCACCGGCGCGGTCGGCGGCCTCGTCCTACTCCTCGTGATCATCGTCGGCGCGGCGGCCGGAGTCGTCTCCGGGGTGGTCGGCGGCGGCCAGAGCGCCGCGTACGCGTGCACGGCCACCGCCACCACCCCCGGCGCGGCCCCCGCCGGGATGACCGCCGAGCAGGCCGGTAACGCCGCCGTGATAGTGGGGGTAGGTCAGCGCATGGGCGTGCCCCCGCGCGGGTGGGTGATCGCCGTCGCGACCGCCCTGCAAGAGTCGAACTTGATCAACCTCGGTGACCTCGGCGCCCGCAACGATCATGACTCGTTGGGCCTGTTCCAACAACGCCCGAGTCAGGGGTGGGGCACCCCGGCACAGATCATGAATCCCGACTACGCCGCGACGACGTTCTACGAGCGTCTCCGGCGGGTGCCCCGGTGGCAGACGCTACCGCTCACCGATGCCGCCCAGGCGGTGCAACGGTCGGCGTACGGTGATGCGTACTCCAAGCATGAGGCGTGGGCCGCTTCCATTGTGGCCGGTTACACCGGCGGTGTGGTGTGCGACGGCGGCGACAACCTCCCGCCCGAGGCCGCCGCGAAGCTGCCACCGGGCTTCACCCTCCCGGCGGGCACCCCCGCGCCGGTGGTGACGGCGATCGGGTGGGCGCTGGCACAGTTGGGCACCCCGTACACCTTCGGTGGCGACTGCACCGCGCCGCACTCGGGCAACCCCCGGCGTCAGTGCGACTGCTCCTCACTGATGCAACAGGCGTACCGGGCCGCCGGAATCCGCATCCCGCGCACCACCGCCGATCAGGTCCACGCGGGCACCTCCGTCCCCGACCCCGCCGCCCTTCGGCCCGGAGACCTGATCTTGATCCCGGGCGGTGGCGGCACCCGCGCCGACCCCGGTCACGTCGGCATGTACCTCGGTTCCGGGCTCATCGTGCAAGCTCCGAAAACCGGCGACGTGGTGAAGATCAGCAAATTGTCCGCATGGATACATCAGACAGCGGCAATACGTCGCATCGTGCCGAACTGACGCTTGACAATTCCGAGGCGTCGAGCGCTCCGGCCGCCGGCCCGCGAAGTGATATTTAGCTCAATACGTCGACTTGACTTCACCGCACTACCGAGCAATAGGCGCCGCCCATTGCCTGCGGCCGGACACGGCGGAGTGTCCGGCCGCAAGCAGCGAGCCACCACAACGCCATATACGTGCACGGGGTGCTACGCCTACCCGATACACCGGCGTGCGCCAGAACGCGCCGAGCGGGCAATACAACGGCGCTAACGCCCCGATGCAATCCGGACGGTCACCGCGCGGCACGAGGCAAAACGTGTCCCGAACAGCCGCCCGTAAAGAGTCATGAAAATGCGGGTTGACAAACAATGCGTGCAGAGGGTCCATGGACGTGGGCAACAACAAACGCCCCGCCGGAACATCATCGGAAAGCGCACCGCATTAATCGCGGGAACGCTATTGCCATCCCTATTAACGGAGGTATCACTGCCATGACCACGCCCACCACGCCCGCCGCCGTCACCGTCGCCGCCACCCTGACCGCCCACCCGGACGGCATCACCACCCGCGCACTGGCCGACGCCTCCGGCGTCAGCGCCTCCACCGTCGCGAAAACCCTCACCGCGATGGAGGCCGACGGCACCGCCACCCGCACCCCCGGCCCCGCCAACGGCAACCGCAAGACAGCCGACATCTGGCACCCGAACACCCCGACCCCTGCCGACGCCACCCCGGCGGACGAGGCCCCGGCTGACGCCACCCCGGCGGACGAGGCCCCGGCTGACGCCACCCCGGCGGACGCCACCCCGGCGGACGAGGCCCCGGCTGACGCCCCGGCGGCTGCGGTGTCGGGTGCGCCGGTCGGGCCGCGTCATCCGGACCTGAAGGTGCTGATCATGGCAGGTGTCCTTGGCGGACACCCCGAGGGCGTCACGGCGGACGCGGCGATCAACGAGAGCGGACTGTCGGTAGCGATGGGCGACACGATCCTCGCCGCGATGGAGGTCAGCGGGGCCGCGCGTCGCCTGCCGACCGAGGCGGACGGTACCGAGTTGTGGGTGCCGGTCGCGGACGCCGACCTGGCGAAGGTGGACCCGGCGAACGCGCCGACGCACACCACCTGCCCGACGTGCGGGCACACCCGCAAGATCCGCCGACCCTCGGCGCGACGTGCCGCCGCCACGAGCACGGACCGCACCACCGGCGAGATCAACAGCGATGGGTCGGCGAAGCTCGCCAAGAACGGCCTGCGTAACCAGGTCGAGGCGTTCATGCGCGACCTCGGCACCGGTCACGACGTGACCCCCGGCACCGTCGCCCGTGAGTTGGGCGGACGGTCCTCCGGTGCGGTCGGCAACGCCATGGCCCGGCTCACCGCCGAGGGTGTGCTGGTCATGACCAGTGAGGCCCCGGTGAAGTACGCCATGGCCGAGACTGCCCCGGCCCCGACCGCCGAGGTTCGGGCGTACATGACCCGGCCGCTGACCGACGAGGCCGACACCGAGGCCGCCACCGATGACGCCGCCGCGACCGCCGACACCGACGCGGCCAGCACCGACGACGCCAACGGCGACGACACGGCCGACGCGGGCACGGACACGCCCGCCACCACCGAAAGCGACGCCGCCACCACCGGCGCGACAACGGCCGACCACGAGGCCACCCCCGCACCGATCGCGGCCTGACACCACCCCCGCCGGGGCCGGGCACCACGCCCGGCCCCGGCACCCGCATACCCCGTTACCTACACCCGAAAGGACAACCCGTGATGACCAATCCTCACGCTCACGACCGCACCGGGCCGGACAGCGGCACCACCCCGGCTCAACCGGGGTCGCTGCGCTGCCCCGAATGTGGGGAACCGGCCCGCGCCGTACCGCCGCGCGAATGGCCCTCGCCGCGTTCCTGGCGCGGCCTGCCGCGTCGCACACCGACGGGACGGCGCTGTGCCCGGTGCCCGGCCCGGACGGCTCACAACCGGCTATCCCCGTCGGTGTCCCGGCGCGGCTGACGATGTGGCAGGCCGTGCGGCAGAGTTGGCTCATTCACCCGGACTGGACCGTCGAGGATCACCTGTCGTGGCTCGACGGTGAGGGCTATGACACTGACACGATCGAGGGTGACCCGGCGGAGGTGATCGGCCGATGGCTGGCCGAGCACCGTCGGACCGCGCGGCTGACGGTGCCGCCGGAGGTCACCGGCGAGTCCCGCGTGTACGTGGTCGCGGCCGGAGACATGGTCGCGGTGTTCGACAACCCCGACGCGGCCGGAATCCAGCGCACCGTGATGGAAGCCGCCAATCTGGACACCATCGCCTCGGCGATGACCCCGGCGCAATGGGACACCGCGCGGGCGGTCCTGCGCGCCGAGCACCCCCACCTGGTCATCACCGACGTCCGGCACGGCGCGGCGGGTGAGGCGGAATGACCCGGCCGCCCACCCCGCCCGAGGTGCCTGGCGACCTGCCCGCCGCGCTGGCCGCGCGGCCCCGCGACGCACGGCGCGGCCTGCCGATCCCGCCGGTCAACGAGCACCCCGACCCGCACGGTGGCCCCGGCACGTACGTCGACTTCACCACCCTCAACACCACGACTCGACGCAGCTCGCCGCCGGCCGCGCGTGCTCGCTGTGCGGCGAGTCGATGGAGTATTGGGCGGCGTTCCTGGGCACGCCCCGCGCCGCCGAGCTGCGCCGATTCTCTGATCCGCCGGGGCACCCCGCGTATGACGGCTGCTCTGACGTTGTGCCCGCACATCAAACCCTCGCCCGGCACCGCCGCGCCCGCGCCGACCGGCCGAGCGCGGGCATCATCCCGCCGGGGTCGCACGGGACCAAACCCGACGGGTGGACCCTGGGCATCACCCGCACCTACCGCACCATGTTCATCCCGGAACACGGACTGACGGTGTACCTACCGGCATCGTTTCGCACCGTGCACGCCTATGTGTACGGCCCGGACGGGCGACTGAACGCACGGCCCGACACCCGGTAACCCGGGCGTGACGTCGGGCGTCAGATGTGACTGCCAGCGATAGATGGCGGGGAAGTGCCTGATGCCCAGGGAGATAGGCTCCGGTTGCCAGCGACGTTTGGCGGGGCTTACTAGACGTGGTTGGCGGGGCCGCCGGAAGTCCCAGCCTGTGGTGGCGGGTGAGGCAGAGGTGACGGGCGACCCGGCTCCGCCGGGCGGCGGCCAGGAGTGGGCACAACGGGGGCGCAGTTGGCGCAGAGTTGCACACGGTTACCACAATTGCTTCATGGCCGACGAAGACGAGGCGGATGCCTTCGCTGAAGTACGACTCCAGCAAGCCCGGCTGCACGCGTACGACGAGGCTTTGCGGTACACCGGTGAGCGACGGGATCGCGAAGAGTTGTTCAGGATGCGTGGCCTTGCCGCGGTAGATCTCCTCCGCGCTGCCGCTCATGCATCGGACATTGCATCGTCCGACGTCGACGAAGAGCTGAGTTGGCTTGAGCATTCCTACCGCCATGACCCGGTTTCCGCATGGGTCGACCCCGACACGGTGCTCGGTGCCGCTGTTACAGTTGGGGCCGTCGTCCTCGCGGTGACCGGTGCCGCCCCGATCGCGGCGGCGGTTGTCGGTGAATCGCTGGTCAAGGAGACGGTGAAGGCGTTCGTCGGCACGATGATCGCTTCCGCTCTGACGGAGATGGTCGGCCATCTCCGTCAGCGTCGGATCTCCCAGTCGGCTGCGGGGCAGAGGCCAGCCGCGCCGGAGGCCAGGGTTGGCCGGCGGCGGCTCAGTCTTCAATCTCACGGATCCGTTTCGCCGAAACGGGAGTCGGAGCAACCTCCGGCAGGATCTTCTACGGCCGGTTCGCCGCCGTCGCTGCTGACTAAACGCGCAGATGAGGTGACGAGGGGTTCCGCGCCAGTCGAGAGCGTTGCGCTTGGCGACCGCGAAACTCGATCGACGACACCGGCGGCTTCAGTCGAGGGTGCGCCACGTACTCCCGTGCCACCTGACTTAACCCAGCCGCCGCCGGACCTCGACCAGCAAGACCCGCCGGGAGCTTCCATAGGAAGCCTGTAGAGCCGATCGCCATAGTGGCCCCAAGTGCGTGGATCATGGGCGAGCCCCGGGCGGGATGCGGCTTCGCTGATCGCCCATACGGTGGAGACCGTTGCCTTGAGACACTGCCGCCGGCAGAGATCTCGTATCCGTTTCCAGACATGAGCGCAAACTCAAGTGCGCCAGCCGAGATGGAATCCACCGTTACACAAAAGTTACTCAGCGCGAAGGGCACGATAGCGCCCGTTGCGCTGTTCGACTCGCCGCAAAGCAACGCGAATCGGAAACCTCGGCTCGGGTAGACATCAGTCTTGTTGGATGGATGGATGTCGTCGGGCGTTACGGCCAGCTGTGGTGAACTCTGGTCCGACCGGTGCGGGCTGGCGGGTCTGTGCACGCAGTGGGTCGGCTTCGACAGGGCACGGGGATCGCTGGTTCTGGCGGATGGGTGGACCGGAAGGTGGCGGGCGCAGTGGCGGGCGTCGGGCGCCCCGGTGCTCTGCGCGGTGCGCGACTTGGCGTCGATGCCGATATCACGGTGCGAGCCGGTGCGGCGGTTCTCCTGGCGTCGGGGACAGCGGCACCGTCCGGGCTTGCAGTTCATGGTGTCGACCGGCCGTCACCACGGTTTCGAGAGCATCGCCGAGCAACGGCTGCTGCTGGCGTTGGACTTCGCGGGCGGCGTGAGCGACGTGTTGGGCCAGCCGTTCCGGTTACGGTTCGCGACCGGGTCGGGTTGGCGGGAGCACATCCCGGACTTCCTGGCGGTGACGGCCGAAGGTGGCTTGTTGATCGATGTGCGGCCGGGTGAGCGGATCGGCGACGACGACCGGGTGTGCTTCGCCGCAGCGCGGGAAGCGGCGTTGGCGGCCGGCTGGTCGTATCTGGTTGTCACCGGCTGGCGGCCACACGTGCAGACCGGCCTGGACACGCTCTCCGCGCAGCGCCGCCCGCTGCGCGACCCGTTGGGCCTGCAGTCGGAGTTGTTCACGGCGGTCGCGTCAGGTCCGCGAGCGTTCGGCGATCTCGTGGCGGCCACCCGGCTACCCGCGGTGGCACGAGCGCATGCCCTGCACCTGATCTGGCACCGGCGACTCGGGATCGACCTATCGGCCCCGCTGAATGACGCCGCGAAGGTGTGGGCCTCACTGGCCGGAGTTGGCCGATGAGTCAGCACGTCGGCATGCTTGACCTGTCGCCCGGCGCCGTCGTCGTGGTCGATGGCGTCGAGTGGCTGGTCGAGTCGTTCGCCCCGCAGTACGGGCACATCCAGCTGCACCGTGGTGACGGTACGACGATGCAGACCACGGTGCGGGCCCTGCTGACCGGCCCGGCACACCGCGCGCCGGTGAACGCGCTGATCCTGGGGACGGACTCGGCGACCCGGCAACCGATGACGCTCGCCGACCTGACTCAGGATCAGCGGGAGTTGGCGCTGGTCCGGCTGGGACACGTGCTGGAGGTGGAGACCGGTTTCCGTGGCGGGGATCCGTTGCGGCCGGCCCCGGGCGAGCCCAGACGTGGCTACGACCCGAACGCCACGACGTTGACCGCGCGGCGGCTGGCGAAGGTAGCCGAACTCCAAGCACTTGATCCGCAGGACGCGCGGCGGCTCGGGTTCGCCCACGTCAGCCTGCGCACGCTGGAGCGGCTGGGTGCGGACTGCCGCCGGTTCGGGGTCGCCGGGGCGATCCTGGGCAGTTGGGTACGCCGCAGCGGTGGGCGGCCGAGCATCACCGAACCGGTCCGCGAGGCGATCTTCGCGGTGCGGGCCGAGACGCTGCACCGGTCGCGGATCAGCATGATGGCGCGGCGTCGGCTGGTCTGCCAGTACGTGCGGGAGAAGTACGACGAGCAGGTCCAGGTGCCGTGCTACGAGACGCTGCGGCAGGTGTGGCGGGAATGGTTCGGTCCCGGCGGGGCCCGGCAGCGCTATCAGCGGTCGGCTGCCGCGGTCGAGGCCACCGGGATCCATGTGGTGGTGCACAGGCCGGGGCAGGTCATCGCGTTGGACACCACGATTCTGCCGGTGAAGGTCCGCGAGAGCGTGTTCGGCGACCCGGTATCGGCACATTTAACGATCGCGTTGGACGTGTACACGCATTCGCTGGTGGCGTTCCGGCTGACCTTGGTGTCGGACACGTCGGTGGACGTGGCGATGCTGCTGCGGGACGTGATGACGCCACTGCCGCTACGCGACGGGTGGGGCGAGGACATGATCTGGCCCTACCCGGGAGTGCCGGCCGCGGTGGTGGCCGAGTTCGCGGGATACCCGGTGGCCGCGTTGCCGTTCTTCACCCCGGAGACCGTCACGACCGACCACGGCTCGGTCTACAAAAACCACAATCTCGTGGAAGTGCAGCGGGTCATCGGCGCGAACATACTCCCCGCTCGGGTGCTGCGCCCGACGGATAAGCAGGCCGTGGAACGGGCGTTCGGCGCCATACAGAGCCTGCTGTTCGAGAATTTGCTGGGCTATCAGGGCGTCGATGTCGCGGACCGGGGTGTCGACCCGGAGGCCGATGCGGTGCTCACGGTCGAGGCGATGGAACACCTGGTCGCGACCTGGTCGGTGAAGATTTGGCAGAATCGGGTGTTGGGCGAGTACGCCCCGGCTTGGGATCCGGGTGGTCGGCACAGCCCGAACACGTTGTTCGCCGCCGCGATGGCCCAGGGCGGGTTCGCGTTGCAGATCCCCACGCCGGAGTTGTACTACGAGTTGCTACCCGCCCACCACGTCAGCGTTCACGGCCGACGCGGGGTGAAGATCCGCGGATTGTGGTACGACGGGCCGGGCCTGGACGACTACCGCCACGAGCCATCGACGCGAGGTGGCGTCCACAAAGGGAAGTGGGTCGTGCGCTCCGATCCCCGCGACCGGCGGACCGTGTTCTTCCACGACCCCGGCGGCGGGCAGTGGCACACGTTGCGGTGGACCGGGCTGCCGGCCGAGGGCGAGATCCCGTCGTTCTCCGATGCCCGAGCCCGGCAGCTTCTCGAGCACGCCCGTCAGGCCGGCCTGAAACCACGCTCGGACGCGGAGCTGTTGCCGCTGCTGCTGGACCTGCTCAGCGACGTAACTCCAGTACACCAGTGGCCGACTCAAGCCGGCCCAGCCGGGACGGGTAAACGGCACCGCACCGAGCACGCGCGGGAGGCGACGCGGGCCGCAGCCGCGCACGCCGACCGCCCTGAGGCGCCTCCGGCGGCCGAGCCTGGGTGCGGGCAGGACGTGGGGACGGTGGTGCCGATGCGTCCGGTGGGCCGGGTCGCGCAGGTGCAGACCGCGGTGGACGCCGAGCGTCGACGGCGCCGCGAGGCCGCGGTGCCGGACCGGCCGCAGCCTCCGCCGCGTCTCGGTGATGCGTTCCGGCGGCGCAGCCTGTTCCTGCTTCCCGCCGACGAGCCGGACGAGCCGGGGCAGGCCGGATGAGCGGCGAAGTGCCGGACACCGCGGCGTTCACGCTGCCTGGGCCGGCGATCGCCCGGGAGACCGCCGCAGGCTGGAGCCAGTGGCGGACCACCCGGCACGGCTTCACCCCGGCGCCGCGGTTGTCGCTGGCGCAGTGGCGAACGTTGAGTCCGCGACAGCGGGTCCTGCACGACCTGCACCGGGCCGCGACCCACGCGAACCTGCCCATTCAAGAGACCCCGATGAGCGCCAGGGTCGCCCGGGTGATGGGCTCCCGGCTGTTCAACAACGCCCTCAAGCACAAGCCGACCACCCGCGCCGGGCTCATGATCAACGGCGGCGGCTACCAGGGCAAGACGGAGACGGTCTGCGAGATCGCCGCCGCGTTCGAAGACCAGTGGCTGGACCTGCACCAGCAGATCAACCCGCACGCGGTGCCCGGCACCCGGGACCTGCACGCCGCCGTCGCCTACGTGCAGACGCCGGTCACCGCGACCCCGAAAAGCGTCTGCCAGGCGATCCTCGACTTCTACGGCGCACTCCACAAGGGCATGACGCTGCCGCAACTGGTCCACGCCGTGCGCGGCTCGCTCTACGACCACGCCACCAAGGTCCTCATCCTGGACGACATCACCCGGCTGCGGATGCACCGCGAGGCCGACCAGGACGCCCTCGATCTGATCCGCGCGTTGATGAGCATGCACCTGACCCTGGTCCTGGTCGGCGTCGGCATCCCCGCCTCCGGGCTGCTGCGCGAAGGCCGCCGGGACCGGGCCACCGGACAGGTCGTCTTCGCCCAACCCCGCCACGCCCGCACGTTCACCGACGAAGCAGCCACCCAGACCGAACGCCGCTTCGACCTGATCGACCTCGACCCGTTCCGCTACGACACCCCGCAGACCATCGCGGCGTGGGTCACCCACCTGGCCGGCATCGAGGACAACCTGCGGCTGCTGCGCGCCGAGCCGGGCATGCTCACCGACGGGGCCATGCCCGAATACCTGTTCCGCCGCACCGGCGGCATCGTCGGCCTCCTCGAACGGCTCATCGAAGACGGCGCCGCACACGCCATCGACACCGGCGCCGAGCAACTGACCACCGATCTGCTCGACACCATCGACATCAACCTCGGCAACCTGGCCCGCCGCGACACCACCGCAGGTGAGATCCCCGACATCCCCCCACGACCGGCCCCGACCACCGGCAAGAGCAGCAAGCGCCGCAACACCGTCTTCGACGACCACGGCGGCACCAGCGGCGACCAGCCAACGGCATCGACCGCGTGACCGGCCGCCTGCCGCGCAGCCTCGACCCGCTGCCCGACGAATCGCTGCCCGGCTACCTACTCCGGCTCTCCCACCGCCTCGGACTGGCACCCACCCGACTGCAACAGGCAACCGGCCTCGCAACACCACCCAACGCCGCCCGAGCCAGCACCATGCTCGCCCTGACCCCTGAAACGACCGCCGCTTTCGCCCACGCGACCCGGCTCAGCACCACCGAGGTCACCGCCCTGACCCTGAGCAGCCTCGCCACTCGCTACCCACCGGTCGACCTCGCCCGCACCGGCCGCGACCAGCGGCGCCTCGTGCACGGCCTGTTCGTCCGCGAAAGCTGGGTATTCGCCCGCTTCACCCGCTACTGCCCCCACTGCCTGACCGGGGACGGCAGCCTCATCCAACAACACCACGGCGGCGGCTGGAATAAACTCTGGCGCCTCCCGATCGTCTTCGCCTGCCCCACCCACCAGCGGCTACTCGCACACACCTGCCCCGCCTGCGCGCAGCCCGCCCTGGCGCGCGGCCCCGGCGCGGCGATGATCCCGCGCGGAGGCGACAGCACACTGCACCCCGCCGCCTGCCGAGCCCACCCCCCCGATCGCGACCAGCCAGCGGCTCCTGCGGTCACCGGCTGGACCAGGCACCGGCCTCCACCAGCACCCACGACGTTGCGGCACCGATCGCCCTGCAACACCGGCTGCTGACCCTGCTCAGCACCGACAACGCGACCACGATCAGCGCCGGCGGTCCGGCCACCTCCAGCCAGTACGTCACTGACCTGCGAATCCTCACCTGCCTGATCACCGCCGCCTGGCCCACCAGCCGGCATCTGGTCGACACCACGGACGCGGCCGGCCTCATCGACCGGCACGCCGAGAACGTCCAACGCCAGATCGACCAAGACCGTCGCGAGCGGCGATACCCGCGCGACAACGCCCTCTACGACGCGCCGCCCTCCGACGCCGCCACCGCCGCGGCGCTGCTCACCGCGGCAGCACACATCACCGACGCGGACAGCCCCGACTCGGCCCGCGACATCGTCGCTCCGCTACTGGAGGACCAGCCAGGCGCCCGCCCGTGGGTCAGGAAGTTCCTACCCGGCGACGGCTACTGCTCACCAGGGCTGCAAGCCGCCCTCGGTCCTGAAGTCGGCGCGCTGCACGTCATCAAACGCACCGGCGTCCCGCACTACTCCACTCGTCGGCGCCTACCTGCGCCGTTGGGGGTCCGCTTCGGCATCCAGCACATCCCGCAGCGCCCGCCCGAACCTTGGCTCAACTACCTCTACGAGTTCATCGACCTCAAGTCGCGGCTGCTGGAGCACGTCCTCGTGATCCGGCTCGCGCACGCCACGACCGGCGGAACCCTCATCGACGCCGCGAACCAGCTCGGCATTCCTCGACTCGCCGCCGACAACGCGCTACGCGTCACCCACCGGGCGCTGGCCGCCACCTCCCGCCACAAGGCGTTCGACCACGCCGTCGGCAACCTCATCGAACACCTCGACACCACTGCGGGCTTGACCGACCACGGCCGACGTCGCGACGCACTGCGCACCTGGGAGATCCCTCCCGGCCAATGGCAGGAACTCATCGACGGACTGCCCGGCCAACTGATCAAGAACCGCCTCGTGCCGCACACCCACTGGGGCGACGGAAAACGCCGACTGGCCAGCACCTGGGCCTGGACCGAACTGACTCACGGCGATCACATCTACGCTCCCGCCGTCCGCCCCGACCTCCACGCCACCCGGCCCGGAGGCGAAGACGTCCACTACGTCCACACCCGCTGGCAACACCTGCTGCGCCCCTCGCCCTACGGCCACTTCCGACAACTCCGCGACCGCCTCGATCCATTCATCCGACAACTCGGCGAACACATCGACAACGCCCAGTCGCCGCGCCAGTAACGCCAGCTGAGTCCTCGATCGGAGCCGCCAGCCAACGAGACGGCAGAGAGCTGCGCCGAAGCGCGGTAGTTGACACCGCGGAGGCGGGGTGACCTGCAGTGCACGAGGGCAGGCGGATGGGACGCCAGCCGGCCTCCGGATCGCCGATGAGCGCGCACCCCAGGCCCCGGAGCGACGTCAGGTGGCGAGCACGGTGGTAAGCATCGAAAGGTACGACTCGTGGGCGAGACGCAGGCTGTCAAGGTCGGACGTCTCGAACCACGCCACCGCGTCGTGTTCGTCCGGCGCGGCGTTGACGGGTATTCCGGTCCACCTGTCGACCAACCAGATCTGCATGTCGAACGTCGCGGTCCGGATCTCATGCATCGGCGGGCTGGACGGCTCCGGCGCCGTGATCCCCAACTCTTCCCGAAGCTCGCGGACAAGGCTTTCCTTCGGATCCTCCCCCTCGTCAACATGACCGCCCGGCAGGTCCCACACGTCGGGATACCAACGGCGCCCGGCGCTTCGATGACACAGCAACACCCGATCGCCGTCGCGAAGAACGGCCGTAACAATCCGGACCGGACCGGAATCGTCAGCGGAGATCGTCATCGGCACATTCTGACCCATGCGGATCTGGCCGCGGTCTGAGCGCTGGTCGGGCTCTTCAGATGACTCGCGAAGCGCCCTCGCTCAACACGGAGCCGTCAAGAACATCCTCACCCACCGCGCCGACCTCCTCATTCTCAAGATCGACATGTTGGGCCCCGAACACGCAGGTGACAACAAGCCTACCTACGTGACAACTACCGTGCTTCGGCTCAAGAGCCGGCGAGACGCCGGCAGCGCCGTCCCGCCATCTACCGCTGGTAACCGCCATCTATCGCTGGCAATCACATCAGATTGCCGCCAAAAACCTCGATCGACTCCAGCCGATCGCCTTGATCGGCCCGTGGAGGTAGGAAACATTACCTATGACGGCGCCGCCGGGCCGCGAAACCCCGGCGTCGCCGCCACCACCACCGAACCCCGCATGAAAGGACACGCCAGTCATGGCACACGAACTCGAAACCCTCGCCAACGGACAGACCGCATTCGCCTCCGCCCGCAAGTCGGCGTGGCATCAGCTCGGCCAGATCACCGACGAGTGCATGACCGCGGAAGAGGTCATGAGTAGGGCGTGGCTCGGTGGTTGGGAGGTCCGCAAGATCGCCCTTCAGGGCATCGAGGTCACCGACGCCGGTGTCACGAAGGTCGACTGCCCCGACAAGTTCATGACGGTCCGGACCAACCCCGTCACCGGCGCGACCGAGTATCTCGGCGTCGTTGGTGAGGACTACACCACCGTGCAGAACGAGCAGGTCGCGGAGTTGCTGAACCTGCTCGTTGACGAGTCCGGCGCGCACTTCGAGACGGCCGGCTCGATGCGTAAAGGCAAGAGCGTCTTCGTTACGATGAAGCTGCCGAAAGCGATGGAGATCGCCGGAGTCGACCGGATGGATCTCTATCTGGCCGCGACGACCAGCCACGACGGCACCGCCTCGCTACGCCTGGACGCGACCCCGGTACGGATCGTGTGCGCGAACACGCAGCGCATGGCCTACGAGCGGTCGCTCGGCTCGTACACCTTCCGGCACGCCCCCACGATCACCGCGAAAATCGGCGAGGCCCGTCAGGCCCTCGGCCTGGTGTGGAAACACTTCGCCGCGTTCGAGACCGAAGCCGAGAAGATGATCAACGAGTCGCTGACCATGGGCGAGTTCGAAAAGATCACCGCCCAGCTCTGGCCGATCGCCGACGACGCCTCCGACATCGCGAAGAACAACGCGAAGCAGCGCACCAGTTCGCTGCGCTACCTCATCCGGGACGCGGACACGCAGAAGGCGATCAAAGGCACCCGGTGGGCCGGATACCAGGCCGTCACCGAATACCTCGACCACTTCGCCCCCGCCACCAGCGACACGGTACGCGCGACGCGGGCACTGACGGGCAAAGGCGCGGACCTGAAGGCCCGCGCGTTCGAGCTGTTCGCGCTCTGATGCACACCCGGTACCGGGGCCGCCACCGGCGGGCGGCGGCCCCGCCGGGCACCACGACGGACGCCCGCCCGACACGGCCAGTGATCCGCCCGCCGCAGCCCACCGGCCCCCGCCGCCCGTCCGGCCCGGCCGCTGATCACCCAGCTAGCAAGCCGCCGCGCCTGCGCCCGGCCGCACCGGCGCCACCGGCGCCCGACTTCACATCCGGCTCCACCGCGATGGAGGCACCCACCGTGAACCCCACCACGACCGCCGAGGCGATGCTCGCCGCGATCTGGCAACTCTGCGACGCCCATGCCAAAGGCGAGGTCAACCGTGTCCTCGCCGGGCACGCCGCCACCGACAACGAAGCCCAACACCTCGTCGCCCAGGCCGAGTACTGGGAACAGGCCGTCCAGGCCGGATACCAGGCCCTCGCCGCGACCGTCCGTGAGGCGCTGCCCGACGGCGCCCACCCGGAGGCGTTCCTGCCGGTCCGTCCGACCACCGGTGGTCACATCGAGGTACACGCCCGCGACACCACCGCCCGACCCCTAGTGATCGCGTTCACAGCCGCGCAGGCCCTCACCATCGGCACGCACCTCACCGCCCTCGGTGCGGTCGCCCTCGACCGCGTCGGCGCGAAGGTCGACGCCGCTCTGCCTGCCATCACCGAGGCGGCGCCCTTCACCAGCACCAGCACCCGTCCCGGGCCGCCACCGGTGATCCCTGGCCCCACCGACCCGCGATGACCCGCCGCCGCGCGGCCGGTCATCGGCCGCGCGGCGACCTCAGGACACTCGGAGGAACCCCTCGTGAAAGACCTACTTGCCCTCGTACAGGACTACGCCACCGCGTGCGCGTCCGCCGAACATCACCGCACTCTGCTGGAGTGCCTCGTTGACGACCCCGGTGACTTCCTCGCAACCGAGGCCGCCAAGTACGACGCCGCCGCGACGGTGTACCACGCGCAGCTCCACACCTCTCTCGACGCACTGACTCGCACCACGGTGCGCGCCGTGCCCGACGAGCGCCTCCCGGTATGTACCTGGCAGCGGGGCACCGTCGAGGCCCGCGCCGTGTTGCCCGATCACAGCCGCAGCGTTCGCGTGCGTTACACCCCGGCGCAGGCCATCGCCGCCGGAACCGCACTCGTCGCCTGCGGCGCCCTCGCCGACGAACAGACCGGCGGCACCCTCACTACCATCCTGCCCGCCTTCCCGACCACCGACCTCAACGCGGAGCCGACCGCGGCCGGCGCCACGCCCGAGAACGGGAGCCAGTCATGACCTCCGACCCCTTGGACGCCCTCGGCGACGGCGGCCAGCACACCCTCAGCGCCCACCAACTCCTCGGCGCCCTCGCTCTGATCAGCGACCTCGACCCGGTCATCGCCGATGTCCTGCGCAACCTGCACCTGCGCGTCTACCCGATCAACCCGGAAACCGGCGCCGCCACCGACTACATCGTGCTCGACCTGCACGGCGTCTCCATCGGCGCCCTGCGCCGCGACCACGACTTCTACCTGCACGCCGACACCACCGAGACCCCCGACCGGATCATCGCGTTCGAGGTCAACGGACTCGGCGAACACGACCACCCCACCCGGTAAAGGAGCACCGCCGCCATGACCGACACCACCGCTGAGCCCAGCGCCTTCGCACCGGTCGGCCCGGAGCCGCGACTGCGTGACCTGGTCCGCGCCCGGTTCGTTCTCCAGGACCACCAGGAACACCCCGGCGTGATCATCGACATCCTCCGCCGCCCGAGCATCCCCAACGGGAACCGGTACCGCGTGCGGTTCCGCGACGGCATCACCGACTGGCACTTCCGCGACGAACTGACCGTGGTGCCCTTCACCGCACAAGCCGAGATCATCCGGACCGATCTCGCCGCGATCCGCACCATCTTCGATCACGCCATCACAGCCGCCCGCGACCACTACCTACTCCACCACGCCCTAGGTGAGGTGTTCGACGCGCTCACCGCCACCGCGAACACCTACCTCGACGGCCACCTCGACACCCTGACCCCGGCCACCACCGACTGACAGCGGGGCCGAGACCGCCAGCACCCCCGCGTCCGCGCCGTGGCGGTCTCGGCCCCGCACCCGCCGCACCACACCAACATTCGCCTTCGGAGGCTCGCATGGAACTCAACGACACCGCCCGGGTACGCCAACCCGCCGATCCGATCGAGCACCGCCTTGCCACCGTCACCGATCTGTTCACCAATGGCTCCACCACTTACATCCAGCGCTACGAACTCCGATTCCCTACCGGGGAAACGCGCACGTACCCGCCACAGGCGATCGTCGGGTGCACCCGCGACGACGACCACACCGCCCTCGTGACCGCCTTCACCACCGCCTGCCGGGCGCTGCGCGATGCCTGCCGCATCGCCCACGACTACGACGAGCAGCTCAGCACCGACCTCATCGGCCTCCTGCTGGCCATCCACGGCACTGCGCAAACGCGCCTCGGGATCACCCTCGACCCGGCCCACCTCGATCCGCTGGCCGACACCGAGCAGGTGACACCATGACCGTCCGCTGGACCCACGGACGCTCCGCCCGCCACCCCGGAGCCGTCTGCGGCGCTGACGAGGGACCGCACACGCGGGTCACCGACGAGCCGCACCTGGTCACCTGCCCCGACTGCCCGGACGCCGCCGCAAACGAGGCCATCCCCGACGACGCCACTACCGGCGACCCACAGGTCATCGCCATCTTGCGCGAGGCGAAGGCCGGACGCAGCCGTAAGATCGGCGGTGTCTTCGTGGACGCCACCACCGCGAACGCGATCCTCACCGTCTACGACGCCGCCACCCCGAAGACGCAGGCCAAGATCGCCTCGTTGCCGATCGAGATCATGGCGTCGTTCGCGTGGCGGGTCCTGCGCCCGGACTCCTGACACGCCCAGCGCCAAACGTCGGAGCTGCGCGCGGCCACACGTGCGGGTCGGGCGTGGTGGCGGCGGCCGGTGGGACACACCCGCATAGGGTGTGGCGAAACCCCACCGGCCACCTCGCCCGCACCGGGCCACCCACGGCCCGCATGAGCCCGTATCCTCCCGGCGCGGGCGTGGCGCCGATCCTAGCGAAGCCGCAGCTCCCGCCGCGGCCCGCCGAACGCACCGCTCGAGACGGCGGGGGAGAATGGTCATCGTGGGCCGACACACCATCGGCGGCCGAGTCGCCGTCGACCGCGCCGGGGTTGCCGCGCACACCGGCGCGGCCCGGCGCACCGTCAACCTCTGGCACCGCAACCGCGAGCGCACCGGCTTTCCCCACGGCTTCACCGACGAATCCGGCCGCGAGTGGTTCTGGCTCGACCAGATCACCGCCTTCCACACCGCCCACCAGCAGGCGAAGGTGGCCGTCCTCACCGAGGTCGACCGCAGCGGCGACCCGGACGAACTCGTCGGGTCCGGCGAAGCCGCGAAGATCCTGCGCTACGGCTCGTACCGCAACCTGCCCGACCAGCTTAGCGACCGGCCCGACGACATCGAGATCCTGTCCGACGGCAGGCTGCGGCGTCGCTGGTACCGGCGCACCGTGTGGGCCATCGCCGATGCCCGCACCGGCCGCCAATCCACCGGCCGTACCCCCGGCACCACCACCGGCCCGCTCAAACCGCACCCGTACGCCGACGACCCACGTCTACAGGTCGCCGCCGAGTTGCTGGCCGAGGCACAGCAGAACGGGCGCGACCGACGCGGCCTCGGAGTGGAACTGGCCCGCCGTCTCGGTGTTGCCCAGCGGACCGCGCAACGGCTGCTCACCGCCGCCGAGGCCAACCTTTAGACTCGCCCCTCAAACATGGGAGGCGCCGCCGGTCCCCCCTTCCGGCAGCGCCTCCCGTGCCCGCGTGCTACTCCTCGTCGTTGTCCGAGGTCGGCGCGGCTGGCACCGCCGGTGCCTCGATCAGGTACTTCAGGGCACCGTTGATGTCGGTGTCCCTGGTCGCGGCGGTGCGGGCGAGCACGTCGTACACATCCTCGTCGACCTCGATGATGCGGGTGGTGGGCGTGGACGGTTGCATGTCGATACCTCCTGGGTGATCACAGCGGGCGCCCGGATCGGGCACCCGTGACCCATCCATGCCGACCGGTGCCGAGGGATCAAGCCTGCTGCGGCGGCGCACTGGCGGGCGCGGCAGCCGAGGGCGCGCCGGGCGGGACTGGTGTGCGGTAGAAGGCTTCGGTGTCGGCGGCATCGGCGGCGCGCACGAGGGCGGCAGCGAGGGCATGGGCTTGGCCGGGAGTCAGGTACACCTGCATGGCGCTGCTGTCGGAGACGCAGATCTCGACGTGGGGACGTTCGAGGTCGGGAGGGTCGGTGCCGATCCAGTCCGGTGCCTTGTCCCAGAACGCGGCCCGCACCTGCGCTTCGACCAGCTCGCAGCCTTCGTCATAGAGAGCCACGGTGGCCGGCGGGCTGCGGTGTAGGACCGCGCCGGGCGGGCCGAGGTCGCGGTGAGTGCAGTCGACGCACCAGGGCGGGCAGTGCGCCGGATGCTGCAGGTCGAGGGCGGCGTCGCGCGCCGGGGCGAACTCGTCCATGGGCGATCTCCTGGAATCCATCGAGCGGCACGAGTGCGACCCGGTTCGGGTGTCACGCTGACACCGTCGGGCGCGCACCCGGTGGGGTGCGGCTAGACCGGCACTTTCGGGCGGTAGCCGTCGGCTGTGCCCTCGGCTTTCAGCGCAGCGAGTAGCTCGGATGCTCGGGTATTGCGGATAGGAACGCCGTTGCGGCGAAGTTGGGCTGCGAGGGCGTCGCGGCCGACTGTCTTGCCCGCGCTGACCAACTCCTCACGGGCCGCTCGGGCGGCTGGTAGCAGCGGGACGAGGTCCGGCGCGAGTTGGACGGTCCGGTCGTTGCCCTCAGCGGGCCGCGGCGAACCGTCGGCCTCGGTTGCCTTTTTGTCGGTCTCGTCGCCCTGGTCGTCGTGATCTGGGTCGGTCCCGTCGTGCGGGTCGTGAGCAAGGTCGTCGGTTGGCTCGGCTGGCGTCACCCCGTGTGCGGTTGGGCTGGTGTCGAGTGCCTCGTGGGGAGGGTTGTGGCGGAGTGCGTCTGCGGGCTCTTCGCGGGCTGCCGGCGCGGGTGCAGGCCGGTTGGGGAGGTCGGTTCGCTCGGCCTGGGTGATGCGGGCGGTGAGTTCGACAAGGCAGATGCTCGCGACGACGATCAACCCGTCAACGGACAGGGGCAGCAGGTAGGGGGAGGCGCCGGTCTCGCCGTAGCGGGCGGCCACGGCCGCCATGTGCCAGTAGGAAACCCATGCGGCGATGCCCGCGATGACGGCGGTGGCGAACAGGCGCACGAAGGCGAGAGCTCTCGTGTGGATGGGGACACGGGAGATCAGCTCGACGGTGAGCAGCAGCGCCAGCGGGGGCCACGCCGCGATGGCCTGGCTGATCGGGTTGTCGAGGGCGTGCAGGACGTTGGCGGTGACCGACGCGGCGACGCCGAGTACCAACGCTCCCCGGACTCCCCACCGCAGCCGGCGCAGGCGTGGCTCGATCATGCTCGTGTCCCGGACGTGACGGTGGGGAGCAACTGCCGGGCGACGATGCGACGGGTCGCCTCGGACGGTTCCGCCTCGCCGAGGTCAGCGAGCTGGTTCTCCAGGCGGCGCAGAGTGCGGCGGACGGCGTCGGGCCGGTGTTGGCGGCCGTGGATGCGGATGATGCGCTGGTAAAGCTCCTCGTTGACCGGGTCGTGGTGCAGGGCCGTCTCCAGTGCGGCTACTGCCGCGTCGGGTTGGTCGGGTTCGAGGAGTTCGGCGATGCGGGCGTAAACGTTGAGGACCTGGTGGCGGTGGGTGGTGGCGTAGTCGGTGACCCAGATCCGGTCCTGTCCGGTCGGCGAAGTCTCCGCCGTACAGGTCGGCGGCCTCGCGTAGCGCGCTCAGGGCGGCGGTGTCGTCGGTGGCGGTGTTGGCCGCGCCGATCGCGGTGAGCATCCGCCACAGGTCGACCTCGATGGTGTCGGGGTCGATGCGGTAGCGGCCGGTGCCCGGCTCGTAGAGGACGAACTTCGCCTTCGCTGCGCCAGTTGCGGTGCGCAGGACCCGGCGCACGGTGTTGATGTCGGTGCGGATGCGTTTGGCGGCGGCCGTCGGGTCGGTCTCGGGGTGTAGGTCGGCGCTGATTTGGGCGAGGGTGCGTCCGTGGGGGTGCGCGGCCAGCAGTGCGAGGGCGGCGTAGGACCCGGAGCGCATGCCGGTGGTGACCGGTCCGGTATCGGTGGTCAGGGTGACCGCGCCGAGCACGGTGAGGCGGGCCAGCGGCGGAGAGTCACCGCTGGCGGGGGGAAGGTCGGGCAGCGGTGCGAGGTCGGCGGGTGCGGCCTCGTCGCCCGCCTCCATCGGGCCGGCCGACCGGTCCGGCTGGCCGACTTCGGCGGGCGGGTCGACGTCGGTGCCGGGTTCGGGCCGTGCGGCTGCCTCGGCGATCATGGCCAGGAGGTGCGCCAGGTCTGAGGCGGCGAGCGTCGCCAACCTGCCGCCGTCGGGCAGGGCGCCGTCGGCGGCGACCTCTACGGTTGGGGCGCCGTCGAGGTCGCCGAGCACGACCGGGTGCAGGTGCAGCGCGCTGCGGTGCGCCGCGATGGCCGCGATCCGGCCCGTGTGCCGGTGGGTGCCGTCGATGAGCAGGACGTAGGGCGGCTGGTGCTCGATGTGGTCGTCACGGGTGTTGAGGTCGGTGATCGTGTCGGCGTCAAGGGTGTCGAGCAACCTTCGCCGTCCGATCATCTCCTCCTCTGCGTGGGTGACAGCGGCGCCGGTGTCGGCCAGCACGATCAGCCGTTCACCGTCGAAGGTGACGCCGTACGGGTCCAGGCCGGTCGGTTCGGCACCGTCAGGTAGCAGCCGGGCGAGGGTGTCCGGGGTGGTGACCACAACGGGCCGCACGGCTGGCGGGTCGTAGACGCCGGTGGCGAGGGCGCTGGCGAGCACGGCACGGGCCACGGCGTCGGCGCCCGGCCCGCGCACGGCTAGGCCGGGGCCGGGCAGCGCGAACAAGCTCACCTCTGCGCCGGTGGCGTCCAAACCGATCGGAGCGGGTGGCACCGGCGCGGCGGGCCGGGCGCCGGGGCGGGGCCGTTCCTCCGAGCCGTCGAGGTTGGCCTCTAGGTCGGTGTCCAGCGTGAGGTCGCGGCGGCCGGCGGCGTCGGCGAGGGCCAGCTCCGGCGGGACGGGTGGCCGGGTCGGGCCGGTCGCGACGAGGATGGGCGCATGGAGGCGGGCGCGGCGGCGGCGGTGCAGACGCAGCAGCGCGGCGACGGCCGCGATCGTGGCGGCGAGCCCGAGGCTGATCCATCCTTGCGACGGCAACGTGATCCCCGCCTGCTGGTCGGCGTGTGACTCGGTGTGCTCGCCCGGGGCGGAGGCGTCCACGGTGGGCGCGGCCGTGCCCGGCGTGGTCGCCGTGGCCGAGGGCGCGGCCTTGGTCGGTGCTGGGCTGGCCGGGCCGCTCGGGCTGGCGGCGGCCGAACCATCGGGCGCGGTCTTGGCAGGTGCGGGGTTGGCGGGTTCGGCCGATTCCTTGTCGGGAGTGGCGGGGGCGGCCTCGTGAGCGGGTAGGGCGAGGACCCAGCCGATGTGGATTTCGTCGGGGTCGCTCAGGGCGTAGCCGTTGGCCTGCTCGTGGCCCCGATTGAGAACGTAGATCTCGCGCCACCGGTGCGGGTCGCCGAGGCGCTGCTCGGCGATGTCCCACAGGTTGTCCCCGGCGGTGACCCGGTGTATACCTCCGGGTGCGTCTCGCGCCCACGCGGGCAGATCGTCGGCCGCGTGCGCCGCTGCGCTGGTGACGGTTGCCATGGTGATTGGGGCCGCAGTGAGCGCCGGGCGTGGCCCGGACGGTGGGGTCAGCGTAACCACCGTGACATCCCGTGCCGCCGTGACCGCGACGGCGGGGCGGCGGGCGGCAGCGTCAGCAGCGGCGCTCGGTGCGGCACCACTGATCCCGCGCATCGCGTCGAACAGGATCGCGCCGACGATGGCGCCGACGAGGACGGCGGCGACCCACCGGATCGGGCCGCGCCCCGGTACCGGCGGGCGGTGGTGTCCCCGGCGGGTGGCGGTGGCCCCGGCGGACGCCTCGATGACCTCCACGAGCACGTCGCGGCAGAACAGCGCCCACAGGATCCAGCCCACGGTGGCGAGCAGGGCGAGGATCTTGTCGTCGTACCACGCTGTCGTGAGTGCCGTGGACAGGTCGGCGAGGCCGGGCATGGTGCCGGGTTGTGCCCACCCGGCCCAGCCGAACGGCCAGCCGATGACGTTCACGAGCAGCCAGGGCACCCCGACGAGGAACCCGACGAGGGCGACCAGCGCGACCAGGGCGCGGAGCAGCCGGCCTCCGGTGGCCAAGACTCGCAGCATGGTCGGGCGCTCCGTTCTCACGTCGTCGTGGCTACGGGTTGGGGGCGGTGACGGTCTGCACGGCGGTCGCCGTCGCCGACGCGGACACGCGAAGCTGCCTCACGCCGACGAGTTGCAGGAGCTGGGTATTGCTGGTGCGGCGCACGGTCACCGTGACCGTCGCGGTGGTGGCGCGCGCGTCCCCGGCCACCCCGGCGGCGGCCAGCCAGGCGCGAGCGGCCGAGGCAGCGCGGGTTGGGTCGAGTACTGCGACGTTGGTGGTCCGGTACTGCACGAGATCGAGCTGCTGGGCCCCGGCCCTCGCGGCGGCCTGGGCGACATCGAGGGCCTGTACCTTCGCCGACAGGGCCAGCCCGCCGTCGAGGACCAGCCCGGCCACCGCCAGCAACGCTATGGTGAGGATCACGGCGAAGGGCGTCACCTGCCCGGCGTCGCCTCCGCCGGTGCGCCGCTGGATCCACCGCACCGCGACGGCAATCATGCTTCTCACGCTGGCCCTCCACGCCACTGGTCGATCGGGGAGGTCGCCGTGGCTGAAACCACCCGACTCCCTGGGACGCCGAGCAATACGAGATCTGCCAGTGGAACCCGGCACGAGACAGTGACGGTGACCGCACCGCCAGCACGCAACCCGCCGGTGGACACGGAGACGGCGGCGTCGGAGCAGGTCAGTCCGCGTCCGGCGAGAGTGTCGCGGGCCGTGCGTTCGGCCTGCGCGCGGGCCGCTGATTCGGTGCGGGCGATGGAGCCGGTGCGGGCAGCGCCGCTGGCGGCGGCGTCCACATCGAGTTGCACCGCAACGAGCCGCCCGCAGAGCACGACGAACAACAGGACGGCCACCAGCAGCGGAGCCAGTAGGGTCAGCTCCGCAGTGCTGGACCCGGCATCGGCGGTAGCGGCGACCTGACGCCACCGGCCAGCAAGCCCGGCCCGGAGCCGACGCCGCACGGTTTCGCCGGTCATGACGGTCCTCCCGCCGCTAGGTCGGGCACGAACCGCTCGACCGGGCGCACCACCACCGCTCGGACCCGCCACCGCACGCCGGGCACGACGGTCGCGGCCGTGCCGGTCACCTCGACGCGAACCTGCGTCGCGGTCCGAGTCACCGAGACCGCCGGCGACTTGAGCACGCCACTGCCGATCGCGGCGAGGGTCTGCGCTCCGGCGCTCTGTCCGGCGGCGGCGCTGCCTTGGTACGCGGCGGCGGTGCTCGCCGCGCGGGTCGCGGCGGCCTGTGCCACGTGGGTGGCGTGCATCCACACTCCGGCCTGGATCACGAACATGATCATGAGCAGCACCAGCGGCATCGCGATGACCAGCTCGGCGGTGACGGCGCCCTCGTCCGGGCGGGTGGCCGCGCGCCGCCAGCGAGCACGCTGCCATCCGGCCGTGGCCGCCGCCGACGGGGGACGGCGGAGGGCACGGCGGATTCGGACGATCGTCGTCATCACGGTCAGCCCAAGTTGAGGGAGTTGGCCTTGCCGACGAGCTTGGTGCCGATGATCGCGATGACGGCGAGCGCGATCGTGATCAGCACGGCGGTGACCACGACAGACTCGGTGGTGTAACCGCCGTCCTTGGTGTCGCGTACGAGCTGCCAGCGGTGTCGCAGCTCGGCAGTGAGGTAGCTCAGTAGAGCGGACATGGATGGTGCCTCCTTCGGATTCTTATCGGGCGGCGCTTCAGGTTCGCGAACTGACTGGAGGGATTCATAGGCCGCTCAGCACGGCGGCGACAGCGGGGTATCCGAGGAAGATCAGGAACCCGGCGAACAGGGTCACGATCGGCAGTGACATTCGTTCGGTGGCTGCGTTGGCCTCGCCTTCGGCCTCGGTGAGTTGCCGGTCGCGCAGCGACACTGACCGGGATCGCAGCGAGGCACGCACTCGGGCGCCCTCGGTCCCGGCAAGGCCGACGCTGGCGGCGAGCTGCTGCAACTCGGGCACCGCGACGCGGCGGCCGAGGACGGCGAGGATGTCCCACGGCGGTACCCGGGCCAGCCGGGCTTCGGCCAGGGCGTAGCTCAGCTCGCTGTACGCGGGTCCGGAGCCGACCTGGGCGGCCTCGTCGAGGGCCTGATCCACGCCGGCCCCGGACGCGAGGCTGATGACCACGAGGTCCAGAAACGACGACAGGGCATCGCGGAACGCCGCCCGGTACTTGGCCGCGTCGCTGCGTACTGAGAGCTCGGGCGCGAGGAACCCGGCTACACCGAGGATCAGCGAGGCGGCCACCGGCACGACCAGGCCGGTGGCGATACCGCCGAAGGCGAGCAGGGTCGCAGCGGCCGGAGGCAGGATCACCCCGGCGAGCGCGGCCGTGGCCTGTTCGGCGAGGTGCACGTCGACGGGCTTGTCGACGGTGGCCAGGTCGCGGCGGGTCGCGGCGAGCGGCAGGCCGACGCGGCGCAGGAACCGGACCGCCGGACGCCCCCACCTGGCAGTCCACCCGGATACCGGCTCGGTGTCGTCGGCCAGCGGGGTCAGCCCGGCAGGGGCGTCGAGGATCTTGTCCAGGCGAGGTGGACGCGGGAACAAGCCGATGACGATCAGCCACAAACCCAGGCCGGTGCCGAGCCCGGCGAACAACACGAGGCCGGTCATGACGGCACCGCCTGACGCTCGGCCGGGTCGTCGGCGGCAGCGGCGAGCACGCGGCTGGTGTCCTTCTCCCGCATCAATCGCGCCAGCCACCAGAACGCGAACCCGAAGCATCCGCCGACGCCGAACAGCAGGATGAGCTGACCAGTGACGGTGTCGAACGGCGCCAGATAGCCCTGGTTGATCAGCAACAACACAGCTGCCATGGCCAACGTCGCGCCGACCACCACTCGGGCCGACGTGCGGTTGCTCTTTCGGCTGGCTGCGATCCGTTGGCGGGAAGCGACCTTCGCCCGCGCGAAGAGGGCCAGTTCGCCCAGGACGTTGCCGAGCTGCCCGGCGCTGCCCTTCGCGGCGATCACCAGCCCGGCCACAACGAGGTCAGCGGTCGGGTCGGCCATCTCGGCGGCGAACCCGCGCAGGGCGTCGCGCAGCCGCCAGCCGCGTTGCAGCCGTAACGCCAGCCGAGTTACCTCCTCGCGGATCGGCTCGGGTGACTCGATGGCGCTGGCCCCGATTGCCTGCTCCAATCCGGCCGCGCCGGACAGGTTGTCACGCAGCGCCTCGGTCCAGGTGGCGATGGCCTCGATCCGGGCGACCCGGCGGGCGTGACCCCGGTCCGGGCCGATGATGTTCGGCAGCACCCACGCCGCCCCAGCGGACAACAGCGCTGCGACCGGCCAGCGGGTCACCACGGCCACGACAACGCCGACGGCCACACACAGTGCCAGCCGACGCCGGTCCACCGGATCACGACCGGCGGTCAGCCTCAACCACCACGACGCCTCGCCATCGAGTCCCGGCGGCGGATTCTCCCGGCCCGTCAGCCCGACGGTGACCAACACCAGCCCCAGCGCCGTTCCCAGCCCCAGCAGCGCCGCCAGGGGCACCGTCAACGTCATCGCGGCCACCCCCCGCCGTCACCGGTCCGGGCCGCGCGGCCGGTGCTGTCCCACCAGCCCGCTCGGCGCTGCAACAGGGTGGGGTCGAAGCCGTGGAAGGCCAGCCGGTCCATGAGTGCGGTCGACGGCGGTGCTCCCGGGACCGCGTGTTCGTTCGGGCCGGGCCGGAAGATCTCGTTGGACGCGACCTGCAACCCGTCGGCGTCCACGACCTCCCGGACACTGGTGACGAACCGGCGCCCGGTGTCGGTGAGCCGCAACTGCACCACCAGGTGCAGCCCTTCGGCGATGTGCAGGTTCGTCGTGGCCGGGTCGAGGCGCTCCGGGGCCGCGGCGGCGTAGAGGACCAGCTTGCGGAACACGCCGGCCGACGACGAGGCGTGGATGGTCGACATTGAGCCGTCGTTGCCCTGCGACATGGCATTCAGTAGTGGCACCACCTCGTGCCCCCGGACCTCGCCGACGAACACCCGCGAAGGCACCATCCGCAGCGCGTTACGGAACAGCGCCGCCATGTCCACCGCGCCCTCGCCTTCCACGTTGGCGTCACGGGCCTGCATGGCGACCACGTTCGGGTGCGCAGCACGGTCGTGGTCGAAGCCGAGTTCGTAGGTGTCCTCGATCGTCACCAGGCGTTCGCGAGCCGGGATCGCCGAGGCCAGTCCGCGCAGGAACGTGGTTTTCCCGGCACCGGTCGGGCCACCCACGATCGTGTTGAGCCGCGACCGCACGGCGGCGCCGAACAGCTCGGACAGCGCGGTGTCGATGGCACCCAACTCGACCAGCTCGGGCAGGGTCATTGTCAGGTAGCGGTGCCGCCGGATTGACAGCGACGGGCGCCGGACCACGTCGAGGACGGCGTTGAGTCGGCTGCCGTCGGCGAGCTGCAGGTTCAACAGCGGCGCGGCCCGGTCCCAGCGGCGCTCGTCGTTGCCGGTCCGAGCGGCCAACATCCGGATCAGGTCCACCATCTCCGCGTCGGAGTCCGCGATCGGCTCCACCCGTTCGTGGCGCGCGTCGGAGAAGCGCACGAAGACCTGATCGCAGCCGTTCGCGACGATCTCCTCCACCTCCGGGTTGTTCAGCCAGGGCTGCAACCCGCCCGCGCCCAACAGAGTGTCCGCGACCGTCCGCGCCACCCGCGACTCCACCTGCGGGCGTAGCGGCGGGCGACCGGCCTGCATCTCTGCCGTGGCGTAGGCGTCGAGGGCCTCGCTGATCAGCCGGCGCGTCAACGCCTCCCGTTCCTCCGTCGGCATCGGCGTGTTGGTCGCGGCCTCGCGGACCCGGCTGGCCTTGGTCAGCCGCTCGGCGACCTCACGGCGGATCTGCCGGACCACCGCCACATCCGGGCCGAGGTCCCGCTCAACTGGGCGGCCATGGTGCCAATGTCCGTTGACCGGCGCTGCCGACAACGCGTTGAACGGTGCGCTCATCCTGGCACGTCCGTCCGCGAGGCCGCGCCGCCTTGCGGGGCGATCGCCAGCAGCGGCGCCAGTTCGCCCGCGATGCGGTCGAGGGATCGCAGCAGCGGCAGCCGCCGCCACCGGCGGCCCGCGACGAGGCCACCGCCCAGCAGCGCCGCCGCGCGCCGGTCCTCAGGCAGCGGGCCGTGCACCGCCATTTGGTCCACCGGTCCCATCAGCTCCTCGGCCACGTACCGGCCGAGCACGTCGGCGACGTCGGTCTCGTCGTAGATCCCGCCGTGCGCCAGTAGCACCAGCAGACGACCGGTCACTACGTCGAGCAACTCGCCGAGATGTTCCTCCAGATGGGCCAGCGCATCGGCGGTCGCCCGCACCACCACGGCCACCACATCCGCGAGGGCCAGGATCGGCCTGGCCGCCGACAGCGCCTCGAACCGTCCGCAGTCGGCCACCACGAGACGGTCTGGCGGGTTCAGCACGAGTTGCCCGGCGCGGGTCAGCTCTGGCAGCGCTGCCCGGCTCTGCGCCCCACCCGCCGGTGCCACCACTACCTCCACGGCCCGGTCCCCGACGTGCAGCGCCTGCACCACGGTCCGGTACACGGCCGAGTCACTTCCGTTGGCCCGGGCCGCCGAGGCCAGATCGACCACGTTCGGCTTCGCGGCTAACCCGTGCCGCAACATCAGGTCACCGCCCGCCGGGTCACACTCCACCAGCACTACCCGCGCCGACTCGTCGGCGACCGCGGCCAGCCCGAGGGCGGCCGTCGTCACGCCGGGGCCTTTGATCGAGCACATCGCCAGCAGCGGCATCGTCAGCTCTCTTCCGGTGTGGTCTGCATCAGGACCACGCCGCCCGCCGCAGCCGCCGCCAATCGACCACCGTCGTCCGCGTCGAGTAGCAGCGTGATCACGATGGCGCCCTGGCCGTCACCGGCCAGGTCCACGGAGAGGACGACCGCCGGCATCCGGGCCGGCGTGGACAAGGCCGGGGCAGAGGTTCCCGCCGGTGCCGCACCGGCACCGGCGGAGTCCGTTGTCACGTACACGCTCACCCGCGCGCCCGCCGCGAGGCCCTGCGGGTACTGGCCGGGCTTCACCGCCACCGAGGCGGTCACCTTCCCCGCCGGTGGGAACGCCGCGTCACCGAGGAGCGCCGGGGTCAGGAGGGTTCCCGGCAGTAGCGGCACCACCGCCGTACGGCCAACGACCTGCGTGGCCTGGTCCGCCGGGATCAGCTGCACCGTGCGGTCCTGCGCCGCTGACACCGGCCGGAGGTCCGCCGTCGTGAACGCCTGCCCCGCCGCGACCGCCCGGGCCACCGCGAGGACCTGTACCCGGTCACCCAAGGCCACTGCCCCGTAGGCGTACGCGAGGACGCACACGATGACCAACAGCCCGCCGAGCGCGACGAACGGCATCCGGCGGCGGCGGCGAGCCGCCCGCCAGGGTCCTCGCCCGGCACGCGGCTGCGCCGCCTGCGGACGATCTTCAAGGCCCGATTTTGGGCGCACGGCACCCACCGACATGACTACCTCCCCGATGTGGCGCCCCCTCGGGCGCCGGATGTCAGCTCGTGATGAGGGCGTGCGACTCCTGGACGGTGACCGGCAGGCTCCCAGTCGTAGTCAGCCCCGGTACCGTGCCCGATTGCCCAGCACCGGCCCAGGTCACCTCCCACGTCACCGTCACGGTGACCGTGTACTTGCCGCCCGGAGCCTGCGCCGACGGGTGGGTGTAGGTGTATCCGCAGTCCGGCGACGGCAGCTTCGGATCTGTTCCCGGCGTCCACTTAGTACCCGGCCCCGTGCACACCTTCGTCGTGTTGTTGCCCATCGCCCAGGACGCCTGCACCGGCCGCGCGGTCGCCGTCACTGACACCCCGGGCACCGACGCGGTGGCCGACCTGGACTCCCACGACGAGGCATCCAAGGACAGCCACGTCGGTAGATGCGTCAACTGTTTGCCCGGAGGGTTGGTCTGGATCTCGACCCTCGGCAGATTCAGCCGCGAGCGTACCTGACGGGCCAGCACCTCTGGCGACACCACGGGCGGTGCCCCGGCAATCCATACCGGGCCGCCAAAGCCCGAGGTCGCTTCACCGTCGTCGTTGTAGCAAACCCGCTGGTACCAACCGCCCTCGCCAGCAGGCTGACCACCGAGAGCGTCGATCGTGGACTGCGACACATCGGCGGGCTTGTAGTAACAACCGTCGTCGCCAGCCCACCCGCCGTCGCGCTGGCAGGGGATCTCCGTGCCTTGCGGGTTGCGGCACTTGCCGTCACCGCCCTTGCCGCCCGTGCTGGGGTTGGTGCTGCCGGAGTCGCCCCCCGTGCCAGCGTTGATGTCACACCCCGGGGCGGTGGAGCCAATCGGGCAGCTCACGCCACCGGTGCCGTCTCCGGCGGTCGCCGGTCCGGCGACTGCCAGGGCGGCGGCGATCCAGAGGACCACTACCAGCACCAGACGTCGCAGCTGGGTCAGCATGTCGCTGCTCCTTCGAGGACGAAGGAGGACACCTTCCACACACCGTCGGTCAGTCTCACCGTGGCGGTGGTGCGGTGTTTACTGCCCGATTCCTTGTCCCACAGCTCGCCGGACTTTTTGTATTCGAGCCAGTTCGTGGAATCGACGCAATCGAGGATCTTGACCTCGGTGGGCGCGTCCGGCGGCTTCGACTCCGTTGTCTTCGGGTCGATGTGCAACGGTCCCTTGGTCACCTTGCCTTGGTCCCGGTCGGTGAACAGAGAACTGACGATGAGCTTCAGCGCGTTGTCCGACGCGTACCTACGCAGGTCGGGAGCGTCAGGGTCAGACGTCTTACCAGCCTCGACGAACGCAGACCACATACCGCGGTAAGCGACGAGCGCATCCCGCTCGGCCGCGACGCTCAGCGGAAGACTCGCCGATGGCGACGGTTCCGGCACCGTGCTGCTCGCCGGTGTGCCGCCGTCGCCCCCGTCCGAGCTACAGCCAGCCTGACCTATCACCAGGACTGTCACTAGCCCCATCACCCCCGCGCGCCGGTTCACGATTCTGCCTCCTCCGTTGACCTCCGACTGCACGTCAAGACACCGCGCAGCCCGCATCTACACCCTCGCCCAGCCAGCCCGAACCAAGGTCACCCAACGTGTCTAGTCCGCAACTGTCGAGAGTCGCAACTACGCGCGTCCCGAGGTACGCGCGTTCTCGATCCTTGACGCGCGCTCACTGCCGGCCCTACAGCACTGTCGGTGCATCCACCACAAGGTGCAAAGCGGGCATATCTAGTGTCGTAAACACGACAGATCATCATCTTTCGATCGGTCGTACAATCCCGAACGAAGTGGCCAAAGTTTTTTGGAGATACTTTGTTGGGTGACGGCCGCCGGTCACTGAGCCGGATCCTCGAACTCGTCGGCAGGCCCGGCGTCTATCAGACGTTGGTAACGCTGCATCGGCGAGACGGTGTCGCCACCTTCGCACAGATCAATCAGGCGGTATACCCGCACGCTGAGCGGTGCCTACGCGCGCTCGCGGCCGAAGGTCTCATCAGCAGTCCTCGATGCGGATCGTGGGACACCATCCCTTGCCCGGATGCCCCGATCGCGTTGACCTCGGCGGGGGCTACGCTCTTCCCCCACCTTGCCGCACTTCAGGCATGGGCCGACGACTTCCCGGTCACGAGACCGTTCCATCGCCAGCGGCACTAATACACATTCGGTGTAATAGTTATTCTTCGGATTAATGGGAACCTCTCGACAGAGCCTCGTGTGTAACCAAAGTGACAGAATTGGTTCGCAAACGTTCGACATGAGGCAATACACTGATCATTCGTTTGGGTCAGCGGCGCGCCCACGAGGGGAGGTGAGTCGCGCTGGAAAACATGCTGCAACGCGCCCATCAAGCGATCAAACCGAAGTGGGGCCGGGAGATTCTCGACATCCTGTCGTCCGAGCCCCTCCGGTACACCGACCTACTCGTACGGCTCGGCGTGGTCGCCGCAGACCAGCCGGTCCACTCCCGAACCTTCCAAGCCACCCTCGTCGCGCTGACCGGGCAGGGCCTCATCGAGCACCGCACCAAACGTGTGCCACCCGACTACACCCTGACCAACAGCGGGCAGCGCCTCGTGGTCGCCCTCCGCCACATCGAAGCTTGGGACCAGGACCACCTTGCCGAACAGCCAGGCAAGTCCGACTCATGGCGGACCTAGCCGGTCCTATGGCAGCGGTCGCGGCGGCTGGTGGCTTCATAGCAGCGCTACCCGTCGCCGCGACCGCACACGCCGCTCCCGCCGACGGTCCGGTGCGGCTGCCGCCTCGATGGTGGTCAAACAACACGCCGCACCTACTCACCGCGATCATGGCGGTGACGACTGCCGTGATCGCCTACGCCGTGTGTCTCCGAGTCGGGTGGCGGATCTCCGCCCCGGGATACTGGCTGTTCAGCGTCCTCGGCGTGGGATTGTCCTACATCGATCTTCGACGGCATCGACTTCCACACGCCATGGTCGGCGCGACCTGGCTCACGTGTGCTGTCCTGTTCACCATCGAGTCGATCAACGACGGCCGTTTCACCGCCCTGGCCCAAGCCATCTGTTCAGGACTCGCGGTGTCGGCCATACTGCTCCTCGTCGCTTTAGTCGCACCTGGCCAGCTCGGTCTCGGTGACGTCCATTTCGCCGGCGCGACGGCCTTCACGCTTGGCTGGCTTGGATGGCAGGTCTCGGCCACCGCCATCCTGACCGCCCTCGTCGCCCAATGGGTTCTCGCGTTGGTCACGGTCGCCAGAAGCCGCGACCGCTCCACCAAACTACCGTTCGGACCGGTTCTCTTCGGCGCCTCGATATTGGCAACGATCTTTGCCTAGGACCCGCGCGCCGCCCGCGACCATCGGCCGCGCCTGAGGTGAGACATCCTGCGTCGGTGCCCGGACGGGGGCCTGAGTGCTGCGAAGCCGATCAGCGCCCCGGTGTCCTTCGCAACGACCGCCAGGAAGTAGTCCGGACGGACGTGGATCGCTGCGAGCGCGTTCGATGTAGCATCGCAACCCACCCCGCTCCATCCTCGCGATGGAACGGGGGCGGTTATCTTCGTTTACGGCATGGGCATAGAAGCTGGTTATCGGACTAGAGCTCGCCGCCGATCCAATTCACCATCTTCGCGAGCGGTTCGCTGCTCCGGCGGTGGGCTCTCACAAGCATGCGTAGTACCTCGCGTGTCGTCGGCAAGTGGCGTGTCTGTTGTGGCGCCAGCCTTCTCGCCTGATAGAGACTCTTTAATGCACCGTCTCGATCGCCGACCCAAAGCTGAGCTCTGGAAAGATCCACAAAATGATGGCCAGCGCGTATGGGTGGCAGGCTCGTCGGGATCGTTATCCGTTCTGCCCGTTCCATCGCTCCAGGGCCATCGCCAAGCTCAATACGTGCAGCGACCTCGTGAATCTCGACGTTCGTCGGGCCGAACGAGAGCTGGTGCCAACCGCCGTCGTGGTCTGCGCCGCCGAGGTGAGCCGCGATACTGCGGGCTTCCCTCAAATGGGCGGTTGCGGTGTCCCCATCTCCGGCCCGTGCCGCCAGCATGCCCGATCGAAGGTGTAGGGAGCCTGACACGGGAAGCGCCAACGCCTCGCTTTCGGTGCGTTGGGGCTCTATCTCGGCCTGCGCTCGATCAAGCAGCTTGACGCCGATGCCGTAAGAGCCGTTCTGAAGCATCGACGTCGTACGAGCCCAAGCCGCGAGCGCCCCCATCAGCGGATCGGACGATTTTCCCGCGGCCCAATTAATGCGATCCTCAACCACACTTGATAGATCCAGATACCCAGTCTTATAGGTAACCGAGTGCGCAGCGAACAGTAGAACTGCAAGAAGCTCAAAGTGTCTCTCGCGCTCGTGGTCGGCGACTTCGTGTGTGGCGGCAGTGACTTCAAGCATAAGCTCGGGGAGTAATTGAACCAGTCTCACGTGCTGCGCCCTGCGGCGCAGTTCTGCTGCCACAAGGGTCTCGGCCTTAAGAACCTCCCAGCTCCTAATTGGTCGATCTAGTTGAGGACTCAGATCCCAATAGGTCAGGGCTTGCCGGAGACCTGGCATTAGTGCGTGAATTCTGTCGCGACTCCGGCCGTGTTGGTCATAGGGCTGGCCGGTGAGGGCGGTCACGTCGGTGGCGAGAGTCTTCGCTACGGCCGCCGTGAACGCGGGGGTGGCGTCCCTCTTGCCTTGCTCGACCTTGCGCAGCATGGACAGGCTAAACGGAATGCGTGCCGCAAGCTCTTCCTGGCTCATTCGTCGAAGCTTCCGCGCCTCGGCTATGCGGCTACCGATTCCCAGGTCGTCGTCGTAGTCCATCTCGCCACCGGTGCAGAGTAGTAGTTCGGAGGTGTATTCCCTCGGCTGCGGAGACTATGCCCTCGCTACAGTTTGTACTGCTCTGCGAAGGATGTCACGGCGTCCGGCAGAGCCTCACCGCCGAGTTGATCAAGGAGGCATGCTCGTTCCGCCTTTGTCGAGTCGATCCGGTAGTCCATCGGGTCGTCCTTGCCGTCGCTCGCTACGGCGGCGTCGAAGTGGGTTGCGGCGAACGCTGCCGCATCTCCGAAGCGGTAGTTCGACGACGCGACATTGAAGACGCCTTCGATGCGTCGGCTGGCGGCGCGAAGGAGTGCTCGCGCTCCCTGTTCGCGGTGCAGCCAACCCCGCCAGTGGGTAGGTTCGGGAACCGTAACCGACCCCTCGCGTGCAGCCTCGGTTACCCACTTCTCTATACGGTCCTGTCGCACGCCTCGATCGTCAACTCCATACAGTGCACCGAGTCGCAATGCGCTATAGGACACCGACGATGCCTCAAGAGCGTCCTCGCAAGCGGCCTTCAGCTGTGCGTTGTCGGTCATGAGGCTGCGCGGCGTGGTCTCGTCGCAACTCCGACCTTGCTGGTCTCCGTAGACCGTGCACGAGGAAACCGCTGTGATGTAGATGGCTTCCCCGGCGACACCGAGAAGGTCGCTGAGTCGATCAAGTTCGTTGTGCTTCGCGCCGTCAAGGATCCAGATGACCTCGGTCCGCCGGCCAGGTTTCGCGCTCAGGTCCTTAAGCAACTGAGACCAGCTGATGCTGGAAATCCCATGTCGCGTGTCGCCACTTCGGCTCACCGCCGTGGCCTCGACGCCCGCACCGAGTGCGCTGGCCATCACTCGTGAGCCGAGGTATCCCTGGGCGCCGACCACGTACATATCTGAACTCCCCAAGTGTTGATGGCTGGGCGGCTCACCACCGGTGCGCGGCTCGATTGGCCGCCTAGGACCGCCGCCGGCGCGGCGAGCCGCTGCCTCACTCGCTTAGATCATGGCCTTAACGGCCCGGACCCTCAACCATAAGGCCGATCGAAATTCGTACAAGCACACCCCGTGGCCGTCGTGGACCAGCGGGTGACACCGAACTGTGTCACTTCTGGGGCGATCGGCTGACCACACTCCTCTGTATTGAACCGGGCTGTCGCAGCCGGAAGATCCAAAGCTCCTCGCCTGCCGTTCCCTGCCCCCGATGCGGTGCGGCGGGCGAGGCGTCAACGGCCCGACCGCGCGGACCGCGTGCCACATCTCCGCGGTAGGGCGTGGGCTGGGGCGTGCCGCCTGACACGTGTTGTACGCCCAGCCCACCTTCCCCTTATTGCTGATTTCCCTCGATAGGAAGGCAGTCCCCCTGATGACTGCGGTCGGCCGCCTCGATGATGTTCGACGTTTGGAGCAGTACGGCTATAAGCCGGAGCTGAGACGCACGCTGAGCTTCGGTGATTTGTTGATCTACGGCTTGATTTACATGGTGGTGATCGCGCCGTTCGGGATCTTCGGGTCGGTGTTCCAGGCGTCGGCGGGGATGGTGGTGCTGGCGTACGCGGTCGGGGTGGTCGCGATGCTGGTGACTGCGTCGTCGTACGGGGTGATGGTCAGGGCGTATCCGACGGCTGGCTCGGTGTATGCGTACGCCGGCCGCGCGATCGCGCCGTGGGTGGGCTTTTTGGCGGGGTGGACGATCCTGCTGGACTACATCCTGGTTCCTGGGCTGTTGTCGCTGGTCGCGGCGGCGAGCATGACAGCGGTGCTGCCCGGGGTTCCGGTGTGGGCGTGGATTGTGATCTTCGTGGTGGTCAACGCCGGGCTGAACCTGCGGGGGATCAAGACGACCCGACGGTTGAACAAGGCGTTCCTGGTCGGTGCGCTAGCCGTGCTGGGGCTCTATCTGATTGCGGGCCTGCTGGCGTTGATGTCGGGGGCCGGGCGAGGGTTCTCCTGGGCGCCGGTCTTCGACAGTAGCCAGTTCCAGCTCGGGCTGATCGCGGCGGCGGTGTCGGTGGGAATGCTGTCGTTTCTCGGGTTTGACGCGTTGTCGACGATGGCCGAGGACGCGAAGGGCGGCGCGCGGCAGGTGTCCCGGGCGCAGATCGCCGCGCTCGGTGTGACCGGGGTGCTGTTCATGGCGCAGACGTTCGTCGCCGCGCTGCTGGTCGAGGACCCGGCCAAGCTGATCGCCGAGGGTGACCCGGCTGGCACGGCGTTCTACGACACGGCCCGGGTCGCGGCGGGTCCGTGGTTGGCCACGTTGACGGCGTTGGCGACGGCGCTGGCGTGGGGGTTGGCGAACAACATGGTCGCGCAGGTCGGCACGTCCCGGCTGTTGTATGCGATGGCTCGCGACGGCCAGCTTCCCGCGTTTTTGGCGAGGGTGTCGCCGATGCGGTCGGTGCCGACCAACGGCATCCTGCTCACCGCGGCTGTGTCGCTGGGCCTGGGCCTGTTGATGGCGGCGCGCGAGGACGGGATCAGCCTGATGGCGAGCCTGGTCAACTTCGGCGCGATCCTCAGCTTCATCGTGGTGCACCTGTCGGTGCTGGCTCGCAACCTTCGCCCGCAACAGCGGCGGGTGGCGGGGGTGTTCCGGTCGTGGGTGCTGCCGGTGATAGGTATCGCGATCCTGGTGGTGGTGATCGTGAACGCAAACATCCTTGCGCAGAAGCTCGGGTTCGCCTGGCTGTGCCTGGGCGTCGTCGTGCTCGGGCTGATGGTCGCTACCGGCCGTCGGCCCCGCCTGGCGGGTATGGACGACAGCCAGCCCGGCCCGGTTACCGATGCTGTGGTGGCAGGTCACCGTGGCTGAGTCGAGGTTCATCGACGCCACTGATGCGACTGTTGGGTACACGTTCGGTCGCCGTGACCCGGTCGCTGTGATCGAACCGTATGAGCTGGTTCGGCTGCGCACGTGGGACTGTTTCGCCGGGAAAGTCGCCAGCACCGACGACCTGCCCAGCAAGGTGTGCCAGTTCCCGTACCTGAACCCGGTCACCGGGCCGCTGTACGTGGACGGTGCACGGCCCGGCGACACCCTCGCGGTGCACGTGGTCGAGCTGACGCCGGCCGCCGATGTCGGGTTCTCGTCGACGTTCCCGCACTTCGGCGCGCTGACCGGCACAGCGACCACGGCCATGCTGCATCCGGCGCTGGAAGAGCGGGTCTGGCAGTACACCATCGACCACCAGCGCGGCACGGTCCGCTACACGGCGCGCTCGTGTGCGTTCGAGGTGGACCTGCCGTTGCAGCCGATGCTCGGCACCGTCGGTGTGGCACCGGCCGGCGGTGAAGTCCGCGCGTCGATCGTGCCGGGGGTGCACGGCGGGAACCTGGACATGCCCCAGTTGCGGGCCGGGACCACCGTGTATCTGCCGGTGGGTGTCGAAGGTGCCTTGTTGGCGGTCGGTGACGGGCACGCCCGGCAGGGCGATGGGGAGTTGTGCGGGGTCGCGGTCGAGGTGCCGATGCACGTGACCTTGGTCGTCGATGTCCTGTCCGAGGTGTCTACGCCGGTGCCGCGGTTGGAGACCGACGCGCAGTTCATGTCGATCGGTGTGGCCCGGCCTCTGGAAGACAGCTACCGGGCCGCTCACCTCGACCTCGTGCGGCAGCTGGTCCAGTTGACCGGCCTGGATGAGTTGGACGCCTACCAGCTGGTCTCGCAGGCCGGTAGCGCGTATGTCGGCAATGTCGTCGACGCCGACTACACCATCGCCGCCGCGATCGACAAGGCGCTGATTGCGCCGGTGTTGCCCTACCACGGCGCCCACAAGGTGCTCCGCGCGATCCGGGGAGGAGACTGATGCGGCCCGGGATTACCGGCGTCCGCGACCAGCTGTGGTTGCTGGCCCACGACGAACGCTACACACCCTTGCGCCTGATGATCGATGTGCGTGCGTTGAACATCGGCTTGGTCGCCGCGACCCTGACGGACCTGCTGCTGGCCGACCGGATCCACATCGCAGCGGGCCGCATCTACATCACCGATGAGAGCCGTGAGCTGGTGCCCGACCCGGTTGGCGCGGCCATCCAGATCGCTATCGGGGCAGCGCATGCGCCGTTGCTGACCAGCGTCCTGCGGGGGGCTCGCGCTGACTGGTACGGCGACGAGCCCAACCCGTACCAGGAGGTGTACCAGCGCACCCGGGCCGTGCTGATCGCGGCCGGCCACCTGCGTGAAGAACGCCGCCGGCTACGGTCGAGCTGCTATCACCTGAGGAACCAGGAACTCATCTCCACGATCCGTGGCCGGCTCAACCACCGCCTCGTCTACCTCGACCGGCCAGCCGATGCGACCACGGACTGTCTGTGTGCTCTCATCCTGAGTTTGCGTCTGCACGGCAGCCTGATGACCCCGTACGACGCCGCGGAGATCGAACACATCCTGAGCGGCATCACCAACAGCATCCCGCTTCGCGCTGGAAAAGAATCGCCGCTTCTCGCTGTCCCCGACCTGGCCCAGGCCGTCAGCGACACCATCGGCGACCTCGCCACCGCCCCGTTCTAGCCGGCACCCGACTCACCTGGACGCGATCATGACCAGCGACGACCTTCTTGCCCGGCTCGACACCGCCACGCCGCATCCGGCCCGCCGGTATGACTACTGGCTGGGCGGTAAGGACAACTTCGAGGCGGACCGGCAGTCCGGCGACGCGATCGCCCAACGCTGGCCGCACATCGTGACCGCTGCTCGTGAGAATCGGGCCTTCCTGAGGCGCGCTGTCGAGTATTGCGCCAGGCGGCACGGTATCCGCCAGTTCCTCGACATCGGCACCGGCCTGCCCACCGTGAACAACACCCACGAGGTCGCGCAACAGGTCGACCCGGAAAGCCGCATCGTCTACGTCGACAACGACCCGCTGGTACTTGTCCATGCCAGGGCCTTGCTGACCAGCACGCGAGAAGGCGTCACCGACTACATCGATGCCGACCTGCGCCACCCCGGCACCATCCTCGCGCACCCCACGCTGACCAAAACCCTCGACCTGAGCCGGCCGGTGGCTTTGATGCTGGTCGCCGTTCTGCACTTCATCCCCGAACACGACGACCCGTACACCATCGTCGACACGCTGAAGAACGCACTCGCGCCGGGCAGCATGATCGCGCTCTCCCACGGCAGTTACGACCTCGTCCCGCGCCGGAACGTCAACGCGCTGACCAGCGGCAACTATCCCGGCAAGGATCAGTTCCACGCCCGCACCCGCCAACAGGTGCGCCGATTCTTCGACGGCTGGGATCTATGCCAGCCGCGCTCAGACGGCAGGGAACGGCGCCAGCCGCAGCTGGATGTCATCAGCAAATGGGGCCGCTCCTGGAGAGACGCGAAACCTCCCGCGAAGCAGGTCTCGATGTGGGGTGGCGTCGCCAGCAAGCCATGACCAACAAGCAGGGGGACCGGAATGCTGCGCAACGCCCTCTTCACGACCGCAGCCCGCGAGCCGAACGTCGACGTGGGTGTGGTGATCAACGGCGTCTACGCCGAGGTCGAGGGCGTGCACTTCGATCCCGATCGCGGCTGCATCGTCCTGGAGCTGGACGAGGAAGCCCTGGCCAGGGCAATCGGCGGCCGCGTGGACGAGCGCCCTGGATGAAGGAGCCGACCAACGCTTCCTTGCGTACGACAACGGCGGTGATCTTGATTCGACCTGAATCCCATCCGGCACTATCTCCTGTGGAGGGGCACCCGGCATGACCACACCCGTAAACGGAGCTGACGGCGGCGCCCCCGAGCGGGGACGCAAACGCCCATCGCCCGCGGTGGTCGAGGCTGCGAAGGCCGACTACGCGCGAGCGAAAGACCAGCTAGAAGAGTTCACCGGCAAGGTCCGGGATCTGCTCGCTGCCGGTTGGACTGACTTCGAAGCCGTCGCAGAGGTGTACGGCACTATGCGCACGCAGCCGGGCACCCAAATGACCCTGCTCAGCGCCGTCGCCCTCGTACGGCTCGCGAAGACCCCCACGCCATCACTGGGTGAACTCACTGAGTAACGCGTGGCACCGGATCGCCCAGACGAACGCTGACGATCCACCCCTCAGGCAACCCGACACACCACCCGTGTCGGGCCGTGCAATCTCACGCATCGAAAGGTATCGATGAAACTCCTCAGACGATCAACGATCGCCGTGGCCGGCATTCTCGGCACGCTTCTCCTGGGGGCTGCCCCTGCCCTCGCGATCGTTGGCGGGCAAGAAGCGACGCGCTCGTATCCGGGAATGACCGCGGTGGCGGTGGACTACCCGGGACTGGGCATCCTCAAGTGCGGTGGCAGCCTGATCACCCCCAGGTACCTGCTCACTGCCGCCCACTGCGTGTCCGACTTCACCGTTGAGCCGACCGTGGTGCCCGTGGCCCCGGAGCGGATCACGGTACGGATCAACTCGCGCAACCGGCTCAGCGGCGGGCAAGAGGCGGTCGGCGCGACGGTGCTGATCCATCCGGACTGGGCCTGGCTCCAGCCCACCGGCCAGCCGATCGCCGACATCGCGCTCGTCAAGCTGGACCGGGCTGTCGCCGGGCCGCTGATGCCGCTGTCCTGGGCGCGCAGCGCTCGGAGCGGGCCGAGCCGGCTCATCGGGTGGGGACTCCCGGAATTCCCGGTGCCGGCCGGCACCGAGCTGCCCGAGATGCTGCGCCAGCGCGACGTCACCGTGCTGCCCGACGAGGACTGCGCCGGCGGCCTGATCAGCGCGGGAGAGATCTGCACCAGCCCCGGCGCGTGCTTCGGCGACTCGGGCGGCCCGGCGCTGCAATGGCTGAGCCTTACCGACCGCCGCACCAAGCAGTTCAAGTCGGTCGGCGTCGCCAGCCGCGAGACCAGCGGGACCAACCCGTGCGGATCGCCGATCATCTACACCGTTCCCGCGTTCTACATGCGGTGGATCGTCACGACGATCGTCTCCGGCACGGTCGCGCCGAGTAGGCACGTCCGGACGTTTTCCGCGCAGGCGACGACTCCCGCCGACGAGTTCACCTTCCTCATGAAGCCGACTCCATAGCGAGCAACACCCTGTGAGCCCCGGTCCAGCTGCTGCGCGCTGCCCGACCGCCCCCGTTCGACGCAGGGTGCGGCGGCTGGACCGGCACACGATTTCGGCCGTTCACCGACCTCCCAACAGGGTCGGCGGCGATACATCCAGTCCGGTTCAACGAGAGGAACGTCATGGGTGACACCGTCACTGGTAACCCCACACTGCACCCGTACTCCGGCCCGATCGACCTGACCCGACCGTACTTCGTCGGCGCGGGCGGTACCGCCATGTCCGCCCTGGCCCAGCTCTGCCAGGCCACCGGCAGCACCGTCGTCAGCGGCAGCGACGCCACCGACTCCGACCGCCTGGCCCGGCTGCGCGATCTCGGCTGCCGTGTCACGGTCGGCCACGAGCAGGCCGCGGTCGAGGGCGCGAGCTGCGTCGTCTACACGACGGTCACCGCGCACACCAGCGAGGTGGCCGCGGCCCGCGTGGCGGGCATCCCGGTCGTGCACCGCGCGCAGGTGCTCCAGGAGATCAGCAAGGACCGGCGGCTGATCGCGGTGGCCGGCACGCACGGCAAGTCCACCACCACCGCGATGATTGCGACCGCGCTGACCGCGCTCGGCGAGGATCCGTCGTACCTGATCGGCGCGGACCTCGACCGGCCGGGCTCCGGCGCCCGTCACGGTAAGGGCGACCTGATCGTGGCGGAGGCGGACGAGTCCGACCACTCGTTGCTGTTCCTGCACCCGCAGGTCGCGGTGGTGACCCGCATTGCGCACGATCACCCGGAGAACTTCGGCGGCCTCGACGACCACTTGGACGCCTACACCCTGTTCGCCGGTGGTCTGCGGGCCGGCGGTGTGCTCGTCGTCGACGCGGACGACCCGACCAGTGCCCGGCTCGCCGAGCGGATCGGCAAGCTGCGGCCGGACGTCAGCGTGGTGACCTTCGGCAACACGCACGCGGCGACGGTGCGGATCGAGTCGATCGAACGGCACGGCTGGTCGACCAAGGTCATGGTCACCACGCCCGGCGATGTGCCGGTGGTGCTGCGGGCGAACACGCCCGGCCTGCACCACGCCCGGGACGCGGTCGCCGCGCTGACCGCACTGGTAAGCGTCGGCGTGAGCGCGGTCGACGCCGCCGAAGCCCTCTCGCAGTTCACTGGGGTGCAGCGTCGCTTCACCACCATCGGGGAAGCCGGCGGCGTCACGGTGGTGGACTGCTACGCCCACCACACCAACGAGATCGCCGCGGACCTGGAGGCGGCTGGCGCGGTCGCGGGCGAGCACCGCGTCATCGCGGTCTGCCAACCCTCCGGCTATCCCCGGGTGCGAGCGTTCGGCGGCGAGATCGGCCGGGCGTTGGCCGACGGCGCCGACTACGCGGTCCTGCTTCCCGTGCACGGCGGCGACCCGATTCCCGGGGTGTCCCAGACGGTCCTCGGCGACGCCGTCGCCGAGGACGGCGGCCAGGTCCGTTTCGCCGATCTCGGCAACGCCGCCGAGGTGGTCACCGGGCTGGCCCGGCCCGGGGACATCGTCGTGCTCCTGGGCACCGGCACCGTCACGGACCTGGCAGAACCGATCCTGCGTCAGGTCGCGCAGGGCGCCATGACCTCGGTCCGATAGTCGTGGGCCGTCCACGGCCATATTCCCTCTGAAACGCGACGGGTGCCCGCGGTCTGCGGGCACCCGTCGTGCATGCGCAGCTTCAGGCGGGCGTGGCCGCCAACTCGGCGGCGACCGCCATCAGGCCAACGCTGTTGGAACCCTTCAGCAGCACCACATCATCAGCACGGACATGCTCAGCCAACGCGGCCCGCGCGGCGGCACTATCCGGCACGTGCAGCGCCGCCACACCACAACGGGCGGCAGTCTCGGCAAGCAGGCCGGCGTCGTCGTTACCCACCGCCAACAGCCAGTCCACGCCGACCTCGGCAACCTTCTCGCCCACCACACGATGGTCAGCGGCCGACGAGTCGCCCAGCTCGTTCATCTGCCCCAGGACGGCAATCTTGCGGCGCCGGCCCGCAGCCAGCCCATCAAGCGCGTTCAACGCGGCAACCATCGACACCAAGCTGGCGTTGTATGCGTCATTGATGACGGTGACACCGTCACGGCCCTCGACCACCTCCATACGGCCCTTCGACACAGCCTCGGCCGCGCTGAGCGCGTCGGCGACGAAGGCCACGTCGGTGGTGAAATGCATGGTGGCCGCCGCAGCCGCAAGGGCGTTCGGGACCAGGTGCGCGCCGTGCAGGCGCAGCGACACCGGCGCCGACCCGTGCGGGCTGTGCAGCATGAACGAGGCCCGACCCACAGCGTCCAAGGTGACGCCCTCGGCCCGGACCGTGGCCTCGGGGCTCAGGCCGAACGTGACCACCCGTGCCTTCGTGCGGTTCGCCATCGCCGCAACCAGCGGATCATCCGCGTTGAGCACGGCGGTGCCCTCGGCGGCCAGCGTTTCCACCATTTCGCCCTTGGCCAGCGCGATGTTCTCCCGCGAGCCGAACTCGCCCAGGTGAGCGGTGCCCACGGTGAGCACCACGCCCACATCCGGCCGCACCAGTGAGGTCAGGTACGCGATGTCGCCCACATGTCGGGCACCCATCTCGAGGACCAGGTATTCAGTGCCCGGAACCAGCCGGGAGACGTTCTCTGGCATACCGGACTCGCTGTTGCGGTTACCGGGCGGCGCCGTCGTCGGCCCCAGCCGCGCGAGCACCTGACCGAGCAGATCCTTGGTCGTGGTCTTGCCCACCGACCCGGTCACCCCCACCACGCCCAAGCCCGGCAGCCGGGACACGATCGCGGTGGCCAGCCGGCCGTACGCCTTAAGCGGGTCATCAACCACGATCGCCGGCACACCGAGCGGACGGGCAGACAACACCACCGTCGCCCCAGCCGCGATGGCCTGCCGGGCGAAGTCATGACCATCGACCCGAGCCCCGGCCAAAGCCACGAACAGGCTGCCGGGCTCGACAGTGCGCGAGTCGAACGTGCACAGCCCTGTCACCCGGGCCTGCGGGTTGGCGTCGTGCAGGGCGCCGCCAACTTCGGCGGCGATTTCAGCGAGAGTCAAAGGCAGCACCCTGGCACGTTACCGCCATCCCACGCGGGGCAGACCGGGGGCATGACGCCGCCAGGCCGCGAAACGCCTGGTTAATCGGATCTTGGTTTGGGACGTGTTCCCGTTGATCTCAGCCGGTTTGGGCGCCACCACCAGCGTCCGAGGGTAGGAAAGCGGCGTGGACCGCCGTGGATGAGGTGCGCTCCGTCCGTAAGCGATCCCACTTCCCCTCCCGATGACCAGCAAGCAGGAAATCGATCCGGCCATCGCCTTCTTCTCCCGGCCGACCCCTCCGAGACCGCAGCCCCGGGGCGGGGTCGCCGCTCCGGGGCCATAGTCGAAAGACGTGCCGTCGTGGTGTCCTGCACCAGGAACACGGTGGTGTTCCTGATGCAGACAACCACGACGTCGATGCATTGTTTCTCCCGGAAGTGCCCCGTTCTGGCTGATCAGCCACCTGAAGCCGGATCCCGGGTCGCGCTCAGCGGCTACGAGGCCGCTTATTCTTACCCCGCGCGTTGATCCGCTTCTCGAACTTGCGCTGGTCCAGAGCGCCGCTGGAGGTGTGGTGGGGGGTGCGCCGACGCAGGTTGACCACCGGCGGCTTGTTGGGGTCGTACGCCTTCTCCATCTTCAGCAGCTTGTGGGCGAACCACCCGGCCGAGCCCAGGACGAACATCGAGAAGATGGCCACCCCCAACAGGGTCCAGCCGGCGTACGGGCTCTGGCTCATCTTGTACGCGAAGAACATACTGCCGCCGACCAGCGCCATCGCCAGCAACGGAATGAACACGTAGCTCGAGAGCTTGAGGCTGACGGCGTAGGTGACGTCACCCAGACCGACCTCAACGGACGCGTGTTCGGAGGGAGTCCCCTCGATCTCGGTGAAGTCGTGGAACTCCTGCGCGGCAGCGCCGCCACCGGGCTCGCCATTGGGCCCGGGCCCCGGCGCGGCTGCTCCCGGACCTTCGTCGCCCGGGTCGCCGGGGGTGAACTCCGCCATGGTCGGGGGGTCCTTTCTGTCGGTGATCGGCGCCTCGCGCCTGAGTACACCGGGAACCGTATCCGGACATCGCACAGTCGGACGAAAGACTGTTATGTAGCTCACACACCTCTAGTAAGCGGATATCCGTACAGATCCTGTGTGATGCACATCACAAATTGTGTCACGACCTAACAAATGCACCTCCGCCTTCGTTTGACGGACGGTGCGGAACGATGGCAAAGTCACTCTCAGTATAGATTGTCTGCATTATCCGTACTGAGAGTTACAACGAGAACTCGGGGGTAGTCATACGTTAACCACCTTCCTTGGATGGCCACAAGGGTCGCAACGTACATGAGTTGGAAGTATGGTTGCCGTATCGCTGACTCACATCTGCGGTACGAACAACCCTCACCCCATCACCCCTCACCCCCGCAGATGTCCGGATCGGAAGGAGTTTCAGTGAACACCCGCCCTCTTGAAGCAGTTGAAACAGTGGCCGGCGCCGACATTGACGACGCGCCTGGGCTGCCGCCCCAAGCCTCTCCTGAACCCCCGGCTCCCCGGCCCGGTCCGGGTCGACGCCGTGGTCCGGTGAAGATCACCGTCAACTTGCTGGCACGAGTCATGGACAAGCTCGAAGAGATCACCGACTGGACTGGCGAATCCAAGACGGACGCGATCAACCGCGCGATCCAGCTCTACGGGCTATACCAGGACGCCGTTCGCAAGGGCGAGACGTTCCGCCTCGTCAGCGCTGACGGCACTCAGCGAGACGTACACATCCTCTGAATCGTCACAAGGATGCCCGCTGAGTCAATTGAGGACCCGGGCCACCTCAAAGATCTCGGATGATCCAGCCGGAGCCTACTCATGGCCCTCACCAGGGTAAAGACCGGTGCTGCGAGCACCGAGTTGAAGGAAGGGTAGAACCAATCGGCCGCCCATCCGACGTCGCCAGTTGATCGCTACCAACCTTAGGTAGACGTTCACTAGCCGTGGATAGAACCAAGCTGCCGATGCCCGTGGCACCGGAATCTCCATTCCGCCGGCACACCGAGATCGTGTGACGGCTGCTACACGGCCGAAAGATCACGCCTGATCGCCAACGGCGCCTTGGAGAAACCTCGCTTTTCGCACCCACGAAGGATGACCTCATGAGCAAGGGAAGGCCCATGAGGTTGCCAGGTCGCTGAGGGCGTCCTGGCCACCTAGCCGGGATGCCCTCAGTGCTCGGCCTGTGCCGCCGGCAGCCACGCAAGCGCTCGGCTGACCTTCAACCAATCAGCGCGAGAGGATCCGAATGACCTGTCGACACGCCGCACTTAATCACCCCCACTGTGGGGGTTACTTCCTCGGCCTCGGTGTAGTCTTGCCGTGTTGCGTCGATAGCTGGTAACGACTACAGACGACGGTCGGAAGGCATCGGCGCCGTGGATAACGGAGGAGCTCGGTGAGGGCGGCTACCCTCACCGAGCTCAAAGTGGGCCTTACCGGCGATGCTCGCGGAAGAGATCAATGCCGACCAGCCCAGCCGCAGCGAGGGCCTTGGCGATCCAAGTGATCAAGCTGAGGCCCTCGTCCCATGATGCTGCCGGGATCGGCGGTACTAGCATGATCAGCCCAAGTCCTGTCCGGATCACCGACCACATCAGTTCGGTGCGGCGGCTAGGAGGCGGGACTTGCTGCAGTTCCTTGCATTGCTGTAATTCAGGCTTCATGCGGGCCTTCCAGTAAGGCCTCGGGCCGAAGGGGGCACCGCGGGATGCGAGCCCTCATTGGCTTCAGTCCGATGACCCCCGAAGCCATCGGTACGGCCTTCAGGAACCGGATGTCGCGCTGAACGAGCAACCCACTCACGTTATGTGATCGACTTGTGAGACCGCGCTCGACACGCCGAAACGAAAGAGTGCACGCAGACGCAACTCCGAACTTCGCGTACTGAGCATGACGCCCAGCTTGTCGTAGCGGGTGGCCAGTCCACGCCAGTTGTTTGCGCCGGTTGAAGCCGCGTTCAATGCGCGGACGCGCAGCTTCCAAACTAGCCAGAGGGTGCGCAAGTGGAACAACCCAGTTTCGGCGGTGCTACGGGCGTCCATCGAGTTTGGCCGGTGAAGCCTAAATCGAACGGACCCGTCCATCCTCTGCGGGCCTGTAGCCCGACCGTAAGGGTCTCACCCGGAAGGCGGTGTTCGAAGTGGCCCGCCGCCTCCAGCACCGTTGCGACGGTGATCTTGGCCGCTAGATCTCCGACGAGGGCCAGGTCGGAGCCGACCGCGGTCATCGGGCGATGCAAGGTACCGGTGCCGTACGCGGCCTCTAGTTCGGGTTCCGGGTCGAGTACGCCGGTGTCGATGAGGGCCTGTCGGCGGCAGAGGAGGCAGCCGTGGTCGAGCCAGGGTCGGAGACGGATGATCTCGCCGATGCCGCCGTCAGCTAGCACGCAGCCGAGAACTGCGGGTCGGTGCGCCCGGCGGGAGAGGTGGCTGACGGTTCGTCGGGCGCCGACCCCGTCGGCACAGCACAGCACGATGTCGGTGTCTGCCAGGAGACCACGTACGTGGTCGGCGTGTTCGACGACGTCGAGGCGGTGTGCTTCCAGTGCGGTGTGTGGATAACAGTCGGCGAGAAATGCGTGCATCGCGTCGGCCTTGTACTGCCCGACGTATTGCTCGGGGAGGACGTGGCGGACGAGGTTGTGCCACATCAGCCGGTCAGGGTCGAGGAGCCGTAGCCGACCGATGCCGTACCCGGCGAGGGCGCGGGCGGCTGCACCGCCGATGCTGCCGACCCCGATCAGTAGTGTCGTGACTTTCGCCAGGTCGTCCACTGGCCAGTAGCGGCGGATCTGGTCGAGCCCGACCGTCTCCGGTTCGGTTTCTACCCGCACCGGTTCGGCGCCCCGCCGGGTGACGAACCAGCCGGCGAACACCGGGATGGGTACTTCGGTGTACGGCGTGACGGCGGCGTCCGGCGCGTAGGTCAGGACGATGTAGCCCGTGTTGCCAGGATCTTTCAAGGCGACGGGGACCATGTCTTTGAAGGCGTCGAACGTGGTCATCGCCGCGTGTCGTCGGGCCATCTCGTACCAGGCGAGGTGGAGGTCGACCGGGACCGTGCACCAGAGTCCCTCGCCGCCTGGGTCGGCGTTGTTCAACGGGTGACGCCTGGGACGCAAATTGGTCTGGAACCCCGATGTTCCGTTGTGGACGAAGCTGATGACCGTGAGGTTGTCACGAGGAGCACGACGGAAACGGATGGTGCCGCGGGTGCCGGGCGACGCGAGGAGATGGCGGGCGCCCTCGTGCGGGAGCAGGATGAGGGGTCCGATCATGCGGCGTCCGCTATCGGGTCTGGCGGTGTGCTGCTGGCGTTCGACATACCGGTGCGGGTGATCAAGGCGTCGTGGCCGCTATCACTGACAATGCCGTTGAGGGTCATCCCGTCGATAGCGCCAGCCTTGACGAGGGCGTACTCGATGCGCCAGGCGGCGGCCTTGACGATAAGATCGCAGATCGAGTCGTTCGGGTTCCAGGCTGTCTCGCTCTGGAACAGGCACAAGCTTCCGTCGCCCAGCACGTGCCAGCGGTGTTGCGTGCACTCGAGGGGCTCCGGGCGCGGATCAACCGGGTAGATCCGGGGGGCCACCATGGGATACGCCTGTCGGTACACGATGACGACAACCATTCCCGACCCCCCGAGCAGTTCGGTCAGGCCCGGCGGCTGGGGCCGGTCGAGGGGCCACATCGGCAGGCGGCCCTCCCACCGGCCAGCGCCCTCGGCCACCCAGCGGAGATCAGGAAATCGGGCGGCCACTTCCTCCTGGTCCTGGGCGAAGCGGTGCGGCTCGGCCTCCCACCAGTTGATCGGCACGACGCTGTGACGGTCCGGCACGGTCAGCCCTGCGGAGCATCCCGAATGCGGCGTGGTGCCACCGCCGGGACGATCAGCGCCGGTCCGGCGCTGGCCTTGCCCTTCGGAGCCGGGAAGTCGCTGCCGAACACATCACGCCACAGGCGCTTGGCATCATCCGTGTACCCCTGCTCGGCCGCCTCACACGCCTGATCGGCCAGATCCGCGGCGTCGGACAGCGAGTTGCGCAGGCCGACGTAGTCAAGATCCCGCTGGATCTCCCCGCAGTGCCCGGCCGGGTCCTCGACGGGGCCATCGCCGACGGCGACGGCGGCGGCGGTGAAGAACCGCTTCAGGGCCTCCGGCCGTGAGTACCCGGTCGGCAGGTGGTGAAGGGCGAGCACCTCCATCACCAGCTTCTTGACCTTGTCCTCGACCTCGGCCCGCCGCGTCCACCACCGGAGAACGCGGATCATGCGTAGGTAGAAGTCCCACTTCGCGCTCTGCTTCGCGATCTCCTGTACCAGGTACATCGGGTCGGCCGGCACCCACAGACGGGAACTCTTCTCGGGGATCAGCAGCGCCCCGTTGTGCCGCAGCGCCGGCATCGAGTCGACCGTGAAGCCGTCCTTGTCCCCGGGCAGGTCGATGAAGCACTTCACCGCGTGGTCGCGAGGGCTGGCGAGGCGGACGAGCTTCTCCACGGTGCCGTGCGTCGCGCCGAGCAGCTTGTTGACCTTTCCGCCCAGCACATCCAGCGCCTCACCGGCCGAGTCGCCGGCCTGTCCCCACTCCGGGTGCTCGTCCGACTCGAAGATCACCACGAGGTCAAGATCGTGAATCTTCGGCCCGATGTGCGTGCTGCGTCGCAGCGACCCGGAGCCCCAGACCTCGGCGACGTCTGCCTCGCCGCCCAGGGCCGCCTTGAACGTGTCGCGGCGGGTGCGTGCCTCCTTGACCTGCTCCGGGTCAGCGTCGACCTTTTCCTGGAAGGCGTCGAACGCCTCGTTCAACGTCACAGAATCCCCCTCATGCCATGCGATGGCACCACCGGTCACCAGGTCGTGGGCGCACCACGATCCGGCCCTTCCTGACCTGTGGGCTACCTCTTCGCCTCAAGGGTAGGCCGAGGGTACGACAGTTTCTCCGGTCCGACCGCTGGCTCGATCGCCTCCAGCTCAGGGAGCTGAAGGCGGTGGGAACGGTTCGTAGGAACTGGTCGAGGTGTCGAACGTGAACGCGGTCCACTTGTTCTTCTCGGGCGCGGCGAGCCGCGCGCCCAAGGCCACTGCGATCGCTACCGGGCCGCTGAGGAAGATGGCGTGTTGGCCGGTCCTGGCCGCAGCGGGCAGCGCAGCCGTACGCCAGGCGTGGCAAGTCTGCTCCACGACGCCGTTGAACGTCTTGCCGTCCTCCGCTAGGCGGGGCGTGAAGGTGCGCAGCCGCAACAGGTACCCGATCCGGTGCTGACGGCAGGCCGCCAGGACTTGGTCGGTGAACTGGTCTCCAAAGCCCTGGAGATCCAGCGCGAGCGCGACCTTGGACGGGTCGCCGCCGTCGACCGCTTCCAGCCGCTCCACGTTCAACGGCGTCACGTTCGACTCCACTGCGCGCAAGGATGTGGCCGGGAAGTACGGGGGTGCCCCGTCCGCTTGGCGGATCGCGTGCACCGCAACCTCCCGGGCGTGGGTATGCCCCAATCGAGCCCCGAACCAGAACGCCACATTCAACGGCATCGTCGGAATCAGGTTGATCCGGGCTGCGTCCGGAGTCAGGCGTTCGGCCATCATCGTCGCCACGAGAGTCTCGTCGGCCAGCAGATCCACCAGGTGCCGATCTTGAGACCCGTCGCCGGACAATTCGACGTCCGTTTTCAGTGTGACTGTGGATGTATCCCGGCTGAACGTCTCCGCCTGCTGATCGAGCTGACGCGCCCGCGCCAAGCCTCGCCGCGCGTCCATCGCGGTGACCACGATGCCCACCCGCACACGACGTCGGGCACGACCCCGGAGCCGGAAACCCAACACAACGAGCGCCACCCCAACCGCACAGCCCAGGAAGAACCACCACCGCCCGGCGGCCTCATCGGTCATCAGGGACTTGAGCGCCTCGATACCGAAGCCGCCCGCGACTACACCACCAACCGTGATCGCCGCTGTCCCGTCGAGAAACGCCTCCCAGAAACCGCTTGCGCCGCGTCCCGCGTTTCCGGATCCCACGACCGTCAGCCGCGGCGAGGCACCTACTTGCTGCGTCACATCAACCAATCCATTCGGCCCGAACACGTGGTCAAGATCAAGCGCTCGATCCTCGACGCCACGGAGATCGGTCACTGTACGTAACGAATGCTGTCGAGAGCCGGGGGTGTCCGACCCACGAAGGCGACTACGAGCCTCAAACCTGGAATACAGGCCGTGGGGTCGTTGGACGGCCGGCACCGACCCATCCGCCGCAAAAGGTAACCGAGACCCCCCTTGACGCGATGCGAGGCCCGGACACAGTCAGGGCCTCGCATCATTCGTCTAGGTGATCGCGAAGGAGGCTCCTACTATGAGGAGTCGATCAGCAACGCTACGTTGTTGCAGTTCTGTGACGTGCCCCCGGCAGGATTCGAACCTGCGCTTTCGCCTCCGGAGGGCGACGCTCTATCCCCTGAGCTACGGGGGCTCAGTGGTTCAGAAGCCTAGCAGGCCCCGTTTGCGCGCCGCCAACCGGTTCCCGTTCAGGCTGTTTGCAGCTTCTTGAGCAGCATGTCGATCAGGTTTATCTCGCCCTGCTGGGCGGTGACCATGGTGCCGGCCAGCCAGGTGACGTTTTTGTCGTCGGACAGCTTGAGGATTTCCTGGGCCATGTGGATGCCGCCCAGGTGGTGCTGGCGCATCAGGGTCAGGAACTCGACGTCCAAGGGCTTGCCGGTCATCGCGCGCAGCGCCGTCATCTGTTCGGGGGTCGCCATGCCGGGCATCAGGCCGTTGACGATGGAGCCCTCGGCGTCGGGCATCCAGGCCATCGGCTCCTGGGAGCTGGTCGGGCTCAGGTTCCAGTCGCGCAGCCAGGCCTGCATGTAGCCGATCTGGGCGTGCTGGGTGAGGGCGATGTCGCTGGACAGCGAAATGATCTCGGGTGTGGTCGAGGCGCTGTGGGCGATCATCGACATCTCGACGGCCTGGGCGTGGTGGGTCGACATGTCGCGCAGGAAGCCGGCCTCGGGCGACGTGTCGCCGGGCTTGAGGAACTGCGGGATCACCAGGCCGACGCCGATGCCCAGCAGGAGGCCCAGCGCGAGGGTGAGGGCGAGCCACACCGGGCCGCGGTGGCCGCGGCCCGGTGCGTTGCCGTTGACCGGTGGGGCGGCCGTAGCCGCCTCGCCAGGGTCGGTGGACACGGTCACTGCGGGGTGGCTCCGGCGCCGGGCGGCGCGGCGGCCAGCGGGCCCGTGGTGGTGTTGCCGCTGGAGCAGGGCGCGCCGGGCTCCTTGGAGGCGACCATGCGGGTGTCCTTGATGAACTGGTCGATCCGCGCGTCGTTCACGTCGTCGGTCTTGAGCTGGTAGCCCCAGACCTGGACCGAGACGCTCTTGTCGAGGCCCGCGTACGGCGACATGAGCATGAACTCGGTGCCCTGGACCTTCTTGGCGAGGACCGCGACCTGGTCGGCGGGGAGGCCCTGCTTGTAGGTCACCCAGACGGCGCCGTGCTCGAGGCTGTGCACCGCGTGCTCGTTGGCGATCGGCTCGGTGTAGACGTCGCCCATGCAGTTCTGCCAGCGGTTGTTGTGCGCGCCGCCGACCGGGGGCGTGGTCGCGTACTGCTGTGGGCCCTCTTTGTGCTGTTGCGAGTCGATCGCCGGGTTTTTCTGTGCGCGGTAGTTGACCACGCCCTGAATCTCGGCGACCTTGTCGGTCCAGTCGCGCGAACCGCGCACGACGCTGTAGGTGCCGAAGCCGATGATCAGGATGGCGACCAGGGAAACCCCGCCGATCATCGCGATCGGGCCCCAGCTGCGGCTGCCGGCGACCTTGACCGGCGTGACCGGCTTGCGGCCCTTGCCGCCGCCCTTACCAGCGCCGGGCTTGGCGCCGCCTTTGGGGCCGCTGGACTTGGCGCCGGCGGCCTTTGCCGGGCCGGCGGGCGGTTTGCCCTGGCCGGACGTCTTATCGACCTTGACCGTTGACGGGACCCGCTCGGGACCCGGCGTACTCATGCTCATCGTGCCTCGTCGATTCGTTCAGAAGCGGAAGGGCGGGGCTCGGGTGGCCGCCGAGTGCGAAAGTCTACCCCCGATAGCATGGCCGGGTGACTCCCGCCAACCTTGCTGCCACTGTTCTCTCAGCTGCTCGTGCCGTGTTCGAGACCCGCGGCCTCGACGCGTCCGCGCTGCCCGAGACCGCGACCGTGGAGCGCCCGCGCAACCCTGAGCATGGTGACTACGCCTCCACGCTAGCCCTTCAGCTGGGTAAAAAGGCCGGGGTTGCGCCACGCGAGCTGGCCGGGGCGCTCGCCGAGGAGCTGGGCCGGCAGCCGGGGATCAAGTCGGTGGAGATCGCCGGGCCGGGCTTCCTGAACATCCGGCTCGACGCGGCCGCCGCCGGTGTGTTGGCCCGCGACATCGTCCTGGCAGGTGAGTCGTACGGGCACGGCGAGACCCTGCGCGGCGAGCGGATCAACCTGGAGTTCGTCTCGGCCAACCCGACCGGGCCGGTGCACATCGGCGGGGTCCGGTGGGCCGCGGTCGGCGACGCGCTGTCCCGGCTGCTGCGCGCGGCCGGTGCCGAGGTCGGCACGGAGTACTACTTCAACGACGCCGGGTCCCAGATCGACCGGTTCGCGAAATCGCTGTACGCCAGCGCCAAGGGCGAGCCGGCCCCCGAGGACGGCTACGGCGGCGCGTACATCGCCGAGATCGCCGCCGCGGTGCAGGCCGCCGCCCCGGACGCGCTCCAGCTGGGCGAGGAGGCCGCGCTCGAGACGTTCCGCCGGGTCGGCGTCGAGCTGATGTTCGCCGAGATCAAGCAGTCGCTGACCGAGTTCGGGGTCCGGTTCGACACCTACTTCAACGAGAAGGACCTGCACGACCGGGGCGAGCTCGACGAGGCGCTCGGCAAGCTGCGCGAGCAGGGGCACGTCTTCGAGGCGGACGGCGCGACCTGGCTGCGCACCACCGACTTCGGCGACGACAAGGACCGGGTGCTGCGCAAGTCGGACGGCGACTGGACCTACTTCGCCGCCGACTGCGCCTACTACCTCGACAAGCGCAAGCGCGGCTTCGGCCGGGTCGTGATCATGCTGGGCGCCGACCACCACGGCTACATCGGCCGGATGAAGGCGATGGCCGCGTGCTTCGGCGACGACCCGGACCAGAACCTCGAGATCCTGATCGGCCAGCTGGTCAACCTCGTCCGCGACGGCGAGCCGGTGCGGATGAGCAAGCGGGCCGGCACCGTGGTGACGCTCGAGGACTTCGTCGACGCGCTGGGCGTGGACGCCAGCCGGTACGCGCTGGCCCGGTACTCGTCCGACTCGCCGATCAACCTGGACATCGCGGTCTGGACCAAGGCCGGCAACGACAACCCGGTCTACTACGTGCAGTACGTCGCCGCGCGCACCGCGAACGTGGCCCGCAACGCCGCCGACGTGGGGCTGACCCGGGGCGAGGCGGCCGCCTTCCAGCCCGCGCTGCTCGTCCACGAGAAGGAGAACGAGCTGCTCAAAGCGCTCGGCGAGTATCCGGACGTGGTGGCTCGGTCGGCGCAGCTCCGGGAGCCGCACCACATCGCGCGCTACCTCGAAGAGGTCGCCGGGGCCTACCACCGGTTCTACGACAGGTGCCAGGTGGTGCCGAAGGGCGACGAGCCGATCACCGATCTGTCGGTCGCGCGGCTGTGGCTGAACGACGCCACCCGACAGGTGATTGCCAACGGTTTGGGCCTACTGGGGGTCTCGGCCCCCGAAAGGATGTAGGGCATGCGAGCTCATGAGGCCGGCGCGCTGCACGGCGACCTCGGTTACCGGGGGCCCGCCTGGTTGCGTACCCCCGAGGATGTCAATGCCCTCGTGCCGCAACTCTGGCCACGCACCGTGAGTCGCACCGAGGCCGGAGCGTTAGCGATCGGCGGCGTCAGCGTGACCGCGCTGGCGGCCGAGCACGGCACCCCCGCCTACCTGCTCGACGAGGACGACCTGCGCTCCCGGTGCCGGGAGTTCGCGGCCGCGTTCGGCGACGCCGACGTCTATTACGCGGGCAAGTCGTTCCTGTGCAAGGCGGTCGTCCGGGTCGTCGACGAGGAGGGACTCTTCCTGGACGTGTGCACGGGCGGCGAGCTGGCGGTGGCGCTGGCGGCCGGCTTCCCGGCCGACCGGATCGGCTTCCACGGCAACAACAAGTCGGCGTCCGAGCTGTCCCGGGCACTGGACGCCGGCGTGGGCCGGATCGTGGTCGACTCCTTCGACGAGATCGCCCGGCTCACCGCGTTGTCCGAGCAAAAGGGCAAAAGGCCAAAGGTGCTCGTACGCGTGACAGTCGGCGTCGAGGCGCACACGCACGAGTTCATCGCGACCGCCCACGAGGACCAGAAGTTCGGTTTCTCGCTGGCCGGCGGCGCGGCGTTCCGGGCCGCCATCCGGATCCTCGACGAGGGCGTACTGGATCTTCGAGGGCTGCACTCGCACATCGGCTCGCAGATCTTCGACACCAGCGGGTTCGAGGTGGCCGCCCGGCGGGTGCTGGAGCTGCAGGCGCAGATCCGGGACGCGCGCGGGGTGGAGCTCGAGGAACTCGACCTGGGCGGCGGCTTCGGCATCGCGTACACCACCCAGGACGACCCCTCGACCCCGGGCGATCTGGCCAAGCGGATCAACAAGATCGTCGAGTCCGAGTGCGACCTGGCCCAGCTGCGCAAGCCGCGGCTGTCCATCGAGCCCGGCCGGGCCATCGTCGGCCCGTCGGTCCTCACGTTGTACGAGGTCGGCACGGTCAAGGACGTCGACGGCATCCGCACCTACGTGAGCGTCGACGGCGGGATGAGCGACAACATCCGGACCGCTCTCTACGACGCCTCGTACTCGGCCACCGTGGCCGGCCGGCGGAGCAGCGCCGAGCCGATGCTGGCCCGCGTCGTGGGAAAGCATTGTGAATCCGGGGACATCGTCGTGAAGGATGAATTCCTGCCCGCGGACGTGCAGCCCGGAGATCTTATTGCGGTGCCGGGCACCGGCGCCTACTGCCGGAGCATGGCCAGCAACTACAACCACGTTCCTCGGCCGCCGGTGGTCGCGGTGCGCGACGGCGCCTCGCGCGTGATCGTGCGCCGGGAGACCGAGGACGACCTGCTCGCATTGGATGTTGGATGAGCTCAGAAGCTGTGCCACCTGGTAAATCGCCGATCCGCCTGGCCCTGCTCGGCTGCGGCACCGTCGGCTCGGAAGTGGTCCGCCTGCTGCACGAGCAGGCGGAGGACCTGACCGCCCGGATCGGTGCCCGGCTGGAGATCGCCGGCATCGCGGTGCGCCGTCTCGGCCGCCAGCGCGGCCCGCTCCCGATCGACCCGGCGCTGTTCACCACCGACGCGCTCAGCCTGATCAAGCGGGACGACGTGGACGTGGTGGTCGAGGTGGTGGGCGGCATCGAGCCGGCCCGCACCTGGCTGGTCGAGGCGCTGCGGGCCGGCAAGAGCGTGATCACGGCGAACAAGGCGCTGCTCGCCGAGGACGGTGCGGCGCTGCACGACGCGGCCGCCGACGGCGGTGCCGACCTCTACTACGAGGCCTCGGTGGCCGGCGCCATCCCGCTGCTGCGCCCGCTGCGCGAGTCGCTGCACGGCGACCGCGTCACCCGGGTCACCGGCATCGTCAACGGCACCACCAACTTCATCCTCTCGTCGATGGACGCCACCGGCGCCGGCTTCAGCGAGGCGCTCGAGGAGGCCACCGAACTCGGCTACGCGGAGGCCGACCCGACCGCCGATGTGGAGGGCTTCGACGCCGCGGCCAAGGCGGCCATCCTCGCCTCGCTGGCGTTCCACACCCGGGTCACCGCGGCGGACGTGTTCCGCGAGGGGATGACTGGGGTCACCGCCGGCGACATGGCCAGCGCCAACGAGATGGGCTGCACGATCAAGCTGCTGTGCATCGCCGAGCGCGGCCCGGACTCGGCCGGCGCCGAGTCGGTCAGCGTCCGGGTGCACCCCGCGATGATCCCGCGCAGCCACCCGCTGGCCAGCGTGGGCGACGCGTTCAACGCGGTGTTCGTCGAGGCCGAGGCGGCCGGCCAGCTGATGTTCTACGGCCGGGGTGCGGGCGGCACGCCGACCGCGAGCGCGGTGCTCGGCGACATCGTGGCGGCGGCCCGCAACCGGCTCTCCGGCACCCGGGCGCCGAGCGAGAGCAACTACGCCCACCTGGCGATCCGCCCGATCGGCGAGGCGGTCACCCGCTACCACATCAACCTCGACGTGGCCGACCGGCCGGGCGTGCTGGCCACCGTGGCCGGGGTGTTCGCCACCCATGAGGTGTCCATCGCGACGGTCCGCCAGTCCGGCCGCGAGGAGGACGCCAAGCTGGTGATCGTGACCCACGTGGCCCCGGACGCCAACCTGGCCGCTACCGTCGAGGCACTGTCGCAGTTGGACATTGTCCGGTCCATCGCGAGCGTGCTGCGCGTCGAGGGAGGGGTCTGAGCCGATGCTCGACCACGTGGGTTTCCAGTGTGCCGACCTGGCCAAGAGTGCCGCCTTCTACGACGCCGTGCTGGCGCCGCTGGGCGGCAGCCGGTTGATGGACTTCAAGGTCGCGATCGGATACGGCACCGAGCACGCGAACTTCTGGATCGGCGAGTTCAACGAGGGCGAGGGCTTCCGCGAGTCGCACATCGCGTTCGCCGCGGCGACCCGCGCCCAGGTCGACGGCTTCCACCAGGCGGCGGTCGCGGCCGGCGCCGAGGTGCTGCACGAGCCGCGGGTCCACGAGGAGTACCACGAGCACTACTACGGCGCGTTCGTCCGCGACCCGGACGGCAACAACGTCGAAGCTGTGTGCCATCGTCCCGAGTAATGGACACTCGTCTCAAGATTCGGTGCGCTGCGGCACCCTGGGACGGTCTGGCCAGCTGAGTGAGGAGTAGGACCATGTGGCGGGGACTGATCGAGGCCTACCGGGACCGGCTGCCGGTCACCGACGCCACCCCGGTGGTCACGCTGCACGAGGGCAACACGCCGCTGGTGCCGGCCCCGGTGCTGTCCCAGCGGGTCGGTGCCGACGTCTACCTCAAGGTCGAGGGCGCCAACCCGACCGGCTCGTTCAAGGACCGCGGCATGACCATGGCCGTGTCCAAGGCGGTCGAGGAGGGCTCCAAGGCGATCATCTGTGCCTCCACCGGCAACACCAGCGCCTCCGCGGCGGCGTACGCGGCCCGGGCCGGCCTCACCTGCGCGGTGCTCGTGCCGCAGGGCAAGATCGCGCTGGGCAAGCTGGCCCAGGCGCTCGTGCACGGCGCCAAGCTGCTGCAGGTCAACGGCAATTTCGACGACTGCCTCGCGCTGGCCGCCAAGCTGTCCCAGGACTTCCCGGTGGCGCTGGTCAACTCGGTCAACATCTTCCGCCTGCACGGCCAGAAGACGGCCTCGTTCGAGATCGTCGAGGCCCTCGGCGACGCCCCCGACATCCACTGCCTGCCGGTCGGCAACGCCGGCAACATCTCGGCGTACTGGATGGGCTACCTCGAGGACAACGAGGCGGGCAACAGCACCAGACTGCCGAAGATGTACGGGTTCCAGGCGTCCGGCGCGGCGCCGATCGTGGGCGGCAAGGTGGTGCCCGAGCCGTCCACCATCGCCACCGCCATCCGGATCGGCAACCCGGCCAGCTGGACCAAGGCGCTGGACGCCCGGGACACCTCCGGCGGCCTGATCGAGGCGGTCACCGACCGGGAGATCCTCACGGCCTACCGGCTGCTCGCCCGCGAGGTCGGCGTGTTCGTCGAGTTGGCCAGCGCGGCCAGCGTGGCGGGCCTGCTCCAGCAGGCCGCGGCGGGCAAGGTGCCGGCCGGTTCGACCGTGGTCTGCACGGTTACCGGGCACGGCCTGAAAGACCCGGAGTGGGCCATCTCGACCGCGCCGTCGCCCACCACGATCCAGAACGACGTGCTGGTCGCGGCCCGCGAGCTGGGCCTAGCCTGACCCCAGCTCCTCCTCCACCGCCTTCACCAGCAGCTGCGTCGCCTGGGACACGAGATCGAGCTCGTCGGCTGAGAGCCGGCTGAGGAGCGCGCGCATCTTTTCCTCGCCGGCGTTGAAGATGCTCCCGATGAGCTCGGCGCCTTTTTTCGAAAGCGCGATCCGGCGGACGCGCCGGTCGTGCAGGTCCTCGGCGCGGTTGACGAGGTCCTGCTGCACGAGTCGATCGATTATGCCGCTCAGCGCGGCCGGCCCGATGCCGAGCATCCCGGCCAGCTCGCTGCCCGACACACTGCCGTGGCGGGAGAGCAGCATGAGGATTTTGAACTGCGACAGCGTCAGGTGCGAGGAAAAAAGCGGATCCGAGCGGTCGTACGCAAACAGCTGCTGCACTCTCTGCTGGGCACCCATAATGTCCGCGATGAGCTGTTCGTTCCCGGCCACTCCCGACCTTTCCTGGTGACGCGCAGAGCGTTCTCCGTCCAACCACCCCGCCAACCGCCCTTGACCGGACTGAAGGCGGTTGGCCTTGGTCGGACGGTACCAGCGACCCCCGCGAAAACCATTTGTTCGCGTGGGGCAAACTATTCGTGTCGGCCGAACTTTCAGCGGGGGGAGCGCCCATGTCATTCCTGACCCGACTCAGTCTTGCCAATCGAGGGCTCGTGGCCCTGATCGCGATCGTGATCAGCGGCTTCGGCATCTACGCCATTCCATCGCTCAAGCAGCAACTGTTCCCGTCGATCGAGCTGCCCGCCGCCTTCATCGGCGCGGCGGTGCCGGGCGCCGGCCCGGAGATCATCCAGGACCAGGTCACCAAGCCGATCGAGGACGCGGTCAAGGGTGTCGACGGCATCGACCGGGTCACCTCGACCACCCGTGAGGGTTCGGCCACGGTCGTCGTCGAGTTCATCTACGGCACCGACATCGACCAGGCGGTCAACCAGCTGACCACCTCGGTCAACCGAATCCAGCCGACGCTGCCCGACAACGTCACCCCGACGATCTTCTCGGGCGGCACCGACGACATCCCGGCCATCGTGCTGGCGGCGTCCGGCGGCAGCAACGAGAGCGACCTGCTCACCAAGCTCAACCAGACCGTGGTGCCCGAGCTGAACGCCATCGAGGGCGTCCGGGACACCCAGGTGACCGGTGCGCGCGCGGCTCAGGTCGTGATCACCCCGGACCTGGCCAAGGTGGCCGCGGCCGGGGTCAACCCGCAGTCGATCACCACGGTGCTGCAGGCCAACGGCATCTCGATCCCGGCCGGTTCGCTGGTCGAGGGCGACAAGGCGCTCAACGTGCAGGTCGGCACGCCGGTCACCTCGGTCGACGACGTCAAGAGCCTGTACCTGACCGGCAGCCGCGGCCCGGTCAAGCTCGGCGACGTCGCGACGGTGGAGAGCAAGCTCGCGGCCGCCACCTCGTTCACCCGCACCGACGGCGTGGACAGCCTCGGCATCGCGGTCACCGCCAAGCCGGACGGGAACCCGGTCCTGATCTCGCACGAGGTCCGGGACAAGCTCGCCGACCTGGAGCGCGACTCCGGCGCGCAGCTGACCGTGGTGGTCGACCAGGCGCCCTACGTCGAGAAGTCGATCGAGAGCCTGACCACCGAGGGCCTGCTCGGCCTCCTGATGGCCGTGATCGTCATCCTGGTGTTCCTGCTCTCGGTGCGGTCGACCCTGGTCACCGCGGTCTCCATCCCGCTCTCCGTGCTGGTCGCGCTGATCGCGCTGTGGGTCGGCGACTACACGCTCAACCTGCTCACCCTCGGTGCGCTGACGATCGCCGTGGGCCGGGTGGTGGACGACTCGATCGTCGTCCTGGAAAACATCAAGAGACATCTGGAGTACGGCGAGCCGAAGGTTCACGCGATCACCTCGGCGGTCAAGGAGGTGGCCGGCGCGGTCACCGCCTCGACCCTCACCACGGTCGCCGTGTTCCTGCCGATCGCGCTGGTCGGTGGCCTGATCGGGCAGATCTTCTCGTCCTTCGCGGTCACCGTCACGGTCGCGCTGCTGGCCTCGCTGCTCGTGTCGCTGACCGTGGTGCCGGTGCTCGCGTACTGGTTCCTCAAGCCGCCGGCCGAGGGCGCCGACACCGAGGCCATCCGGAAGGCAGCCGAAGAGAAGGAGCTGCGCAGCCCGCTCCAGCGCTCCTACCTGCCGGTGATCCGGTTCGCCACCAAGCGGCGCTGGGCCACCCTGCTGATCGGCGTGCTGGTGCTGTTCGGCACATTCGGCCTGTCCACCCAGCTCAAGACCAACTTCCTGGACCAGTCCGGCCAGGACTCGCTGAACATCAGCCAGGAGATGCCGGTCGGCACCAGCCTGGCGGCCACCGACGAGGCGGCCAAGAAGGTCGAGGCGGTGCTCGCCGCCCGCGACGACGTGAAGACATACCAGGTCACGGTCGGCAACGGCGAGTTCAACCCGTTCGCCGGCGGCGGCGGTGCCAGCGCCGCGTCGTTCCAGGTCGGCCTCGCTGAGGACGCCGACGCCGAGGTGGTGGGCGACCAACTGCGTGCCGAGTTCGACACGATGACCGGCATCGGCGAGGTCAGCATCGGGCAGGACTCCGGCGGCCTGGGCGGCGGCCAACTCGCGGTGAACGTGCAGGCCGCCGACGCCGGCGTGCTGGCCGAGGCCACCGAGCAGGTGCGGCAGGCGATGGCGGCGACGTCCGGCGTCTCCGACGTGAGCACCACGCTGGCGGCGAGCGTGCCGCGCCTCGATGTGGCGGTCAAGCGCGACGCCGCGGCCCGGTACGGCCTCACCGAGGCGCAGATCGGCCAGCTCGTGGCCGGTTCGTTCCGGTCCGCGCCAGCCGGCCAGATCACGGTCGACGGCACCTCGCAGGACGTGGTGGTGTCGTTCGGCGCCGCACCGGCCGGCGAGGCGGCGCTGCGGGCGCTGCCGATCACCACCCCGCAGGGCCCGGTACGCCTCGACCAGGTGGCCGACGTCAAGCAGGTGGGCGGCCCGGAGCAGGTCACCCGGGTGGACGGCGACCGCACCGCGACGGTCAGCGGCACCGCGACCGGCTCGGACGTGGGTGCCTCCAGCGAGGACCTGAACAAGCGGCTGGCGGCACTGACCCTGCCGGCCGGCGCGTCCTACTCGGTGGCCGGTGTCGGTGCCGACCAGGCAGAGGCGTTCCAGCAGCTCGGCCTCGCCGTGCTGGCCGCCATCGCGATCGTGTTCATCATCATGGTGGCCACCTTCCGCAGCCTGATCCAGCCGATCATCCTGCTGGTGTCGATCCCGTTCGCGGCCACCGGTGCGATCGGCCTGCTGCTGCTCACCGACACCGCGCTCGGCGTGCCGGCGCTGATCGGTGTGCTGATGCTGGTCGGCATCGTGGTCACTAACGCCATCGTGCTGTTGGATCTGATCAACCATTACCGGGCCGAGGGCATGGGCGTGCAGGAGGCGGTGATCGAGGGCGGCCGGCACCGGCTGCGGCCGATCCTGATGACCGCGATCGCGACCATCTTCGCGCTGCTGCCGATGGCGTTCGGGCTCACCGGCGAGGGCGGTTTCATCTCGCAGCCACTGGCCATTGTGGTCATCGGCGGCCTGGTCAGCTCGACGCTGCTGACCCTGGTGCTGGTGCCGACGCTCTACACCATGGTGGAGAACCGCAAGGAGAAGCGGCGCGCCAAGCGGGCCGCGAAGCGGCTGGCCAAGGTGGGCAGCGCGCCGGTACCGGACGACGCGCCGCGGCACGCGGCCGACGAGCCGGACGCCGACCCGGTGCCGGCCGGCGGGGTGCCCGCCCCGGACAGCAGCGGCGGCGCGCACGAGGCGCCGGAGAAGCCGGGCGGTGCGCTGCGCGGCTACACCGACCAGTTCGAGGTGCTGAAGGTGCCGCGGCGTCCGAACGAGTCGAAGTAGGCGAGCCGAAGTGAACGGCGGGGCCGGTCCAGCGGGCCGGCCCCGCCCGCACGGTAACGTCTCGGTACGTGGTGGCAGCGTTCTCGGTCGTTACCCGCAATCGCGACTTCCGGCGGCTGTTCGGCGCCGAACTGGTGGTTTTCGGCGCCGACTGGTTCGTCCTGGTTCCGTTGCTCGTGCTGCTGCCGGAACTCACCGGCAGCGGCATCTGGGGCGGCCTGGTGCTGGCCGTCGACACCGGTGTCACGGCCCTGCTGCTGCCGTTCACCGGCACGGTCGCCGACCGGCTGGACCGGCGCCGGGTCATGATGGTCGCCAACCTGGCGGCGGTCGCCGCGGTGCTGCTGCTCCTGACCGTGCGCTCGGCCGCGACCGCGCCGCTGGCCCTGGTGGCGATCGGCGCGATGGCCGTCGCCAAGGCCTTCTACACGCCCGCGGTCTCGGCCGCACTGCCCAACGTGGTCGAGCCCGGCGACCTGCCGGCCGCCAACGCGATCGCCGGTTCGGCCTGGGGCACCATGACGATCGTCGGTGCCTCGCTCGGCGGCGTGGTGGGCTCGATCGCCGGGCCGCACTGGTGTTTCGCCGGCACCGCGGGCGCCCTCGTGGTGGCGGCGCTGCTGACCGCGTCCATCCGCACCCCGCTGCAGGCCGAGCGGGAGGCCGGCACGGCACCGCCGCAGACCTGGCACGCGCTGCGCGAGGGACTGCGCTACATCGTCGCCCGGCCGATGATCCGGGCGCTGGTCACCGTCAAGAGCGCGGCCGGACTGGGCAACGGCGTGCTGATCGCGTTCCCGCTGATCGCCACCCTGCACGACGTCGGCGCGCTCGGCGCCGGCCTGCTGTTCGCGGTGCGCGGGGCCGGCGCGCTGGTCGGCCCGTTCCTGCTGCGGCCGGTGCTGCGGCGCGGTTCCTGGCTGCTGCCCGGCCTGGCGCTGTCCATGGCGGCGTACGGCGCCGGATATCTCGCGGTGGCCGCGACGCCGTGGTTTCCGCTGGTTTTGGTGCTGGTCTTCGTCGCGCACTGCGCCGGCGGGACGAACTGGACGCTGTCCGCGTACGCACTACAGACCGAGGTGCCGGACCGGCTGCGCGGCCGGGTGATCGCCACCGACCTGATGCTCGCGATGCTGGCCATCGCGATCAGCCAGCTGGCCGCCTCGGCGGTGGTCGACCACGTCGACCTGCGTGTGATCCTGGCCGGCTGCGGGGCGATCACGCTCAGCTATGCGATCGGCTGGCGGATCGCCACCCGGCGGCTGCGCCCGGCGGTCGTGTCCCGATGATCTCCGCCCCGCAGGTGGCGATCTAGCATGTGGCCATGGGCCTGACCTTCGTCACCGCGCCGGTGTCCGTGAGCACGCCGGCCACCAGCGCCAACCTCGGTCCCGGATTCGACGCGTTGGGTCTCGCGCTGACCCTCTACGACGATCTCACCGCCCGGGTGACCGATGGCGGCTTCGCGGTGACCGTGCGGGGCGAGGGCGCCGGCGAACTGCCCGGCGACGAGCAGCACCTGGTGGTGCGGGCCATGCTCGCGACGTTCGACGAGCTGGGTGAGCGGCCGGCCGGGCTGGCCGTCGAGTGCGTCAACCGGATCCCGCAGGCCCGCGGCCTGGGCTCGTCGTCGGCGGCGATCGTCGGCGGCGTGCAACTGGCCCGCGGTCTGGTGGCCGGCGGCACCGACCGGCTCGACGACGCGGGTGCGCTGCGGGTCGCGGCCCGGCTCGAGGGCCACCCCGACAACGTGGCGCCGTGCCTGCTCGGCGGGTTCACCATCGCCTGGACCGAGGGCACCGGTGCGCGGGCGGTGCGCCTGACGCCGTCCGGCCGGTTGCGGCCGACCGTCTTCATTCCGACTGAACGCGGCTACACCGCGACCGCACGGGCCGCGTTGCCGCCGACCGTGCCGCACGCCGACGCGTCCTTCAACGCCGGCCGGTCCGCGCTGCTCACGCACGCGATGACCGCCGATCCGGCACTGCTGCACGCGGCCACCGAGGACCGGCTGCACCAGGGTTACCGGGCCGAGGGCATGCCGGGTACCGCATCGCTCGTGGCGGCGCTGCGGTCGGTCGGTGTGGCGGCTGTGGTCAGTGGGGCGGGTCCCACAGTCCTGGCGTTAACCGAGGTCCCGGCCGATTTCCACCCGGGAACAGAATGGCATGTCCAGACGTTGGGCGTGGATGCCGCCGGTGCTCTTGTCAAAGGGAGTATGGTGGAACTCGCCTAGCGGGGCCCTGTTGCCGCAGGTCGCACGAGTTGACTACGCTCAAGACCTAGCACAGCCGCGAAGCAAGCGATCTCTGCGGTTCGGCGCGCACCCCCGAGACTTCAAGGCCTTCTCCGGGCGTCTCAATTCTCAGCAAGGCACACGCCGAGCAGCAGACTCCCAGGTCGCTGCACTCGCCGAGACCTACTCGTCAACGTGAGACGGGCAGGGACACCGTCGAGCTGCCGTGCTGCATACTCCCGCGCCGCTGGAGAGCGAAGCGGGTTCTGAGACAACCGGCCGTCAGGCTGCAACCGGGAGTCTCGAGCTTTTTCCGACGGAAGGAATCCATTGAGCGACACCACCGACGTGACGTCGGGTGTTTCTGACGTCGCTGACGGCGCCGGCACCACCGCGACCGCCACGAAGCGCCGCCGAGGCGGCACCGGGCTCTCCGCGATGCTGCTGCCCGAGCTGCAGAGCCTCGCTGCCTCCCTGGGCATCTCCGGCACCGCCCGGATGCGCAAGGGCGAGCTGATCACCGCCATCACCGAGCGTCAGAGCGGCGGCGCTTCCGCCGCCGGCTCCGCGCCGCGGGCCGCGTCCGCGCCGGTCGTCGAGGCCGCCCCGGTAGCGGCTCCGGCCCAGGTGGCGGCCCCGGTCGAAGCACCCGCTGCCGCGCTGGTCCAGGCGCCGCAGGCCGCTGCCGTGCAGCCGGAGGCCGCGCCGGTCGCCGAGGGCGGCAGCCGCCGCAACCGGGAGCGCAACAACGCCCAGCGCGACTCCGCCCCGGCCGCCGAGACCACCGCCCAGCCGGCCCAGCAGCCCGCCCAGTCGACGGGCCATTCGACGGGCCAGCCGACGGGTCAGCCCGAGGCCGGCGAGCGCCCGGAGCGCCCGGAGCGGGGCGAGCGCAACCGCGATCGGCAGCGCAACAACAACCAGCGCGACCAGCGGGACGACCGCGGTCCGCGGAACAGTGACCAAGGTCACGACGATGATGACGGTGACTCCTCCGACGGTGGCCGCCGCAGCCGGCGCAGCCGGTTCCGGGACCGTCGGCGGGGTCGCGACCGCGACGGTGACGGCGGCGGCGGCGGTCAGCGTGACAGCGGCGGACGGGACAGCGGCGGCCGCGAGCCGCACGTCAGCGAGGACGAGGTCCTCGTTCCGGTGGCCGGCATCCTCGACGTGCTGGACAACTACGCGTTCGTCCGCACCACCGGTTACCTGTCCGGGCCGAACGACGTCTACGTGTCGATGTCGCAGGTGAAGAAGTACGGCCTGCGCCGCGGTGACGCGGTGACCGGTGCCGTGCGGTCCGCGCCGCGCGACGGCGGCGACAACCGCCGCGACAAGTACAACCCGCTGGTCCGGCTGGACACCATCAACGGCATGGAGCCCGACGAGGCCCGGCGGCGGCCGGAGTTCTACAAGCTCACGCCGCTCTACCCGCAGGAGCGCCTGCGGCTCGAGACCGAGCCGCACATCCTGACCACCCGGGTCATCGACCTGGTCATGCCGATCGGCAAGGGTCAGCGCGCGCTGATCGTCTCGCCGCCCAAGGCCGGTAAGACGATGGTGCTGCAGGCGATCGCGAACGCGATCACCCACAACAACCCCGAGTGCCACCTCATGGTCGTGCTGGTCGACGAGCGGCCCGAAGAGGTCACCGACATGCAGCGCTCGGTCAAGGGCGAGGTCGTCGCGGCCACGTTCGACCGGCCGCCGCAGGACCACACCACGGTCGCCGAGCTCGCCATCGAGCGGGCCAAGCGGCTGGTCGAGCTGGGCCACGACGTGGTCGTGCTGCTCGACTCGGTGACCCGTCTCGGCCGGTCGTACAACCTGGCCGCGCCGGCCTCCGGCCGGATCATGTCGGGTGGTATCGACTCGACCGCGCTCTACCCGCCGAAGCGGTTCCTGGGTGCGGCGCGCAACATCGAGAACGGTGGTTCGCTCACCATTCTCGCCACCGCGCTGGTCGAGACCGGCTCGATGATGGACACGGTGATCTTCGAGGAGTTCAAGGGCACGGGTAACGCCGAGCTCAAGCTCGACCGCAAGATCGCCGACAAGCGGGTCTTCCCGGCCATCGACATCGACCCGTCCGGCACCCGTAAGGAAGAGATCCTGCTCGGCAAGGAAGAGCTGGTGATCATCCACAAGCTGCGCAAGGTGCTCCACTCGCTGGACTCCGGCGCGGCGCTGGACCTGCTGCTCGATCGGCTGAAGCAGACCCGCACCAACGTCGAGTTCCTGATGCAGATCGCTAAGTCGACGCCCGGCGAGTAATCGGTCATTTCAGGACGCAGCCCCTCCAATCGGAGGGGCTGCGTCCTTTTTGTCGCACACGCTGTGTGATTCGACGCCGCTCACATCGTGCAAACCTCCGATATCACATCGGCCGCACCGTGGGAGGCAACCCGATGATCGTGCCCGGGTACCGGGACCATCCGACCGAGCCCTGGGATCCGGTCGCGCCGGTCGATCCCGCCGAGGCGGAGGATTTTCTCCGCCGGTGCTACGTGGAGAACCCCCGCCTGGGCCCGGTCGAGCCACGGCTGGCCATCGTCCGCGCGCAGATCGCGGCCACCGGCTGTTACGTGCACACCACCGACGAGCTCAGCTACGGCGCCAAGATGGCCTGGCGCAACGCGAGCCGGTGCATCGGCCGCCTCTACTGGCGCAGCCTCATGGTGCTGGACCGGCGCCGGGCGCGTACCGCCGACGAGATCTTCTCCCTGCTCGTGCACCACCTGCACACCGCCGGCACCGGATCGATCCGGCCGGTGATCAGCGTGTTCGCCGCCGCGCAGCCCGGCCAACCGTGTGCTCGGGTCTGGAACGAGCAGCTCATCCGCTACGCCGGCTACCGCGACGAGGACGGCCGCACCACCGGCGACGCCCGGCAGGTCGGCTTCACCGCGGCCATGCGCGGCTTCGGCTGGCAGGGCAAGGGCGAGCAGTTCGACGTGCTGCCGCTGGCCATCGAGACGCCCGCCGAGGGGGTACGCCTCTACGAACTGCCGGAGCGCGCGATCCGTGAGGTGCCGATCGCACACCCCGAGTTCCCCTGGTTCGCGGAACTGGGTCTGCGCTGGCACGCGGTGCCCGCGATCGCCAACATGCGGCTCACCGTCGGCGGCGTGCACTACCCGCTGGCGCCGTTCAACGGCTGGTACATGGGCACCGAGATCGGTGCACGCAACCTGGCCGACGCCGACCGCTACGACCTGCTGCCGGTGGTCGCCGCCCGGATGGGACTGGACACCAGCCGGGAGTCGACGCTGTGGCGGGACCGCGCGCTGGTCGAGTTGAACCGCGCGGTGCTGTGGAGCTTCGAGCGGGACGGCGTCAAGATGACCGACCACCACACCGAGTCGCAACGCTTCCTGGCGCACATCCGCAACGAGGAGAAGGCCGGTCGCGAGGTGCCGGCCGACTGGACCTGGATCGTCCCGCCGATGTCCGGCGGCATCACCCCGGTGTTCCACCGCTACTACCCGGAGGCGGATCTGCGCCCGGCCTTCTACCTGGACGACGAGGCCGCCGCGCTGGCCCGGGACGGGATGCGTGGTTGCCCGTACGGTAAATAGGTTCTTGCCCGGACCGGAAGTGCGGGATCATGCCGGGATGACCTCCTACATCTCGCACACGACCGTCGACTGCGCCGACGCGCATGAGCTCTCCCGGTGGTGGCAGCAGGTCCTCGACTACGTGGAGGATCCGGCCGACCCCAACCTGCCGGGCCACGAGGAGTGTCCGATCACCTCCCGGGACGGCCGGCACACCGTGCTGTTCATCCAGGTCCCGGACGCCAAGCAGACTAAGAACCGGATCCACTTCGACCTGCGCCCGGTCGAGGGCAGCCGGGACCAGGAGCTGGAACGGCTGGTCGGGCTCGGTGCCAAGCCGATCGACGACCTGCGGCGCCCGGACGGCACCGGCTGGGTGACGATGGCCGATCCGGAGGGCAACGAGTTCTGCATCCTGCGCAGCGAGGCCGAACGAGTCGCGACCGGTGGTTAGGCGAACTCGTTGACGGCGAAGTCGTCCCGGTGCCGCCACGACGCCTCGGTGCGCACGTGGTCCGCGCGTACCCACTTGAGCACCTTGTGGGAGAACTCGGCGGAAGGGATGCGCCCGGCCGCACGCACCACGTAGCCCTCGGAGTTTTCCGGCGTGCGCTGCTGCCGCCAGGCGGCGCGCGCCTCGGACAGACTGCCGCCGCGGTAGAGCACCGGCACCACCGGAAGCTCCAGCCGGCGCGCCCAGTCGACGGTGTCGTCCCAGCCCAGCAGCGTGTCGGTCTCGTCCCAGATGCCGAAGACGATGAAAACCCCGGGCAGGTCCGAGTACGCGATGCTGCGCCGCGCCCACATCGACTCGCCGCACACCCGCCACTCGTCCGGGATGCGGTACGACGTCATGGCCCACAGCGCCTTGGCCGGCCGGTCCCAGGGCTGGGTTCCGGAGTCGAGCGAGCGGCCGTACATCGCGTCCCGGGTGAAGGTCAGGTTGCCGCCGTCGAGTTTCTCGGTCACCACCAGCTCACCGTCCAACCAGGACAGATCGGGTTGAACCCGGTCGTCCGCGGTGGCGCCCGGAGAATCGGGCAGATGGTAGGTGCGCGGATACTTCACCTCAGAAATCACCCTCCGCCACCTGAAAAACGGTCAACCCGAGCGCTCGCCACATGCGTACCACCTGCTGGCGGTCGTCGAAAACCCCGACGATCCGCCACCGGCAGCGGTCGTGCATCGCGCGGATCGAGGACGCACCCACCTGCTCCGCTTCCGGCCGCGCGGCGTCCCGCCGGATGCACTCGGCCAGCGGCACGTCGGCGAAGTCGTGCACCTCGAAGCCGGCCCCGAAGCGCGTGAAGAGCCGGGCGCCGTGCAGCATCCGGCGCAGGTCGTCCCGGTTGACCCGGGCGACCCGGGGTTGCAGCTTGCGGGCGAAGGTGGTCTTGCCGGCGGCCGGCAGCCCGCGTGTGATCAACAGTCGTGTCATGCCAGGGGAGAAGGTACTTCCCGGAGGCTGCCGCGGCCGAGTCGGATAAACCAGGCAAAACTCCCGGGAATGCGCGGGGGAGCGGTTACGTTGACGCAGACGCACTCCGATTACCGGTCCGCCGGCACGACATGGCAGACTGGTCCATCGGCCAGCAAAGGTTCCGGTTCACGCCGAGCCCACCGTCCTGGCGGGGCGGCGCGGTGCTGACAGCGACCCGGCGACCACGTTAATGAGAGGGACCGAGGAACATGAAGAGCGGTATCCACCCGGAGTACGTGACCACTCAGGTCAACTGCTCCTGTGGCAGCAGCTTCACCACCCGCAGCACCGCCAAGGGCGGCGAGATCCGCGTCGAGACCTGCAGCGCCTGCCACCCGTTCTACACGGGCAAGCAGCGTGTGCTGGACACCGCGGGCCGGGTGGCGAAGTTCCAGGCCAAGTACGCCAAGGTGAACGCCGGCGGCAAGAAGAAGTAGCTGCTTCAACGGCGCCCGCACCCTGGGAGAGGGTGCGGGCGCCGTTCACGTGTGGAGGACTACCGTGAGCAACGACCGGCTGACCACCCTTCTCGAGGAGTACGCGGACCTGGAGAAGCGGATGGAGGACCCTTCCATCCACGCCGACCAGGCCCTCGTGCGCCGGGTCGGCCGTCGCTTCGCCGAACTCGCACCGCTCTACGCGGCCCACGCCGAGCTGGAGGCCGCGCGGGCCGACCTGGCCGCGGCCCGCGAGCTCGCGGCCGAGGACCCGGCGTTCGCGTCCGAGGCGGACGCGGTGGCGGCCACCCTGCCGCCGCTCGAGGACAAGCTCGGCGAGATGCTGATCCCGCGCGACCCGAACGACGCCAAGGACGTGATCGTCGAGATCAAGGCGGGCGAGGGCGGCCAGGAGTCGGCCCTGTTCGCCGGCGACCTGCTGCGCATGTACACCCGGTACGCGGAGCGCCACGGCTGGGTGGTCGAGGTGATCGACTCGCAGGAGTCGGACCTCGGCGGGGTCAAGGACATCTCGGTGGCGGTCAAGACCAAGGGCATGCCCCAGGGCGGCCACGGCGTCTGGTCCCGGCTCAAGTGGGAGGGCGGCGTGCACCGGGTGCAGCGGGTGCCGGTCACCGAGTCGCAGGGCCGGATCCACACCTCGGCCGCCGGCGTGCTGGTGCTGCCCGAGGCCGAGGACGTCGACGTCCAGATCGAACCGAACGACCTGCGGATCGACGTGTTCCGCTCGTCCGGGCCGGGCGGCCAGTCGGTGAACACCACCGACTCCGCGGTGCGGATCACGCACCTGCCCACCGGCACCGTGGTGAGCTGCCAGAACGAGAAGAGCCAGCTGCAGAACAAGGAGTCGGCGATGCGGATCCTGCGCTCCCGGCTGCTGGCCATCGCGCAGGAGGAGGCGGACGCGGCCGCCTCCGACTCGCGCAAGGCGCAGGTGCGTACGGTCGACCGGTCGGAGCGGATCCGCACCTACAACTTCCCGCAGAACCGGATCACCGACCACCGGATCGGCTACACCGCCTACAACCTCGACCTGGTGCTGGGCGGGGAACTGGACGCCGTGCTGGACGCGCTGACCGACGCCGACCGGCAGGCCCGGCTGGCCGGCGACACCGAGATCAGCCGACGGCCGTGACCGTGAGCGTGCCGTAGTTCGTGCAGGCCAGGTAGCGTTCCGTCCCCAGACAGCCGGCATCGCCCAGCGGCGCGATGGTGCCGAGCAGCGTCCGGGCGCCGGTGGACACGTCCAGCCGGCGCACCGCGTACCGGCCGACCGGCGCCTCGCTGCGCTGCATGACCAGGATCGAGCCCTTGCTGCGGTTCCACATCGGGGTGCCGACGCCGGGCTCGCCGACCGGCCGGCCGGAGCCGGCCTCGACCACCTGGTGGGTGCCGTCCGGTCCGCCGCGGCCGTCGTCGAGCAGCAGCCGGCCCGGTCCCAGAGCGCGCAGGCCCTGCATGCCGGGGTGCCGCCAGACCTCCTGGCCGGTCTGCGGGTCGCGGCCGGCCACGCCGCCGCCGTCGATGGTGCACAGCAGCCGGTCGCAGCCGGTCACGTAGCCCAGCTCGTCGTCGGTGTGCCAGAGCGCCCGCAGGTCGCCGGGGCGGTAGAGGGTGGTGCTGGCCCGGTTGGCCCGGCTGTGCCGCAGGGCCAGGTAGGGGCCGGCGGTGAACAGCTCGGAACGCTCCGGGTCCCACGGGACGCGGGCGCTGCGCCGGAGCTTGCCGTCGTCGTACCCGTAAATGCGTAGTTCGCCGGAAGCCGTGACGGTCACGATGCCGGTCGGCTGATCGTCCTGGTAGATGGTCGACCAGGAGGCGAGGCCGGTCAGCGGGCGGCTCCACAGCTCGTGGCCGTCGGACAGCCGCACCAGCAACAGCCGGATGAGCTGGCCGGCGTCGTCGTACTCGGTGACCAGGCCGGTGCTGTCGTCCATGCCCGTGTTGAAGTCACCCGCGACGCGCCACCGCTCGGCGCCGGTGGTCGCGTCCAGGGCGATGGTGGCCCGGGCGTACATGATGTAGCGGGACTGTTCGGGCCGGGTCTCGGCCAGGTTGACCACCTCGGTGGCGACCAGCACCCGGTTGGCGGTCACCAGCGGCGTGAAGCCGGCCAGCGTCTCACCGGTCGGGGCGGCCCACCGCAGCCGGCCGGTGGCCAGGTCGTACGCGGCGACCTCGGCCCCGCCGCGGTCGGTCATCCGGTTGAGGAAGGCGGTGTCGCCGGACAGCGAGACGGATTCGCCGTTGTCCAGTGGCGTCGTCCACAGGGTGCGGACGGTGGGCGGGGCGGGCGGGGCCGCGCCGGTCAGCACCAGGCTGCCGAGCAGCGCGAGACCGGCCAGGACGGCACGCCGGACCCGCGGCACGTTCACCGGGACGGCCGGCGGCGCCGGGTCAAGGGCGACCTCGCCCAGGTCGATCATCGTCATCTGCCGACCGCCGTGATCTCGAGATGGTGGTCGCGGTTGCAGGCAAGATAGTGGCCGGTCAGCCAGCAGCGGTAGCCCGCCAGCATGTCGGTCGTCCCGAGCAGGTGCCGGCGCCCGGTGACCAGGTCGAGGCGGGCGACCGCGGTGCGGTTGGGCGGCGCGGTGGTCGGGGTCAGCAGATACAGGTCGTCGGTGCGGTCGGTGGTCCACACCGTGGTGCCGCCGCGGACCCGTCCGCCGATCGGCGCGCCGGTGCGCACGTCGAGCAGGATCAGCCCGGTGCCGTCGTCGGCGTCCAGGACGAGGCGGTCCGGCGCCGCGGCCCAGATGTTGCCGGCCACCGGCCGCTCCCACCGCAGTTCGCCGGTGGCCAGGTCGTACGCGGTCATGGTGGTCTGGTCGTGCACGCACAGCAGGGTGCCGCAGGCGAAGGTGTAGCCCGAGTACTCGATCTGCCACTGCTCGGCCAGCGTGTCGAGCCGGTAGACGCTGGTGGCGCCGCGCTCCGCCCAGCGGCGGCTCACCACTAGGTGGTCGCCTTCCACGGTCACGTCGTCGAACTGGTTGTCCTCGGGCTTGGGGACGACCCAGCGGACCTGGCCGCTGCGCAGCACGGCACCGTCAGTGCGGCGCAGGACCTCGACCCGGCCGGTGACCGTGGCGGTGACGATCCGGTCGGCGGCCGGGGCGAAGGTGTGCAGGGCGGCGGTCTCGCGCCGCCAGACAACCACGCCGTCGGCGAGCCGGAGGAGTCGTAGCCGGATGATCTCGCCCCGGTCCGAGAAGTCGCCCATCAGAGCCGTGTGGCCGTCGGCGGTGAGCACCTGCCCCGGCACGGTCCACACCTCCCGGCCGGTCCGCGCGTCCACCGCGACGGTGCTGCGGTGGAACTCGACGAAGACTCCGTTGACGCCGCCGGCCTGGCGGTCGGCGCCCATCAGCAGCCGGCCGGCCGGCTCGTTCAGGTCGACGGTGCCGGTGGTGTGGTCGGTCAGCGTCTCCCACCGGACGGCGCCGGTGGCCAGGTCGTACCCGGTGAGGTGGGAGGTGCCCGCGACGATCCGGTTAATGTAGACGGCGTCCGGGCCGAGCAGCACGGCGTCTGCCTCGGACATCGGTACCCGCCAGAGCAGCCGCAGGGCGTCCGGCGCGGGCCGGGCCGAGGCGGTCACCCCGGCCAGCGTGAACAGCAGCGTCACGGCCAGCGCCAGGTTGCGGATCAGGCGGCGGTCGAGGCCGTCCGCGGGCTGGTGGCCGGGCGACGAGTCGATCTCGCCCAGCTCGATGGTGGTCATCGGGTGGGGGCACGGTTGGCCGCGGCGGCGGCCAGCGCAGCGCTCAGGGTACGGCCGTTCGTGCCCACCTCGGACCAGCCCGCGGCCAGCCCGATGGGCGTACCCGGCACCAGGATCTGCCAGTTCTCGGCGTTGGTGGCCGCGCTGATCCGCCGGGACACCTCGGCGGCCTGCGCCGCGCCGGCCCCCGGCAGCACCACCACGAACTCGTCGCCGGCGAACCGGGCCACGAAGTCGCCGCGGCGCATCACCCGGTTGAGCACCCCGGCGATCCGCTGGAGCACCAGGTCACCGCAGTGCCGGCCGTGCCGCACGTTGACCGCGGCGAAACCGATCAGGTCGCAGACGCCGATCGCGGCCTTCTCGCCGCGTTCCAGCATGCCGCCGACGTAGCGCTCCAACTGGCGGCGGTTGGGCAGGCCGGTGAGCGGGTCGGTCATCGACTCGTCGCCGTAGCGGCCGGCGTCGCGCTGGGTCTCCTGCGCGTCCAGCCGGGCCGCGACCCCGTCCAGGTAGCCGTCGCGCAGCCGGTCGATCCGCTGGCAGGCGAGGCGGAACGCGTACCGGTCGGCGGCGTGCGCCGCAGCGTGGTCACCGGCGGCCGCGTGGCAGATGCTGCGCAGCCGGGCCGGTTCGGCGGCGCCCAGGATCTCGGCGGACACCGGGATGGTGTCCAGTGTGGCCAGTGCCTGCGCCGGCTTGCCGGCCGCGATCTGCAGGCAGACGGTGCCGAGGTGGTGCAGGTCGTGGGTGCGGATGCTGTCGCCGCCGCCGGTCAGCCACTCGACCGCGTTGGCCTCGGTCTCCTCGCCCAGCGCGGCCCGGCGGGCCAGGGCATAGCCGTACGCGGCGCGGCTGCCCGGCCGCATCTGGTCGGCGCCGATTGCCACGTACCGGGACAGCTCGGCGTCGATGTCGCGCAGCACCCGCAGGCAGCCGTCGGTGTCGCCCTGGTGGTCGAGGGAGACCGCGTTGCGCAGCCGGATGCCGGGCGCCGCGAAGATCTCGGGTGCCAGCCCGACCGCCGCGCCGACCTGCCGGGCCTGCTCGATGGCGGTCAGCGCGTGCCCGTGAAAACCCAGATAGGAGTACGCCATGGCGAGGTCGTGCCAGCCCCAGGCGGTCTCCCGGTCGCTCTCCCGCACCGCGGCCAGAGCCCGGGACGACTGCACCAGGTGGGTGACGCCACGGTCCAGATTGCGCTGGAGGTGCGAGCCGAGCGCCGCGAACGCGTGCATCTGGCCGCGCAGGAATGCGTCGGGGATCTCCCGGACCGCGTTGGCGGCCGCGGTCATGGCCGCCGACAGCTCGGCCACCCGACCGAGGTTGATCAGCACGCCGCAGCGCTGCACCAGCGCATATGCCCTGGTGGTCGGGTCGGTGGCGGTCGCCAGCACCTGGTCGAAGATCGGGAGCGCCTCCGCGGACCGGCCGTTCTGTTGCAGGTGGCCGGCCCGGGACAGCTCCTCGACGTTCTCCGCGAGCTGGTCCAACCAACTCACCAGGCGCCTCCCACCGCATGTCGCGCGTCGATGCACCGACCCGGCCGGTCGGCGTCGCACGTGACGTTTGATGATTATGCCGTGACACCGGACGACGAACACCCCTCCCGGCGATTGGTACGGACGAGCCTGAGTCACGCACTCGCCGCCGCGGTCGCCGATCTCACCGCGGCCGGGGTGCAATCGCCGCGGGTCGATGCGGAACTGCTGGCCGCGCACGTCCTGGAAATCCCGAGGGGACGGTTGTTGCTGGTCGACTCGCTGCGCGCGGACGAGCTGCGCCGGTTCACCACGCTGGTCGGCGAGCGCAGCCGGCGGATCCCGTTGCAGCACCTGCTCGGCACGGCCGCGTTCCGGTACCGGGAACTCTCGGTGGGCGACGGGGTCTTCATCCCGCGGCCGGAGACGGAACTGCTGGCCGGCTGGGGCATCGAGCGGACGCCGCCGGGCGCCGTCGTGGTCGATCTGTGCAGCGGTACGGGTGCCATCGCGCTCGCGGTGGCCGACGAGACCACGGCCGCCAGGGTGTACGCGGTGGAGCGTTCCCCGGTGGCGCTGTCCTTCCTGCGCCGCAACGCCGCCGGCTGCCCGGCGGTCGAGGTGGTGGCCGGCGACGTCACCGACCCCGGCCTGCTCGCCGACCTGGCCGGCACCGTCGACCTGGTGCTCTGCAACCCGCCGTACGTGCCGGACGGCACCCCGGTCCCGCCCGAGGTGGCCGACCACGACCCGGCCGAGGCCGTCTTCGGCGGCGCCGACGGCCTCGCGGTGATCCGCCCGGTGCTCGCGCTCGCCGCCACGCTGCTCAAACCCGGCGGCCGGCTGGGGATCGAGCACGACGACGTGCACGGCACCGCGGTGCCCGGTCTGCTCCGCGCCGACGGCCGGTTCGCCGAGGTGACCGCACATCCGGACCTGAGCGGCCGCCCGCGGTTCGCGACCGCCCGCCGCACCTGATCGCTACCGGCCCCCGCATGGCAGACTGCACGGTGTGATGCTCTACGACTGCCGCACCACCGCGGACCGCGATCGCGGTGTCGCCGCCGCCGTCGAGGCGGTCAAGAGCGGCGAGCTCGTGGTGATGCCCACCGACACGGTGTACGGCATCGGCGCGGACGCCTTCACCCCGCACGCGATCACCGCGCTGCACCACGCCCGCAGCGTCACCGACCGGGTGCCGCCGCCGATCCTGGTCGGCTCCCGGCACACGCTGGACGGCCTGGTCTATTCGCTGCCGGTGGCGGCGCGCGAGCTGGCCGACGCGTTCTGGCCGGGCGCGCTCACCCTCTACGTCGAGCACACCCCGAGCCTGCAGTGGGACCTGGGCGAGACCGGCGGCAAGGTCGCGGTGCGGATGCCGCTGCACCCGGTGGCGCTCGAGGTGCTGCGTGAGGTCGGCCCGATGGCGGTCACCACGGCCAACCGGGTGGGCAACGTCCCGCCGACCACGGCCGAGGAGGCGCGCGACCAACTGGAGTACTCGGTCCGCATCTACCTCGAGGCGGGCGCGGCCAGCGACCCGGCGCCGAGCACCATCGTCGACGTGACCGGGACGACCCCGCGGGTGCTGCGGGCCGGCGCCATATCGTTCGAAAAGCTGCGGGATGTGGTTGCGGACATCGAGCCCTCTGATAGTTCTGGGTTTTCCGCGCCGTCAGGCGCTGGCCGAGGCACAGGGTCCTGACGTGGCGCCCTTCACCGTCCTGCACGTCTGCATGGGAAACATCTGCCGGTCGCCGATGGCCGAGCGCCTGCTCGCCCGGGCGCTGCGGGACCGGGCCGGCGAGACCGGCGACGAGCTGGTGCGCAGCGTGAGCGCCGGCACCGGCGGCTGGCACGAGGGCGAGGAGATGAACCCGCCGGCGTCCCGCCTGGTGCTGGCCCGGGGCGGCTCGGTGACCGGGTTCGCGGCCCGCAAGCTGCGCGGCGACTTCATCGACGAGGCCGACCTGATCTTCACGGCCACCGCCGACCAGTACGACTACGTGGTGGCGCTGCGCCCCGACGCGGCCGAGCGCACGTTCGTGATGGGCGAGTTCGGCCGGCTGCTCGGCGCGGTCGACCAGGCCACGCTGCCGGCCGCCGAGGCCACCCCGGACGCGGTGTACGCCCGCGGTACCGCGATCGTCGAGGCGGTGCACCGGCTGCGCGGCGACTCACCGCCGCAGCTCGGCGACGACCTGGACGACCCATGGGGCCGCGGCGACCAGACGTTCCAGCGCATCGCCGACGAGATCGAGGACACCACGGTCCCGTTCGCCAAGCTCCTGCTGCCGTGACCGGCTCCCGATCCGCCGGCGGGCGCTGCACCACACCGGACGACGCCGGCATCGCCGCCGCGGTCGAACTGCTGCGCGCCGAGTCGGTGGTCGCCTTTCCCACCGAGACCGTGTACGGCCTGGGCGCCGACGCGTTCTCCGAAAAGGCGATCGGCGAGGTCTACCGGCTCAAGAACCGGCCCTCGTGGAACCCGCTCATCGTGCACGTGGCGACGGTCGACGCGGCGCGCGCCCTGGCGGCGTCCTGGCCCGCAGTGGCCGACCGGCTGGCCGCGGCGTTCTGGCCGGGCCCGCTGACCGTGGTGGTCCGCCGGGCCGCGCACCTGACCGCGGTCGGCGCCGCGAACGACACCATCGCGATCCGCATCCCGGCGCACGAGGTCGCCCTGCGCCTGCTGGCCGCGTCCGGCCTGCCGCTCGCCGCGCCCAGCGCCAACCGGTCCGAGGGGATCTCGCCGACCACCGCCGGGCACGTGCTGCGCAGCCTGCCGGACGTCCCGCTGGTGCTGGACGGCGGGGCCTGCTCGTGGGGCATCGAGTCGACCGTGCTCGACCTGACCGCCGAGGTGCCGCGCCTGCTGCGGCCGGGCGCGCTGAACCTGCGCGCGCTGCGCGAGGTGACCGGGGCGATCGCGCTGCCGGAGGCGGACACCGCGGACGGCGCCGACCGCTCGTCGCCGGGGATGAGCCGCCGGCACTACGCGCCGCGGGCCACCCTGGTGCTGGCCAAGGACGTCGATCCCGCCGGGCTGGCCGGTCCGGTGGGCGTGCTGACGTACGAGTCCGCGGATGCCGCCGGAGCCGAGATCCTGTCGGCCGACCCGCGGGAGTACGCCGCCGACCTGTACGCGGCCCTGCACCGGCTGGACGACGCCGGGGTGGCGACCATCCTGGTGCAGGAGCCGCCGCAGACCGAGGACTGGCTGGCCGTCCGGGACCGGCTCGCCCGGGCCGCCGCCAGGTAGCCCCGCCCTAGGAAGCAGCCCGGCGCGCGATGTTGCGGGCCATCCCGTTGAAGACCAGGCCGTGGAACGGCAGCACCGAGGCCCAGTACGCGTGCCCGGCCAGCCCGCGCGGCAGGAATACGGCCCGCTGCCGGTAGACGCTGCGCCCCTCGCCGTCCGCGGTGGCCCGCATCTCGAGCCAGGCCCGGCCGGGCACCCGCATCTCGGCCCGCAGCCGCAGCAGCGACCCCGGCACGATCTCCTCGACCCGCCACCAGTCCAGCGCCTCGCCGACCCGCAGCCGGTGCCGGTCCCGCCGGCCGCGGCGCAGTCCGACCCCGCCGGCCATCCGGTCCAGCCAGCCGCGCACCGACCAGGCCAGCGGGAACGAGTACCAGCCGTTCTCGCCGCCGACGCCCTCGATGACCCGCCAGAGCGCGTCCACCGGGGCGTCCACCGGGCGGCTGCGCTCGTCGACGTAGACGCTGCCGCCGGACCAGTCCGGGTCGCTGGGCAGCGGCTCGGCGGCCGCGTCCCGGCCGGCCGCGCTGGACCAGCGGGTCTCCACGTCCGCGTTCCGGATCTTGCCGAGGGCCAGCCGGACCGCCTCGTCGAAGCCCAGCGGCTCGCCCGGCTCGTAGGCGCGGATGTCCTGCTCGTGGGCCACCGCCTCGTGCACCAGGCTGGCCACCAGCGGGCGGGCGATGGCGTTCGGCACCGGGGTGACCAGGCCGACCCAGTGCGAGGAGAGCCACGGGCTGAGCGCCCGGGTGGGCACGATCAGCCGCCGGCGCAGGCCCGCCACCCGCGCGTACCGCTGCATCATCTCGGCGTAGGTGAGCACGTCGGCGCCACCCAGGTCGAAGCCGCGGTTGACCTCGGCCGGCAGGACGGTCGCCGCGACCAGGTAGCGCAGCACGTCGCGGACCGCGACCGGCTGGATCCGGTTGCCCACCCAGCGCGGCGTCACCATGGCCGGCAGCCGCTCGGTCAGGTAGCGCAGCATCTCGAAGGACGCCGAACCGGACCCGATGATCACCGGAGCGCGCAGCACGGCGGTCGGCACCCCGCTGTCCAGCAGGATCCGGGCCACCTCGGCCCGCGAGCGCAGGTGCGCCGAGGCGGTTTCGCCGGGTCTCCGGTCTCCCCTGGGGTTTTCCGCCGCGGGTGGGCTCTGTGGCTCCGGACCGCCGAGGTAGATGATCCGTTTGACGCCGGCTTCCCGGCAGGCCTCGGCGAAGTTGTGCGCGGCCCGCCGGTCGACGTCCTCGAAGTCGCGCCGGCCCAGCGAGTGGACCAGGAAATACGCCACCTCGATGCGGTCCAGCGCCCGGCGTAGCGAATCGGGATCGGGATCGGTGAGATCACCCTCGGCGATCTCGACCCGGCCGGCCCAGGGCACGTCCCGCAGCCGGGCCGCACTGCGTGACAGACAGCGGACGGTATGGCCCTCGTCGAGCAGCCGGGGCGCCAGCCGGCCGCCGATGTATCCGGTCGCACCGGTCACCAAGCAGTGCATAACCGCAGAGTGTGCCCACGTGAGGGGCCTTTTAAGCAATATGCTCGAATCCGGCAGCGTCGCCTGGTCGGGGGAGGGCACGTGGACACCTTCTGGGGGCCGGATTTCGCGTCGCTCGAGCGCGACGATCCGGAGATCGCCCGCGTCCTCCTCGACGAGCTCGACCGGCAGCGCGACGGCCTGCAGCTGATCGCCAGCGAGAACTTCACCTCGCCCGCCGTGCTGGCCGCGCTCGGCTCCACGCTGAACAACAAGTACGCCGAGGGCTACCCGGGACGGCGCTACTACCGCGGGTGCGAGCAGGCGGACCGGGCCGAGGAACTGGCGGTCGAGCGGGCCCGGGAGCTGTTCGGGGCCGAGCACGCCAACGTCCAGCCGCACTCCGGCGCGTCGGCCAACCTGGCCGCGTACGCGGCGCTGGCCGAGCCGGGGGACGTGGTGCTGGCCATGGAGCTGTCGCACGGCGGCCACCTCACCCACGGCAGCCGGGTCAACTTCAGCGGTAAGTGGTTCCACCCGATCGGCTACCGGGTCGCCGCGGACACCGAGGAGATCGACTACGACGAGGTCCGCGACCTGGCCCTGGCGCACCGGCCCAAACTGATCATCTGCGGCTCCACCGCGTACCCCCGCCTGATCGACTTCCGCCGGTTCCGGGAGATCGCCGACGAGGCCGGCGCCTACCTGATGGTCGACGCGGCGCACTTCATCGGCCTGGTGGCGGGCCGGGCCATCCCGTCGCCGGTGCCGCACGCCGACGTCGTGACCTGCACCACGCACAAGATCCTCCGCGGCCCGCGGGGCGGCATGATCCTGTGCCGTGCCGACCTCGCCCAGCGCGTCGACAAGGCGGTCTTCCCATTCAGCCAGGCCGGTCCGATGATGCACGCGGTGGCGGGCAAGGCGGTCGCCCTGCGGGAGGCGGCCCTGCCGGGATTTCAGGGGTACGCCCGGCAGGTCGTCAAGAACGCCCAGGCCCTGACCGCGGGCCTGGTGGCCGAGGGGATGCGCCCGGTGGCCGGCGGCACCGACACCCACCTGGTGCTGGCCGATCTGCGCGAGCTCGGGGTGACCGGGTGCGACGCCGAGGCCCGGTGCGCCGAGGCGCAGATCCTGCTGAACCGGTACGCGCTGCCGTACGACCCGGAGCGGGCCACGGTGGGCTCCGGCATCCGGATCGGTACCCCGGGGGTGACCACCCAGGGGATGCGTGAGGGCGAGATGCGTACGATCGCGGAGTTGATTGGCGCGGCGGTCCGCGCCCGGCCGGACAGCGTGTCCGGTGCCGAGGCCCTGCACGAGCTGGCCGCGCAGGCGCGCGGCCTGGCCCGGGGTTTTCCGGCCTACGAACGGCAGGAGGTGTTCGCATGACCGAACACGGCACGACGCCCGCGGAGGCCGAACCGGTCGTTCCCCCGGCGCCGGACCAGCCGGTGGTGCCCGTGCAGCCGCGGGCCGGTGTCGTGCGCACCATCCTGGGCCGGGACGAGGACGACGAGGACGACCGCCCGCTGCCCGACCTGGCCCCGCTGCCGGCCGACCCGCGCTGGCGGATCGAGCACCTGCCGTTCGTCACCGCGGTCGGCTTCGCTTTCGTGCTCTGCGGCGGCTCGGTCGGTTTCCTGTTCGGCGGCCCGGTGGCGGCTCTCGGCGCGGCGGCCGGCGTGCTGGTGGTAACGGTCGGCGTCACGATCACCACCCTGGTCATCGCCTGGGCCGACGTGGTGCGCCCGGCCCTGGTGCTGCCGGCCGGCCTGGCCGTCTATGTGATCAAGTACGCACTGATCGTCTTCCTGCTGTTCGCGATCGCGTCCAGCGGCTGGGACGGCGCGTACGCGATGTTCTGGGGCCTGGGGATCGGCGCGGTGCTGGTGACCGCCGTGCAGGCCTGGTGGCTGGCCCGGCTGGCCAGCCGCCACAATCCATGAATCACCAGCTCAGCTGCGCTGACCCGCCCGTATCGGTGACAGCCGCGCGGCGGTCGTGGTTTCGACTTGCCATAGGGGAGTACTGTTTCGCCAATTGGCGAGAGCGCCCCGGGACCGAACAACAGGCCGTTGTCCGGGGGGCGCTGCGTAGCTTCCTCCTGCTGGCTGATATCGTTCGCCCGTCATGGCCGGTCAGCAGCCCCCGTCTGAACCCCGCAAGGACGACACCCCACCACCCCTCAATTCCGGGGCCGGTATGGCGGCAGTCAGCTACCTCATCGGGGGCATGCTCGTGTGGGGTGGGATCGGCTGGCTGGTGGACAAGTGGCTCGGCACCGAGGGCATCGCGATGGGAATCGGCGCGGTGGTCGGCGGGGCCGCCGGGGTCTACCTCATTGCGCGCCGCTTCGGCGCCTGACCTGGAAGGGCTATCGTGACCGGTCAGACGAGCCTCCTCGCGGCGGAAGTACCGTTCCCGCCCGGCGTAGGGGACTTCTACCTGCCCAGCATCTATCCGTGGGGTGAGCACGGGGTCTGGTTCACCAAGATCACGCTGCTGCTGTGGCTGTCCGTCGCGATCGTGATTCTCTTCTTCCTGTTCGCTTACCGTAAGCCGCAGCTGGTTCCGACCAAGAAGCAGTGGCTCGCCGAGTCGATCTACGGCTTCGTGCGCAACAACATCGCCACCGAGATGCTCGGCAAGGACGGCGTGCGCTTCGCCCCGTACCTGGCCACGCTTTTCTGCTTCATCTTCGTGATGAACTTCTGGGGCATCGTGCCGGGCGCCCAGATCTCGCCGAACTCGCACATCGCGTTCCCGATCGTGCTGGCGATCAGCAGCTACGTGCTGTTCATCTACCTGGGCATCAAGAAGCACGGCTGGGGCTACTTCAAGCACACGCTGATCCTGCCGGCGCCGTGGTTCATCCAGCCGATCCTCATTCCGATCGAGTTCTTCTCGACCTTCATCGTGCGGCCGTTCTCGCTGGCCGTCCGGCTCTTCGCGAACATGTTCGCGGGCCACATGCTGCTGCTGGTCTTCACGCTCGGCGGCTTCGCGATGATCAACGCGAACGCCCTGCTCGCGCCGATCTCCCTGCTCTCGTGGGTGATGACGATCGCGCTCACGTTCCTGGACTTCGCGGTCATCGCGCTCCAGGCATATGTGTTCACCGTGCTGACCGCCAGCTACATCCAGGGCTCGCTGGCCGAAGAGGGCCACTGACCGTCCCAGCTGTTTGGTAACGCCCCGTAGTCGTCCCGCGTGACAAGCACGCGAGATATCAGGAGGAATTTCCGAAATGATCGTCGCCGAAGTAGTTGGTAGCGTCGCCGCAATCGGTTACGGCCTTGCCGCCATCGGCCCGGGTATCGGTGTTGGCCTGATCTTCGCCGCCTACATTCAGTCCACCGCGCGCCAGCCCGAGGCCGCCCGCATCACCCAGCCGTTCATGTGGATCGGCTTCGCCGTGGTCGAGGTTCTCGCGCTGCTCGGCATCGCGTTCGGCTTCATCTGGCAGGCCACGACGGTGGCCCCCTAGCCCTCCCTCCATCCTCGAAGGAGGTTGCCCATGTATGAGACCTATCTGGCGGCCGAGACCGAGCACAACCCGATCATCCCGCTCTGGCAGGAGCTGGTGCTCGGCACGATTGCCTTCGCGGTCATCGCCTTCGTGCTGATGAAGTTCGTCTTCCCCCGCATGGAGGAGACGTTCAAGGCACGGGTCGACGCGATCGAGGGCGGCATCAAACGGGCCGAGGACGCGCAGGCCGAGGCCAACCAGCTGCTCGAGCAGTACAAGGCGCAGCTGGCCGAGGCGCGCACCGAAGCCGCGCGGATCCGCGACGAGGCTCGCGCCGACGCCGAGGGCATCCGGCAGGACGTCCTGGCCAAGGCCCGGGAGGAGTCCGACCGGATCATCGCGGCCGGCCGGGACCAGCTCGCCGCCCAGCGCGAGAGCATCGTCCGCGAGCTGCGGGCCGAGGTCGGCACGCTGGCCGTGGACCTGGCCGGCAAGATCGTCGGTGAGTCCCTGGCCGACGAGGCCCGGTCGCGCGGCACGGTGGAGCGGTTCATCGCCGAGCTGGACGCGGCCGGTACGACGAGCGGACGGCGCTGATGGCGTCCAGCCTTAGCCAGCAGGCCTACGCCGAGGCGGTGGAGAAGCTCGCCGCCTCGACCGGAACCGCCACGGCCGCGCAGCTGGCCACGGTCGCCGACGAGATCCTGTCGGTGGCCGCCCTGCTGCGCGCCCAGCCCCGGCTGCGGCGGGCGCTGACCGACCCCTCGCGGGACGGTGCCGAGCGGGCCGAACTGCTGCGCAGCCTGCTGTCCGGCAAGGTGTCGGAGGCCTCCGTGTCGACCCTCACCGCGCTGGTCGCCGGGCGTTTCTCGGCGCCGGCCGAGCTGCTCGACGTGACCGAGCGGCTCGGCGTGGAGGCGGTGCTGCGCTCCGCCGACAAGGGCGGAAAGCTCGCCGACGTCGAGGACGAACTGTTCCGGTTCGGTCAGATCGTCTCCGGCAACCCCCAGCTCGCCGTCACGCTCGGTGACCCCGGTGCGCCCACCACCCGCCGCGTTAAGCTGGTCGAGGATCTGCTGAAGGGCAAGTCCCAGCCGGCCACGGTGCGGCTCGTCGAGGTGGCGCTCGAGGGTTTCGGGGGCCGTGGCTTCGAGGGCTCGTTGACCCGGCTGGTCGAGCTGACCGCCGCAAAACGTGACCGGCAGGTCGCGTACGTGACGGTCGCGCGACCGCTCACCGACGCCGACGAGCAGGCTCTGGCTGCCAAGCTGGCCACCATCTACGACCGACCGGTCTCGATCCAGATCGAGGTGAACCCCGCGATCATCGGCGGGGCCAGCGTCCGGGTCGGGTCCGACCTCTACGACGGCACGATCCTGCGGCGGCTCAACGCCGCCAAGCAGGCGTTCGCGAAATAGTTCTTCCCTCGGTTCGCGGCGACGCGGATCGAGTAGGCCCCTCGGTGGCGGCGACGTCCCGAGCTAGACAGAGAAGGCAGAGGATGGCCGAGCTGACCATCTCCTCGGACGAGATCCGGGGGGCGCTAGAGCGCTACGTCTCGTCCTACACGCCCGAGGTCTCCCGCGAGGAGGTCGGCATCGTCTCCGATGCGGGCGACGGCATCGCGCACGTCGAGGGCCTGCCCTCGACCATGGCGAACGAACTGCTCGAGTTCTCCGACGGCACGCTGGGTGTCGCCCTGAACCTCGACGTCCGCGAGATCGGCGTCGTGGTCCTCGGCGAGTTCGGCGGCATCGAGGAGGGCCAGCAGGTCAAGCGCACCGGCCGGGTCCTCTCGGTGCCGGTGGGCGACGCGTTCCTCGGCCGGGTGGTCGACCCGCTGGGCCGGGCGATCGACGACCGCGGCGACATCGCCGAGGAGGGCTTCCGCGAGCTGGAGCTGCAGGCTCCCAACGTGATGGCCCGGCAGCCGGTGAAGCAGCCGCTGCAGACCGGCATCAAGGCGATCGACGCCATGACGCCGATCGGCCGGGGCCAGCGCCAGCTGATCATCGGCGACCGGAAGACCGGCAAGACCACGGTCGCGATCGACACGATCATCAACCAGAAGGCCAACTGGGCGTCCGGCGACCCGGAGAAGCAGGTCCGCTGCATCTACGTGGCGATCGGTCAGAAGGCGACCACGATCGCCTCGATCAAGGGCACCCTCGAGGCGCAGGGCGCGATGGAGTACACCACCATCGTCGCCTCGCCGGCCTCGGACCCGGCCGGCTTCAAATACATCGCGCCGTACACCGGCTCGTCCATCGGCCAGCACTGGATGTACGCCGGCAAGCACGTCCTGATCGTCTTCGACGACCTGACCAAGCAGGCCGAGGCGTACCGCGCCGTGTCGCTGCTGCTGCGCCGCCCGCCGGGCCGCGAGGCGTACCCGGGTGACGTCTTCTACCTGCACTCCCGCCTGCTGGAGCGGTGCGCCAAGCTCTCCGACGAGATGGGCGGCGGCTCGATGACCGGCCTGCCGATCATCGAGACCAAGGCCAACGACATCTCGGCCTACATCCCGACCAACGTCATCTCGATCACCGACGGCCAGATCTTCCTGGAGTCCGACCTGTTCGCCTCGGGTGTCCGCCCGGCGATCAACGTCGGCACCTCGGTGTCCCGGGTGGGCGGTTCGGCGCAGGTCAAGGGCATGAAGAGCGTGTCCGGCCGGCTCCGCCTCGACCTGGCCCAGTTCCGTGAGCTGGAGGCCTTCTCGGCGTTCGCGTCCGACCTGGACCGTGCGTCGCGGGCCCAGCTGGAGAAGGGTGTCCGCCTGGTCGAGCTGCTCAAGCAGCCGCAGTACTCGCCGTACTCGGTCACCGACGAGACCATCGTGATCTGGGCCGGCACCACCGGCCAGCTCGACGACATCGCGGTCGGCGACGTGCGGCGGTTCGAGGCCGAGCTGCTCCAGTGGATCAAGCGGCACCGCAAGGACATGTACACCGCGATCGAGTCGACGAACAACCTCACCGACGACAACATCGAGAGCCTGAAGTCCGGCCTGGACGAGTTCAAGAAGCTCTTCAAGCAGGGCGACACCGGCGTACACCTGAACGAGCCGGAGGCCGAGGCGCTCGGCGAGGGCAGTGAGTCGCGTGAGACGGTGACCCGCGAGGTCCGCCGTCCGGCGAACGACCCGTCCAACCACCCCGCCACCGCCCCTAACCGGACTGAAGGCTGAGCCATGGCCGGTCAGGTACAGGCGCTCCGGCGGCGCATCCGCACCGTCCGGTCGACCAAGAAGATCGCCAAGGCACAGGAACTGGTGGCGACCAGCCGCATCGCCAAGGCCCAGGAGCGGGTGAACGCCTCGAAGCCGTACGCGGAGGCGATCACCGAGGTCCTGACCGCGCTGGCGTCGAACGCGTCGATCGACAACCCGCTGCTGGTCCCGCGTGAGCAGGTCCGGCGCGCGGGTGTCCTGCTGATCACCAGCGACCGCGGCCTGGCCGGTGCCTACAACGCCAACGCCATCCGCACCGCCGAGCAGCTGATCTCCCGGCTGCGGGCGGACGGCAAGGACCCGGTGCTGTACGTGGTCGGCCGCAAGGGCGTCGGCTACTACCGGTTCCGGAACCGGCCGATCGAGGCCAGCTGGACCGGGTTCTCCGAGCGCCCGTCGTTCACGGACGCCAAGACGATCGGCGACGCGCTGCTGGAGGCCTTCGTGGCCGGAGCGGACGACACCGACACGCACTACGGCCCGGACGGCATCCAGGGCGTCGACGAGTTGCACATCGTCAGCACCCGGTTCAAGTCGCTGATGACCCAGAGCGCGGAGGCGCGCTTCCTCGCCCCGATGCAGGTCGAGGAACGCGAGCGCCCGGAGGGACTGCGGCCCGCCTACGAGTTCGAGCCGGAGGCCGACGAGCTGCTGGACGCGCTGCTGCCGAAGTACCTCAACACGCGGATCTACGCCGCGCTGTTGGACTCGGCGGCCAGCGAGTCGGCGTCTCGGCGGCGGGCGATGAAAAGCGCGTCGGACAACGCCGACGACCTGCTCAAGCGGTACACGCGCGAGATGAACTCCGCGCGGCAGGCTGCGATCACCCAGGAAATCAGTGAGATCGTCGGCGGCGCCAACGCGCTGGCCGCGGCGGGAAGTGATGTGTGATGACTGCTGTTGCTGAGCCCACCAAGGCGGAGACCCGCGTCGGCCGCGTCGTCCGGGTCATCGGCCCGGTCGTCGACGCCGAGTTCCCGCGGGACGCCATGCCCGCAATCTACAACGCGCTGCACGTCGAGGTGACCCTCTCCGAGGGCACCAAGAAGCTGACCCTGGAGGTCGCCCAGCACCTGGGTGACAACCTGATCCGGGCCATCTCGATGCAGCCGACCGACGGCCTGATCCGGGGCGCCGAGGTCAGCGACACCGGCGCGGCCATCTCGGTGCCGGTCGGCGACGTGACCAAGGGCCACGTGTTCAATGCCCTCGGCGACGTGCTCAACGCCGACCCGTCCTCGCTGGACGTGCAGGAGCGCTGGCCGATCCACCGCAAGCCCCCGCCGTTCGCCGACCTCGAGCCCAAGACCGAGATGCTGGAGACCGGCATCAAGGTGCTCGACCTGCTGGCGCCGTACGTGCGTGGTGGCAAGATCGGCCTGTTCGGTGGCGCGGGCGTGGGCAAGACGGTGCTCATCCAGGAGATGATCATCCGAGTGGCCCGGAACTTCGGCGGTACCTCGGTGTTCGCCGGCGTGGGTGAGCGCACCCGCGAGGGCAACGACCTCATCCTGGAGATGGAGGAGGGTGGCGTTCTCGACAAGACCGCCCTCGTCTTCGGCCAGATGGACGAGCCGCCGGGCACCCGGCTGCGGGTGGCGCTGACCGCGCTCACCATGGCGGAGTACTTCCGGGACGTCCAGAACCAGGAGGTGCTGCTCTTCATCGACAACATCTTCCGGTTCACCCAGGCCGGTTCCGAGGTGTCCACCCTGCTCGGCCGGATGCCGTCCGCCGTGGGTTACCAGCCCACGCTGGCCGACGAGATGGGCGAGCTGCAGGAGCGCATCACGTCGGTCCGGGGCAAGGCCATCACCTCGCTCCAGGCCATCTACGTGCCCGCCGACGACTACACCGACCCGGCGCCGGCCACCACGTTCGCCCACCTGGACGCGACCACCAACCTGGAGCGGTCGATCTCCGACAAGGGCATCTACCCGGCCGTGGACCCGCTGGCCTCCAGCTCGCGGATCCTGGCGCCGGAGTTCGTCGGTGCCGAGCACTACGCGGTCGCCCGCGAGGTGCAGCGAATCCTGCAGAAGTACAAGGACCTGCAGGACATCATCGCGATCCTCGGTATGGACGAGCTCTCCGAGGAGGACAAGGTCACGGTGCAGCGGGCCCGCCGCATCGAGCGCTTCCTCTCGCAGAACACGTACGCGGCCGAGCAGTTCACCGGCGTGCCGGGCTCGACGGTCCCGCTCAAGGAGACCATCGAGGCCTTCAAGAAGATCAGCGAGGGCGAGTACGACCACTTCCCCGAGCAGGCCTTCTTCATGTGCGGTGGCCTGGAGGACCTCGAGCGCAACGCGCACGAGCTGATGAAGGGCTGACGCCCAGGCGTTTTCCGGGGCCGCGCCGACCACCTGGTGGGCGCGGCCCCGTCGTTTCCTGCAGGTAGGCTTGGGGCGCGGTCCGAGGTCTGATGTTGATGTCTGGGGATGATGTGGCGAAAACGTCATCGAAACGTCGCGCGCCCCTGTGGGCGCGCCTGTGCGCGATCTTCGGCTGCATCCTCATGGTCCTCAGCGGCAGCGCCCTGGTCGGCGGCCAGGTCCTGATGGCCCGGTATGCGGGCGCCGTCGACAACGCCGACCTGTTCGGCAACGCGGCGTCGGCCACCAAGGTCTCCGACATCAAGGGCCCGCTCAACATCCTGCTGGTCGGCGTCGACCCGCGCAGCGAGGAACAGACCCCGCTGTCCGACTCGATCATCGTGGTGCACGTACCCAGGACGATGGACCAGGCGTACGTCTTCTCCATCCCGCGCGACCTTGTGGTCGACATCCCGTCGTTCGCCAAGACCGGCTTCCGCGGCACCCGAGGCAAGATCAACTCTGCGATGGGCTTCGGCAGCGCGGTGGGCAACGGCAAGCACGACCCGGTCCAGGGCTTCGACCTGCTGGCCCGGACGGTCCAGCAGCTCACCGGCATCCAGAAATTCGACGCCGGTGCGATCATCAACTTCGGCGGCTTCAAGAAAATCGTGGACGCCATGGGCGGCGTGACCATGAAGATCGACCAGAACGTGAAGTCGGAGCACCTCCAGCCGAACGGCAAGCCGCGCCCGCGCCTGGCCCGCTGCGCCGACCACAGCTGCGAGCACCCGTACTACGGCCCGCAGGCCGAGTACAAGGTCGGCACCCGGCACCTGGAGGGCTGGCAGGCTCTCGACTACGTCCGCCAGCGGTACGGCCTGCCCAAGGGCGACTACGACCGCCAGCGCCACCAGCAGCAGTTCATCAAGGCGATGGCGAAGCAGGCGCTCAGCAAGGACGTGGTGACCAACCCGACCAAGCTCGACAAGGTGCTCAAGGCGGCCGGCAACGCGCTCACCTTCGACGGCAACGGGCACAGCGTGGTCGACTGGGGATTCGCGCTCAAGGACATCAGTTCCGAGAACATGACGCTGATCAAGCTGCCCGGTGCGTCGCTCTTCAACAACGGCCGCTACCAGGGCGAGGGCCTCGAGGACAGCGCCGACGAGTTCTTCTCGTCGATCCGCACCGACGCGGTCGGCACGTTCCTGTTCCAGCACCCGGAGTACTTCAACAACAACGCCTGAGCGGGCTGGCGGCCGGGGTGTGGCGGTCGCCACCCCGTACCACGACGGCGAACGTCGCCGTCTAGACTTCACCCAATCGGTAATGGCACAAGGGAGACAGCGTGGCCAACCAGCTGCCCGTGAAGGTTGTCGCGGTCGAGGAGCGAGTGTGGTCCGGCGAGGCCGAGATGCTCGTCGCGCGCACCACCGAGGGTGAGATCGGTGTCCTCCCCGGCCACGCACCGCTGCTCGGCCTGCTCAAGGAACCCTCCCAGGTGCGGGTCAAGCTCGCCGGTGGCGAGCAGCTGACCTGGGACGTCAGCGGTGGCTTCCTCTCCGTCAGCCAGGACGGCGTGACCGTGCTCGCCGAGAGCGCCGAGTCCGCCAGCCCCGACGCGCACTGACCCCGACATGCAGATTCTGGAAGTCTTCGGAATCTGCATCGCCGCGTTCTTTGCGCTGCTCTTCATGATCTTCTTCCGCCGCCGGCTGCTCATGGTCGGCGGCGGCGCCATTCGGTTGCAGGTGCGGGTCAGCACCATGGTGCCGGGCCGGGGCTGGTCCACCGGCATCGGCCAGTTCGTCGGCGGCGAGTTGCGCTTCCACCGGATGTTCAGCCTCGCCTTCCGCCCTAAACGGGTGCTGGACCGCAGCCGCCTGGTCGTCGAGCAGCGGCGCGGCCCGGACGGCCCGGAACGGTTGATCATGCCGGCGCAGTGGGTGATCCTGCGCCTCGGCACCCGCTCCGGCGAGATCGAGATCGCGATGGCCGAGGCCACCGCCACCGGCTTCCTCTCCTGGCTCGAGGCCGGCCCGCCCGGCCAGCCCGGCAGTTTCGCCCCCCGCCCGCGGGCCGTCGAGCGCTGACGCCGACCGCATGATCCGGCCCATGCGCATCCGGGTGGTCGACGCCTTCACCGACCGGCCGTTCGGCGGCAACCCGGCCGGTGTGGTGGTCCTCGACGGCGACGCCTTCCCCGACCCGGCCTGGATGCAGCTGGTGGCCGCCGAGGTCAACCACTCCGAGACCGCGTTCCTGCACCCGCTGCCGGCCGGCGCCGAGGCCGACGATGCGCTGCGCTGGTTCACCCCGGCCGTCGAGGTCGCGCTGTGCGGGCACGCAACGCTGGCCACCGCGCACGTGCTGCACGCCACCGGCGCCACCGCGGGCACGGTCCGGTTCGCCACCCGCAGCGGTGTGCTGACCGCCACGGCCGGCGACAGCGACTGGCACACGCTCGACTTCCCGACCGCGCCGCTCGCCCCGATGGAGCCGCCGGCCGTGCTCGCCGGCCTGCTCGGCGCCCCGCCCGTCTCGGTGCACCACACCGGCCTCCACACCGACGACCTGCTGGTCGAGCTGGCCGACGAGGCGGCGGTGCGCGAGCTGCGGCCCGACCTGGCCGGCCTGGCCCGCGAGGAGCACCGCGGCGTGGTGGTCACCGCGGCCGCTGCCGCTCCGGACGCCGGCTACGACTTCGTCTCCCGCTTCTTCGGCATGGCGGCCGGCGTCGCGGAGGACCCGGTGACCGGCAGCGCGCACACGGCGCTGGCACCGTTCTGGTCGGCGCGGCTGGGTGGCCGCACCGAGCTGACCGGATACCAGGCGTCGGCGCGCGGCGGCCTGGTCCGGGTCCGGCTGGCCGGCGAGCGCACCCACCTCACCGGCCGCGCTGTCGTGGTGATCGACGGCGAGCTGCACGCCTGACCCGGCCGCGCCCGGCCCGGCTGCGCCGGTTGTTGCCCGCGGCTAGGCGCTGCCGCCGGGCACCCACTTCACGTCGCCGCCCGGGTTGGCGCTGCGGGCCAGGATGAAGAGCAGGTCGGAGAGCCGGTTCAGGTATTTCGCCGGCAGCTCGCTGGTGCGTGCCGCGTCGGCCGCCCGCAACTGCCAGGCCGAGCGCTCCGCCCGCCGCGCCACGGTGCGGGCCACGTGCAGCAGGGCGGCCGCCGGCGTCCCACCCGGCAGGACGAAGCTGTCGAGTTTCGGCAGGCGTTCGTTGAACTCGTCACACCACCCCTCGAGCCGGGTCACGTAGTCGTCGGTGATCCGTAGCGGGGGATAGCGGGGGGCGTCCTCGATCGGGTTGCACAGGTCGGCGCCCACGTCGAACAGGTCGTTCTGCACCGCGGTGATGACGGCCCGGATGTCCGCGGGCAGGTCACCCAGGGCCAGCGCCACGCCCAGCGCGGCGTTGCACTCGTCGGCGTCGGCGTAGGCGGCGATCCGCGGGTCGGTCTTGGCGACCAGCTCGTTGTTGCCCAGCCGGGTCTCGCCGCCGTCACCGGTGCGGGTGTAGATGCGGTTGAGGTGTACAGCCATGGGTCCACCCTACGGAGGCGACGTTGGGCCGTGGCCCATACCATGGCCCGCGTGGATGTGATCAGGGTGAAGGGCGGCGCACAGCTGTCCGGTGACGTGACCGTCGGCGGGGCGAAGAACTCGGCGCTCAAGCTGATGGCGGTCGCATTGCTGGCCGAGGGCCGCAGCGTGGTGGAGAACGTGCCCCGGATCACCGATATCGCGATCATGGCGGAGGTCCTGCGCCGGCTGGGCTGCCGGGTCACCCTCGACGGCGGCCGGGCCACCATCGACGTGCCGGCCGAACCGGGCAGCGAGGCCGACTACGACCTGGTCCGTCGCCTCCGCGCGTCGATCTGCGTGCTGGGCCCGCTGCTGGCCCGCCGCGGCTACGTCCGGGTGGCGCTGCCGGGCGGCGACATGATCGGCTCGCGCGGGCTCGACATGCACTTCTCCGGCCTGACCCGGATGGGCGCCGAGATCTCCGGCGAGCACGGCTTCGTGATCGCCTCGGCGCCCAGCGGACTGCGCGGCAGCAAGATCTGGCTGGACTTCCCGAGCGTCGGCGCCACCGAGAACCTGCTGATGGCCGCGGTCCTGGCCAAGGGCGTCACCGAGATCGACAACGCGGCCCGCGAGCCGGAGATCGTCGACATCTGCGAGATGCTGAGCGCGATGGGCGCCCGGATCGAGGGTGCCGGCTCCGCGACGCTCACGGTCGAGGGGGTGGGCGAGCTCAGGCCGGTCGTCCACACCACGATCGGGGACCGGATCGTCGGCGGCACCTGGGCGTTCGGTGCGGTGATGACCCGCGGCGACGTGACGGTCCACGGGGTGCGGCCGGAGTTCCTGGACATCGCGCTGGACAAGCTGGTCACGGCGGGTGCGCAGGTCACGCCGGGTGACAACCAGTTCCGGGTACGCATGGAGGACCGTGCCCGGGCGGTCGACATCGTGACGCTGCCGTACCCGGGCTTCGCGACGGACCTGCTGCCGATGGCGCTGGGACTGGCGGCGGTGGCCGGCGGCTCGTCGCTGATCACCGAGAACATCTTCGACGGCCGGTTCATGTTCGTGAACGAGATGGTCCGGCTCGGCGCCGACATCCGCACCGACGGGCACCACGCGGTCGTGAACGGACGGGAGCGGCTGTCCGGTGCGCCGGTGCGGGCCACCGACATCCGGGCCGGTGCCGGGCTGGTGATCGCGGGGCTGTGCGCCGAGGGCGTGACCGAGGTCGGTGAGGTGCACCACATCGACCGCGGCTACCCGGACTTCGTCACCGATCTGGCCAAGCTGGGCGTCGAGGTGGAACGGGCCGACGTGCCCGAGCCGACGTTCGACTTCTGAGCCTTCCCGGCGCCGCTCCGCCCGGGCGGCTACAGCGCGGGGGAACCGCCGACCAGGCGGCGCGCCTCCTCGACCTCCTCGGCGAAGACCAGGACCGCCATCCGGCCGTCGCGGTCCACCGCATGGGTGGCCCGGATGCCGGCGTCGCCGAGGAGCCGCCGGATCTCGTCGGCCACGTCCGGGTCGTCGGTCACCGCAGCGGGGTAGAGCAGGCCGTAGTCGTCGGGCTCGCCGAAGATCGCGAGGCCGTCCGCATACCTCTCCATGCTCTCTTCCCTTGCGAAAGTCCAATGCAGCCCCATGCGCCAGAAGACGGCGCCGAGAAAGCCGACCAGACCGACGGCAATCAATGGCCCGATGAGGTACCAGCCGTTGCCTGTGGCCATGGGCATAGTCTGGCACCGAGGTGCGGCCGTTTACTCGGATTTGCCCCGATCGGGACCGTGCTCCGGACCACCCGCCGGGCCTGAACTTCCGTTCAGTAGCATCGAGGCACCCCGGGCAGTGGCGCCCCGGGCGTGGCGGAAGGGGAAGACACATGGCGGGTCGTCTCGCGGTCATCGGATCCGGACTGATGGGCTCCGGCATCGCGCAGGTCTCGGCGCAGGCCGGCTGGCAGGTCACCATGCGCGACGTCGACGACGCCGCGACCGCGCGCGGCATGGCGGCGATCCGGGACTCGCTGGCCCGCTTCACCGCCAAGGGCAAGGTCACCGAAGAGGACGCGGCCGCCACCCTGGGCCGGATCACCCCGACCACCGACCTGGACGCGGCCGCCGACGCCGACGTGGTGGTCGAGGCCATTTACGAGAAGGTCGAGGCCAAGCACGAGGTCTTCCGCGCCCTCGACAAGATCTGCAAGAGTGGGGCCGTCCTGGGCACCAACACGTCGGCCATCCCGATCACCCAGATCGCCGCGGTCACCGAGCGGCCCGAGTCGGTGGTCGGCATCCACTTCTTCTCCCCGGTGCCGATGATGAAGCTGGTGGAGCTGGTCCGCGGCTACCAGACGTCGGACGAGACGCTGGCCGAGGCCCGCTCCTACGCCGAGGAGGTCGGCAAGACCTGCGTCGAGGTGAAGCGCGACGTGGCCGGTTTCGTGTCCAACCGGCTGTTCTCGGCGCTGCTGGTCGAGGCCATCAAGCTGGTCGAGTGCGGCGTCGTCTCGGCGGCCGACCTCGACACCGTGATGAAGCTGGGCTTCGGCCACACCATGGGCCCGCTGGCCACCGTGGACCTGACCGGCCTGGACGTGATGCTGAACGCGGCCGGCAACATCTACCGGGACACCGCCGACGAGAAGTTCTTCCCGCCCGAGCTGCTGCAGCGCATGGTCTCGGCCGGTGACCTCGGTCGCAAGACCGGAAAAGGCTTCTACACGTACTGACCGGCGGTATTTTTCCCGGTATGACCAGGCTTGAGGGCGCTACCGGGACGCGGGCGGGCCCGACACCGGAAGATTTGCAGTGGGCCATGGGCGAGGCCAGCAAGGAGCTGGTCCCGGTCGCTCCCGGCTGGTTCCGGGCCTGGCCCACGGGAGAGGACAAGTGGTCGGTCATCAACGTCCGGGCCGCCACTCAACTGGTCGTCAACCACAGCCGCGAGGACGACCGCCACCCGACCAGCTGGACCGTCCGGGCCCACTACGGCGGGCACGCGATCGAGTTGCGGGTCGGGCCGTACGAGACCAAGGCCCAGGCCACGCTGGTCGCGCAGGCCATCCTCAAGCTGGCCTACCGGGAGAAGGCTCCGTAGCCGGCGGTCCAGCGGGTGGGGACTCAGCGGCTGGTGGCTCAGCGGCTGGTGGCTCAGCGGCTGGCGGCTCAGCGGTTGGCGGCTCAGTTGCTCGCGGCGAACGCCAGCGACATCAGGGTCGCGGCGATCATGCCGCCGAGCAGCGTCAGGCCGACGCCGCCGATGTCCAGCTTGGCCTCCAGCCGGCGGTGCGCGAACACGGCCGCCACTGGCACACCGGCCGACGGCGCCACCAGGAAGGCCAGCCAGCCCAGGCCCCGGATGACCGAGCCGCCCCACACACCCGTACTGCCGAATGTCACCAGGCCGGAGGCCAGCAGGCCGGTGAGCGCCGCGATCAGCGCGCCCACCAGCGGCAGCAGCGGCAGCGCCCGGCGCGGCAGCGCGCGCCGGGCGGCCGGACGCACCGTCACGTCGATGCGCTCGGCGGCCCGGGCCAGGATCACCCGGGGAGACTCGCGGACCACCGGGATGTCGGCGTCGTCGGCCGCGGCGGCGGCCGGATTGCTGGGGAGGGCGGCCTGCGGCAGCGCGTCCACCGGTGCCGGTTCCGGCATCTCGCCCAGCGAACGGACCCGCAGGCCCCGGGCCCGGCGCAGCTGGTCCCACAGGCGGGCGGCCTCGCGGTCCACGTCCAGCACCTGGGCGGCGGCGCTGCCGGCCCAGCGGTCGGCGGACAGCGCGTCGCCCTCGGCCCGGGCCAGCTCGCCGGCGGCCTGGTCGGCGCTCTCCTGGTAGGCCTGCTCGGCACCGGTCAGGCCGGTGTCGCGGCGGTGGGTGGCGTCGGCCAGGGCACTGACCATCAGCTGATAGTCGCGCCCGATCGGCTGGCGGTCACGTGTGGTCACTGTTCACCTCGTACGGGATGATCACTTCAGGGGTGCGGTGCACCGAGCGGTCGAAGAACAGGGCTCGCCGGGTGCGTGGGTACCAGACCGGGCCGCCGGGCTGGGGATAGAGCGGGGCCAGGTCGGCCCCCTGCACGTCGAGCGCCACCCAGGCGCCGATCGGGTCGAGCCGGGCGCCGGTGCCGCCCAGGCTGTCGCGCAGCCGGGCCACCGAACGCCACCAGCCCAGGACGTGCGTGCGCTGCTCGGGACCGTCCGCCAGCAGGCGGCGCAGGGTGCCCTGGTCGGCGCCGGCGTCCAGGGCGTAGCCGAGCACGTAGTGCGGGATGTCCAGGAACGGGAGTTCGGGCAGGCCGTCGTACCAGTCGGCGGACGGCAGCTCGGCGATCAGGCGGGCGGCGGCCCGGGTGGCGTCCGGGTCGAGGCAGACGATGCTGAAGTGCGCGGGGCCCTGGGCGGCCAGGGACAGCGCGGCGGCGGCCAGCACGTCGCAGGCCTCGTCGGGGCGGGTGCCGAGCACGGCGAGATTGCGGCCGGGCATCCGGCCCAGCCGCAGCCGGGCGGGACGGGCCGCGACGTCGATCCGCTCGCCCAGCACGGCGCCGGGTGACGAACCGACCGGGGCAGCGGCGTCCGGCACCGGGCCGGACGGACGGCACACGGCCGGCAGCCGGGGCACGGCGTCGCCGTCGAACAGGCGGGGTTCCTCGCAGCCGTCGGGGCGGGCGCGCCACAGCCGGTGCTGCAGGCTGCGCCAAACCGCGCGGTCGCCGGCGTCGGGCAGGCGGACGATCCGGTTGGCGCCGGCGGCACCGGCCTCGGCGTTCACCACCGCGTGGTGGCGGGCGATCACGGCGGCGGCCAGGTTGTTGTCGGCCAGGATGCGCCTCGCCTTGGGCAGGGCGATCCGGAGCGTGAACTGTCCGATCAGGCTGGAGCGGCCCCACAGCGCCTCGATGCCGGAGACGTCCTGCGAGGCGAGGATCAGGTGGATGCCCTGCGAGCGGCCGCGGCGGGCCAGGTCCTCGAGCAGGGTCACGGCCTCGTCGGCCACCGCGTCCCGGCCGGTCAGCAGCACCTGGAACTCGTCGATCACGGCGACGATCCGGGGCCACGTGCCGGTCGGGTCCTCGGTGCGCAGCTCGGCCAGCTTGGTGGCGTCGTGGCGCTTGGCCGCCTGGGCCCGGGTGCGTAGTTCCTCGCCCAGGTGACGGAGCATGGCCAGGCCGAACTCGCGGTCGCCGTTCACGTTGATGCCGGCCAGCCGCACCTGGGGCAGCCAGCTGGGGTCACGCGGGCCGGGCACGAACCGGGCGAACGACACGCCCTCCTTGAAGTCCAGCAGGTAGAGGGCCAGCTCGGCGGGGCCGTACCGGGTGCTGAGCGCGGCCAGCCAGGCGTAGATCAGGTTGGTCTTGCCGGAGCCGGACGGGCCGCCGATCAGCGCGTGCGGGGGGTCGTCGCCGAGCAGCACGTCGATCAGGGAGCCGTCGGTGCTGTCGCCGATCGGGGCGATCAGGCCGTGCGCCGACGACTCGGCCCACAGTTCGGCCGGCTCCAGGTCGGCGAGCCGGGCCGGGGGCGGGCCGGCGCGCATCCGCTCGGCGGTGGCCCGGCAGAACGCGGTGACCTGTTCGGTGGGCGGCGGGCCGTCCAGCCGGATCGGCAGGTCGCCGGTCATGTCGCAGGTGGCGGACTCGCCGCCGGCGGCGGTCAGCCGTACCACGGTCGGGTGCTCGGCCAGGGTGAGCCCCCGGACCACCAGATGTACGCCGCAGGTCACGCCGGTGCGGGCGATCCGGTCGAGCTGGGCGCGCTGGCTCGCGGTCATCTCGGCGGCGGTAGCGGCGTCGGCCAGCAGCACCACCACCCGCCACGGCTCGGGGCGCGGCCCGACACCGCCACGGGCGCCGGCCGCGGTCAGGTCGGCGAGCGACACGTACTCGCCGGCCAGCACCGTCTCGTTGACCCGGCAGATGTGCTCGACCAGGCTGTCCAGCAGGGCGCCGAGCCCGCCGGGGCCGACGAACGAGATGCCGAGCGGGGCGAACGGGGCCAGCGTGCCGCCGAGGTGCTCCGGGTCGTACACGGTGAGCTGCACGTCACCCGGCCGGGTGCTGCCGAGCGCGCGCAGCAGGAGGCCCATGATCACCCCGTCCACGGCCTCCGGCGGTCCGCTGAGCTCGAGGTGGGCCGCGTCCAGAAGCGGGACAAGGGCGGGTACGGCGGCGGCGTCCTCCAGGGCTAGCGTGCCGACCCGGAGCATGCCGGGCCGGAAACCGCGCTCGGGTTCGGTGGGCTGCCAGAGCCGCCACGGGGTGCCCGCCGCGCCGACCGCGCTCAGGGCCGCGAGCCGGCGCACGTTGGTCGCCAGCCGGGCGGATTCGTGCTGGTAGCGGCGCTGGATGTCGCGGCGGGCGGCATCCCGGGCCTCGGCCAGCTGGTGGAGACAGGTGGCGTACGCGTCGCGGACGAGCCGTCGCCGGTTCTGCGCCTCGCCGCGCGCCGCCTCGGCCGCCGCCAGGACCGCCCGGGCCGCACCGCGAGCCTCGGCCAGTTCCTGCCGGACGGCAGCGACCAGAGCGTTGCGGTGGCTACCCACGCGGTCCCCGAAATTTCACGATGGGGGATTTTACCGATTTTGCCCCGGGATAGTCGATTATGTGCTGCGTGTCGGTGTGCGCGCCCTGGTCAGCCAACGCGGGTCGGCGCCCATCAGCTCGTCCCACAGCCGGCGGGAGACGATCGCGGCCGCCTCGGACTGCCAGCGGCGCAGCGTCGGCCGCGACACGTTCCGGCGCATCCAGTCGACCGCCAGCCGGGCATCCCGCTCCAGGCCCTCGGTGCGCGGGCGTCGTTCGTACGGGTCAAGGCCGAGAATCACGCAGAAGTAGAGCGCGCTGTAGTGCCGCCACTCGTCGCTGGTGTCGAACTTGCCGGCCGGTCGCAGCCGGTCGACGCTCTCGGCCAGCACCGCCCGCAGTTCCAGCGCCCGGGCCAGCGGCTGCTCGGCGGCCAGCGCGCCGAGCCGCCGGTCGACCGCGGGCAGATCGGTGAGCGGGCTGCGCATCAGCCGGCCGAGGTTGTCGTAATTGTCCAGCGCCTGCCGGGTGAACCGGAGGAAGTCGTCCCGATCGGTGGTGATCAGCCGGTGCCGCTGCCGGTGCCGGGGCAGCGCGTCGGCGAGCAGCAGCAGCGCGGCCCGATCCTGGTGCAGGCGCTCGTCCGACCGGAACGCGACGGTGTCCAGGATCCGCCGCACCCGGCCGGCCAGCGCCAGCCCGGTCATCGCCGTCGCCACCACGCCGAACTGGAGCAGCAGCACGTCCCGGCGGTCCGGCACGGCGACGATGGTGAGCACGGCCGCGGCACCGATCGGCACGGTCACGGCGACCGCGGCGAGCACTGCGCGGATCAGGTGCGGGCGCAGGCGCTCGCCCACCTCGAGCGCGTCCGCGACCGCCACCAGGAAACCGAGCATCAGCAGGTCGACACCCATGGCGGCGAGCACCAGATCGGGCCCGCCGACGTCCACCGGCAGCAGCACCACGGCGAGGGCCACCGCGTACAGGACCGCCACCACGGTGAGCGCGAGCGGCAGCACCGGCGGCTGCACCTGGTCGCGGAACCGCCAGAGCAGCACCAGGCCGCCGAGCAGCGGGGCGAGCGCGACCAGCCGGCCGGCCGACGGCAGCGCGATCACCACGGCCAGGAAGACCACCGAGAGCACCAGCCAGCCGACGTCAATCTGACGGCGCTCCGGCAACGTGCGGGGGAGCAGGGCGACCGCGGTGCCGGCCCAGAACAGGGCCGGCACGCAGAACAGAATCTGGGCGGGTGCCGAGGCGGGTGCGATGGTCCAGGCCACAAGCCCGATCGCGTACGCGGCCAGGGCCGCCGCCGCCCGTGCCGAGCGCGCCCGGCACGGATCCCGGCCGATCAGGTAACAGGCGCCCCACCAAGCGAGGGCGAAAGCGGGAACGGCGATCGCGGGCACCCGAGAAGTCAAACAGACAGATGCCTGCTCCCGGAACCCGAGAGTTGGGCGCGTTCCCGCCGCCGGCGTCGTCGGCGGCGCACCACCTGCACCGTGGCCCACCCCAGCAGAGCCAGCCCCACCAGCACCAACACCGGAACGAGGAGGGCCAGCAGGGACATCGTTACGCTGCCGAGATCTTCCGCGGTACTGGCCACCGGTGCACCCGCGCCGGCCGTGCTGACGTTGACCACCGGCCGGGCGGCGGCCTTGACCCCGTGCACGAACAGCGCGATGACGACGCCGGCCGCGATCGGCACCCACTGGTGCGTGGTGAAGAACGCGCCCGGGTCGCTGACCGTGACGGTCTCGGCCGAGGAGCCGGCCCCGAAAGCGAGGCCGCCCGCGGTCGGCCGGACGAAGGTCTGCACGACGTCGTTGACGTGATCGACCACGGGGACCTTGTCGGCCACCACCTCGACGGCCAGCAGCACGGCGAGGATGGTGAGCACCCAGCCGTTGCTGAGCCACGACCAGCCGGCCGGCAGGTCGACCAGCTCGGTGTACCGGGCCAGGGCGCCCATGGTGAGCAGGGGGATGTAAGCGTTCAGCCCGGCCGATGCGGCCAGACCGGTACCGGTCAATGCTTCGAGCACACTTCCAGCATGGCAGCACCGTTCCACCAGGACGGCGCCCAGCAGGACAGCATGGGGCGAGTGCCGCCGTGGGCCGCGGGCGCCGGCGTCCGCTACTGTCGTGCGGTGCGCCTGGTCATCGCGAAGTGCTCCGTCGACTACGTCGGTCGTCTCTCCGCCCACCTGCCTCCCGCCACCCGGCTGCTGATGGTCAAGGCGGACGGCTCGGTCTCCATCCACGCCGACGACCGCGCCTACAAGCCGCTGAACTGGATGAGCCCGCCCTGCAAGCTCCAGGAGGCGCCGGGCGTCTGGAAGGTGGTGAACAAGGCCGGCGAGGAGCTCCGGATCACCCTCGAGGAGATCTTCCAGGACACCTCGTACGACTTGGGCGTCGACCCCGGCCTGGTGAAGGACGGCGTGGAGGCGCACCTGCAGGAGTTGCTGGCCGCGCACCCCGAGACGTTCGGCGAGGGCTGGACCCTGGTCCGCCGGGAGTACATGACCGCGATCGGCCCGGTCGACCTGCTGTGCCGGGACGCCGCCGGCGGCTCGGTCGCGGTCGAGATCAAGCGGCGCGGCGAGATCGACGGGGTGGAGCAGCTCACCCGGTACCTCGAGCTGATGAACCGGGACCCGCTGCTGGCGCCGGTGCAGGGCGTCTTCGCGGCCCAGGAGATCAAGCCGCAGGCCCGGGTGCTGGCCACCGACCGGGGCATCCGGTGCGTGGTGGTCGACTACGACAAGCTGCGCGGCATGGAGCGCAACGAGCTCACCCTGTTCTGAGATCGTTCCGGGTCATCGGGTCAGGTCGACGCGGTCGGTGGCGGTGCTGCCGGCCAGATAGGCGCGCGCGCCGATCACTCCGACCACGGCCTGCACCAGCACCGTGGTCCAGGTCAGCGGCGTGCCCTGGGCGACCTGCACGAGTGCCGGGAGGCCGAGCAGCAGCGCGTCCGGGCCGACCACGGCGTTCACCAGCGGGCCGGTCGAGATCGTGCCCATCGGGGTGTCCAGCGGCAGCATGTCGTTGCGGACGAAACCGACCCGGGCCCGGCGCACCGCCGCCACCGCGCCGACCGGGCCGAGTGCCAGACCCAGCGCCCACCACGGCCCCGGCGGCATCAGGTCGAGCACGGTCAGCACGGCCAGGGCCAGCGCCGACCAGAGCGCGGCCAGCACACCGGGCACCCACAGATGCTGGAGTACGGCCCGGCGCGAGCTCAGCCCGAGCAGGCGCAGCAGCACCGGGTTGCCGGCGTCGGTCTTGACGGTGCCGGTCGGAATGCCGGCCGCGAGCATCCCGCCGACCAGGACGGCGGCGCCGGTCAGCCAGCGCGGCGCGGCGCCGAGCAGCACCGGGAGGGCGGCGCCGAGGGCCAGCCAGAGCACCCGGCCGCGGCGCCTGGCGGTCAGCAGCAGGTCCTGCCCGACCAGCACCGGCAGGCGCGCGGGCAGCCGCATCGAGCGCAGCCGTCGACGGGACCAGTAGCGGCGCTCGATCATGTCGGTGAGGAACGAGGGCTCCATCCCGAACGCGGTGTCGAACAGGGTGCCGGCGGTTTTGGCGGCCTCCAGGATCCGCTCGTTCGGCGTGCGCGCGAGTCCGCGTACGGCCAGGGCAAACAGGAACCCGACGATCACCGCGACCGCACCCACCAGCGGAAGCAGCATCGCGGCGGTGGGCCACCCACCCGCCGCGATCGGATCGTCCCGGCTCGCGCCGGTCACCAGGCCGGCCAGCCCGAGAGCCAGCAGCAGGCCGGCCACGGCGTCGAGCCGCTCGCCCCACCGGCCGCCGGCCTGCGCGGCCAGCCCCACCAGCAGCAGCCCCACCCCGGCCAGCCCGGCACCGATGATCAGCAACGCGACCACCAGGCCGCCGGCCGTGCGCGGCGCGGTGTGCCCCACGATCCCGAGCCCGGCGGTCGCGCCGGCCGCCGCGGCCGCCAGCGCGGTAATTCGCAGCGACGGGAGCAGCAGTTGGCGTCGGCTCACCGGGGCAGGCAGCAGCCAGGACGCGGCGGGGCGGCTCAGCGCGAGCGGCCCGAACCGGCGTAACGCCAGGTAGAGGAGGCCGAACAGGACCGGGATCAGCGAGCCGCCGAGCAGCGGGGAAGCGTCCGGGGAAGTGGGCCAGAAAGTCGCGGCCAGTTGCCGGTGGACCATGGCGCCGACCACCAGCACCAGCAGGACGGCGAAGTAGATGCTGCCGGCGGTCTCGCCGCGGTCACGGTGCGCGGCCTGGCGGCGGCTGATCCAGCGCCGGACGGGAGCGAGCGGGACGGTCGTCACAGCGGGACCGTGCCGAGTGACTCCATCGAGGTGATCCGGGCACCCGAGGCGGCCGCGAACACGTCGTCGTGGCTGGCCATCAGCAGCGAACCGCCGCCGGCCACGTAGTCGGCGAGCAGCTTGGCGACCGACTCGCGGCCCTCGCGGTCGAGGCGCTGCTCGGGCTCGTCGAGGATGAGCAGCGAACTGGGCCGCAGCAGGGCCACCGCGAGAGTGAGGCGTTGCTTCTGGCCGGAGGAGAGCGACGGCGGGATGGCGTCGAGATGCCCGGCCAGGCCGAACGTCTCCAGCGCCTCGTCGACGCCGGCCTCGTCGGGATCCTGGCCGTGCGCGCGGCAGACCAGTTCGGCGTGCTCGCGGACGGTGAGACCGGGATACCAGGTGGGCGGCTCGACGGTGGTGACCACGGCCCGCCAGAACTCGGGGGAGGCGCCGGGCACCGCACCGAAGACCCGGATCTCGCCCTCGTCCGGCTGCTGGAGGCTGCTCACGCAGCGCAGCAGGGTGGACTTGCCGATGCCGTTCTCGCCGGTGACGCAGACCCCTTCGCCTGCCGCGACGGTGAGCGCGACGTCGACCAGGACCGGGTTCGAGCCGTAGCCGACGTGTAGCCCGGCGACCTCGACGGCGGGGTGATCTACCACCGCCTCAGCTTAAGGTCGGCCCTTGTACAGCAGGCGTACGGCCTTGACGATGGTGGCAATCTGGGCCGGGGTGCGCTCGAAGGTCATCGACGGCAGGACCGACGGGCCGCGGCGGACGGTGATCGCCTTGGGCCGGGCGAACTCGCGCAGGCCGTCCTCGCCGTGGATGCGGCCGAACCCGGAGTCGCCGACGCCGCCGAACGGCAGGTTGCCCATCCCCACGAAGGTGAGCGTGGAGTTGACCGCGACCATCCCGGCGCGCAGCCGGCGGGCGATCCGGATCGCGTTCTTCTTGCCGAAGACGGCGCCGCCCAGGCCGTACGGGGTGTCGTTGGCCAGCCGGATCGCCTCCTCGGCGTCTTTGACCCGGGTGATGGTCAGGGTGGGCCCGAACGTCTCCTCGCGGATCTCGGTCGAGTCGGCCGGCACGTCGACCAGCACGGTCGGTGCCACATAGGGCGGCTGCACCGCGTCGGCGCCGCCGAGCACCGCGGTGCCGCCCCTGGCCAGCGCATCGTCGATGTGCTCGCGGATGGTGTCGATCTGCCGGGGCATGGTGATCGGCCCGATCTCCTCGCCGGTACGCAGCTTGCCGGCCTTCGCGACGATCTCCTTGACCAGGGCGTCGTAGACGGGAGCCACCGCGTACACCCGTTCGATGCCGATGCAGGTTTGCCCCGCGTTGGTCATGCCGCCCCAGACGGCCGCCTCGGCGGCCGCGGGCACGTCGGCGTCCGCGTCGACGATCAGCGCGTCCTTGCCGCCCGCCTCGATCACGACCGGGACCAGGTTCTCCGCGCAGGCGGCCATCACCTTCTTGGCGGTGGCGGTGGAGCCGGTGAACGCCACCTTGCCGACCCCGGACCGGCACAGCGCCGCCCCGACGTCGCCGAAGCCGTGCACCGCCTGCAGCACCGGGTGCTCGGGCACCACCTCGGCGAACGTGTCGACCAGCCACTGGCCGACCACCGGGGTGTACTCGCTCGGCTTGAAGATGACGGCGTTGCCGGCGGCCAGCGCGCCGCTGATCGGGCCCACCGGCGTGACGATCGGGTAGTTCCACGGGCCGATCACGCCGACCACGCCGTACGGCTGATATTCCAGGTGCCCGGAGTGCTCGGCGAGCAGGAGGCGGGTGCGCGTCCGGCGCGGGCCGAGGACCTTGCGGGCGTGCCGGGCGGCCCAGTCCACGTGCTCGACGGCGGCGACGGTCTCCATCACGGCGTCCGCGGTCGGCTTGCCTGTCTCCCGGTGGGTCACCTCGGCCAACTCGTCGATCCGGCCGACGAGCAGCGACCGCCAGCGCAGCAGCCGGGCCTTGCGGCCGTCGTAGCCGAGCCCGAGCCACCAGGCGGCGGCCTCGCGGGCGCGCTCGACGGCCTGCGCGACCGCCTTCTCGTCGGCGACCGGCACCCGGCCGGCCTCCTCGCCGGTGGCCGGGTTGGTGGAGAGGAGCAGACCGTCTTCGATCTCCGGCACGCCGGGAACGCGAGTAGCCGTCATGTACCGGAGTCTAGGACCGAGGTTACCGGTGAGTCACTAAATTGGCTGCGCCGTACCCTGGAGAAGTGAGCCCGCGCCGCAACCGACCCCGCCGTCCCGAGGAGGCCAAAGACCTCACGGACGAGCGCGTGCGCAAGGGCATCGAGGGGGTCCAGCAGTGGCAGGACGGCGACTGGATGGTCCGCTCGATCTTCGGTGGGGCGGCCGCCAAGACGTACCGCTGCCCGGGTTGCATGCAGGACATCCGGCCCGGCGTGGCGCACGTGGTGGCGTGGCCCGCCGACGAACAGGGCGACCTCACCGACCGGCGACACTGGCACACCGGGTGCTGGCGGGCACGTGACCGGCGCGGCCCGGGAGTGGAGCGGTCGCGCAACGCTCCGCGCTATGGGTGAAGATCGTGGGTATGAGCATTACGAGCGGTGCCAATCCGATCCGTGCCAATCCGATCCGTGCCAACTCGATCCTGCCCGCCGCCCGCGAGGACATCGAGTTGCACACCGCCGACGGACTCACCCTGGTCGGTGAGCTGGCCCGGCCGCTCGACCGCGATCCGGTAGCCACGCTGGTCTGCCTGCACCCGCTGCCCACGCACGGCGGCATGATGGACAGTCACGTGTTCCGCAAGGCGGCGTGGCGGCTGCCGGCGCTGGCCGGGATCGCGGTGCTGCGCTTCAACACCCGCGGCACGTCCAGTGTGCGGGGCACCAGCGAGGGCGCGTTCGACGGCGCGGTGGGCGAGCGGTACGACGTGGCCGCGGCCATCGAGTACGCGGAGTTCGCCGACCTGCCGAACGTGTGGCTGCTCGGCTGGTCGTTCGGCACCGACCTGACGCTCATGCACGGCCTCGACCCGGCGATCGAGGGCGCTATCCTGCTGTCCCCGCCGCTGCGGTTCAGCCAGCCGGAACACCTGGCGGCGTGGGCCGGAAGCGGCAAGCCGGTGACCGCGATCATCCCGGAGTTCGACGACTACCTGCGACCGGCCGAGGCGGCCGAGCGGTTCGCAGCCGTCCCGCACGCCGAGGTGCTGCCGGTGGCGGGCGCCAAACATTTGTGGGTGGGCGACGCCGAGACGGTGCTCGACGAGGTGGTGCGGCGGGTGGCGCCGGACGTGCCGGTTCCGCTGCCGCAGACCTGGGACGGTCCGATGGAGAGCGGCGACATGAACGCGTACGCCGACCGGACCGTGGCCGCCTTCTCCGACGTACCCGTCCCCGCTCCTATCGCGTCTCCTGGCTCGGAACCAGAACCTCCCGCATGATCAGCTGTACTGCGGCCACCATGGGGATCGCCACCAGCGCACCGACCACACCGAACAGTGCGACGCCGAGCAGGGCCGCCACCACGGCGGCCACGTCGCTGACCTTCACCGAGCGACGCATCACGCTCGGATAGATCAGGTAGTTCTCAACCTGCTGATAGATGATGAAAAAGACGACGCAGACGATGCCGTTGGTGAGCGAGGACGCGAAGCCGACCAGGCTCACGATCACGGCGCCCAGGGTCGCGCCGATCTGCGGGATCAGGTCGCAGATGGCCACCACCACGGCCAGCGCGAACGGGTAGGCCAAGCCGAGGATGACGGCGAGCACCCAGGTGCTCACCCCGGCCAGCACGGCGATCGCCAGGGCGCCGACCATGTACGCGCCGACCTTGGTGAGGATCTCGTCGGTGAGCAGCCGCACCCGGGTGCGCCGGGAGGCCGGCACCAGCCGGTACGCCGACTCGCGTAGCCGGTCGAACGCCGCCATGAAGTAGATGGTCAGCACCAGCACGGTGAGCGTGTTGAAGATCGTCCCGAAGAGCAGCTTGGCCCCGCCCACCACGCCGCCGACCGCGTTGCCCACGGTGCCGGCGTTCAGCGCGCTGGTCACTTTTTCCATGATCTGGTAGCGCTCGACCAGGTCGTTGACGGTTTTGTTGCGCTGCAGATTCTGGATGTAATCGGGCACGTTCTGGATCAGCTCGTTGGTCTGGGTGACCAGCGGCGGAATCAGCGCCACGATGCCGCCGGCCAGCAGGCCCACCACGGTGAGCGCGACGATCGCGACGGCGGCGCCGCGCGGCACGCCCCAGCGACGCAGCCGGCTGGTCGCCGGGTTGAGGCCGATGGCCAGAAACCCGGCGATGAAGATCAGCACCAATATGGACGCCGCGTTCCGGATGCCCAGGAAGATCGTGTACGCCAGGATGGCGCCGAGCCCGCCGAGCAGACCCACCATGAACGGGTTGCGGCGGTTGAGCGGCGGCCCGGGCCGGCCGAAGCGCGACTCCTCCGTGTCCCCTTTCGTCCCCGCCGCCACCTCGTTTTCAAGTGGCGGCTGGTCGGCGGGTGGCTCGGCCTGCTCAGGCGCCTTCTGGTCGTCTGCGGTCACCGGGTGATTCCTCCCGCCGAGTGTTTCGGCGGGACGCTATCGCCGCCGGCCAGCAAACGCTACCCGGCTAGTCGGCGTCCGCGCCGACCCGGGTAGCGGGTGGCACGGTCACCTTTGCCGAGGCAGTGACCTTGCCGGGAGGCGCGGCGGGGACGCTCGGCTCGGCCGCGGCGTGCGCGCCCACCGGGCCACCGGCCACCGCCTTGTCGTTGGTGTCGGCCAGGTCGTCGTCGCCGGGGGAGGCGGCGGCCGCGAGCACCGCGGCGGCGGCCAGTTCGGCCACCCGCTTCGCTTCCTTTTGCACCTGGCGGCGGACGTCGGTGGCACGCCGCTCGGCGGCCTCGGCCGACCGTTTCGCCTCGGCGGCCCGGTTGAGCTCGGTCTCCAGGTCCTTTCGTGCCTCGGCGAGACGCTGCCGGACCTGGTCGGCCTCCTGCTCGCCGGCACTGGCCCGTTCCTGCGCGGCTGCGACCTGGCGCTCGGCCTTGGCGACCTTGGCCTGGGCGGCCTCGAGGTCGCGGCCGGCCTGGGTGATCTTTTCCTGCTGCGCGGCGATCTCCTTGCGGACCGCGGTGGCCTGGTCGTCGGAGCGGCGCAGCACCTCCTCGGCGTACTTGTCGGCCTCGCTGCGCAGGTCGGCGCATTGCTTCTCGACGCCCTCGCGCATCTGGGCCAGCTCCTGCGCGACGACCTGGCGGCGCTGTGCGAGTTCCTGCTCCACAGTGGCCCTGTGCTCGCCGTACTCGCGCTCGGCGGTCGCGCGCTGGGCGTTGACTTCCTGCTGGGCCTTTTCCCGCAGCGCCTTGATCTCCTGGTCGGCCTGCATGCGAGTGGACTGGACGTAGCCGTCGGCCTCGGCGCGGGCGCGCTGCGTCTCGCGGGCGGTCTTGTCGGCGAGTTGCTGGGCGTCGGCGCGGGCGCGGGCGGCCGCATTTTCCGCCTCGGCGCGCAGCTGCTCGGCGGCCTGCCGGGCGGCGGCGAGCGCCTTTTCGGACGCGGCCCGCTTGGCGGCGTCGGCCCGCTGCTCCTCGGCCCGGCGTGCGGCCAGGGCGATCTCGAAGTCGCGGATGCCGTCGTGGGCGTGTGCCTCGGCCTCGGCCCGGATCCGCTCGGCCTCGGCCAGCCGGGCCGCGATGTCGTCGGTGGCGGACGCCTTGATCGCCTCGGCCTGCTCCTCGGCGAGCGCGAGGATCTGCTCGACCCGCGGGCCCAGGTGCCGGAAGGACACCTCCGGTCCAATTCCGCCCTGCCGGCGTACCTGGGTGATCTCCTGCTGGAGCCGATCGATCTGCGCGCTCATCGCCTGGATCTGGGTGTACGCCTGTTCTCGTTCGGTGGCCAGCGCGGCGATCTCGTTCTCGGCGCGGGCTACGTACCGCTCGACCTGCTTCTTCTCGTAGCCGCGCAGGGCAGTCTCGAAGCTGGGTTCGGTGGCCGCGTCTCCGCCGAGACCGAAGATTTCACCGCCATGCGACATGCTGTCCATCCTCACATACGCATCGTCCCGCGAAGTACGGATACACACCGTCCTGGGCGGAGTATGCGTCTAGTTGTGATTTGTCTGAGCCGGCTGTGCCAACGCTAGGTTACGCGCGCAAAACGAGTCAGGCCGCACCGGAGAAACTCCGGCACGGCCTTCATCGATGTGCAACGACCGCCCGAACTACCGTTGCGCACCCACGAGGAGTACGCAACCGGAGTAGTCCGTGGCGAACGACTCAGGAATTCGTCTTGGCGGGCATCGCCTTGTCGGGGGAGCCGTTCTTCTCGGCCTCGGGGGCCCGCTGAACGGGCGCCTCGGCCTGCTTGGCGGCTGCCTCGGCCACCGCGGCTGCCTTGGCTGCGCCGCCGACGCCCGGCACCAGACCGGACAGGCCGGACAGCATCTGACCCAGCTGGTTGGTGACCGCGTCCTTCTGGCGGGTGAGGTCCTCGACCTGGCGCTTCGCCGCCTGGGTGGTCAGCTCGGCCTCGGTACGGGCCTCGCTGATCAAGCGCTGGGCCTCGGAGCGAGCCTCGGTCACCGTCTTTTCGGCGAGCGCGCGGGACTTTTCCGTGGTCTCAATCGCATTACGTTCGGACTCGACACGCCGCTGCTCGGCGCGGTGCTCGATCTCCTTGGCGCGGTCCTCGGCGGCACGGGCCCGCTCCTCGGCCTCGGCCACCATCTTCTGCGTGGCGCTGACCTGAGCGGCGTGCCGCTGCGACTCCTCGGACTCCGCCTTCTCGCGGCGCTCGGCGATCTCCAGCGCGAGGGCCTGGAGGTCCTTGTCGCGCTTGTCGCGAGCGTCGGTCAGCAGCTTGGTCGCCTCGGCGCGCTTCTCCTCGGCCTCGCGGGAGGACTTGGCCCGCAGCTGGGTGATCTCGCGCTCGGCGGTGGCGCGCAGCGACGCGACCTCGCGCTCGACCGTCGACTTGAGCTCGGCCACCTCGTGCGCGGTGACGGTGCGCAGCTGCTTGGTCTCGCGGTCGGCGTCGGACCGAAGGGTGTCGGCCTCACGGCGGGCCTGGACGCGGGCCTCCGCCGCTTCGCGCTCCGCGTGGGTGCGCACCTGGCCGGCCTCGCGCTCGGCAGTCGCCTTCATGGCGGCGGCCTCGGCACGCGCCTTGTCGGTGATCTCCCGGGCTTCGAGGCGGGCCGCGGAGAGGATGCCCTCGGACTCCCGCTTGGCCTCGCCGCGATGATCGTTCGCCTGTTCCTCGGCCAATCGCAGAATCTGCTCGACCCGGGTGCCCAGCCCGGAGAGCGTTGGCCTGTTGTTCTCCTCCAGCAGCTTGTTGCTGTCCGCGAGCTTCTGCTCCAGGGCATTAAGCCGCTGCTCTGCCTGGCGCAGCCGACGCTGCGCATCGTTCATCCGCTGCTCGGCCTCACCACGGGCCTGTTCGGATTGATTGAGCGCGGCTACCAGCCGGCCCAAGTGCGCGTCCACCTGGCCGCGGTCGTAGCCGCGGAGGACGACGGTGAAGTCGTGCTGTGAATTCGCACCGTCGAAGAATGCCAAGTTTTGATCCTGCTGCTGGGGCATTGGGCCATCCTGGCGAAGACGCCCCTGCCACGCAAGAGCGGAATGGCATCAGAAAAGACTCGTAGATCAGCTTTGAGCTGCCCGGAAGCGGAAGCGTCCGCCGTTCGGGCAGGGGACATCGGACTCCCGTGCGGCGGGCCGTCACCTGCAGTGTCCGGGGTTACGGCGATCGGCGCCGCGCGAGCGCCGTTCGATCCCCTGATCCTGCCAGGCCGAGCGCTCCGAGGACAGGATGATTCACTCGTAAGGCGGAGTAATCAGGCGGGCTCTACTAATTCCACCAGAACCCCGCCAGCGTCCTTGGGGTGCACGAAGTTGATCCGCGAGCCGGCGGTACCGCGTCGCGGGGTGTCGTAGAGCAACCGGAGACCACGGGCGCGCAACGCGGCGGCGGTCGCCTCGACGTCGGCCACGGTGTAGGCCAGTTGCTGAAGACCGGGGCCGCTGCGGTCGAGGAACTTCGCGATGGCCGAGTCGGGACGGGCCGGTGCCAGCAGTTGAAGGCGCGGGCCGGTGCCGTCGCCGACCGCGAGCATGGCCTCGCGTACGCCTTGATCCTCGTTCGTCTCTTCGTGCACAACGTGCATACCGAACATCTCGGCGTAGAACCTCAGCGCGTCGTCCAGGTCCGGGACCGCGACGCCGACATGATCGATACGCAAGAATTCGACCAGCGGGAATGTGACATTCTCGCCGCTGGGGTCCCTAGGTGAGTCCTCGGTCATCCTACTAGTCTTACCTAACCACCGTTAAGGCCGATGGCCGATCCCCACCGTGCCTCCTAGAGCGGTGCCTGCCAGCCCTCGCCCTACCAGCCCTTGCCCGTCCAAACCTCGGCCTCACCAACCTGGCCCACCAAACCCTGGCCCACCACACCCGGGCCCCACCCAACCCTGGCTACACCAACACTGACCGAAAGCGAAGACCGTGACCACCTCGGTAATCGTGAGCGGCGCCCGTACGCCCATGGGCCGCCTCCTCGGCAATCTCAAGAACGTCCCGGCCACCGCCCTGGGCGGGTACGCCATCGCGGCCGCCCTCGAGCGCGGCGGCGTCCGCCCCGATCAGGTCCAGTACGTGGTGATGGGTCAGGTGCTGCAGGCCGGCACCGGGCAGATCACCGCCCGGCAGGCGGCGGTCGCGGCGGGCATCCCGATGACCACGCCGGCCCTCACCGTCAACAAGGTGTGCCTGTCCGGCCTGGACGCGATCGCGCTGGCCGACCAGCTGATCCGGGCCGGCGAGTTCGAGATCGTGGTGGCCGGCGGCATGGAGTCGATGACCAACGCCCCGCACCTGATGATGAACCAGCGTCAGGGCACCAAGTTCGGCGACGTGCTGGTCCGCGACCACACCGCGTTCGACGGTCTGATGGACCCGTGGGACGGCGTCTCAATGGGTGAGTCCACCGAGAGCAGCGGCCGCAACCTGGGCATCAGCCGCGAGGAGCAGGACGAGTTCGCCGCACTCAGCCACCAGCGCGCCGCGGCCGCCCAGAAGTCCGGCGCCTTCGCGGAGGAGATCGTGCCGGTCAAGACGGGTCTGCGCGACGTCGACCCGATCGTCGACATCGACGAGGGTGTCCGGCCCGAGGCCACCGCCCTGTCGCTGGGCAAGCTGCGGCCCGCATTCGTCAAGGACGGCACCATCACCGCGGGCAGCGCCTCGCCGATCTCGGACGGCGCCGCCGCGGTCGTCGTGATGAGCCGGGCCAAGGCCGAGGAGCTGGGTCTGGTCTGGATCGCCGAGATCGTGGCGCACGGCAACGTGGCCGGTCCGGACAGCTCGCTGCAGTCCCAGCCGGCCCGGGCCATCCAGCATGCGCTCGGCAAGGCTGGCCTCACCGTCGCCGACCTCGACCTGATCGAGATGAACGAGGCGTTCGCCCAGGTGGTCATCCAGTCCATGCGCGAGCTGGACGTGCACACCGATCAGGTGAACGTCAACGGCGGGGCGATCGCCCTTGGCCACCCGATCGGCATGTCCGGTGCCCGTCTCGTGCTTACCCTGGCCCTGGAGCTCAAGCGGCGCGGCGGCGGCACCGGCGCGGCCGGGCTGTGCGGCGGCGGCGGACAGGGGGATGCGTTGGTGATCCGGGTACCGAAGGCATGAGCGCAGCGTGAACCACGACGTCCCCACGCTGGTCGGCCGGGCACGTGCGGGTGACCCCCGCTCGGTGGCCCGGCTGATCAGCCTGGTGGAGGACGGCGACCCGCGCCTGCCCGAGGTAGCCGCGGCCCTGGCGCCGTACGCGGGGCACGCCCAGGTGGTCGGGCTGACCGGCGCGCCCGGCGTGGGCAAGTCCACCACCACCAACGAGTTGGTCCGGCACCTGCGCGCGACCGGCAAGCGGGTGGGCGTGCTCGCGGTCGACCCGTCCAGCCCGTTCACCGGTGGCGCCATCCTCGGCGACCGGGTGCGAATGCAGGAGCACACCACCGACCAGGGCGTCTACATCCGGTCCATGTCGAGCCGCGGGCAGTTGGGCGGCCTCTCCGCCGCCACTCCCCAGGCCGTCCGCGTCCTCGAGGGCGCCGGCTGCGACGTGATCCTGGTGGAGACGGTCGGTGTCGGGCAGGCCGAGGTCGAGATCGCCTCGCTCGCCGACACCACGCTGGTGCTGCTCGCCCCCGGCATGGGCGACGCCATCCAGGCGGTCAAGGCGGGCGTCCTCGAGATCGCCGACGTCTTCGTGATCAACAAGGCCGACCGCCCCGGCGCGGACGCCACCTACCGCGACATCCAGGGCATGCTGGGGCTCGGCGAGCGGGCCCCGGGCGACTGGCGGCCGCAGGTGGTGCGGGCCACCGCGGTTCGCGGCGAGGGCATCGACGACGTGGTCGCCGCGATCGAGAAGCACCGCGGCTGGCTCGCCGACACCGGCAACCTCGTCGCCCGCCGCGAGCGCCGGGCCGCGGTCGAGGTCGAGGCGATCGCGCTGGGCGTGCTGCGGGCCCGGATCGGCAACCTGCGCGAGGGCACGGCGTTGCCCACCCTCGCCGCCCAGGTCGCGGCCGGTGAATCGGACCCCTATGCGGCGGCCGACGAGTTGCTCAAGGGACTGTGATCCCGCACTGCCCCGATCCTTACTGGCGCGATCTTCACTTCCGCGGGTGGAAGAGGTTGCGCCGGGGTCGTTGCTCCGGATCGATCCAGGCCGGCGGGATGAACTCGGGCAGCCGATCCGTGCCGAGCCGGGCCTGCCATCCACTCGCCGGGTCGTGCAGCTTGCGGTGGTGATGACCGCAGAGCAGCGCGAGATTGTCGAGGCAGGTCGTGCCGCCGTCGTACCAGGAACGCAGATGGTGGCCGTCGCACCAGCGGGCGGGCCGGTCGCAGTCGGGGAACGCACAGCCCTGGTCGCGCAGCACCAGCGCCCGCCGCAGTGAACCGGTGACCAGGCGGCGGCTGCGACCGGCGTCGAGGATCTGGCCCTGGCCGCCCATCACGAACGGCAGGATCCGGGCGTCACAGGCGTACCGGCGGACGGTCGCGGCCGAGACACGTTCGCCGTCGGCCAGGGTGCCGCCGCCCAACTCGCCGGTCAGCGGATCGAACGCGACCGTCACCGACACCTGGGGCGGTTCGCCGCCGTTCGCCGGCAGGTCGCGGTTGCGCAGGGCGAGCCGGCACACGTCGACCAGGGCGTCCGCCCGGCGCTGTCCGGGCAGCCGGTCGTCGTGCGGCCGGGGCATGCACAGCGGATCCAGCGCGGCATTGACGATCGCGGCGTCCTCGGTGGTGAGGATGCCGGAGACCCGGACCATGCCCGCGGCCGGGCGGGACAGCGAGAAGAACCTTTTCGCGTACGCGCGGGCCTCGCGCCGGCGCAGTGCCGCCTCCTCGACCCGCTCGGCCACCTCGGGAGCCACGTGGGCCAGGATCCGGTCGCCGACCTGGCGCAGCTGGCTTGCGGTCAGCCGCTCGGCCATCTCGGTCATCACGGTTTCGGCCTGCGCGGCGATCTGCTTGGCGTCCGGCGCGGACTCGTCGTCAGCGAGGTCGTCCGGGATGGCGTCGAGCGCCTCCGCGATGGCCACCCCCTGCCGGATGTCGAGGTGCCCGTCGAGGATCGCCTCCTCGAGTCCCGGCCGGCCGAGCAGCGTCTCGGCTCGTTCAGCCAGTTCCCGGGCCGGCGCCGGATCCATCAGCAACAGATCGCGCAGCCACCGCGCCGTGGTCCGGTGCCCCTGCGCCCCCGGTACCCCGTGTCGTTCGGCCTCGTGCACCAGCCGCACCTTGAGCAGTGCGGCCGTCTGTTCCAGACGGTGCACGGCGCGCAGCGAGTCGACCAGCTCGGTGTCGGGCAGCATCCAGAGAGGGACAGCCGCGAGTGTCGCGAGGTCCTCACCGAGCTTCCGCACACCACCAAGCACCCGGCCACATTAGAACACCCGTACGACAAAACCTCAGCCGAACTCCGCGAGGGTCGCGTCGATCATGGCCCGATCCCAGGCGAGCGAGCCGCTGTCCAGATCGGCGACGACGCCACGCAGCCAGGCGATCTCGGCGGCCAGCATGGCGGCGCGGTACTCGTCCTCGATCAGGAACAGCCGCGGCAGGCCGGGAGGTGCGTGGTCGTGGATGGTGGCGAGCCGGGCGGATTGCGCGTCGATCCGGCGACCGAGCAGGTCGCGTACCTCCATCGGGTTTAGGACGGCGAGGAAGGCGAGCGCGGCCGGAAACTCCGGGAACTCCCGGGCCGGCGCCGGCAACATGTCAGTGAGCCAGCGGCGCATCGTGGTGGCGCCCGCCTCGGTGATCTCGTAGACCGTCCGCTCCGGCCGGCCGGCCTCCCGGCTCGTGCTCGCCGGCCGCGCCAGCCCGTCTCGCACCAGACGATCGAGTGCCTGGTAGACGCTGTTGCGCTGGGCCACGTTGACCAACTGGTCCTGGCCCCTTTCCTTGATCATTTGCTGCATCCGGTACGGGTGCGCCGGCGCCTCCACGAGTAGCGCCAGCAGCACCATCGCCAGCGTCGACCGGCGCGGCTCTCCAGAGGTCACGGCCACAGACTACGGGGTTGACGGCTGTTAGTCATGCCATGGATAGTCAAAGTATGACTATAGCGGGAACCAAGATTGTCCTGATCGCCGGTGGTGGCATCGCCGGCACCGTCGCCGCCCTCGCGCTGCACCGCGCCGGCTGGCAGCCGCGCATCTTCGAGGCCCGCCCGGCCTCCGCCGACCTGCGTGGCGCCTTCCTGACCGTGGCCGTCAACGGCCTGGCCGCACTGCGCGCCATCGACCTGGATCCGGCGCGGTTGCTGGCCGCCGGCTACCCGACGCCGACCCTGACCATGAGCAACGGCGCCGGCCGGACGCTCGCCGTGCTCCCGCTGGGCGGCCCCACCGCCGACGGCACCACCACGACCACGATCCGGCGCGCCGACCTCTACCAGGCCCTGCGCGGCGAGGCGGCCTCCCGCGGCATTCCGATCGAGTACGGCCGAGCGCTGCACGACCTGGACGAACGGCCCGACGGCGTGACCGTCACGTTCGCCGACGGCTCCACCGCCGGCGGCGATCTGCTCGTCGGTGCCGACGGCCTGCACTCGCGTACCCGTCATGTCCTGAACCCCGGCGGCCCCGCGCCGACCTACCTGGGCCTGCTCAACGCCGGCGGCTTCACCACCGGCCCGGTCGCGGCGGCCGCCGGCGCGACCCCCGGCATGGTGTACATGGCGTTCGGGCGGCGCGCGTTCTTCGGCTGGTCGACGGCCCCGGACGGCACCGTCTGGTGGTTCGCCAACCCGCCCCGCCGCCGGCCGGTCGTCCCGGGCGAGTTCACCCCCGAGTCCTGGCGCGCCCATCTCCTGGAACTCTTCGCGGCGGACGCCCTGCCGGCCGCCGACATCATCCGCGCCACCCCCGCGGTGCTCGGCCCGTGGAACACCGACGACCTGCCGCGCGTGCCGACCTGGCGCACCGCCCGTACGGTCCTGCTCGGGGACGCGGCGCACGCGATGTCCCCGTCCTCGGGTCAGGGCGCGTCGATGGCCATGGAGGATGCCGCCACGCTGGGCCGCTGCCTGGCCGAGGAGCCGGACCTGGCCACCGCGCTGGGCAGGTACGAGCGTCGCCGGCGCGCCCGGGTGGAGAAGGTGGTAGCCCAGGGGCGCCGCAACGGCAGCGGAAAGACCGCCGGTCCGCTGGGTGCGGCCCTCCGCGACGCGATGTTCCCGCTGATCATGAAGCTGGTCTACGGCAAGGGAAACCCGCAGGCGTGGATCCTCGACCACCGGGTGTAGCAAATTACCCGCGCACCTTATCGATCGTTCAGTATTTGCCTCTAGGATGACGGCATGGATGCTGCCGACATCGCCGCCGGCCGGGAGCGCTGGCAGGCTCGCTACGACGCCGCCCGCAAGCGGGAAGCGGACTTCACCACGCTGTCCGGCGTCACCGTGGACCCGGTCTACGGCCCGCCGGCCGGGGTCGCGTACCCGGGCTTCGAGCGGATCGGCTGGCCCGGCGAGTTCCCGTACACCCGCGGTCTTTATCCGACCGGATATCGGGGACGCACCTGGACCATCCGGCAGTTCGCGGGCTTCGGCAACGCCCAGCAGACCAACGAGCGCTACAAGATGATCCTGGCGGCCGGTGGCGGCGGGCTGAGCGTCGCCTTCGACATGCCCACCCTGATGGGCCGCGACTCCGACGACCCGCAGTCGCTCGGCGAGGTGGGGCACTGCGGGGTGGCGATCGACTCGGCCGCCGACATGGACGTGCTGTTCGCGGGCATCGACCTGGAAAAGACCACCACCAGCATGACGATCTCCGGCCCGGCTGTGCCGATCTTCTGCATGTATCTGGTGGCGGCCGAGCGACAGGGCGCCGACCTGAGCCGGCTGGACGGCACCCTGCAGACCGACATCTTCAAGGAGTACATCGCGCAGAAGGAGTGGCTGTTCGAGCCGGAGCCGCATCTGCGGTTGATCGGCGACCTGATGGCGTACTGCGCAGAAGGGATTCCCAAGTACAAGCCGTTGAGCGTCTCGGGTTACCACATCCGGGAGGCCGGCTCGACCGCGGCGCAGGAACTGGCCTACACGCTGGCCGACGGTTTCGGGTATGTCGAACTGGGGCTGAGCCGCGGCCTCGACGTCGACCAGTTCGCGCCGGGACTGAGCTTCTTCTTCGACGCGCACATCGACTTCTTCGAGGAGATCGCCAAGTTCCGCGCCGCCCGCCGGATCTGGGCCCGTCACCTGCGCGACGACTACGGCGCCACCAGTGAGAAGGCGCTGTGGCTGAAGTTCCACACGCAGACCGCCGGGGTCAGCCTCACCGCCCAGCAGCCGGTCAACAACGTGGTCCGCACGGCCGTCGAGGCGCTGGCCGCGGTGCTCGGCGGCACCAACTCCCTGCACACCAACGCGCTCGACGAGACGCTCGCCCTGCCCACCGACGAGTCCGCCGAGATCGCCCTGCGCACCCAGCAGGTGCTGATGGAGGAGACCGGTGTGGTGAACGTGGCCGACCCGCTCGGCGGTTCCTGGTACCTCGAGCAGCTCACCGACCGGATCGAGGCCGAGGCCGAGGAGATCTTCGCCCGGATCCGCGACCTCGGTCACGACGGCAGCATCACGGCCGGCATCCTGCGCGGGATCGAGGACGGCTGGTTCACCGCCAATATCGCCGAGGCCGCCTTCGCCTACCAGCAGGCTCTGGAAAAGAACGAGAAGCGCATCGTCGGGGTCAACGCGCACACCGGCACGGTCGCCAAGGAACTGGAGATCCTCCGGGTCTCCCACGAGGTCGAGCTGGTGCAGCGGCGCGAGCTGGGTGCCAGGCGGGCTTCCCGTGATGCCGTACGGGTGAAGGCCGCGATCGACCAGCTGGTGGCCGCGGCCCGGACGACCGAGAACATGATCCCCGCGATGCTGGAGGCGGCCCGGGCCGAGGCCACGCTCGGGGAGATCTGTGACGCGCTGCGCGCCGAATGGGGCGTCTACCGGGAGCCGGCCCGCTTCTAGATAGCCGCAGAATCGCAAGCCGGCCGCGGGATGCCTGCAACCCGGTGTCGACCCGATGCTGACCCCGGTGCCGACCCCGGTGCGACTCCGGCGCTGACCCGATGGCGACGTGATACCGGCCGGATCTTGCGCAACCGGCCGGCGGGGTCGAGTATCGGCAGCACGTGCGGTTGTGACGTCCGATATCGGCCGCACCGCGGCACGGCGAACCGCCTTGTCAGCGTGCGAGACTAGGTAACCATGAGCGACCCACGGACCACTCCGTCGATCTTCACCCGCGGCGCGGTCGATCTCAGCGCGCTGCGTGCCCCGGCCGCGTCTCCGCAGACCGCACCGGCCCGCCCGGCCGGCGCCAGCCCGAACGGTGCCGCCCCCGACGGTGCGGCCCCCGGCGGCGCCCTCCCCGGCTCTGGGCAGCCTGGCTCTGGGCAGCCCGGCTCTGGGGGCGGCGAGCCCGAGACGATCATCGACGTCACCGAGGCCAACTTCCAGACGGCGGTGCTGGAACGTTCCCTGACCACGCCGGTCATCCTCGACTTCTGGGCCGACTGGTGCGAGCCGTGCAAGCAGCTCTCCCCGGTGCTCGAGCGGCTCGCGCAGGCCGGCGGCGGCAGCTGGGTGCTCGGCAAGATCGATGTGGACGCCAACCCGCGCCTCGCCCAGGCGCTGCGGGTGCAGGGCATTCCCATGGTGATCGCGGTGGTGGGTGGCCAGCTGGTCGAGGGCTTCACCGGAGTCCTCGCCGAACACCAGGTCAAGCAGTACGTGGACGCGGTGCTCAAGGCCGGCGGTGTGTCGACCGCCCCGGAGGCCGACCCGCGCCTCGACTCCGCCGACGACGCCCTGATGGAGGGCGACCTGGACGCCGCCGAGGTGGCCTACCGCAAGATCCTGGCCGAGTCGCCGAACGACGCCGCGGCCGAATCCGGCCTGGCCCAGGTCGATCTCTACCGTCGCGTCTCCGGCGCCGACCCGTCGACCGCGCTGGCCAAGGCCGACGCGGCCCCCGACGACCTGGACGCCCAGCGGCTGGCGGCCGACGTCGAGGTGCTCAGCGGCGCGGCCGACAAGGCGTACGCCCGCCTGGTGGGTCTGGTCAAGCGCACGTCCGGCGACGATCGTGATGCCGTACGCAAACACCTGCTGTCATTGTTCAGCGTGGCCGGCCCCGACGATCCCGCGGTAGCCGCCGCGCGACGCGCACTGGCCAGCGCTCTCTTCTAGGCGGGAGGCTCCGTGCGCCGTATCGCAGTCCTCGACGCACCGTCCAATCTCGGTCTGCGCCCGCCGACCGCGACCTCGGTGCCGGGCTGCGCCAAGGCGCCCGGAGCCCTCCGCGACCACGGCCTGCTGACCAGGCTCGGCGCCCGCGACGCGGGCTGCCTGACCCCACCGAGGTACGACGCCGGCGACTGGCGCCCCGGCGACGGAGTGGCCCATGCGGCCCAGATCGCCGCCTACTCGAGACGCCTGGCCGACCGCATCGGCGCCATCCTGGACGCTGGCGAGTTCCCGGTGATCCTCGGCGGCGACTGCTCCATCCTGCTCGGCTCCGGCCTGGCCATGCACCGTCTCGGCGAGTCCGTGGGCGGCCGCATCGGCCTGGTCTTCGTCGACGGCCACTCCGACTTCCGCCACCCCGGCAACGCGTCGTACGTGGGCGCGGCCGCCGGCGAGGACCTGGCCCTGGCCACCGGCCGGGGCCAGCCCGACCTGGCCGCCATCGAGGGCCGCCGGCCGTACTTCCGCGACATAGACGTGGTGGTCCTCGGCATCCGTGCCCAGGACGAATACCGCTTGGATCTCCAGGCCGCCGGCATAGTCACCCGCCCGGTCCCCGCCCTGCGCGCCGAGGGCGCCGCCCGCAGCGCCCAGTGGGCCCGGGACCAGCTGGTCGACTGCGCCGGCTATTGGCTGCACGTGGACGTCGACGTCCTGGATCCCGCCGTGATGCCGGCCGTCGACGCACCGTCCCCCGGCGGCATCGCTTTCCCCGAGCTGGAACTGCTGCTGGCCGGTCTGGTCGAGTCCCCACACTGCCTGGGCGTGGAAATCACCGTCTTCGACCCGGACTACGACCCCGAGGGCCTGTACGCCGCCGAAATCACCTCAGCCGTGGCGACCGGACTGGCCGCGGCCCGCTCGGTGGCCCTGCGCCCGGACCTGGTCGCAGCCCGAGCTGACCTGGCCAAGCCGGCTCCCAAGCCGACGCCCGCCCCCAAGCCGACGCCCGCGCCGGCCTCTGAGCCGACTGCCCCTGCGCCGACTGCCCCTGCGCCGACTGCCCCTGCGCCGACTGCCCCTGCGCCGACTGCCCCTGCGCCGACTGCCCCTGCGCCCGCTGCCTATGCGCCCGCGGTCCCCGCGCCCACTGCCCCCGAACCCGCTCCAGCTCAGCCCACTGCCCCTCAGCCGGCGGCCGCTGCGGAGCCCGAGCCCACGGCCCTTCCAACGCCCGCGTTCACCCCGAAGGCTGCCTCGGCACCCGCTCGCGCCCCGCAGCCCGGCGCGACCAAGCCTTCCGACCCGGCGCCCGAGTCGGCAGATCCGACGCTCAGCGACCCGAAGTTCCCCGACCGGAAGTCAAGCGACCCGGAGTCAAACGGCCCGAAGTTCAGCGACCCGAAGTTCAGCGACCCGGAATCAAGCGACCCCGAGCCCGGCGACCAGGACTCAAGCACTGAGGAGTCAAGCGCAGCGGAGGGAAGCGCAGCGGAGGGAAGCACAGCGGAGGGAAGCACAGCGGAGGGAAGCACAGCGGAGGGAAGCACAGCGGAGTCGAGCGAAGTCGAGGCTGGAGAGCCGGCAGCGACAACCCCCGACCCGGCTCCCGAGGCGTCCGAGCCGACGGGCCGCCCTCACTCTGCGGAGCCACCCGCCCCGCTCTGGCCGCGGGAGCCCATCGCGCAGGCCAGCCGGCTCCGACCGACGGAGCCAGGCGAGTCGCCCGGCCGACTCCGGCCGAGGGAACTGGGAGAGTCCCTGACCGGGACCAGGCAGCCGGCAGAGGAAGCGGACCCGATCACGCGCCTGGGCCGCGCCGGAGACCTGCGCTCACCGGGTCAACTACGGCGGCGCCCCGCCGATATCGCGTCGCCGGCCCAGCTGCGCCGCAGCCCCGATACCGCGTCCCCGGGCCAGCTCCGTCGCCCGGCCGATATCGCGTCCCCCGGCCAGCTGCGCCGCACTCCCGATACCGCGTCCCCGGGTCAGCTCCGTCGCCCCGCCGATATCCCGTCGCCGGGCCGGCTCCGCCGATCCGCAGGAGCCGACTCACCGCCGTCACCCGACGGCGCACAGTCCATCCCGGTCGGCGACGAGAGGCCCGAACCGGCCGACCCACCCTCCACCGAGGCGAACAACGAGCCCGCCGCCCCCGCGAGCCGCCCGCTGGGCTCGGCCCCCCTGCTCGACTCCGAGCCGCTGCCGGCCACCCGACCAGGGATGCTCCGCCCGCGCCCGCCACTCAACGGCACCCAGCCCGCCGAGCCCGGCCCCACGCTGCCCGCCCAGCGGCCCGCCGTCGGTTCAGGCGAGCCCGCCGACATCGCCTGAAACCGACCGGCCGCGCGCTACTTGTTCAGGGCGTTCAGGAACGTCTCCACCACCGGCACCGCCGCTTCCGCGCCCGAGCCGCCCTTCTGCACCATCACCGCGAACGCCACATCGCCCTGGAACCCGATGAACCAGGAGTGGGTGTCCTTCGACTCGTTGTCGAATTCGGCCGTGCCGGTCTTGCCGGACACCGGCTTGCCCTCGACATTGCCCAGCGCCGTCCCGGTTCCGGACGTCACCACCTCGCGCATCATCGCGCGCAGCGCCTGCACCGCGCCCGCGTCCAGCTGCGGGCCGTCCGGGACCGCCTTGGTCGGCGCCGGCTCCAGCACCAGTTTCGGCTGCTTGAACTGACCCCGGGCGATGGCCGCCGCCACGCTCGCCATGGCAACCGGGCTGACCGTCGTGGTGCCCTGGCCGAACGTGGCCGCGGCCAGTTCCGTGGGGTTGCCGGCCGGCGAGACCTTGCCGCTGAACGACTCGATGCCCATGTCCCACTGACCGCCCAGGCCCAGCGCCGTGGCCGCCTCGGCCAGCCCGGCCGCGCCCAGCTTCGGGGCCAGCTCGACGAACGCCGTGTTGCACGACTTGGCGAAGTCGGTGTGGAACTGCACGCGGCCCAGCGACGAGTTGTTCGAGTTGCGGAACTCCCGGCCGTTCACCGTCCTGGTCCTCGGGCACGGCACCACCGTGTCGGCCGTGACCAGCTTCTTCTGCAGGAGGCCGTACGTGGACACCGCCTTGAACGTCGAGCCGGGCGCCACCTGACCGGTGAGCGCCGTGTTGACCGCCCCGCCGTCGGGGCCGTTCGCCACCGCCAGCACCGCGCCGTCGCTCACCTTGATGGCGACCAGCGAGCTGGCCTGCTTCTGGGTGGCCAGGGCCGCGTCCGCCGCGTTCTGCACCGCGGCGTCCAGGGTCAGCTTGATCGGCTTACCGTCGACCGGCTTGGTGCTGTAGAGCTGGGTGTCGCTCGCGGTGCCGTCGGCGGCCACCCGGGAGATCACCACGGACACTCCGGCGGTGCCGCGCAGCTGGGTGTCGTACCGCTGCTGCAACCCACCGTGCCCGACGATGTCACCCTGCGCGATGGCCTCGGGGTTGGCGTCGATGTCCTCGCGGGTCGCCTGGTCGGCGGAGCCGAGCAGCGCCCGGGCGAAGGCCCGGGAGGGGGCCAGCTCGCGCTTCTCCTCGCGGAACACGGTGCCGGCCAGCGGGCGTACCTGGCCCCGGATTTTGTCGTAGTCCGTGCGCCGCAGCGTGATCAGCTCGATGAACGCGCCCGCATCGGCATTCTTCACACGATCGGCAAGGTTGGACATGTCGACCGTCGTGCCCGCCTCCTTGAACGCCGTCTGCAGGTCCTTCTGCAGCTGGCCGAGATTCTTGATCTTCTCGGGTGTGACGCCAATCACCACCACGTCACGCGGTGTGACGATCGGCGTGCCCTTCGCATCCTGGATCGGGGCCCGGACCGCGGCCACCCGGCGGACCCCCAGCCGGTCGCCGCCGGCCAGTTCGCTCTGCACGATGGCCGGCTCCCAGATCACCCGCCAGCCGTCGCTGCCCTCCTTGGTGAGCCGGACCGTGCTGTTGTACGACCAGGGCGCGCCGCCGGGCAGCGTCCAGTCCAGCTTGATGGTGCTCGACGCGATGTTGCCGGTGGTCTTGGGCTCACCGGCCGCGGAGAGCACCAGCGGCTGTTTAGCGAGGTCGCCGGAGAGTTCTTGGAGTTGTGTGACCACGCTCTCGGCCGAGATCTTGCCGCCGTCGGCCGCGACGAAGCCCACCGCGTTCAGGTTGCCGCTGCGCCAGCCCGCCAGGAAGTCCTTGAGCGCGCCGTCGGGGCCCTCCTTCGAGCACGCCGTCAGGCCGGACGCGGCCAGTGTCAGCGCGGCCAGGCATGCGGCCGTGCGAGGCCAGGTCCGGTTCGGCATGGGTAACCCCTTTCCCAGGTGCGCGATGAACGACGCTACGGAACGGTAATAAAGATGTGCCCGTGTTGTGGACCCGGGTGAGGTGACAAGTATCAAATTCCTCGCGATCGGCCCGATCCCACCACGGGTGTGAACCGGCGGCTGCCGGGCCGAACTAGGCTTAGGCGCGACACGTTCAACCCACAGTGTGGTGGGTGAGGGGAGCTCCAGGCCATGGCTGTCGCCGATGAGGCAGCGACGGAAACCGATCCGAACACCGATCCTGAGCTGGACTTACCCCAGGGACCAGGGCTGGCCTTGACCGGCCGGCTGGGTGCCTCGGGGGAGGACGGCGAACTCGACGAGCCTCTGCCCAACGGCGAGCGCCTGGTGGCGCAGGCCGTCGAGGTGGCCGGCGACGACCACGCCACCGCGTCGCTGGTGGGCCGCTTCTGGCGGTTCGCCCCCGATGAGGAACTGGTCGGTCTTTCCGCATCGGAGATGCATGACGCAGCGGTCGCCCACCGGGAGCTGGCCGCGGTCCGGCTGCCCGGCGAGCTCAAGCTGGCCATCACGCCGCCGGTCGGCACCCAGTGCCACACCGTGGTGCAGATCGTCACCGATGACATGCCGTTCCTGGTCGACTCCGTGATTGCGCTGCTCACCGCGCATCAGCTCCAGGTGCACCTGCTGGTGCACCCGCTGATCGTGGTACGCCGCGAGCCGCTGGGCGCGATGGCCGAGCTGGCCGCCGACGTCGAGCCGGACGACGCGATCGACGGCGACCTGGTGGAGAGCTGGATCCGGATCGAGATCGACCCGATCCGCCGCGACGACGCCCGCGAGCAGCTGCACAACGAGGTCCGCCGGGTGCTGACCGACGTGCGGGACGCGGTCGAGGACTGGCCGCGGATGCGCCAGCGGGCCCTGGTGATCGCCGACGAACTGGCCGCCGGTCGCGGCTCCAAGACACCGCTGCCGGTGCCCGACAAAGACCTCACCGACTCGATCGAGCTGCTCAAGTGGCTGGCCCACGACCACTTCACGTTCCTGGGCTACCGCGAGTACCGGCTCGACAACGACGTGCTGATGGCCGTCCCCGGCACCGGTCTCGGCATCCTGCGCGGCGACTCCAGGCCCCGCCAGCTCGCCACCATGACCCCCGAGGCCTACCAGCGCGCCCTCGAGAAACGGCTGCTGGTGATCACCAAGGCCAACTCGCGGGCCACCGTGCACCGTTCGGCGTACCTCGACTACATCGGCGTCAAGTCCTTCGACGACGACGGCAACGTGGTCGGCGAGCGCCGCTTCCTCGGCCTGTTCTCCAGCTCGGCCTACCGCACCAGCGTCCGCGAGCTGCCGGTGGTCAAGCGCAAGGTCACCGAGGTGCTGGACCGCTCGGGTCTGTCACCGCGCGGCCACTCCGGCAAGGACCTGCTCCAGATCCTCGAGACCTACCCGCGCGACGAGCTTTTCCAGATCAAGACCGATGACCTGTACGAGGCGGTGATCGGCGTCCTGCGGATGGCCGGGCGCCGGCAACTGCGGCTGTTCCTGCGGCGCGACGGCTACGGCCGGTTCATCAGCTGCCTGATCTACCTGCCGCGCGACCGGTTCACCACCGGCAACCGGCTCCGCATGCAGGAGATCCTGCTCCGCGAGCTGAACGGCATCGGGGTCGACTACACCACCCGGGTGACCGAACGCATGCTGGCCCGGGTGCACTTCATCGTCCGTACCGATCCCGGCGACCCGCCCGGCCCGGTCGAACCCAACCACCTCGCCGAGCTGCTGGCCGACGCGACCCGGATGTGGGACGACGACTTCTCCCTGGTGCTGGAGCGCAAGCTGGGCGAGGAGCCGGCCCGCGACCTCTTCGGCCGGTACGCCAACGCGTACCCGGACAGCTACAAGGACGGCCACACGCCGTACGAGGGCATGCAGGACCTGGCCAAGCTCGAGCTGCTCGAGGAGGAGGGCCAGCTCGAGATGCACCTGTACCGCAAGCGCCACCCGGGCAAGAGCGGCCGGCCGGAGCCCGACGACCACGACGTGCGGTTCAAGGTTTACCGGTACGGCGAGCCGATGATGCTCTCCGCCGTGCTGCCGGTGCTGCACTCGCTCGGTGTCCAGGTCGTCGACGAGCGGCCGTACGAGATCCGCCGCAACGACGGCACGATCTACCTGTACGACTTCGGCCTCCAGCCGCCGGCCGCGCACCGCGAGCTGGCCGAGGTGCGCCCGCAGGTGGAGAACGCCTTCGCGGCGGCCTGGCGCGGCGAGGCCGAGGTGGACGGCTTCAACGAGCTGGTGTTGCGGGCCGGGCTCACCTGGCGCCAGGTGGTCGTGCTCCGGGCGTACGCGAAATATCTGCGCCAAGCCGGCAGTGTCTTCTCCCAGCGTTACCTCGAGTCGACCTTCATCGCCTATCCGGAGATCGCGCGGCTGATGGTGACGCTGTTCGAGACGCGGTTCTCGCCGCGGCTCGAGGCCGGCGAGGGCGAACGCACCCGGCTCGCCGGTGACCTGGTCGACCGGATCACCGGACTGCTGGACGGCGTGGACAGCCTCGACCAGGACCGCATCCTGCGCTCGTACCTCACCCTCGTGCAGGCCACCCTGCGCACCAGCTTCTTCCAGCGCGGCCCGGACGGCCGGCCGAAGTCCTACGTGGCCTTCAAGCTCGACCCGCAGGCCATTCCCGACCTGCCGCAGCCGAGGCCGAAATACGAGATCTTCGTGTACTCGCCCCGGTTCGAGGGCGTGCACCTGCGGTTCGGCGCCGTGGCCCGCGGCGGCCTGCGCTGGTCGGACCGCCGGGAGGACTTCCGCACCGAGGTGCTCGGCCTGGTCAAGGCCCAGATGGTCAAGAACGCCGTGATCGTGCCGGTGGGTGCCAAGGGCGGCTTCGTGCTCAAGCAGAAACCGGGCGACCGGGACGAGGCCGTGGAGTGCTACAAGCGCTTCATCACCGCGCTGCTGGACGTCACCGACAACATCCACAGCGGCAAGATCATCCCGCCCCGGGACGTGGTCCGGCACGATGGCGACGACCCCTACCTGGTGGTCGCCGCCGACAAGGGCACCGCGACGTTCTCCGACATCGCCAACGAGATCTCGGTGGGCAAGGAGTTCTGGCTCGGCGACGCGTTCGCCAGCGGCGGCTCGGCCGGCTACGACCACAAGAAGATGGGCATCACCGCCCGCGGCGCCTGGGAGTCGGTCAAGAAGCACTTCCGCGAGCTTGCGAGCGGAACAGACGAGCGCGGCCGTGATTTCGGGCTGGACACCCAGACCGAGGACTTCACCGTGGTCGGCGTCGGCGACATGAGCGGCGACGTCTTCGGCAACGGCATGCTGCTGTCCGAGCACATCCGGCTGGTCGCCGCGTTCGACCACCGGCACATCTTCCTCGACCCCGACCCGGACGCGGCCGTCTCGTACGCCGAGCGCCGCCGCCTGTTCGACCTGCCCCGCTCGTCCTGGGCCGACTACAACCCCGACCTGATCAGCGCGGGCGGCGGCGTCTTCCCGCGGACGGCCAAGTCGATCCCGGTGACCCCGCAGGTCCGGGCCGCGCTCGACCTGGGCGAGGCCAGCGCGGTCAGCCCGGCCGACCTGATGCGGGCCATCCTGCGCGCGCCGGTCGACCTGCTGTTCAACGGCGGCATCGGCACCTACGTCAAGGCGGTCACCGAGTCGCACGCCGACGTCGGCGACAAGACCAACGACGCGATCCGGATCAACGGGTCGCAGCTGCGGGTCAAGGTGGTCGGCGAGGGCGGCAACCTGGGGCTCACCCAGCGCGGCCGGATCGAGTTCGCCCGCACCGGCGGCCGGATCTACACGGACTTCATCGACAACACGGCCGGCGTGGACTGCTCCGACCACGAGGTCAACATCAAGATCCTGCTGGGCGGCGCGGTCGCCGCCGGCGAGATGACCATTCCCGAACGCGACGAGTTGCTGGCCGCGATGACCGACGAGGTGGCGGCCCTGGTCCTGCGGGACAACTACGAGCAGGCCGCGGCACTGAGCAACGCCCGCTCGCAGGCGCACTCGCTGCTGCCGGTGCACCGCCGCATGCTCACCGCGCTCGAGGAGAGCGGCCAGCTCAACCGCGAGCTGGAGGCCCTGCCCACGGACGCCGAGCTGGCCTCCCGCTATGAGGCCGGGGAGGGGCTCACCGCACCCGAGTTCGCGGTGCTGCTCGCGTACGTGAAAATCAGTCTGGAGCGGGAGGTGCTCGCCGACGAGCTGGTCGACGAGTCCTGGACCACCGGCGTGCTGTCCCGCTACTTCCCGACGCCGCTGCGCGAGCGGTTCGCGGCCGGGATGGCCGGCCACCGCCTGCGTCGCGAGATCATCTCGACCGCCCTGGTCAACGAGGTGGTCAACCGCGGCGGCACGTCGTTCGTCTTCCGCGCCATGGAGGAGAGCGGCGCGTCCGCGGCCGACGTGATCCGGGCCTACGTGGTGATCCGCGACGCGTACGGCCTGCCCGAGATCTGGGCGGCCGCCGAGGCGCTCGACAACCAGGTGCCGACCGCCGCGCAGACGCTGGTCTTCCTCGAGGGGCGGCGCCTGCTCGACCGGGCGGTGCGCTGGCTGGTCAGCACCCGCCGCTCGCCGATCGACGTGTCCGGCGCCGTGGCCGAGCTGGCCCCCGGCGTGCAGGCCCTGCTGCCGCAGCTGCCGTCGGTGCTGGTCGGCATCGAACGCCGGTCGATGGACGAGCACGTGGCCACCCTGGTCGACAAGGGCGTGCCGATGGCCCTGGCCGAGCGGGTGACCTGGGTCAACTACGGCTTCGGCCTGCTCGACGTGCTGACCGCGGGCTCCGCCACCGGCCGTGACCCGGCCGAGGTGGCGCGAGTCTACTTCGTCCTGTCCGCCCGGTTCCGCATCGACCAGCTGCTGTCGCACATCTCGAAGCTGCCGCGCGGCGACCGCTGGCAGACACTGGCCCGGATGGCGCTGCGCTACGACCTGTACGCGGCGCTGGCGGCCCTCACCATCGAGGTGCTCCAGTCGACCCCCGCGGAGCACTCGGCCGAGGACCGCGTGTCCGAATGGGAACACGTGAACGCCGCCTCGATCGCCCGCGCCTCCAACGCGATGGGCAACGTCGACGACACCCCGGCCGACCTGGCGGCTCTGTCCGTCCTGCTCCGCCAGATCCGCACCCTGGTCAAGACGTCCTCGGCACCGTCGCGTCCATAACCGCGCGATCACCTCGGCGACCCGGTCAGGGGCACTGCGCTCGGCGTTGTGCCCCTGACCGCGCAGGATCGCCGTCCGTGCCTCCGGCAGCACCGCCCGCAGCGCGCCCAGCGGTGCCCGCGTCGTGGCCTCGGCCCGGCGCGAGGCCGCGGCGGTGCGGCACTTCGAGGAGGAGTTGCCTTGACCAGAGCGGCTTTGATCGGCGGGTGAACGCTGACGATGTGACCCGCGCCGTGCGGCTCGCCCTCGACCTGCTCGCGCCCGCCGTCGACCGCGACTGGGACGTGCCGGCCGGCAGCCTCGGCTGGAGCTGCCGCGAGACTCTCGAGCACATGGGCGATTCGTACGGCCCCTCGGATCCGAGCGGCTTCGCCGCGATGGGCGTGGTCGAGGTGCTGGTGCACACCCACGACGTGGCCGCCGGTCTGGGGCTCGGGTGGCTTCCGCCGGCCGACCTGTGCGCAAGAGCACTGGGCCGGCTGTTTCCCGACGCTCCGCCCGGCGCCGAGCCCTGGCCGGCCCTGCTCTGGTGCACGGGCCGCGCCGATCTGCCCGGCCGCCCGGCGCCCACCACCTGGACGTGGGACGGCAGCCTGCGGTAGAGGTACCCCCGAGGGGTATATGGTGGAGGCATGGAGCGGGTCATCGAACTGGAGATCGGCGGCATGACGTGCGCGTCGTGTGCCAGCCGCATCGAAAAGAAGCTGAACCGGATCGACGGCGTCCGCGCCACGGTCAACTACGCCACCGAGAAGGCCCGCGCCACCGTCCCGCCGACGCTCAGCGCCGCCGACCTGATCGCGGTGGTGGAAAAGACCGGCTACACCGCCGCCGAGCCGGCCCCCGCACCGGCCGCCGCCCCGGCCGACCGGCGTGACCCGCTGCGCGACCGCCTGCTGATCTCGGCGCTGCTGACCGTTCCGGTGATCGTGCTGGCCATGGTCCCGTCCTGGCAGTTCACCTACTGGCAATGGTTGTCGCTCGTCCTCGCCGCCCCGGTCGTCGTCTACGGCGGCTGGCCGTTCCACCGGGCCACCGCGGTCAACCTGCGGCACGGCGCCGCCACCATGGACACCCTGGTCTCGGTCGGCACGCTGGCCGCGTTCGGCTGGTCGCTGTGGGCGCTGTTCCTCGGCGACGCCGGCGTGCCCGGGATGACCCACCCGTTCTCGTTCACCGGCAGCGCCGGCGACGCCATCTACCTCGAGGCGGCCGCCGGCGTGACCACGTTCCTGCTGGCCGGCCGCTACCTGGAGGCCCGCGCGAAGCGACGCGCCGGCGACGCCCTGCGCTCGTTGCTCGAGCTGGGCGCCAAGTCGGTCACCGTGCTGCGCGGCGACACCGAGCACGAGATCCCCGCGGCGGACCTCCGGGTGGGCGACCTTTTCCTGGTACGCCCCGGCGAGAAGGTGGCCACCGACGGCGTGGTCACCGACGGCGTCTCGGCCCTGGACACGAGCCTGCTGACCGGCGAGCCGGTGCCGGTCGAGGTGCGCACCGGCGACCGGGTGACCGGCGCCACCGTGAACGCCGGCGGCCGCCTCACGGTCCGCGCCACCCGGGTCGGCGCCGACACCCAGCTGGCCCAGATGGCCCGGCTGGTCGAGGAGGCCCAGGCCGGCAAGGCCGCCGTGCAGCGCCTGGCCGACCGCATCTCCGCCGTCTTCGTCCCGGCCGTGATCGCGCTGGCCGTCGGCACCCTGGGCTTCTGGCTGGGCACCGGCGGCGACGGCACGGCCGCCTTCACCGCCGCGGTGGCCGTCCTGATCATCGCCTGCCCGTGCGCGCTGGGCCTGGCCACCCCGACCGCCCTGCTGGTGGGCACCGGCCGCGGCGCGCAGCTGGGCATCCTGATCCGCGGCGTCGAGGCCCTGGAATCCACCCGCCGGGCCGACACCATCGTCCTCGACAAGACCGGCACCGTGACCACCGGCCGGATGACCTTGACCGCGGTGATCCCGGCCGCCGATCCCGACGCCGGCACTGATAGCACCCCAGAACCCCGCGCCGGCGAGCAGGAAGCCGACAGTCTGTTGCGGCTGGCCGGCGCGGTCGAGGCGGCCTCGGAACACCCGCTCGGCCGGGCGATCACCGCGGCGGCCCGCACACACGGCACCCTCCCGCCGGTGACCGGTTTCCACGCCATCGCCGGCGTCGGCGTCGAGGGCCACGTGGACGGCACGCATGTCGAGATCCGCGCCGGCAACCCGCCCGACCCGGCGCCGGCTCCCGCCGCCACCTGGGTGGAGGTGCGGGTGGGTGGCGAGGTGCGTGGCTGGCTCGCGCTTGCTGATGCCGTACGCCCGACCAGCGCCCCCGCCGTCCGCGCCCTGCGCCGCCTGGGCCTGGAACCGATGCTGGTGACCGGCGACGCCTCTGCGGTGGCCGAGGCCGTGGCGGCCGAGGTGGGCATCACCCAGGTGTTCGCGGGGGTGCTCCCGGCCGGCAAGGTCGACGTGGTCAAGGACCTCCAGTCGCGCGGCCGGGCGGTGGCGATGGTCGGCGACGGCGTCAACGACGCGGCCGCCCTGGCCCAGGCCGACCTCGGACTGGCCATGGGCGCCGGCACCGACGTGGCGATCCAGGCGTCCGACCTGACGCTGGTGCGCAACGACCTGACCGCGGCGGTGGACGCCGTACGCCTGTCCCGCCGCACCCTGGCCACCATCCGGGGCAACCTGTTCTGGGCGTTCGCCTACAACGTGGCCGCCCTGCCGCTGGCCGCCGCCGGCCTGCTCAATCCCATGATCGCCGGTGCCGCGATGGCGCTGAGCTCGGTATTCGTGGTCCTCAACAGTCTCCGCCTGCGCCGCTTCCGCCCCGCGATGACCGCGACCCAGGCGTAAGAGCCGACCGGGACACAAGACAAGTGAGCCGATCGCGCGGGATTGCTCCCGAAATCCCTCGCGACCGGCTCACCGTCTGCGCCGCGGGGACTCGGGCTGGTCCCGAAGCCCGAGTCCCCGCGACATCCCCAGACCCACCTGCGGACATAACGCTACGTGCCCGCGAAGGCGCGCCGGAAGCATTCGGTGGGCAAAATGGCCGTTCGGCTAGGCCAACTTAAGCGACAGATCCGGAAATCCGAGGCTAGAACCGGATATAACCCTTTAGAGAGTTACGGAGGGTGATGGAGACAGGTTCCTACCCAGAGTGATCAGTCGTCGCGCCGGACCGACTCGATCAGGGCGAGGATCTGGCGCAGCGCCGGCCGCAGCACCCGCAGCCGGGACAGGCTGACCAGCCGGTCGATCAGCGGCACGGCGCCGTCGATCAGCCGCCGGGTGCGGCGCTGCTCGGGCGAGTGGTCGTAGACCCAGAACAGGATCACGCCCATCCAGCCCAGCCAGAGCAGCTCCGGCAGCGCCGCCCGCAACTCCGGGTCGAGCTTGACCGACGAGTCCTCCACCACGTCCCGGAAGATCCCGATCGCCGCCTCCCGGGCCGGCGACGATTCCCGCGAGAACGGGCTCAGCGGCGACGACGGCTCGGCCGCCGACTTGAAGAACGTGGCCGCGAACGAGTGGTACGGCGCGTTCACGTCGATCCCGGCGTGCAGGACCCCGCGCAGCCGGGCCGCGAACTCCTTCTCCTCGGCCAGGATCGGGGCCGCGGCGTCCCGGTGTGCGGCCTGGTTGCGGTCGTAGAACCCCTGGATCAGGTGTTCCTTGGAGTCGAAGTAGTAGTACGCGTTGCCGACCGCGACCCCGGCCTCCTTGGCGATGGCCCGCATCGTCGTCTCGGCGTATCCCCGCTCCCGGAACAACCGCAGCGCCGTCTCGAGGATCAGCTGCCGGGTCTGTTCACCGCGAGCCCGCCGCGCCGGCGAAGCCGAAGCCGGCGCGACGGGGTCCGGCCCAGGGGTCGGGTCCGGCGGCTCAGCGGCAGCGGTCGTCACAATGGTCACCGTAGTCCGCCGCGGGTGCCGGGTCCGGCCCGGGCGAGCGGGTCGACGCACGCACCGCCGCAGCCGCCGCGATGAAGCGCCGGGCCGCCGGTAGCAGATGCCGCGACGCCAGCCGGTCCGCCGTGGCACGGTGCTCGGCCAGCGCCCACAGGCAGGCCAGCCAGGCCGCGTCGCCGACGTAGTAGGTGCCGTCGTCCGCGATCACCGTGAGGTCGCGCAGCGTCGCCGCGTGATCGAGTCCCGGGAAGAGCCGGCGCGCCTCCACCGATCCGGCCGGAACAAAGATCAAAGGCACGAGGTGGGTACGCGCGGCGAGCCAGCGCCGGGCTGCCCGGCAGATCGGACAGCCCTCGTCGTACAGGACCGTGAACGACCCGACCCGGCCGGCCCCGTGCCCGGCCGGATCGGCGTACTCGGTCATGCGCGGGCCGGCGGCGGAACCGGCGGGTGCATCGGCGGGTGCATCGGCAGGCGGCCGGCCGGCGGTAGCGGCGGCACGCCCTGCTGCTGGCGGTTCCGGCCGCGCCGGTAGCGGCCCAGGAAGTAGACGTTGCAGAAGTGCAGGACGCCGAGCACCAGCAGGACCAGCCCGATCTTGGTGGAGAACGTCTCGAGCGCCTCGCTGGTGTTCGTCACCACCGCCCCGGACCGCATCGCGAACGCCACGTAGCCCAGGTTGAGCAGGTAGAAGCCCATCACCAGGAGCTGGTTGACGGCCCGCGCCAGCTTCTCGTCGGCGAACACCTCGGCCAGGAACACCAGGCCGTTGCGGGACAGCGTGGTCGCCACCCAGACCGTCAGCCCGACGCTGACCGCCAGGTAGAGCAGGTACATCCAGACCTTCGGATCCATCGGGACCACCTTCCTTGAACGTGTTCAACTTACCTCGTCTACACTGTAGGACACCTTGTTGAACGTGTTCAAGAAATGTGACGAGAGCGCCAAGTATTCCGACGGTGACGCAACGCTGGCCGATCCGGGTGGCGAGCTGCCATGATCGCTGCGAGTCGATGACGTGCGCTGCAGTGTGCGACGATGCCTACCGTTACGCTGCGGCTACAAAAACGAGCTTTCAACACTTCTAGGGGAAGTAGTCATGGCCGCCACTCGCCTGCCGGGAACGCCCCGGCTGCTGCGCGCACTCAACGACCGCGCAGCGCTGGAGCTCCTGCTCGCCCGCGGTCCCCTGACTCGGGCACAGCTCGGCGAGATGACCGGCCTGAGCAAGGTCACCGCCTCCCAGCTGGTCGAGCGGCTCGAGCAGCGCGGCCTGGTGCGCCGGGTCGGCGAGCAGGCCGGCGGTCGCGGTCCGAATGCACAGCTGTACGCGGTCACTCCCGGTAGCGCCCACGTGATCGGTGTCGACGTCGGCCCGGAACGCGTGGTGGCCGCCTGCGCCGACATCACCGGTGCCATCGTGGGCCGGGTCGAGCAGTCCACCCGGGACACCGACGATCCGGTCGGCGTGGTGCACAACGCGGTGGTCCAGGCCGCCGCCGAGGCCGGCACCGACATGAGCTCGGTACGCCGCGTCGTGCTCGGCACCCCGGGCCTGGTCGACCCGCAGTCCGGCGAGATCTCGTTCGCGTTCGACCTGCCACGCTGGCACCGCGGCCTGCTCGACGACCTGCGCCGCGACCTGAGTACCCCGGTGTTCTTCGGCAACGACGTCAACCTGGCCGCGATCGCCGAGCAGAGCACCGGCGCGGCCATGGGCGCCACCGACTTCGTGCTGATCTGGATCGGCCGCGGCGTGGGCCTGGCCAGTGTCATCGGCGGCAAGCTGCACCAGGGCGCCACCGGCGCGGCCGGCGAGATCGGCTACCTGCCGGTGGCCGGCGCCGAGGTGCCCCGGCACTCCGCCAAGAAGCCGCAGAAGGGCGGCGTCCGCGGCGCGTTCCAGAGCATCGCCGGCGCCGACGCGGTCAAGGCGATCGGCCGCAAGTACGGCTTCAAGGGCAGCGAGGCGTCCGACGTGATCCGCGCGGCGGCCGGCGCCGGCGAGGCCGGCGAGCAGGTGCTCGACGAGCTGGCCGGCCGGCTGGCCCTGGGCGTGGCCGCCACCTGCGTGGTGCTGGACCCGCCGCTGGTGGTGCTGGCCGGCGAGGTGAGCCTGGCCGGCGGACCGGCGCTGGCCGAGCGGGTGGAACGCGAGGTGGCCGCGATCACCCTCGTCACACCCAAGGTCGTGGTGGCCGGCGTCGATTCCGAGCCGGTCCTGCACGGCGCCCTGCACACCGCCCTGGACGCGGTCCGCGACGAGGTCTTCGGATCGACGACCGGGTGAGCGGCGGCCGGGCCGCGACATGGTTGGATGGACGCGTGCTCGAGCCTGCCGTGACCGTGCCACCGCCGCCGGATGACGACACCGTTCTCGCGTTCGACCGGGTCAGCGTGATCCGCGGTGGCAACTTCCTGGTCCGCAGCCTGTCCTGGCAGGTGGAGCTGGACGAGCGGTGGGTGATCCTCGGCCCCAACGGCGCCGGCAAGACGACCTTGCTCAATCTCGCGACGGCCCGGCTGCACCCGAGCCGGGGCACCGCATGGGTGCTCGGCGAGCGGCTGGGCCGCACCGACGTCAACGAGCTGCGCACCCGCATCGGCCTGTCCACCGGCCAGTTCGGCGAGCGCATCCCGCCGTCCGAGCGGGTGCTAGACGTGGTGGTCACCGCGGCCTGGTCGGTGGTCGGCCGCTGGCGCGAGAGCTACGACCCGCAGGACGAGGCCCGCGCCCGTCAGTTGCTCGGGCAGCTGGGCATGGGCGCGCTGGTCGAGCGCGAGTTCGGCACCCTCTCCGAGGGCGAGCGCAAGCGCACCCTGATCGCCCGCGCGCTGATGACCGACCCCGAGCTGATGCTGCTCGACGAGCCGTCGGCCGGCCTCGACCTGGGCGGCCGTGAGGATCTGATCGCCCGGCTCACCGACCTGGCCCTCGACCCCGACTCGCCGGCCATGGTGCTGGTCACCCACCACGTCGAGGAGATCCCGCCCGGCTTCACCCACGGCCTGCTGCTGCGCGAGGGCTCGATCGTGGCGTCCGGCCTGCTCGGCGAGGTGATGACCGCCGACAACCTGACCAAGACGTTCGGCCTGCCGCTGGTGGTCGATCGCCGGGGCGACCGTTATACGGCCCGGGCGGCATGACCGCCTGCACCGAGCGGCACCCAGCCGCACCTGACGAGTCTTCAGTCCGCTCTTGGGCGGCGGGTGGCGTGGTTGGATGGGGCCTCGCAGGCGAGGGCCAGAAGGGCATGCCTGAGGAGGGCACAGCATGACCACGGCGCCGCGGATCGTGGTGGCCGGCAGCGCCAACATGGACCTGGTCGGTCTCACGCCGCGGCTGCCGCAACCCGGCGAGACGGTGCTCGGCGACGATTTCGTGATGATGGCCGGCGGCAAGGGCGCCAACCAGGCGACCGCGGCGGCCCGGGCCGGCGGCGTGGCGGTGTTCCTGGGCGCCATCGGCTCCGACGCGTTCGGCGTGACGCTCAGCAGCCGGTTGGCCGCGGCCGGCGTGGACACCACCCACGTGCGCACGAGCTACGGTGTGTCCGGTGTCGCGGTGATCATGGTGGACCGCGCCGGCGAGAACGCGATCGTGGTCGCCCCCGGCGCCAACAACTCGTTCACCGGCCTCACCGTGGCCGAGGAGGCCGTCATCGCGGCCGGTGACGTGCTGCTCTGCCAGCAGGAGATCCCGGTGAGCACGGTGACCGCGGCCTGCCGGGCGGCCCGGGCCGGCGGCACCCGCACGATCCTCAACGCGGCTCCGGCCCGCGAGCTGCCGGCCGACCTGCTGGCCAACGTCGACCTGCTGGTGGTCAACCAGAGCGAGGCGGTGGCCATCACCGGCACCCCCGAACCGGACGTGGCCGGGCTGCTCGCCCTGGTGCCGCGGGTGGTGCTCACGCTGGGCGCGGCCGGGGCCCGCTACGCGGAGCGCGGCGGACCGGACGAGCATGTGCCGGCCTTCCGGGTGGACGCGGCCGACACCACCGCGGCCGGCGACGCGTTCACCGGCGCGCTGGCCGTGGCCTGGGGCGAGGGCCGCGACCTGACCGACGCGGTGCGCTGGGCGAACGCGGCCGGCGCCGCCTGCGCCCGCCAGATCGGTGCCTCGAACGCGCTGCCCACCCGTGCCGAGATCGAGCAGCTGTACGGCACTTAGCCCGGCGGCGTGCCCGCGCGAAAGCCGGGGCCGCCAGATCAGCGCGCGACCCGCCGGGCCCACGCGATCAGCGGCAGTTGCAGCGGCAGCCGCCCGTACGCGATCGCCCGCCTGGCCGGCGAGGCGTGCCGCCAGTCCACCGCCATCTTGACGTTCGCCGGGAAGACCGCGACGAACAGCGCCGCGGCGGCCAGGCCACCGAGCCGGCGGGTGCGCGGTACGGCCACCGCGGCGGCCACCGCGAGTTCGGCGGCGCCGCTCAGGTAGGTCCAGGTGCGCGGCGAGCCGGGCAACTGCCGCGGCACGATCATGTCGAACGGTCCGGGCGTGGCGAAGTGCAGCAGGCCCGTGGTGGCCAGCAGTCCGGCCAGACCCAGCGCTTGCTTGTCGATGCGGCCGCCCTTGTCCATGTGGTGCAGCGTACCGGTAGTTACTAGCGGGTAGCCGACGCCGGTTCGAGCGCCCGCTGCAGGGCCCGGTAGATCCGGCCGAACCGGGCCGCGTCCCCGGTGCGCAGCAGCAGCACGTCGCCGGTCCGGGTCCGTCCCCAGATCTCCAGCTGCCGGCTGCCCCGGTCGTAGGACCGGTCCACGTGCTCGAGCAGCAGGTCGGCCAGCGGCGCCGCGGCCAGCCCGACCAGGATGCCGCCGCCGATCAGCCCGAGGGTGACCGAGCGGGACGCGTCGACCAGGAAGGCCACCGCCACGCCGAGCGCGCCCACCATGATCGGCAGCAGGATGGCCAGCCCGAGCGCGCCACGCCCGGCGATCGCGCCCCACGACCGGCGGCCCCGGCTGTGCCACACCTGGCGCAGTTCCGGCAGCGCGAAGTCACGGTCGTTCATCCGGATCCCGGCCGACGTGATCCAGACTTCCCGGTCGCGGTAAAAGGTGGTCATTGCTTACTCCGTACCCGTCGTAGGCTCTGGCTTAACCAACACTCAGGGAGGCGTGTTTCGTGGGCGAGTTCGTGACGCTGGAGATCACCGACGGCATCGGCACCATCAGGCTGGACCGGCCCCCGATGAACCCGCTCAACACCCAGGTACAGGAAGAGCTGCGGCAGGCCGCGTATTCCGCCGCCGGCTCCGATGAGGTCAAGGCCGTCATCGTGTACGGCGGGCAGAAGGTCTTCGCGGCCGGAGCCGATATTACCGAGTTCACCGAGCTGAGCTACCAGGACATGGTCGTCCGGGCGGGCGCGCTGTCCAGCGCGTTCGACGCCGTGGCCCAGATCCCCAAGCCGGTGGTGGCCGCGATCACCGGATATGCCCTGGGTGGCGGCTGCGAGTTGGCGCTCGCCTGCGACTGGCGGGTGGTGGCCGAGGACGCCAAGCTCGGCCAGCCCGAGATCAAGCTGGGCCTCATCCCGGGCGCCGGCGGCACCCAGCGGCTGGCCCGGCTGGTCGGACCGGCCCGGGCCAAGGACCTGATCTTCTCGGGCCGGATGGTGGACGCCACCGAGGCGCTGCGGATCGGCCTGGCCGACCGGGTGGCCCCGGCCGCCGAGGTCTATGCCACCGCGGTCGACCTGGTCACGCCGTACGTGACCGGGCCGTCGCTCGCGCTGCGCGCCGCCAAGCAGGCCATCGACGGCGGCCTGAACCTGGATCTCGCCTCCGGCCTGGCGCTCGAGTCGCAACTGTTCGCCGGCCTGTTCGCCACCGACGACCGGATCGAGGGCACCACCGCGTTCGTCGCGAAGCGTAAGCCGACATTTACCGGGCGGTGATGCTCGCATCCATCGATCAGGTGCCATAAAGTCCGATCCGTGGATTCAGTAACCGCCAGGGGCACGGTGCGTGGCACCGTGCGCGTGGCGGTTGCCCTGCTCGTGGGACAGGCTCTGCTCGGCGCGCTGATCGGCTGGCTCACCCTGGGCCGGTCGCCGGCCGCCGACGGCGGTGCGGCGGTCGACCATCTGGTGGCGCCGCCGTTCGCCGCGCCGCCGGCCACCAGCCCGGCACCGGCCCGGTCGTCGGCGCAGCCGGCCGGCGGCGGGTCCTCCGCGCCCGCCGAGATCCGCACCCCGGCCACCCGGCGCAACCTGCCCGCGGCCCAGCGCACCACCACGCCACCACCGCCCCCGCCGGACCCGCCGGACCCGTCGCCGCCGCTGGTCACGGGCAGCCCCGAGCTGATCACCGAGCCGCCGCCGGCCCCGCTGCCACCGTCGGCGACGCCCGAGGTGCAGGAACCGGTCGTGATCGGCGAGCGGTGCCGGCCGCCGGGCGCGTTCGGGCGGACCGCGGACGGCATCGAGGTGCGCTGCCTGCCCGGCTGGCATCACCGGCCGCGCTGGAAGATCGCTTAGCGGCGCCGACCGCATAGACTCGGCCTCATGCCCATCGACCCCGGTGGGCCGAAGCGTCATGCCCTCGGCGTCGACTTCGGCACCTCCAACACCGTCGCGGTGGCGCGCTGGCCAGACGGCCGCGCCCGCCCGCTCCTGGTGGACGGCTCGCCGCTGCTGCCCTCGGCGGTCTACGCCGAGCCGGACGGCGCCCTGATCGTCGGCCGGGACGCGGTGCACAGCGCCCGGCTCGACCCGGCCCGGTTCGAGCCCAACCCCAAGCGCCGCATCGACGACGACCTGGTGCTGCTCGGCGAGCGCGAGGTGCCGGTGGTCGAGCTCATGTCGGCGGTGCTGGCCCGGGTGGCCGAGGAGTGGCACCGGGCGGCCGGACCGGGGCACACCGGCCCGGGCCACTCCGGATCGGGGTCGTCCGACATCACCCTGACCTGCCCGGCCACCTGGGGCGCCACCCGGCGCACGCTGCTCGCCGACGCCGCGGCCCGGGCCGGGCTGGAGGGCGCCCGGCTGGTCGCCGAGCCGGTGGCCGCCGCCACCTACTTCGCCGAGGTGCTCGGCCGGGACGTGCCGATCGGCTCGGTCGTGGTGGTGCACGACTTCGGCGCCGGTACGTTCGATGCGAGCGTGGTCGCGCGTACCTCCTCCGGTTTTGAAGTGATGGCGGTCGACGGCCGGGACGACATCGGCGGCCTGGACGTGGACGCGGCCATCGTCGAGTACCTGCGCACCGACGGTTGGCAGCGGCTGCTCGAGCCGGGCACGGTCGAGGAGCGCCGGGCGCAACGCCAGCTCTGGGACGACGTGCGGATCGCCAAGGAGCGGCTGTCCCGGGCCCAGTCCGCCGACTTCGTGGTGCCGCTGCTCGACACCGAGGTCCACCTGACCCGCGACGAGCTGGAAAAACTGGCGCGGCCGGTGCTCGACCAGACGGTCCGGGTCACCAAGGGCCTGCTCGACTGGGCCGACCTGCCCGACGGCCGGCTGGCCGGGGTGTTCCTGGTCGGCGGCGCGAGCCGGATCCCGCTGGTGGCCACACTGCTGCACCGCGAGCTGGGCGAGCCGCCGGTGGTGATCGAGCAGCCCGAGATGGTGGTGGCCGAGGGCAGCATCCTGGCCGACGCGGCGCTGCTGACCACCGGCGCGGCCGCCCCCGGGCCGACCGCCGAGCTGCGCCTGGTGTCGACCGGGCGGGCCGAGACCGCCACCGTGCACCTGGCGCCCGTGCAGCCGCGGGTGCCCGGCACCACCGGCCTCCAGCCGGCCGTCGACCCGTGGCCGCACGCCGACCCGGGCCACTGGCAGCCCGACCCGCAGGCCACCCTCCCGACCCCGAAACCGCAGTTCGACGCGGCGGTACGCGCCGCTCTGGGCGGTGCGCCCACCGCGCCCTCGCCGATCCGGCCGGCCCAGATGCAGCCCGCCCAGATGCAGCCGGCCCAGATGCAGCCGGCCAAGACCCGGCCGATCTCGTCGCCGCCGCAGGTGTCCCGGCCGGTGCCGGTCACCCGGCCGCTGCCGGCGGCTCCGGCGCCGCGCCCGGCGGCTCCTCGGCCGGCCCAGCGCAGGCCCCGCCGGCGCGGCGGTTTCCTGCGCTTTCTGCAGATCATGCTGAGCCTGCTGGTGATGATGGCGGTGCCGCTCGCGGCGCTGCTGGTGGCGTACGGGTATGGGAACGGCGTCCCGCTGGCGGCCGACGCCGAGAGCCTGTGGCAGGACCTTCTCGAACTGGCCGGGCTCGCCTGACGGGCCTTTCTACCGACCGGTAACCTCGCTCCGGGGTAACCGGCAAAGGAGCGGGTATGGCAGAGCTGATCGAGGGACACGGCGGCGACCTGGCGCTGGCCGCCCTCCGGGCGTTCGGCGTCGGTGAGATGTTCACGCTTTCCGGAGGGCATGTCTTTCCGCTGTACGACGCCGCGCACAAGTCCGGCTTCCCGATCTACGACGTACGCCACGAGCAGTCCGCGGTCTTCGCCGCCGAGGCGGTCGCCAAGCTCCAGCGCCGCCCCGGCCTCGCGGTGCTCACCGCCGGCCCCGGCGTGACCAACGGCATCTCCGGCCTGACCAGTGCGTTCTTCAACGCCTCGCCGGTGCTCGTGCTGGGCGGCCGGGCCCCGCAGTTCCGCTGGGGCTCGGGCAGCCTGCAGGAGTTCGACCACGTGCCGCTGGTCGCGCCGATCACCAAGTACGCCGGCACGGTCGCCGAGACCGACGCCATCCCCGGCGAGATCACCGCGGCGCTGACTTCGGCGCTCACCGCGCACCGCGGCCCGGCCTTCCTCGACCTGCCGCTCGAGGTGGTCTTCTCCAGCGGCGAGGCGGCCGCTCCCGGCGAGCCGGCCGTGCCGGTGCTCGAACCCGACCTGGACGAGGTGGCCCGGGCCGCGGCGCTGCTGGCCGGCGCGGCCCGCCCGGTGATCATCGCGGGCTCGGACGTCTGGGGCGGCAACGCGATCGATGAGTTGCGGGCCGCGGCCGAGGCGCTCCAGGTGCCGGTCTTCACCAACGGCATGGGCCGCGGCGCGCTGCCGCCGGCGCACCCGCTCGCCTTCGCCAAGGCTCGCCGGCCCGCGCTGAACGAGGCCGACGTGGTCTGCGTGATCGGCACCCCGCTCGACTTCCGGCTGGGCTTCGGCGAGTTCGGCGAGGCGCAGGTGGTGCACATTGTGGACGCGCCGAGCCAGCGGGCCACCCACGTCACCCCGGCCGTCGCGCCGTGCGGCGACCTGCGCAGGATTCTGACGGCTCTGGCCGGGCACGCCGCCGACCACGCCGAGTGGATCGCCGGCCTGCGCACCGCCGAGGACGCCGGCAAGGCCCGCGACGCCGAGGCGATGGCCGCCGACACCGATCCGATCAAACCCGCGCGGGTGTACGGGGAACTGCGCAAGGTCCTGGCCGAGGACGCGGTGACCATCGGCGACGGCGGCGACTTCGTGTCCTACGCGGGCCGGTTCCTCGAGCCCAGCCGCCCCGGCACCTGGCTCGACCCCGGTCCGTACGGCTGCCTCGGCACCGGCATGGGCTACGCGATGGGCGCCCGGGTCACCTATCCGGACCGGCAGATCTGCGTGCTGCTCGGCGACGGCGCGGCCGGCTTCTCGCTGATGGACGTGGAGTCGCTGGTCCGCCAGCAGCTGCCGGTGGTCATGGTGGTCGGCAACAACGGCATCTGGGGCCTGGAGAAGCACCCGATGAACGCCATGTACGGCTACGACGTGGCCGCCGACCTGCAGCCGGGACTGCGCTACGACGACGTGGTGCGGGCGCTCGGCGGCGCCGGCGAGACGGTCGAGAAGGCGGCCGGGATCGGTCCGGCCCTGGCCCGGGCGTTCGAGTCCGGCGTGCCGTACCTGGTCAATGTGCTCACCGACCCAGCCGACGCCTACCCCCGCAGCTCGACCCTCGCCTGACCCCTTTTGGCCTGGGCTAGGGTTTCTCGTTCTTCTCGTTGGTCTCGTCGCCGTGACCGGTGCCGAACTCGCGCTCCCAGTTGTCGAGCGTCTCCCGGTCGCGGCGGGACTGCTCGGTGTCCATCGAGCGCAGGAAGTCCGGGTCGTCGTCCGGTGAGGACGGGCGATGCCGGCGGATCGGCGAGCCCTCGCTCGGTGGCGGCACCGGACGACCCCAGAGGAAGTATGCGAACGGGCCGAGCAGCGGCACCAGAAGGATCACCAGCACCCACACTGTGCGCGGCGCGTTCCGGACGCGATCGGCGGCGAGAACGCTGATCAGCGCCAGCACGAAGAGGACCAGCTGCACGGCAGCCAGAAAAATGAACACCCGGACCATGAGGCAATGATGACTCGGCCGGAGCGCAGCGGCGACGATCAGAGCATGACAACCAGTCCGCCGAGGGCCGCAAAGCCCACGGTGATCAGCGCGTACGCCCCGATCGTGCGCCCGCCCGGCTGATCCGGACCGGCCCGCAGCCGCGCCGCCCGGTGGTAGCCGAGCGCGACCAGCAGCACCCAGGCGGTCATCGCCAGGGCCGCGACCAGCCAGTCCTGGAATCCGGCCCGGGGTGCGACCGCGGGCCGGGCGGCCAGCAGGACCACCACGGTGGCGGACAGCGCGGTCCGGCGCCAGGCGAGCCGGGTCCGCGCGGACGAGGCGCCCGGGTCGGCAATCACCGGTTGGCCTGGATCAGTACCGCGACCACCAGCAGCAGCGCGCCGGCCGCCACGATGATCGCCAGGATCGCCGGGAAGCGGGAGGCCGGCAGTTCCCGGCCGTGGCGCATGGCCCGTTCGATGCGGGCCCAGTGGTCCACCGCGCGCAGGGCCACCACGGCGCCGAGCACCAGCAGCGCGATCGCGATCGTCTCGCGCAGGTGCCGGATCGGCATCGGCGGCAGGAACTGCGCGCTGGCCAGCCCGCCGGCGATCAGCGCGAGGCCGGTGCGGATCCAGGCCAGGAAGGTGCGCTCGTTGGCGAGGGAGAACCGGTAGTCGGGCGTGGAGCCGTCGATCTCTTGCTTCTCCGGGGCGAACCACACCCGCCGATTATTGACCTGACAGGTCGAGAAGAGGCGTCCACAGCGTGCGGACTTCGTCACTGACGCACGATTCCCGCGTACGGCCGCAACGGCACCAGGGCGAATCCGGCCCGGCCCGGCCATGGATCTCTGGCGCCACGGCGTGTAAGCGTGGGGGAGTATGAGGGGCGGGCGGGCGTGGTCCGTCGAGAAGCGATGCGGTTTGGGCAGACATGTCTGACACCTCCTCAACTCATGATGGTGAGGTGTGTCACTCTGAGTGGCTGTCACGCGTAAGCTACCGGCGGGTAACATTGGCAGGCAGTCCGGCCGCGGTGTCACCAACAGGAGGGTCGTAGGAGCGCGATGAACATCGTCGTTTTGGTGAAGCAGGTGCCCGATTCCGGTGCCGAGCGCACCTTGAGCGCTACTGACAACACCGTCGAGCGGGCCTCGGCGAACAACGTCATCAACGAGATGGACGAGTACGCCATCGAGGAGGCGTTGAAGATCAAAGAGGCGCACGGTGGCGAGGTGACCGTGCTGACCATGGGCCCGGCCGGTGCCGCCGACTCGATCCGCAAGGCGTTGTCGATGGGCCCGGACAAGGCGGTCCACGTGACCGACGACGCCCTGCACGGCTCCTGCGCGGTGGCCACCTCCAAGGTGCTCGCGGCCGCGCTCGGCACCCTGAACGCCGACCTGGTGATCTGCGGCGCCGAGTCGACCGACGGCCGGGTCCAGGTGATGCCGCACATGCTGGCCGAGCGGCTGGGCATCGCGGCGCTCACCGGCGCCCGCAAGCTCACCGTGGACGGCAGCCAGCTGACCGCCGAGCGGCAGACCGACGAGGGCTACGAGGTCGTCACCGCGGCCACCCCGGCGATCGTGAGCGTCTGGGACACCATCAACGAGCCGCGCTACCCCTCCTTCAAGGGCATCATGGCCGCCAAGAAGAAGCCGGTGCAGTCGCTGTCGCTGGCCGAGCTGGGTGTCGGCGGCGACGAGGTGGGCGCGGCCGGGGCCACCAGCCAGGTGCTCGAGTTCGCGAAGCGGCCGGCGCGCTCCGGCGGCACCAAGGTCACCGACGAGGGCGACGGCGGCACGCAGCTGGTCGCGTACCTCGCCACCGAGAAGTTCGTCTGAGAGGTTTCGTCATGGCTGAAGTTCTGGTTGTCGTCGAGGCCTCGGAGGCTGCCGGCGTCAAGAAGGTCACGCTCGAGATGCTGACCATCGCCCGGCAGCTGGGCTCGCCGAGCGCGGTGGTGTTCGGCCCTTCCTCGTTCGAGGAGAGGCTGGGCGAGTACGGCGCCGAGAAGATCTACCACGCGTCCGGTGCGGACGTGGAGGACTACCTGGTGGCGCCCAAGGCCACCGCGGTCGCCGACCTGGTACGCCAGGTGCAGCCGGCCGCCGTGCTGCTGGCGTCGACCCAGGAGGGCAAGGAGATCGCCGGCCGGCTCGCCGTGAAGCTGGACAACGGACTGCTCACCGACGCGGTGGCGGTCGAGGCCGACGGCACCGCGACCCAGGTCGTGTTCGCCGGCTCGGCGATCGTCAAGTCCAAGGTGACGCGCGGTCTGCCGATCGTGACGATTCGTCCCAACTCGGTCACCCCCGCGCCGCAGCCCGCGTCGCCGGCGGTCTCGGCGCTGCAGGTGTCGGTCGCCGAAGCCGACAAACTGACCAAGGTCGTCGAGCGGGTGGCCGAGAAGAAGGGCTCGCGCCCCGAGCTGACCGAGGCGTCGATCGTCGTCTCCGGCGGTCGCGGTGTGGGCAGCGCCGACAACTTCAAGCTGGTGGAGGAGCTGGCCGACCTGCTCGGCGGCGCGGTCGGCGCGTCCCGCGCGGCCGTCGACTCGGGCTTCTACCCGCACCAGTTCCAGGTCGGTCAGACCGGCAAGACGGTCTCCCCGCAGCTGTACGTGGCGCTCGGCATCTCGGGCGCGATCCAGCACCGGGCCGGCATGCAGACCTCCAAGACGATCGTCGCGGTGAACAAGGACGGCGAGGCGCCGATCTTCGAGCTGGCCGACTACGGCGTGGTGGGTGACCTGTTCAAGGTCGTACCGCAGGCCGCCGAGGAGATCCGTAAGCGGAAGTAGGTCCCCGCGTCGCGAGACCGGGCCCGGCGGTCGTCGGGTCCGGTCTCGCGCAGGGCATAAGCTTGGGCATTGATGGCCTATCTGGATCACGCAGCGACCACACCGATGCTCGCGGAAGCGCTGGAGACGTACGTCGCCGCCGCCCGTGACGTCGGCAACCCGTCGTCCCTGCACGCGGCCGGCCGCAACGCCCGCCGGCTGGTCGAGGAGTCCCGCGAGCGGATCGCCGCGGCGCTCGGCGCCCGCCCGTCCGAGGTGGTCTTCACCAGCGGCGGCACCGAGAGCGACAACCTCGCCGTCAAGGGCATCTTCTGGGCCCGCCGGTCCGCCTCGCTCAACCGCAACCGGGTGGTGGCCTCCGCGGTCGAGCACCATGCCGTGCTCGACGCGGTCGACTGGCTCGCCGCGCACGAGGGCGCCGCGGTCAGCACGCTGCCGGTCGACGCCGCCGGGCGGGTCGCGCCGGACCGGCTGGCCGAGGTCCTCGACCGCTACCGCGACGAGATCGCCGTGGTCAGCGTCCAGTGGGCCAACAACGAGGTGGGCACCGTCCAGCCGATCGCCGCGCTGGCCCGGATCGCGGCCGACGCCGGCATCCCGTTCCACACCGACGCGGTGCAGGCGGCCGGCCAGATACCGGTCGACTTCGCGGCGAGCGGCGCCGCGGCGCTGACCGTGACCGGGCACAAGCTCGGCGGCCCGGTCGGCGTGGGCGCGCTGCTGCTCGGCCGCGACGTGGCCTGCACCCCGCTGCTGCACGGCGGCGGCCAGGAGCGCGACGTCCGGTCCGGCACCCTCGACACCGCGGGCGTGGCGGCCTTCGCGGTGGCCGTCGAAATCGCCGTCAAATCCCAGCAGGAGTACGCGACCAGGGTCGGCACCCTGCGCGACGACCTGGTGGCCCGGGTCCGCCGCGCGGTGCCCGACGCCATTCTCAACGGCGACCCAGACCTCAACGGTGACCCGGCCGCCCGCCTGCCCGGCAACGCGCACTTCAGCTTCCCCGGCTGCGAGGGCGACGCGCTGCTGCTGCTCCTGGACGCGCAGGGCCTCTCCTGCTCGACCGGCTCGGCCTGCTCGGCCGGGGTGGCCCAGCCCAGCCACGTGCTGCTGGCGATGGGCGCCGACGACGACCGGGCCCGCTCGTCGCTACGGTTCACGCTGGGCCACACCAGCACGGCCGCCGACGTGGACGACCTGATCGCGGCGCTGCCCGGCGCGGTCGAGCGGGCCCGCCGGGCGACCGCCTGGAAAACCCCGCGCTGAGCTGCCGGATAGGGCTGCCGGATAGGCTTGCTCCCATGCGAGTTCTAGCGGCCATGTCGGGCGGGGTCGACTCCGCCGTCGCCGCGGCGCGCGCCCACGACGCCGGGCACGACGTCACCGGCGTGCACCTGGCGCTGGCGCGCAACCCTCAGACCTACCGCACCGGCGCGCGCGGCTGCTGCACGCTGGAGGATTCCCGCGACGCACGCCGGGCGGCCGACGTGATCGGCATCCCGTTCTACGTGTGGGACATGGCCGACCAGTTCCACGACGACGTGGTCGACGACTTCGTGTCCGAGTACGCGGCCGGCCGTACCCCCAATCCCTGCCTGCGCTGCAACGAAAAGATCAAGTTCGCCGCGGTGCTGGACCGCGCGGTGGCCCTCGGCTTCGACGCGGTGGTCACCGGCCACCACGCCCGCCTCGGCCCCGACGGCCTGCTGCGGCGCAGCGTCGACCTGGCCAAGGATCAGTCGTACGTGCTGGCCGTGCTCACCGGCGAGCAGCTCGCGAGGGCGGTGTTCCCGCTCGGCGACTCCACCAAGGCCGAGGTGCGCGCCGAGGCGACCGCGCGGGGCCTGGCCGTGGCCGACAAGCCCGACTCGCACGACATCTGCTTCATCGCCGACGGCGACACCCGCGGCTTTCTGGAGCGCCACCTGGGCAGCGCCCCCGGCGACATCGTGGACGGCCGCACCGGCGAAAAGCTCGGCACCCACAACGGCGCCTACGCCTACACGGTCGGCCAGCGCAAGGGCCTCGACCTGCGGGTGCCGGCCGCCGACGGCCGCCCGCGCTACGTGCTGTCGATCACCCCCAAGACCAACACGGTCACGGTGGGCCCGCGCGAGGCACTGGCCGTCGACACGGTGACCGCGGCCCGCGCGATCTGGCACGGCGCCCCCACCCCGGTCGACTGCGACGTCCAACTGCGTGCGCACGGTGAGGTGGTGCCCGCCGCGGTCACGGTCGAGGGCGGCGGGTTGACCGCCCGCCTGCGCGAGCCGGCCCGCGGCGTGGCGGCCGGCCAGGCCATCGTGGCCTACCGGCCGGACGCGGGTGGCGACATCGTGCTCGGCTCGGCCACCATCACCGCCGGCCACGCCTCCGAGGAGTTAGTCCGTGGCTGACTTTTCCGGGCCGGCTTTCGCGGCGTTTGAGGAGCTGGTCCGTGGCTGACTTTCCGTGGCCGGCCGGGGCGGCCACCGGGATCGGTTCGCTGCCCGGCACCGACGTGGCCGAGGCGCAGCGCATCGTCCTGGGCGAGTTGCCCGAGCTGCCGCACCTGCCGGAACTCCCGGCCCGCGGGCCGGGAGCCGACCTGATCGGGCGCGCCGCCGGCTTCCTGGTGGAGATGCCGGTGCAGCTGTACGCCGGCCGCTGGCAGATGGCCCCGCGGCCCGGCCGTGACCTGCGCCGCACCGCCGACCTGCTGGAACGCGACCTCGATCAGCTCACCGCGCAAGCCGACGGATTCGCCGGCCCGGTCAAGGTGCAGTCGGCCGGCCCGTGGACCCTGGCAGCCTCGCTCGACCTGCAGATCGGCGGCCGCCTGCTGCGCGACCCCGGCGCGGTGCGCGACCTGACCGGCTCGCTCGCCGAGGGCCTGCGCCGGCACGTCGACGAGGTCCGCAGACGCCTGCCGCGCGCGACCGTCCTGTTGCAACTCGACGAGCCGTCGCTGCCGACCGTCCTGGCCGGCCGGGTGCCGACCGAGAGCGGCCTGGGCGCGTACCGCCCGGTCGAGGCCGTCGACGCCGCCGGCGGCCTGCGCACGGTGGTCGAGGCCGCCGGCGTCCCGGTGATCGTGCACAGCTGCGCCCCGTCGGTGCCGCTCCAGGTGGTGCGCGACGCGGCCGCCGCGGCCGTGGCGCTCGACCTGTCCCTGGTCAAAGACCTCGACCCGGTGGGCGAGGCGATCGAGGCTGGCTTGGGCCTGTTCGTCGGCGCCGCACCGGCCACCGGCTCGGCGGTGACCGGCAAACAGGTGGCCGAGCGGGTGCGCACCCTCTGGAACCGGTTGGGCTTCCCCATCGAACGCTTGCCCCGCCAGGTGGTGGTCACCCCGGCCTGCGGCCTGGCCGGCGCCACGGCGCCGTACGTGCGAGCCGTCCTGTCGGCGTGCCGCGAGGCCGGCCGCCGCCTGTCCGAAGACTGACCCTCGCCGTCTTTCCCTTCGCGCCGGACACACGCTTGCTGAAGCGTCCGATTTATCCACTTTAGGCGGGCCTGCCGCGGGCCGAAAATGTCGGGGGTGGCGACTACCGTTCCTCCTAGCAAGTTGAGCGAGACGGAGGTTTCCCGGTGGTCGATGCAGAGCAGACCGAGGTGTCCGAGGCCGCCATAGAGGCCATCGCCGAGGGCCGGCCGACCGCCGAGCAGGAGGCCGCCGCGGGCAAGGACCCGACGCCCGCGGCCAGCACGCGGCATGCCGAGCTGAGCGACGAGGTGAGCGGCCACCAATACCGCTACTACGTGCTCGACTCGCCCACCGTGTCGGATGCCGAGTTCGACAAGATGCTGCGCGAGCTCGAGGCGCTGGAGGAGGAGTTCCCGGCGCTGCGCACCCCCGACTCGCCCACCCAGAATGTCGGCGGCACGTTCTCCACGCTGTTCACCCCGGTCGAGCACGCCGAGCGCATGATGTCGCTCGACAACGTGTTCGACCAGGCCGAGCTGGCGGCCTGGTCCGAGCGCACCCTGCGCGACGCGGGCGGGCCGGTCCAGTTCCTGTGCGAGCTCAAGGTGGACGGTCTCGCGATCAACCTGACCTACGAAAAGGGCCGCCTGGTGCGCGGCGCGACTCGCGGCGACGGGCGCACCGGCGAGGATGTCACGTCCAACGTGCGCACCATCCGCGAGATCCCCGAGCGGCTGGCCGGCGACAACCCGCCCGACCTCCTCGAGGTGCGCGGCGAGATCTACTTCCCGGTGGCGGCGTTCGCCGACCTCAACGCGTCGCTGGTCGAGCAGGGCAAGGCCCCGTTCGCCAACCCGCGCAACGCGGCCGCCGGCAGCCTCCGGCAGAAAGACCCGCGGATCACCGCGTCCCGCGGCCTGCGCATGGTGGTGCACGGCATCGGTGCCCGCGCCGGCTTCACCCCGGCCTCGCAGTCACACGCGTACGAGGCCTTGAAAGGCTGGGGCCTGCCGACCAGCGACCGCTGGAAGCTGGTCGACGACATGGCCGGCGTGCGCGGGTTCATCGAGTACTACGGCGAGCACCGGCACGACGTCGAGCACGAGATCGACGGCGTGGTGGTCAAGGTCGACTCGGTGGCGATCCAGGGCCGGCTCGGCTCGACCAGCCGGGCCCCGCGCTGGGCCATCGCCTACAAATATCCGCCCGAGGAGGTCACCACCAAGCTCCTCGACATCGCGGTCAACGTGGGCCGCACCGGGCGGGTCACGCCGTACGCCGTGCTCGAACCGGTCAAGGTGGCCGGCTCCACGGTCGCCCAGGCCACCCTGCACAACGCCCGCGAGGTGGAGCGCAAGGGTGTGCTGATCGGTGACACCATCGTGCTGCGCAAGGCGGGCGACGTGATCCCCGAGGTGCTCGGCCCGGTGATCGACCTGCGGCCCGACGACGCCCGCGCGTTTGTGATGCCGGCCGACTGCCCGTCCTGCGGCACCACACTGGCCCCGGCCAAGGAGAGCGACGTCGACATCCGCTGTCCCAACACCCGGTCCTGCCCGGCGCAGTTGCGTGAGCGGGTGTTCCACCTGGCCGGGCGCGGGGCGTTCGACATCGAGGTCCTGGGCTACAAGGCCGGTCAGGCCCTGCTCGACGCCGGCGTGATCACCGACGAGGGCGAGTTGTTCGCCCTCACCGAGGAAAAGCTCCGGCTGTCGCCGTTCTTCGTCAACCAGGACGGCAGCCTCGGCAGCAACGCGGTCCGCCTGCTGGAAAACCTGGAGAAGGCGAAATCCCAGCCGCTGTGGCGGGTGCTGGTGGCGCTCTCCATCCGGCACGTCGGCCCCACCGCGGCGCAGGCGCTGGCCCGGCAGTTCGGCTCGATGGACGCGATCGAGGAGATCGTGGCCCGGCCGGCACCGGCCCCGCCCGCCGAGCCGGCCGAGGACGAGGAGGCCACGAAACGCAGGCCCAAGGCCGAGCCCGACGTGCTGGCCTCGGTCGAGGGGGTCGGGCCGACCATCGCGGTGAGCCTGCGCGAGTGGTTCACCGTCGACTGGCACCGCGAGATCGTGCGTCGCTGGCGCGAGTCCGGGGTGCGGATGGCCGACGAGCGGGTCGACGACGGCCCGCGGCCGCTCGAGGGGATGACCCTGGTGGTCACCGGCACGCTGGCGACCCACTCGCGCGACCAGGCCACCGAGGCGATCACGTCACGCGGCGGCAAGGTGAGCGGCTCGGTGTCCAAAAAGACGGCGTTCGTGGTGGTGGGCGACAACCCCGGCAGCAAATACGACAAGGCGCTCGCGCTCAAGGTCCCGGTGCTCGACGACGGGGGCTTCGCGGTGTTGCTGGCCGACGGTCCCGAGGCGGCCCGTGCGGTGGCCGAGGTGGCCGGCGATGAGCCGGGCGACGAGAAGAGCGCCGAGTAGGACGCCGCGAAGCACGACGAAGGGGGCGTCGAAAAGGACGCCGAATTGCCGGAGTGACCCGGCGCCGACCCGGAGGGACCGGCGCTGAGCGGAGGGTCACCCATATGGCGTAATTTGCGGAGAATGAGCGTTTAAGGGCGTATGCCGATTTGATAACGCCGAAGCGGTTTCGCGATGACCGGACAATGCGGATCTATGGTGAAAAAGATCGGTTGATCCACCCCATTGTGGAGGTCGCATGGATGCCGCACGCCCCCGCAACCGCACGTCCGGCGGTCGTGTCCCGGGGGAGTCGGCGTCCGCGGAGCGGCTGGCCGGCCCGCGGCGGCGCCGGGCCGCGCTGTTCACGGCGCTGCCGGTCGCCGCGGCCGACGGGGTGCTGTGGGCCTGCTCGGCTCCGACCTTCGCCGCGCTGCCCACGGCGTACTGGCTGATGGCGGCGCTGGCCGTGGTGGTGGACGCCCGGCCGTACGTGCTGGCCGGTCGCCGGGCCAGCTCGGTGATCCTGCCGTCCATCTGCTTCACCTTCGCGATCGCGCTCGCCTGGGGCTTCGCCGCGGCGCTGGCGGTGCAGCTGGTCGCGGTCACGGTGGCCGGGATGCGGATGCGCCAGGCGGCCCGTCGCACCCTGCACCTCGCGCTGCAGCATGCGGTGGCGATCGGGGCGGCCGCCGTGGTGGCCGCGCTGGCCTCGCTGCGGATCGCCCCCGAGCCCGACTGGGACGACGCCCTGCTCACCGTGGCCGCGGCCAGCGCCTGGATTCTGGCCCGCTACGGCCTGGCCGCGATCGTGGCCCGGCTCGGCTCGCACCGCCGCCACGGGCCGGCTCGGCGCCGCAGCATCGAGGTGCTGGCCACCGCGGCCCTGCTCCTGCTCGGCCCGGTGGTGCTGGCCACCGCCCAGGTCGGGCTCGCCTTCGTGCCGCTGGTGCTGCTCGCGCTGCACGCCGTGCACCGGATGGTGCGCTCGGTCGGCGAATACGAGCGGGCCGCCCGGGTCGACTCACTCACCGGCCTGCCCAACCGGCGCGCGCTCAACGCCTCGGTGAGCGAGCCCGGCACCGGCCGCGCCCTGCTGCTGCTCGACCTCGACCGGTTCCGCACCGTGAACGACGCGCTCGGGCACAGCGTCGGCGACCGGCTGCTGATCGAGGTGGCCCGCCGGCTGGCCGCCGTGGTGCCGGCCCACGACCTGGTGGTGCGGCTCGGCGGCGACGAGTTCGCGGTGCTCGCCACCCGCGTCGACGGCGCACCCGAGGCCCGCCGGATCGCCTGCCACCTGGCCGAGGCGCTCAACCGGCCGTTCGCCCTGGACGGCACCCCGATCGACGTGACCGCGTCGATCGGCATCGCGCTCCAGCACGGCCCGGCCGCCGACAGCGCCACCCTGCTGCGCCAGGCCGAGGCCGCCATGTACGACGCCAAGCAGCGCGGCGACCAGGTCGCGGTCTACGGCCCGGACGCCGCCCACCACTCGCCGGACCGGCTCACCCTGCTCGCCGACCTGCGCCGGGCGCTGCGCGAGGACGCCGCCGACGACGGGATCGTGCTCTTCTACCAGCCGCAGATCGCCATCGCGACCGGCGAGGTGGTCGGCGTCGAGGCCCTGCTGCGCTGGCAGCACCCGGAGCGCGGGCTGGTCGGCCCCGAGGAGCTGATCCGGGTGGCCGAGCTGACGCCGGTGATGCGGCTGCTCACCGGCCGGGTGCTGCACGACGTGGTGGCCCAGCTCGCGGTCTGGCGGGACGCCGGCCGGCCGCTGCGCGCCGCGGTCAACGTGAGCGCCCGCGACCTGCACGCCGGCGACATCGCCGACCGGGTCGAGGCGCTGCTGCGCGACCACGGCGTGCCGGCCGACCTGCTCCAGCTGGAGATCACCGAGAGTGCACTGATGGCCGACCCGCACCGCGTCCTCAACACCATCACCCGGCTCGACCGGATGGGCGTGGCCATCTCGCTGGACGACTTCGGCACCGGCTACTCGTCGTTGCAGCATCTGCGCCGGCTGCCGCTGGCCGAGGTCAAGATCGACCGTTCGTTCGTGCTCGGCATGTCCACCGACCGCGGTGATGCCGCCATCGTGCGCTCGGTGATCGACCTGGCCGAGGCGCTCGGCCTGCGGGCGGTGGCCGAGGGCGTCGAGGACGAACGCACCTGGCGCCTGCTGGCCGCGTCCGGCTGCCACGCCGCACAGGGCTGGTTCCACGCCCGCCCGATGCCCACCGCGGAGCTGGCCACCTGGCTGTCCCGCTACCGCCCGGTGCGCCCCGGACCGGCGCCGATGGCCCTGCCCCTGCCGTAACGGGTGATGGCACCGTCCCGCCGGACGGCCCTTCCGCGGGGCGAAATAGACTCGTGCGGTCAGCGCACGACTCGAGAAAGTAGGGGCATGATGGCCGCCATCTCCCGCGAGGAGGTCGCGCATCTCGCGCGCCTGTCGCGGCTCGCCGTGACCGAGCAGGAATTGGATCAGTTCGCGGGGCAGCTCGACGTGATCCTCCAGTCGGTGGCGCGGGTCGGTGAGGTGGCCGCGGACGACATCCCGCCGACCTCGCACTCGGTGCCGCTGACCAACGTGTACCGCGACGACGTCCCGCTGCCGAGCCTCACGCAGGAGGAGGCGCTGTCCGGCGCGCCCGATGCGTTCGAGGGCCGCTTCCGGGTGCCGCGGATCCTGGACGAGGAGGACTGACCCGATGGCCGATCTCACCCGGATGTCGGCGGTCGAACTCGCCGCCAAGATCAAGAACAGGGAGGTCTCGGCGGTCGAGGTCGCCCAGGCCCACCTCGACCGGATCGAGGCCGTCGACCAGCGCGTCCACGCCTTCCTGCACGTCGACCGGGAGGGCGCGATCGCCGCGGCCGAGCGGGTCGACCGTGGCGAGGTCACCGGCCCGCTGGCCGGCGTGCCGGTCGCGGTCAAGGACGTGATCGCCACCAGGGGCGTGCCCACCACGGCCGCTTCCAAGATCCTCGAGGGCTGGCGCCCGCCGTACGACGCGACCATCGTGGAGCGGCTGCGCGCCGCCGGCACGGTCATGCTCGGCAAGACCAACATGGACGAGTTCGCGATGGGCTCCTCCACCGAATACAGCGCGTACGGCCCCACCAACAACCCGTGGGACCTCGGCCGCATCCCCGGTGGCTCCGGCGGCGGCAGCGCGGCGGCCATCGCGGCCTACGAGGCGCCGCTGGCCATCGGCACCGACACCGGCGGCTCGATCCGCCAGCCCGGCGCGGTCACCGGCACGGTCGGCGCCAAGCCCACCTACGGCGGCACCTCGCGCTACGGCCTCATCGCGTTCTCCTCCTCGCTGGACACCCCCGGCCCGTGCGCCCGCTCGGTCGAGGACGCGGCCCTGCTGCACGCCGCGATCGCCGGGCACGACGTCCGCGACTCCACCTCGATCCCGCAGGCCGTGCCCGACGTGGTGGCCGCGGCCCGGCTGGGCGCCGGCGGCGACCTCACCGGCGTCAAGCTCGGCCTGGTCAAGGAGTTCGCCGGCGACGGCTCCGAGCCCGGCGTGGCGGCCTCCTTCCGGGACAGCCTGGAGGCCCTGGTCAAGCTGGGCGCCGAGGTGGTCGAGGTGTCCTGCCCGCATTTCCAGTACGCGCTTCCGGCGTACTACCTGATCGCCCCCAGCGAGTGCACGTCCAACCTGGCCCGCTTCGACGGCGTGCGCTACGGCCTGCGGGTCGGCGACGACGGCAACCGCTCGCTCGAGGAGGTCATGTCGCTGACCCGCGACGCCGGCTTCGGGCCGGAGGTCAAGCGCCGCATCATCCTGGGGACGTACGCGCTGTCCAGCGGCTACTACGACGCGTACTACGGCCAGGCGCAAAAGGTCCGCACCCTGATCACCCGCGACTTCCAGCGGGCCTTCGACCAGGCCGACGTGCTGGTCTCGCCGACCACGCCGTTCGTGGCCTTCCCGTTCGGGTCGCGCACCTCGGACCCGTACCAGATGTACCTGGCCGACCTGTTCACCATCCCCACCAACCTGTACGGCGGCCCGGCCATCTCGGTGCCGTCCGGCCTGTCCGAGGGTCTGCCGGTCGGCTTCCAGATCATGGCGCCCACCATGGCCGACGACCGGATGTACCGGGTGGCCGCGGCCCTGGAGTCCGCAGTCGGCACGCTGACCCCGCCCGAGCTGTAACGGTCGCTGCCGGGAGAGGAGCGGGAGTGCTCACTCGGATCGAGATCGACGGGTTCAAGACGTTCCGCGATTTCGCCCTGGATCTGCCGCCGTTCCTGGTGGTGCTGGGACGGAACGGTGCCGGAAAGTCCAACCTGTTCGATGCGCTCCGCTTCCTCTCCCGGCTGGCGACCGAGCCGGTCCTGGAGGCGTCCCAGCACGCGCGCGGGCACCTGCTGGAGTTGTTCCACCGCGACGCCGACGGCCGGCTGGACCGGGAGATCACGGACGCCTTCGGCGAGACCCGGCGGGTGGCCGCGACCCGTCTCCGCTACGAACTGGCCATCGAGCTTCGTGAGGTGCCGGCCGGCTTCCGGCCGTTCGTCATTTCCGAGTCCGTACGCGCCCTGTCGCCGGCCGAGGACAAGTGGCGCGAGCGGTTCCCGATCTGGCCCACCGGCTGATCGGTGACCGGGCACGGTACGCCGGATTTCTGGACACCGGCCCTGGAGGCCTGATGCGGTATCTCCGATCGGCGCTGATCGCCGAGGGCGTTTCCGACGACCGGTTCCTGCCCTTCCTCAGGAGATTGCCGAGTCGATCTCCTTGGCCTGCTGCTCACCGTGCCGTCCTTTGCCGCTGTACGGGGAGCGCACCATCGAGGCTTTGACCGGCTTCGGTTACCGGCGGCGGTGAGCCGGTCAGGCCGGCGTCGTCGGTGAGTCCAGCCAGGCGTCGATCAGCGCCGTGAAATCCTCCCCGGTCTGCCGGTTCACGAACGTGGTGAACGACGCCCGGTCCTGCTGCGTGTTCCGCTGCGTCTGCACCCACGCCGTCGCCAGCGCGAAGAAGCGTCGATCGCCGAGCCGGTCGTGCACCTCCTTCAGCATCGCCGCCGGGCACAGATACACGTTGCTCTCCGCGAAGTACCCCGGTTTGGCCCAGGCCGGCGGTCCGAGCCGTTTCCGCGGCGCGGCGTCCCGCTCCCGGAGGCGTTTCTCGAGTTCGTCGTCGCTGTAGCCGTCGAGGGACTGGTCGTAGAGCAGCTGGGCGTACATCGCCCAGCCCTCGTTGAGCCACAGGTCGGCCCAGTGCGTCAGGGTGACCGAGTTGCCGAACCACTGGTGTGCGAACTCATGCAGCAGATCCTGGTCGAAGCGGTCCGCACGGACCCGGCCGCCCATCGTGATCATCTGCTGGGTCTCCATAGCCGAGGCCGAGTCGACCAGGACGACGCCGCCGGTCGGGAACGGATACGGCCCGAACCGCTCGACCAGGAACGACAGGTGGGACGGCGACTTCCGCAGGGCCGGCAGCAGCCGCTCGTCGACGCCGGGCCGGTACCAGTAGGTGAGTGGGACACCGCCGGGGCCGGTCGCGGTGAGCTTGCGGTAGCGGCCGACGGCCAGCGTCTGCAGGTAGGTCGCGACCGGGTCGGCGCTGGTGTAGCGGAATGTTCGTCCGTCAACGCCGGCCGGGGTGCCACCGGCGATCGCCGTCCAGCCGGCCGGGACGGTCACCGCGATGTCGTAGAGCGCCTCGTCGGACGGGTGGTCGTTGGCCGGGTACCAGGTGTAGGCCCCGTACGGCTCCTGCATGGTCCACAGCCCACCGTCGCGGGTGACGGTCAGGCCCAGCGGCTCGGTGTCGGTGCGGTGCGACGGCATCGGCGTGGTTCTCGGCCGGCCGCGGTAGCCGACCACGAGCGTGACCGGCCGATCCCTGGTCACCGCCACCGGCACCGTCAGCTTCTCGCCGGTCACGCCGGCCGGGACCGCAACACCGTCAACTTCAACTTCGATCATCTCGTACGGCTGGAAGTCGAGCCGGACGGATGCGGCGTCCACGGTGGGCCGGATCCGCAGCGTGGCGGTGCCGGTGAGCGTGCCCGCCCGCGGATCCCAGGCCAGGTCGAGGTCGTAGTGCAGCACGTCCAGCCCAGGATTGCCGTGCCCCGGATAGAGCGGATCGGCCACCGGGACCGACGTGCCGGGGTGCCGGGCCGGCACCGGGATAGCAGGCGCGGCCGGTGTCTCCGCGCAGCCGGTGAGCAGCGCGAGCACGGCCACTGCGGCGCGCAGCCATCGGTCCATGGCCGGACCGTACCCCGGGTCCGCGAAAAACCGTCGGTGCCGCCCACTACCCTGAACACCGTAAGAAATTCCGGGTCCAGTCTGGGAGCTCACCGCATGACCACCATCGCGCTGCCGACGTACGAGGACGCCATCTCCCGGTTCGAACCGGTGATCGGCCTCGAGACGCATGTCGAGCTGGGCACGCAGACCAAGATGTTCTGCGGCTGCCGCACCGACTTCGGCGCCGAGCCCAACACCCAGGTGTGCCCGGTCTGCCTGGGCCTGCCCGGCTCTCTCCCGGTGGCCAACCGCGCCGGCATCGAGGCGACCATCCGCATCGGCCTCGCGCTCAACTGCGACATCGCCGCCTGGTGCCGGATGGCCCGGAAAAACTACTTCTACCCCGACATGCCAAAAAACTTCCAGACTTCACAGTACGACGAGCCCCTGTGCATCGACGGCTACGTCGACGTCGAGGTCGACGGCACCACCTACCGCATCGGCATCGAGCGTGTCCACCTCGAGGAGGACACCGGTAAGACGCTGCACGTCGGCGGTGCGACCGGCCGCATCCACGGTGCCACCGAGTCCCTGGTCGACTACAACCGGGCCGGCATCCCCCTGGTCGAGATCGTGACCAAGCCGGTCCCCGGCCTGGGCGCGCTGGCTCCCGAGGTGGCCCGCGCCTACGTCACCGAGCTGCGTGACATCATCCGCTCGCTCGGCGTCTCCGACGTGCGGATGGAGCAGGGCTCGCTGCGCTGCGACGTGAACACCTCGCTCAACAAGCCCGGCGAGGAGTGGGGCACCCGCACCGAGACCAAGAACGTCAACTCGCTGCGCTCCGTCGAACGCGCCGTCCGCTCCGAGATCATCCGCCAGACCGCGGTCCTCGACGGCGGCGGCCGCATCGTCCAGGAGACCCGTCACTTCCACGAGGACCGTGGCGACACCAGCTCCGGCCGCTCCAAGGAGACCGCCACCGACTACCGCTACTTCCCCGAGCCCGACCTGGTCCCGATCGCCCCCGACAAGGCGTGGGTGGCCGAGCTCAAGGCCGCGCTCCCGGAGCGCCCGTCGGCCAAGCGGGCCCGCCTCCGCGAGGAGTGGGGCATCAGCGAAACCGACATGCAGTCGGTGGCCAACGCCGGCGCCGTCGAGTTGATCGAGCAGACCATCGCCGTCGGCGCCAGCCCCGCCGGCGCCCGCAAGTGGTGGATGGGCGAGCTGGCCCGCCGCGCCAACGAAACCGGCGTCGACCTGGCCGAGGTGGGCGCCACCCCCGTCCAGGTGGCCGAACTGCAAAAGCTGGTCGACGAGGGCAAGCTCAACGACAAGCTGGCCCGCGCAGTCCTCGAGGGCGTAGTGGCCGGCGAGGGCAACCCCACCGAGGTGATGGCCGCCCGAGGCCTGGAGGTGGTCTCCGACTCCGGTGCCATCGCCGCCGCCGTCGACGAAGCAATCGCCGCCAACCCCGAAATCGCCGCCAAAATCCGAGACGGCAAACACGCAGCCGCCGGCGCCCTGGTAGGCGCCGTCATGAAATCCACCCGAGGCCAGGCCGACGCCAAAACCGTCCGCGACCTGATCCTCGAGCGCCTCACCTAGCCACCCGGCAGGGCCTCAGCCCCTAAGCAGTCGCGCCGCCACCATCCGCCGCGCGCCCGGCCTTCAGCTGCGCGTCTGCGGCAGTCGTGCCGCGCCATCCGCGGCGCCCGCCGCCGCGTCGGCGCCCGCCACGCCCGCGCCCGCCACGCTGGGCGGCCCAGGCCGAGCTGTGGAACCAGGTCTCACATTCCGGCGTTGCTGGCCGGACATCGCGACAATGAGCGCGTTCTGCCGGCACGGAAAACGCGATCTTAAGGGGTCTGCTGCTTGCTGGGCTCGCTAACTCGACAACGTCGATGTCCGGCCTACCGGGATGACAAGGACGCTTGACATTTAGTCAAGGTGACTGGACTATCGGGAGCATGGCTAGCGGAGTTCGGGAACTGACCGGCAGGGAGTCGTTGCTGGTTTGGGCCGGCGTTGTCGTCTGGGTGGGTGGCATCTCGGGCGCGGTTTTGTTGGTGGTCCTGGCTGAGGCGGTGCCCACGTGGGCCGCTGCGACTCTCGCGGCCGTCGCCACCGGCGGGCTCATGCTCACCGCCGCGGTCGTGGGGCGTTCGGCACTGCGGCGGGACGGGCTGGAGCGCACCGTCAACGTCGAAGCCTCGGCGCTCGCGTTCTGGATCACGATGGGGGGCGTGCTCACCTACGGGATTGTCGACGCCTTTGCAGACGTACCGCGGCTCCTTGCTCCTTGGGTTTTGTTCTTCGGTCTTGTCTCGTGGAGTGTGGCGCAGGCCGCCCGCCTCAACCGGTACCGCTGATGGAGAACCGCCTCCGGGTGCTGCGGGCCGAACGCCGATGGACGCAGGAGCGGCTCGCCGGCGCGATCGGGGTGTCCCGGCAGACCATCAATTCCATTGAGAACGGGAAGTATGACCCCAGCCTTCAGGTCGCCTTCAACCTGGCCTTCGCGCTCGACTGCCGGATCGAGGACATCTTCATGCCGGAGCGGGCCTAAGAAGGCGAGGGCGAAACAGACGGCGGCTGCTCCGCGCCGATCACGTTTCGCTGCATCTCGATGTTGGACTCGCCGGTGCCGCCCACCTGGATGTCGTCGTAGGCCTTGAGCTGGCGATTCTCGTCGAAGTAGAGCACCGACAGCATGAGCGGCGTCGGGTCTTCCTTTTCCAGGCCGCGCAGGCCGGCGCCGCCCGTCGAACCCTCGACCATCAGGCGCGTCTGCACCGGCAGTTCATCCCCCGCGGGCGCGCTCGGGGTGGGCGAAGGCGACACCGGAACCGGCTCCGGCATGATGCTCACCTGCCGCTGGTGCATGTGCCCGGCCAGGACCAGCGGCACCACCCCGCTCAGCGGAGGCGCCATCGCCGGATCGTGTACCAGCGCGATGTCCACCGGCTTGTCCGAGCGCCGGATCGTCGTCGCCAGCTGGTCACCGGCCAGCAGCAGCGGCGAGGTCGCGTCCTCCTCGGTGGGCTCCTCGGACTTGTCGGGGGTGAACTCGGGGTCGCCGATGCCCGCGATCGTCAGGTTGCCCACCTGGGTGGTCGTGTTGTCCAGGACCACCGCGTTGCGCTGCCGGGCCACCGCCGCCTGGATGGCGCCCGAGTCGTGGTTGCCGCGCACGTAGAGGTACGGCACCCCGACCGACGGGATCGAGCTGGCGTAGTTGGTCTCGGCGCTGCTGCCCCAGTCGACCATGTCGCCGGTGTCGATCACCGCGTCGATGTCGAAGGTCTGCACCACCGTCCGGATCAGGCCCCACGAGCTCGGGTTCAGGTGCAGGTCGGAGACGTGCAGCAGGCGGGTGGTGTTGCCGGCCGGCTCGTACACCGGCAGCGAGCTGACCGTGGTGTAGAGGCGGCTCACGTTGCTGACGATCTGCTGGAGCTGGTCGGCGTAGCGGCCGTAGTTGTCCGCGATCCGGCGGGCGTCGCCGACCACCGCGGGCGCGTTGACCAGCAGTCCCTCGTAGCGGGGCTCGGCGATCGAGTCGGGGCGCAGGGTGCCGAACGCCAGGCCCAGGCTGCCCGCGGTGACCACCAGCGCGGTCACGCCGGCGGCCGCCACCCGGCGGACGTTGCGGAAGATCAAGGTGGACAGGATCAGGGCGCTGAGGACCGAAATTCCCAGGGTCCGTACGCCGAGGCGCATGACCCCCATGCGGACGTCGGCAACCGCGTTCTCGCCAGCCGAGCTGATCGCGGCCGGGTTGTCGATCAGCGCCTCGGTCCGGGACTGGTCCAGCGCGGCCAGGTTGACCGTCAGGTGCAGCGGGCCGTCGTGGCTGTCCAGGTGCAGCGACCCGAGCGGTGGCAGGTCGACCTCGGTGCCGCCCAGAACGGACGGGCTGATCGACATCTCGGCGCGGAACGGGCCGACGCTGACGCCCGCGTGCGCGAACAGCATGGTGCCGATGATCACCCCGCCGATGCTGACCAGGCCGACCGCGGCGGCGACCGCGCCCCGCCGGGTCCAGCGGTGGCGATAGAGGTCGGCGGCGGTCGCGGCGGCACGCCGCAGCCACGCCGGGTAGTCGAAGGTCATCAGCGGCTCACCTGCCCAGAGCCCGGAGTCGTCAAACGGATCAGCTGCGGCCGGCGCCGCCGTCCGAGAAGACCAGGCGGATGATGCGGTCGTCATCGGGGGTGGGGGAGCCGCCGTCCTCCTGGTTCGACGTGCTCGCCCACAGCGAGCCGTCGGGAGCCGCGACCAGGCCGCGCAGGCGGCCGTACTCGCCGTTCAGCAGGGCTTGGGGAGAGCCCAGCACGGTGCCGTTCTCGGTGATGTTGAGCAGCCAGAGCCGCTTGCCGAGCAGGCAAGCGGTGGCCAGGGTCTGCTCCAGGGCGGCCACGCCGGCGCAGTACGAGTCGGCGATCGGCCAGCTGTACAGCGGGTTGGTCAGTTTCGGATCGGTGCCCGCGCCGTCCGACCGGGCCCAGCCGTAGTTCTTGCCCTTGACGATCACGTTGAGCTCGCCGGATTTGGGCTGGCCGTTCTCCGTCGCGTACATGCGCTTGGTCTGATCCCAGGCGATGCCCTGCACGTTGCGGTGGCCGAGCGACCAGACCAGCGAGTTTTTGGTGGGGTTGCCGGGCGCCGGCTTGCCGGCCGTGGTCATCCGCAGGATCTTGCCGCCCAGGCTTTTCTGGTTTTGCGCCTGGGTGCCGTTGGTGCCGTCGCCGGTGCCGGCGTAGAGGAAGCCGTCCGGTCCGAACGCCAGCTGGCCGCCGTTGTCGTTGCGGGAGCGCGGGATGCCGGTGAGGATCGGCTGCAGCTTGCCCTTGAGCACCAGCTTGCCGATCCGGTTGTCCTTAGCCGTCGAGTAGTAGACGTAGACCGTCTTGTCGGTCTCGTATTTGGGCGAGACCGCGATGCCGAGCAGCCCGCCGTCGCCGGACGCCTGCACCTCCTCGAGCCGCTGCACCTCGGTGACCTTGAGACCCTTGGCGTCGGACTCGGGGCCGAGCTGCAGGATGCGGCCGGTGTCCCGCTCGGTGATCAGGGCACCGCCGTCCGGCAGGAACGCGATGCCCCACGGCACCTCGAGGCCCTTGGCCAGGATGGTGACGGCGACCTCCTGATCGCCCTGCGGCTCGGTGCCGGTCGACGCGTCCGCGGACGGGGTCGGGAGGTTGGGCGGTGCACCCTGCTGGTCGGCGTCCGGCGGGCCGAAGCTGCAGGCCGTCGTCAGCGCCAGCACGGCACCGAGCGACGCCGCCACGGCCCGGACCCGGCGGGACTGCTTGCGCACGCGACCTCCCTCGACGTTGACGCACCCCAGGGTAGCGGCGTCACCTGGGAAGCCCCCGATGATCACGTTACGGGTTGGTCGGGGTTTCGCCCATTTCCTGCTGGCCGGCGGCCAGCACCCGGGGCAGGTTGTCGCGGGTCACCCCGGTCAGCCGGATCACGTTGCCGTTGTCGAGCAGGGCGGAGATCTGACCGTTCGGGTCGGGGGCCAGTTCGGTGATCCGGGACCAGGGCACCGAGGTGCTGCCGAGCAGTGCCTTGACCCGCAACTCGTCGGGGTAGACGTCGGTGCCGGCCCGCCACGCCCAGACGAAGACCGCGACCGGGATCAGCAGCAGCGGCGTGAACGCCCACCGTGTCCCCGCGATCGGCGCCGCGCCGACGAACGCGATCACGGCGGCGACCAGGAGCGCGCCGCTCTTGCGGAGGCGCAGCAGGGGCTTCTGTCTCACCGGGGCATTGTCCCATCCGGCAGCTGTGCTGCTGCGTTCGGCCGGGTTACCCCCACATCCGTCCATACTCGACGATCTGCGGGTGCACAGCGGAACCGCTCGGCCGTAACCTGTTCGAGGGATGTTCGTTGATTCCAGGCAGCGCCCCCTAACAGCGCAGAGGATCCGTCGACGTGGCAGAGCCGTCCCCCGCGGCCGCCCGGCCCATTGACCGGGTGGTGCTGCTCAGTGTCCCCGTGGTCGCGGTCGTCGTGCTGCTTGCCGGCGTGCTCGGCTGGACCCCGCCGGCCCTCGCCCTCGCCATCGGGGTCGGCGGCACCGCGCTCTGGGCCGGCCTGCTGCTGATCCGCGCCGCGCTCGCCATCCACCACTCCGACGGCACCTTCGTGGCTTGCCGGGGCGCCGGCTTCGTGGGTCTGGCCGCGCTGGTCACCGGGCTCACCACGATGGTGCCCGCCTGGTCACCCCCGGGTGCGCAGGTCTGGGTCACCGCGGGGTTCGGCACGGCGGTGATCCTGTACGCGACCGGCACGCTGTTCCTGCCCGGCGGCTCCCCGGACTGGGCGACCCGGGTGCGGCGTGCCTTCGACGGCGCCGGGCTCGGGGTGAGTCTCGCCTTCGCGGGTTACCTGATCCCGCCGGTCAAGGCGGGCCAGCACCCGGACACCATGCCGATCACGCTGATCGGTGCGCTGGGCGTCTCGGTGGCGACCGTGGCGGTGCTGCGCGGCCGCCCGATGCGCCGGCCGACGGTCCGCTGCGGCGCCGGCGCGGTCACCGTGATCGTGGCGCTCGGCATCGTGGCCACCATGGTGGCGCTGGACCGGCCGGCCGGCGGCCCGGCTCTGCCGCTGCTCGGCCTGCTGGTCGTGGCCGGCCTGGCCGCGGTCGCCGAGGGCGGCAGCCGCCGCGGCCTGCCGACGCCGCCGCGCGAGCCGCGCCACCCCGACCAATACCTCGCGAGCTATCCGCTGCTCGCGATCCCGGCCGCGGTCGGCGTGCTGGCCGCGCTGTACCACCTGATCACCGTGCGCCACTTCGATCCCACCAGCATCGTGCTCGGCATCGCGATGGTCAGCGTGCTGGTGATGCGCGAGCTGCTGGTGGTCCGCGACATCCGCCGGTACGCCGGCCGGTTGCAGGCCGCCGAGGCGCACTTCCGCTCGCTGGTGGCCGGCGCCACCGACCTCACCCTGGTGCTCGACGACCGGCTGCGGATCAGCTGGCAGTCGCCGGCCGCGGCCCGGCTGTTCGGGCTCAGCGACGACGAGGTGCTGGGCCGGACGTTCCGCGACCTGATCCACCCCGACGACGTGCCGGCCGCCCAGGCGGTGATCGACGTGGTGCTGGCCGGTGAGCACGCCGACGGCCCGCCCGCGCTGGTCACCGCCCGGCTGCGGGACGGCGCGAAACTGTGGCGCGACACCGAGTCGACGATCTCCGACCAGCGCGCGGTGCCCGAGGTGGCGGCGCTCGTGGTGCACGTCCGCGACGTCGGCGAGCGCAAGCACCTGGAACGCACGCTGCACCGGATGTCGTACACCGACCAGCTCACCGGGCTGGCCAACCGCCGGGCGCTGATGCGCGACCTGCTGGCGTTCCGCCGGCGGGCCGGTCAGCAGGGCACTCTCCTGGTGATCGACCTGCACGGGCTGTCCACGATCAACGACAGCCGCGGCCGGGAGACCGGCGACGCCGTGCTGGTCGAGGTGGCCCGCCGGATCCGCACCCTGGCCGCCGCCGAGGATGTGCCGGCCCGGCTCGGCGGCGACGAGTTCGCGGTGCTCACCTCGGACGGCGCGGTGCTCGCGTACGCGCTGGCCACCCGGATCGCGATCGTGCTGGCCGAGCCCTATCAGCTGCCCGGCACCGTGGTCGACCTGCACACCAGCATCGGCCTTGCCGAGCTGGCCGGTGGTGCCGACTCGGACGAGGTGCTGCGGCACGCCGACCTGGCCCGCAAGCGCGCCCGGCAGCTCGGCTACGACCGGGTGGAGTGGTACGACCCGGATGTCGAGATGGCCCTCAACCGCCGCATGGAGCTGGAGAAACAGCTGCTCTCCGCGGCCGAGCGGGGCGAGCTCGACCTGGTTTTCCAGCCGGTCGTGGGGTTGCGTGACGAGCAGCCGGTAGGCGTCGAGGCGCTGCTGCGCTGGCGGCATCCCGAGCTCGGCACGATCCTGCCGGCCGAACTGCTGCCGATCGCCCGGGCCGTGGGCATCGCCGCCGAGCTGGACGAATGGTTGCTGGACGCCGCGTGCAGACACCTGGCGGCCTGGTCGGACGGCGACAACTCGTACTGGCTGTCGGTCAACGTGTCGCCGCGCGAGCTGCTCACCGCGCGTTTCCCGGACCGGGTGGCGGCCACTCTGCGCCGCTACGGCTTGGCGCCGGAACGCCTGGTGGTGGAGGTCGCCGAGGACTGGATCGCCGAGGACGTGCCGGCCATCGTGGCGTCCCTGTCCGGCCTGCGGAAGCTCGGCGTGCGCGCCGCGCTGGACGACTTCGGCGCCGGCCAGGCCTCGCTGTCGCACCTGCGGCGGCTGCCGGTGGACATGCTCAAGCTGGCGTCGTCGCTGGTCAACACGTCGTCCGAGGCGAGCACCGGCGGCGGTCCCGCGGTGATCGACGTGGTGGTGAGCCTGGGCCGCCGGCTGGGCCTGGAGATCGTGGCGAAGGGCCTGGAGACCCGCGAGCAGATCGAGCGGGCCGCCGCGGCCGGCTGCCCGCTCGGTCAGGGCTTCGCGCTGGGCCGCCCGGCGCCGGCCGAACGCATCGAGGCCTATCTGGAGACCCGCCGCGCCTAGGCAGCCGGGCCCGGCCTCGAGTGCTGGCGTTGCCCCGGCCCAGACAGATCTTGGTCCGGAAGCTGTCTAGTAGCGGGGCGGTGCGGTGCTGCCGCGCGGCGTCAGGTGGGCCGGTCCGGCCTCGACGTTGCCGACCTGCTTGCCGTCGATCGCGGCCAGCAGCTCGCGGGCCGCATGCGCGCCGTACTCGGCGATGTCGCGGGTCAGCGCGGTGAGCGGCGGGTGCACGAGACTGCACAGCGGAGAGTCGTCCCAGGCCACGATGGACAGATCGCCCGGCACCGCCAGGCCCATCTCCTGCGCCACCGCGAGTCCGGCCACCGCCATCACGTCGTTGTCGTAGATGATCGCGGTCGGCCGTTCCATGCCGATCAGCAGACGGCGGGTTGCCCGGCCGCCCTCCTCGCCGGTGTAGTCGGACGGGATGGTGACCGCCTCGAGCCCCACCGAGGCGCAGATGTCGTTGAACGCCCGGGTGCGCGTCTGGGTGTGCAGCAAGCCGGGCAGACCGCTGACCCGGGCGATCCGGCGGTGCCCGAGCGCTACCAGATAGCGCACCGCCTCGGTGATCGCGCCGGCGTCGTCCGACCAGATCTGCGGGATCTTGCCGGTCTCGCCGGGGCCGCCGATCACCACGGCCGGCAGCTGGAGCTGTTGCAGGACGTCGACGCGGGCGTCGTTCTCGCGGAGGTCGGTAACGATTACGCCGTCAATCCGGCGCTCGCCCCACCACCTTCGGTAGACCTCGACCTCGAGCTCGGGGGTGGCCACCACCTGCAGCGTGAGCGCGTATGAGCGGGCCGACAACTCGGCCTCGAAACCGCTGATCAGGCCCATGAACCAGGGCTCGATGCCGAGGATGCGGGCGGGCCGGCAGAGGGTGAGACCGACGGCCCGCGCGCTCGCGCCGGACAGGGCCCGGGCCGCGCTGTTCGGGTTGAACCCGATCTCCTGGGCGATGGCAACGATGCGTTGCCGGGTCGCCTCGGAGACGCCCGGCTGTCCGTTCAGCGCGTACGACACAGCGCCTTTGGACACACCAGCCCGCCGCGCGATGTCGGCGATCGTGGGCCGCTTCACTCGGACTCCTCTGTTCCCGCAGAGCTTACCGGCAGACGATTCGGTAGAGCGCTCTCACGCTACCGCGCGGCAAGATCGACTGACGGCGGGCGGAAGGCTTGATCGGTTAAGTGTTACGGGACACGTGGCCGTTTGTAAACTGCGATCGTCCGGAACGTCGTTTTCAACCCACTTATCCGTCGCTGACAACGTTAGGAAATCAACCATGTAACACGCTATTGACACTCGTCGAGGCCCGTCATAGCGTCTCCTGAACTTACCCGGTTCAGTAAATTCACTCCTCTGTGGAGGCGCAATGGAACGGCTTGGCAAACGGGGTCTGCGCGTCACTGTCGCAGCAGGCCTTGCAACGGCGCTGGCCCTGGCGGGCTGTAGCGGCCAGAGCCTTGAGGGCGACGGCGACAACAAGGCTGCTCAGGGCCAGATCACGCTCAAGATCGCCTTCTGGGGCGACATGGGCCTGGACGCGCTCAAGACGAAGTACGAGGCGGCCAACCCGAACATCAAGATCGAGCTCAACTCGGGCGAGTACAACGCCCAGCACGAGGACCTGCAGAAGAAGCTGGTGGCCGGCAACGGCGCGCCGGACATCTCGGCGGTCGACGAGGGCTTCATCGTGCAGATGCGGGCCCAGGCTGACAAGTTCGTCAACCTGCTGGACAAGGGCGGCGCCGAGTACGAGGCGAAGTACCTGCCCTGGAAGTACAACCTGGCGAAGTCCGCGGACGGCAAGCTGATCGGTCTCGGCACCGACGTCGGCGGCCTGGCCATGTGCTACCGCTCGGACCTGTTCGAGAAGGCCGGCCTGCCCAAGGACCGCGAGGCGGTCAGCAAGCTCTGGACGGACTGGGACCAGTTCATCGAGGTCGGCAAGCAGTACACCGCCAAGACCGGCAAGAAGTTCGTCGACTCCGGCACCAACCTGTTCAACCCGGTGCTCGCCCAGCAGCCGGTCGGCTTCTTTGACGAGTCCGAGAAGCTGCAGATGGAGGGTGGCCCGAAGGTCGCGTTCGACGTGGCTCTGAAGGCGATCGACGCCAAGATCTCGGCGAACCTGGCCAGCTTCCAGCCGAACTGGGACCAGGGCTTCAAGAAGGACCAGTTCGCCGTCCTCGCCTGCCCGGCGTGGATGCTCGGCCACATCCAGACCACCGCCCCCAACCAGAAGGGCAAGTGGGACATCGCCGCGATCCCGGGCGGTGGCGGTAACTGGGGTGGCTCGTGGTGGACCGTTCCGGCCCAGGGCAAGAACGTCGACGCCGCGGCCGACTTCGTGAAGTGGCTGGTCGCCCCCGAGCAGCAGATCGAGGTCTTCAAGACCGTCGGTAACCTGCCGTCGCAGCCGGCTCTGTACAAGGACACCAACGTGCTCGAGTTCAAGCACGAGTTCATGAGCAACGCTCCGACCGGCCAGATCTTCGCCGCCACCGCTGAGGCCCTCAAGCCGCAGTACCTGGGCAAGAAGAACGGCCCGACCCGCGTTGCCGTGGAGAACGTCATCACCCGCGTCCAGCAGGGTGGCCTCAAGTCCGACGCCGCGTGGGCCGAGGCAGTGAAGGCAGCTGAGAAGGCCGCCAACTCCTGATCTGAAGAACACCCCAGCAGCGGGGCGGCTGATGCCGCCCCGCTCTGGCCTTACTTAGGAGTGGCCGTGTCCCTCACTCAGCTCAGGCCCACGCCGCAACACGCGGCGCCCCCGAAGAAGCCGGGCTGGGCCAAGCTATGGCTCTATCGCTTCGACACCAAGCTGATCCCGTACATCTTCATCGCGCCGTTCTTCATCCTCTTCGCGATCTTCGGGTTGTTCCCGATCATCTTCAACGCGATCGTGTCCCTCCGGCACTGGCGACTGGACGACCCGGAGAAGACCGGCTGGGCGGGCGTCGAGAACTTCACGAAGCTGCTGACCGACTCCGACTTCTGGAACGCGCTCTACAACACGTTCGGCATCTTCATCCTGTCCAGCGTGCCGCAGCTGCTGGCCGCGCTGATCATCGCGAACCTGCTGAACCGCAAGCTGCGGGCGACCACCTGGTGGCGGATTGGCGTCCTGCTGCCGTACCTCACCCCCGTGGTGGCCTCGACCCTGGTCTTCGCCGTCTTCTTCTCGCGCGACAACGGCATGGCCAACTGGTTCCTCTCGCTGGTCGGCTTCGGCGAGGAGGCCCCGCTCGACTGGCGCGCCTTCAAGTGGAGCAGCTGGATCGCCATCGCCACGATGGTCAACTGGAAGTGGATCGGCTACAACGCGCTGCTCTACCTCTCGGCCATGCAGTCGATCCCCAAGGACGTGTACGAGGCGGCGGCCGTCGACGGCGCCAGCCCGTGGCGCCAGCTCTGGCAGATCACCGTGCCGATGATCCAGCCGGTCGTGGTGTTCACCGTGATCCTGTCGACCATCGGCGGACTCCAGCTGTTCAACGAGCCGATGATGTTCGACGAGAACCCGCAGTCGGCCTCCGGCGGCTCGAACGGCCAGTTCCAGACGATCGCGCAGCTGATCTACAAGGTCGGCTGGAAGGACCTCAACCTGGGTTACGCGGCCGCCATGTCCTGGGCGCTCTTCCTGATCATCCTGATCGTGGCCGGCGTCAACACCCTGCTCACCAAGCGCATCGGAGGAGACCGGTGAGGTCATACGTGAACCGGGCCCCGCAGGACACCCGGGGAACACCGGTCACCTACCTGGGCCTGATCGTCGTGATGCTCTTCTCGGCGTTCCCGGTGTACTGGATGTTCGTCATCGCGACGAGCACCGACGAGGCCGTGTCCAGCATCCCGCCGTCGGTGATCCCCGGCGGCGAGCTGATGACCAACCTGAACGAGGTCTTCACCCTCCAGAACGTCTACTTCACCGCGTCGCTGATCAACAGCTTCGTGGTGTCCAGCGTGATCACGGCGGCCACGCTGTTCTTCTGCTCGCTGGCCGGCTTCGCGTTCGCCAAGCTCCGGTTCAAGGGCCGTAACGCCCTCATGGTCGTGGTGATCCTGACCCTGACCGTGCCGAGCCAGCTGGGCGTCGTGGCGCTGTACATCCTGATGGGCGAACTGGGCTGGAACGGCACCCTGCTGGCGGTCATCGCCCCCGGCCTGGTGAGCGCGTTCGGCGTGTTCTACATGCGACAGTTCATCGCCCACGCGGTACCGGACGAGCTGGTCGAGTCGGCCCGCATCGACGGCGCTCTGACGATGCGTGTCTACTGGAGCATCGTGGTCCCGGCGATCCGGCCGGCTCTCGCGGTGCTCGGCCTGCTCACCTTCGTGATGGCCTGGAACGACTTCCAGTGGCCGCTCATCACGCTGAACGGCACCGACTTCCCCACCTCGATGGTGGCGCTCTCCGACCTGGCGAGCGGCAACTACGTGATCTACCGCCGGGTACTGGCCGGCGCGTTCGCGGCGACCCTGCCGCTGATCATCCTGCTGCTCATCGGCGGACGCCAGATCGTCCGGGGAATCATGGAAGGCGCCGTCAAGTCCTGACGGGCGTCCGACAAGGAGTGTCGTGACCGAGTACCACCCCCTGCACGACGGCTGGACGATCTCCGGCGCGGACGTGGCAGACCTGCCGGCGAAGGTGCCCGGCTGCGTGCACACCGACCTGCTCGCAGCCGGGCGGGTCGAGGACCCGTACCTGGACGAGAACGAGACCAAGCAGGCCTGGATCGGGCGTACCGACTGGACCTACCGCACCTCGTTCCGCACGGACCTCGACGCGCCGCGGATCGACCTCGTCTGCGCCGGGCTCGACACCGTCGCGGACGTCGAGGTGAACGGCGAGGCGGTGGGCCGCACCGCCAACATGCACCGGAGCTACCGGTTCGACGTGCGGCCCCTGCTGCGTCCGGGCGACAACGAATTGAAGATCAAATTCAGCAGCCCGTACGGGTACGCCGAGGCGTTGCAGCGCGAGCTGGGCGACCGGCCCAGCGCGTACGCCGAGCCGTTCAACTTCATCCGCAAGCAGGCCTGCAACTTCGGCTGGGACTGGGGGCCGACGCTGGTGACCGCCGGCGTCTGGCAGCCGATCGGCCTGCACTCGTGGCGGGTGGCCCGGCTCGCCGAGGTCCGGCCGCAGGTCACGGTGGCGCGCGGCGTGGGCCGGGTGGAACTGAGGGTCAGACTCGAGCGGGCGGCCGAGGAACCGGTGACGATCCGGGCTGTGCTGACCCGCGGCGGAAAACCCATGCAAATCGATGGGAGAGTCGCCGGCCGGGTCGCACAGGCCACAGTGGACGGCATCGAGGCCCTGCTGATCCTCACCGTCGACGAGCCCGAGCTGTGGTGGCCCCGCGGCTACGGCGAGCAGCACCTCTACGACCTGGAGCTGACGGTCGACTCGGCGGCGGGGGAGCGGCTGGACACCTGGTCCCGCCGGGTCGGCTTCCGCTCGGTCCGGATCGACACCGCGGACGACGCGTTCACCCTGGTGGTCAACGACGTGCCGGTGTTCGTGCGCGGCGTCAACTGGATCCCGGACGACGTGTTCGCCGACCGGATCACCCGCGACCGGCTGGCGACCCGGTTCCGGCAGGCCGCCGACGCCAACGTCAACTACCTGCGGGTGTGGGGCGGCGGCCGGTACGAGTCCGAGGACTTCTACGACCTGGCCGACGAGATGGGCTTCCTGGTCGGGCAGGACTTCCTCTTCGCCTGCGCGGCCTATCCCGAGGAGGAGCCGCTGGCCGGCGAGATCGAGGCCGAGGCGCGGGAGAACGTGGTGCGGCTGGCGGCCCGTCCCAGCCTGGTGATGTGGACCGGCAACAACGAAAACCTGTGGGGGTACGAGGACTGGGGCTGGAAACCGGTCCTCAACGGACGCACCTGGGGCTCCGGCTACTACCACCGGCTGCTGCCCCGGATCGTGGCCGAGCTGGACCCGTCCCGGCCGTACTGGCCCGGCAGCCCGTACGCCGGCACCCCGGACCGGCACCCGAACGACCCGGCGGCCGGCACCACGCACGTCTGGGACGTGTGGAACACCGACGACTACACGAAGTACGCCACCTACCGGCCGCGGTTCGTGGCGGAGTTCGGCTTCCAGGCCCCGCCCGCCTACGCGACGCTGCGGCGGGCCCTGTCCGACGACCCGCTCGCCCCGGACTCGCCCGGCATGGTGCACCACCAGAAGGCCGCCGACGGCGACGCGAAACTGGCCCGCGGCCTGGCCAACCACCTGCCGCCGCCGCGCGACTTCGACGACTGGCACTACCTCACCCAGCTCAACCAGGCGCGCGCCCTGGCGTTCGGGATCGAGCACTTCCGGTCGCTGCGCCCGCTGTGCATGGGCACCATCATGTGGCAGCTCAACGACTGCTGGCCGGTGACCTCGTGGGCCGCGGTCGACGGCGACGGCCGGAAGAAGCCGCTCTGGTTCGCGCTGCGCGACGCGTACGCCGACCGGCTTTTGACCTTGCAGCCGCGCAGCGGCCGGGAGATCACCCCGGGCGGACCGGACCGGCCGGTGGAACCCGGCGCGGTGGTCCCGCCGGACGGTCCACCGGCGCTGGTCGCGGTCAACGACGGCACCGGGCCGTGGACCGTGACGGCCATCGTGACCCGGCGCAACCTGGCCGGCGAGGTGCTGGCCGGCGCCGACCTGGCGGCCACCGTCGAGCCGGGCGGCGCGGTGACGTTGCCGCTGCCGGCCGAGGTGGCGACCGCGGACGACCCGGCGACCGAACTGATCGTTGCGGACTGCGGTGACGAACGAGCCTGGTGGTTCTTCGCCGCCGACAAGGACATCGCGTGGCCGGCCCCGGAGTTCCGCACCGAGGTCGGTGACTCGTCGGTAACCGTGACGGCCGGGACGATTCTGCGCGCGCTCACGCTCTATCCCGACCGGCTCGACCCCGGTGCCGAAGTGGACCGGGCCGGCGTCACGCTGCTGCCCGGCGAGTCGGTGACCTTCACGGTGCGTGGCGGGGACCCGCTCGACCTGGCGGCCTTGACCAGCCGGCCCGTTTTGCGCTGCGTGAATGACATCCTGAAGTAGTTCAGCAAGATCATCGAGCGGTTTCAGCCGGACCTCAGCCGGACGTGAGGCATCAGCGACAGGGTCCTCCCCGTTGCAGGTGCCGATCTAGGTTGGGGAGCTCGATGAGGAAATCGCTGGGACGTATGGCTTTCGGGCTGGGGGTGGCGTTCGCCATCGCCGGTCCACTGGCCGGGGTGGCGATCGCCGTCCCGGTCACACCCGCCACACCACGAACAGGACGGCTGGTGGAGGTCGGGCCGATCGCCGAGAACGGCTTCCCGGCCTGGTACCGGGACAGCAACGGCCTCCGGCTGGAGGCCTGTGTCACCGTCGAGGACCCGCTGTGCCCGGCGGCCGCCGACGAACTGCCCGACCCGGACGCTCCGGTCTCCTGGCCGGACAACTTCCCGGGCGAGTTCTTCTACCAACTGGCCGGCGCCGAGCTGACCATGACCAACGGGGTCGACGCCGGGATCGGGCTGGACCTCGAGGGCGCGTTCGCCGGTGAGGTCGCGGCGGAGGGCGACCAGATCGTCTTCGGCCGCGTCCGGATCCGGTTCGACGCCAACCAGGGCGAGCGGTACCGGATCACCCACCCGTACGGCATCGACGACATCGTGGCCGACGACCGCGGCGTCAACATGACCGAGGACATCGGCATCGCGGCCGGCAACTTCGGCCTCGCCATGAACAGCCGGGTGGGTCCATTCCTGCGCTGGGACCCGGCCGTTGCGCCGGCCGCGCCGGCCGGTTACACCGGCGACCCGGGCGTGGAGCACCGGATCGTCGGCAGCCCGTACGGCACCAACTTCATCCGGATCGAGCGGCTCAACCCGACGACCGGTGCGGTGCTCGCCCAGATGGGCTTCACCGACCTGTTCAGCGTCCAGGGCCGGCTCGCGGTGAACTCCGGCGTCGATCTGTCCCAGGCGACGTACTCGCTCAACCCGGACGGCACCGGCTCGCTCGACGTCTTCGCCACCAGCGAGGCAGGCCAGAGCATCGACGTCGTCGGCAACACCACCCTGGGGTACCGCTCCACCCGGCTGCGCAGCAGCGGGGCCCGGTACTACGGCCGCTTCCCGATCACCGGGCCGATGCCGAACGGGACCATGATCGAGGTGGTCAACACGGGTGACAACCCGGTGGCGCGCAAGACCAGGTCGGCCACCGACATGGTCTGGGTCGAGGAGGTCCGGTATGACTCGGACGCCCGGACCCTGCTCGTCCGGGCCCGTTCCAGCGACCGGCTGACCAACCCGGCGCTGACCGTGACCGGCTTCGGCGCGCTCACCAGCACCGCGTTCACCGGAGTGACCGCGCCGCCGCCGACCGTCACGGTCACCTCGGCCAAGGGCGGCTCGACCACGGTGCCGCTGGTCGGTGCCGGCGGTACGTTCGCGCCGGCCGCACCGGTGGCGGTCGCCGCCAGCCCGGACGCCGGCCCGATCGTGGGCCAGACCGTGCGGCTGGACGGTTCCGGCTCGACCGGTGAGATCGACACCTTTACCTGGACCCAGACCGGAGGCCCGGCGGTCACGCTGACCAACGCGAACCAGGCGAACGCCACGTTCGTCCCGTCCGTTACCGGCACGTACACGTTCCGCCTCGCGGTGTCCGGTCCGGGTGGCGCGGCCACTCCGGTCACGGTGAGCGTCACCGTGGTGGGCGCGGCCCTGCCCGGTGCGAACGCGGGCCCGGACCAGTCGGCGATCCGCGGCCGGGTGGTCAACCTGAACGGCAGCGCCACCACCGGTGCCGAGACCTACTCCTGGCGGCAGGTCTCCGGTCCGTTGGTGAGCATCACCGGCGCCACCACCTCGCGGCCGTCGTTCACCTTCCCGGTGCACGCCCTGCCGGCCGCACCCGGACCGAACGCCGGGTTCGTCTACAACAACGAGGCGGTCACCCTGGAGCTGACCACCACGAACCCGGCCGGTACCACTACCGACCGCGTGGTGATCACCCCGCAGCCGGACGCGTTCGCCGGCATGGCGGTCCGCTACCGCACCGGTAACAACGAATGGCGGATCTCCGGCAACACCACGCTGGTCGCCGGGCAGCGGGTCACCGCGGTGGTCGGCAACGCGCTGACCGGCCGGGTGATCGGCACCGCCAACACCGACGCCGCCGGTGCGTTCAGCATCCGGGTCACCGGACCACAGCCGGCCGGTGCCACCACGATCAGCCTGATCTCCACGACGGGTGCCCGGACGCTGGCCTTCCCGGTCAACGTCACCAACTGAATGAGTTAGGAGGCGGCCAGCCGGTCCCGTAAATGCCGGCTGGACGCTTCGGACACCTGGTCGGCCACCGCATCGCGAATGAGCGAGCTGCGGTGGCCGACTTCTCCGTTCTGGCCCTCGATCAGCAGGTGCGCGTGCACCAGGTGGTCGATCCAGGACAGCACGTCGGTCTGCGGATGCCCGGTCAGCGTGGCCAGATCGGCCGCGGTCAGTGGACCGAGCACCGCGCAGTAGCGCAGCACGTCCCAGGCCGGGTCCGGCATCCACCGGGTACGGCCGCGGGCCGTCTGCATGCCCACCCCCGAGGCGATCTCGTGCGGCCGGTGCGCCACCGCGACCAGCGCCGGGATCCCGCCGGTACGGATCAGCGCGGCCTCGTCGCCCAGCGGTGCCAGTTCGGTCTCGGTGAGCGGTTCCAGCCGCAGCACCACCGGGGTACCCAGGCCGGCCACCGGCTTGCTGGTGATCTCGGACGGGTAGCAGTAGGTCAGCACCAGGTACAGGTTGGGGCAGTGCCGGGACAGCCAGGCCAGCTCGGCCACGCTCGCCCGGTCCAGCTCGGCCGCGTCGTCCACCGCCAGGAAGACCGGATCGGGGCCGATCAGCGTGGTGCCGACCGCCTCGATGTCGGCCAGCCGCATGGGTGTGTCGGCCGGCGCGGCGTCGACCAGCGCGAGCACGTCCGGTCCGGCGCCGACCTGGACCAGTGCGGTCCGCAGCCAGCCGAGCCGGTGCACCCCGATCGCCAGGCCGGCGTAGCCGATGCCGACCGCACCGGGCATGTGCCGGGCGAGTTCGGCGAGGAACGCCGACTTCCCGGAGCCGTGCGGGCCGACGATGTGCACCACCTTGGGCGCGTCCGGTTCGAGCACGACGCGCAGCTGGGGAACCCGGCCGAGGAACCGCTCCGGCCGCCGGCCGGAGCCGGCCATCGGGGCCGGCTGCCGGGGCCCGGCCGACTCGGACTGCCGCTCGGCACGGATCTCGCGGTGCAGCCGCAGCAGGTCCGCCGACGGCGTAACGCCGAGCTCGTCGCTGAGCACCTTGCGGCAGCGCTCGAAGAACCGCAGCGCGTCGTCCGGCCGGCCCATGGCCACGGCCGCGTCCATGGCGGCCCGGTAGGCCGGCTCCAGGAACGGGTTGAGGTCGATCGCCTCCTGGGCCAGGCGCAGCGACCGGGTGGCGTCCCGCTCGAGCACCGCCGAGGCGATCTCCAGCCGGGCGTTGACCGCGGCGATCTGCACCTCGGTCCGCGCCGAGTCGGCCCAATCCGCGTACGGGTCCTCGGCGAACGGCAGGTCCAGGGCCAGCTGGAGGATGCACTCGTAGACGGCGACCCGCTCGGCGCTGCCGGGTGTGAGGCTGTCCAGGTCGCGCACCCTGCGGCGCAGGTCGGCCAGGTCGAGGTGGGCCCGAGTGGTGTCGAAAAGGTAACCGCCGCTGCGGGTCACGATGAAGTTGGTCGCCGCCGAGCCCTGCGGTTGCAGCCGCCGGCGGATCACCGAGACGTAGTGCTCCAGCGCGGCCACGTGGTTGCCCGGCAGGTCGTCGCCCCAGACCGCATCGGCCAGCGCGTCCTTGGACTGGATCCGGTCGTGCCGCGCGGCGAGCACGGCCAGCACCTGACGGGCGCGCCGGGGTAGTTCCCCGGCCGACAGCTCGGCACCGTCGTCGTCGGTAACCGTCAGCTGTCCCATGACCCTGACCCGCATCCCGGCCTCCCCTGAAGTTTCTCCCGGCCTGAATCGGCAGCGGAGACCGCGAGTTCAGGGGTTTCAGGTTTTGCTCAGGGATACGTCAGAGCGAACTCCTAGCGTCTGCCCCCACGAACGGGAGAGGACGGGGTTCATGGCACACGGAAATCTGAGCCGACGCAACCTGTTGAAGGGTGCTCTCGCCATGGGCGGCGGGGGCCTGATCGTGGCGACCGCCGGTGGGTCGGTCCGGGCGGCTTCGAGCAACCTGCCCGCCAAAAACATGCCGGTGCCGTACACGAATATGTTCCGGCGCCCGCCCGTCCTCATGCCGGTCGCCGAGGGTGTCGACGAAAAAGGCCCCTGGCAGCGTTACCGGGTGACGCAGAAGGCGGGGCTGGCGGCGATCGCGCCGGGGCTGACCACGACCGTCACCGGGTACAACGGGATCTTCCCGGGGCCGACCATCAAGGCGAAGCAGGGCACCCGGATCGAGCTGCGGGTCGCTAACGCGCTGACCATCCAGCGGCTCAACGGGCTGCCGTTCAACACGGTGACCCACCTGCACGGCTCGGCGTCGCTGCCGCAGTACGACGGGTACGCCAACGACTCGACCGCGCCGGGCTACTGCAAGAGCTACAAGTACCCGAACTGGCAGCCGGCCCGCACCCTCTGGTACCACGACCACGAGCATGGCATGACCGCCGAGAACGTGTACGCCGGCCTGGCCGCGATGTACACCCTCAGTGACCCGTACGAGCAGGCCCAGCTGCCGCAGGGCGAGTTCGACGTGCCGCTGGTGGTCAGCGACATCGCGTTCAACGCGAACGGCTCGCTCGCCTTCGACGACGACTCGCACGAGGGCGTGATGGGCGACATCATCCTGGTCAACGGCGTGCCGTGGCCCAAGATGAAGGTCAAGCCGCGGGTCTACCGGTTCCGGGTGCTGGCCGCCGCCATCTCGCGCTCCTGGCGGTTCACGCTGAGCAACGGCGAGCCGGTGCACATGGTCGCCACCGACGGCGGCCTGATGCCCAAGCCGGTGGCCCTGAAGTCGTGGCGGCACGGGGTGGCCGAGCGCTACGAGATCCTGATCGACTTCCGGAAGTACAAGCCGGGCACCAGGATCGAGCTGAGGAACCTGAGCAACAAGAACAACGTCGACTTCAAGAACACCGACAAGATCATGCAGTTCGAGGTGGTCGCCGGCTCCGGTCCGGCCGACCCGTACGTCATGCCGACGACGCTCGACTGCGGCCCGCAGCCGTACGCCAACCGCGGCGCCCTGCACGTCGACCAGCTCACCCCGGCGATGTCCAAGGCGCGCCGCAAGCTGAGCGTGGAGCGCAAGCACGGCCTCTGGACGATCAACGGGGAGACCTGGGAGGACGTCCAGCGCAGTGGCTTCAAGCGGGTGCTGGGCAACCCGCAGCCGTACGACGTGGAGATCTGGGACCTGGAGAACCGGTCCGGCGGCTGGTTCCATCCGCTGCACATCCACCTGATCGACGGCAAGATCATCGCCCGGGACAACACCTCCGACGGCAAGCCGTACGCGTGGGAGGAGGGCGCGAAGGACACGTTCTACCTCGGCGAGAACGAGACCGTCTCGGTGATCATGCAGTTCATCACCGGCGACGGCAACGACGGCGGCCGGTACATGACGCACTGCCACAACCTGGTGCACGAGGACAGCGACATGATGATCCAGTTCGCGGTCGGCGACGCCACCCTGAACGACCCGATCTCGTCGGACCGGCCGATCAGCGACGGCGAACTCGAGCAGCCGGTGACGTACGGCCCCAGCTACCCACTGGGCACCTGATGCGGGCCCGGGTCAAGCTGGCCGCCGGCCTGACCGCGATCCTGGCGGTGGCCGCGGGCGTGGACTGGTCGGCGGTGGCCGGGGTACCGGAACCGGTCGCCGAGGTCACCGCGATCCGCGGGGACAGCGGTGACGAACAGGTCGTGACCTCGTACGACGGGCCGATGGTGCGCAAGCGGGCGGCCATTGCGATCGTGCCGGCCAAGGGCGCCGACCCCGCGAACATCCGCAAGGAACTGCAGGCCGCGGCCAAGCGCGACGACGTCGGCACGCTGACCGAGGCAACGTTCGCGGTGTTCAGCGAACACATGCTGAACTACCTGGTGCCGGAGATGACCTTCGTGTTGCCGGAGGGCATGTCGGCGCACCGGGCCGAGGCGATGATGCGCGACAACCAGCCCGCCGACGTGGCGTTCTACCTGGTCGAGCCGGTGCTGGTGCACGACGTGACGTTTGCGGTGATCCCGTCCTTCGGCACCGAACCCGGCCAGGTCAAGGCGCGGATGGACGCCGAGGGCATCGTGACCGACGCGCTCACCGGTTACCGGGCCGAGGTGCAGAAGGCCGGCGTCACCGTGCGGTACTTCGGCGGGGTTCTCAGCGACGCCACCGTCGAGGCGGTGCGGGAGGCCATGGGCGAGGCCGCGCAGGTGCCGGCCGACCGGGTCCAGGTCTCCGCGAATCTGCCCGGTCCGGGCGTCGACCTCAGCAACGGCCTGCCCGATCTGGCCGACACATCGTCCGGTCACCACTAAGAAGTCCCTTTCAGGGCCGCCCCGGATCGCCGGGGCGGCCCATTTGCATGGCTTAAGGCCGCCTCAGCTACCCCTCAGGTCGGCGAGAGCTAGACCACACCCGACTTGCCCAAGATGTACGAAATTCCGGGTTTTCCTAGCTCCCAAGGAGAAGGCCTATGAGGCTCCGGTCCGTCGCCCTAGTGAGCGCGCTGCTCGCCACCGTTCTGGTGGCCACGCCCGCGCACGCGGCGCCCATCGGAAGTGGGTTCACCGTCACCGCGGCTGATCTCGCTTACATTCTGAAGCAGATCAAGATCGCCGAGGCGCACGTCGCCAACACCACGAGCGAGACCGGCCCCTGCGGCGCCCTGCTGGGCACCGGCGCCGACCAGCTGGGCAGCCCCCTGCTCTCGATGGGTCTGCGAACCGTCGACGGCTCCTGCAACAACCTCACCCCCGGCCAGGAGCACTACGGCGCCGTCGACCAGGTCTTCCCCCGCCTCGGCGGCAAGACCTACGCGGCCGCCGAGACCGCGCCGCCCGGCATGTTCGGCGCCGGCAGCCCGTCGTTCCCGACCACCTACGCGAGCAAGACCGCCAACAACTACGTGGTCGACTCGCAGCCCCGGATGATCAGCAACCTGATCGCCGACCAGACCGCGAACAACCCGGCCGCCGTGGCCGCCGCCGGCAACCCGGTCCGCAGCCAGAACGGCGGCGCCGAGCCGGAGACGGACGGCAGCACGGTGGTCATCCCGAACGTCACTACCGACGTCGGCCTGTCCGCCCCGTACAACTCCTGGTTCACGCTCTTCGGGCAGTTCTTCGACCACGGCATCGACCTCACGGTCAAGGGCGGCGGCACGGTCGTGGTCCCGCTGCGCGCCGACGACCCGCTGATCGCCGGCCCGGACCGCGTCCCCGGCAACGCCGACGACCCCAAGCCGGGCGACGCCCGGTACGTCCCGCCGTCGATGCGCTTCATGGCGATGACCCGGGCCGCCAACCAGCCTGGCCCGGACGGCCGCCTCGGCACCGCCGACGACGTCCAGGAAGCCAAGAACATCGACACCCCGTTCGTCGACAACTCGCAGACCTACACGTCGCACGCCACCCACCAGGTCTTCCTGCGGGAGTACGCGAACGACGCGAGCGGTCGACCGGTGGCCACCGGCGCCATGCTCAACGGTGCCGCCGGCGGCCTGCCGACCTGGGCCGAGACCAAGAAGCAGGCCCGTGAGCTGCTCGGTCTCGACCTGGTCGACGCCGACGTGCTGGCCGTCCCGGTGGTGCTCGCCGACGCGTACGGCAAGTTCGTGCCCGGCCCGGCCCGCGGCCTGCCGCAGTACGTGACCGCCACCGGCCTGATCGAGGGCGACGTCGCGGCTCCGGTCAAGGTGCCCGCGGACGCGCTGCGCGCCACCGTGCCGTTCCTGTCCGACATCGCGCACCACGCGGACCCGACGCCGGAGGACCACGACCACAACCCGGCCACCCCGCCGGCCGCGCCGCGGCCCGACGACGACCTGGTCGCCAGCGCCGACTTCGCGGCGCAGCCGGCCGGCACCTACGACGACGAGATGCTCGACGCCCACTACATCGCCGGTGACGGCCGGGTCAACGAGAACATCGGTCTCACCGCGGTGCACCAGGTCTTCCACGCCGAGCACAACCGGCTGATCTACGACATCCAGCGGGTGCTCACCGAGGACGGCGACGCGCTGGCCGAGTGGCAGCTGACCGGCGGCGCCTGGAACGGCGAGCGGCTCTTCCAGGCCGCCAAGTTCGTCAACGAGATGGAGTACCAGCACCTCGTCTTCGAGGAGTTCGCCCGCAAGATCGCGCCGTCGATCAACCCGTTCCAGCCGTTCGCGTTCACCCAGACCGACCTGAACCCGGCGATCTTCGCCGAGTTCGCCCACGCGGTCTACCGGTTCGGGCACTCGATGCTCACCGAGACCATCACCCGGACCCGCGAGGACGGCTCGGACGCGTCGATGTCGCTGCTCGAGGGCTTCCTCAACCCGCCGGCCTACACCGACGGGGGCACGCTGAGCCCGGAGCAGGCAGCCGCCCAGGTCATCACCGGCATGTCCGACCAGGTCGGCAGCGAGCTCGACGAGTTCATGACCGACACGCTGCGCAACAACCTGCTCGGCCTGCCGATGGACCTGGCGTCGCTGAACCTCGCCCGGGGCCGGTCCGAAGGGGTGCCGTCGCTGAACGTGCTGCGCCGCACCCTGCACGACAAGACCAACGACGGCCGGCTCAAGCCGTACACGAGCTGGGTCGACTTCGGTGAGCACCTCAAGCACCCCGAGTCGCTGATCAACTTCGTGGCCGCGTACGGCAAGCACCCGACCGTGATCGCCGCGACCACCGTGGCCGCCAAGCGGGACGCGGCCCGGGCCCTGGTGGACCCGGAGGTCGGCGACACCCAGCCGGCCGACGCCGCGGCGTTCCTGAACGCCACCAGCGGCTGGACTGCGGCGAGTTCCGGACTGGACAACGTGGACCTGTGGATCGGTGGCCTCGCCGAGGTCAGCGACCCGTTCGGCGGCCTGCTCGGCAGCACCTTCAACTACGTCTTCGAGGAGCAGCTGACCCGGCTGCAGAACGGTGACCGGTTCTACTACCTGGCCCGCACCACCGGCATGAACCTGCGCACCAACCTCGAGGGCAACTCGTTCGCCGAGCTGATCGGCCGGACCACCGGCACCCAGAACCTGCGGGCCGACGTGTTCTCCACCGCCGACTGCAAGTTCGACCTGGCCACCCTGGCCGGCACCGAGGAGGGCTTCGAGCAGTTCGGCAACACGGTCGCCGACAACCCGGCCACCGAGTGCGACGAGCACGCCATGCTGATCCGGATGCCGGACGGCACCATCAAGTACCGCGCCCGGAACTCGGTCGACAAGCCGGGCCTGAACGCGCAGACCGTCTACTCCGGAACCGACAACCGGGACCGGGTGTACGCCGGCAACGACAACGACACCCTGTGGGGTGGCGAGGGCGACGACGTCCTCGAGGGCGGCGCCGGCAACGACGTGGCGCTCGGCGGCGAGGGCGACGACATCATCACCGACCTCGGCGGCGACGACATGCCGCGCGGTGGTCCCGGCAACGACGCCGTCGACGGCGGCCCGGGCCTGGACATCGTCAACGGCGGCACCGGCAAGGACTTCCTGAACGGCGGCGCCAACGCCAATGTCACGTTCTCCGGTGAGGGCGACGACCTGGTGATCGCCGGCGACGGCGAGGACCTGTCCTGGGGCGACTCCGGCAACGACTGGATGGAGGGCGGCAACGGGCCCGACCTGCTCCAGGGCGACAGCGGCAACCTGTTCTTCCTGGACGACTCCAACCGGCCCGGCCACGACGTGCTGGTCGGCCAGGGCGGCGACGACGACTACGACATGGAGGGCGGCGACGACGTCGGCGTCCAGGGCCCCGGCATCGAGAAGAACGCCGGCGGCTCGGGCTGGGACTGGTCCATCGCGGCCACTCCCGAGCAGGGCGGCGACGACCAGGCCATGGACTCCGACCTGGACCTGCCGCTGCTGCCGCTGGACGTGCTCGACGTCGGTGTCCGCGACCGCTACAACGAGGTCGAGGCGCTCTCCGGCGGTGCGCACAACGACATCCTGCGCGGCGACGACCGGATTCCGTCCACCCTGGGCGGTGCGGGCATGATCGGCTGCAACGCTCTGGACGCCCGGGGCGTGGCCCGGATCGCGGGCCTCGACCAGGTGGTCACCCTGCTGCCCACGCCGGTCTCGGCCGTCGGCAACGCCTCGGGTCGCCCCTGTGACCTGCAGGGCAACGTGTGGGGCGAGGGCAACATCCTGCTCGGCGGTGCCGGCGACGACACCATCGAGGGTCGCCTCGGCGACGACATCCTGGACGGCGACCGCTACCTGAATGTCCGGCTCAGCGTCCGCGACGAGGCGGGCAACGAGATCCGGTCCGCGCGCTCCATGACCGATCTCCAGGCGGACGTGTTCGCCGGCAAGATCAACCCCAAGGACATCTTCGTCGTACGGGAGATCAAGTCCTCGGCGACGCCGGGTAACGACGTCGCGGTGTACGCCGGTGTCCGGTTCGACTACGCGATCACGCCGATCGTCGGCGGCCTGCTGATCTCCGGCCCGGACGGCAACGACACGGTGCGCAACGTCGAGAAGATCCAGTTCGCCGACGAGACGGTGGACGTGGCCGGCCTGTCGGCCGTGCTCGGTGTCACCGCGTTCGCCGGTGACGGCCAGGCCACCGTGCTGCTGACCGTGCCGCCGGCGCTGACCTCGGGCACCATCACCGGGCTCACGCTGGAGCAGAACAACGGCCTGGACGGTGCGAGCCCGATCCTGACCGAGCTGTCGGTGGACACCGCCAGCCTGATCGTCACCGGTCTCCCCAACGGCACCCCGGTCTGGTTCCGGGTGCGGGCCAACACCGCCGGCGGACCCGGCGCCTGGTCGCCGCCGTCCGTCCCGGTGACCCCGGTCGCCACCACCACCAACCCGCCGGGCGACGACGGCCCGGAGGACCCCGAGGGCGAGGAAGAGGGCGACGACGACCCGCCGGTCATCCCGAACCCGCCGGTCGACCCGACGACGCCGCCGGTGACCCCGACGACCCCGCCGGTCGACCCGACCACCCCGGTTCCGACCCCGACCGTCGAGCCGACCGTGCCCAACACCCCCGTGGTGCCGGGCGCACCCACCATCGGCCTGGCCACCGCCGGCGACGAGTCGGCCACGGTCCGCTGGACCGCACCGGGCTTCAACGGAGGTAGCGAGATCTACGGGTACGAGATCCAGGTGCTCGACCCCGAGACCGGGATCGCGGTGGGCGTCGACGCGGCTGCCCCCGACGCCACCGAAATGCTGATGTACGGACTGAGCAACGGCGTGCCCTACACCTTCTGGGTGCGGGCCGTGAACGCCGCCGGCGCCAGCGTGTTCTCCGCGATGTCCAACGTTGTGGTGCCCGCCGCGGTCACCACCCCGACCGAGGAGCCCACCACCCCGCCCACCACCCCGCCGACCACGACGCCGACGACGACGCCGACCGACGGGCCGACCACGACCCCGACCACGACGCCGACCGACGTACCGACCACCACGCCGACCACGCCGGCTCCCGGTGGCACCACGCCGGCTCCGGGCGGGACGACCCCCGCTCCGGGTGGCACGACGCCGACCACCCCGCCGACCACCACCCCGACCACGGCGCCGACCAACCCGTCGCCCGGTCCGACCACGCCGAACCCCGGTCCGACGAACCCCAACCCGGGTCCCACCGACCCGGCGCCGGGCACGCCGACCGCTCCGGACGCCCCGATCATCGGCCAGGCGACCGTCGGCAACGGTCTCGCGGTGGTGCGCTGGACGGCACCGGCCGACAACGGCGGCTCGCCGATCCTGCGCTACGAGGTCGAGGTCACGAACGCGCAGACCGGCGCCCGCATCGGAGCGGTACGCACCGCGGCGGCCACGGCGTCGCAGCTGACCGTCACCGGCCTGGCGAACGGCACCTCGTACCGGTTCCGGGTCCGCGCGGTCAACGAGGCCGGCAGCAGTGACCGGTCGACCGCCACCAAGCCGGCCACGCCGCGGACGGTGGCGAGCGCCCCCGCCAAGGTCACGGTCAAGCCGGGTCCGGCCGGCGGCAAGCTCACCGCCACGGTGAGCTGGACGGCTCCGTCGAACACCGGCGGCACCGCGGTCACCGGCTACCGGGTCACCTGGCAGCGGCTGAACGCGAGCGGCAAGGCCCTCGGCTCGCCGGTGGTCATGCTGGTCCGGGCGAACGTCCGCAGCGCGGCGTTCACCGCACCGGCCGGCGTCAAGAAGGGCAGCCGGTACCGGGTCTCGGTGCAGGCCGTGAACGCGGTCGGCACCGGCAGCGGCCGGACGGTGTTCACCGCACCGAAGTGACAACCGCATAGCGAACGGCCCGGGTCTGGTGACCCGGGCCGTTTCGTGTGTCAGGCGATCAGTTCGGCACCAGGCGGTAGGCGCCGTCGCTGGCGCTGGTGGCCATCGAGGCGTAGGCGCGCAGCGCTGCCGAAACCGGGCGGTCGCGGTTGACCGGGGTGTAGGGCTTCGGGCGGGCTTCCTGTTCGGCGTGGCGCTTGGCCAGTATCTCCTCGGCCACGTTGAGCGTGATGCTCCGGCCCGGGATGTCGATGGTGATCTCGTCGCCGGTCTCGACCAGGGCGATCAGGCCGCCGCCGGCCGCCTCGGGCGACACGTGGCCGATCGACAGGCCGCTGGTGCCGCCGGAGAACCGGCCGTCGGTGATCAGCGCGCACGCCTTACCGAGGCCGCGGCCCTTGAGGAAGCTCGTGGGGTAGAGCATCTCCTGCATGCCGGGGCCGCCCTTGGGGCCTTCGTACCGGATCACCACGACGTCGCCCTCGACCACCTGCTTGCCGAGGATGCCCTCGACCGCCGCGTCCTGGCTCTCGAAGACCCGGGCCGGGCCGGTGAACTTCCACAGCGACTCGTCGACGCCGGCGGTCTTGACCACGCAGCCGTCCGGGGCGAGGTTGCCGAACAGGATCGCCAGGCCGCCGTCGGCGGTGTAGGCGTGCTCGACCGAGCGGATGCAGCCGCCCTCGGCGTCGGTGTCCAGCGAGGCCCACCGGTTGGTGGTGCTGAACGGCTGGGTGGTGCGCACCCCGCCGGGGGCCGCGTGGAACAGCTCGAGCGCCTCGGGGCTGGGCGAGCCGCCGCGGATGTCCCAGGCGCTCAGCCAGCTGGTGAGGTCGGGGGAGTGCACCGCACGCACGTTGGTGTGCAGCGCGCCGCCGCGGTGCAGCTCGCCGAGGAGGGCGGGGATGCCACCGGCCCGGTGCACGTCCTCCATGTGGTACTTCTGACTGTTCGGGGCGACCTTGCTCAAACACGGCACCCGGCGCGAGACCGCGTCGATCTCGGTCACGCTGAAGTCCAGCTCGGCCTCGCGGGCCGCGGCCAGCAGGTGCAGCACCGTGTTGGTGGAGCCGCCCATAGCCACGTCCAGGGCCACCGCGTTCTCGAACGCGTCCCGGCTGGCGATGCTGCGCGGGAGCACCGAGGCGTCGTCGTTCTCGTAGTACTCCTTGGCGATCCGCACGATCAGCTCGCCGGCCTGCTCGAACAGCTGCCGGCGGGAGGCGTGCGTGGCCAGGGTCGAGCCGTTGCCGGGCAGGGCCAGGCCGATCGCCTCGGTGAGGCAGTTCATCGAGTTGGCGGTGAACATGCCGGAGCACGAGCCGCAGGTCGGGCACGCCGAGCGCTCGATCTCGCCGAGCTGCTGGTCGGTCACGTTGTCGTTGGCGCTGGCGGTCATCGCGTCGATCAGGTCGAGCTTCTCGTGCACGATGCCCTCGATGGCGACCGTCTTACCGGCCTCCATGGGCCCGCCCGAGACGAAGACCGTGGGGATGTTCAGCCGCAGCGCGGCGATCAGCATGCCCGGGGTGATCTTGTCGCAGTTCGAGATGCAGACCAGGGCGTCGGCGCAGTGCGCGTTCACCATGTATTCCACCGCGTCGGCGATCAGCTCGCGGCTGGGCAGCGAGTAGAGCATGCCGCCGTGGCCCATCGCGATGCCGTCGTCGACCGCGATGGTGTTGAACTCCCGGCCGACGCCGCCGGCCCCGGCGATCGCGTCGGCGACGATCCCGCCGAGGTCCTTGAGGTGCACGTGACCGGGTACGAACTGGGTGTAGCTGTTGGCAATCGCCACGATGGGCTTGCCGAAGTCGTCGTCGGTCATCCCGGTGGCGCGCCACAGGGCACGCGCGCCGGCCATGGTCCGCCCGTGGGTCGAGGTCCGGGAACGCAGCTCAGGCATCCCCTCATAGTGCCACCGCGGTAAGGGGTGGTTGCCAGCGACGTCCACAGCTCGGGATTTCCGCACCCCGACAGGGCTCCCGAAACGGTGCGAGATCCGGCACAGTGTTCCCGTGCAATCACCGTCCGGCGTGGAGCTGGCCGGGCTCGCGGGTCTTCTGGTCGCGGTCCCGGCCGTCGCACTGCTGGGGAGGTCGGGACGCCAGCACACCGGCGCCGCTCGGCGGGCCCACCTGCTGGTGGCGCTGGGCAGCGCGATCGCCGCCGCGGCCGCCCTCGCCGGCGTGGTCAGCGTGCTGCTCAACCCGGCACCGCCGCCGCGGATCAGCCTGGGCTCGGCGGTGGCCTACGGCGCCGCGCTCGGCACCCTGATCCTGCTGATCGGCACCGCGCTGCTGCCCGGCGCCGCGGAGCGTCCCGGCGCGGCGGTGCGGCACCTGCTGGACGGCCTGGTGATCGCGGCGGCGCTCTGGTTCGTCGGCTGGGTGCTGTTCTCGCACCCGACCCACCTCCTCGGCGACGCCACCCCGATGGCCTGCCCGTCGGTGCTGATCCCGGCCGGGCTCGCGGTCATCTCGCTGGGCCTGCTGATCGCGCTGGCGCTGCACGCGCACCGGCCCCGGCTGATCACCGTGCGGGTGGCCGGCGGGGTGGCCATGGTGGCGGTTGCGGCCGTCGCGGTGGCCGGCGGCATCTGCCAGGACCGCGACGTCGACCTGCTGGTCGGCGCGCTGCTGCTGCCCGGCGGCCTGTTCGTGATCGCGCGCGCGGTCAAGGCGGCCGACCAGCCGGTCGAGGTGGTCGGTGACGTGAGCGAGCGCGGCACCGCGTACGCGGTGGTCCCGATGGTGGCCACGGTGGGCGCGCTCGGCTTTCACCTCCGGTCCGGCGGCACCTTCGACGTGTACGGGTTCCTCGGCGTCAGCGTCGAGGGCCTGGCCCTGGTCGGCCGGCAGGTGCTGGCCCTGCGCGACGTCCGGCGGTACACGCTCCAGCTGCGGCAGAGCGAGGCGCACTTCCGCGAGCTGGCACACACCGACCCGCTCACCGGCCTGGCCAACCGGCGCGGCCTGCAGCGGGCGCTGCGCGACGCGGCCGAGCCCGGCGAGCCGCTGGTGCTGGTCGGCATCGACCTGGACGGCTTCAAGACGGTCAACGACATGCGCGGCCACGACGTGGGCGACGCGGTGCTGGCCGAGGTCGGCGAGCGGCTGCGGCGCAATTTGCTGGACGGCGACGTGGCGGCCCGCCTCGGCGGCGACGAGTTCGCGGTGCTGATGCGCGGCACGGCCGACGAGGCGATGCTCACCGCGCACCGGCTGCTGGCCGTTCTCGGCGAGCCGTACGAGGTGGACGGCGGCTCGGTGTTCCTGTCCGCCAGTCTGGGCGTGGCCGACACCGGCGAGCTGATCCGGGACGCCGACCTGGCGCTGCGCTACGCCAAGCAGCGCGGGAAAAACCGCGTCGAGCGCTACCAGGCCCGCTACGACGAGCTGCTGCGCCGCCGCGGCACGCTGGAGGCCGAGTTGCGGCACGCGATCGACCGCGAGCAGCTGCGCCTGGTCTTCCAGCCGGTGGTGGCGCTGCCCTCGATGCGCCCGGTCGGCGCCGAGGCGCTGCTCCGCTGGCACCACCCCACCCTCGGCGCGGTCCGGCCGGACGAGTTCATCCCGGTGGCCGAGGAGTCCGGGCTGATCAACCGGATCGGGTCCTGGGTGCTCGTCCAGGCCTGCAAGCAGCTCTCCGACTGGCTGGCCAAGGGGCACGACGTCTGGGTGTCGGTCAACCTGTCACCCAAGGAGCTGCACGCCGCCGACTACGCCGGTCAGGTCGCCGACGCGCTGGCCGAGCACGGCGTACCGGCCCAGCGGCTGGTGCTCGAGGTCACCGAGCACGCCGTGGCGACCGATATGGAGGAACTGGTCAGCCGGCTGGCCGAGCTGCGCGCCACCGGGGTCCGGGTGGCACTCGACGACTTCGGCGCCGGCTATTCCTCGCTCGGCCAGCTGCGCACGCTGCCGGTCGACATCCTCAAGATCGACCATGCCCTGGTGGCCGAGCCGGAATCCAAGACCGGCCCGGCCGCGCCGCTGGTCGACGTCGTGGTCCGGCTCGGACACCGGCTCGGTCTCGAGGTGCTGGCCGAGGGCATCGGCACCCCGGCACAGCGGGCCGCGGTCGAGGAGGCGGGCTGCCGGCTCGGGCAGGGCTCGCTGTTCGGCTGGGGCGTGCCGGCCGAGCACCTCGAGGCGCAGTTGCACAGCCTGCGCACCGGCACCCGGCCGGTGCCGAAGGCGCGCACCGAGCCACCCAAGGGGGCCGCGGCACGCAGTCAGGTGGTGATGCTCGGCCCAGGGATGCGGCAGCTCAGAGCCCTGTTGCCGACCGATCCCGCGTTCGAGCCCCTGGCGGGTGATCAAAATGTGGGATCAGTTGACTCGCCGAGTGAGATGGGGCAGTCTTAGTCCCATGTGCTTCGCGTCCCGAGTACTTATCTGAGCGCACTCCTGCCGATGATCTGAGGATCAGCCCGGCGAGAGTGCGCTAGGTCCCGTGCTTCCCGCACGAGGGCCTTTTTTGTTGCGCGAAAAGTACTGGACGACCATCGAAGAGAAGGTTCGATCTTCCATGACGAGACCCACGCCTGAGACTCTCGCCCACCGAGCCAACCCGGCCACCGTCGCGGCGGCCGCCACCACGGCCGCCGTAGCCGCCCCGGTGCCCACCTCGGGCGCGGGTTCGCTCGTCCGGTCCCTCGAGGCGCTCGGTGTCGAGGTCGCGTTCGGCATCCCCGGCGGGGCGATCCTGCCGGCGTACGACCCGCTGTACGACTCCAAGGTGCGCCACATCCTGGTGCGTCACGAGCAGGGCGCGGGCCACGCGGCCACCGGGTACGCGCAGGCCACCGGCAAGGTCGGCGTCTGCATCGCGACCAGCGGCCCGGGCGCCACCAACCTGGTCACCCCGATCGCGGACGCGTACATGGACTCGGTGCCGATCGTCGCGATCACCGGCCAGGTGCCGCGGCCCGCGATCGGCACGGACGCCTTCCAGGAGGCGGACATCCAGGGCATCACGCTGCCGATCACCAAGCACAACTTCCTGGTGCAGTCGGCCGAGGAGATCCCGCGGGTGCTGGCCGAGGCGTTCCACCTGGCGGCCACCGGCCGGCCCGGCCCGGTCCTGGTCGACATCCCCAAGGACGTGCTCCAGGCGCAGACCACGTTCGCCTGGCCGCCGGTGCTCGATCTGCCCGGCTACCGGCCCACCCTGCACCCGCACGGCAAGCAGATCCGCGAGGCGGCCCGGCTGATAGCCGCGGCGAGGCGCCCGGTGCTGTACGTCGGCGGCGGCGTGCTCAAGGCCGGCGCCACCGACGGGCTGCGCAAGCTGGCCGAGCTGACCGGCATCCCGGTCATCACCACGCTGATGGGTCTCGGCGCGTTCCCCGACTCGCACCCGCAGCACCTGGGCATGCCCGGCATGCACGGCACCGTCCCGGCGGTGTACGCGCTGCAGAAGTCCGACCTGCTGATCACCCTGGGCGCGCGCTTCGACGACCGGGTCACCGGCAAGCTGGACTCGTTCGCGCCGGACGCCAAGGTGGTGCACGCCGACATCGACCCGGCCGAGATCGGCAAGAACCGGCACGCCGACGTCCCGATCGTCGGCGACGCCCGGCACGTCATCGACGAGCTGATCGCCGCGGTCTCCGCTTCGGCCGGCGGCACCGAGCAGTACAAGACCTGGTGGGCCACGCTCAACGAGCTGCGGCAGCGGTACCCGCTGGGCTACGAGGAGCCGACCGACGGCGCGCTCGCCCCGCAGTACGTGATCGAACGGATCGGCGAGCTGGTCGGCTCGGACGCGGTCTACGTGGCCGGCGTCGGCCAGCACCAGATGTGGGCCTCCCAGTTCATCAAGTTCGAGAAGCCGGGCACCTGGCTCAACTCCGGCGGCGCCGGCACCATGGGCTACGCGGTCCCGGCCGCGATGGGCGCCAAGGTCGGCAAGCCGGACACCGCGGTGTGGGCGATCGACGGCGACGGCTGCTTCCAGATGACCAATCAGGAGCTGGCCACCTGCGCGCTGGAGGGCATCCCGATCAAGGTCGCCGTCATCAACAACGGCAACCTGGGCATGGTCCGGCAGTGGCAGACCCTGTTCTACGAGGGCCGCTACTCCAACACCGACCTGGGCACCCACAAGCACCGGATCCCGGACTTCGTGAAGCTGGCCGAGGCGCTCGGCTGCATCGGCCTGCGCTGCGAGTCGAAGGACGACGTCGACAAGATCATCAAGCAGGCCATGGAGATCAACGACGCGCCCGTGGTGATCGACTTCACGGTCGGCAAGGACGCCATGGTGTGGCCCATGGTCGCGGCCGGCACCAGCAACGACGAGATCATGTTCGCTAGGGACGTGCGTCCCAACTTCGACGAGGACGACCTCTGATGAACAAGCACACCCTGTCCGTGCTGGTCGAGAACAAGCCGGGTGTGCTGGCCCGGGTCAGCGGCCTGTTCTCCCGGCGCAGCTTCAACATCGACTCGCTGGCGGTGGGCGAGACGGAGAACCCGGACGTCTCCCGCATCACGATCGTGGTCAACGCCGACTCCTCACCACTGGAGCAGGTGACCAAGCAGCTCAACAAGCTGGTGAACGTCCTGAAGATCGTCGAGCTGGACCCGCAGCAGTCGGTCCAGCGCGAGCTCTTGCTGGTCAAGGTGCGCGCCGACCGTGCGCAGCGCGGCCAGGTCCTCGAGACGGTGGAACTGTTCCGGGCCAAGGTGATCGACGTCGCCCCGGACACCCTCACCATCGAGGCGACGGGTAACCCCGACAAACTTGACGCGTTGCTTCGCGACCTCGAGCCGTACGGCATCAAGGAAATGGTCCAGTCCGGCCTGGTGGCCATCGGCCGAGGTTCCCGCTCCATCACGACCGGCCCGGCGCTGCGCGCCGCCTGACACAGAAGGCTTAGGAATACACATGACCGCGGAAGTTTTCTACGACGACGACGCCGACCTGGCCATCATCCAGGGGCGCAAGGTCGCCGTGATCGGCTACGGCAGCCAGGGCCACGCCCACTCGCTGTCGCTGCGTGACTCCGGCGTCGAGGTGGTGGTCGGTCTCCAGGAGGGTTCCAAGAGCCGGGCGAAGGCCGAGGAGCAGGGCCTCACCGTCAAGACCCCCGCCGAGGCCTCGGCCTGGGCCGACGTGATCATGGTGCTGGCGCCGGACACCGCGCAGCGCAAGATCTACGCCGAGTCGATCGCCCCCAACCTCAGCGCGGGCAAGGCGCTGTTCTTCGGCCACGGCCTCAACATCCGGTTCGAGCTGATCAAGCCCCCGGCCGACGTGACCGTGGCGATGGTCGCCCCCAAGGGCCCCGGCCACCTGGTGCGCCGCCAGTACGTCGACGGCAAGGGCGTGCCCTGCCTGGTCGCCGTCGAGCAGGACCCGACCGGCGAGGGCCTGGCGCTCGCCCTCTCCTACGCGAAGGCGATCGGTGGCGCCCGGGCCGGCGTCATCAGGACCACCTTCAAGGAGGAGACCGAGACCGACCTGTTCGGCGAGCAGGCGGTGCTCTGCGGCGGCACCGCGGCGCTGGTGCAGACCGGCTTCGAGGTGCTCACCGAGGCCGGCTACGCCCCCGAGATCGCGTACTTCGAGTGCCTGCACGAGCTCAAGCTGATCGTCGACCTGATGTACGAGGGCGGCATCTCCCGGATGCGCTACAGCGTCTCGGACACCGCCGAGTTCGGCGACTACGTCAGCGGCCCGCGGGTCATCAACGCCGACACCAAGGCCGAGATGAAGAAGATCCTCGCCGAGATCCAGTCCGGCGAGTTCACCCGGCAGCTGATCGAGGACGACGACAACGGCCGCCCGCTGCTCACCAAGTACCGCCAGCAGGGCGCCGAGCACCCCATCGAGGTCACCGGCAAGAAGCTGCGCGACATGATGAGCTGGGTCGACCGGCCGATCACCGAGACCGCCTGACGCCCACCCGCACGGGTACGCCCGGCATTTCCTCGACGTCGAGGGAATGCCGGGCGTTTCGGTTTCCGAAGTGTATTAGTCGAAACGTCTACGTTACGTGTTCCTAACCCGCCGGGCGTCGAAATAGAATTGTCGCTGTTCGGGCGCTTACCAGTACCTTCTTACGGGTAGCCTCGCCGCATGCGACTGGCTGAGTCTTTTCGGAGTGAGCGCTTCGGCGCGGTCCGGATTCATGAGCTGCAGCGGGTGATTGAGCTGGACTCGGGCACTACTGCCGGTGCCGGCAGTCGAATCGTGCCCGCCGACGCACTGCACGCTGTCGAATCGCAAATGGTAATCGTCGTGCCGTGCATGAATGAGCCCCGCGGCGTCATCGAGGGAGTGCTTTCCGGCATTCCCCACGACTGCCTCATAGTGCTGGTCTCGAACAGCGACCGGACACCGGTCGACCGTTACGAGATCGAGGTGCAGACCGTCGAGCAGTACTGCCGGCTGGCCGGCCGCTCGGCCATCACCCTGCACCAGCGCGATCCGGGTGTGGCCGGAGCGTTCAAGGCCGCCGGAATGCCCGATCTGATCGACGACGACGGGCTCATCCGGGCCGGCAAGGGCGAGGCCATGCTGCTCGGGATGGCGCTGGCCGCGATGACCGGCCGCCGCTACCTCGGCTACGTGGACGCGGACAACTATGTACCCGGCTCGGTGCATGAATATTGCAAGGCTTACGCCGCCGGGCTGCACCTGGCGAACTCGCCGTACGCGATGGTCCGGATCTCCTGGCACTCGAAACCGAAGCTGCGCGACGGCCGGCTGTTCTTCAGCCGGCGCGGGCGCAGCTCGCAGATCACGAACGAGTGGCTGAACCGGTTCCTCGCGGAGTATTCCGGCTTCGGTACCGAGGTCATCGCCACCGGCAATGCCGGCGAGCACGCGATGACCCTCGACCTTGGTCTCAAGCTCCGGCTGGCCGGCGGTTTCGCGGTCGAACCGTACGAATACCTGGACCTGTTCGAACAGTTCGGCGGGGTGCTCGAGAGCACCAGCAGCGACGTGATGGCCAATTCCGTTCCGGTGCTCCAGATCGAGACCCGCAACCCGCACTTCCACGACAACAAGGGCGAGGAACACGTGCAGGGGATGCGGATGCAGGCCCTGAACGTCATCTACCACTCGCCGGTCACGCTGCCCGCGGTGCGCCAGGCCATCGTCGAGTTCATGGTGTCGCAGGGCGCGCTCACCATCGGCCAGGAGCCGCCCCGGGAGCGGACCTATCCGCCGGTCGGCACGCTCGACCTGGACCTGCTCTACGACGCGCTGGACGCCGAGGCGCTCAGCTTCCGGCAGCCGGACGGCCGGGCCGAGGCCGGGCTGTCCCCGGCGCCGCCGATCGACCGCAACGCCATCCCGCGGAAGGTCGGCTGACCCCGGGGCGATGTTTCGGGTTTGTGTGAGGTCGGTCACATAGAAATGACCGACCTCACACATACGATCGCGGAACATCGCGAGCCCGGATGGAGAGCGCATGACTCCCGTCGTCCTGATCGCCGAAGAACTTGCCCCGTCCGCCATCGACGTGCTGGCCTACGACTTCGACGTCCGGCATGTCGACGGGACCGACCGCCCCGCCCTGCTCCGCGAGGTCGTCGACGCCGACGCTCTCATCGTGCGCAGCGCCACCAAGGTCGACGCCGACGTGTTCGCGGCCGGCCACCGGCTCAAGGTGGTGGCCCGGGCCGGCGTCGGTCTCGACAACGTCGAGGTGCCCTGCGCGACCGCCCGCGGCGTCATGGTGGTCAACGCACCGACCAGCAACATCGTCTCGGCCGCCGAGCAGGCCATCGCGCTGCTGCTCGCGGTGGCCCGGCACACCGCCAGCGCCAGCACCGCCCTCAAGAACGGCCAGTGGAAGCGCTCCCGCTACACCGGCGTCGAGGTGCAGGGCAAGACCGTGGGCGTGGTCGGGCTGGGCCGGATCGGGGTGCTGTTCGCGCAGCGGATGGCCTCCTTCGGCACCCGGCTGATCGCGTACGACCCCTACATCCAGCCGGCCCGCGCCGCCCAGCTGGGGGTGCGGCTGGTCGGGCTCGAGGAACTGCTCCGGGAGAGCGACTTCATCTCGGTGCACCTGCCGCGTACCCCCGAGACCTTCGGTCTGATCGGCGAGAAGGAGCTCGGCATGGTCAAGCCGGGCGTGCGGATCGTGAACGCGGCCCGCGGCGGGCTGATCGACGAGCAGGCGCTCGCGGTGGCTCTGAGCGAGGGCCGGGTGGCCGGCGCCGGGCTGGACGTGTTCGTCACCGAGCCGATCACCGAGTCACCGCTGTTCGGGTTCGACAACGTGGTGGTCACCCCGCACCTGGGCGCCTCGACCGCCGAGGCGCAGGACAAGGCCGGCCTGTCGGTGGCCCGCAGCGTCAAGCTCGCGCTCCAGGGCGAGTTCGTCCCGGACGCGGTCAACGTGCAGGCCGGCGGTGTGGTCGACGAGGACGTGCGGCCGCTGCTCGCGCTCGCCGAGAAGCTCGGCCGGGTGTTCACCGCGGTGGCCGGTGGGGTGGCCGCCAGCGTCACGGTCGAGGTCCGCGGCGAGATCGTCACGCACGACGTCGCCGTGCTCCGCCTGGCCGCCACCAAGGGCCTGTTCGCCTCGGTGGTCGACGAGCGGGTCACGTACGTCAACGCGCCCCAGCTCGCCGCCGACCGCGGGGTCGAGGTGGAGCTGCTGGTCAGCGACGAGCCCGCAGAACATCAAAACCTGGTGACCGTACGCGGCGCGCTGCCGGACGGGCGCACCGTGAGCGTGGCCGGCACGCTCACGGTGACCACCACCCGCGAGATCAGCAAGCTCACCGAGGTCGACGACTTCGACCTCGACCTCACCGCCGACGGGGTGCTGCTGTTCCTGAGCTACAGCGACCGGCCCGGCGTGATCGGCGCCATCGGCACCCTGCTCGGCGAGTCGGGGGTCAACATCGCGGCCATGCAGGTGGCGCGCCGGGAGGCCGGTGGCGAGGCGCTGATGACGCTGCGGCTGGACTCGTCGGTCGATCCCGAGCTGCTCTCCGCGGTGGCCGAATCGATCGGCTGTGCCCGGTGCAGCGTGGTCGACCTGCGTAGCGAGTAAGCCTCAGCCGGTCAGCGCGTGCGCGCTGGTGGTGGGTAGACCGTTCCGTCCTGGAGGTCGAGCAGATCGAGGTTCAGTTCGCCGGCCAGCCGCTCGATCGTCTCCAGCACGACATCTGGGCAGTTCTCGTCCAGCCGCATCTGGATGTGGTCGGCGGCGGCGTGCAGCGGAGGGTGGGCCCATGGCGAGCCGGGCGCCGATGCATGCGGACCGCGGTCCGGATAATCGCTGGTCAAGGCGTCATAAAAGGCGACGACGCGGGGGTCGGCCGGGCGCTGCGGGTGTTCACCACGCGCGCATCGTGCGTTGGCGGCCCGCACGGCGTCCGGCAGGGACGTCTGGTCCATCGCCCACACCACTAGGTCGAAACTCACCGGCGCATGGTGCCATCACCGCGGGCGACACGCCGGAACAAGACGGCCGACACGCGGGGGATGCGTCTTGCGCGTCTTTAGTCCGCATCGCTAGCGTTGTCCCTGCCGCACGTCTTGCCGGTGGGTTCGTCTTCGGGTGACGCCTCCACCGCGGCGGGGCAGCGGCTGTGTATCCCGGCGGGACCGAGCCACGCGTACTCGTCGCAGCAGCCCCCGAGCCGTTTGCCGCGGCTCGGGGGCTGTTCGTGTCCGTCCCGTCTCTCGGATTGGGACCGGCGTACCGAAGATCGGGACGCAGGGCTAGCCTGGGTGGCATTCGTCGTGCGGAAAGCAGCAGGGGGCAGTCGTGAGCGTGGCGCGGATCGCGGTGGTGGCCGGCGACGGCATCGGGACCGAGGTGACCGCGCAGGCCCGCAAGGTGATCGAGGCGGTGCTCCCGGGCACCGAGTTCCACGACTACGACCTGGGCGCCCGCTTCTACAACCGCACCGGCGAGGTGCTGCCGCCGACCGTCCAGGACGAGTTGGCCGGCCACGACGCCATCCTGCTGGGCGCGATCGGCGACCCGAGCGTGCCGCCCGGCGTGCTCGAGCGCGGCCTGCTGCTCAAGCTGCGGTTCGACTTCGACCAGTACGTGAACCTGCGCCCGTCGAAGCTCTGGCCCGGCACCACCAGTCCGCTGGCCGGCATCAAGCCCGGCGAGATCGACATGGTCGTCGTCCGCGAGGGTGTCGAGGGCCTCTACGTCGGCGCCGGCGGCGTCCTGCACAAGGACACCCCCGCCGAGATCGCCACCGAGGAGAGCCTGAACACGCGGCACGGCGTCGAGCGGGTCATCCGGGACGCGTTCGGCCGGGCCCAGCGCCGCGAGCGCCGCCACCTGACGATGGTCCACAAGACCAACGTGCTGACCAAGGCCGGCGGCCTGTGGGCGCGCACGTTCGCGGCCGTCGCGGCCGAGTTCCCCGAGGTCACCACCGAATACCAGCACATCGACGCGGCCAGCATGTTCATGGTCAGCAACCCGCAACGGTACGACGTGGTGGTGACCGACAACCTCTTCGGTGACATCCTCACCGACATCGCCGCGGCCGTCACCGGCGGCATCGGCATGGCGGCCAGCGGCTCCGTCAACCCGGAGCGCAAATACCCGTCGACGTTCGAGCCGGTACACGGCTCCGCGCCGGACATCGCCGGTCAGGGCATCGCCGACCCGGCGGCCGCCATCCTGTCCGGCGCCCTGCTGCTCGAGCACCTGGGCCACCATGACGAGGCCCGCCGAGTATCCGAGGCGGTCGCGGCCGAGGTCGCGTCCCGCACCGCGGGCACCCCGCTGCGGACCGCCGAGGTCGGCGACCGGGTCGCCGCCGCGCTCTGAGGCGACCCCGCCCCGCACCCCCGTCGCGGCCGTTGTCTTAACGGCCGTTCGGGGTAGATTCATGGAGCACTGCGGGTGCCGCGTGCCCAAATTCTTGAGAAAAGGCAGGTCCATCCGTTATGAGCGGTGGTGACAACCTCGAGTTCGAGATCCGTCCGAATCCGGCGCCCGTAGCCGCCTCGGAACGGGCCGCCCTGCTTGCCAACCCCGGCTTCGGCCGGATCTTCACCGATCACATGGTCACGGTGCGGTACGCGGACGGCAAGGGCTGGTACGACGCGCGGGTCGAGCCGCGGGCGCCGATCCCGATGGATCCGGCCGCCGCCGTGCTGCACTACGCGCAGGAGATCTTCGAGGGCCTCAAGGCGTACAAGATGGCCGACGGCGGGGTCGCGATGTTCCGGCCGGACGCCAACGCGCTGCGGTTCGTCAAGTCCGCCGAGCGGATGGCCATGCCGCCGCTGGCGCCGGCCGCGTTCCTGCAGTCGCTGCGCGAGATCATCCGGATCGACCAGGACTGGATCCCGCAGAGCGACGAGGGCAGCCTCTACCTGCGCCCGTACGCGTTCGCGAGCGAGGTCTTCCTGGGTGTGCGGCCGGCCCTCGAATACCTGTACCTGGTGATCGCGTCCCCGGTCGGCGCGTACTTCTCCGGCGGCATCAAGCCGGTCTCGGTGTGGGCCACCCCCGACTACACCCGGGCGGCCCCCGGCGGCACCGGCGCGGCCAAGTGCGGCGGCAACTACGCGGCCGGCCTCTCGGCTCAGGCCGACGCCATCGAGCACGGCTGCGACCAGGTCGTCTACCTGGACGCCGTGGAACGCAAGTACGTCGACGAACTGGGCGGCATGAACGTCTTCTTCGTCCTCGACGACGGCAGCCTGGCCACCCCGCCGCTGACCGGCACGATCCTGCCCGGCATCACCCGCGACTCGGTGATCAAGCTGGCCGAGCGGGCCGGCCACCAGGTCGTCGAGCGCCCGGTGAGCCTCGACGAGTGGCGCGAGGGTGCCGCCTCCGGCCGGATCCGTGAGGCGTTCGCCTGCGGCACCGCCGCGGTGATCACCCCGATCGGCACGATCAAGTCGCTGGACGGCGAGTTCACCGTCGCCGACGGCGGCTCCGGCGAGGTCACCATGGCGCTGCGCAAGCAACTGGTCGACATCCAGCGCGGCCGGGCCGCCGACCCGTTCGGCTGGGTGCACCGGGTGCTCTAACCCTCCCGGATCAGCCGTACGAACTCGTCGACCAGCCGATCCTGCTGGTCGAGCGTCGCGTCGGTGAGGCGCAGCGTCTTGTCGCCGACGGTCATCTCCACCGTGCGCGGGTGGGCCCGGCCACGGCCCACCCACGCCTGCAGCGCGGCTACCAGCTGCGTGATCGCCTCGGCCGAGCCGCCCAGCGAGACCACGAACGCCGCGGTGGCCGCGAGGTCGATACCCCGCGACCCCGGGGGAGCGGCGCCGGCCGGCACCGGGCGAACGTCGTCCACGTCGAGGTCGCGCAGTTCGGCGCGGAGCGGCCCGGACAGTTCCTCGAGGCGCTCCGGCTCGGCGCCGGGTTCGTCGATGGTCACGTACACCTGCATGCGGCACCTCGCTCTTGAGAGTTCTCCCAGCATGACGGGTACGCGGCGGCCGTGTGGATACCGCACTGACGGATCCCCGACCGTCGAGCGACAGGTGGCGGCCGGCGGCGGATCCTGATCGGCATGACGGACCGGCGCCTGGCCCTGGTCGTGGCGGTGGACAGCTACGACCATCCCGCGCTGCACCGCCTGGCCGCCCCCGCCGCCGACGCGGCCGCGCTGGCCGACATCCTGGGCGACGACAGCTTGGGCGGCTTCGAGGTCGACACCCTGCACAACCCGACGTCGTGGACCGCCGCCGAACGCGTCGAGGCCACGCTCGCCGACCGCCACTCGACCGACCTGGTGCTGCTGCACTTCTCCTGCCACGGTTTGAAGGACGACGCCGGCGAGCTGTACCTGGCCGCCACCAACACCCGCCCCGACCTGCTGGGCTCCACCGCGATCGACGCCGCCTGGGTCAACCGGGTGATCCAGCGCAGCCGGGCCCAGCGCGTGGTGCTGCTGCTGGACTGCTGCTACGGCGGTGCTTTCGAACGCGGCGTGGTTGCCCGCGCGGCCGGCTCGGTCGACGTGGGCGACCAGTTCCGCCAGCGCCAGCTGGGCCAGGGCCGCGGCCGCGTGGTCATCACCGCCTCGACCGCGATGGAGTACGCCTTCGAGGGCGCCCAGCTGGCCGACGGCTCCGCGGCGTCCCCGTCCATCTTCACCGGCGCACTGGTCGAAGGAATCCGAACCGGCGACGCCGACCGAGACCAGGACGGCCACGTGGCGCTGGGCGAGCTGTACGACTACGTCTACGACCGGGTCCGCGAACGCACCCCCAACCAGACCCCGAGCAAGTGGGAGTTCGGCCTGCGCGGCGAGCTGTACGTGGCCCGCAACCCGAACCGCCGGGTCCCGGCCACGAGGCTGGCTCCCGAGTTGCTCGACCTGATCCGCCACCCGGTAGCCGCGGTCCGCCTGGCCGCGGTCCACGAACTGGCGGGGGTGGCCGCCGACGACGACCCGGCCCGAGCGGCCGAGGCCCACCAAGCCCTGCAGCGCCTGACCGACGACGACAGCCGCCAGGTAAGCGCCGCAGCCACAGCCGCCCTCACCCCAACCGCGCCGGTCGTGCCCCCCGACCCATCTCCCACCGGCCCCCGACCGGACGTACCTCCCGCCGGCTCTCGACCGGACGTACCTCCCGCCGGCTCTCGACCGGACGTACCTCCCGCCGGCTCTCGACCGGACCCACCGTCCACCGATCCCCGGCCGGACCCACCGTCCACCGATCCCCGGCCGGACCTACCCTCCATCAACCCTCCAACCGACCTACCCACCGCCAACGTGCGACCAGACGCGCCTTCCACCGGCACCCAACCCGGACCGCCCGCCGGCCCCGCCGTGCCAGACAAATCGGATTCGTCTGGACGGCTGCCCGTCCGGAGGTCGGTCGCTGCGCAGCGGCTTCGTTACGGGCTTCGGATCGGGGCGATCATGGCGCTGCTCGGCGTCATCGGCGTGGTGCTCATCTGGGTCGGCAACCGGGCTACCCGGACGGACGGCAACCCGGGTGACACCGGTGCGGCTCGGGACTATGCGGGTCTGCTGACGATGCTGCCGGAGGCGATTCGGGGCAGCTGCCGACCCGGGCAGATCGATCCCGGCAGCAGTGCGGCCGCCGGGTGTCAGCCCGGTGCCTACGAACTGTGGGACACCAAGGAAGCCATGGACCAGGATCAGGTGGCGTCGGCCGGTTTCGGGGGCACCTGCACCACCGCGCCCACCGTGGAGCAACCGGCCGCCGTGCCGCTCGCGGATGTCAGCGACCGGGGCGGCCGGCTCTCCTGCGTCCGCAATGATCCGCACAAGTCGCCAGGATCTGCTTACTACGTGGTGGCCTGGGCGGTGGACGGGCTGTTGCTGACTGGCACCTTCATCTCGACCTCGGGCGCCAGCGAGCAGGACTACCAGCAGCTCTATGAGAAGGCCCTGGACATGCTCGGCCAGTTGCCCTAATCGGTCAGCAGGTGGCCGCGCAGCGCGGTGATCTCGGCGTCGGTCAGGCCGATCTCGCGGACGTAGTCCTCCACCGAGCCGTAATTCGCCCGCAGGTCGGCCAGGAACATCAGCATGGCACCGGGCGGCGACTCGAACATGTGCTCGTTGCCGAGCACCGCCGACGGGTGCTTCTCCATCAGGTAGGCGGTGAGCGGCCGCATCGCGTCGGTGGTCAGCGCGTAATCGGCCGCGATGTCCTCGTCGGACACACCGAGCAGGCTCAGGGTCAGCGCGCACACCGTGCCGGTGCGGTCCTTGCCGGCCATGCAGTGCACGATCACCGGTGCCCGGGAAGGTTCGGCGATCACCTGCAGCGCGGACCGGATCGCCTCGGTGCCGTCCTCCAGGAAGTTCACGTACCGGTCGGCCAGCCAGCGCTCGTGCACCACGTCGTCCGGCCGCTCGACCTCTTCCCAGTCGATGTGCTTGAGCACCAGGTTGCGGTAGTCCAGGCCGTGCCGTTCGGCCACCCGGCCGTACCTCTCGATCTCGAGCGGCCGGCGCAGGTCGATCACCGTACGCACCCCGAGCGCGGCGAACGCCTCGGCGTCGGCGTCGCCGATGCGGTGCAGCGCGTCCGCCCGATAGAGCCGTTGCCAGCGGACCGTGCGGCCGGAAAGGCCCAGGTAACCGCCGATGTCGCGGAAGTTGTAAGTACCGGAGAAGCGGAGATGCCGGGGGTTCGCGCCGTTCACCACGATCTCAACCTAGTCCCGAAAGGTGGAACAACGCTTCCCGCGAGGGCCGATAGTGGCATGCTTCATGTCGTGACCCACCTCGTGCTCATTATTGGCACCTAGCGCGCCGGCTGACTCTTCGCCGACGCGCAGACCTCCCGCGACCGCGGGGGGTCTTTTTGTTGGGCCACTCAAACTCTCTCCGGAAGGACAGGCGCGCCATGGACTACCAGGTCTTCGACACCACGCTGCGGGACGGCGGCCAGCGCGAGGGGATCAGCTACTCGGTCGCCGACAAGCTCGCGGTCGCGCGCCTGCTGGACGAGTTCGGCGTGGGTTTCATCGAGGGCGGCTGGCCCGGCGCCATGCCCAAGGACACCGAATTCTTCGCACGCGCGAAGACCGAACTGGACCTGAAGAACGCGGTGCTGGTCGCGTTCGGGGCGACCCGCAAGGCCGGCGTCGACGTCGCCGCGGACCCGCAGGTGCAGGCGCTGCTGGACGCCGGCACCCCGGTGGTCTGCGTGGTGGCCAAGTCGGACATCCGGCACGTGGAGCGGGCGCTGCGCACCACCGGCGACGAGAACCTGGCGATGGTCCGCGACACGGTGCGCCATCTGATCGCGAACGGCCGCCGCGCGTTCGTGGACTGCGAGCACTTCTTCGACGGCTTCCGCTACGACCCGGAGTACACCGCGTCGGTGGTCCAGGCCGCGCTCGAGGCCGGCGCCGAGCGGGTCGTCATGTGCGACACCAACGGCGGCATGCTCCCGTCCATGGTCACCAAGGCGATCACCGAGGTGGTGGCGCGCACCGGGGTGCGCGCCGACCGGCTCGGCATCCACTGCCAGAACGACACCTCGTGTGCGGTCGCGAACACCGTGGCCGCGGTCGAGGCCGGCGTCAAGCACTTCCAATGCACCGCGAACGGGTACGGCGAGCGCCCCGGCAACGCCGACCTGTTCGCCACCGTCAGCAACCTCCAGCTCAAGCTCGGGCTCAAGGTCCTACCGGACGGATGCCTGGAGAAGGCGACGCGGGTGTCCACCGCGCTCGCCGAGATCGCCAACATCGCCCCCGACACCCACCAGGCCTACGTCGGGGCCGCTGCCTTCGCTCACAAGGCGGGGTTGCACGCGAGCGCGATCAAGGTGGATCCGCTGCTCTACAACCACGTCGACCCGTCGGTTGTCGGCAACGACATGCGGATCCTGGTGACCGAGATGGCCGGCCGGGCCAGCATCGAGCTCAAGAGTCGTGAGCTCGGGCTGGACCTGGCCGGCCACCCGGACACGCTGACCACCGTGACCCGCAAGGTCAAGGACCTGGAGGCCGGTGGCTGGTCGTTCGAGGCCGCCGACGCGTCGTTCGAGCTGCTGGTCCGCGGAGAGCTGCCGGGCGAGGGCTTCGTCCGCCCGTTCACCCTGGAGTCGTACCGGGTGCTGGTCGAGCACCGCGAGGACGGCGCGGTGGTCTCCGAGGCCACCGTCAAGGTCCGGGTACGCGGCGAGCGGGTGATCGCCACGGCCGAGGGCAACGGCCCGGTCAACGCCCTCGACGAGGCCCTGCGGGTGGCACTGTCGCAGCACTACCCGCAGCTCAAGAACGTCGAGCTGACCGACTACAAGGTCCGCATCCTGGAGGGCAGCCACGGCACCAACGCGGTCACCCGGGTGCTGCTGGAGACCGGTGACGGCCACCGCGAGTGGACCACGGTCGGCGTCCACGAGAACATCGTCGAGGCCAGCTGGGTCGCCCTGGTGGACTCGCTGACCTACGGCTTGGCGCGGACGACGGCCCCCGCCTGATCGGGCGGCAGAAGTTCGTCCACGTCAGCCTTTAGTCCGGTCAAGGGTGGCGGCGGGGCGGTTGGAAGGGGGAGGCGACCGACGCGACCAGCGCGATCGCCTCCGCGGCCGGTCTCGGCGGGAGTTGCCGGCCGTCCCGCAGCCGCAGCGCGACCGAACCGTCGGCCACCTCCCGGGCGCCGAGCACCGCGACGTACGGGACCTTCCGCTCGGCCGCCGCCCGGATCCGGGCCCCGATCGAGCCGTCGTGGTGCACCTCGGCCCGCAACCCGGCCCGGATCGCCTCGGCCGCGAACGCCGAGGCCGCGGCGGACTGATCCGCTCCGATCGGCAGCACGTCCAGCTGCACCGGCGCGTACCAGACCGGAAATGCCCCGCCGTGCACCTCGATGAGGTGGCCGAAAAGCCGTTCCATGGAGCCGGCCAGGCTCCGGTGCACCATCACCGGGCGGTGCCGCCCGCCGTCCGCGGCCGAGTACTCCAGGCCGAACCGTTCCGGCATGAGGAAGTCCACCTGAATGGTGGCGAGGCTCCACTCCCGGCCGGCCGGGTCGACGATCTGCACGTCGATCTTCGGACCGTAGAACGCCGCCTCACCTCGTACCTCCTCGAACGGAATCCCGGCCAGCGCGGCGCGCAGCAGCGCCTCGGCCCGCTCCCACATCGCGTCGCCGCCGCCGTATTTGCCACCCTCGCCGCGCAGGGACAGCCGGAACGCGGTGGGACTCAGCCCGAGGGCCGCGTGCGCCTCGTCCATCAGCCGCAGCACCGCGGCCACCTCGTCGCCCACCTGGTCGAGCGCGCAGAAGATGTGGGCGTCGTTCAACTGAATCGATCGGACCCGGGCCAGGCCGCCCAGCACGCCGGAACGCTCGGCCCGGTACATCGGGCCCAGCTCGGCGATCCGCAGCGGCAGCTCGCGGTACGAGCGTTGCCGGGACTTGACCAGCAGCGCGTGGTGCGGGCACAGGCTGGGCCGGAGCACGAGTTCGTCGCCGCCCAGCCGCATCGGCGGGAACATGTCGTCGGCGAAGTTCTGCCAGTGTCCGGAGATCTCGTACATCTGGCGTTTGCCCAGCGCGGGCGAGTAGACATGCCGGTAGCCGTGCCGGCGTTCCAGTTCGTACAGGTAGGACTCCACCTCGTGCCGGGCCGCGGCACCGGCCGGCAGCCAGAACGGCAGTCCGGCGCCGATCAGCGGATCGGAGTCGAAGAGGTCGAGTTCGCGGCCGAGTTTGCGATGGTCGATGTGCATGCCGGGGTCTCCTTGATCGGGTGGCGAGACCCCGGGCGACAGAAACGGCCTCGGGCATCTCGCCCGGGGCCGTTGCGTCGCAGTTGGTCAGCGCGAAGCATCGCCGGGACATCCCGGCGTCGTCGTCGCGAACCTGCGCATCATGGGAACCGATGCTAGGCGGGTGGGGCGCCGCGGGCAGCCCAATTACCCTGGTGCCGTGACGACGCGCCAGCCCCGGGTGGAAATCGAGTACTGCACGCAGTGCCGCTGGCTGCTGCGCGCCGCGTGGACCGCGCAGGAGCTGCTCACCACGTTCACCCGCGACCTCGGCGAGGTGGCGCTGGTGCCCGGCGTGGGCGGCGTCTTCGAGGTGCGGCTGGACGGCGAGACGCTGTGGTCCCGGAAGGAGAGCGGCTTTCCCGACCTGGCCGAGCTCAAGCGGCTGGTGCGCGACCGGGTGGCGCCCGGCCGCGACCTCGGCCACAGCGACCGGAAGGATCAGTCGGCGAGCAGCTGATACAGGATGTGGTCCTGCCACTCGCCGGCGATCCGCAGGTAGCGTGGCGCCAGCCCGTACCGCTGGAAGCCGTTGCGTTCCAGCACCCGCTGCGACCCGAGGTTGTGGACCAGCGTGCCGGCTTCGAGCCGGTGCAGCCCGAGGTCGTCGAACGCGGTCCGGGCCGTCCGCGCCACCGCGGCCGTCGCCACCCCGCGGCCGTTCGCGTCCTGCGCCACCCAGTAGCCCAGGTTGGCCGACTGGAACGGGCCGCGGACGACGTTGCTGAGGTTGACCCGGCCGACGATCCGGCCGTCGTCGAGGATCACCTGCGGCAGCGCGGTGCCGGTCGCCCACAGGCGCAGCACCTCCTCGAGGTGGGCGCGCTGGCCCTCGGCGGTGTAGTAGTCGTCGCCGCGGACCGGGTCCCAGGGAGCGAGGAACTCCCGGTTGGCGGTGAGCACGGCGGCCAGTTCGGGGGCGTCGGCGACGGCGACGAGGCGGGTGGTCACGCCGGTCATGATGCCGGGACGGTCAGCTCCGCGACCACCGCGCGGTGGTCACTGCGCGGGATCGGGTGCACGCTGACGTCGCGTACGCCGATGCGTTCGTCGACCAGGATGTGGTCGATGGTCACCTTGGGGATCGCCCGGCCGCCCTCGTAGGGCCAGGTGCCGATCAGGCCCTTGCCGGCCGCGTCGGCGGCGTCCCGGTAACCGGTCGCGATCAGCTCGCGCAACGGTCCGTGGTCGAGTGTCGCGTTGAAGTCGCCCAGCAGGATGCGCGGCGTGCCGTCCGGGTCGGCCGGTGGCTGGGCCAGCAGGTCGCTGCGCCAGTCCTCGTTCACCCGCACCGACCAGGGCGCGAGCGGGTGCACCGACTCGACCACCACCGGCCCGGCGCCGGGGGCCACGACCGTGCCGTACGCCTGCCGGAAGCCCCCGCCGTTACGTTTGTCGCCCTTGTCGGCCAGCGGGTACCGCGAGTAGAGCCCGGAGCCGGACGCGGCGATCTCGTCGGCCAGCGAGTTGTACGGCATCAGCTCGCCCAGCCCCGCGGCGGCCAGCGCGTCCCGGCCCTCCGCGGTGAACTCCTGCACCGCCAGCACATCGATCCGCAGATCGCGGACCAGCCCCACGACGGTGGCCGGATCGGCACCGCCGAACAGCATGTTGCTGGTCATCACCCGCAGGGTGACGCCGGTCGCCGGGCCGCGTTCGCCGCTCAGCGCGCGCGGCGCCACCAGCGCGGTCAGCGTGATCGCCACGGCCAGCGCCACGGCGCCGGCGGTCCAGCGCCGGGTGGCCAGGGTGAGCACGGCGGGCAACCAGGACCAGGCGGCCACGTACGGCGTGAAAGCGAACAATTGCACCAGCGGCCCGCGCTCCCATCCGCCTAGCCGGACGATCGCCCACACCAGGCCGGGCAGCACCAGAAACCAGAACAGCACGGTCAGCGTCACCTTTCGTCGGCCACGGACGGCGTCGGCCGGCGGTGTCTCGACCGGGGCGCGCATGATCGTCATGGCGGCGAGGTTAGCCGCCTTTTGCTACCAGCGTCTTCCCTGCTCACGAGGTCTTCACCACTTTTGCTTAGGTCGCCGGCAGGGCCAGAACGGCGATGATCGATCGGTGGTCGCTGCGGGGCACCGGCCGCACATCGACATCCGTTACGCCGATCCGGCGGTCGACCAGGACGTGGTCGAGGGTGACCGGGCCGAGGGTGGGCTCCAGCCCGTCGCCGACCGCGTCGGCCGCGTCCCGGTAGCCGCCGGCCACCAGGTCGCGCAGCGGCGCGTGGTCGAGGGTGGCGTTGAAGTCACCCAGCAGGATGCGTGGCACGCCGCCGGGCTCACCGGCCGGATCGGCCCGCCGGCCCCAGTGCGCCGACTCCACGCCGACCGGCCCGGCACCCGGCGGCTGGACGGTCGCGTACGCCTCCAGATTGCCGCCCGGCCCTCGCTCGGCGCCGGTAGCGGTCACCGGAAACCGCGAATAGAGCCCCGACCCCGTCGCGCCCGGCTCGGCCGCCAGCGTCCGGTGCGGCAGCAGCGTGTCGAGCCCGGCCGCCGCCAGCGCGTCCCGGGCCGCCGGGGTCAACTCCTGCACCGCCAGCACCGCGACGTCGTGCTCGCGGACCAGGCGGGTCACCGCGGCCGGGTCGGCGGCGCCGCGGAACAGGTTGATCGTCATGACCGTCAGCGGCGTGCCGCCGGCCGGGCCGTGCGCGGCGTCCGGCAGGGCCCGCGGCAGCACCCCCACGGACAGGACCGCGGCCGCCATCACGGCGACCGCGGCCACCAGCCACTTGCGGGCCGCCAGCGCGGCCAGCACCGGTATCCAGGCCCAGGCCGCGGCGTACGGGGTGAACGCCAGCAGGTAGCCGCCCGGCAGGCCGAAGAGCCGCACCCCGGCCCACAGCAGGCCGGGGAGCACCAGCAGGAAGAGCAGGCCGGCCCGGAGCACCCGGTGGGCCGGCCGCACCTCCGGCGGCGTACTGGTGATGGTCATGGCCGCGACGTTAGCGCGCGGCGTTACAGCTCCGCGTCGACCACTTCGCCGACACCGGCGTCGGCCAACTCGCCACGGATCAGCGCCGCGTCGCCCTCGATCACCAGCGTGAGGCCGCCCGGGTGCAGGTGCGCGGCCGCGGCCGCGGACACCTCGGCCACGGTGGCCTCCAGGTACTGCCGGCGCAGCGCCGGGTAGTAGTCGTCGGGCAGGCCGTGCAGCACCAGCGTGCCGAGCGCGCCCACGATCGCGCCGGGCGTCTGCATCTCGACCGACAGCTGGCCGGCCCGCCACGACCGGGCTACCGCCAGCTCGTCCTCGGTCACCCCGTCCACCTGGGTGCGGGTGATCTCGCCGAGCGTGTCGGTGACGGCCGGCACGGTCACCGCGGTCTGCACGCCCGCGGCCACCTCGAACCGGCCGAACCGCCGGGTCATCGCGTAACTGCCGCGGATCCCGTACGTGTAGCCCTTGACCTCGCGGATCAAATGGTTGAGCCGGGACGTGAACGCGCCGCCCAGCACCGTGGCGGCGAGCGTCATCGGCACGTAGTCCGGGGTGGCCCGCTCCGGCGCCCGGTGCCCGATCCGCAGCGTCGACTGCACCGAGCCGGGCCGGTCCACCAGGATGATCCGGCGCTGGTCGCGCACCGGCACGCCGAGCGGGCCCTCCGGCGCCAGCGGTTCGCCGCCGGTGCCCGCGAACGCGGCCTCGCCGAGCGCGGTCAGGTCGAGCGTGTCCAGGTCACCGGCCACCAGCAGCACACCGGGGCGGAGCATCCAGTTCTGGTGGAACGCGACCACGTCGTCGACGGTCACGGCGGCCACCGACGTGGGGTCGCCGTGCAGCGGGCGGCCGTAGCGCCCGTCGCCGAAGAGGTCGGCGCGCAGCACCGCGTCGGCCCGCGGCCCCGGCTGGGCCCAGTCCATCCGCAGCGCGGTCACCTCGTCGTCGCGGACCCGGGCCACGTCCTCCGGGTCGAGCCGCGGGGTGCGGGCGGCCTCGGCGGCCAGACGCACGGCGTCCAGCAGCCGCGGCACGGTCGCGGACACGCCGACCCGGAACGCGTCCCAGTCGACCGACGGCGCCAGCTCGGCGCCCAGGCTCTCCAAAGCCAGCGCGTACGCGGCCGAGTCGCGCGCCCGGGTGCCCTCCTCGAGCGACTTGGCCAGCACGGTGGCGGTGCCCTCGCGGCCGGCCGGCTCGCGGGCGGCGCCGGCATCGAGCAGCAGCATGGCGCTGGCCAGCAGCTGGCCCGGCAGGTGCGCGGCGACCACGGTGCCGCCGCCCACGCTCACCCGGCGCAACTCCGGGAAGGTGTACGGCCGGGCCGGCCCCGCCGAGGGCCGGGTGGTGACGAGCGTCATGGCTTCTCCTCGGGAACGTAGGTCAGCGTCACCCGGGACTCGGGCTTGAGTGCGTACGCGGCGGCCGCGGTCACGTCGTCGGCGGTCACCGCGAGCCACTGCGGCAGGCGGTACGCCACCGTGGCCGGGTCGCCGAACTGGGTCGCGTACCGGCCGAGCGTGTCGGCCCGGCCGCCCACCGTGGACACCTGCCGCCACCAGGCTGTGGTCAGAAGTGCCTTGGCCCGGTCGAGCTCGGCCGCGGTGACCGGCTCGGTGATCAGGCTGCCGACCACCTCGGCCAGCCCCTCCTCGAGCACGCCCACGTCCACGCCGTCCTTGGCGGTGGCGGTGATGATCATCGGGGCCGGCGCGTGCGCCAGGTCGACCCCGTACGACCCGATGTAGTCCGGCTGGGCGATCCGCTTGCCGTCGGCGAGCCGCTGGTAGAGCCGGCTGCCCCGGCCGTTGCCGAGCACGGTCGCGAGGACGGTGACGGCGTCGTACTGGGCGGTGCCGAACGGGTAGGTGCGGTGCGACACGTAGATCCGCGGCGCCGGCACCGCGGCCGGCACGGTCTCGCGGACCGGCGAGGTGGCCGGCCCCGGCAGGTGCCCACTGGGCGCCGGCGGGATCGAGGTCACCGGCTCGATCGCCCCGAAGTATTTCTCGGCCAGCGCGAACACCTCCTCCGGCGAGGTGTCGCCGACCACGGTGAGCACGCAGTTGTTGGGCGCGTAGTAATGCTGGTGGAACGCCTTGAACGTGTCCAGGCTCGCCGCGTTCAGGTCTTCCATCGACCCGATCGTGGCGTGGTGGTAGGGGTGACCCTCCGGGTAGAGCAGCTCCAGCAGGCGCAGCCAGGCATCGCCGTAGGGCACGTTCTCGTACCGCTGCCGCCTTTCGTTCTTTACCACCTCGCGCTGGTTGTCCAGGGTCTCCTGGGTGAGCGCCGGCACCAGCCCGCCCATCCGGTCGGCCTCCAGCCAGAGCGCCAACTCGAGATGCTCGGACGGCATCGTCTCGAAGTAGTTGGTGCGGTCCGGGTTGGTGGTCGCGTTCAACGACCCACCGTTGCCCTGCACCAGCCGCATGTGCTCGGTCTTGGCCACATGCACCGACCCTTCGAACATCAGATGCTCGAAGAGATGCGCGAAACCGGTCTGCCCGGCCGGCTCATGCCGAGAGCCCACGTCATACCAGAGGTTGACGCACACAACCGGCGCGCTCCGGTCCGCACTGACCACAACCCGAAGGCCGTTGCCCAGCCGGGTGGTTTCCAAAGGCCACGGATAGCCGGTACCGACAACCGGCGCGTTAGGGGACGTCACCCACCCATACTGCCTTGTCCGGGGACGGTTCGACGCCCGTCGGGTCCGCCGGACCTGACGGATAACCGCGTGGCGCTCTCCGCGGAGCGGTGCGATGCTGGGCGGCGAGCGCGAGGAGGTAGCAGGCCGATGGCCGAGGTAGTGATCCGGCCGGGCCTGGTGATCCCGGACACGGAGTTGAGCTGGCGTTTTTCCCGGTCCAGCGGGCCCGGTGGCCAGGGGGTCAACACCACGGACTCGCGGGTCGAGCTGTCCTGGAACCTGGCCGAGTCGCCGGTGCTGGGGCCGAGGTTGAAAGAGCGGGCGATAGAACGCCTGGCCGGTCGCCTGGTCGGCGGCGTGCTCACGATCGTGGCCTCCGAGCACCGCTCCCAGCTGCGCAACCGGGAGGCCGCCGAGGCCCGCCTGGCCGGCATCGTGGCCGGTGCCATCGCGCCGCCGCCGCGGGTGCGCCGGGCCACCAAGCCGTCCCGCGGCTCGGTCGAACGCCGCATAGCCGAGAAAAAACGCCGCGGCGAGACGAAGCGCAACCGCCGCTCATTCCCGGGTGACTAGCGCGCAGACCGCCCCGCGAGACCCGTTCCGCGCAGCGGTTTGACTCCGCCTGATCCTGTCGCGCCCCTTGGGTCTACGAACGCGATCTTGTCGATCTGCGGTTCATTGGTGCGGGGTCGGAGGAGCCGCATTCAAGAACGGTTGCGAGGATCGGCGAATGGAGGATCCGGTCGGGACCGCGGTGCGGCGGCCCTGGGATCTGCCGGATTTTCGGCTTTTGTGGACTGCGGGCACTGTTTCGGTCTTTGGCAGCCACGTCACGTTGCTGGCGGTTCAGGTGCTTGCGGCGGTGGTCCTGCAGGCTTCGGCGACACAGATGGGGTTGCTCAGCGCCGCCGGCGTGGTCCCGTACCTCCTCATGGGTTTGATCGCCGGGGTGATCTCGGACCGCTACCGGCGCAAGCCGATGATGGTGGGCACGGATGCCGGGCGCGCGTTGCTGCTGTGTGTCATTCCATTGCTGTACGCCGTGGGCCAGCTCACCTTTCCCGCCCTCCTGATAGTGGTCGCGGCGATCGGCGTTCTCTCGCTCTTCTTCGACGCGTCGGCGCAGGCTTTCATGCCCACGGTGGTCCGGTCGCCGGGGCTGCTCACCGCGGCCACCGCGCGCGCGGAACAGTCCGCCGCGGTCGCGCAGACCGCCGGGCCGCTGCTGGCCGGAGTGCTGATCAGGACCGTGGGCGCGCCGGTGGCGTTCCTGATCGACGCCGTCTCGTTCGCCGTGTCCGGCCTGCTGATCAGCCGGATCAGGGTCGGCGAGACCGTCCGGCCGGCGGCCGGGCGACGCGGGTTGTGGGCCGAGTTGCGCGAGGGCCTGGCGTGGGTCTACCAGCACCGGATGCTCGCGCCGATGGCGTTGAGCGGGCACCTGTGGTTCCTCGCGCACAGCGTCCTGATCGCGGTTTTCGTCCTCTACCAGCTGCGCGGCCCGGCGGACGGCGGCCTGGGCCTCAACGAGTTCCAGCTCAGCGTCACCTACGCGGGCGCCGGTCTGGGCGCGGTCCTCGGCGGCGCGGCCGCGAACCGCTGCTCGGTGCGCTTCGGACCGGGCCGCACCATGGTCGCCACCCGGGTGCTCATGCCGCTGCCCTGGTTGCTGGTCGCGTTCGCGGTGCCCGGCCCGGCCGGCTGGGCGATGCTGATCGCCGGCCAGTTCCTGTTCTGGATCGCGATGGGCGTCGAGGGCCCCAACGAACTGGCCTACCGCCAGTCGGTCACCCCGGACCGGCTGCAGGGCCGGATGAACACCACGATCCGCTCGCTCAACCGCGGCATGATCGTGATCGGCGCTCCGGCGGGTGGCCTGCTCGCCGACGCCACCAGCTTCCGGACGGCCGTCTGGGCGGGCATCGGCGGCCTGGTCCTGTCGGCCGCCTACCTCGCACTCTCACCCTTCCGGCACGCCGACCTGCCGGGCCGCTGACCCGCCGGCCGCCCGCGATCTTGGTGCGCTGATCATCGCCCGCGGTGGTGGTTCGCCCGTGCTCACGGGACCGGTCGGGTCGGCGTCACCGGTCCACGACCTGCGGAGGCGATGGCACCGGCCGCGCATCAATCAAATGGCGAAAGTCGAGAGAACACGAACTCCACATGATCTCTGGAGTTTGCGCGGCCGTTGGGTTGCGGCGAGGTGGACTGCCTGCCCGGGCGGCGTCGGCGTCAAGATCCCGGGTGGCGGGCGGCGGGCGGCGGGCGGCGGGCGGCGGGCGGGAGCGTGGCTGAATGTCGGCAGGTCCAGGTCCGCCGGTGTCCACCGCATCCATTGCCGCCTCGACGCAGTAGTCCTCCGGCCCTGGGCCGCGATACTGCCGGCGACCAGCACCATCAGCCATGTCCGCACCCGGCGATGATGGTGGCCGGCCGATTCGCGCTCCATCCTGCGCGGACCCGGCACCTCGCCGACGAAGGATGCACTTGAGTGGAAAAGCGGACGACAACCGCCGGCCTGTCGGTGATCACCCTGTCCGGCGGCGACCGGGGCACCGTGCTGCTGCTGCACGGGCTGGCCGGCAGCGCCACCGAGATGGTGCCGCTGGCCCGCGGGATCGCCGCGGCCGGCTACCGCGTCCTGGTGCCGGACCAGCGAGGTCACGGGCACAGCACCCGTCGCCCGGACGACGTCTCGCGGGCCGCCTACGTCCGCGACGCCGTGGCGCTGCTCGACGACGGTCCGGCCTGGCTGGTCGGCCAGTCGATGGGTGCGCACACCGCGATGCTCACCGCCGCCGCGCGACCGGATCTCTGCCGGGGGCTCGTCATAATCGAGGGCGGGGTCGGTGGCGGGGGCGGCGACTACCCGGAGCGGCTCGGGAAGTGGTTCGCGTCCTGGCCGGTGCCGTTCGCCGACGAGGCCGCGGCCCGGCGGTTCCTCGGTGACGCGCCGATCGCGGATGCCTGGATCGCCGGCCTCGAGCGTCGCGCCGACGGCCTGTGGCCGCGCTTCGACGCCGACGTCATGGCGGCCGCGATTCGCGAGGTCGCGGCGGTGGCGCGCGGGGCGGAGCGAGACCGGGTCACCGCCCCGGTGCTGACCATCCTGGGCGAGCACGGCACCCTCGACCCGGCAGAGGTGCGCGGGCCGGCCGTGGTGGTCGCCGGCGCCGGCCACGACGTGCATCTGGACCGGCCGGACGAGACGCTGCGGCTGGTCCTGGCGTTCGTCAGCGGTGGTTGAACGGTGCGACCGCCTCGCGGTTGCGGCGGGACGCCTCGGCACCCAGCAGTTCCTCGCACACCCGGATGAGACGGGCCCGCAGCGCCGCGGCCCGCCGGGCGAACTCGCGCTGCCGGGCGACGTACTCGGCCTTGCCCTCCGGGGTTTCGATCTTCACGGGTTCGTAGCCGTAGGAGGTCAGGTCGTACGGGCTGGCCTGCATGTCGAGCAGCCGGATGTCGGCGGCCAGGGCGAAGCAGTCGAGAGCCAGCGCACCGGGCACCGCCGGCCCCAGCTTGGTGGCCCACTTGTGCACGTCCATCGCGGCGTGCAGGCAGCCGGGCTGATCGAGGTCAACCTGGGTGGCCCGGGTGGGCTGGAGCCGGTTGAGACCAACCGCCTCGGGGGTGAAGAACCGGAACGCGTCGTAGTGCGTGCACCGGATCGGGTGCTGCTCGACGACCTTGTCGGTCTCGTCCTGGCCGAGCCGCAGCGGCAGCGGGTGCCGGTGCTCGCGATCGCGGTAGACCATGGCCCACTCGTGCAGGCCGAAGCAGCCGGAGAAGACCGGCCGGGACGCGGTCGCGGTGAGCAGCCCGTGGATGTAGCGGACGCTCTCGCCGCGGGCGTGCATGAACGCTTCCTCGTCGAGGGTGACCACACCGTCCGGATAGGTCAGGTAGAACTTCCAGGCGGCGTGTTCGGCCACCCCGGCAGGAGCGGGCGCGAGGCCGGCGCCGACCCCGGGGTGCCAGCGGCGCAACTGGGCCGGGCGGGTGCCGTAGTAGTCGTAGAGGAAGTCTTCGATGGCGTGCTTTTCGCCGGTGGCACGACGCGTGCGATGGCCCTCGGTCATCTCGTCGGCCCGCTCGGCATGGGCGCGGGCCAGGGGAATCCAGGTGACCGAGGGCAGCGTCGTGGTGAGCGCCCTCACCTGCTTGATCCCCATGGGATTCAGCGTATCCAGCCAACGCGATCAACACGATCACCGTTAGGCGCGAATCAGCGCGGCGGGTCGGGCAACTGACAAAAGTTGTACGCCGATATGTAGTACACCTACTACATTCTTGATAAGGTGCTGGACATGGGAGGAATGACTTTGACGGGGGCTCTCGACGCCGGCACCGGGCTGCCGGGCGACGAGACGGTCATCGCCGTCCGCGATCTCCGGATGCGGTACGGCACCAAGGACGTGTTGTCCGGGGTGAGCTTCACGGCCCGCCGCGGCGAGGTCGTCGCGCTGCTGGGGCCGAACGGCGCGGGCAAGACCACCACCATCGAGATTCTCGAGGGCTTCCGGATGCGCTCGGCCGGCGACATCCGGGTGCTCGGCATCGACCCGGCGACCGGCAACGAGGCCTGGCGGGCCCGCTTCGGCGTGGTGCTCCAGTCCTGGCGTGACCACGGCAAGTGGCGGGTCCGCGAGCTGCTGGCCCACCTCGGCGCCTACTACGGTCCCTATTCGACCGACCGGCATTCCCGGCCCTGGCCGGTCGACGACCTGCTCGCCGTGGTCGGCCTCACCGAGCACGCCGGCCAGCGGATCGCCCGGCTCTCCGGCGGCCAGCGCCGCCGGCTGGACGTGGCGATCGGCATCGTGGGCCGGCCCGAGCTGCTGTTCCTCGACGAGCCGACGGTCGGCTTCGACCCGGCCGCCCGCCGCGAGTTCCACGACCTGGTGCACCGGCTGGCCGATGTGGACGACGCCACCATCCTGCTCACCACGCACGACCTCGACGAGGCCGAGAAGCTGGCCGACCGCATCGTGATCCTGGCCGGCGGCCGGATCATCGCGGACGGCTCGGCCGACGAGTTGTCCCGCCGGGTGGCCGGCGAGACCGAGATCCGCTGGACCCGGGACGGCCAGCGGTTCGTGCACTCGGCGGCCGACGCCACCAGCTTTGTCCGCCAGCTGTTCGCGCAGTACGGAGACGACATCGCCGATCTCGAGGTCCGGCGCAACAGCCTCGAGGACACGTACATGAAACTGGTTGTTGAGGCCGAGGGAGGCGCGCGATGATCGCCGTCATCAGGACCGGGATCGCCCGCGGCGGCATCGAGCTGCGGCAGACCTTCACCAACGCCACCGACCTGTGGGGTTACTTCTTCCCGACCGTGCTGCTGCTCGGCACGATCTTCTTCATGCGCGACGCGCACGTGCCGGGTACCGAGTTCTCGCTGGGCGCCAGCACGCTGCCCAGTGCCCTGGGGATGGGCCTGGCCTTCGGCGGCCTGATCATGGTTTCCCAGCACCTCATCGTCGACCGCGAGGACGGCACGCTGTTGCGGGCCAAGGCGACGCCGAACGGGATGAGCGGTTATCTGATCGGCAAGACCGTGCTGGTCGGCGGGATGGCGCTGATCGCCTTCCTGCTCCAGCTGATCCCCGGGCTGTTCCTGGTCGAGGGCCTGCGCCTCGACCTGGCCGGCTGGCTGACCCTGCTCTGGCTGGTGCCGCTCGCGCTGGTGGCCACCATGCCGATCGGCGCCGTGATCGGCTCGGTCATCGAGAACCCGCGCAACATGGGCATCGTGATGCTGCCGCTGATCGGCCTCATCGCGATTTCCGGCATCTTTTACCCGATCACCAGCATGCCGGGCTGGCTGCATCCCGTCGCGCAGGTGTTCCCGGTCTACTGGCTAGGGTTGGGCATGCGTTCGGCCTTCCTTCCCGACGCCCTGGCGGCCGTCGAGCTGACCCACTCGTGGCGGCACCTGGAGATGTTCGGCGTGCTCGGGCTGTGGGCGGTACTCGGCCTGCTGCTGGCGCCCACCCTGCTGCGGCGGATGGCGCGCCGCGAGTCCGGCTCGGCGGTGGCGGCGCGGCGCGAGCGGATCCTCACGACTGTCGGCCGATGAGCAGCGAGCTCACCTACAACCGGATCGCGATGCTGCGCGCCGAGCGCGGCATCTCGCGGCGGCAACTCGCCGACGCCCTGGGCGTGCACTACCAGACGGTGGGCTACCTCGAGCGCGGCGAGTTCAGCCCGAGCCTCCACCTGGCGCTGCGGATCTGTGCGTACTTCGAGGTGCCGGTGGAGGTGGTGTTCGCGCTGGACCCGTTCCCGCGGCTGGGCGCCGACACGAACGGGGCCTTCCGGTCGGCGTAGATTTCCGGGAGAGCTTCCGAGAGTGGGGGATTTCCCGTGCGTTTCGCCCGTTTTGTTCATGCTGGTGGCGTGTCCTTCGGGGTGGTCGAGGGCAGCGAGGCCGACGGTTTGACCATCGCCGAGATCAACTCGCTGCCGTTCGACAAGGTGCAGTTCAGCGGGCAGCGGTGGGCGCTCGCCGACGTGCGCCTGCTGGCCCCGATCTTTTCCAGCAAGGTGATCGGGATCGGCCGCAACTACGCCGACCACGCCGCCGAGCTCGGCAACGAGGTGCCCAAGGAGCCGCTGATCTTCATCAAGCCGTCCACCTCGGTGATCGGGCCGAACGACGCGATCCGGCTGCCACCGCAGTCGCAGCGGGTCGAGGAGGAGGCCGAACTGGCCGTGGTGATCGGTGCCACCGGCGCCCGGCGGGTCGACCGGGCCGGTGCCGAGAGGGCGATCTTCGGATACACCATCGGCAACGACGTGACCGCCCGCGACCTGCAGCGCAGCGATCCGCAGTGGACCCGGGCCAAGGGCTTCGACTCGTTCTGCCCGATCGGCCCGTGGATCGTCACCGGCCTGGACGTGAGCGACCTGGAGATCCGCTGCGAGGTGGGCCGCAACCCGGACGCCATGGAGATGCGGCAGATCGGGCGTACCAAGGACCTGGTCTTCGACATCCCCACGCTGATCTCGTACGTGTCGCACGTGATGACGCTGCTGCCGGGCGACATCATCCTGACCGGCACGCCCGCCGGGGTGAGCGAGCTGACCGCGGGCGACACCTGCTCGATCAGCATCCAGGGCATCGGCGAGCTGCGTAATCCGGTCGTCTCACTGGACTGAGCTATCCGGCGGCGGAAAACCCAGAGAACCCGATGACCTCTCAATCCCGTCGAGCAGCAGGCCCAGGCCGTACTCGTACGCGTCCCGGGCCTGCTCGTCGGCGCCCCGGTCGAAGCCGCCGGCGTTCCACAGCGCGGTCATCGCCGGGTGTGCCTCGACGTCGAACCACTTCTCCCACAGTTCGCCGCGCTGCAACCACCACTCGTCCGAGCTCAGCCCGGTGGCCCGGCGCAGCAGCGTGCTCTCCGCCTCCTGCCGGGCAGCCGCCACCACCCAGCCCGAGATGGCCGTCGCGGCCCGGCTGACCTGCGCGGTCGGCAGCCCCAGGCCGGACACGGCGGCCAGCACGTACTCCTGTTCGGCGAGCATCCCCGGCCCGATCGGCGGCCGCAGCTGCGACACCCGGGCCAGCCAGGGATGCGCCCGGTACATCGCGAACGTGCGGTCGGCGTACGAGCGGATCTGCTCGCGCCAGTCCTCGGGCCGCGGGCCGTGCAGGCCGCGCTCCACGAACACCTCGTCGACCATCAGGTCGACCAGGTCGTCGCGGGACGGCACGTAGGTGTAGAGCGTCATGGTCGCCACCGACAGTTCGGCGCCGAGCCGGGCCATCGAGGCCGCCTCGATCCCCTCGGCGTCGGCGATCCGGATGCCGGCCGCCACCACCGCGTCGACGGTCAGCCGGGGCGGCCGCCCGGCCGCCTTACGCGCCGGGATCGACCGCCGCCAGAGCAGCGGCAAAATCCGCCCGGTGAAGTCAGTCCCGTCCAACCGCCCCACCCGCCACCCTAGAAAGGAAAAGAACTTCTCGTATACCCTACGGTAAGCCATTCTCGTAGGGAGTACGGAAATGAAGATCTTGGTAACGGGGGCCACCGGTAACGTGGGCCGGATGGTCGTCGACGAGCTGCTCGCCCTGGGTGCCGACGACGTGCGTGCCCTCACCGTCGATCCCGAGCGGGCCGCGCTGCCGGCCGGCGTCGAGGTGGTCCGCGGCTTCCTCGGCAAGGTCGAGACGCTGCCGGCGGCCCTGCAAGGCGTCGACGTGATGTACCTCGCCCCGCACATCCCGACCGTCTTCGAGGCCTGCCGGCTGGCCGCGGACGCCGGCGTCGGCCGGATCGTCGACCTGGCCGGCGCCAAGGGCGACCACTGGCAGGAGGTGGAGGACGGCGTCGAGGCCTCCGGGGTGCCGTTCACCCACCTGGAGCCGGGCGAGTTCATGGCGAACACCGGCATCTGGGCCGAGCAGATCCGGGCCGGTGACGTGGTGCGCGACGCCTATCCGGAGGCCGCCACCGCGGTCATCGCCCAGGAGGACATCGCCGCGGTGGCCGCCAAGGTGCTGGTGACCGACGGTCATGTGGGTAAGTCGTACGAGCTCACCGGCCCGGAGTCGCTGAACCGCCGGGAGAAGGTCGAGCGGATCGGCCGGGCGCTGGGCCGCGAGCTGGTCTACGTCGATCTGCCCCGGGATGCGGCGGTGCAGCAGTTCGCGCTGGCCATGGGGGAGTACAGCGAGTGGTATCTGGACGGCCTGGCGCAGCTCGTCGGGCACCCGCAGGCCGCGTTGCCGACCGTGGCCGAGCTGCTCGGGCGCCCCGCGATGACGCTCGAGGAGTGGGCCCGGCGGCACGCGGACATGTTCCGCTGAGGTAACCCGATTTGGTGGGCCCACATGGGTCGGGTAGAGTTCTTTCTCGGCACGGGAAACCGAGCCAATGGGGTATGGGGTAATTGGCAGCCCGACTGATTCTGGTTCAGTTAGTCTAGGTTCGAGTCCTGGTACCCCAGCGCTACCAATCCTCGCGGAGGGGTGGTGCTGGACTTCTGATAGAGTTCGGCCCGCCGCTGACGCGAGAAAGCGGAAGCAAGCAGGTCCTGGCCCCGTCGTCTAGCGGCCTAGGACGCCGCCCTCTCAAGGCGGTAGCGAGGGTTCGAATCCCTTCGGGGCTACGCAGCGTAACGGCTCGCATCGGTAGATGCGGGCCGTTTCTGTTATTACTGGACGATGCGAGTCCACCGCGTCGACCTCGGCTATTTCATCCGCCCCGCGGAGGAGACCGGCACCGGTTCCCCGCGCGTCGAGCCGACCCTCGGCTATCTCGTCGAGCACCCGGACGGCCCGCTGCTGGTCGACACCGGCATGGGCAGTCACCCCGAGGTGGACGCCTGGTACCAACCCCGCCGGGTGGAGCTTCCCGCGGCGCTCGCGGCCGCCGGTGCCAAGATCGACGAGATCCGGTACGTGGTGAACTGCCACCTCCACTTCGACCACTGCGGCGGCAACCCCGACCTGGCCGGTCGTCCCGTCTTCACCCAGCGGGCCGAACTGGCGATGGCCCGCGACACCGTCGACTACACGCTGCCCGAACTCGTCGACCATCCCGGCGTCCGCTACGAGGAACTGGACGGCGAGGCCGAGGTGCTGCCCGGGGTGCTGATCGTGCCCACCCCGGGCCACACCGCCGGCCACCAGTCGGTCGTGGTGACCAACCCGGACGGCACCGTGATCGTGGCCGGCCAGAGCCACGACAACGCCACCGCGTTCACCGGCGACGTGCTGGCCCGGCACGCCGGCGTCGGCGGGTCACCGGCCTGGCTCGACCGGCTCCTGGCCCTCGACCCGCGCCGGGTGGTGTTCGCTCACGACAACGCGGTCTGGACGCCCGGCGTGAGCCAGGTCAGCGCGCCCTGAGGAAACGCCGCATCGATCTCGGCCCGGCCCTCGTGGAAGTGCGACCAGCCCTCGTAGTGCACCGGCACGACGTGCCGCGGCTTGAGGTGTGCGCAGAGCCGGGCCGCGTCCCGGCCGGTCATGGTGAACCGGGCCGGGCCGGTGAGGCCGAACTGCACCTTGCCCAGGTGCAGGATCGCGGTGTCCACGGCGAACCGGGACGCCACCTCGAGCACACCCGGGAAGACCACGGTGTCCCCGGAGATCCACACCACCCGGTCGGCCTCCCGCAGCGCGAAACCGGTGGTCGGCCCGACGATCGGCACGCTCCAGGCCGGCCCGTGCCGGGACGGCGTGGCGGTCACCTCGACGCCGCCCACCGTGGCGGTCTGCCACGGTGCCAGGCCGGTCGCCCCCAACCGTCTGCCGCCGGCCACCGTGGTCAGCACGACCGGCGCCGACGGCAGCAGCCGGCGGCCGGCGTCGTCCAGGTTGTCGGCGTGCTGGTCGTGGGTGAGCAGCACGGCGTCCAGCGGTCCCAGGTCGGCGACGTCCAGCGCCGGTCCGGCGGTCTTCACCGACGACGTCCCCCAGCCGAACGAGTACCGCCGGCCGGGGGCGTCGAACGTCGGATCGACCAGCAACCGCACCCCGCCGAACTCGACCAGCGTGGTCGGCCCGCCGATGTGGGTGATGGTCAGACCGGTCATCGCGCGTGGGCCAGCGCCCAGTCGAGGACCTCGTCGGCGATCTGCTCCCAGCCCTTCTGGGCCGGCAGCAGGTGGGCGTAGCCCTCGTACTCGCGGCGCTCGGTGACGGTGTTCGACTTGTAGTGCTTGCAGTTCGACTCCTGGACCGAGGGCGGCATGATGTGGTCCTCGGAGCCGGAGACGAACAGCAGCGGCGCCCGGTTGTCGTTGTGGTAGTCGACCCAGGTGTCCTGGTGGCCGGGCTGGAAGTTGGCGAGCACGCTGCCCCACAGGATCCCGCCGTTGGCCGGGATGTGGTAGCGCTCGTAGGTGGCCCGGGATTCGTCCTCGGGGAAGGTGTTGGTGAAGGCGTACTTCCACTGCTCGTAGGTCAGACCCACCGCCTTGTGCCGGTTGGCCGGGCTCTTGAGGACCGGGAAGGTGGACTTCACCTGGGACAGCGGCACCACCCGGACGCCCTCGGTGGGCGCGGAGTTCATGGCCACGCCGGCCGCGCCGAGGCCGTGGTCGAGCAGGATCTGGGTGAACGCGCCGCCGGCCGAGTGCCCGATGATGATCGGCGGCTCCGGCAGGGCCCGTACGGTCTCTTCGAGGTGGGCGATGATCTGCGGGACGGTGAGCGCGACGATCGGGGCCGGGTCGGCGTTGAGCGCCTCCACCTCGGCCTCGAAGCCGGGGTAGCCCGGCGCGACGACCTGGTGCCCCTTGGCCTCGTAGTGCGCCTTCCAGTTCTCCCAGCTGCGCGGGGTGACCCAGAATCCGTGGACCAGAACGATGGGTTTCATGAGGCGATCCTCGGTGAACGTCGCCACCCGCGAATCCCGCGAAACACGTAGTCAGTCGTGCAACGTCTGGCGCAGCTGCCGGCGTGACCGCACGCCGAGTTTCCGGTAGACCTTGCGCAGGTGGTAATCCACGGTGTTGGCGCTCAGGAACAGGTGTGCCGCGATCTCGGCGTTGGTGCCGCCGTCGCGCGCCAGGCGCGCCACGGCGGTCTCCTGCGGGGTCAGGGCCGTTTCATCCGAAGGCGGTACGGGGACCAGGACGCTGTCGCCGAGCGCGCGCAACTCCTGCCGGGTCCGTTCGGCGAACGCCTCGGCGCGCACCTCGGTGAACATGGCGAGCGCGAGGGACAACTGGCCCCGGGCGTCCCGCCGGCGGCGCCGGCGGCGCAGCCACTCGCCGTAGAGCAGGTGCGCACGGGCCAGATCGCCGTGCCCCAGCGTGCCGGCGAGCTCCTCGATCGCCTGCCGGTAGTGCTCCTCGGCCTCGTCCACGCCGGCCAGCAGCGCCGTGCAGCGGGCCAGCAGCCCGCGGGCCCGGGGCGCGTCGCTGGCCCGTGCGGTCAACACCAGATCGGCGTACGCCAGCATGGCCGTCGGCCGGTCACCCGAGCGCAGCGCCGCCTCGACCAGGTCGGGCAGCGCCCAGGCGTAGCGGTGCGGCCGGCCGAACTCGACCACCCCGCCGAGCAGCTCGCGGGCCGACGCGTAGTCGCCCTCGGCGATGTCCAGCAGCGCCAGACTGAGCCGGGTGACCGCCTGCATCCCGCCCAGGTGCAGCATCTCGAAGACCTCCAGGGCCGGCCGCACCGTCTCGCGGACGCCGGGTGGCGCCCGCCAGGTCAGCAGCTCCGGATGGCGCCACACGAGTTCCTGGTCGGCGGTGAGGCCGATGGATCGGCGCAGGCGCTGGCCGGCCGCGTCGTGCCGGTCGGCGTCGGCGAGCCGGCCGAGCACCGCGCCGGTCATCGCGCCGAGGAAGTGCACCAGATCGAGCGCGTGCAGGGCGCCGGTGCGGCGGGCCGCCATCTCGGCCCGCTCGAGGATCACCTGCTTGGGTTCGTCGTCCCAGATGAGGTTGCAGAAGTTGACCCCGATCACGATCCGGGCCAGCAGCGTCTCGTCCGGAGTGGCCGGGTCGGTGATCGCGGCGACCGCCCGGCGCAGGGCCGGAACGCCGCGTTCGAAGCCCTCGGTGATCCAGGCGGCGTAGCCGGCCAGCAGCAGTCCGTCCAGGTCGGTGCCGGCCAGTTCGGCGGCCGCCGCGGCCACCTCCGCCTCGGTGACGCTCGCCAGGTGCTCGGCCCCGATCATCTGCTCGACCGCCTGGATCACGGCGGCCCGGGCCCGGTCCCGGTCGTCGCCGAACGCCTCGGCCGCGGCCAGGCAGATGGCCGCGCCGTCCCGCGGCCCGGTCGGCACGCCGGCGTTCACCGCCGCGATCGCCCGGGTCAGCAGCGCCGAGCCGCGTGCCGGTCCGGGCAGCCCGGTCTCGTCCACCGCGTCGAGCAGCAGCAGCGCCCGGGCGAAGGCACCGGCGGTCAGCGCGGCCGCGGCGGCCTGCACCTGACGGATCGCGCGGGTGCCGGGTTCGGGGGTCAGTTCGGCGGCCCGGCTCAGGAACGTGTGCCGCGCGGTGTGCCCGCCGCGCGCGCCGGCCCGGTCGGCGCACCGCTCCAACTCGGCCGCGACCGCCTCGTCCGGTCCGTCCGCGGCGGCCGCGAGGTGCCAGGCCCGGCGGTCCGCCTCGGCGGTGCCGGTGATGACCGCGGCCAGCGCCTCGTGCACGGCGCGGCGGTCGGCCGAGGTGGCGCCGTTGTAGACGGCCGAGCGCACCAGCGGATGCCGGAACGTGGCCGGTGGCGACCCGGTGACGAGCCGGTCGGTCTCGGCCGGTGCCGCGTCGGCCAGGTCGGTGCCGAGCCGGTGGGCCGCCTCGATCAGCTGCATGTCGGTGCCGCCCGCGTTGGCCGCGGCCAGCAGCAGCCAGGTGCGGGTGCGGGCCGGCAGGGCGCGGATCCGGGTCGAGTAGTGCGCCTCGAGGCGGCTGCCGATCGGCACCGGCTCGGGCAGCGGCCGGGCGCCGCGCAACTGGTCGGCGGTGAGCTCCCGGCCCAGGTCGGTGAGCGCCAGCGGATTGCCGCCGGTGGCCGCCGCGATCTGGTCGGCCAGGGCCGGGTCGAGCCGGGTGTCCACCACGCCGGCGAGCAGTGCCACGGCGGCCTCCCGGTCGAGTCCGGTGATGTCCCGCACCTCGACACCGGCCAGCAGATCGGGCTGGTCGAGACCCTCGGTCCGCAACCCGAACAGCAGCACCACACCCTCGGCGTGCAACCGGCGGGCGACGAAGGCGAGCGCCCGCAACGATTCCCGGTCGAGCCACTGGGCGTCGTCGACCACCACCAGCCGGGGTGCCTCGGCCAGCAGGGTCAGGGCGGCGAGGCTCACCAGGTAGAGGTCGGGCGGCGGGCCGTCGGTCAGACCGCAGGCGACCTGGACGGCGGCGCGCTGGCTGGCCGGCAACCGGTCGCGGCCGGCCAGCAACGGGATCAGCAGCCGGTGCAGGGCCGCATAGGGAAACCGGGCCTCGGCCTCGACACCGCCGATCCAGAGCGCGCCGGGACACGTGCTCTCGGCGTACCGCAGCAGTGTGGTCTTGCCGACGCCGGCCTCGCCGCGCAGCACCAAGCTCGCGCTGCGCCCGGCTCGCGTCCCCGCGATCACCTCGTCGAGCGCCGCACACTCGACCGACCGCCCGAAGAGCCGCACGCGGTGACTCTATCGAGCGGATGTTACGAAGTCAGAGCCCCGAAAGTCGTTGCCCGGCCCGCACCACGGCCATCGCGTGCCGCTCGCCGGGTCGGCGGCCGAGACGCTCGATCGGACCGCTTATCGAGATGGCGGCGATGACCCGGCCGGTGCGGTCGCGGATCGGCGCCGAGACACTGGCCACACCGGCCTCGCGCTCGGCGACGCTCTGCGCCCAGCCCCGGCGGCGGACCTCGGCGAGCGTGCGGCCGGTGAACTTGCAGCGCGGCAGCAGCGGCATGACCGCCTCGGGCGGCTCCCAGGCGAGCAGGATCTGTGCGGCCGATCCGGCGGTCATCGGCAGGACCGAGCCGACGGGTACGGTGTCCCGGAGGCCACTCGCGCGTTCGGCGCTGGCGACACATATACGTTCGTCGGCCCGGCGCAAGTACAACTGCGCACTTTCTCCGGTGGCGTCCCGCAATGCGGAAAGCAGGGGTTCGGCGGCGGTCAGCAGAACGTCCGGTGCGGCGTTCGCCAGCTCGCCGAGACGGGGTCCCGGACGCCACCGGCCCTGGGTGTCACGCACCAGCATCCGGTGGATCTCCAGGGCCTGGGCCAGGCGATGTGCGGTTGCGCGCGGCAGCTTCGTACGGTCTACGAGTTCGGCCAGGCTGGCACCGTCGACGCACGCCGCGAGGATGACAACCGCCTTGTCGAGAACGCCGACACCGCTCATACTGTGTCCCACAAGCCGAAACATACCTCCCAGAATTTAGGATGTCCAGATGGTGGGAGTCACTCCGAAGCCGAGAACCCTGGCAGAAAAGGTCTGGGACGACCACGTCGTGCGCGCCGCCGAGGGCGAACCGGACCTGCTCTTCATCGACCTGCACCTGCTCCACGAGGTGACCAGTCCACAGGCTTTTGACGGCCTGCGGCTGGCCGGGCGACGGGTGCGACGCACGGATCTCACCCTGGCCACCGAGGACCACAACACCCCGACCGGATACGCGGACCCGTCCTTCAACACTCGTCGCGGTGAGCTTCTCACGATCACCGATACGGTGTCGCGCACCCAGATCGAAACTCTCCGCAAGAACTGCGCCGAATTCGGTGTGCAGATCCGGCCGCTCGGCGACGTACAGCAGGGCATCGTGCACGTGATCGGCCCGCAGCTCGGTCTCACCCAGCCCGGCATGACGATCGTCTGTGGCGACTCGCACACGGCCACCCACGGCGCGTTCGGCGCGCTCGCGTTCGGCATCGGCACCAGCGAGGTCGAGCACGTGCTGGCCACCCAGACGCTGCCACAGGCCAAGCCCAGGACCATGGCCGTCACGGTCGTCGGCGAACTGCGCCCGGGCGTCTCGGCGAAAGATCTGATCCTGGCGCTGATCACGCAGACCGGCACCGGCGGTGGCAACGGCCACATCGTGGAGTACCGCGGCGAGGCGATCCGCAAGCTCTCCATGGAGGGCCGGATGACCATTTGCAACATGAGCATCGAGTGGGGCGCCAAGGCCGGCATGATCGCGCCGGACGAGACCACGTTCGCGTACCTGGAAGGCCGCCAGCACGCGCCGAAGGGCGAGGCGTGGGAAGCCGCGGTGGCGTACTGGAGGACGCTGGCGACCGACGAGGGCGCCGAGTACGACACCGAGATCATCCTGGACGCCGCCGCGGTGAGCCCGTTCATCACCTGGGGCACCAACCCGGGCCAGGGCGCGCCGCTGGACAGTGTGGTGCCCGACCCGGAGGAGTTCGTCGAGGAGACCGACCGCAGCGCGGCCCGGCGTGCCCTGGATTACATGGACCTCCAGCCCGGCACGCCGTTCCGCGAGGTGCCGGTGGACGTGGTGTTCGTCGGCTCGTGCACCAACGGCCGGCTGGAAGACCTGCGGGCCGCGGCCGACGTGCTGCGCGGCCACAAGGTGCACGACGACGTCCGGATGATGATCGTCCCGGGGTCGTACCAGGTGCGCGAGGCGGCCGAGGCCGAGGGCCTGGACCGCATCTTCACCGAGGCGGGCGCCGAGTGGCGGTTCGCCGGCTGTTCCATGTGCCTGGGGATGAACCCGGACACGCTCAGCCCGGGCCAGCGCGCCGCCTCCACGTCCAACCGCAACTTCGAGGGCCGGCAGGGCAAGGGCGGGCGCACCCACCTGGTCTCGCCGCAGGTTGCCGCCGCGACCGCGGTGGCCGGCAGGCTAGCCGCGCCCTCCGACCTTCTGGCCGATCGGTAACGGGAGAGACAGATGGACAAGTTCGTTACGCACAGCGGCAAAGTCATGCCGCTGCGGCGCTCCGATGTGGACACCGACCAGATCATCCCGGCCGTCTACCTGAAGCGGGTCACCCGCACCGGATTCGAGGACGGGCTGTTCAGCGCCTGGCGCGAGGACCCGGGATTCGTGCTGCACAACCCGGCGCACGCGGGCGCCACGATCCTGGTGGCCGGCCCCAACTTCGGCACCGGATCGTCGCGCCAGCACGCGGTGTGGGCCCTGCGGGACTGGGGCTTCAAGGTGGTCATCGCGGCCCGGTTCGGCGACATCTTCCGCGGCAACGCGCTCAAGGAGGGTCTGCTGCCGGTGCAACTGGACCAGAAGGCCGTCGAAGCCCTCTGGGAACTGGGCGAGAGCGAGCCGGAGAAGGAGGTCACCGTGGACCTGGCCGGACGTCAGGTGCGGGTGGACGACGCCTCCTGGCAGTTCCCGATCGACGATTTCAGCCGCTGGCGCCTCCTGGAGGGCCTCGACGACATCGGACTGACCCTGCGGCACGAGGACACGATCACCGCGTACGAGTCCGGCCGGCCGTCCTTCAAGCCGGTTGTGACCTGATCAGCAAAACGCTGTCAGCACACGGTTTTTCGCCCTCACCGGGTCCCCGGTGAGGGCGAATTCGTTGCAACACAAGGGTTTTTTTGCCACGAATGTTTGTGTCTGCTGGTCAGAGGGCATACGGTGCGCGCAGAATGGCTCGCAATGGGCCAATCTCACGTTCGGGAGGAATACCGTGAACAAGGCCGAGCTCATCGAGGCGCTCGCCGCCCGACTGGGAGACCGGAAGACGGCGACCGCGGCACTGGATGCCTTCATCAGTGAGGTCGAGGGCGCCGTCGCCAAGGGCGACAAGGTAGCCATCACCGGCTTCGGCTCCTTTGAGAAGCGGGTGCGCAACGCGCGTACCGCGCGCAATCCCAGGACCGGCGAGACGGTGAAAGTGAAGAAGACGTCGGTGCCGGCGTTCCGCCCCGGTACGGCCTTCCGGGAGATGGTCGCGAGCGGAAAGGTCGCCAAGGCCGCCCCGGCCAAGAAGACCACCCCCGCCACCAAGGCGACCGCCACCAAGGCGACCGCCGCGAAGTCCGCCCCCGCGAAGGCCACTGCGGCCAAGCGGACCACGACGGCTGCCAAGACCACGACGGCTGCCAAGGCCACGACGGCCGCCAAGGCCACGACCGCCACCAAGGCGACCGCGGCCAAGAAGACGGGGGCCACCAAGGCCGCCCCGGCCAAGACCGCCGCCACCAGGACGGCCGCCGCCAAGAAGACGACGGCCACCAAGGCCGCGCCGGCCAAGACCACGGCGGCCAAGACCACCGCGGCAAAGAAGACGGCCGCCACCAAGACGGCCGCGACCAAGGCCGCCCCGGCCAAGACCACGGTGGCCAAGAAGGCGTCCGTGACCAAGGCGGCGCCCGCCAAGAAGGCGGCGACCGCGACCAAGACGGCGGCGGCCAAGAAGACCACCGCCCGCAAGACCACGACGGCCGCGGCTGCCACTCCGGCCCGCGCCCGGGCGACCAGCAGCACCGCACGTAAGACCCGCTGACACCGGGTCTGCGACGGGCGTCCACCCTTACGGTGGACGCCTTTCGTGTGTCCGAGCGCGGAAACGCCCGGTGGGCCTACCGTCCGGGCATGGAGCGCGCAACGTTGCCTCGCGGGCTGGTCGGCCGGTCGCTGATCGCCGCGGTGCTGTTCGCGGTGGCCGTGGTGCCGGGGTGGACGCTCGGCGGGCTGATCGAGAGCTGGACCGGCCAGGGGCTGCTCGACTGGCTGGTCACCGGCGCCTGGTCCGGGCTGGCCGTGCGGGTGCTGGCGCCGTACGCCTCGTACCGGCCGCGGGACGGCTGGCTCGGCGTGGTGCCGCTGTACGGCTGGTATCTCACCTGCGTGCTGTGCTGGCGGGTGGCGCTGCTGCCGTTCCGGGACTGGGAACCGCGGGCCGACGAGATGGCCCGGGCCCGCTGGCTCACCGGCGACCTGCTCGGCTACTGGCGGGCCGACGCCGGCCCGGTCAGAGTCGCGACGCGCCCAAAAGCCGGTCCCCGGACCAGGTGAGCAGCCAGCCGGTGCCCTTGGGAGCCTTGTAGGGGGCCGGGTCGGCCTCGTCCTTCAGGGTGGCCACCAGGGTCGGCATCACCTTGCCCTGGCTGCAGATCACCGTCACGTCCGGCGAGCGCAGGTCGAGCAGCCGCTGGGCGGCCAGTTTGGCCTTGGCCGGAGCGTCCGCCGGGTCGGAGGGCTCGGCGAACGCGGCGTCCTGCACGATCGGCAGGCCACCCGTGCGTTGCGCCAGCGGCTCCAGCGTCTGCTTGCACCGCAACGGCGTGGCCGCGTACAGCCGGGCCGGCTCGAGCGTCGACAGCACCGTGCCGATCCGGTCGGCCTGCACCTGGCCCACCTCGTCGATCGGGCGCAGCGCGTCCGGGCCCACCCAGGACTTGCGGTCGCCGGCGTGCGCGTGCCGCACCAGCGCCACCACCGCGGTGACCGGCGGCCGGCCGGCCAGGTGGTCGAGCACCGCGCGTTCGTCGGCGTAGCTGACCCGCTCGGCCGCCTCGGCGAGCGGCAGCCAGGCCGTCGCGTCGACCTCGTCGGTGTCCTGCACCGGGCCCTCGCCGGCGGTGCGCATCAGCCAGTAGTCGACGGTCTTGGGCCGGCCGTCCGGCAGCGTGTAGTCCACCCGCGGCAGCCGCACCTGCGGGACGCCGCGGGCGCCGGTCTCCTCGGCCACCTCGCGGACCGCGCAGGCCAGCGGATGCTCGCCGTTGTCCAGCTTGCCCTTGGGCAGCGCCCAGTCGTCGTACCGGGGCCGGTGTACCAGGCAGATCTCGATGCCGTCGCCCGCCGGACGGTAGAGCACCCCGCCCGCGGCGCGTTGCGGATCGGTCATCAGACCGCCTTGCCGATGATCCGGCGCAGCAGGGCTTCCTGGAGGTGCAGGTGCGGCTCGGACGGGTTTTCCGGGCGGCGGTGCCAGGTGCCGTCGCCGGCCAGGTCCCAGCCCTCGCTCTGGTCGCTCATCGACAGTTCCAGGACGTGCCGCAGGTCGCGCTGTGCCGACGGCAGGGTCACCCGGACCAGCGCCTCGACCCGGCGGTCCAGGTTGCGGTGCATGAGGTCGGCCGAACCGATCCAGTACTCGGCGTCGTCGCCGGCGCCGAACCGGAACACCCGCGAGTGCTCCAGGAACCGGCCGACGATCGAGCGCACCCGGATGTTGTCGCTCAGGCCCGGCACGCCCGGCCGCAGGCTGCACATGCCCCGGATGATCAGGTCGACCTTCACGCCGTCCTGCGAGGCGCGGTACAGCGCGTCGCAGGTCTCCTCGTCGACCAGCGAGTTCACCTTGAACTGGACGAGCGCCACGCCGCCCTCGCGGGCGATCGCGGCCTGCTGCTCGATCCGCTCCACCAGGCCGGAGCGCACCCCGTGCGGGGCCACCAGCAGGCGGCGGTACGAGCGCTGCCGGCTGTACCCGGTCAGGACGTTGAACAGGTCGGTGACGTCGGCGCCCACCTCGGGGTCGGCGGTCAGCATGCCGAAGTCCTCGTAGAGCCGGGCCGTCTTGGGGTGGTAGTTGCCGGTGCCGATGTGGCAGTACCGCCGGATCTGGTTGCCCTCCTGGCGTACCACCAAGGAGGTTTTGCAGTGGGTCTTGAGCCCGACCAGGCCGTAGACCACGTGGCAGCCGGCCCGCTCCAGGGTGCGGGCCCAGGCGATGTTGGCCACCTCGTCGAACCGCGCCTTGACCTCGACCAGCACCACCACCTGCTTGCCGGCGGCGGCCGCGTCGACCAGCGCGTCCACGATCGGCGAGTCGCCCGAGGTGCGGTACAGGGTCTGCTTGATGGCCAGCACGTTCGGGTCGGCCGCGGCCTGTTCGATGAACCGCTGCACGCTGGTGGAGAACGAGTGGTACGGGTGGTGCACCAGGATGTCGCTCTCCCGCAGCCGGTTGAACACGCTGCGCGGCACCTCGCCGTCGGCCAGTTGCGGGTGGGTGGCCGGCACGAACGGGCGGTCCTTGAGGTCGTCCCGGTCGCACTCGCCGAACACCTGCCACAGCGCCGACAGGTCGAGCAGGCCGGGCACCCGCAGCACGTCCTGGCTGTCCATGTCGAGCTCACGGACCAGCAGGTCGAGCACGTGATCGCTGATCGACGCGGCCACCTCGAGCCGCACCGGCGGGCCGAACCGGCGTTGCGCCAGCTCGCGTTCGAGGGCCTGCAGCAGGTCTTCGTCCCGGTCCTCGTCGACCTCCAGCTCGGCGTTGCGGGTCACCCGGAACAGGTGCCACTCCTGGATCTGCATGCCGGAGAACAACTGGTCGAGGTGGACCGCGATGAGCTCCTCGACCGGCAGGAACCGCACCCCGCGGCTGTCGTTCTGCACGGTCACGAACCGCGGCACGTTGTTCGGCACCTTGATCCGGGCGAACAGCTCGGAGCCGCTGCCGTCCGGGTCGCGCAGCACCACCGCGAGGTTGAGCGACCGGCTGGAGATGTACGGGAACGGATGCGCCGGGTCGACCGCGAGCGGCGTCAGCACCGGGAAGACCTGCTCCCGGAAGTAGGTGCGCAGCCGTTCCCGTTCGGCCGGGCCGAGCTCACCCCAGCTGACCAGCTCGATCCCCTCGGCCGACAGCTTGGGCCGGACCTCCTCGGCGAAGCACGCGGCGTGCCGGGTCACCAGGTCGGCGGTGCGTTCGCTGATCATCTCGAGCTGGTGGCGCAGCGACACCCGGTCGCCGCCGCGCATCGGCAGGCCCGCGCTGAGCCGCCGTTTCAGCCCGGCCACCCGCACCATGTAGAACTCGTCCAGGTTGCTCGCGAAGATCGCCAGGAACTTGGCGCGTTCGAGCAGCGGGGTGTCCGAGTCCAGCGCCAGGGCCAGCACCCGGGAGTTGAAGTCGAGCCAGGAGAGTTCGCGGTTGAGGAAGCGGTCCTCGGGGAGCTCGGGCGCGGTGTCCGCCGCGAAAATCTCATCGGGCTCGAAGATCTCATCGGGCCCGGTGACGGGCGACTCGTCGGTCTCGGTCATGTCGGTCATGACGTGCTCCGTCGGTAGCTGCTCGGTCGGGTCCAGGTCGGCGGTACTGCTCTCGCCGCTCCGGGGCAGGAAGCGGCCGTTCGGGCCGCGCCGGCGGGTTTCGGGGATCCGGGGCGGGGTGTGCATCGCTCCATCATTGCCGCTCGCGAGGAAAGGTGAAACGCACTGCGGCTTGATCAACTTAACCGATTCCGGGGATGGCTATCCGGGTGATCGCGCCACCGGTCCCGGTCTCCACCGCGACCCGCTGCCCGAGCCGCAGCAGGCGCAAACCCGAGCGGTCGAAGGCGGGCCCGTCGAAGGCCAGCTCAGTGCCGTCGTCGAGGAGCAGCGTGCCGCTGCGGGAGCCGGGGTCGAAGGTGGCGATCGTGCCCTGCATACCTGCACGCTACCGGCTCCGGGTCACGAGCCTGCTTCGGTTGGCCGCCCTGGCGGTACTTCAGGCGGCCGGCACCCGGCGCCCGGTGAGTCCCAGATCACGCAGCAGCTGGCGGGTGTGCGGGCCCGGACCGAGATCGAGTACGGCCGACAGATCGTCCGGGGTGTCCACGTCCTGCCGCAACCCCGGCCAGTCCCCGGCGAGCGCGGCCGCACCGGAGGCGGCGTGCGCGACCGCCGAGCCGAGTCCGAAGTGCGGGTCGAGCGGCCGGCCGGGCGGGACCGCGAGCAGCACCGTGCCGGAGCCGTTCGCGTCCGCGACGAAGCTGCGCCGGCCGGCCCCGGCCAGCGCGGCGTCCAACTCGCCGGGCCGCAGCGCCGGCAGGTCGCCGGCCAGCACCACCCGGCACCGGGTGAGTCCGGCCACCCGGTCGGCGCCGTGCCGCAGGGCCGCGTTCAGGTCGCCGCCCGGGTCGGGCACCACCCGGGCGCCCAGCGCGGCCACCGCGTCACCGGCCGCCGGGTCGTCGGTGACCACCAGCAGTTCGGCCACCGCGTCGCCGGCGAGCACCGCGGCCACCGTGTCGCGCACCATGGCCAGGGCCAGGTCGGCGTGCCGGGCCGCGGGCACCGCGCCGCGCAGCCGGCTCTTGGCCGCGCTCAGCCGCTTGACGGGGATCACCGCCACCCACTCCCGGACCACCCGCCCATACTGCCAGCGGTAACGGTCAGCACCCCTACCTGGTCCCGGCGGCCGGGAGCGGGCATGATTCGTCTTCAGGCATGGGGACGCGGTGGGGACACGCCGCGGTAGGGCAGGAGGGGCCGTGGCGGTGCGCAGGCTGGGGTTCTGGCGGCGTCTCGCGGCCGGGCTGGTGCTCCCGGTCCTGTACGCCTGGACCAGGCGCACCTGGCTGGCCCTCGACAACATCCCGGCCACCGGCGGTGTGATCATCGTCGCCAATCACGCGTCCCACTTCGATCCGCTGGTGGTGGCCCATTACATCTACGGTGCCGGGCGCTGGCCCCGGTTCCTCGGCAAGGCCAGTCTGTGGCGGTTGCCGGTGCTCGGCCCGTTCCTCCGCAAGGTCCAGCAGATTCCGGTGGAACGGGGCAGTGTGGAGGCGGTGAAGTCGCTCGACGCCCTGGTCGGCGCACTCCAGGAGGGCGGCGCCGTGGTGATCTATCCGGAGGGCACGACGACCCGGGAACCCGGCCTGTGGCCGATGCGCGGCAAGACCGGCGCGGCCCGGCTCGCCCTGGTCACCGGCGCGCCGGTGATCCCGCTCGCGAACTGGGGCGCCGAGCAGATCTTCGACCCGCGCACCAACCGGCTCCGGCTCCGGCCGCGGATGCCGGTGACCGTGATCTCCGGCAAACCGGTCGACCTGTCGCCCTGGGCCGGCGCCACCCCGACCCGCGAGGTGCTCGAGCAGATGACCGATGCGATCATGCTCGACGTGCGTGATCTCCTGGCTGAGCTGCGCGGCGAGGAGCCGCCGCCGCTGTACGACCGACCAGCCCGGCGGGCCCAGGTTGCACCTCACCAGGACGCAGAGTGAAGCGGGCCGCGGTCCTCGGGGCCGGTGCGTGGGGAACCGCCTTCGCCAAGGTGCTGGCCGAGGCCGGCAGCGAGGTCACCATGTGGGCCCGGCGCGAGTCGGTCGCCGCCGAGATCCGCGACCGGCACGTCAACGAGTCGGCACTGCCCGCGGTCAAGCTGCCCGCCGGGATCGGCGCCACCAGCGACCTGGCCGCCGCGGTGGCCGGTGCCGACCTGATCGCCATCGCGGTGCCCTCCCAGACGCTGCGCGGCAACCTGGCCGAGTGGGCCGGCCACTTCCCGGCCGACGCCACCCTGGTGTCCCTCATGAAGGGCATCGAGCTGGGCACCACCAAGCGGATGAGCCAGGTCATCGTGGAGACCGCGCGGGTCGACCCGGACCGGGTGGTGGTGGTCTCCGGACCCAACCTAGCCCCCGAACTGGCCGCCGAGCAGCCGGCCGCGACCGTGGTGGCCGGCACCGACGTCCGGCGCTGCCGGGCCGTGCAGCAGGCCATCGCGCTGCCCTACCTGCGGCCGTACACCAGCGAGGACGTGACCGGCTGCGAGATGGGCGGCGCGGTCAAGAACGTCATCGCCCTCGCATACGGCATCACGGTGGCGATGGGCATGGGCGACAACACCCGGGCCTCGCTGATCACCCGCGGCCTGGCCGAGACCGCCCGGCTGGGCGTGGCGCTGGGCGCCGACCCGCTCACCTTCGCGGGCCTGGCCGGCCTCGGCGACCTGGTGGCGACCTGCTCGTCGCCGCTGTCCCGCAACCGCACCTTCGGCGAGCAACTGGGCCGCGGCAAGACGCTGGAGGAGGCGCAGAAGGCGGCCCGGCAGACGGCCGAGGGCGTGAAGAGCTGCCTGGCGATCCGCGACCTGGCCCGCACCGCCGGGGTGGAGATGCCGATCACCGAGCAGGTGGAGCGGGTCTGCCACGAGGGCGCCGACCCGCGGGTGGCGGTCAAGATGCTGATGGGCCGGGAGATGAAGCCGGAGTGACCAGTTCCGACGGCAGCTGGTCCGACGGCAGCTGGTCCGACGGCACCAGGGCGGTACACGCCGGTTTGCCGGAACCCGTCGTGGGGGAGCCGTTCCTGCCCGGTCCGGTCTTCGCGGCACCGTTCCACCTGCACCCGGCCGACGGCCCCGGCCAGAACGACTACGCCCGCACCTCGCACCCCACCCGGCGGCGGCTGGAGGCGGCGATCGGCGAGCTCGAGGGCGGCACCGCGCTGGTCTTCGCGAGCGGCCAGGCGGCGATCACCGCGCTGCTGCTCGCCGTGCTGCGCGCCGGCGACACCGTGGCGCTGCCCGCGGACGGATACTTCACGGTCCGTGCGTTCGCCGAGGGCACCCTGCGTGACCTGGGCATCGACAGCATCCTGGTGCCCACGGCCGGCCCTTACCCGGACTTCGCCGGCTGCCGGCTGGTGCTGCTGGAGACCCCGGCCAACCCGGGCCTGGACCTGTGCGACATCCGGGCCCTGTCCGACGCCGCACACGCGGCCGGCGCGCTGGTCGCGGTCGACAACACCACCGCCACCCCGCTCGGGCAGAATCCGCTGGCCCTGGGCGCCGACGTGGTGGTCGCCTCCGGCACCAAGGCGCTGACCGGCCACTCCGACGTCCTGCTCGGCTACGCCGCCACCACCGACGAGGCGCTGGCCGGCCGGATCGAGACCTGGCGCAAGCAGACCGGCGCGGTGCCCGGCCCGTTCGACTGCTGGCTGGCGCACCGCTCGATCGCCACGCTCGACCTGCGGCTGGAACGGCAGAGCCGGAACGCGGCCGCGGTGGCGGCGATGCTGGCCGCCCGGCCGGACGTGACCGCGGTGCGCTGGCCCGGCCTCGCCTCCGATCCGGCACATTCGCTGGCCCGGGCCCAGATGCGCCGGATTCCCGGGGTGGTCTCGTTCGAGCTGGCCTCGGCCGACCGGGTGGCGAAGTTCCTGGCCGCGGCCGAGTTGGTGTTCGCGGCCACGTCGTTCGGCGGGGTGCACACGTCGGCCGACCGGCGGGCGCAGTGGGGCGACGACACCGCGCCCGGTTTCGTCCGGCTGTCCTGCGGCATCGAGGACCCGGCCGACCTGCTGGCCGACCTGACGGCGGCACTGGACCGGGCCTGACCTACCGTTCCGGTATGGGATGGGCCAGTTTCTCCGGTGACGAGGTGGCGGCGCTGACCGCCGGTGAGAGCTTTTTCACGGCTCCGGGCGAGCGGGACTGTCCCGCGTGCGGCGAGCGCCGGCTGCGGGCGTACGTGACCACGCCGCCGGCCGCCCGCCGGCCCACCCTGGTCAGCTACGTCTGGTGTTCGTCCTGCCGCAAGTTCGTCGGCACCCGGGCCCGGCACCCCGAGGGCCTGGTCTTCTCCGACCCGCTCGCGGCCCTGCCGGCGGGCGAGCGGCGGTTGCTGGAGGGCAGCCTGGTGGGCTTCCTGGCGCACCTGGACGAGCTCTGGGACACCGGCGTGCTGCCGCAGACTTTCGTGGCCTGACGACTTTCGGACTTGCCGGCGGTGGCATCCTGGTCCTATGGTTCATTACATGAGTAATGAACCGCAGAACTAGGGAGGCTCGGTGTTCGACGACCGGAGCCCGATCTACCTGCAAATCGCCGACGGGATCAAGAACGACGTCCTGAGTGGGGCCCTCAAGGAGGACGAACAGGTCATGTCCACCAATCAGTACGCGGCCTTCTATCGGATCAACCCGGCCACCGCGGCCAAGGGCTTCGCCCAGCTGGTCGAGGAAGGCGTGCTCTACAAGAAGCGGGGGATCGGGATGTTCGTCAGCCCGGACGCCCGCGAGAAGCTCCGCCGGGAACGGCGGGAACGATTCTTCGCCGAGGTGGTCGAGCCGATGCTCGCCGAGGCGGGACGCATCGGGATCGGCCTCGACGAAATAGTGCGGCACCTGGGGGAGCGGCGATGATCGAACTGCGTGACGTCAGCGTCCGGTACGGCCGCAAGACCGCCGTCTCCGAGGTGAACCTCGACCTGCCGGCCGGCAAGATCTACGGCCTGCTCGGGCGCAACGGCTCGGGCAAGACCAGCCTGCTCAGCGCGCTCGCGTCGTACCGCCGGCCGAGCACCGGCCGGGTGCTGGTGAACGGCGCCGAGGCGTACGAGAACCCGGAGGTCATGCGGTCCACCTGCTTCATCCGGGACTCCCTTGACGTGACCGAGACCGACCGCCTCCAGGGGGTGTGCAAAGTGGCCGGCTGGCTGCGACCCACCTTCGACAGCGAGTACGCGGCCAAGCTGCTCGACCTGTTCCAGCTGGACCCCCGGGAACGCGTCATGCGGCTGTCCCGCGGCCAGAAATCCGCGCTCGGCGTGGTGCTCGGCCTGGCCGCCCGCGCGCCACTGACCATCCTGGACGAGAGCTACCTGGGCATGGACGCGGTGGCCCGGAGCACCTTCTATCGCGAGGTGCTCGCCGACTACCTGGCCCACCCGCGGACGTTCATCCTCTCCACCCACCTCATCGAGGAGGTGGCCGACCTCTTCGAGCGGGTCGTCATCCTGGACCGCGGCCGGGTGCTGCTGCACGAGGAGACCGAGCAGTTGCGCGGCCGGGGCGTCACGGTCACCGGCCCGGCCGCGGCGGTCGGCGAGTTCGTGACCGGCCGCACCGTGCTGAGCGAGCGGAGCCTCGGCGGGATCCGCGAGGCCACCCTCGACGGCCGGCCCGACCCGGCCGACGTGGCCCGGGCCGAGGCCGCCGGGCTCACCTTCGGGCCGGTCGGCGTCCAGGAGCTCTTCGTCCATCTCACGTCATCGCAACCGCTGGAGGCGACCCGATGAGCGTCAGCAGCGCCCTGTTCCGGCTGCACCGGGCGATGATCCTGGTGTTCGCCGGTATCGTCGTGACGGTCGAGGTGACCGTAGTGCCGATCATCACCAACTTCACCGATCTCGGGTTCAGCTTCTGGCTGGGCCTGGCCGGCTCGGCCGCGAAGTACTGGACCCTGGTGCTCGGCATCATGCTGGTCTCGGGGCACCTCAAGGTGTTCGTGACCAACGGCTACACGCGGCGCGCGTTCGCGGCCGGTGCGACGGTGTTCGTCACGATCGTGGCGGCCGGCGTCGCCGCGGTCGTGACCCTCGGGCACTGGCTGGAGAGCACCGTGGTCGTCGCGCTCGGCGAGGCGGCGTCCGACTACCCGGTGCTGACCGGCGGCGGCCTGCCCGGCGAGTTCGGCCGGGTGTTCCCGGTGTCGCTGGCCTGGGCGGTCACCGGTGCGCTCATCGCGCTCGGCTTCTACCGGTTCGGCGGCTGGCGCGGGCTGATCGCGATGGTGCCCGCCGCGCTGCCGGCCGCGGTCTCCGAGGGTCTGGTCGCGATCAACGAACGTGGACTGTCCGCCGACCTGCTGCCCTACCTGATCGAGGTGCTGATCTCGCTGACCGTCACGGTGTTCGGGTTGGCGGTGTTCGGCCTGCTGACCCGGGGCGTGGCGATCCGGCGGACGGCCGGCTGAGGCTCACTGGGCTGATCCTCACTGGGCTGATCCTCACTGGGCTGATCCTCACTGGGGTGCGGTCCGCTGGTGTGCCAGGTCGTAGAGCCAGTCGCGGGTGACGGGCATGTCCGAGCCGCCCGTCACCCGGCGCAGCGCGTCGGCCGGACCCACCCCGAGCAGCACCAACGTGGTGCAGGCCAGCAGGGTGGACCGGCCGACCCCGCCGAAGCACTGGGTCACCACGAAGCGGCCGGCCCGCACGTTGGCGGCCAGCCGCCCGGCCAGCAGGATCACCTTGGTGGCCTCCTCGCGCGGGACGGCGTCCTCGGCGGCCGGGAACGCGATGAAGTCCATCCCGACCTCGGCAGCCGCCTCCGCGGTGTCCGACAGGCCCAGGCGCTCCTGCTCGGCCGTGGTCAGCGCGGACACCAGCACGCTGACGCCGGTGTCGGCCAGTTCGCCGAGGCGCTCCGCCGGCCACGCGTCCTGGCGCGGATGCGCGATGGTGGCCAGCTGGCCGGAGCCGAGACCGGCGATCACGTGGAGTGGTGCAGTCATCAACCCGCAGTTCTCTCGTCCGGTGGCGGCGGCCGGGTCATCCCTGGAGTGGTTCACGCAGAGTAGGGTCTTGCCCGGCAAGCCCGCTAGCGAGAGGCGCAAAAAGTGACGACCCCTCGGAAGACCCGCGTGGCGATCGTGTTCGGCGGTCGCAGTTCCGAGCACGCCATCTCCTGCGTGAGCGCCGGAAGCATCCTGGCCGCACTAGACCCGGGCCAGTACGACGTGCTCCCGGTCGGCATCACCCGCGAGGGCCGATGGGTACTGGCCGGCAACGACCCGGCGGCGCTGGCCATCACCGACCGCCGGCTGCCCGAGATCACTGCGGACAGTGGCAGCGCGGTCGTGCTCGCCGCCGACCCGACCGCCACCGAACTGATCGTCCGCGATCCGGCCGACGGTGTCTCCACACTGGCCGGTGTCGACGTGGTCTTCCCGGTGCTGCACGGCGCCTACGGCGAGGACGGCACCATCCAGGGCATGCTCGAGATGGCCGGCATCCCGTACGTGGGCGCCAACGTCTTCGCCTCGGCGGCGGCCATGGACAAGGAGTTCACCAAGAAGCTCGCGGCCGCCGAGGGCATTCCGGTGGGCCCGTACGCGGTGCTGCGTGCCGGCGTCTCGCTGTCGGCGGAGGACAAAGAGCGGCTCGGCCTGCCGGTGTTCGTGAAGCCGTCGCGGGCCGGCTCGTCGCACGGCATCACCAAGGTGACCGACTGGGCCGGCCTGGAGGCGGCGGTTGCGGCGGCCCGGCAGATCGACCCCAAGGTGCTGGTCGAGGCGGCGATCGTGGGCCGCGAGATCGAGTGCGGCGTGCTGGAGGGCGAGGCCGGCGGCGCGCCCGAGGCGTCCCTGCTCGCCGAGATCCACGTGGACGCCCACGACTGGTACGACTTCGAGGCGAAATACCTGGAGGGCGGCCGCTACGACGTCCCGGCCGACCTGCCCGCCGAGGTGACCCGCGAGCTGCAGGAGTACGCCCGGCGCACGTTCACCGCCCTGGACTGCGCGGGCCTGGCCCGGGTCGACTTCTTCGTCACGGCCGACCACCGGATCTACCTCAACGAGATCAACACGATGCCCGGGATGACCCCGACCTCGATGTTCCCGGTGATGTGGGCGGCCACCGGCCTCGAATACCCCAAGGTGGTCGACCGCCTGATCCGCACCGCCCTGCGCCGCGGCACCGGACTGCACTAGTTGCAGCCGCTGGGCACTCCCGTGGCGCGGGACTTGACCGTGCGGGCCACCGCGTCGGAGAACTCGTTGGCCCACTGAGCCGGGTTTTCGTAGCTGCCCGGCACCGACACCCGGACGGCCACCTCGCGGTCCATGGTGGTGAACACGTCGAGGGCCGGGCCGTCCTGGCCCCACCAGCAGACCCCGTCCATCCTCAGCATGATGTCGGTCAGCGGCACGCAGCCGTCCCGCCCGCCGTCCGCCTGCTCGCACATGACCGGCTGCGGGACCCCGCAGGCCAGGGTGATCGGCGGCTCGCCCCACGCGGCGTTCTGCTCGGGGCCGGCGCTGACCCGGCGCGGCGGCAGCGCGCGCAGGTCGGTGGGCAACTGCGAGGTGACGGCGAGGCAGGCTGGGCGGGTCTCGGCGTCGAGTTGCGGTGCGGCCATCGGCACCGGTGCCGACGGCACCGCCGCCGGGGTGCTGGCGGCCGGTGCGGGCCGGGCGGCCGGCTGCTCGGACGCCATCCGGGCAAAGATCAGGAGACCCGCGAGCACGGCGATCGGGACGGCGAACGCGGCGGCCCAGAGGGCGGCACTGCGCGTCGTCTTGTCTTTCGTCGGGGCTTTCGGCGGCGTCTCCAGGTCGACCATTCTCAGATGTTTACCACGGAGCAGGTGACCGTCCGCATGATGCCCTGCACCCCCTGGACCTTGCTCACGATCAGCCCGCCGAGGTCGTCAACGGTGTGCGCCTCGGCCAGCACGACCACGTCGTAGGGCCCGGTGACCGCGTCCACCCGGATGACTCCGGTGATCTTTCCGATCGCGGCGGCCACGTCATGGGCCTTTCCGACCTCTGTTTGGATCAGGATGTATGCCTGTACCACGATCCGCTCTCCCATCTGCCGCCAGCCGTAACCCGAACGTGAAACTACCGTAAGAATCTGTCTGGCTGCGGGATGCCACCGGAAGGAAAGGCTGTATCCGTGAGCATTGCCGATACCGGTGAGTTCGGGCTCATCTCCCGGGTGGTCGCCCGGCTCGACGCCGGCCCGAAGGCGCTGCTCGGCCCGGGCGACGACGGCGCGGTGGTGGCCGCGCCCGACGGCCGGGTGGTGGCGTCCACCGACGTGCTGGTCGAGGGCCGGCATTTCCGCCGCGACTGGGCCGGCGCCGCCGAGATCGGCCGCCGGGCCGCGGCGGCGAATCTGGCCGACATAGTGGCGATGGGTGCCGATCCCACGGCGTTGCTGGTGGCCCTGTGCGCACCGACCGACTTGGACGTCGCCTGGGCCGAGGAACTGGCCGAGGGCTTAGCCGCCGAGACGGCCCTGGTGGGCGCGGGCGTGGTGGGCGGCGACGTCTCGGCCAGCCCGACCCTGATGATCGCCGTCACCGCCCTGGGCGACCTGGGCGGGCGTCCGCCGGTGACCCGCGACGGCGCCCAGCCCGGCGACATCGTCGCCCTGGCCGGCCGGACCGGGTGGGCGGCCGCCGGCTACACGATCCTTTCCCGCGGATTCCGTACGCCGAAGGCACTGGTCGAGGCGTACCGGTGCCCCCAGGTCCCGTACGCCGCCGGTCCCCGGGCCGCGGCGGCCGGCGCCACCTCGATGATCGACGTCTCGGACGGCCTCCTGCAGGACATGGGGCACGTGGCCACGGCCAGCCTGGTGGCGATCGACCTGCGCACCGAGGCTTTCTCCGTACCCGACCAGATGCGCGACGCCGCCACGGCACTGGGCGTCGACCCGTACCACTGGCTCTTAGCCGGAGGCGACGACCACGCGCTGGCCGCGACCTTCCCACCCGGCGTGACCCTCCCCGAGGGTTGGCGCGAAATCGGCTCGGTGCACGACGGCGAAGGCCTGACGGTCGACCGCAAGCCGTGGACCGGGGGCACCGGCTGGGACCACTTCCGCTGACATAGATTTGGCCCCGTGCCGGACATCAAGATCAGACAGGCCGACTTCGCCGAACCCGTAGTACGCGCCCTGCTGACCGAGGTCCTGGCCGAACTGTCCCAGCGCTACGGTGGCAGCGGCGACGACACCCCGGTCGCCGCCGAAGACTTCACGGCGCCGCACGGCGCCTTCTTCGTAGCCGACGACGGCGACAGCCTGGTCGGCTGCGCGGCTGGCGCCGCCACGGCCCCGACGCCGAACTGAAGCGCATGTACACCGCGCCCACCACCCGTGGCCAGGGCCTGGGCCGCCGCATGCTGGCCACCATCGAGGAGTCGGCGAGAGCCGCCGGCTGCACCCGCCTGCCTCTGAGCCCGCCGCCTGCCCGGGTCGGTGGGGCCGCCGGAATGCTGACTATCTCCGTCTCGGATCTTGGGGTTGGACGCCGCCGGGCGCGTGCCGCTAGCGGGATCCTGGGCTGGTTGACTGGCGGATTCGGCGGTGTGAAGGTCAAGGACCAGGGCCGCCGGTTGGACCTTGCGTGCGAGGGAGACTGATCACGGGTTCGGGGGGTGCCAGCCGGCGGCGCAGAGGGTGGGCGACCACCCCGGGCGGTGGCGCGCGCCGCATCTGGTCCGGGCGGGCACGATGACGTACGTCTGAAGGCCGTCACCGCCTGCTTGGGGTGCTGTGGATAAGGGCGGGACTGTGGAAACACACGAAGCCGCCGAACCATACGGCCCGGCGGCTGGTGTGGCTTGCTCAGATCAGGCGCGGACGACCTTGCCGGCCTTGATGCAGGAGGTGCAGACCTTGAGCTTCTTGGTCGTGCCGCCACCGGCCGGGGTGCGCACCGACTGGATGTTCGGGTTCCAGCGGCGGTTGGTCCGCCGGTGCGAGTGGGACACGTTGTGGCCGAAGCCCGGTCCCTTGCCACAGACGTCGCACACGCTTGCCACGGGATACTCCTGGGTTTGAAGCGAACTGATAAAGCGCAGAGCTTTGGGCGCCCGCGAAGGGCAACCCGGCAAGGTTACCCGATGCCCCGCGGCGACAGCCAATCGCCCCCGGTCAGGGAGCGGTCGCGCGAGAATGTCGGAGGTCGTTAGTACGATTTTCGCGTGCTGGAGACCCTCGACGACGCCGCGGTACGCCGCTGGTGCGGTGGTGGGCTGGAGGCGTTGCGGGCGCACCAGCACGAAATCGACTTGCTGAACGTCTATCCGGTCCCGGACGGCGACACCGGCACCAACCTGGTCCTCACCCTCACCTCGGCCCAGCAGGCCCTCGACGAGGCGCAGCAGGCCCTCGACGAGACGCCGGCCGCCGACGAGGCGCCGGCCACGCCGCTCGGCCGGGCGCTGCGCCGGATGGCCCGGGGTGCGCTGCTCGGCGCCCGGGGCAATTCCGGGGTGATCGTCTCGCAGATCCTGCGCGGCATGGCCGACAGCCTGGCCACCGCGGCGGCGGTCCGCGGCGGTGAGCTGGCCCGGGCGCTGCGGTCGGCGTCCGAGGCGGCCTACGCGGCGGTGGCCCGGCCGGTCGAGGGCACGGTTCTCTCCGTGGTGGCGGCCGCGGCCGAGGGGGCCGACCGCATCAAGTCCGACGACCTGGTGGTGGTCGCCCGCGAGGCGGCCCGGTCGGCGTCGGAGGCGCTGGCCCGCACCCCGCAGCAGTTGCCGGTGCTGGCCCGGGCGGGGGTGGTCGACGCGGGCGGGCGCGGGCTGTGCCTGCTGCTCGACGCGCTGGTCGACGCCCTGAGCCCGGCGGGCACCGCGGGCCCCGCGGTGCCGCACGCCGAGCACCCCGTGGACCCCGACGTGGAAGTGGTGGCGGCCGACGTGAGCGACAGCGACGGCGGGTTCGGCTACGAGGTGCAATATCTGCTTGATGCGGGCGCGGAAGCGGTCGAGGTCCTGCGCGGGCAGTTGGACGGCCTCGGCGACTCGCTCGTGGTGGTCGGGACCGGGGACGGCACCTGGAACGTGCACGTCCACGTTCCGGCCGAGCGCATCGGGCCGGCCGTCGAGGCGGGGGTGATGGCCGGGCGCCCGTACCGGATCTCGGTGACGTCGCTGGCGGACACCCGGCCGCATCGGCACGCCCCGCCGCCCGACGGTGATCTGCGCGGTGCCGTCGTGGTGGCGGCGGGGGACGGGCTCACCGCGCTCTTCGAGGCCGAGGGAGCGACCGTGGTGGGGCGCAACCCGTCGACCCGGGAGATGCTCGACGCGATCGCCGCTACCGGCTCCGGATGTGTGGTGCTGCTGCCCAACGACGCCAACACGCACGCCGTGGCCAGCTCCGCGGCCAGGGAGGCCGAGGCGGCGGGCGCACGGGTCAGCGTCGTGCCGACCCGGTCTCCGGTGCAGGCGCTGGCGGCGCTCGCGGTGCGGGACCCGGGGCGGGCGTTCGCGGACGACGTGATCGCGATGGCCGAGGCGGCCGGTGCGTGCCGGTACGGCGAGGTTTGTACGGCGCAGCGCGATTCGCTGACCGTCGCGGGGCCGTGCCGGGCCGGTGAGCTGCTCGGGCTGGTCGACGGCGAGGTGCACGTGATCGGGGCCGACCTCGAGGACGTGAGCCGCCGGCTCCTCGACCGGATGCTGGGCGGCGGTGGCGAACTGGCCACCCTGGTGCTCGGTGCCGACGCACCGGCCGCGCTGGAGGACACCCTGCGCGGGCACGTCACGCACACCTGGCCGTTCGTCGAGCTGCAGTGCTACGCGGGCGGCCAGCCCCGGTACCACCTGCTGGTTGGAGTGGAATGAGCGAGCCCACGACCACCGACACGCCGCTGCGCAAGGTGCTTGGCGAGCGTACGGCCAAAGCCCTTGCCACCCACCTGGAGCTGGAGACCGCGGGGGACCTGATCTATCACTTCCCGCGCCGGTACGACGAACGCGGCGAGCACACCGACATGCGCCGGCTCGAGATCGGTGAGCAGGTGACGCTGCTCGCCCAGGTGCAGGCGGTGAGTGTCAAACCGATGCGGGCGCGCAAGGGCAACATGCTCGAGATCACCATCGGTGACGGCTCGGGGGCGACGCTCAGCTGTACGTTCTTCAACCAGGCGTGGCGCGAGCGCGACCTGAAGCGGGGGCGGTGGGGGCTGTTCGCCGGCAAGGTCACCGACTTCCGGGGGAAGCGCCAGCTCAACAGCCCGGCCTACCAACTTCTCCGGGCCGACGCCACCCAGGACGAGGCGGCCGAGGAGATCGAGGAGTTCGCCGGCGCGCTCATCCCGGTCTACCCGGCCGCGCAGGCGGTGCCGACCTGGGTGATCGCCAAGTGTGTCCGTACCGTGCTCGACACGTTCCAGCCGCCCGACGATCCGTTGCCGGGCGCGGTGCGGGCCAACCGCAACCTGGTCGGCATCGGCACCGCGCTGCGGGAGATCCACCGGCCCAGTTCCAAAGAGGCGTTGTATGCCGCGAAGTACCGGCTCAAGTGGGACGAGGCTTTCGCCGTACAGCTGACTCTGGTGCAGCGACGGCAACGCGCGGCAGCCGCGCCCGGCACCGCCCGGCCTCGCGTCGGGGGCGGCCTCCTGGCGAGGTTCGATGCGAGTCTGCCGTACGAGTTGACCGACGGTCAGCGGCAGGTGGGCGAGGAGATCGCGGCCGACCTGAGCCGGCCGCACCCGATGCACCGGCTGTTGCAGGGCGAGGTCGGCTCCGGCAAGACGCTGGTGTCGGTGCGCGCGATGCTCCAGGTCGTCGACGCGGGTGGGCAGGCGGCCCTGCTGGCGCCCACCGAGGTGCTCGCCACCCAGCACTTCCGCGGGATCAGCGCGCAGCTGGGCGCCCTCGGCCGGGCCGGTGAGCTGGACGGCGATCCGGCCGGCACCCAGCTCACCCTGGTCACCGGTTCGCTCGGGGCGGCCGCCCGGCGGGCCGCGCTGGCCAAGGTCGCGGACGGGAGTGCCGGCATCGTCGTGGGCACGCATGCATTGCTGTACGAGGGAGTCGACTTCGCCGATCTCGGGCTGGTCGTGGTCGACGAGCAGCACCGGTTCGGCGTGGAGCAGCGGGATGCGTTGCGAGCCAAGGCGGCCCGGCCCCCGCACGTGCTGGTGATGACCGCAACACCCATTCCCCGTACGGTCGCCATGACCGTCTACGGCGACCTGGAGACGTCCACTTTGTCGCAGTTGCCGCGCGGCCGGTCGCCGATCGCGTCGCACGTGGTGCCGCCGGAGAAGCCGGCCTTCCTGGACCGGGCCTGGCAGCGCCTGCGCGAGGAGGTCAAGGCGGGGCATCAGGCGTACGTGGTCTGCCCGCGGATCGGCACCGGCCTGACCGACGAGGACGAGGAACTGAGCCTACCCGCGGCGGAAAACCCCAGAGTAAACCCCGAACCCTCCGACAACGAACCGGCCCGGCGGCCCCCGCTGGCCGTGACCGAGGTGGCGCCGCTGCTCGAGGAGGGTCCGCTGCGCGGCCTGCGGATCGGCGTGCTGCACGGCAAGCTGCCCGCCGACGAGAAGGACGCCGTGATGCGCGCGTTCGCGGCCGGCGACCTGGACGTGCTGGTGGCCACCACGGTGATCGAGGTGGGCGTCGACGTCCCCAACTCCACCGTCATGATCATCATGGACGCCGACCGGTTCGGGGTGTCCCAGCTGCACCAGTTGCGCGGCCGGGTGGGCCGGGGCTCGGCGGCCGGCATCTGCCTGCTGGTCACCGAGTCGGTGGAGGGCACCACCGCGCGCGAACGCCTGGACGCGGTCGCCTCCACCACGGACGGCTTCCGGCTCTCCGAGATCGACCTGGAGCAGCGCCGCGAGGGCGACGTGCTGGGCGCCTCGCAGTCCGGAAAGCACTCCCATCTGCGTCTGCTGTCCCTGCTACGGGACGCCAAACTGATCACCGAGGCGCGCGCCGAGGCGTCCGAACTGATCGCCGACGACCCCGACCTGATCAAACACCCCGCGTTGGCCGCCTCGGTGGCCGCCCTGGTCGACGAGGAACGCGCCGAATACTTGGAGAAGGGATGATTCTGCATATCTGCCCGCGCGATGCGTGGGCCAAGGCCGTCGAGGCGGGCGTCTACGAGGGCGACACGCTGGCGGTCCAGGGCTACATCCACTGCTCCACCCCGGAACTGGTGCACCTCCCGGCGAACGCGCTGTTCCGCGGGTGCACCGACCTCCTGCTGCTGGAGATCGCCGAGGACCGTTTGCCGGTCCCGGTCACCTGGGAAGAGGGCGACCCGCCGCACCCGGACGGCAAGCTGTTCCCCCACCTCTACGCGGCCCTACCGGTCGGCGCTGTCGTCGGGGTGACGGAATATCTCCCGGCCGCGGACGGCTCCTTCACGCCGAAAGGCGCGCCACCCGAGGGGTGACGCGCCTTTCTCACTGCGGGCTGGTTCAGGCGGTGAAGTTCACCCGGCGCCGGCGGGCCAGGAAGAACAGCACGCCGCCGATGATCAGCAGCAGGGCCGCGCCACCGGCGACGGTGCCCGCGGCGGCACCGGTCAGCGGCAGTTCACCGCCGCCGCCACCGGCCACCGGGCTGGTGGTCGGCGTGGCCGGGGTCGTCGGCACCGAGGTGGACGCGGACGGCGACGGCGAGCCGCTGTCCGACGGGCTCGGCGACGGGTTGACGCAGTCCTCGGGCTTGGTCCAGGTGATGACGCCGTTCTGCGCGTCCAGGTCGCCGCTCACGGTGACGGTGAGCCCGTCCTGGCCGGGGAACGTGATCGGCGCGGGGCTCTGGCCCGGCTGCACCGTGACGGTCTGCGCCTCGCCCTTGTTCGGGGTCAGCGTGACGGTCACCGGCACGCCGTTCGCCGGGTTCTTGATCGTGAAGACCAGGCCGTCACAGGTGCTCACCAGCGATGCGTCCGGCTTGCCGACCTCGGGCTCCTGGCAGTCCTTCGGCTTGGTCCAGCCGCCGCGCCAGATTTCCTTGCCGTTGGCGGTGACCACGATGCTCTTGGCGTTCGCCGCGGGCACGTCGAGGTCCGCGATGGCGTTGCGCGCCACCGACACAGACTTGTCAAAGCCGGCGTCCCCGGTCACCTTGAACTCGGCGGCCAGGTTGCTGCCCTGCCGGTTGATCAGCTTGAGCTTGACGTTGCCGGTGCAGTCCGAGAGATCCTCGACGGCGGGCTTGGCCTCACAGGTGCCCTTCCCGCCGTTGTACCACTCGAGCTTGCGGTCGCCGTACAGGTCCTTCTCGCTCACCAGCGGGTTGATGATCCGGCTGCCGCGGACCAGGTCGACCTGGGTGAAGCAGGTGGGCACCTCGACCTTGAACTCGAGTTTGGCACGGGTCAGCTTGCTGGCCTGGGCGGGCGGCTCGAAGCTCTTGACCGACGAGTCCATGACGTACTGGGGCAGGGCGAACTTCGCGGAGGGGGCGGTGTAGGACACGAGCGCGAAGTCCTGGTTGGCGCAGAGCGGGCCGTTCAGGAGCACGATGGTCGCGGTGCCGGCGGGACCGTCGAGGTGGGACCGGTACTCGGCCCGCTCAACGGGAGTGCAGCGCTTGCCGCCGCCGTGGCCGCCGTTGCCGGTCGCGTGCGCCGAGGTGGCCACGCCACCGACGCTGAGCAGGGCCGCGACGAGGATTGCCGCGGCGCGGGAGAGGGGGTTTCTCACTACGGGAACTCCAAACTTCGGGGGCAAAGAGGGCGCGCCGACGTGGTCGACGCGCCCCCTCGTTTCTCGTTCCGTGTTGCGTGCTCGCTGGTCAGGCGAGCCTGGTCATCAGGCGGTGAACTGCACCTTGCGGCGGCGGGCCAGGAAGAACAGCAGGCCACCGACGCCCAGCAGGACCGCGGCGCCACCGGCGATGCCACCCGCGGCGGCACCGGTGACCGGCAGGCCACCACCCTCGCCGTCGCACTCTTCGGCGGCGGGCTCCCACTTGATGTCACCGAAGTCCAGGACCTCGCCGTCGTAGCTGATCTCGACGCTCAGGCCCTCGACGCCGTCGAAGAAGACCTCGGTCTTCTTGCCCGGCGTGATCGGCAGTTCCTTGGTCTCGCCCTGGTTCGACTTGACGGTCAGGACGAGTTCCTCGACACCGTCCGGGAGCTCGACGTCCGCCGGGGTGTCGGCCTTGATCAGCAGGCCGTCGCAGTAGGACTCGAACGCGAACTCGGGTTCCGGCGACTCGTCGCCCGGGGTCTCGGTCGGCGTCGGGGACGGGCTGGACGGGCCGGGCTCGGGCTCGTCCTTCTTGCAGCCCTCGCTGCTCGGCTTCTCGACGGAGAGCTCCGCCTCCTTGACGACGATCTTGCTCACCTTGCCGCCGTCTTTGCCGCTGTCCTTGCGCCAGGCGCTGCCTTCGGTCTCGCCCTCGGTCCCGTAGTCCCACTTGGCCTTGACCTTGAGCTTTGCCACCGTGTCCGAGGCGGACAGTTCCTGGGTGGCGGTGAGGTTGGTGCCGGCGAGGGGCAGCGTGTCGCCGACCTTCACACCGGAGACGGTGCCGCCCTGCGGTGCCAGGACGCTCACCTCGATGAGCGTGGCGGTGAGGTTGGACTGGCTGTTGCCGATGGTCCAGGTGACCTTCCAGTCACCCGCGGCGGTCGTGCAGACCGCGTCACCCGACAGGGTCGGGTGGTGTGCGCTGGCCGGGCTGGCGGCGATGCCGACGGCACCGGCCACACCCAGGAACGAGCCGGCGAGCACTGCGGTAGCGCGCCGAAGCTTGGACTTAAGCAGGTTCACGCGTACTCCATGTGACAGGGGTTCGGAGACACGGCGAGGAAGGGGCCAGCCAGCGCCGGAACGGTTGGCGGAAGCTGTCGACGACGCCTCCCCACGTCGTCGAAACGCGGCCGTAACCACGTGCGACAGCGACTGACCATAGCCACTTATGTGAATCTGGGAAACACCTCAGGAGCCGCTAAAACTGTTGTTGCCTATCCGTGATCTTTGATCGACGGAACGCTTCCGTATCGATGCCTAGAGTGGTGACGGGCTGCGGAATTGTTCACTCTGTGAGTGACCTGGGTAAGTGGTGAGTTAGCTTCGAGGTGTGCTATTCCCCGACCCGCTCGAGGCGCCATGACCAGGATCATCGCCGGTGCGCACGGTGGTCGCCGGCTGGCCGCCCCGGCCGGTGCGCTGACTCGGCCCACTTCGGACCGGGTCCGTGAGGCTTTCTTCAGTGCACTGGATTCGATGACCGATCTGTCGGGAGCGCGATTCGCCGACCTCTTCGCCGGGTCTGGGGCGGTTGGTCTGGAGGCGTTGTCCCGCGGGGCAAGCTACGCGCTTCTGGTCGAATCGGACGGCCGCGCGGCTCGGACGATTCGCGACAACATCGTCGCGCTGCGTGTGGGCCCGGTGGCACGGCTGGTGACCGGCAAGGTGGCCCAGGTGCTCGCCGCCCCGCCGGAGGGTGGCCCGTACGACGTCGTCTTCGCCGACCCGCCGTACTCGGTGGACGATGCCGAGATGGCCGCCATGCAGCAGGCGTTGCTGGACAACGGATGGCTGGCGCCGGACGCCGTGCTGGTCGTCGAACGTTCCACCCGTACGCCACTGACCTGGGTGGACGGCGTCACAGCCGACCGCAGCCGACGGTACGGCGAGACTACTCTTTGGTACGGTCGCCGATCATGAGACGAGCAGTGTGTCCCGGCTCTTTCGACCCGGTCACCAACGGTCACCTCGACATCGTCGGGCGGGCCAGCCGGCTGTTCGACGAGGTGGTCATCGGCGTACTGATCAATCAGTCGAAGTCCGGCCTCTTCACGATCGACGAGCGCATCGAGATGCTGCGCGAGGCGACCGCCGAGTACGAGAACGTCCGGGTCGCCTCGTTCCACGGCCTGCTGGTCGACTTCTGCCGGGCGCAGGGTGCCGCCGTCGTGATCAAAGGACTACGCGCGGTCAGCGATTTCGACTACGAGTTGCAGATGGCGCAGATGAACATCGGGTTGTCCGGCGTGGAGACATTGTTCATGCCGACCAATCCGCTCTATTCGTTTCTGTCATCCAGCCTGGTCAAAGACGTGGTCAAGTGGGGTGGCGACGCATCGTCGTACGTTCCGGACTTTGTCGGCGACCGGTTGGCCGAGCGCCTCAAGCAGAACTAGCCCCACCGGCGTGCCGAAAACGGGCACGGCGGTGACGCAGTAACGTGATCGCACCACGCTGCGTGGGGCTAGACGACCAGAGGTGAGGCAAACCGGTGGATCCGCTCGACCGCATCGACGAGGTCATCGAACTCGTCCAGGAAGCGCGCTCCGTACCGATGTCGCGGACGAACTTCATGTTCGACCGCGGTGAAATGATCGAGCACCTCGAGGTGCTCCGCTCCGAGCTGCCGTCGGAGCTGCGCAAGGCCGCCGCAGTCCTGGACGAGCGGGACCGGATCATCGAGGCCGGGCGCCGGGAGGCCGATCGGATCATCAGCGAGGGTGAGACCGAACACGCCCGGCTCGTCTCGGTCAACGAGATCACCGTCTCCGCCGAGCACGAGGGCGCCCGGATCATCGCCGAGGCCCGCACCGAGGCCCAGCGGCTGCGTGAGGAGGTCGACGACTACGTCGACACCGCGCTGGCCAACTTCGAGCAGTTCCTCACCCGCGCGCTCGCCTCGATCGAGCGCGGCCGGGACAAAATGCACGCGCTGCGCGAGATCGGCACCTTCCAGGGCGAGGACAGCGAGCGCCCGCTCCCCTTCTGAGGGGGCCTGATTCGACGCTGGGGCGCCAGCTCAGGTAACCTTTTTCGTCGGCCTACCTATGGCTGAGAGTTCATGATGCCCAAGTCACCGCAGAGTCACCTGGATCCCAGGCAGCCGCTGGTCGTCGACACGACGAAACTCCCGCGCCAGCCTGGTGCTACGCGTGCCCTGAAACGGGTGGTCCCGGCACCGGCGGACCTCGGCCTGGAGCTGATCTCGGTCCTCGAGGGGTCGGACGTCGAGCTCGATCTCGAGCTCACGTCGGTCTCCGAGGGGGTCTACGTGTCCGGCCGGGTCCGCGGCTCGCTCACCGGCGAGTGCGGTCGCTGCCTCAACGAGATCAGCCGGCCCTTCGACGTCGCACTCAAGGAGCTTTACGCGTACGCGGACAGCACCACCGAGGAGACGACCGACGAGGACGAGGTGGGCCGCATGCAGGGCGACCTGATCGACCTGGAACCGGCGGTCCGGGACGCGGTGGTGCTCATGCTGCCGACCAACCCGCTCTGCCGGGCGGACTGCCCAGGGCTGTGCTCCGAGTGCGGGGTGCATCTCGACGACCTGCCGGCCGACCACAGCCACGAGGCCGTCGATCCTCGCTGGGCCGCTTTGCACCAACTGACGAAACCTGAGGAGTAGGAACCGTGGCCGTCCCCAAGCGCAAGATGTCGCGCAGCAACACCCGGTCCCGCCGGGCGAACTGGAAGGCGACCGCGGTCGCGACCCAGGCGTGCCCGCAGTGCAAGTCGCCGAAGCTGCCGCACACCGCCTGCTCGGTCTGCGGCACCTACAACGGCCGTCAGGTCCTCGAGGTCTGAGCCTCGCGGGTGACGCGTCCTAGCACAGGGCGGGTCGCACCTGAGCAACGGCGAACCACCGGTGCGCCGGCTCCGATCCGGGAGCCGGGCACCGCGCGGATCGCCGTCGACCTCCTCGGCGGGGACCATGCTCCCGCCGTCGTGGTTGACGGCGCTCTGCGCGCCTGCCAGGCCGATCCGGCCCTACACCTCCTTCTCGTCGGCCCGGCTGAAGCCGCCGACGCGGTGGTTGCTGCCCTCGATCCCGATCAGCGGGCGCGGGTGGTCACCCTGGGTTCCGATGAGGGCGTACGCGCTGCCGTGCGCGCCGTGGCCGAGGGCCGTGCCGACGCCGCTCTCTCGGCCGGCAACACCGCCGACACCGTCACCTCGGCCGCCCTGCACCTCGGGCGCTGGCCGGGGGTCCGCCGCCCGCCGCTGACCGCCGTGCTGCCCAGCGCGGCCGGCCGGCTCGTGCTGCTCGACGTCGGTTCCTCGGTCGACCCCGACAAACAGACCCTGGCCGTGCACGCCCGGCTGGGCGCCGCCTACGCCGCCGTGGTGCACGAGGTGCCGGCGCCCCGGGTCGGCCTGCTCACCATCGGCACCGAATCCGGCAAGGGCGACCGGCTGCGCCGCGCCGTCCCGCCGCTGCTCGCCGGCCTCGATCTGCCGGCCGGCGCCTCCTACGTGGGCCTGGTCGAGGGCCACGACGTCGTGACCGGCGCGGTCGCCGACGTCGTGGTGACCGATGGCTTCACCGGAAACGTCCTGCTCAAAGGCCTGGAGACGGCGTACGCCGCGCTGGGCTCACCGGACCGCACCAGCACCGGCGTGCCGCCCCGCGCGGCGCTGCTGCTGGGCGTGGCCGGCACCGTCGTCGTCTGTCACGGTGCGGCCTCCGGGCCCGACGTGGCGGCCGGCATCGACCTGGCCGCCCGCCTGCACCGCCGCGCCGCGGTGCCGGCGATGGCCGCACTGACCACTGCCAACGAGGTGTTCGATGAACGATAAGCGCCGCCGGCCGCCGACCCTCCCGCTGGAGGAGGCCTTCGGTGTCCCGTTCGAGCCGTCCCTGCTGGAACGGGCGCTCACGCACCGCTCGTACGCGTACGAGAACGGCGGCCTGCCCACCAACGAGCGGCTGGAGTTCCTGGGCGACTCGGTGCTCGGCGTCGTGATCACCTCGGCGCTGTACCACAATCACCCGGACCTGCCCGAGGGCCAGCTGGCCAAGCTGCGGGCCAGCGTGGTCAACATGCACGCGCTCGCCGACGTGGCCCGCGGCCTGGGCCCCAGCGGCCTGGGCCCGCATCTGCTGCTCGGCAAGGGCGAGGAGACCACCGGCGGCCGGGACAAGGCCAGCATCCTGGCCGACACGTTGGAGGCGCTGCTCGGCGCCATCTATCTGGAGCACGGCCTGGACGTGGCCGGCGACGTGATCCACCGGCTGTTCGACCCGCTGATGGCCGAGTCGGCCGGCCGGGGCGCGGCGCTGGATTGGAAGACCAGCCTGCAGGAGCTCACCGCCGCGCTGGGCCTCGGCGTACCGGATTATGTGATTGAGGATTCCGGGCCGGACCACGCCAAGACGTTCACCGCCTGGGTGGTGGTGGCCGGCGAGCGCTACGGCGGCTCGGAGGGGCGCAGCAAGAAGCAGGCCGAGCAGCGGGCCGCGGCGGCTGCCTGGCGCACGCTGAACGACCGCGGCGCCGAGGCCACCGCGGACGACAGCGAAACCGTCCGGTGAGTCTCGCGGTGGACGACCGGCCCGAGAGCCCGGTGGCCGAGCCACGGGAACGCCTCTGGACGGCCGCCGGCCGCTGGCGCGGGCTGTTCGCCGCGCTGGGCATCTTCGCGCTGACCCGGGTGGGCCAGTTGCTCGTGCTGGCCTGGCTGGACGGCGGTGCCGACGAGCCGGCCGGGATCCGCGAGCGGCTGCTGGTCTGGGACGCCGGCTGGTTCCTGCGGGTCGCCATGGACGGCTATCCGGAGTCGTACACGTACGGCACGAACGGGCAGCTCGAGGGCAACGAGCTGGCCTTCTTCCCGGTCTATCCGATGCTGATCCGCGGCCTGGCCGCGCTCGGGCTCGGCCCGCAGTCCGCCGCTCTCACGGTGAGCTGGCTCGCCTCGGCCGGCGTCGCGATCGCGCTGCACCTGCTCGGCACCACGCTGTACGGCAAGCGGGCCGGCTGGGCGCTGGTCGCGATCTGCTGCTCGGCCCCGGTGTCCATCGTGTTCTCGATGGCCTACTCCGAGGGGATCTTCCTGGCCCTGGTGGCCGGCATGCTGGTGGCCGCGCACCGCCGGGTGTGGTGGGCGGCCGGCCTGCTCGGGCTGGGCGCCGCGCTGACCCGGCCGACCGGTGCCGCGGCCGCGCTCGCCCTCGCGGTGGCCGCCGTGCTGGCGGTCCGCGAGTCCCGGCAGAAGGCGTGGCAGCCGCTCGGCGCCGCGGTGCTGGCCCTGTCCGGCGTTCCGCTGTTCCTCGCCTGGGTGGGCTGGCGGGTGGGCGACCCGGCGGCCTGGTTCCGGATCCAGACCGCCGGCTGGGGCACCTCGTTCGACTTCGGCACCAGCACGGTCACGTTCGTCACCACGACGCTGCGCGACGGCGACGGCTGGATCCCGGTCAGCGTGGCGCTGATCCTGCTGGTGGCGCTGGCCGCGGCCGGGGTGGCGCTGGCCGGCAGGCCGTGGCTGCCGCTCGCGGTCTACGGCGTGGTGGCCATGGTGCTGGTGTACGGGCAGGCCGGCTTCTACCACTCGAAGCCGCGACTGCTGGTGCCCGTACTGTTGACGCTGCTGCCCGCGGCCGTCGCGGCGGCCCGTGCCCGCCCCCGGGTCGCGGTGCTCTCCATCGTCGCCTGGGCGGCGTTCGGCCTGTGGTACGGCGCCTACCTGGTCGCCGTCTGGCCGTACACGTTGTAACCACAGAGGAGATCGCGCGGTGCCCGAGCTGCCCGAGGTCGAGACCGTCCGGCAGGGCCTGGCCAAGTGGGTGGCCGGCCGCACCATCCGGACCGTCGAGGTGCACCACCCGCGCGCGATCCGGCGGCACCTGCCCGGCGACGGTCACTTCATCGCGATGCTCCAGGGCCGTACGGTCCTGGACGTGTCGCGCCGCGGCAAATACCTGTGGCTGCCGCTCGACTCGGGCGACGCGATCGTCGGGCACCTGGGGATGAGCGGCCAGCTGCTGATGCAGCCGGCCACCGCCGAGACCGAGAAACACCTGCGGATCCGGTTCACCTTCACCGACGACGGGCCCGAACTGCGCTTCGTCGACCAGCGCACGTTCGGCGGCCTCGCGGTCTCCGAGGGTGGCGCCGAGCTGCCGGCCGAGATCTCGCACATCGCCCGCGACCCGATGGACCCGCTTTTCGACGATGAGGCGTTCGTGGCCCGGCTGCGCGGCAAGCACACCGAGGTCAAGCGGGCGCTGCTCGACCAGACCCTGATCAGCGGGGTCGGCAACATCTATGCCGACGAGGCCCTGTGGCGGTCCGGGCTGCACGGCAACCGGGCCACCGACCAGCTCACCCGGCCGGCCGCCAAGCGGCTGCTGGCCCACGTGCGGGACGTGCTGGGCGAGGCCATCGTGGCCGGCGGCACCAGCTTCGACGCGCTCTACGTGAACGTGAACGGGGAGAGTGGCTACTTCGACCGGGCGCTGAACGCGTACGGTCGGGAGGGACAGCCGTGCCACCGGTGCGGCACGGCCATCCGCCGGGAGCAGTTCATGAACCGCTCGTCGTTCAGCTGTCCACGCTGCCAGCCCCGCCCGCGAACGCGCTGACGTACGGGCTGGCGTCGGTGGCCAGGCCGAACCCGGCACCGCGCCGGCCCATCAGCCGCCGGGCCGCGGTGAGCAGGCTGGCCGGCACACCGTGCACGAGGTGGCCGTCGCCCGGCCGCACGCCGTCGCCGTCCCAGCTCTGGTACGCCGACCACGGACCGTCGAAGACGCAGATGCGTACGCCCAGATCGCGGTAGAGCGGGTGGGTCGGCACACCCGGATTGAGCACCACCCGGTGCAGGCCGCGCCGGGCCGCCAGCCGCACGGTAAGCGCCACCGGCCCCACCCCGCCGGACCCGGCCGGAGCCCGGTCCAGGAACAGCCCCTCGACCCCGTCCTCGCGCCAGGCGTCCACGTCGGCCAGCACGTCGGCCAGCGAGCGGCTGCCCCAGTCCAGGTCGATCCGGCCCAGCGACTGGTGCAGCGTGCGGCGTTCCCCGGGCAGGTCCCGGATCAGCCAGGTCTCGGTGTCCAGGGCGAGTTCGGGCGCGGGGTGGGCGTACGGCGGGAACAGCGTCTTCACGTTCGTCTCCGATGGTCGGCGGCGGTCAGGGCGACGACGAGCAGGCCGGCCAGATGGGTCACGGCGAGTGCGCCAACGGCGTCCGGCAGGGGGCCGGCTGTCGACAGCGGGAGGACTTTGAGGGCGGGGATGGCCACCGGCGGCGCGGCGGCGAGGCAGGCGGCGACCGCGGTGCGGCCCCGGGCGGCGAGCAGGAAGGTGACCGCGAAGACCCCGCCGAGCAGCATGCCGCCCGCCAGCACCAGCACGTTCGGCCGGATGTCGCCGAGCGTGGCCACGGTGGCCGGCAGCCGGTACGCGGCCACCGCGAGCGCGATACCCATGGCGAACGGCGGCAGCAGCCCGGCCAGCGTGACCAGGGTGACCCCGCGGACCTGACCGGCCTCGACCTGGTCGGTGTGCCAGCCGATCAGCGCCTCCAGGATCGGCACCGCGAGCAGCAACGGCAGCCAGAACGGCACGGTCGAGCCGGACGGGCCGGCCTGCCACAGCACCCCCACGCAGATCGCCTGGGAGGCGCCGATCACCAGGTGCCCGCCGGCCCGGCGCACCTCCGGCGCGGACGGCCGGTAGGAGCGGCGCTCGCCCGGCAGCATCGCCGGCCGGAACGCGCGGACCAGCGCCACCACGATCGCGGCCGGCAGCAGCGTGCCGATCGGCAGCCACGGCACCGGCGACCCGGCCAGCGCGGCCACCGCGGCGACCCCCAGCAGCCAGGCCGGCAGACACCACCGGACGACCGCGACCTCGGCCCGGGTGACCAGCGCCGCGGTGACCGTGGCCAGGGTGGCGAGCCCGCCGAGGCCGACCACCAGGGCGAGGCCGCGGTGCGGGCCGAGCAGCGCGGCCGGTGCCACCCAGACCAGCGCGCACCAGAGACCGGCCACCGCCGCGAAGCCGCCGCCGACCAGCCGGCAGGCCGCCTCGATCCCGGCCCGCCGGGCGACCGCCACCCCGGCGCTGGTCAGCGCCTGGGCCGCGGTCCAGCCGAGCAGCAGGGTGGCCACCGGCACCGGCCAGGCCACCCGGGAAAGCGGATCGCCGGCGGCCACCGCGACGCTGAGCGGCCCGAGATAGAGAGCGCAGCGCACCAGGGCGGCGGTCAGGTAGGCGCGGCTGCCGGGAGCGCGCCGGGAGCGGCTCCGCCGGTGGTCCGGTACGGCCGGGACGATCTCGGCGACCTCGGGCAGCGGGGTGGCGGCGTGCCGTGGCCGGACCCGTACTGCGGGCGTGTGCCGGGCCGGCGCAGGCAACGCGGGCCGACGGCCACGGGTGCGTTGCGTCCGGGTCGCGGCCCGTCGTGGGGTGATCGTCATCGGCCCTCCCCGGCCAGGCTGATCGTGGTGGTCATCGGTCCGCCGGGGTCGGCCGGGCCGACCGGCTGCCGGGCGTCCGGCCGCAGCCAGCGCAGCGTGGCCGGCGGTTCGGCGCGCGGTGCCGGCACGGCGAGGGTCAGCTCGAACGCGGCCGGCGGCGGCGGTCCGGCCAGGTCGGTGTAGAGCGCGCCGTACACCCGCACCACCCGGTCGGTGGTGAAGTGCAGCAGCGCCCGGCGCCGGGCCGCGTCGCCGAGGGTCCGGCGCCGGCCGGGCTGGCGCAGCAGGCCCACGATGGCCATCGCGAGCTCGGCCGGGTCGTCCGGTTGCACCAGCACGCCGGCCTCGCCGAGCGTCTCGGCCGCCGGACCGACGTCCACCCCGACCACCGCGCGGCCGGACATCATCGCTTCGATCAGCCGGTACGGCGGGTCGGCCGGTCCCGGCACGTGCGCCACCACGTGCCCGCGGGTGTACCGGTCGCGCGGGTCGGCGGGCAGCGGATGCAGCCGGACGGCCCGGCCCAGGCCGGTGCGCTCGATCATCTCGGCGCAGTGGTCCTCGTGTGCCGCGGTGACGCCGACCAGGTGCAGAACGGTGCCCGGCACCGCACCAGCGACCTGTTCGAACGCGGCCAGCAGCGGACCCAGCCCGCTGTCCGGCCCGCCGCTGCCGGCCCACACCACGGCCGGCTCGGTCTCCGGCTCGGCGACGCCCGGGTATTCGGACGGGTCCACCCCGGCGGGCACCTGCACCAACCGGGTTGCCGCGGCGCCGTGCCGCAGCGCCCAGCCGTGGTGGTATGCGCTGAGCGGCGCGATCAGGCCGGCCTCGGCGTACCCGGTGCGGGCCACCGCGGCCCGGAACCGGCGCAGCACCGCGCGCACCGCGGGGGACAGCCGCTCCTCGTGCGGCTTGTGCCGGGTCACCGGCGCCCGGGCCTCGGTAAGCAGCAGCGGTACGCCGGACCGCCAGCGACCGGCCAGCGCGGCGAGCAGCGGGGTGGTCCCGCCCACGCAGTGCACCAGCCCGGTTTCCGGCAGTTGCACGGTCAGCGCGCCGAGCGCATGCCGCAGCAGGGTCGCGGCGGTCTTGGCATCGCGCGCGGCGAGCCGGGGCAGCGGCTGCTCCGAGGTCTCCGGCTCGCCGCCGCGCCACGCGTCCATCAGGAGGTCGGCCAGCGGGACCCCGCCCAGCGGGTCGGGCCGCTCGTCGGCGAGTTCGGCCAGGCCGCGCAGCCCGGCGGTGAACCTGCCCTGTTCGAGCAGGCCGCGGCAGAGCAGGTGAGCGGCGCCCCGGCCGGTCTCGTTGTGATCGCCGCGCCGGCGTTCCCGGGCGGGTTCCCGGCTGACCTGTACGGCACGGGCCGAGCCGACGTTGAGCGGCAGCGGGTACGCGGGCGCGGCCGGCGGCTCGCGATCGGTGACCGTCAACAGGTCGAAGCGGAACCGGCGCAGTCCCTCGACCAGGCTCCGGCACCATCCGCTCAGCGCGTCCCGGCGGTACGGGTACCCGCCGCCGGTGAGCAGGCATACGCGCTCGTGCGACGGGGTCGATTTCACGAAGGAGGCAACGACACAGCGGGGGCTGGCCGCGAGAACCTGTCGGGTAGGCGACAGAATAACGCGCTTTTCGCCCTATTTGCCGCCCGATATGTCCGGAACGCCCCCATACAACCGCCCCGCCCGCCGCCCTAAAATGGACCTAGCGGCCGAATATCTGGCCCCAGACGATGGTGCCGTCCACGCCACGCACCGCCCCGACGCCGATCGCCTCGAAGGAGCAGTTGAGGATGTTGGCCCGGTGGCCGCTGCTGTTCATCCAGCTGTCCATCACCGCCGCCGCGTTGCGCTGGCCGCGTGCCACGTTCTCGCCGCCGGCGTCGTTGTAACCCTGCTCGCGGGCCCGGTCGGTGAAGCTGCGGCCGTCGTCGCTAACGTGGCTGATGTAGAGGTTGCCGTGCGTGCCCAGTTCCTTGACGTGCAGCCGCATCGCGGTCCGCAGCCTGGTGTTCAGCGCGACCGTGCCGCAGCCGGCCGCCCGCCGCTCGACGTTGACCAGCCGGATGACCTCGGTCTCCTCCGCCGCCAGCCCGGTCACCGCGCGGGTGGTCGCCGACGTCGCCCGGGGCTTCGGGGTGCCGGCCTTCGTGGTGGCCTTACTGGTGGACGCCTTGGGCTTGGCCGCGGCCTTGGTCTGCGCGCCGGCCGGGGCGGACGCCGGGGCGGAGGGGGACGGCGTTGGCGTCCCGGCGCCGGGTGCCCCGCCACCAGCACCCGGCGCCAGGGCGGCAATGGCGGCCGCGGGCGTCTCTGCGGACAGGCCCGAGCCGGTGACGCTGGCCGGAAGAATCGCCACGCCGGCACCGAACGCGCCGAGGAGGGCAGTGATCGAAACGCCTAGGCGGACCGCCGGGTCGGTACCGCTTCCGCGATGCCGTCCAGACCGGTTCGGTCTTGTCAACGCCCTGCCTCCGTATTTCTGTCCCGGATCGAGGCGTCTCGACCCGGGTGACGGTAAGCAGTGGGGATGAGCAGGGCCAAACCGGCTAAGGAAAACATAAGGCCAGGTAAAGGACCGGAGGGTGGCATGATTCACTTGCCTGGAGGGCGTGAGCGGGTGCGCACCGCTTGACGGAGCGTGCGTATCGGCGGACTATGGAGGTGTCGCCAGTCGCGCCCACTCATGCCCGGTTCCTGTCAGGCATGAGATATCTGCACCTAAGAGCACGTTTCGAGGGTGCATGATTCTGTGCCCACGCGTGCCCGTGTGCACTCCGCGGCGCAATGCTGGGCGCGTTCCATAGGGCGAGATCTCAAACCCAAGAAGAAGCAGTGCTTCTCAAGGAGTCACCATGGCGAAGGCCCTCTACGGCCACGTAGGCGCGGCGCCCGACCGGCGCCTGCTCGACGAGGTCACCCGACTGCGTTCCAGGGTGCAGGCTCTGGAGTTCGAGGTCACCCGCCTCCGGGCGGAGAATGATCGTCTCGCGGCTGCCGCCGCGGAGGCCGACGACATTCTGCGGCTGACCGAGCCGGCGCTGACCTGAGCTTCACCGGCCGCTGCGATCCGGCGGCCTGTCCCCCTAGCATCTGAATACGCATCACAACCGCGCGCCTCCACCCCGTGGCGGCGCGCATCCTTTTGCCCGATTTCTAGTGAGCGACCGGCCGCCGAGCGCGGCGTGTCCGGCCGCTGAGCGGACCTGCGGGTAGCCTGCACCCCAGTATCCGTTTCGCCGACCCCACGGAGATCCGTGCACCTCAAGAGCCTCACGGTCAAGGGCTTCAAGTCCTTCGCCTCCGCCACGACGTTGCGGCTGGAGCCGGGCATCACCTGCGTGGTGGGCCCCAACGGCTCCGGCAAGTCCAACGTCGTCGACGCCATCGCCTGGGTGCTGGGCGAGCAGGGCGCCAAGGCGCTCCGCGGCGGCAAGATGGAGGATGTCATCTTCGCCGGCACCGCGGGCCGGGCGCCGCTGGGCCGCGCCGAGGTGACGCTCACGATCGACAACAACGACGGCGCTCTGCCGATCGAATACACCGAGGTGTCGATCACCCGCCGGATGTTCCGCGACGGTGCGAGCGAATACGAGATCAACGGGAACTCCTGCCGGCTGCTCGACATTCAGGAACTGCTCAGCGACTCCGGCATCGGCCGCGAGATGCACATAATCGTGGGCCAGGGCCGGCTCGACGCGATGCTGCACGCCAAGCCCGAGGACCGCCGCGCCTTCATCGAGGAGGCGGCCGGCGTACTCAAGCACCGCAAGCGCAAGGAAAAGGCGATCCGCAAGCTGGACGCCATGCAGGTCAACCTCAACCGCCTCACCGACCTCACGGCCGAACTGCGGCGCCAGCTCAAGCCGCTCGGCAAGCAGGCCGAGGTGGCCCGGCGCGCGGCCGGTATCCAGGCCGACCTGCGCGACGCCCGGCTCCGGCTGCTCGCCGACGACCTGCATACGCTGCGCACCACGCTGGACAAGGAGATCGCCGACGAGTCGGCGATGCGCGAGCGCCGGCAGCAGGTGGAAGAGGAGAACCGCGAGATCCAGCGGCTGCTCGTCGACCTCGAGGCCGCGCACGCCGAGGACGCGCCGCAGCTCCAGGCCGCGCAGGACACCTGGTACAAGCTGTCCACGCTGCAGGAACGGTTCCGGTCCACCGAGCAGCTGGCCACCGAGCGCCTGCGGCACCTCGCGGCCACCCCCGACGAGGAACGCCCCGGCCGCGACCCCGACCAGCTGGTGGCCGAGGCCGAGCGGGTCCGCGAGCAGGAGGAGGAGCTGCGCGAGGCCCTCACCGACGACCAGATGCGGCTGGCCGAGGCGGTCGAGCACCGGCAGGAGCTGGAACGCCAGCTGGCCGCGGCCGAGGGGGCGCTGCGTACCGCGGCCAAGGCCATCGCCGACCGGCGGGAGGGCCTGGCCAAGCTCACCGGCAACGTGAACGCCGCCCGGGCGCGTACCGAGGGTGCCGCCGAGGAGATCGAACGCCTCGCCGCCGCGCACACCGACGCGCTGATGCGCGCCGAAGCCGCACAGACCGACGTCGACGCGGTGGCCGCCGAGTCCACCGAGGCCGACCGGGACAACGTCGAGCTGGACGCCCGGCACGCCGAGGCGGTCGCGGCGCATGACCGGGCCGCCGCGGTGGTCCGCGAGCTGTCCGACGCCGAGCGTGCCGCGGAAAAGGACGCGGCCAGCTGGAAGGCGCGCGAGGAGGCCCTCGGGCTCGGCCTCAGGCGCAAGGACGGTGCCGGGGCGCTGCTGGCCAAGGCCGGCGAGGTGCCCGGCCTGCTCGGCAGCCTCGCGTCGATGCTGACCGTCCGGCCCGGACACGAGGCGGCCCTGGCCGCGGCGCTGGGCGGACTCGCCGACGGTGTCGCTCTGTCCGGCGTGGACGAGGCCGTCGAGGCCATGCGTACGCTCAAAATTGCCGACGCCGGACGCGCCGAGCTGGTGGTCGCCAGTGCGGCCGCACCCGGCATGCGCGGATCGCTGGAATCGCTGCGACCGCAGCTGCCCGAGGGCGCCGTCTGGGCGCCCGAGGTGGTCGACTGCCCCGAGCAGATCCGGCCGGCGCTCAACCGGGCGCTGCGCGACGTCGTGCTGGTGCCCGACCTGCCCGCGGCCGTCCGCCTGGTGGCGCAAAATGCCGAACTGCGGGCGGTCACCCCGGACGGCGACGTGCTCGGTGCCTTCGTCGCGGCCGGCGGTTCCGGCAAGGCGACGAGCTACATCGAGGTGCAGGCCGCGGTCGACGAGGCCAAGGCCAACCGGACCATCGCCGAGGAGTCGATCCGCGAGCTCAAGGGCCAGCTGGTCGAGGCGCGGGCCGAGGTGGCCGAGCGCAAGGAAGCGGTGAACGTCGCGGCCGCCGCCAAGCGGGCCGCCGAGGGCGAGCGCAACGCCGCCGCCCGCCGGCTCGCCGAACTCGGTGCCGCCGCCCGGTCGGCCACCGCGGAGAGCGAGCGGCTCGGCGCGGCCCGGCAGAAGGCCGAGGCGGCCCGGGAGAGCGACCTGCTGCGCCTGGCCGAGCTCGAGGAGCGGCTGGAGGCGGCCGAGTCCACCCCGATCGACGAGGAACCCTCCACCGAGGAGCGCGACACTCTCGCCGCGCTGGTGCCGCAGGCCCGGCAGAACGAGATGGAGGTACGCCTCGCGGTGCGTACCGCCGAGGAGCGGGTGTCCTCGATCGCCGGCCGGGCCGACTCGCTGATGCGCCAGGCCAACGCGGAACGGCAGGCCCGGGAGCGGGCCGCGGCCCGCCGGGCGGCACGGGCCCGCGGTGCCGAGATCGCCCGGGCGGTGGCCCGCGGCGCGGCCGCCGCGCTCAAGCGGGTCGAGGTGTCGTTGGCCGCGGCCGTCGAGGCACGCGACGAACTGGCCCAGGCGCGCACCGCGCGCGAGGCGGAGTTGCAGGAGGTGCGCGCCGGCGCGAAGCGGCTCGGGTCCGAACTGGAGCGGCTCACCAGCGAGGTGCACCGGGACGAGATGGCCCGGGCCGAACAGCGGATGCGCATCGAGCAGCTGGAGGCCAAGGCCGCCGAGGACTTCTCGCTCGACGTGGACACGCTGATCAACGAATACGGCCCGGACCAGCTGGTGCCGCCGACCGCGGCCGAGACCGCGCAGGCCGAGAAGGACGGCAAGCCGGCGCCCGGCCCGGCCCCGTTCCACCGGCCCACCCAGGAGAAGCGGGGCAACAAGGCGGAACGCGACCTCCAGCTGCTCGGCAAGGTCAACCCGCTGGCGCTGGAGGAGTTCGCGGCGCTGGAGGAGCGTTTCAAGTTCCTCTCCGACCAGCTCGAGGACCTCAAGGCCACCCGCAAGGACCTGCTCACCGTCGTCAAGGACGTGGACGACCGGATCCTCGAGGTGTTCACGTCGGCGTTCGAGGACACCGCCCGCGAGTTCCAACTCGTGTTCCAGGTGCTGTTCCCCGGTGGCGAGGGCCGCCTGGTGCTGACCGACCCCGAGGACATGCTGACCACCGGCGTCGAGGTCGAGGCCCGCCCGCCGGGCAAAAAGATCAAGCGCCTGTCGCTGCTGTCCGGCGGCGAGCGGTCGCTGACCGCGGTGGCCATGCTCTGCGCCATCTTCCGGGCCCGTCCCAGCCCCTTCTACATCATGGACGAGGTCGAGGCCGCCCTCGACGACGTCAACCTGGGCCGGTTGATTACCCTCTTCGCACAGCTGCGGGAGAAGAGTCAGCTGCTCATCATCACGCACCAGAAACGCACGATGGAGGTCGCCGACGCCCTCTACGGCGTCACCATGCGCGCGGGTGTCACCCAGGTGATCAGCCAGCGCCTCAACACCGCGGAGGACTAACGGCATGCGCGACCGCGCCCAGGCCCTGCTCATCGACCTGGACGGCGTGCTGCGCCGCTGGGACCCGGCTCCGATGATCACCGTCGAGCTGGACTACGGGCTGAAGCCGGCCGCGCTGCTGGAGACCGCGATGTCCTGGGACATCTACCGCCCCGCCGTCACCGGCGAGATCACCGACGCCGAGTGGATGCGCCTGGTGGCGGAGCGCCTGCCGATCGACGGCGACAAGGCCACCGAGGCGGTGGCCCGCTGGCAGTCCTACCGCGGCGAGCCCGACCCGGACGCGCTGGCCTTCGTCCGCGAGGTCCGGGCCGCCGGCCGCCCGGTCGGTCTGGCCACCAACGCCACCGACCGGCTGCGCCCCGACCTGGACGCCCTCGGCCTGACGGCCGAGCTCGACGTGGTGATCAGCTCGTGGGAGCAGCGGGTGCACAAGCCGGCTCCGGAGTACTTCCAGCGGGCCTGCGAGCTGATCGGTTTCGAGCCCAAGAAGGTCCTCTTCGTGGACGACGACGACCGAGCGGTCCGCGGCGCCCGGTCCGCGGGCCTGTCGGCTTACCGCTGGAGCGGCCCGCAGCACCTGCCGTACCTCCGGAAGGCGCTCGACCTCCCGGGCTGACGCTCGTAGGACCTCCGCCGATTTTGCCGCCGCGCCGGCGCCCCTCGACTTTCGCCGTTTCGGTATGGGCACGCTCAACGGGTCGTCAGGGCCGGCGCACTTGGTCAACAGCGTCTGACGGTGCCAGGTCAGCCAGCCCTGAAGCAGGGTGCGCTCGGGGCCCTGCACGGGGCCCTGCTCGGGTAGGCAGCGCGGTCGACTTCGGGCGCGGTCCAGGTGGTTGCTTGGTTTGCTTTTTTTGCTTGCTTTATGTTCTTGATTTGCGTTACGTTGGCGGCGGAGGTGGCACGATGGCAACCATCGAGGTCGACGAGGACACCAAGCGCACCTTGTCCTTCGCCGCGCGGATGGCGCGACTCACCGAGGGGCAGATCGTTCGCCGCCTGATCGAAACGGGCCCCTGGGCAGAGGAACGCGCACCATCCCCGCCGGGCGTCGAGGGCGTGGCGATCTATGCCGACTACGAAGGTCACCGGGTGCGCGCCCGCTACCTCGAACCGGGCCGGGTGCACATAGTCGATGGGCCGCTTGCCGGTCAGACGTTCAAGACCCCGACCGCAGCTGCACGAGCCGTGATCCGGCATTTCAATCCGGCCGTCAACGACAATCGCAACGGCTGGACCTTCTGGCAGATCGATGAGGCAGGCGTACGGAAACCGCTGCAATCCATCCGTCCCGGCGCCCAACGGCCCGGGCGCGGTTCGTTGCGGGGCCGGCTGGTGCTCTCCGACGACTGGGACTCCGACGAGGTGAACGAAGGTATCGCCCGCGACTTCGGGCTGGCACCGTGAGCCTGCTTCTCGACACGCACGTGGTGCTGTGGTGGCTGGCGGACGATCCCACCCTGGCCGACGAGATCAAGGAACGCCTCGACCGTGAAGCCGACATCTATCTCAGTGCGGTGACCGTGTGGGAGGTTGCCATCAAGCAGGCCCTCGGCAAGATAGCGCCGCCTGACCTTCCGGAACAGATACGGGACAGCGGGTTCCCGATACTGGGCATCACCGCAGAGCACGGCATAGCGGCGGGGCGGTTGCCGATGCACCACCGCGACCCCTTCGACCGCATGCTAATCGCCCAGGCGCGGCTGGAGGGCCTGACGCTGGTGACCCGTGACGGCCAGATATCGAAGTACGACGTCGATCTGCTGACCGTCTGAAGGTCGGTCGCCACCTGCGGCTGAACCTCTCGTCAGTCCGGGTAGCGTACCCGGGCAACCTCGAACAGGCCGCCGTCGGCGTTGGTGCCCTCGACTATGGCGGTGGCGGCGGGGCCGGTCAGCAGCAGGGTGCTCACCGCGTTGCCGAAGTAGGGGCCGGCCAGGCGTTTCCAGCTCCAGGCGGGGCGGCGTACGCCGGCCGTGCGGGCCAGGCCGCGGACCCCCTGGGCGGCCGCTCGTGACCAGGCGAAGCGCATCAGCGGGCGCATCACGGCCGGGACCTGGTTGTGCACCGGTGAGCAGGTCAGCTGCATCACGGGGGTCGCCATGGCTACGCCGAATTCGGCCCGGGCGACGTACGAGTGGTGCACGTCGCCGGACAGCACACTGATCGTGGCCGGTGCGGCGTATGCCCCGCCGGCGCCCACCCGGTGGCTGGGCGCGCCGTCGCTGCCCTCGCCGAGGCGCTTGAACAACTCGCCGAGCGCCGCGAACGAGCGGCCGAACGCCGCCCAGTGCTCCAGGTCGACGGCCCGCCGCAGCTTTTCCGAGGCGGACGCCACCCAGGGGCGCGACGAGTCGGCGTTGCGCTCGTTCCACGCCTCCAGGTAATGGATGGCGGGCGGCATCAGCCACGGCAGCGACGAGCCCACCACCAGGTGGTCGTAGTCGCCGTGCGCCTGGTCGACGAACCAGGCCCACTCCTGCGGTGGCAGCATCTCGCGGGCGCCGGGGGTGAGCACCCGGTTGCACCGGTTGTCGAGCATCGCGAGCCGGGTGCGGCCCACGTCGAGGGAGAAGCTCCACTGGTAGCTCTGCGCGGTGTTGTCGACCGAGCGGCCGAAGTCGTGCAGCAGCACGGTGGCGTCCTCGGCCTCGGACACCTTCTGGAAGATCGGGTCGGCGGCCAGCTCGTCGGGGCTCAGGTTGCCCAGGTGCTGATAGACCCAGTACGACGCGAGGCCGCCGGCGATCCGCTCGACCCACCACGGCTGGGCGTTCATGTCCTCGCGCCAGGACGCCGAGGTGTTCCAGTCGTCGATCAGCTCGTGGTCGTCGAAGATCATTACGCTCGGCACGGTGGCCAGCAGCCAGCGGATCTCCGGGTCGCGCCACGACTCCAGGTACAGCTTGGTGTACTCGTCGAACGTCACCACCTGGTCGTCCGGGCCCTGGTGGCCGGCGCTGCGGCGGCGGCGCAGGAAGCGTCGCACCTTGGCCGAGGTCTTGTCGGCGTAGACCTGGTCGCCGAGCAGGACGATCAGGTCGGGGCGCAGGTCGGCGCTGGTGGGATCGGCCATCAAACGGCGCGAGTACGCGTCCAGCGCGTCCGGCGGCAGGCTCCGGGCGGTGGCGTGCGGTGTCGCCTCGCGGCACGACCCGAAGATCAGGCGAACGGGGGCGGCGCGGTCGTCGGCCGGGCGGGTGCGGATCATCGAGGCCGGGTACGGCGAGTCGGCCGTCGGCCAGACCTGCCGGTCGTCCAGGTACACCCGGTATTCGCTGGCCGCGTCGGGGGTCAGCCCCTCGACCACCACGAGCGCGTAGTGATGCCCGTACGCCGAAAAGGTGTGCGCGGAGCCGGCGCCGCCGCCCTCGGCCTCGACCCGGACGGTGGCCGGCTCGGTGATCTCGACCCAGATGGTGGCGCGATCGCCGACCACCCGGCGCAGGATCGGGCCGATAAGGAGATGAGCAGTCACCAGACTTTAGTCCGGTCAAGGGCGGTGGATGGGGCGGTCGGACGGGCGACCGCCATCCGGGTTTCGCGCATGGGGAGAGCCTTCCACGCTTGGTTACCAGGGGCGTCCCATCCTCCGTCAGAGCGGCCGTTGCCGCCACTGTGCGGCCGACGCCACGTGCCGACGGCTCATCTGTCAGGATTTCGGCTATGGAATACGTCGTCGCCGCAGTCATCCTGCTCGTCGTGCTGGTGGCCGGTGCCGTCGGCCTGATGGTGCCGCGGATGCGCCGCCGGGAGCTGCCGCCGACGGACACCGCACCGACCACCACCCTGGAGCGGCCCCCGGCGACCGTCGAGGAGCAGCCCGTCGACCAGGCACCGCCGCTGGTCGTGCCGCCGGTCGCGGACGAGGAACTGCCGCCGCTGGTGGTGGTCGAGCCGGAGAAGCCGGCGCTGGAGCAGCCGGAACCGACCGCCGGTCGCCTGGTGCGGCTGCGGGCCCGGCTGTCCCGCTCGCAGAACGTCTTCGGCCGCGGCCTGCTCAGCGTGCTCTCCCGGGACCACCTGGACGAGGACGCCTGGGAGGAGATCGAGGACAGCCTGATCACCGCGGACGTCGGGGTGGAGGCCACCCAGGTGATCGTGGAGCGGCTGCGCGAGCGGGTGCGCGTGCTCGGCACCCGGACCGTGGCCGAGGTGCGCGCGCAGCTGGCCGAGGAGCTCACCTCGGCGCTCGAGCCCGACCTGGACCGCAGCCTGCGGACCGCGCCGCACGACGGCCGGCCCGCGGTGCTGCTGGTGGTCGGCGTGAACGGGGCCGGCAAGACCACCACCTGCGGCAAGATCGGCCGGGTGCTGATCGCGGATGGGCGGACCGTGCTGTTCGGCGCGGCCGACACGTTCCGCGCCGCGGCCGCCGACCAGCTGGCCACCTGGGGTGAGCGGGTGGGCGCCGAGACCGTCCGCGGCCCGGAGGCCGGCGACCCGGCGAGTGTGGCGTTCGACGCGGTGAAGCGCGGCATCGATCTGGGTATCGACACGGTGCTGGTGGACACGGCCGGCCGGCTGCAGAACAAGGTCGGCCTGATGGACGAGCTGGGCAAGGTCAAGCGGGTGGTGGAGAAGCACGGCCCGGTCGACGAGACGCTGCTGATCCTGGACGCCACGACCGGGCAGAACGGGCTGGAGCAGGCCCGGGTGTTCACCGAAGTGGTGGATGTGACCGGCGTGGTGCTGACGAAGCTGGACGGCACCGCCAAGGGCGGCATCGTCATCGCGGTGCAGCGCAAGCTGGGAATTCCGGTCAAGCTGGTGGGACTGGGCGAGGGACCGGACGACCTGGCCCCGTTCGAGCCGGCCGCGTTCGTCGAGGCGCTCCTTGGTACCGACGCGTAGTCTCGGTGCGGGGCAGTTGAACGGAACTGGGGGAGGCTGGGTGGCGCAGGAGCCGGTGCGGGAGATTCCGCTGCACGGCGGCAACGTCAGCACGGTCTCGCGGATCGGCGACACCGTCCGGCGTAACACCGGGCCGTGGACGCCGGCGGTGCACGCCCTGCTCAACCATCTGGAGCGGGTCGGTTTCACCGGGTCACCGCACGCCCTGGGGGTGGACGAGAAGGGCCGCGAGGTCCTCTCCTACCTCGACGGCGAGTGCGGGGAATACCCGCTGGCCCCGCACTGGGTGACCGAGGAGGCACTGGTCACGGTCGCGACCATGTTGCGCATGTTCCACGACGCGCAGTACGGCTTCGCGCCGCCGCCGAACGCGGTGTGGCGCTCGTTCGGCCCGCCGCCGCCGGACACCGAGGTGATCTGCCACCACGACGCGGCCCCGCACAACGTGGTCTGGCGGCCGGACGGCACGCTCGCCCTGATCGACTTCGACCTGGCCTCGCCGGGTGCCCGGATCTACGACGTGGCGTACGCGGCGTGGACCTGGGTGCCGCTGTTCAGCGACCGCGACTCGTACACCCTCGGCTGGAAGCGCCCGAACCGGCCGCGCCGGCTGCGGCTGTTCGCCGACGCGTACGGCCTCATCCCGCGGGACCGGCACCGGCTGGTGCGCACCATCCGCAAGCGGATCGTCGATCACGTGGAGGGGATCCGCCGGATGGCGGCCGCCGGCGACCCCGCGTTCGTTAGAATCGTGCATAAGGGTCATTTGCGGCGTCCGATGCGAGATCTCCGCCTTCTCGATTACGAGCGTCATACCCTCGAATACGCGCTCCGCTGATCGACGATCGTCAAAACAACCCTCATTGCCCCGGTATAGGGTGTTTCGTGCGGGGGGCTGTGAGGGTTTCTTCACACGTACGAAACAACTGGTCACGTTCCCGAAACCGGGCGTAGACCGTGCGTGAAACAGCGGGTGGAGAGGCTTCCGCGCAACCGGCCAGAGGCGATGCTGCCACGCTGAGCCGGGAGGGAGGTTACTCAACTCTAGGAGGCCAGCGTGCCTGAAGCACCTGCGATCGATCCAGCGAACACCGTCTGGCTGCTGGTTTCGACCGCCCTTGTGCTGCTGATGACGCCGGGACTTGCGCTGTTCTACGGCGGCCTCAACCGCTCCAAGGGCGTACTGAACATGATGATGATGAGCTTCTCCGCCATCGGGCTCATCTCTGTTCTGTGGCTTTTCTACGGCTTCTCCATGGCGTTCGGGTCGGACCAGGGCGGCATCATCGGCAACATCGGTGACTACCTGGGCACTCAGACCTTCCTCGGCGAGGGCGACCTGTGGGGCGCCACCGACGAGAATCCGAGCGGCATCGGCGTCCCGTTGTACGTCTTCATGGCGTTCCAGATGGTCTTCGCGGTGATCACCGTCGCGCTGATCAGCGGTGCCATCTCGGACCGCACCAAGTTCGCCGGCTGGCTGCTGTTCGCCGGCCTGTGGGCCACCATCGTCTACTTCCCGGTCGCGCACTGGGTCTGGGGCGGCGGCTGGATCGGTGCGAAGCTGCACGCGCTCGACTTCGCCGGTGGTACCGCGGTGCACATCAACGCCGGTGCGGCGGCGCTCGGCCTGGTGCTCGCGCTGGGCAAGCGGGTCGGCTGGCCGCGTGAGACGTTCAAGCCGCACAACGTCCCGTTCGTTGCGCTCGGCGCCGGCCTGCTGTGGTTCGGCTGGTTCGGCTTCAACGCCGGGTCGGAACTCACCGTCGACTCGATCGCCGGCCTCGCGTTCATCAACACCCAGGTCGCGACGGCCGCCGCGGTGCTCGGCTGGATCTTCGTGGAGTGGATCCGGGACGGCAAGCCGACCCTGGTCGGTGCCTCCTCCGGTGCCATCGCCGGCCTGGTCGCGATCACCCCGGCCTGTGGCTTCATCGCCCCGTGGGCCTCGGTCCTGCTCGGCCTGGTGGCCGGTGTGGTCTGTGCCCTGGCCATCGCGCTGAAGTACAAGCTCGGCTACGACGACTCACTCGACGTGGTCGGCGTGCACTTCGTCGGCGGCTGGATCGGCTCGCTCTGGCTGGGCTTCTTCGCCAGCACCAACCTCAACGGCGCGATCAGCGACGTGGTCGGTGCCTCGGACGGCCTGTTCTACGGCGGCGGGCTCACCCAGCTCGGCCGGCAGGCGCTGGCCGGCCTGGCCGTCACGGTGTTCTCCGGCCTGGTCGCCTTCCTGCTCGGCAAGGCGATCGACAAGACCATCGGCTTCCGGGCCACGCCCGAGGCCGAGGTCGACGGCATCGACGTCGCCGAGCACGCGGAGAGCGGGTACGACCTGTCGCCGTCGACCGGCTCGAGCGGTGGCGCCTTCGCGATGGCCGGCATCACTCCGTCCGGTAACGCTGCCCCGGCTTCCGAGCCGAGCAGCGAAAAGGTCGCCGGTTAATTTTGTGCAGATGGAGGGACTGAGCATGAAGCTGGTGACCGCGGTCATCAAGCCATACCAGCTCGACGCGGTGAAAGAGGCCCTGCACGCGCTTGGCGTGACCGGCCTGACCGTGAGCGAGGTACAGGGCTACGGACGGCAGAAGGGGCACACCGAGGTCTATCGGGGTGCCGAATACACGGTGGAGTTCCTGCCCAAGATCAGGGTCGAGGTGGTCACCGACGAGATCGACGTGGAAAAGATCGTCGACGCCGTCGTCACCTCGGCGCGGACCGGCAAGATCGGCGACGGCAAGGTCTGGGTGACCTCCGTCGACGAGGTGGTCCGGGTCCGCACCGGCGAGCGCGGCCTCGACGCGCTCTGATGATTAACACGTCCAGCGAGCCGCCGGCGCCACCTGCCGTGCCGACCGGCGGCTCGCTCGACAAGCTACGCGAGCACATCGGCGCCGCGGCCCGGGTCGACCGGGCTGCGGCGCTCGACACCTGGCTGCGGGACATCTTCCCGGCGCACCTGGCCGGCGTCAGCCTCGTCGCGGTTGGCGGCCTCGGCCGGCGCGACTGCGCCCCGTACAGCGACCTGGACCTGGTGCTGCTGCACCACGGCACGGCCGGGATCGACCGGATCGCCTCGGCGCTCTGGTACCCGATCTGGGACGCCCGGCTCGGCCTCGACCACTCGGTGCGTACCCTGCCCGAGGCACTCTCGGTGGCCCACGACGACGTGAAGGTCGCGCTCGGCCTGCTCGACGCCCGGCACGTGGCCGGCGACCCGGCCCTGACCACCGAGCTGGTGACCGCCGCCGGTGACCAGTGGCGGCGCACCGCCGTACGGCTCCTGCCGCAGCTCAAGGACCTCACCACGCGTCGCTGGGCCAGCCACGGCGAGCTCGCCTTCCTGCTCGAGGGCGACCTCAAGGAGGCGGCCGGCGGCCTGCGCGACGTGACCATCCTGCGCGGCATCGGCCGGGCCGGGGTGGCCGACACCATGCGGCCCGCGGCCCGGGCCGCCAACCTGCGCCTGCTCGACACCCGCGACGCCCTGCACCTCGCGGTCGGCCGCCGGGTCGACCGGCTGGTGGCCCAGGAGCGGACCGCGGTGGCCGAACTGCTCGAACTCGACGACGGCGACACCCTGCTGCGCCGGGTGGCCGGCGACGCGCGGACCGTGGCGCACGCGGTCGACGACGCCTGGCGGGCCGTCGACCGGCTCCGGGCCGGGCGCCGCCGCGGTGGCACGCCCGGCACCTCCGGCCGCCGCCCGGTCGCCCGCGACGTGGTCGAGCAGGACGGCGAACTGGTGCTGGCGCGTACCGCCATCGGACCGGTGCCGGACCCGAGCCTGTCGCTGCGGGTGGCCGCTGCCGCGGCCACCGTGCAGTTGCCCATCGCCCGGGCCACCAGCGAGTGGCTGGCCGCGTTCTGCCCGCCGCTGCCCACGCCGTGGCCGCCCGCCGCCCGTGCCGCGCTGGTCTCGCTGCTCGGCTCCGGCGTCGGACTGCTGCCCGCCTGGGAGGCCTGCGACCGGTACGGGCTGATCGACGCCTGGCTGCCGGAGTGGGCCCGGATGCGCAGCCTGCCCCAGCACCACCCGGTGCACCGCTTCACCCTGGACCGGCACCTGGTGCAGGCCGCGTACGAGGCGACCGCGTACGCCCGCGAGGTGGACCGCCCCGACCTGCTGCTGATCGGCGCGTTCCTGCACGACGTGGGCAAGGGGTTGCCGGGCGACCACAGCATCGTGGGCGCGCCGATCGCCGCCGACATCGCCGCCCGGGTCGGCCTGCCACCCGCCGACGTGGCGACCATCGCCAAACTCGTACGCCTGCATCTGCTCTTGCCTGATGTGGCGACCCGGCGGGACCTGAGCGACCCGGTGACGATCTCGACGGTGGCCGGTCAGGTCGGCGACTCCGCCACCCTGGACCTGCTGCACGCGCTGGCCCGGGCCGACTCACACGCCACCGGACCGGCCGCCTGGTCGGACTGGAAGGGCCGGCTGATGGCCGAGCTGGTGGCCCGGGTGCACACCGCGCTGGACACCGGCGAACTGCCCGAGCCGCCGGCGCCCGAACCCGAGCTGCTCGAGGGCGACCTGCCGGCCGTGCACCTGGACGGCGACCGGCTCGCGGTGGCCGCGGCCGACCGGCGCGGACTGCTCGGCGCGGTGGCCGCCTGCCTGGCCATGCACCGGCTCGACGTGGTCGGCGCGAACGCCTCGACCGCCGGCAGCCGGGCCATCGTCGAATTCCTCACCCAGCCGCGGTACGGCTCGCCGTACGACCCGGTGGCGCTCGCCGCCGACCTGCGCCGGGTGGCGGCCGGCGACGTGTCGGTGACCCAGCGGGTGCGGGCCCGGGCGATGAGCGCCCGCGGCGGCACCGCCTCGCCCCGGGTGGTGTGGCAGCGCGACGTGGCCACCGACGCCGCCGTCCTGGAGCTGCGCGCGGCCGACTCGCCGGGCCTGCTCTACCGGGTGGCGACCGCGCTCGACGAGGCCGGTGCCGAAGTGCGCGCGGCCCGCATCTCGACCCTGGGTGGCGACGTGGTTGACGCGTTCTACCTGGTCGGATCGTGGGCCGACGCGGCCGAGCGGGAGCGGGTCGAGGCGGCCGTGCTGGCCGCGGTCTGACCGTCACCCGCCCGGCCGCGACCGCGTTGGTCGGGCATGCGGGATTCTGATCTGCTCGATGATCACATCCGGGCGATCGGCCCCGGGCTGCGGCTGGCGCTGACCGCCACCGCGTCCCGTAACCGCTCGTTCGACGCCCGGCAGCTGCTGGCCCGGGCCGCGCTCGGCGACGCCGGCACGCTCGACGACCTGCTCGCGGCCGCCCGGGCCGGCGATCGGCGGTGGCTGCGCCGGATCCGCCGCCGGGTGGTGCCCGGCCTGGTCGCCGCGGTCGCGCACACCATCGCGCTGCAGGACCAGACGCCCACCGACACGGCCGACGCGCTGGCGCTGTACGAGCTGATCCGGCGCGCCCTCGGTCCGCGCGCACTGTCCCCGGCCAACCAGGGCCTGCACGCCCAGCTGGCACTCGCCCACGAGGGGCCGGAGCGCTGCCGGCGGCTGCTGGCCGGATACCGGCGGATCGGCGAGCCGTTCCTGGCCGGGCTGCGCGCCGACCTGATCAACCCGTTCGTGGCGGACCGGCCGGTGGAGCCGTGGCTGCGCGCGTTCCAGGCGATGCTGCCCGAGCCCGGCCCGGTGGTGGGCGACGGCGAGGGGATGCCGTTCGACCGCCTGGCGGCGCCGCCGGCCGAGCGGGTCGAGGGCGCGCACCGGGTCTCGGTGGTGGTGACCGCGTTCAAACCGGACCGTGGGCTGCTCACCGCGGTCCGCTCGATCCTGGCGCAGAGCTACGCGAACGTCGAGATCGTCATCGTCGACGACGCGTCGCCGCCGGAGTACGACGAGGTGCTGCGCGCCGCGACCGCGCTGGGCGACCGGATCCGGCTGGTGAAGCTCGCCGTCAACGCCGGCACCTACGCGGCCCGCAACGCCGGGCTGGACGCGGCCGGCGGCGAGTTCGCGGCGTTCCAGGACTCCGACGACTGGTCCCATCCGCGCCGGCTGGAACTCCAGGTGGCGCCGCTGCTCGCCGACCGGCGGCTGGTGGCCACCACCTCGGACGGGCTGGCCGTCACCGACCAGTTGCTGCTCAACCGGCCGGGGGTGCGCAGCGGCCGGTTCAACCCGTCGTCGCTGCTGTTCCGCCGCTCCACGGTGCTGCGCACGGTCGGCTACTTCGACCGGGTGCGCAAGGCCGCGGACAGCGAGTTCATCGGCCGGATCCAGGCCGCGTTCGGCGTGCGCCGGGTGCGGCACCTCGACTCGCTGCCGCTGGCGCTGATCCGGTTGTCGGCGAACTCGCTGTCCCGCTCGGAGATCAAGCCGCACTGGATGCACCCGGCACGGACCTCGTACAGCTCGGCGTACCTGCGCCGGCACCAGCTGATCGCGGCCGGTGACGCGCCCGCGTTCCGGCCGGCGGACGGGTCGGACCGGCCGTTCCCGGCGCCCGCGCACCTGCTCGGCGCCGACCCGGACGCGGTCACCGGGTACGACGTGGTGCTGGTGGCCGACTGGCGGTTCCTGGAGAGTTGCCAGCGCACCGCGGTGGACGAGATGACCGCGCTGGCCGCGGCCGGACTGCGGGTGGCGGTGCTGCACCTGGAGTCGTACCGGGCGGTGTACCTGAAACGGCAGCCGATCTGCTCGCCGGTGCAGGACCTGATCAACGCGGGCGTGGTGACGCGGATCGGGCTGCACGAACGGGTCGAGGCCGCGCTGGTGCTGGTGCGGCAGGCCGCGGTGCTGCAGTTCGCGAACGTGAGCACGGACAGCCGGGTGCGCGCCGGGCGGACCGTGCTGGTGGCCGACCGGGCCCCGGTGCGCGGCGACGGGACGGACCGGCGCTATCTGCCGGAGGCGTGCGCGGCGACGGCCCGCAAGCTGTTCGGCGCCGACCCGGTCTGGGTGCCGCAGGATCCCGGGGTGCGGGCGGCACTGCGTACCCTCGACCCGGCCCTGCCGGTCGCCGAGCGTGACCTGCCCACCGCCGTGGCCCCGCCCGGCTGGGTCGAGCAGCGCACCGGCGCGGCTGCCGGGCCGGCCGTGGTGGGCACCGACCTCTGTGACGCGGCCGCCTGGCCCCCCGATCTGGCCGAGTCCCTCGCGGTCTGCCGCCGGCTGCCCGAGGCGGACGTCCGGGTGCGGCTGCCGCACCGGCCGCGGGCCGAGTTCACCCTGGAACTGCCCCGCGCCTGGCTCGGTTTCGAGGTGGCCGACCTGGGCCCGCGTCCGTTCCTCCACCAGGTCGACTTCTACCTGCACTTCCCGCCGCGGGAGAGCGCCGAATGGTACTCCCGGCCGGCGCTCGAGGCGGCCGCCATGGGCTGCGTCGTGGTGATGCCGGAGCGCTACGCCGGCTGGTACGGCGACGCCGCCGTCTACTGCGGACCGTCCGAGGTGGCCCCGCTGCTCGCCCGGTACCGCACCGACCGCGCGCTGTTCGCCGAGCAGAGCCGCCGGGCCCGCTCGGTGGTCGCCCGGGCGCACGACCCGGCCCTGCTGGTCGAGCGGATCTTGGACCTGCTTCCCGTAACGGCCGCCGCGACGGGCGCGTTACCGATGTTGTGATGTCCAAGCTGAAGCGCCTGGTGAAGCTGTTCTCCGTCCGCCAGGTGGCCGGTCTGCTGGCGACCGCCGCGATCGGTGCCGGGGTGGCGGTCGCGTCGCTGGCGGGCCAGGCCGCGGTGGCCACCTGCCTGCTCGCCCTGTTGCTGCTGGCGCTGCCGACCGGGGTGATGTATCTGTCCCGCCGGGTCGGCGGGGTCAACCGCAACACCCAGGCGGCCGTACGCGACCTGCGCGTGCTCGTCGAGCAGCTCCAGCGCCGGGTGATCGCGTCCGTGGAGAAGGAGCGCCTGGCGGCCGGTGACCGGCACCGCGAGCTGACCGAGGCGCTGGCCCGCACCGAGCGGCTCACCGGCCGCGGCGCCGAACTGCTGCTGCGCGAGCAGAGCCAGGAGATCGAGGCGCTGTTCCAGCTGTTCCAGCAGGTGACCCCGCGGGCGTCGATGCCGGCCGGTGGCACCCTCAACCCGACCGACCTGCTCGGCCTGCTGAACATCGCGGCCAGCCGGCGACCGCGGGTGACGGTGGCGCTGGGCAGCGGGCCGGCCACGATCTGGCTCGGCTACGCGCTGGAGGCGGTCGGCGGCCGGCTGGTCGCGGTGGACCACGACGCGCTGCGGGCCGAGACCACCCGGGGCATGCTGCGCGAGCACGGCCTCACCGCGGCCGAGGTGCGGCATGCGCCGGTCGCCGAGCTTTCGGTGGAGGGCCGGACCGTCGACTGGTACGACGTGGACGCGCTCGACGGTCTGAGCGACATCGACCTGCTGGTGGTCGACGGCACCGCCGCGCCCGGCCGGGAGGCGGTGGCGCCGGCCCTGCACGTGCTGGGCCGCCGGCTGGCCGCCGGTGCCGCCGTGGTGGTGGACGAGGCGCCGGCGCGCAGCGCGCCGCGGCAGGGCGGCGGTTTCGGTCTGACCGAGCAGCGCCGGCTGGCCGGCCGCTGGATCACCCTGGCGTCGCCGCAGGCACCGGTCTCCGCCTGACCGGCGACCGCGGGAAAGGACGCGACCCCGCCGCGGGGGACGGCGGGGTCGCGAGTCGCGGGGTCCAGGGGAAGTAGCCCACGACGAGCCGGCGGGGGCCGGCCGTTTTCGGTTGTCGTTGTCGTGCGCTGATCAGATCGGCGGCGACCGGGCCTCCTTGACGGAACTCCCGGTTGCCGGCCGGTCATCCTTGCGTTGCCAACCGGGCAGCGCGCTCCGCGTAGATCTCGTGGAGGTGGTGCCGGCGCACGTACTCCGGGCCACGGGCCGCCTGGGCCCGCAGCGCCGGCCGGTCCCCGTGCAGCATCCGGACCGTGTCCGCCACCTCGTCGGCGGTGCAGTACACCGCCGCCTCGCCGAAGGTGGCCGCGTACCGGTAGGGGAGCAGCACCACGCAGCCGGCCGCCAGCGCGGCCAGCAGGTCCGGGTCCGGGTCGGCCGGCGCGTCCGGCCGGGGCAGGTGCAGATAGAAGTCGACCTGGTAGAGGAACGACCGCAGGGTCACCTCGGCCGGCCGGTAGACCAGCCAGCTGCGCGGCGCCCCGAACCGGCCGAACGCCCGGTCGGCGGTGCCGTCCGAGTCCAGCAGCCGGACGTCGACCCGGGCCGAGTCGGGCAGTTCGTCGCGCAGCCGCCGCCATTCGGCCCGGCCGCCGCGGCAGTGCCGGCCGATCACCGGCCGGTCGGCCCGCGGCCCGCGCCGGTCCAGGCGCCACACCGCCGGGTCGACCGTGCCCGGCAGGTCGACCGCGGTGACCAGGTCGGCCGGTGCGCCGGCGGCCAGCGGGTCCTCGGCCAGCGCGGCGGTGAGCAGCCGGCGCCCGTCCGGCCCGGCCGGCGCCCAGAGCGGCCGGCGGCCGAACAGGCGGCGTCCCGCGGCCGCGGCCGAGCGGGACACGGCGGCCGACTCGATCACCACGCGCTGGGCCCGGACCCCGCTGATCAGATCGGGCGCGTGCTGGAGCACCCGGGCCGAGCGGACCACCACGAGCCGGGTCCGGACGTCGTCGGTGAGCTCCACCTGGGTGAGCTCGCCCGCGTTGATCAGCTCCTGCACGGCCGGGTCCAGGTTGCGCGGGCCCTGCCGCAGGTTGCCGAGCATGTCGAGGTGCAGCAGCGCGGCCCGCTGCCGGCGGCCGGTCAGCGCCCGCAACTGCCCGATCCCGGCGGTGCCGGCGCCGCCCGCGGTGGTCCAGTCGCCGGCCAGCACCACGTCGTACGCGCGGGCGCCGGTCTCACCGCGGATCCGGCGCGGTGCCGCGAACGCGCGCGGCTCCCGCGGCGACGCGAGGCCGGCCCGGATCCGGCCGTGCCAGGACTGGAACGCGGACAGGTAGGAGCGGCGGGCCGGGTGCATCCAGCCGGGCCGGTAGTCGGCGCTGGACAGCGAGCCGGTGGAGAGCCGGATCAGGGCCAGCGGCGGGCCGGTGAGGTGCTGGGTGGCCGGCCGGCCGAAGACCGCGCGGGCGCGTTCCACGTACTCGGCGTCGGCGCCCTTGCGGACCGGGTCGAGGTAGCCGACCCGGTTCAGCGCCTCGACCCGCCGGATCATCAGCGAGGAGAGGTTGTACGACCGGGTCTGCTCGACGCCGGGCCGGGTCACCACCAGGTCCGGCGTCACCCGCATCCCGGTGGAGGTGGTCGAGAAGATCGCCTCGTCGGCCAGCAGCGGGGCGACCTGCTTCTCCAGCCGCAGCGGGTGGGACCAGTCGTCGGCGTCCTGGAACGTGACGAAGTCGCCGGTGGCGGCGTCCAGGCCGGCGTTGCGGGCCACGTAGGTGCCGCCGTTGGCGACCATCCGGATCACCCGGACCCGCGGGTCGAGCGCGGCCACCGCCCGCAGCACCGGGTCGAATCCGCTCGGCGAGCCGTCGTCGACCACCAGGATCTCGTGGTTGGTCCAGGTCTGGCCGACCAGCGACCGGACCGCGGTGAGCAGGGCCTGGTCCGGTCGCCAGGTGGTGACGACGGTGGTGATCCGGCGCGGGTGGCCGGTGCGCTGGGCGGCGCCGGCGACCAGCCGGTCGAGCGCGTCGCCCGGGCCCTCCCCGACCCGCACCGCCGGATGCGGCAGCAGCGCCGCGAAACCGGTCGCCCAGCCCTCGCCAATCCAGTTGTCGCCGGTGCCGCCGGTGAACGGGTTGGCGAGGTCGAGCCGCACCCCGGCGCGGATCGGCGCGGCCACCTCGGGATACTCGTCGAGCAGCGTGGCGGCCAGCCGCCGGTCGCCGGCCGCGTACGCCAGCTGGCAGTGCAGCCCCTGGTGGACCGGCGCGATCGTGCCGGCCCGCCGCAGCCGGGCCAGGATCGACAGCGCGTCGGCCTGGTCGTCCGGGCGCAGATCCTGGAGCGCGATCACCCGGGCCAGTTCGCCGGCCAGCCACGGGTCGGCGGGTGCGCCCGCCACCACGGCCTCGGCCGACGGCGCGCCGGCCGCGCGGGCGAGCGGCCCGCGGGCGGCGATCGAGCGGGCCTGCAACGCCGCGACGGCGAGCGGGTCCGGTCCGGGTGTCTCCGGCATGCAACGGCCTCCTCGGTAAACTCTCGGAGGTTCAACGAGCCAGACCCCCGGGTGAATTGTCCGTATCGCCCCCTTGGTTCCCGTCGTTTGTTCCGTCGTGACCTTGTACGACGTCGCGATCCTGTCCGACCTGCGCTATCCGGGCGGCAACTCGGCGAGCATCGTCGCGGAGGTACAGGCGCAGGCCGCCGCGGGACTGTCCACGGTGCTCATCCATGTGCCGTCGCCACATCTGCGGCACGCCCGGCCGTTCCAGTCCCGGATTGTCGCCTGCCTGCGTGACGGCCTCGCCGACCTGGCCCACGACGACGGCACCGAGATCGCCGCGAAGGTGCTGCTCATCCGGCAGCCGCGGATCTTCACGGTGGAGCCGGCCCCGGTGCCACGGATCCGCGCCGAACACACCATCGTGGTGCTCAACCAGCCGCCCGGCGACGAGCAGGACGACGAGCGCTACTACGTCTTCGCCGACGTGCGGGCGCGTGTCGAGCGGCTGTTCGGCACCGGCGTGGTGTGGGCGCCGATCAGCTCACAGGTGCGCGACAACGTGCACCGGGTGGCGCCGCAGACGATCCTGCCGGACACCGACTGGCACGAGATCATCGACGTCGCCGAATGGCAGGTGGAGCGCCGGCCGCCCGGCCCGGTGCCGGTGATCGGGCGGCACGGCCGGCCGGATCCGGTGAAGTGGCCGCGCTCGGCCGGCGACCTGCTGGCCGCCTATCCGGACTCCCGCGAGGTCAAGGTCCGGATCCTGGGTGGCGGCGAGATCGGCGTACAGCGCCTCGGCCGTCAGCCGAAGTCCTGGGACGTCGTCGAGTTCGGCGCCGAGTCGCCCCGCGACTTCCTCGCCAGCCTGGACTTCTTCGTGTACTTCCACGACCCGGACTGGGTGGAGGCATTCGGCCGCACCATCCTGGAGGCGATGGCCAGCGGCGTGCCGGTCATCGTGGGCCCGCACTTCCGGGCCGTGTTCGGCGAGGCCGCGCTCTACACCGACCCGGTCGGCGTCCGCGAGCTGGTGCACCGGCTGCACGACGACCGCCCGGTGTACGCCGCCCAGGTGGCCCGCGCCCGGCGATACGTCACCGAGCAGTTCGGCAGCGCCTCGCACATCGCCCGGCTCGCCTCGCTGGGGGTGCTGCCAACGGGGCCGACCCGGCCCGAACCGTCCATCGAGGCACCGCCGCTGCTGCCGGCCGTCCGGCCGAACCGGCGGGTGCTGCTGGTCGGCGACGACGTGGACCGGTTCCGGGCGATCGCGCGCCGGTTGCCGGCCGGCCTCGAGGCTGTGGTGGTGGCCGGCTCGGCCGGCCTGGCCGACGCGCACGCCGCCGGCCTGCTCACCGAATACCTGCCCGGCGCCGGCGATCTCGGCGTGCCGGACGGCCGCTGGCACGGCTTCGTCCGGGACCGGCTGCGTCACCTGGTCGAGCTGTACCGGCCGCGGGCCGTGCTGGTCGGCGGCCTGCCGCACGACGGGATCACCGCGGCCATCGCGGACAACCCGGCGCCGCGCTGGCTCTGGCTGCGGCCGGCCATGTGGCGGCGCGGCACCGGCGGCGAATGGGCCGGCCGGGGCGCGGCCTTCGCCGGCATCCTGGAGCCCGGCGAGTTCGCCGCGGCCGGTGACGAGGGCTGGACCACCACCAGCCGGGCCGGGGTGTCCACCGTGGACCCGATCACCGACCTGCCGGCCCGGTTGCCCCGGCGCACCCGGGAGCAGACCCTGCTGTGCCGCGGCGTCGAGGCGTCGCTGCCCGGTTACCGGGTGGTCGAGCCGGGCACCGGTCCGGCCGGCGTCGCGGTGGCGGTGTCCCGGGCCGGCTACACGAGCTTTCACGAGCTGATCGGCGCCCGGGTGCCGACCGTGTTCGTACCCGATCCGGGGGCCGCCGACGACGAGCTGGCCCGGGCCCGGTTCGCGGCCGCCGCGGGGGTGGCGCTGTACGCCACCGACGACGAGGCGGCGGCCGCCCAGCTGCAGCGGCTGGCCGACCCGGCGGTGCGCACCGAACTGCGCCGCCGCTGCGCCGAACTCGCGTTCGGCAACGGTGCCACGGACGCCGCGGCCTGGCTGGCCGCTCACTGCCGGGGACGCAACGAGGAGGCAGATCTTGTCGGAGGCCGATGACCTGGCGCTGGCCCGGTGGGAGGTGGCCACGCTGACCGGCCGGCTGCGCTGGGTCGAGGACGAGCGCGACGCCGCGGTCCGCGACCGGGACCGCAACGTCGAGCTGGTGACGGCGCTGCGCCGCAGCCGCTCGTACCGGCTCGGCCGGGCCCTGGTCGACCTGGCCCGCGATCCGGTGCGTACCGGACCGGCGCTGGCCGGTCAGGCCTGCAGGCGGCTGCGCCGGCGACCGCCCGCGAAGCCGCGCCGCAAGCCGCCGGCCGGACCGGTGCCGGCCCGGGTGTACGTGGCGGTCGGGCTGGACCACCCGGCGTCGCACGCGCTGATCCGGGCGCTGCGGCAGCGGATCCTGGTCGACGGCGACCACCTGCCGGTGGTGGTGACCGACCAGCCGGCGCTGCGCGGCCTCCAGGTGCCGGGCGTGGTGCTGGAATACCTGCCGGACCCGAGGACCTGGTCGCGGCACGACCCGGGCGCGGACTGGGAGGCGCTGCTGGCCGGCCGGATCGCCCAGCTCTGCCGGGACCACCGGGCCTGCCGGGCGGTGGTGGTCGACCCGCGTGACCCGCCCAGCCTGGCCCGGTTGCTGGAGCCCCCGACTTATTGACCCTGCGTTACTGAGTCCGCTGCGGTCTCGTTGCCCTGCACATGAACCCGCTCTGGCGGCGGGCGCTGCTGCGGGCGGCGCTCGTTCCGCTCGTGGTGCTGGCGCCGCTGGTGGCGCTGGCACCGACCGCCGACCACCGGTTCAACGTGTACTGGCACGGCGGACTCTTCCGGGACGACCCGCTGCGGATCGTGCCGCACACCCTTGACTCGCTGCCCGGCTACCTGCGGGCCGGCAACTTCCGGCCGCTGGGCCGGATGCTGGAGAAGCTGCTCGACCTGGTCGCGTACACCCTCGGTGATGTCTTCGGGTTGCCGGCGAACGTGGCGTTCCGGCTGGTCTCGTTCGCGGCCGCGGTGTTGCTCTGTGTGCTGGCGCTGGTCTTCGCGCAGAGCGTGCTCACCCGCGGCCGGCTGTTCCGGGAACCACCGTCCACGGTGGCCGCGCTGCTGCCGTTCGCGGCCGGCGGCGGGCTGATCGCGGCCGGCAAGTCCAGCCCGGTGGTGCTGTTCGGCGGCCTCTACCTCACCTCGGCCGCCGTCGTGCTGGCGGTCGCCGCGGCGGTGTGCCGGATCGACCCGGACCGCCGGATCCGGCTGTGGTGGGTGCCGGCGGTGCTCGCCGCGGGCGCGGTCCTGGCGGTCTGCAACGAGATCGTCTATCTGGCACTGCCGCTGGCCACCGTCGCGGCCCTGGCGCGTGGCCGGTGGGTGCTCGGGCTGCCGCCGCGCCGGCTGCTCGCCGCCGCCCCGGCCCGGGTGCTGGCCCTGATGTGGCTCGGCTTCCTGCCGGCGTTCGTGGCGGCCCGGCTGGTCATCCAGGGTTACTGCGCCCGGGGTGCGTGCTACAAGGGCTCGGATGTGGCGGCCGGCCCGGCGGTGCTGGAGGCCTTTCCGGTACGCCTGGTGTCCTGGTTCCCGGCGCTGATGTGGCAGACCGCGGCGCGCGGCCGGGGCTGGCTCGGCGGCGTGGTGCTGATCCTCGCCCTGCTCGTCCTGGTCGTGCTGGTCGTGCAGGCGATCCGCGACCTGCCCGGGCTGTCCACGGTGGACCGTCCGGCGGCCGCCGCGCTGGCGGTGAGCGCGGCCGCGCTGGTTGCCCTCGGCGCCGGGCTGGGCTCGTTGAGCATCGACGTGCAGGACATCGTGGCCGCCGGGCGCTGGGGCCAGGCCTGGCGCGACTCGGCGGTGACCATGCCGGCCGGCGCGCTGCTGCTGGCCGGGCTCGCCCACCTGGTACGGCCGCGGCCGGTCGTGCTGGCCGGGCTGGTGCTGCTGCTGGCCGGCACGGCGAGCGTCTCGGCGGCGGCCAACAAACGCTTCCGGGACAAGGTGGCGGCCACCCCGGCAGCCCGGCTGGACGACCGGCTGGCGCAGTCGGTGGCCGAGTTCGACCCGACGCCGGCGGGCGCGGCCCGGCGCTGCGCGCTGCGCGCCGAGTTCTTCGCCATGTTCGCCGGCACGCCGTTCTCGCTGCGCCGCTTCGACCAGTCCTTCAACCGGGCCGCCCAGCAACGTGCCGGTGTCCCGTTCTGCCCGGGCGTAACCGGCACCGAGCAGGGCCGTTGACGAGATGTGAAGATGCGCCCGTTGCCGAGACCGACCCGTCGCCAGGCGGCCCTGCTGGGCGCCGCGGCCGTCCTGTGTGCCGCGGCCGGCGGCAGTGCGCTCACCGGCCATCTCGGCGTGGCGCTCACCGTGCTCGCCGTTTTTCTGGCCGGTCTGCTCGGCCTGGTGCTGCTGCTCGCCCGGCGGCTCGGCGCGCTGCTGGCCGCCAACCGCAAGACGCAGCGGGACGTGCGGTCGGTGCTCGACCAGACGCAGCGGCGGGTGCTCGGCGCGGTCGAGGAGATGCTGCTGGCGGCCGGCGACCGGCACCGCGAGCTGACCGACGCGCTGGCCGCCCAGCAGAAGGCCGCCGCGGCCGGCACCGACCGGTTGCTGCGCGCCCAGACCAGCGAGGTCGAGGCGCTCGTGCAGCTGTTCCAGGGCTTCACGCCGCGGGCGCCGATGCCGTCCTCGGGCGGGTTCGCGCTCAACCCCACCGACCTGCTCGACCTGCTGCACCTGATCCGCAGCCGGCGGCCGCGGCTGGTGCTCGAACTGGGCAGCGGCACGTCGTCGGTGTGGATCGCGTACGCGCTGGAGCAGACCGGCGGCAGGCTGATCTCGTTGGACCACGAACCGATGTACGCCGAGAAGACCCGCAGCGCGCTGGCCGAGCACCAGCTGACCGGCGTGGCCGAGGTCCGCGACGCCCCGCTGCGCCCGGTGGTCCTGGACGGCCGCAGCTTCCCCTGGTACGACGTCGACGCGGTGGCCGACCTGCGGGCCGTGGACCTGCTGCTGATCGACGGCCCGCCGGAGAAGACCGGGCCGGACGCGCGCTACCCGGCGATGCGGGTGCTCGAGGACAAGCTGGCCGACGCGGCCACCGTGGTCTTCGACGACGCGCACCGGCACGACGAGCAGCAGGCCCTGCGCCGCTGGGTGGAAACGATCGAGGGCCTCACCCAGGAAGGTGAGGCCCTCGGACGGCACGCGGTGCTGTCGTACCGGCGGATCGTGCGTCAGCACGGTCCGGTCGACGAGATCAGTAGCCGAAGTTCTGGGTGAAGTACGGCGTGCCGCTCTTGGCGTAGACCGCGCCCACGCCGACCGTCTTGACCGAGCAGTTCAGCAGGTTCTTGCGGTGCCCCGGGCTGGCCAGCCAGGCCTTCACGACGTCCAGGCCGGAGCGGTAGCCGAAGGCGATGTTCTCGCTGGCCGGCTGCGGGTACCTGGCGGCCTTGGCCCGGGTGATGAAGCTGGAGCCGGCGTTGCCGGTGTGGCTGAAGGTGCCGGTGCGGCCCATCCACGCGCTGTGGCCGCGGGCGGCGGTGGTCAGCCGGGCGTCCACTCGGACCGCCTTGCAGCCGTGCAGCGTGCGCTGCTTGTTGGTCAGGTAGACGATGTCGCCCTGGAGCTTCGCCTCGCTCACCACCGCGGCCGACGCCGGTGAGGCGACCATGACCAGGCCGAGCAGGGTGGCGGGGATCATCGCGATCAGGGCCAGACGCTTGGTGATCGAGGCACGCATCAGGTCGGACTGCCTTTCGGTGGTGGAGGCCCGGCTGCTACCGCCGGGTTCACCGACACAGTTCGGCCCGTGAGCAGCGGCGATGACCCCGTAGCGGTTGCCTTGGCGGGGTCCTTGGGTTGCCGCGCGGTTGGCTACCGGAGCCCGGTCGCAGCCGGGTTGCCGTCACGGTGCATGCCCGTTTTCGTTGGTATGTCCGGGAGCTGGATGCGCCTAACTGAGGAGACAGCACCGTGTACGACGTGGCCATCCTGTCCGACTTCCGGTATCCCGGTGGCACCTCGGCGAGCATCGCCGCGGAGGTGCACGCGCAGGCCGAGGCGGCCCTTTCCACGGTGCTCGTGCACGTGCCCTCGCCGCACCAGCCGCGGGCTCTGCCGTTCAGTCCGCGGATCAGCGAACTGCTCCGGGACGGGGTGGCCACGCTGGCCCGCGACGACGAGCCGGTCAGCGCCCGGCTGCTGCTGGTGCGCCAGCCACGGATCTTCACCGAGGACCTGGCGCTGCCGCCCCGGGTGCGGGCCGAGCGGACGGTCATGGTGATCAACCAGCCGCCCGGGGACGCCGGCAACCCGTACCGCTACTACGACTTCGCCGCGGTCCGCGAGCGCGTGCACCGCTACTTCGGCCCGGACGTGCAGTGGGCGCCGATCAGCTCGCAGGTGCGCGACCAGGTGCGCCAGGTGGCACCGGACGCCCGGCTCGCGGACGGCGACTGGCACGAGATCATCGACGTGGCGCACTGGTGGCGCGACCGGGACGGCTTCGTCGGCGACCTGCCGGTGATCGGCCGGCACGGGCGGGCCGACGCGGTGAAGTGGCCCCGCGACCCGGACGAGATCCTGCAGGCCTACCCGGACGACGACGCCCTGCGGGTGCGCGTGCTGGGCGGCGGTGAGATCGCGGTGAAGGCGCTCGGGCACACCCCGGCGAACTGGGACGTGGTCCGGTTCGGCAAGGAGGCGCCGGAGGAGTTCCTGCGCACCATCGACTTCTTCGTCTACTTCCACGACCCGGACCTGGTCGAGGCGTTCGGTCGCACCATTCTCGAGGCGATGGCCAGCGGCGTCCCGGTGATCATCGGTGCGCATTTCCGGCCCACCTTCGCCGACGCCGCGCTCTACACCACCCCGGCCGGGGTGCCGGCGCTGGTCCGCGAGCTGTACGCCGACCCGGCCCGGTACCGCGCGGTGGTGAGCCGGGCCCGGGAGTTCGCCGAGCGCCGGTACGGCCACCAGTCGCACCTGACCCGGCTGGCCGAACTCGGCATCCGGCCGCGGATCTCCGGCGGCACCTCGGGCACCTCCGGCTCGTCCGGCCCGGCGGTGCGCCGCCGGGTGCTGATGGTCAGCGACAACGGCGCCGGGATGGGCCACCTGTCCCGGCTCATGGCGATCGCCCGGCGGTTCCCGGCGGACACCGCCACGGTGATCGCCACCCAGTCGTACGCGGCCTCAGTCGCCCACCAGGAGGGCTTCCTCACCGAGTACATCCCGTCCCGCAAGGTGCTCGACTTCGCCAAGCCGCGCTGGTCGGCACTGCTGCGCGACCGGATCGACCACCTCGTCGCGCTGCACGAGCCGGACGTGGTCGCGGTGGACAGCGTGCCGCACCCCGGGATCGTCGAGGCGGTACAGGCGCATCCCGAGATCACCTGGGTCTGGGTGCGCCGGGCCATGTGGCAGCGCGGCGTGGGCGCCGAGTGGATCACCGAGGGCAAGGTCTTCGACCACGTGCTCGAACCCGGCGAGTTCGCGGGCGCCGCCGACCTCGGCCCGACCGTGGCCGACCGGGCGAACGCATACCAGGTCGGCCCGATCACCTTCCTGGACGAGAGCGAGCTGCTGGACGCCGCCGCGGCCAGGGCCGAGCTGGGCCTGGACGACCGGCCGGCCGCGCTGCTGCAGCTGGGCGCCGGGAACATCAACGACATCGCCTCGCCGGTCGGCCGGATCTGCCGGCACCTGTCCGGCCACGGCTTCCAGCTGGTGCTGGCCGAGTCCACGATCGCGACCACGCCGATGCCCCGGATCCCGGGTGCCAAGGTGGTCAAGCTCTACCCGGTCAGCCGCTACCTGCGCGCGTTCGACCTCACCGTGAGCGCGGCCGGCTACAACTCGTTCCACGAGCAGATCGGCTTCGGCATCCCCACGGTCTTCCTGCCGAACACCGCCACCAAGCTGGACGACCAGGTGGGCCGGGCCCGCTTCGCGGCGGCCACCGGTGTGGCGCTGTCGGTCGAGAACCCGGCCCTGGTCGAGCTCGAGGAAGCGCTGGACCGGGTGGTTCGTCCCGAGGTGCGGGCCGGGCTGACCCGGCGCTGTGCTGAGCTGGGTTTTCCCAACGGCGGCGCCGCGGCGGCCGCGTGGATAAGCGGGCTGCCGGCCCGCTCCGAAGGCTTCGGAGGCTGACGTGCAGGACCTGAAGGTGCCCGGGCACCCCGGGCTGGAGGCACCCGAGCGGGCGCGCTGGGAGCTGGCCGCGATGGCCGGCCGGTTGCGCTCGCTGGAGGCGCGGCTGGCCGAGGAGCAGCAGAACGCGGAGACGCTGCGCAAGGAGCGCGACCGCGAGCGGCTGCGGCTGGAACGGCTGCGCGACTCGGAGTCCTACCGGCTCGGGTACGGCCTGGTGTCGCTGGTCAAGGACCCGGTGCACACGGTGCCCCGGCTGACCCGGGCGGTGCTGCGCCGGATGCGCGGCCGTCGTCCCGCGGGCCGGCCGGCCACCGTACGACGGGCACCGGCCGCGCCCCAGCGCCCGCCCGCATACCTGTACGTGGCGCTCGGCCTCGACCTCGCCGCGGTCCGCGACTTCGTGCTGACCCTGCGGCAGCGGATGCTGGTCAGCCCGGACCACAAGCCGGTGGTGCTCACCGACTGCTCGTCCTTCGCGCTGCTCCGCGACCTCGGCGTGCTGCTGGAGTACGTGCCGGACCGGGCCACCTGGGAGCGGCACCGCCCGGACCGGCCCTGGGAGGACGTGCTGTCCCAGCGCCTGTCCCGGCTGTACCGCGACCACGAGACGGCCCGGACCATCGTGGTGGACCGGGACCAGCCGCTCAGCCTGGCTGATCTGCTGCGCTGAGGCGCGCCGCCAGCAGCGGCACCAGCGCCTCGGCGTACGCCGTGGTCATGTGGTTCGAGTCGCGGTAGACCAGCACGTTGCCGATCACCGGCGGGCACACGTCGGTGCAGAACCAGGCGAGCGGGTTGATGATCTCGGCGCGCCGGCCGCCGGCGTACGACAGGAACACCTCGCGCTGGTCCAGGCCGCGCAGCGCCGACCGGCGGCTCCGGGTGCAGTTGCCGGCCTTCGCGGCGTTGTCCGGCTTGGCCAGGCACTCCGGCACCGACCCGCCCATGTACGGGGTGTCCGCGATGGCCGCCACCCGGGCGCCGCTGCGGCGTACCTGGTCGAAGGTCCGGTCCCAGGCGGACCGCCACAGCGCCGCCGGGTCGCCCGCCGGGCGGGCCGGGGTGTAGTTGAAGCTGGACCCGATCACCACGAGGTCCGGCTTCAGCGCCTGGATCCGGGCGATGGCCGAACGATGGAACGCCGTGCACTCGGTGTAGGTGCGCTTCAGCGAGTCGTGCCACAGCGGCACGTCGGCCGCCGAGCAGGAACTCTTGGTCAACTCGACGAGCCGCCACCGGTGGGACACCGCGATCTGTTCCAGGGCCGGGAACCAGTGCGCCGCGTGCGAGTCGCCGAACAGCACCACCGTGGTGTCGCCGGCCGGATCGCCGTACACGCAGCCGGCCGGCGCCGCGGTGGCCGGCACGTCGGCGTGGCAGCCGTCGGCCCACACCCGGGGCCGGTTCTTGCCGGCCGCGGCCAGCTTGGGCCGCAGGTTGGCCGGCAGCCGGCCCAGCCGGCGACCGGCCTCGATGTGCCGGGTCAGCTCGGCCGCCGGGTCGGCCGCGGCCGACAGCGTCGCGCGCAGATCGGGCCGCCGCTCGCCGGCCGGCACGCCGTGCGGCAGCAGCAGGAGCGCCACCCCGGCGGCAGCCACCGAGCCGGACAGCGCGGCGCCCAGGCCCAGCCCACGGGCGGCCCGGTCGCGCAGGTGCGGCCGGTGCCGCAGCGGATTTTCCACCCAGCGGTGGGTGGCCCAGGCCAGCCCGAGTGCCGCCGCCGCGAGCAGCACCTTCTGCGGGAGCGTGCCGCGCACGCCGAGCGCCGCCGGGCCGATCAGCAGCAGCGGCCAGTGCCAGAGATACCAGGAGTAGGAGAGCCGGCCCACGGCCTGAAGCGGACGCACCGCCAGCAGCTTGCCGGCACCGGCGCCGCCGGCCGCGATCAGCGCGACCGCGCCGGCCACCGGGAGCGCGGCCCGCCAGCCGGGGAACGCGGTGCTCTCGTCGTAGCGGACCGCGGCCAGCAGGATCGCGGCCACCCCGGCCCAGCCGAGCGCGAACCGGGCCGCGGCGGGCAGCCGGCGCAGCCGGACCGCGGCCAGCGCCAGCAGCGCGCCGGCGCCGAGTTCCCAGGCCCGGGTGTGCGGTCCGAAGTAGGCCCACGGCTGCGACCGCACGGTCTCCGTGACGCTCAGCACGAACGAGCCGGCGACCAGCACGGCGAGCACCGCGGCCAGCGGGCGGCGGCGCTTGCCCAGGTACGCGGCGGCCACGATGAGCAGCGGCCAGACCAGGTAGAACTGCTCCTCCACGGCCAGCGACCAGAAGTGCTGGAACGGCGAGGGCGGTTGGTCCGCGGACAGGTAGTCGGTGCCGATCACGGCGAACCGCAGGTTGGCGACGTAGCCGGTGGCGGCCAGCGCGTCCCGGACGTACTCGCCCAGCCGGGTGGCCGGCAGGAACAGCCGGGCCGCGGCCAGGGTGGCGAGCAGCACCACGGCGGCGGCCGGCAGCAGGCGTACCGCCCGCCGGGCATAGAACCGGGCCACCGAGATCCGGCCGGCCTGCTCGGCCTCGCGCAGCAGCAGCGAGGTGATCAGGAAGCCGGAGATGACGAAGAAGACGTCCACGCCCACGTAGCCGCCGGCCAGGCCGGGCACCCCGGCATGACCGGCCACCACCAGCAGCACGGCAATGGCCCGCAGGCCCTCGATGTCGGTACGGAATCCGCGCTCGGCCGGCAGCACCGACGAGGGCAGCGAATCACGCTGGCCGGGCAACCGGGTGGCGGGGCTGATGGTGGCTACGTTGCGCACCTCAGCCCAACGCGCGCGGACCCCACCAGGTCGCGTGTCTCGCAACTTTCGACTCGGCGCGGTCGTTGGTCCGTCGTGACCGCCGAGATCGTCGAGGTGCCGCCACGGCCGCGCCGGCCGCTGCCGCCCACTGCCGAACCGGCCGGAACCCCGGACTCCGGGCGGCACTGGCGACGGCTCGCGCTGCGCGGCGTACTCGTGCCCCTGATTGTGCTTTTTCCGCTGTTGACCCTGACCCCGTCGGCGGATCACCGGTTCAACATCTACGCCAACGGCGGCCTGTACGCGAGCCGGCCCTGGCACCTGCTGCGGGTGGCCGTCGAGTCGGTGCCGATGTTCCTGGACCGGGGCAACTTCCGCCCGCTCGGCCGGGTCGTCGAATGGTCACTGGACGTCGTCGCGTTCGCCCTCACCGGGCTGGTCGGCCTGCCCGCGAACATCGGGCTGCGGCTGGTCTCGTTCGGCGCCGCGGTGCTGCTGACCCTGGCCGCCGTGCTGTTCGCCGCGGCGGTCACCACCCGCGGCCGGCTGTTCGGCGCGGCGCCCTCGGTGCCGGTGGCGCTGGTGCCGTTCGCGGTCGGCGCCGGGCTGGTGGCGGCCGGCCGGACCAGCACCACCGTCCTGTTCGGCGGGTTGTACCTGACCACCTCGGCGCTGGTGCTCGCGGTCGGCGCGTGGGCCTGCCGTAGCCGCCGGCCGGGCCTGCTCGTGGTGCTGGCCGGCGCCGCGCTGGCCGCGTTCAACGAACTGGCCTATCTGGCCGTGCCGCTGGCCACCGCGGCGGTGCTGCTGCGCGGCCGGGTGGTGCTCGGCAACGACTGGCGGACCACGCTGCGCGGCTCGGGGGTGCGGTTCGCCGGCCTGCTCTGGCTCGGGTTCCTGCCGGTCTTCGTGCCGGTGCGGCTGCTCATCATGCAGCGCTGCGCGGGCGGCGGCTGCTACACCGGCTCCGACCTGGCGCTCGGCGGCGCGCCCGCGGCCCTGCCCAACCGGCTGCTGTCCTGGCTGCCGCCGCTGATGTGGCGGCGGGCCGGGGGCGACCCGCTGCCGCACCTCGCCGCGCTCCTGCCGGTGCTGGCGTTCATGCTGCTCGCGGTGCTGGCCTGGCGGGCGCTCCGGCAGTTGCCGCAACTGCCGGCCCTGGACCGGGGCCAGGCGCTCGGCCTGGCCGGTGCCGCGGCCGTGCTGCTGCTCCTGGCCGGGACGCTGGCCGCCCTCAACGCCGACGTGCAGGCGATCGCCGGGCAGGGCCGCTGGGGGCAGGGCTGGCGGGACAGCGGGCTCACCACGGCCGCCGGCAGCCTGCTGGTGCTCGCCTGCTGGCGGCGCTTCGTGCCGGTGCTGCTGGTGCTGCTGATGGCCGGCGGCGTGCTGGCCGCGGCCGCCAACAAGGACTACCGGGACACGTCCGGGCGCGGGCAGTACCCGTACCTGCACGACCGGATCGCGCAGGAGATCGCCGGCTTCGACCGGACCCCGGCCGGCGACGCACGGCGCTGCGCGCTGCGGGCCGCCGTCATCACCATCGCCGCCACCGAGCGGGAAGTGGAGCGCTTCGACGTGAGTGTCACCCGGGCCACCCGGCACCTGGCCGGCCGTCCCTTCTGCACCCGGGCCGGCCGGTGACCAGCCTGGTGTCGGTGGTCGCGCCGATCTACAACGAGGGGCCGGGCGTCGACCGGTTCGTCCGGCGGCTCGGCGAGGTGCTCGGCGAGGCCGGCCTGCGCTACGAACTGGTGCTGGTCGACGACGGCTCGTCCGACGACTCCTGGGACCGGATCAGCCGGCAGGCGCTGCTCGACGACCGGGTCCGCGGGATCCAGCTGTCCCGCAACTTCGGCAAGGAACCGGCCGTGCTGGCCGGGCTCGAGCATGCGGCCGGCGACGCGGTGGTGGTCATCGACTCCGACCTCCAGCACCCGCCCGGCGCCATCCCGGCCATGGTGCAGCGCTGGCAGGACGGCGCGCACGTGGTCGAGGCGGTCAAGCGCAACCGCACCGGGCAGGGCCTGATCGGCCGGCTCGGCGGCAAGCTGTTCAACCGCGCGTTCACCGGGCTCACCAAGGTGGACCTGGTCGACGCCACCGACTTCCGGCTGCTGAGCCGGCCCGCGCTGGAGGCGCTGCTGCGGTTGCCCGAGCACTCCTCGTTCTTCCGCGGCACCAGCAGCTGGATCGGGTTCCGCCGGGCCACCATCGAGGTGGACATCGACCACCGGGAGGGCGGCGCGTCGCGCTGGACGTTCCGGTCGCTGTTCCGGCTGGCGGTCAACGGGATCACGTCGTTCAGCTCGGCGCCGCTGCACCTGGTCACCCTGATGGGACTGGCGTTCGCCGGATTCGCCGTGGTGCTCGGCGCGCAGACCCTGATCCGCTGGCTGCGCGGCGGCTCGGTGGCCGGCTTCCCGACCGTCATCCTGCTGCTGCTGGTGCTGGGCACCTTCATCCTGCTGGGGCTCGGTGTGATCGGGGAGTATCTGGCCCGGATCCATGAGGAGGTACGCGGCCGGCCGCGCTACCTGGTGCAGGAGAAGTCGGTGCGGGCAGCGGTGCCCGAGCAGTGGATGGCCGAGCAGGCTTCCCAGGCCGACCGCACGTGACGGCGGTGCTGGCCCCCGCCGCGACCGGCACGGGTGCCGCGGTGGGTGCCTGGCGGCGGCTGTTCCTGCGCTGCCTGCTGGTGCCGCTCACGGTGACGGCGCCACTCACGTACCTGGCCCTGGGTTTCGACCACCGGTACAACGTGTACTGGCATGGCGCCGTGGTGCAGGCCCGGCCCTGGAGCCTGGTCACCGAAAACCTGCGCACGGTCCCGATGTACCTGGACTTCGGCAACTTCCGGCCGCTCGGCCGGATGCTGGAGTGGTCGGTCGACGTGCTGGCCTACCTGCTCACCGGTCTGCTGCAGTTGCCCGCGCAGGTGGGGCTGCGGCTGATGTCGGCGCTGGCCGCGGCGGTGCTGACCGCGGCGGCCGTGCTGCTCGCCGAGGCGGTCACCGCGCGCGGCCGGATGTTCGGTGCGCCGCCGGCCCGGCCACTGGTGGTGGTGCCGTTCGCGCTCGGCGCGAGTCTGGCCGCGGCCGGGCAGTTGAGCAGCACGGTCCTCTTTGGTGGGCTGTATTTCCTGTCGGCGGCGATCGTGCTGGCGGTGGCCGCCTGGCTGGCTCGCGCGCCCCGCTCGATGCCGTTGGTGGTGGTGGCCGGCGCGGCGCTGGCCACGGTGAACGAAATGGCGGCGCTGGCGCTGCCGGTGGCCACGGTCGCGGTGCTGGCCCGAGCCCGCCTCGGGCCGGCGGCACTTCCCAATCCTGCATCGGCCGGCCCCGCCGGCCCCGCTCGGCCGCTGCGGGCGGTTGTGGCGCTCTGGGCCGGCTTTCTGCCGGTCTTCGTGCCGGTGCGCATCCTCATCTGGGCCGCCTGCCGGGACGGCGACTGCTACCGCAACTCCGATCTGCTCCTCGGCTCCGGCCTGGGCTCCGCGCTGCCGCACCGGTTGGTCGCCTGGCTGCCCCCGCTGCAGTGGGACGAGGCGCTGCGCGAGGCCGCGGCGCCCGGCCGGGTGGTGCTCGCGGCCGCGGTCCTGGCGCTCGCCGCGCTGGCCGTCCGCCCGCTCGCCGACCTGGCCCGGCTGCCCAGCCTCGGCCGCCGCCCGGCGATCGCCCTGGCCCTGACCGGCGCCGCGGTGCTGCTGCTCGGCGCCGGGCTCGGCTCGGTCAACCGGCAGGGCCAGCTGATGGCGTCGATGGACCGCTGGGGTGCCGGCTGGCGGGACAGCGGGCTCACCGCGGCCGGCGGCGCGCTGCTGCTGACCGGCCTGCTGGCGCTCGCCGCCCGGGCGGTCGTGCTGCGTACGGCTCTCGTCGTGGTCGCGCTCGGCGCGGCCGTCAGCACCGCGGTCAACCACGCCTACGCGCAGGCCGCGAACCGGCGTCCGGCCGCACTGGTCAGCGCCGCGATCTCCGCCGAGATCGCGCAGTTCGACACCACCGCGGCCGGCGACCGGCGGCGGTGCGAGCTGCGCGACCGGTTCGCCGCGCTGTTCGCCGACGACGCCTACTCGCGCTTCGCGGCCGGTGAACTGCCCGGCACCCGTAGCGCGGCGGATCGGATGCAGGTCACCGCCGACCTGGCGACCAGGCAGCGGTACGGGCGGCCGTTCTGCCGGGGTGCGGAGTGAACGGGCTGGGCCGGCTGGTCCGGTACGGGATCAGCGGCGGCGCGAGTGCCCTGACCCACTTCGGGATCGGGCTGGCGCTGGCCGAGGGCGCACAGGTGCGGCCGGTGGTGGCGTCGACGGCCGGATTCGTGGCGAGCATCCTGGTCTCGTACGGCCTTCAGCATGCCTGGGTTTTCCGCTCGTCCGCCGGTCATGCGGTGGCCGGCAGCAGGTTCCTCACGGTGACCGCGGTGGCGTTCGCGCTCAACACGATCGTGCTGTGGTGCGGCACGGAGCTGATGGCCGCACCGTATCCGCTGGTTCAGGGTGTCGCGCTGGTCGCCATCCCGGTCGTCAACTACACGCTGAACTCGCGCTGGACGTTCCGGGTGCGCTCCGGCTAGGTGCGCGGCCCGGGCGGACCGCGCACCCCCGTGTCACAGGCGGTGCGCTTGCTTGAGGGTGGTCACGCCGCGGGTGTCGAAGAAGCGCTTGGCCAGGCCGGCCAGGTGGTCGGCGTCGTATTCGCGGTGGTGTTGCACCAGGATCACCAGGTCGGCCGCGGCGGCCGCGCCCTCCAGGTCGTCGGTGCGGGCCACCTCGACGTCGCCCACGGTCCAGGACGGCACGTGCGGGTCGTGGTAGAGCACGGTGGCGCCGAGCGCGCTGAGCTGGCGGGCCAGCGGGGTGGCCGGGGACTCGCGCTGGTCGGCGATGTTGGCCTTGTAGGTGACGCCGAGCAGCAGGACCGTGGCGCCGTGCACCGCCTGGCCGTCCGCGTTCAGCAGGTTCTGCGCGCGCCGGGCCACGTAGTCCGGCATGGTCGCGTTGATCTCCTGGGCCAGCTCGACGAAGCGGAACGGGTAGCCGAGCTTGCTGCGCACATTGTGCGAAAGGTAGTTGGGGTCGATCGGGATGCAGTGCCCGCCCACGCCCGGTCCGGGGTAGAAGGCCTGGAAGCCGAACGGCTTGGTGGACGCCGCCCGGATCACGTCCCACAGGTCGATGTCCAGCTCGTGGCAGAACCGGGCCATCTCGTTGACCAGCGCGATGTTGACGTGCCGGTAGGTGTTCTCGAGCAGCTTCGCGGTCTCCGCCTCCCGGGTGCCCCGGGTGCGCACCACGGTGTCGACGAACCGGCCGTAGAACGCGGCGACCCGGTCGGCGCACCCGATCGTGTAGCCGCCGACCACCTTGGGCGTGTTGCGCGGGCCGAACTGCTCGTTGCCCGGGTCGATCCGTTCGGGCGAGAAGGCCAGGTGGAAGTCGATGCCGGCGGTCAGCCCGGAGAGCTTCTCGAGCAGCGGCCGGACCACCTCGTCGGTGGTGCCGGGGTAGGTGGTCGACTCCAGCACGACGAGCATGCCGGGGCGCAGGTTGCGGCCGATGGCCTCGGTGGCGCCGACCACGGCGCGCAGGTCGGGGCCGTCGCCCTCGGCGAGCGGGGTGGGCACGCAGATGACCGCGGTGTCGGCGGTACCGATCATCGCCTCGTCGGCGGTGGTGCGGAAGCCGCCGGCCAGCATTTCGGCCACGTCGGCGTCGCTCAGGTCGTCCACGTGCGACGCGCCGGCGGCCAGCGAGGCGACGACGCGCTCGTTGACGTCGAAGCCGAGGACCCGCATGCCGGCGCGGGTAGCTTGCTGGGCGAGGGGCAGCCCGACGTAGCCGAGCCCGAGGACCACAACATCATAAGACACGAAATTTCCCCTTAATCAGGTCAGCGATGAGTCCGGCAGGGCAATGTCCGGGTGCACCGGGCCGCCCGGATTGGCCCGCGAGCCTTGGCGGCCGGGGTTGGCCGCGGAGCCGGGGCGGGCCGGGTTGGCCGGGGACCCTGGCCGGGACCGGGAGCCCTGCCGGGCCACCAGCGCCGGGCGCGGCGCCGCGGTGAGTGCCGCGGTGAGTGCCGTGGTGGCCGGCCGCGGCGCTGTCAGCTCGTACGGCGACGGGAACGGCAGGTAGAGCGGCAGGAACTCGGCCAGCAGCGCCGCCTGTTCGGCCGCGGCGGCCGGCGACGAGTCGGTGTCGTTGAGGCAGAACGCGTCCAGGTGCCGGTCGTGCAGCGCCCGGGCCAGCCGCAGCGGCGTCACCGGGTCGGCCAGGTCGGTGTACATGTATTTGATGTCGCCGGGGGCGGCACGGCCGGTCAGGTACGCGTAGTACTGCTGCAGCGACGAGAGCATCGCGATGTCGTCCGGGTGCCGGAACTGGTGCCCGGCGGTGGCCGTCACGTGCTCGGCGAAGCGCAGTTCGATCTCGGCCAGCACACTGCGCCGCGACGGGTGCGGGGTGTGCTTCATCTTGCGGGTCAGCACCCGGCCGAACGCCTGCTGGATGAGCCGCCGGTTGTTCTTGCCGGCCGAGTTCGCGGGTGGGTCGGTGGGCTGCCGCGGCGCCGAGTCGACCAGGGCGGTGGACGGGAAGAACCGGGTCAGCCCGCCCGGCGTGAAGAACATCTCGGGCGCCACCGGCCGGCCCAGGATGACGTCGTCGTTCAGGTAGAGGAAGTGCTCGGCCAGGCCCGGGATCCGGTGCAGCCGGGACTCGATGGCCTGCGAGTTGAACGTCGGCAGCCGCCCGGTGTCACCGAAGATCTCCCGGTGCGTCACCACGGTCAGATCCGGCCGCCCGGTGTCCAGCCAGGCCGGCACCTGGCCGTCGGTGACCAGGAAGATGTGCCGGACCCAGGGGGCGAACGCGTGCAGCGCGCGCAGCGAGTAGCGCAACTCGTCCCGGGAGACGAACCGCGAGTCGTTGGCCGCCTGCCCGCTGACCTCGGAGACCCAGCCGTTCTCGCGCAGCGCCGCGGCCTTGCGGGCGCGCCAGTCCGGATCACCGCCGTCCACCCAGGTGTAGACCACGTCGATGGGGAAGGCCACCCGGTCCGGGCTGACCATGGTGAAGACCTCGCGGGTCCGGTACGTGCCGGGTTCGGACGCGGCCGCGAACGAACCGAAGACCGACTCGGACGCCACCACCGCCGGCTCGTCCGCGGCCACCAGGTTGGACACCGGGTTGCTGCGCGGCCCGGACAGGGTGCCGTTCTCGTCGCGCCAGAACTCGATCTCGCAGCCGTACTCGGTGCCGAAGGTGAGGCTGCCGCGCGGATCGGTGACCGGCCAGCTCAGCCGCAGCACCGCGGCCTTCTGCCGGGCTCGCCGCCCGGATCCACCCCCGACGGCCTCCAGCACGCCGGCGTCACTCGCGCTCAGCGTTTCCAGCAGAGGGAGTACGCGGTACCGGTCGCGCTCCGGCACGGCCAGGGCCGAGCCGGTCAGGGACTCCACCGGGACCCGGAACCACTCGATGCCTGCGATGTCGAGCGCGGCCACGATCCTGTCGAGGTTCGCCCGGCGTACGGCCGACGGGTTTGTCGCGGCAGTGGCCCGGGCAGCCAGCCGGCGCCGACCCACCCGGACCTTGCGGATGGCCGCCTCGGCGGTGGGACGCCGGGCCGTCGCACCCAGCGGAACCACCCGCCGGGAGACCGCCAGGCGACGCTCGGCCGGAACGTAGCGGAGCAGCCGGTGTTGCGCGCTGGCCAGCACCCGGCGCCGGACCGGCCAGGGCGTCAGCTGAAAGATCCGCCGTAGGGGCACGCCGTCGTCCTTCCGCCGGGGTACGTCTCCGACCGCGGGAACGGACGGCCCGCCGCGGTCACTGACCCTCAACGGCGGCTCCGGACTCGAAGTTGCGGTTTCTTGTCCTGTCCCGCGTCGGATGCACTTTTTGTGACGCCTGATAATGCCGGTATACGGCAATTGCCCTTTATGGCGTGCGGAAATGCCCGGGACGGACCCCTACGGGTGTGCTCAGGGTTACCGCCGATGGGCGGGCTTGCCCCGGTGCGGCATGGTGGAGTCAGGTTTATCGACCCGGGGAGGACCCGATGGGCAAGGCTCTCGCGTTTCTGGTCGCACTGATCGCCGGTGTGATCGTGGTCGGCTGGGTGGTCAGCGCACTGCTCGGGCCGGCGCTGTTCTACCTGATCGTGGGCGCGCTGGTGGTCGGCGGCGGGGCACTGGCGTACGCCAAGATGAAAAAGTCGCTGGCGCCCGGCACCCGCACCCAGCGGCGGATCGAGGCGGCGGCCAAGACGTACCGCATGCGCAACCAGTGAGCTTTCCCGCGGGCGGCTAGGCTAGCGGACATCGCCAGTACCTCTGACCTACCGGAAGTCGAGCCGTGTTTGACACCCTGAGTGACCGCCTGTCCGGGATCTTCACCAAGCTCCGCGGCAAGGGCCGGCTCACCGATGCCGACATCGACGCCACCGCCCGCGAGATCCGCCTCGCGCTGCTCGAGGCGGACGTTGCGCTGCCCGTGGTCAAGTCCTTCATCTTCAACCTGAAGGACCGGGCCCGGGGCGCCGAGGTCTCCCAGGCGCTCAATCCGGCCCAGCAGATCATCAAGATCGTCCACGACGAGCTCATCACCGTCCTCGGCGGCGAGGGCCGGCGGCTCCAGTTCGCCAAGACCCCGCCGACCGTGATCATGCTGGCCGGCCTCCAGGGTTCCGGTAAGACGACGCTGGCCGGCAAGCTGTCCCGCTGGCTCAAGGGTCAGGGGCACCAGCCACTGCTGGTCGCCTGTGACCTCCAGCGGCCCAACGCGGTCAACCAGCTCCAGGTGCTCGCCGGCCGGGCCGGCGTGGACGTGTACGCTCCGCAGCCCGGCAACGGCGTCGGCGACCCGGTGCAGGTGGCCAAGGACTCGATCGAGCACGCCCGGCGCACCGCCAAGGACATCGTCATCGTCGACACCGCGGGCCGCCTCGGTATCGACGCCGAGATGATGCAGCAGGCCCGCGACATCCGGGCCGCGGTCGACCCCGACGAGGTCATCTTCGTCATCGACGCCATGGTCGGCCAGGACGCGGTGCAGACCGCCGAGGCCTTCCGCGACGGCGTCGGCATCACCGGCGTGGTCCTCTCCAAGCTGGACGGCGACGCCCGCGGTGGTGCCGCGCTGTCCGTCCGGCAGGTCACCGGTGAGCCCATCCTGTTCGCGTCCACCGGTGAAAAGCTCGAGGACTTCGACCTCTTCCACCCCGACCGGATGGCCAGCCGGATCCTCGGCATGGGCGACGTGCTGACCCTCATCGAGCAGGCCGAGCAGGCCTTCGACGAGGATCAGAAGGAAAAGATGACCTCCAAGCTGCTCGGTGGCGAGCAGTTCACCCTGGAGGACTTCCTGGACCAGCTGGTGGCGGTGCGCCGGATGGGCCCGATCGCCAACATCCTCGGCATGATGCCCGGCATGGGCCAGCTCAAGGGCCAGCTGGACGACCTGGACGACAGCCACTTCGACCGGGTCACCGCGATCATCCGCTCGATGACCCCCGGCGAGCGCACCAACCCGAAAATCATCAACGGCTCCCGCCGCGCCCGCATCGCGAACGGCTCCGGCGTCACCGTCATGGACGTCAACCAGCTGCTCAACCGCTTCGCCGACGCGCAAAAGATGATGAAGCAGATGACCGGCATGATGGGCCTGCCCGGCGCGCGGCGCAAGGCCACCAAGAGCCCGAAGAACAAGCGCAAGGGCACCAAGGGCGGCTCGAGCCGTCCCCGCACCGGCGCCGCCGGCGGCGGCCTGCCCGCCGGCTTCCCGGGTGGCATGCCCCAGCTCCCTCCGGGCCTCGACCCGAACGCCCTGGGCGGTGCCCCGGGCGGCGGTTTCAAACTGCCCAACCTCGACTTCAACAAGCTGATGAAGCCCCCGAAGGACGACGACGACAAGCAGTGAGCGGGCTGGCGCCTCTAGTCATGGGTAAGGATGTCTGGTGACATCCCCCGAGGAGGTCCCGATGACCGCGGCCCTAAAGCTGCCGAGCCTGCTGGATGAAAAGCAGGACTGGACCGTCGACGACCTGGCGAGCCTTCCTCCGGATCTTCGCTATGAGTTGATCGACGGAAGGCTCATCGTGCCGTCCCCTACCGGATTTCCTCAGATCCTTGGTGTCGAGATCGTCCTGGCGTTACGGCCGAGCTGCCCGCCCGGCTATGCGCCCGCACCCGATCTCTCGCTGAGTATCGATCGGCGTAACGAGCCGCGTCCTGACGTGGTGGTCATCCCGGAACGGGAACTGCATCGGAGTCCCGTGCCGGTGAGCAACGCGCTTCTCGCGGTCGAGTTCGTGTCGCCGAGTTCGCATTTCCGCGACATGACGGCCAAGGCTGCGGCCTATGCGACCGCGGGAGTGCGGGGCTATTGGGTGGTCAACCCGGCGGTCCCGGACGGCATCGTGCTCACCGAGTTCCGGATGGGCGCGGACGCCGGCTACGACATGGTGACGAGCACCAACAAGGTGTTCGAGACGACCGAGCCCTACCCGGTGACGCTCGACCTGCCCGCCCTCACCCGGGTCCGCGACCGGGTGGCCGGGCCCGCATGAACCGGCCCGAACCCGGCGATTGGACCGTCGACGAACTGGTCCGGGCGCCGAACGATCGCCGGTACGAGCTGATCGACGGCTGCCTCGTGCCCGTCGATCACCCGCCGATCTTTCAGTTTCCGATGCTCGACCTGGGCCGGGCGCTCGAGGCGGAGTGCCCGCCCGACCTCGTTGTGCTGCCTCGGATACCGCTGCGGGTGGACGCCAGGAGTCAGCCGTGTCCCGATGTCGTGGTTCTGCAGCCCGATCATCTTGACCGTAGCCCGGTCCCGATCGCCGACGCTGTCCTCGTCTGCGAGGTTGTCGCGCCCGATTGGCATTTCCGCGACCAGAACGCGAAGACGGGAATCTATGCACGCGCGGGCGTGACCGACTACTGGCTGGTGGATCGGTCGGAGCCCGCCGGATTCACCCTCATGGTCTTCCGTCCGCGGGCGAAGGGCGGCGGTTTCGACATGGTCGACTCCACCCATGACGTGTTCTCCACCAAACGGCCGTACCCGGTGACGATCGATCTGCCGACGTTGACGGAGAGATGGCGGAAGCGGTGGGAACGGATCCGTTCGGCGGGTGTGCGGTGTTGATCGGGTAGGAAGTAGCCATGGCGTTGCATGTGCGTGGGACGGTGCTACCCGACGACGAAGTGCGGGATCTGTGGCTGGTGGGGGATCGGGTCACGCTCGAGCCCGTCGCCGGGGCCCAGACGATCAGTGACGGCGGGTTTGTGGTGCCGGGGCTGGTTGATGCGCACTGTCACCTCGGCATTGCCTACGGCGCTCGGCCCATCGAGAGCCTCGACCAGGCCCGCGACCTGGCCCGCACCGACCGGGACGCCGGCGTTCTTGCGCTCCGGGACGCCGGGTCGCCGTACCCCTATCCGGAACTGGACGACGAGGACGGCATCCCGCGGCTGGTCCGGGCCGGCCGGCACGTCGCCCCGCCGCGGCGCTACCTGCGGGACATCGGGATCGAGGTGGCCGCCGAGGACGTCGCGGCCACGGTGACCGCGCAGGCCAAGGCGGGCACCGGGTGGGTCAAGCTGGTCGGCGACTGGATCGACCGCGAGGTGGGTGACCTCGCGCCCTCCTGGGACGCGGCCACCATGGCGTCCGCGGTCGAGGCCGCGCACGCGGCCGGTGCGCGGGCGGCGGTGCACACCTTCTCCGAGGAGGGCGTGGAGATCATGGTGCGCGCCGGCGTCGACTCGGTCGAGCACGGCACCGGGCTGTCAATCGACCTGATCGACGAGATGGCGCGGCGGGGGACCGCGCTGGTGCCCACAATGATCAACATCCGGACGTTCGGGACCATCGCCGAGCAGGCCCGGGCCAAGTTCGGCGGGTACGCGGATCACATGATCGCGCTGCGGGACCGCTTCCCGTCGGTGGTGCGGGCGGCGCACGAGGCGGGCGTGCCGATCTATGTGGGCACCGACGCGGGCGGCGGCATCCGGCATGGTCTGGCTGCCGAGGAAATGCTGATCATGCAGGAGGCGGGGCTGCCGGCCGCGGACATCCTGGCCAGCGCCTCGTGGAAGGCGCGGGAGTGGCTGGGCTTCCCGGGGCTGGTCGAGGGTGGCCTCGCCGACCTGGTGGTCTACGAGGCCGACCCCCGGCAGGACCTGCGCGTGGTGCGGGCGCCGCACCGGATCGTGCTGCGCGGTCAGGTGGTGCGCTGAGGACGTCACCGTACTCGGAAGATCTTGAAGGACCGGCCGGTCGCGCAGGCCAGGCGGTCCGTGGTGGACGTGCAACCGCCGATCAGATCCAGGTACGGGATGTTCAGCGGGGTCAGGCTCGCATCCACGGCCGACCACCGGGACAGCGCCTTGCTGCCGTCGGGATTGGGCACCACGAGCGTGTCCGGGCCGAGCCAGCCACCGGCCGCGGCCGAATAGACCGTGATGCCGGACGCGTCGAAGAAGTCCAGGCCGGCGCCGCCCTCACCCTGCACCATGATCCGGCCGTGCGCGGACGAGACGACGTCGCCGCCGCGCGGTCCGGTGGTCGAGAGCCAGGCCCGCTGCCCGGTGTGCACGTCGAACGCGGTCAGCACGGGCGGTCCGGCATGGCCCTGGGTGACCGAGCAGACCCGGGCCGGACCGCACGCCGCGAGCCGCAGGAAGTGACCGTCCGCGGTGCCGACCTCGACCGTGCCGCCGGTCCCGATCAGGTCGGTGGAGCGGATCCGCTGCGGTCCGTCCCGATCGGCCGTCCGGTCGCGGGCGTAGAGCCGGCCGTCCTGGGCCACCATGCTCGCCGGATCGCCCGGGCCGACCGCCACCTCGCGCAGCAGCCGTCCGGTGCCGGCGTCGCGCACCTGGGCCATGCCGTCCGCGGTGACCACCACGACCCGGTCGTCGCTGAAGGTGGCCGGCGGCCCGGACCGGTCGATCCGTTCCTCGTCGGACGCCACCCCCATGCCGAGCGCCCGCACCGGCCGGTCACCGTTCACCGTCCAGGCCACCCGCCCGCTGGCCCAGTCGACGCCCTGGGTCCGGTCGGTATCGGTGACCACCAGCGCCCGCTCGGTGAAGACCAGCGAACTCCCGGCCGGGCGGGACCGGTCCCACTGCAGCGCACCGGTCGACGGATTGAGGGCGTACACGATCCGGGCCTGCTCGGAGCGGGTGACCACGAGCACCGCGCCCGGCACCGACACCACCCGCTCAAGCGTGGCACTGCTGCCGGCCAGTGCCCGCGGCGCCGGCCAGGCCGAGGCCCCGGTGCGCAGGTCGGCCGCGGTCACCCAGAGGCTGTTGTCGTCCTGGCGCACCCACGCCAGATAGGCCCGCCGGCCGTCGGTCGCCGCCCGCGAGGCGGCCACCTCGCCGCCCAGCGAGAGCGGCGAGCCGACGAGCGGCCCGTCGGTGGCCGGGAGCGGGTGCGGGGTCGCCGGCCGCCAGACCATCACCCCGGCGGCGAGCAGGGCCACCGCGAGCGCCGTGGACAGGCCGGCGCGGAGTTGACTGCGCTGCCGGCCCCGGCGGCGGGCCGAGCCGGCCCCGCCGAGCGCCACCGAGCGGTCGAGCAGGTAGTGCAGGGCGAGCGCCCGCCGCTGTGCCGCCGGCAGTCTGCGCATGGCGGTGACCAGCAGCACCACGTTTTCCGACGGCGGCTCCACCGGCGGCTGCGGCGGCTCGGCCCGCTGCCGCCGCACGCCGAGCCGGCGCCAGCGGTCGGTGGCCAGCCGGTTGACGACCAGCCGCAGCCAGGCCTCGGGATCCTCGTACCGGGTGAGGCGGCGCCACCGTTGCCAGCCGCGGGCGTACGCCTCCTGCACCAGATCTTGAGCTTCCGCCGGATCGCCGGTCAGCCCGTACGCATATCGCAGCAGCCGCCGGGAGGTGTCCCGGTAGAACGCGTCGAAATCCATCAGCCACCGCCCTTTCACCGATTGACACGGCATGCCCACTCGGCTGGTTGCATCCGGGACGCGGCTAAGATGCACCCTCATGGCTCGTGTGCTCACACCCCGCGCGGAAGACTTCCCCCGCTGGTACCAGGACCTGATCGCCAAGGCGCAGCTCGCCGACAACGGGCCGGTGCGCGGCACCATGGTGATCCGGCCGACGGGTTATGCCATCTGGGAGCGCATGCAGGCCGACATGGACGCGCGCATCAAGGAAGCCGGCGTGCAGAACGCCTACTTCCCGCTGTTCATCCCGGAAAGCTACCTGCGCCGCGAGGCCGACCACGTGGAGGGCTTCTCGCCCGAGCTGGCGGTGGTCACCCACGCCGGCGGCAAGCAGCTGGCCGAGCCGCTGGTGGTGCGCCCGACCAGCGAGACCGTGATCGGCGAGTTCATGGCCAAGTGGGTCGACTCGTACCGGGACCTGCCGTTGCTGCTCAATCAGTGGGCCAACGTGGTGCGCTGGGAGCTGCGGCCGCGCACGTTCCTGCGCACCACCGAGTTCCTCTGGCAGGAGGGGCACACCGCGCACGCCACCGAGGCCGACGCCCGGGAGCACGCCCGGGACATTCACAAGAACGTGTACGAGGCGTTCATGACCGACCTGCTGGCGGTGCCGGTGGTGCCGGGCCGCAAGACCAGGGGTGAGCGGTTCGCCGGCGCCACCAACACGATGACCGTCGAGGCCATGATGGGCGACACCAAGGCGCTCCAGATGGGCACGTCGCACGAGCTCGGGCAGAACTTCGCGAAGGCGTTCGACATCACCTACTCGTCGGCGTCCAGCACGGTCGAGCACGCCTGGACCACCTCGTGGGGCACGTCCACCCGGATGATGGGCGGGCTGATCATGGTGCACGGCGACGACAACGGCCTGCGGCTGCCGCCGCGCCTCGCGCCGATCCAGGTGCAGGTCATGGTGGTCAAGGCGGGCGAGGGCGTGGTGGAGGCGGCGGCCAAGCTTCGCGACGAGCTCAAAGCGGCAGGCGTACGCGTGAAGCTCGACGACCGGGCCGACGTGCCGTTCGGTCGCCGGGCCGTGGACGCCGAACTGCAGGGCATCCCGATCCGGGTCGAGGTGGGCCCGCGCGACCTGGCCACCGGCAACGTTACGGTGGCCCGCCGGGTGGACGGCTCGAAGTCGCCGATCCCGCTGGGTGACCTGGTGGGCGCGGTCACCTCCGCGCTCAAGGCCGACCAGCAGCGGCTGTACGACGACGCGCTGGCCTTCCGCGAGGAGCGCACGGTCGACGTCAAGACCCTGGGCGACGCGATCGAGGCGGCGCAGACCGGCTGGGCCCGGGTGCCCTGGTCGGCGGTCGGCGAGCAGGGCGAGCAGGAGGCGAACGGCAAGGCCGTCACGGTCCGCTGCCTGACCCGGCCGGACGGCACCATGCCCGACTCAGATGAGGAGCCCGGCCTGATCGCGTACCTGGCCCGCTCCTACTGATGTTCGAGACCGGTCGCACCGTTCTCTACCGCAACATCGACGAGAACCGGCTGGCGTGCCTGCGCCCCGGCCGGGTGATCTCGGACGACGAGCGCGGGCTGCTCATCTGGGTGGCCCGCGGCTCGATCACCGCGGTGCAGATGGCCGCCGACGGCCGCGGCATCCGGGACATGCCGTTCACCGAGTGGGTCGGCCAGTCGTACCGGATCGATCTGCTCACCTGGCAGGGCCCCGGCCTGCTCAAGTTCTTCCCGGCGGAGGCCGACCACTCGGTCTGGTTCTTCCGGGACGACCAGGAGCGCTTCGCGAACTGGTACGTGAACCTGGAGGAGCGGGCGCTGCGCTGGGACGACGGCGCCGCGGCCGGGATCGACACCGTCGACCAGGACCTGGACATCGTGGTCGAGCCGGACCGCACCTGGTGGTGGAAGGACGAGGACGAGTTCACCGAGCGGCTCGCGCTGCCCGGGCACTACTGGGTCCGCGACGAGGCCGCGGTCCGGGCCGAAGGGCTCCGGGTGGTCAAGTTGATCGAGGCCGGCGAGTTCCCGTTCGACGGCACCTGGACCGACTTCCAGCCCGACCCGTCCTGGCCGGTGCCGCGGGAACTGCCGCCGGGCTGGGACCGGCCGGCGGTGGTCCGCGCCTGACCGGCTGCCAAAAACCCGCCCGATTGGGAGCCGCCCGCCACCGTCTGGCAGAATGGACCCCCGGTATTCGGCACGCGTGAGGCGCCCTCTAACCCTGAGCGCGTTGCCAGTCCATGAGACAACGGTCCCGCATCCCCACGTGGGCTCCGTCGGCTCAACCTCACGCAGTCATCAGGAGCGAAGAGAACCGTGGCCGTTAAGATCCGGCTCCTGCGGATGGGCAAGATCCGCAACCCGCAGTACCGCATCGTCGTCGCCGACTCGCGCACCAAGCGCGACGGTCGCGCCATCGAGTACATCGGCATCTACCAGCCGAAGGAACACCCCTCGATCATCGAGGTGAAGTCCGACCGGGCGCAGTACTGGCTGTCGGTCGGCGCGCAGCCGAGCGAGGCCGTCCAGCGCCTGCTGGAAAAGACCGGCGACTGGCAGAAGTTCAAGGGCCTGCCGGCTCCGCCGCCGCTGCTGGTGGCCGAGTCCAAGAAGTCCCGCACCGAGGTGTACGAGGCCGAGGCCAAGTCGGCCGCCGGTGTCGCCGACACCAAGCCGGCGACGACCCCCAAGAAGTCGAAGAGCGACAAGGTCGCCGCGGCTCCGGAGGCCGCCGAGGCCAAGCCGGCGCAGACCAAGGCCGCCGACCCGGCCGAGCCGAACCGCGAGGCCGTCGCGGAGACCGCAGGGGATCCGGCCGGTGCCGGCGCCGACAAGAGCTGACGGGGCGCTCCGGCCGGCGCTGGAGCACCTCGTCAAGGGCATCGTCGACAACCCGGACGACGTCCGGGTCCGGCTGGTCGACTCGCGTCGCGGCAAGCGGCTCGAGGTTCGCGTGCACCCCGAGGACCTCGGTACGGTCATCGGCCGGGGCGGGCGGACGGCCAAGGCCCTGCGGCAGGTCATCGGGTCGATCGGTGGGCGCGGCATCCGCGTCGACATCGTCGACGCGTACTGAGCTTCCTGAACGGCTTCGCCGTACTGCAAGGGGAGTTTGAGTGCTGCTAGTCGTCGGTCAGATCGGTAAGCCGCACGGCGTCCGGGGCGAGGTCTCGGTGGCCGTGCGGACGGACCAGCCCGAGGAGCGTTTCGCTGCCGGCGCGGTGTTCGCCACGGAGGTCCCCCGGGACCGCCGGGTGGGCGCCGGGCCGGCAGTTGCCGTGCCTTCGTCCTTCCAGGTGCCGGAAAAGCTGGTCGTCGAGTCGGTGCGCTGGCATCAGGGCCGCGGCATCGTGGCCTTCGAGGGTGTCCAGGACCGCAACGGGGCCGAGGCCCTGCGCGGCGTCCTGCTCCAGGTCGACAGCTCGTCCCTGGAGCCGCCGGACGACCCGGACGAGTTCCACGACCACCAGTTGGTCGGTCTGCGCGTGGTGTCCGTCGACGGCACCGACCTGGGCACGGTGGCCCGGATCGAGCACGCGCCCGCGTCAGAACTCATTGTTCTAGACAAAACGGGCGGCGGAACCGGGTTGATCCCGTTCGTCAGCCAGATGGTCCCGACCGTCGACCTTCCCGGCGGCCGGATCGTCGTCGACCTGCCCGAGGGACTGCTGGACCTCTAGATGCGCGTCGACATCATCTCGATCTTCCCGGACTACTTCACTCCGCTCGACCTGTCGCTGATCGGCAAGGCCCGCACCTCGGGCCTGCTCGACCTGGTCGTGCACGACCTGCGTACCTGGACCTCCGACGTGCACCGGACGGTCGACGACACCCCGTACGGCGGCGGCCCCGGCATGGTGATGCGCCCCGAGCCGTGGTCCCAGGCGCTGGACGCGGTGGGTCCCGGCACCCTGATCGTGCCGTCCCCGGTCGGCAAGCCGTTCACCCAGGCCGACGCCCACGAGTTGGCCGCCGCCGAGCACCTGATCTTCGCCTGCGGCCGGTACGAGGGCATCGACCAGCGGGTGATCGACGACGCGGCCGGGCGGATGCCGGTGCGCGAGGTGTCGCTCGGCGACTACGTGCTCTTCGGTGGCGAGGTCGCGGTCATCGTGATCATGGAGGCGGTGACCCGGCTGCTGCCCGGGGTGCTGGGCAACGCCGACTCGCTGACCGAGGAGTCGCACGCGGCCGGGCTGCTGGAGGCGCCGGTCTACACCAAGCCGGCCTCGTGGCGGGGCCGGGACGTGCCTGAGATCCTGCGTTCCGGCGATCACGGCCGGATCGCGCGCTGGCGCCGCGACCAGTCGCTGCTGCGGACCGCGGAGCGCCGGCCGGACATGTTCGCCGCCTACCCGCCGGCCCAATTGGACAGGGCGGACAGGCGAGCGCTGGACGAGGCCGGATTTCAGATCCCGGGCCCGGGTGTGGCAGAGTAGGGAGGTTGCCGTTTTCCCTCCGCGCCGCGGCGGGAAGCGAGGATCCTCTGGAGTGGCGGAGGATCAGTAGTGCCCACCTCGCGCATCGAACTCCCGATGCGCTTTGAGTACGACGAGGATGCAGCGATGAACACGCTGGACGCTCTCGACGCCCAGTCGCAGCGCACCGACATTCCTGACTTCCGCGCCGGTGACACCCTCAAGGTGCACGTGCGGGTCCAGGAAGGTAACCGGTCCCGGGTCCAGGTCTTCCAGGGTGTCGTGATCGCCCGTCAGGGTGCCGGCCTCCGCGAGACCTTCAAGGTCCGGAAGATCAGCTTCGGCGTCGGTGTCGAGCGGACCTACCCGATCAACAGCCCGGCGATCGACCGGATCGAGGTCGTGACCCGCGGCGACGTGCGTCGCGCCAAGCTGTACTACCTCCGCGAGCTCCGCGGTAAGAAGGCCAAGATCAAGGAGCTCCGGGAAAAGCAGACCGTCTGATACCCGTCGATCCGGCGATCGGCGAACTACGCTTGCGCCAGTGCCGGACGGGATCAGTGTGAACCCTTCCAGCACTACCGCCCGTAAGACCTCGCGAGGGTCGACTCGGGCGGTAGTGCTGTATCCGGGGCGGTTCGGCCGGCCGGCGGCGGGAGATGCGAAGCGTGGAACCGATGCAGGGCTATCGTCCGTCCGAGCGACGGCGGCGCGCGATGGTGCGGCGCAAGGAGATGCCTCTCTGGCAGGAGCTTCCGCTGCTGCTGGTAGTGGCCTTCTGCCTGGCCGTGCTCATTCGTACGTTCCTGGTCCAGGCGTTCTACATCCCCAGCGGGTCGATGGAAAACACGCTTGAGGTCAAAGACCGCGTGCTGGTCAACAAGGTCGTCTACGACATGCGCGACCCGCTGCGCGGCGAGATCGTGGTCTTCCGCGGCACCGACAACTGGGCGCCTGAGGTCACCGAGCAGGTCAGCAACACGTTCGCGGCCAAGCTCGGCCGGACGATCGGCGACCTGGTCGGGGTCAGCCGCCCGGGCGAACGTGACTTCATCAAACGGGTGATCGGCCTGCCGGGTGACAAGGTCGCCTGTTGCGACGACCAGGGCCGGATCACGGTCAACGGCGACGGCATCGACGAGGCGTACATCTCCGAGGGTTTCAACTCCGACCTGAACCAGCCGCCGAACCCCAACCAGTGCACCAGCCGCCGGTTCGCCGAGATCACCGTCCCCCAGGGTGAGATGTTCGTCATGGGTGACCACCGTTCGGTGTCCCAGGACGCCCGGTGTCAGGGACCGGTGCCGATCAAGAACGTGATCGGCCGGGCATTCGTCATCGTCTGGCCGAGTGACCGGTTCACCAGCCTCTCCGTGCCGGACGTGTGGAAGACGTACGCGATCGACCATCCGACGGCCGCCGCTGCCGAGCCCGGGATTCCGGCACGCCAGGACAGTCCCGCCACCGAGGCGCTTGTTCTCCCGTTTCTGCTTAGTGCGGGGTTATCCGCGCGTTCCGGACTGCCCTACGTGACTCGGCGTCGTAGGCTCCGTTCGTGATTGACGAGCAGACCGCCAAGCGCCGTGGTTCCTTCTGGCGCGAGCTTCCAATTCTGCTGGGTGTGGCGATCCTCGTTGCCTTTCTGGTGCGAGCCTTCGTCCTGCAGACCTTCTACATCCCGTCGCCGTCCATGGAGCACACGCTCAACGTGCTGGACCGGGTACTGGTCAACAAGCTCGTCTACGACTTCCGCGACCCCCGCCGGGGCGAGATCATCGTGTTCAAGGCGCCGCAGAACTGGCAGTCCGGCGCCGACGGCGAAGACTTCATCAAGCGCATCATCGGCACTCCCGGCGACCGGGTGGAATGCTGCGACGCCCAGGGCCGCCTGATGATCAACGGGCACTCGCTCGACGAGCCGTACATCTACCGGGATGCCGACGGCCGCCAGGACAAGCCGGCCGAGGACAAGTTCGCGATCACCGTGCCGGCCGGGCGTCTCTGGGTGATGGGCGACCACCGGTCCGCCTCGGGCGACTCGCTGCAGCACTACGAGGACACCGAGAGCGTCGACGAGGCGACCATCCCGCAGGACTCGATCATCGGACGCGCCTTCACCGTCTTCTGGCCGGTCGGCCGGGCCACCTGGCTCTCGGTGCCGGACGGCTTCGACGACATCCCGGACGCCACGGCGGCGAAGTAGCGGCCTGCCGCCCCGGTCGGAAGATCCATCGCGGGCGCAATAGGCTTGGTCGCGTGACCGGCATGAGTTCTCCCGTCATCGAGCGCCGCGCGGCGCGCGTGCTGCTGGTCGACCGGGCTGGCCGCACCCTGCTGCTGCACGGCGGCGATCCGGCGCGGCCCGGTCTGCACTGGTGGTTCACCCCCGGCGGCGGCCTGAGCGGCGACGAGACCCCCACCCAGGGCGCCGCGCGCGAGTTGCACGAGGAGACCGGCCTGCGGATCGACCCGGCCGAGCTGGGCGAGCCGGTGTGGCGCGACGTCACCGAGTTCAGCTTCGACGGCCGGCAGTACCGCCAGGACCAGGATTTCTACCTGCTGCGGGTCGACGAGTGGCAGGTCGACACGGCCGGCATGGACGACAATGAGCAGCGCACCATCACCGAGCACCGGTGGTGGGCGGCCGCCGAGATCGACGCGAGCGACGAGCTGATCTACCCGCCCGAGCTGGCCGATCTGCTGCGCCGCCTGACGGTCTCAGAGGGGCGCTGATGCTGGCCCCTCCCCGCACGGTGGTCCGTCGCGAGGGCGGTCTCTACGCCCTCGAGCGTGCCCTGCAGCGGCGCGGCTTCCGCAACGTGGCCGGTGCCGACGAGGCCGGCCGGGGCGCCTGTGCCGGTCCGCTGGTGGCCGCCGCCGCGATCCTGCCCGAGGGCAAGCGCGGCGAGATCGCCGAGCTGGCCGACTCCAAGCTGCTCACCCCGGCGGCCCGCGAGCGTGTCTACGAGCAGGTGGTGGCCCGGGCGCTCGCCTGGTCCGTCATGATCATCCCGGCCACCGAGGTCGATTCCCGCGGCCTGCACGTGTGCAATCTCGCGGCGATGCGCCGCGCGCTCGCGTCGCTGACAACCCCGCCCGAGTACGTGTTGACCGACGGCTTCCCGGTCGACGGCCTGGGCGTTCCGGGTCTCGCGGTGTGGAAGGGCGACCGGGTGGCAGCGTGTGTGGCCGCGGCCAGCGTGCTCGCCAAGGTGACCCGGGACCGGATCATGGTGGAGCTGGACGGCAAGTTCCCGAATTACGGCTTTGCGGTGCATAAAGGATATATCACCGACGAGCACAGCGCCGCACTCACCCGGCACGGCCCGTGCGCGGAACACCGTTTCTCGTACGTGAACGTGGCGACCGCCTCCGGCCGGGTCAACCGTCCGCCGCGGGCTCGGCGTCCCGTCGAGTTGCCGACGCTGTTCGACGGGGCCCAGCTTGAAGGGCCCGAGCTTGAAGGGCCCGAGCTTGAAGGGTGTGTGCCCGTGCTGTTTGATGCATCCGGGGCCGAGCCGCCGGTGCTCCCGGGCGCCACTGAGGGTACCGTCGGCGTGGCGTCGGGCGACCAGCCTCAGCCGTCGCCGATGGTGGGGGAAGATGAGGCCATGGAGGGCGAGAAACGATGAGCGCAGAGGATCTCGAGAAGTACGAGACCGAGATGGAGCTCCAGCTCTACCGGGAGTACCGCGACATCGTCCGCCAGTTCTCCTACGTGGTGGAGACGGAGCGCCGGTTCTACCTGGCCAATCAGGTCGACCTGCACGTGCGCAACTCCGACGGCGAGGTCTACTTCGAGGTCGAGATGCACGACGCCTGGGTCTGGGACATGTACCGCCCGGCCCGCTTCGTCAAGAACGTCCGCGTGATGACCTTCAAGGACGTCAACGTCGAGGAGCTGGAGAAGCCCGACATCTCCCTCCCGGACGACGCCGGCTTCGGCAGCTAGCGCGCTCATCCACAGTGCGCGGCTGTCCACAGGGCGAGTCGCGCGGCCGCTGACCCGGCGGCACAGTGGCGGGCATGTCGCTGGCCATAGCTCTAGCCCTGATCACCGCGGTGTCCCTGGCACCGCATCCCGCCCCGGCCGCGCCGGCGCCGGTGCCCGCATCCCGGTTCGGCTGGCCCCTGGCCGCCGGCAGCGTGGTGCGGCGCTTCGATCCGCCGCCCCGGCCCTGGCTCGCCGGCCACCGCGGCGTCGACCTGGCCGGGGCGCCCGCCGCCGAGGTTCGGGCCGTCGAGGTTCGGGCCGCGGGTGCCGGGACCGTCGTCTATGCCGGCGTGCTCGCCGGGCGCGGCGTGATCAGCGTCGCCCACCCCGGCGGGCTGCGCACCACCTACGAGCCGGTCACGCCCTCGGTGGCGGTCGGCGCGGTTGTCCCGGCCGGTTCGGCGCTGGGCACGCTGGAGGCCGGCCACCCGGGCTGCCCGGCGACCGCCTGCCTGCACTGGGGACTGCGGCGCGGCGACACCTACCTGGATCCGCTGATCCTCCTCGGGTTGGGTCGCGTGCGGCTCCTGCCGACCGCGCGCCAGTAGCGGCCGGCGGCGGATCAGCTGCGGCGGTAGCTCGCCAACAGCGGTGGCAGGCGTTCGGCCAGGCGGTCGTACTCCTCGGCGCGGTTGTAGACCTGGGCGCTCAGGCGCAGCAGGCCGCGGCCGTTCCACGGATTGACCGCGGTCTCGGTGGCCAGCTTGTCGGAGATGTGGTGCCGCAGCGCCACCGCTTCGGGCATCGTGGTGGCCAGGCCGGGCGGCAACGGCACGATGCGCATGGCCAGGTCGGGATGGGTGGGCTGGGGGAGGTCGGCCGGTGCCGCGCCCAGGGCGGCGCCGAGCACGCGCTGGCCGTAGGCGACCAACGCGGCGTTGTGCGACCGCACCGCCTCCCAGCCGAGCGTGCGCAGCGTGAACAGGCCGGCCGGCGCGGCCAGCCAGGACGTGTAGTCGAGGGTGCCCTGGAACTCGACCGACAGGGGGAAGCCCTGTTCCTGCTCCCACGAGACGATCAGCGGCTCGATCCGGCGGCGCCAGGCCGGTGCCACCGAGAGCAGGGCCGTGCCGCGCGGGGCGAAGGCCCACTTGTGCAGGTTGCCCACCCAGAAGTCGGCGGCGATCGCCCCCACGTCGACGGGCAGCATGCCGGGCACGTGTGCGGCGTCGACCAGGACCGGGATGTCGTGTTCGCGGGCGGCTGCGGCGATCTTGCGCACCGGAAAGGCGGTCGCGGTGGCCGAGGAGATCTGGTCGATGATCAGCAGCTTGGTCTTGCCGGGGCGGAGCGCCGCGCGTACCCGGCTGAGCATCTCGTCGTCGGTGGCACCCAGCGGGAGCGCGACGGTGCGCGCGGTGGCGCTCTGCCGGCGGCAGCGGCGCTGTGCGGCCAGCGCGACGGCGCCGTACCCGTGATCGGTGAGCAGGACCTCGTCGCCCGGCTCGAGCCGCACCGACTGGAGCACCAGCGAGACCGCGGTGGTCGTGTTCGGCACCAGCGCGCTGCCGTCCGGGTCGGCGCCCAGGAACGTGGCGACGTGGCGTCGGGTGTGGATGATCCGGTCGACCATGCCCTGGGTGTGGAACCGGTGCGGGTTGGCCTCGACCTCGTCGCGCAGCCGCTGCTGGGCGCGCTGCACGCCGATCGGGACGGTGCCGAACGAGCCGTGGTTGAGATAGGACACGCCGGGGTCGAGCGAGAAGAGAAGGCGGGCGCCGGGGATGGGGGCAGGCGGGCTTCCGTCGCTCACGCTTCGATCGTACGGGGTCAGGCCCTGGGGTGTGCCTGTTTGAAAGCGGCCCGGAGCCGTTCGGTGGACACGTGCGTGTAGATCTGCGTGCTGTTCAGCGAGGCGTGCCCGAGCAGATCCTGTACGGCGCGCAGGTCGGCGCCCCCGTCGAGCAGGTGGGTGGCCGCCGAGTGGCGCAGGTCGTGCGGGCTGGTGTGCGGCAGCCCGGCGGCGCGGGCGGCGGCCAGCACGATGCGCCGCACCACGGTCTGCTGCAGACGCCCGCCCTTGACCCCGAGAAAGAGCGCGTCGCCGCTGGTCTTGCGCTCCAGAGCGGGCCGTCCGTGGCGCAGCCAGTCGTCGAGCGCGCGCTGGGCCGGGACGCCGTACGGGACGGCCCGTTCCTTGGCGCCCTTGCCGAACACGCGCACGACCCGCCGGGACTCGTCGACGTCGGCGCGGTTCAGGCCGCACAACTCGCTGACGCGTACGCCGGTGGCATAGAGCATCTCGAGCACCGCGCGGTCGCGTACCCCCTCAGGATCTTGATTTTGCTGCTCCACCAACCGGGCCGCCTGATCGGCGCGCAGCACGGTCGGCAGGTCGCGATGCGCACGCGGACTGGCCAGGTGGGCACCGGGATCCGAGGGGGAGCGGCCGGTGCGACGGGCCCAGGCGGTGAAGGTGCGGGCGGCGGCGGCGCGACGGGCCTGCGAGGTGCGGGCGGAACCTTCGCGCATCCGAGCCGCGAGCCAGCCGCGCAGCACCGTGATGTCGAGGTCGGCCGGGGTGGTGCAGCCCAGGTGGGCGGCATGGTCCAGCAGAGAGACAACATCAGAGAGGTACGCGCGTACGGTGTGCACGGACCTGTTGTCCACGGCGGCGAGGTGCCGGCCGAACTCGTCCACCGCGTCGCGCATGGCGACCGGTAGCCCCTCGTGCATCCCGCGAGTGCCCATCGGGTCGACCGTCATCGTTGTGCGCGCCGCCGTCAAGTTCCCGCGCCGGTGCGGTTGCGGCCCGTGCCTAGACTGCGCGTCACTATGGGGCATGTCACCGGATGGGCCGCGCTCGCACCGGCTGGCGTGCTGGCCGTCGCACCGGCCGGTGGGCGGGCCGTCGCACCGGCTGGCGTGCTGGCCGTCGCACCGGCCGGCGTGCTGGCCTTCGTGCTGGCCTTCGTGCTGGCCGGGTGCACGACGCCGGCCGCCTCTGAGCCGCCGGCCGGCGCGGCGCCGTCGGCCCGGGCCGGATTCGGCGGCCCCGACCCGGCCGAGTCCGTCGACGAGGTCGTCTTCCGCACGCCGTCGAAAAACATCGCCTGCGCCCTGAGCCCGTCCGCGGTCCGCTGCGACATCCTGCGCAAAGACTGGCAGCCGCCGTCGAAACCGGCCGACTGCGAGCTGGACTGGGGCAACGGCGCCCACATCCGGGCCGGCGAGGCGGCGCTGACCTGCTCCGGTGACACGGTGCTCGGGGAGGCGACGACGACGCTGGAGTACGGCAAGGCGTACCGGTCGGGCACCGTCCGCTGCGACAGCGAGTCGTCCGGCCTGACCTGCAAGGACGAGAAGACGGGCCGGGGCTTTACGCTGGCGGTGGCGCGCTACAGCCTCTTCTGAGCATTTCTGTCGTACCCCCGCCCTACCCTTCACCCCATGGCTAGCTGGCATCAGATCGAGCAGGACGCACCGGCGTTCGCGGCCCGGGTCCGGGCCCTTTTCGACGCCGGGACCAACAAGACCATCGCCACGCTGCGCCGCGACGGCGCACCCCGGATCAGCGCGAGCGAGGCCAAGTTCTCCGACGGCGAGCTGACCTTCGGCATGATGGCCGGCTCGCTCAAGCTGCTGGACGTCCGCCGCGACCCGCGGATCGCGATGCACGCGCCGACCCTGGAGCCGTCCCCCGACGCGGCCGTCACCGGCGACGCCAAGCTGGCCGGGCTGGCCGTCGAGGTCGACCCGCCACCGGACAATCCGTTTCCTGGCGCGGGTTTCTTCCGCATCGACATCCGGGAGGTGACTCTGACCTATGTGGGCGATCCGCCAGATCACCTGGTCATCGAGTCGTGGCACGAGGGGAGGGGATACACGCGCCGCACCCGCGCCTAAGTTCGGGTTACGGCCGGGTGAGCTGCACCCGGTCGGCGGGGTGAACGGTCTCGGTGCCGTCGCCGGCCGTCACGACCAGCACCGGCACGCCCTCGCCGAGGCGGTACTTCCGGCGCTCGGCGTCGGTGGGCATGCGCGCGCTGGCGTGCTCGCCGCGGGCCAGCGGGATGATTTCGATCGGCTCCGGCACCCGGACGAACGTGCCCCGCGGCCGATCAACGGTGACCAGCCCCTCCGTGCGCAACTGCCCGATCGCCTGCCGCACCGTGGTGCGGCTGATGTTGTATTCCTGCGCCAGCCGCAACTCGCTGGGCAACGGCTCGCCGGGACCCAGCTCGCCAGACTCGATCTGATTGCGGAGCAGGTCGGCCAGTTGGCGGAACACTGCACGGTCCGCAGAAGGATCGATCATGCCAGTCACTTTACATGACCACGATGCTCCATCGTATTGTACGTATGACGTCATGTAGATATGATACAGCTGCCGCACTGAGAAGGCCGAGACTTGATCGGGCGGCAGGCGGGTGGCGGTCAACGATCGCTCGCAGGACGCCAGGCGTCTGGTGCGCGGTTTGGCTGCCGCCCGTTCTCCGCAGCCTCGGCGCGAGCGCTGGCCGGTCATCGCCCGGCGCCGCGCATCCCCTGCCCTGCCGGGCAATGATCGGCGGTGCCGGGCGGTGCCGGGCCGGGCGGTGCCGGGCCGGGCGGTGCCGGGCCGGGCGGTGCCGGGCCGGGCGGTGCCGGCTTCGTGATGGACCGCTCCCGGACTCGTCGACCGTGTCTTTGGGTTGCCGAGGCTTGGTCGGATTCCCTGCCGTGGGTCGGATTCCCTGCCGTTGGGGGTTCTCGCCGTTGGGGGTTCTCGCCGTGGGGGATTCCTTGACGTGGGGGATTCCTTGCCGCGGATGGGTCCCCCGCCGCGGGAGGATCCCTTGCCGTGATCGCTCGATCCTCGTGCTGGGTGGCCGTTCCTTCCCCGCCTGGATCTTGTGGATCTGCTTCGGCTGGGGCGCCGGAATTCGACAAGTCTGCTCGGTCTGTCACGGATCTTGTCGATCTGCTGCAACGGGTGAACCGTAAGTCGACAGGTCCGGCGGGCTGGGGAATGCGGCTCCGAATTGGCCCGGCGGCGAGAGAGCCGGCGGCGAGAGAGCCGGCGGCGAGAGAGGAGGCCGCGGGAGAGGAGGCCGCGGGAGAGGAAGCCGCCTCGCCCGGCTGCCAATGGGACTGGCGCCAGGGCTGGGTAACCGACGCCCGCACCTCCGCCTGGGCTGTGTGGCGAGCCGGTGGGGTCGGTGGGCTTGTCGGATCTTGCCGATGTGCTGCGGCTCCTGCGCCGGAACTCTACGAAAACTGCGCGGCGATTTTCGGCGGCTGGGAGCGGCAGGGTGGGCGGCAAGGTATGTAGCTGCCAAGGAACGAAGTGGGAAGCGGAGCGGAGGAGGCTCCGGGGCGTTCCTGGGGGACGGCGCTGGAGGTTTGAGTCAGAAACTGTTGGCCCAGGAGAGGAAGCGTTTGTACATCTCCAGCGGGGTGGGCATGCCGTAAGAGGTCAGGTCGCCCATGGCGTCATACATCTGGGTCGAGAGGTAGATGGTCAGCACCGACGGGAAGTCGTGGAACTCTTCCAGGAGGACCGCCTTCGCTTCGGCGCACGGCCAGGGCTGCTTGCATATTCGGCAATCCCAGCGGGGGCGTTCGTGCAGGTGCTCGGCCGTCGTGGTGGTTATGGTCATCGGTTCCCAATCGGCCGTCGGCGGGGAGTCGGCGGCATCGTCGGTTGAGCACAGTCGCCGGGGACCTGGGCTGCGTCACCAGCGGCTGAGATGGAGATTTCGATAGGCCATCCCGGGCCACCTGGTGGAGTGAACGGTCTGGCCGGTGGGGCCGGCCCCGGCGCTAAGGCCGGGGCCGGCATGAGAGCCGGGGGACGGTCCGGGGCTGGGCCGGTCGGGAGTATCGGCCGTGGCTGCGGAACGGGCCGGCTCGGTGGTGAGACGGGATGACTGTTGGGGTGGCAGCAAGTGAGCCCAGCCGGGAGTGGCGCGCAGCGTGGCGAAACCGCAGTAGAGCGGGAACGCGACCGCCGCTGCCACCACATGGTCGGGGGTGGGCTCGATCTGGCGTGATGGCCTCCTGTCCGCTGTGGAGAGTGCCGATGGTGCGGGTGGGAAAGGGCTTGCTGGCGGGAAGGGGCTTGCTGGCGGGAAGGGGCGTGGGGACGGGGGGACCAGGAGGTCGACGCACGGGGCGGTCAGGCCGCAGGTGCAGCGCTGCCACAACGTGCGCCAATCACGGCGATGCGACGGGCCGGTCGGGACCATCGGGGTGGCCTGGCGACGACTGGTCATGGGGCCAGCATAGATGACTAATGACTAGATGTCTCCTATCAACTTGATGATTGACTAATAGTCTCACGCCTACGGTCGATCATGTGGCAGTGAAACCGATCCGGCTCATGGGCGCGCACGAGATCCGCATCCGACTGGGTGGGGTCAGCCGGCAGCGTGCGTACCAGATCACCAGTCGGGCTGACTTCCCCAAACCGCTCGCCGATCTGGCGCAGGGCAAGGTGTGGCTGGCCGACGACGTCGAGGCGTGGATGAAGGTCCACCGCCGCGACCTGGACGACTCCGAGGACTGACGCGAGCGGGTGGGCCCGGGCCAGGGAGACGCCCGGGTTCACCGGCCCGCACCCGGACGCCGGGACAGCGCGACGCCGCCGTCCCGCCGCTCGACCAGACCGGCCAGTTCCAGCAGGGACAGCCGGCGTAGCACCGTGCGCAGCGGCAGCCGGGACCGCAGCGCCAGCTCGTCGGGGCTGGCCGTGCCGCGCCCCGGCACCGCCTCGAGCACCAGCGCCGACTCCTGGTCCAGCTCGTCGCGCGGATGCGAGTGGCCGCGGGGCGGGTCGGACGCGTACTCGCCGATCCGGCCGACCGCCTCGAGCACCTGCCCCAGGCCGGTGACCAGGATGGCGTCCGGGTGGCTGCGCAGCAGTTCGTGGCAGCCCACCGACATCGCCGACGTCACCGGGCCGGGCACCACCATGGCGACCCGGCGCAGCGCCAGCACCCGGCTCATGGTCTGCGCCGCACCACTGCGTGCCGCCGCCTCCACCACCACCGTGCCGACCGTGGCCGCGGCGATCACCCGGTTGCGGATCAGGAACCGGTGCCGCAGCGGCTCCGACCCGGGCGGCCACTCGCTGATCAGCAGGCCGGCCTCGGCGATCCGTTCGAACATCGCGGAATTGCCGGCCGGATAGGGCCGGTCCACCCCACAGGCAAGGACGGCGATGGTACGCCCGCCGGCCGCGACCGTGGCCCGATGCGCGGCCGCGTCGATCCCGAACGCGCCGCCCGACACCACGGTCCAGTCGTGCTCGGCAAGCCCGTACGCGATATCGCTTGTCACCTGCGTCCCGTACCCGGTGGCCGCCCGCGCCCCGACCACCGCGACCGACCGCGCCAGCGTGTCGGCCAGTGCCCAGGGCCCGCGCGCCCATAGGCAGAGCGGTGGCCGCACGTCCCGGTTGACCTGCCCGGGCGGTTCCGGGTCGAGCAGCGCGAGCGAATCCACCTGCCCGGGCCACTCGTCGTCGGCCGGCACCACGATCCGCGCACCGAGCCGCTCGGCCTTGCGCAGCGCCGCGTCGGCCAGCCGCTGCGGGTCGTGCCCGGCGAGTTTGGCGAGTACGGCGGCCCGCAGCGAAGCATCCGGGATCTCCCCGGCGGCCATCAACTCGACCGCGGCCGGCGCGCCGTGCTCCTGGACGAGGGCCCAGACGGTGCGGTTGCCCGGCTCGGCCAGCCAGGTGAGCACCACCCGGGCCGCGCGATCCTCCGGACTGCCCGGCGAGCCGCTAGCCGGCGTATTCACGGCGGTCTCCCATCCGTAGCTGGAGGGCCTCGTCGACCTCGGCCCGGCCCGGCCGGTCCTTTCCGTCCAGATCGGAGATCGTCCACGCCAGGCGCAGCACGCGATCGAATCCCCGTGCCGACAGCAAGGCGCGGTCCAGGGCCGCGCGCAGGCTCACCGTGTCGGGCGTCGGCAGCCGCCACGGGTAGCGGCGCAGCTGGGAGCCCGGCACCTCGGCGTTGACCGGCCAGCCGTCCGCCGCCCAGCGCGCGGCCGCGGCCGCACGTGCGCCCGCCACCCGGGTCGCCACCTCGGCGGACGGTGTGGCCGGCTCGGACGCGGTCAGCAGTTGGGCCGCGCGTACCGGATGCAGGCTCAGGCGGATGTCGATGCGGTCCAGCAGCGGACCGGAAAGCTTGGCCAGATACCGCCGCCGCACCGCGGGCGGACAGGTGCACGCCTGATCGCCCGCGGGACTCGCGCACGGGCACGGGTTCGCGGCGATGACCAACTGGACCCGGGCCGGATATTCGGTGGTGCCGCGCGCTCGCGCCAGCACCACCCGTCCGGTCTCCAGCGGCTGCCGCAGCGCCTGCAGGGCCGTGCCGGACAACTCCGGTGCCTCGTCCAGGAAGAGCACGCCGCGATGGGCCAGCGACAACGCCCCGGGCCGGGCCAGGCCGCTCCCGCCGCCCACCAGCGCGGCCATGCTGGCGCTGTGGTGCGGGGCCTGGAACGGTGGCCGGCGGACCAGGTGGCCGTCCGGCGGGAGGACGCCGGCGATCGACTGGAGCGCGGTCACCTCGAGGGCCGCGTCGTCGTCGAGTTCCGGCAGGATCGACGGCAGGCGTTCGGCCAGCATCGTCTTGCCGGCGCCGGGTGAGCCGAACATCGCCAGGTGATGGCCGCCGGCCGCGGCCACCTCCAGGCCGTACCGGCCCATCTCCTGGCCGGCCACGTCGGACAGGTCGGGCCCGCCGGCGGGTGGCGGCGGCTCGGCCGGCGGCGGGTCGAGCAGCGGGCCGGCGCCGCGCACGAAGTCGACCAGCCGGCGCAGCGAGTCGACCGCGCGAACCGAGATCCCGGGCACCACGGTGGCCTCCCGGGCGTTGCCGAGCGGCACGATCACGTGGCGCATGCCGGCCCGGGCCGCGGCAGCGACCATCGGCAGCACACCCCGCACCGGGCGCACGGTGCCGTCCAGGCCCAGTTCGCCGAGGACCACCACGCCGTCCAGGGCGGCGCATGGCAGCTCGCCGGAGCCGGCCAGCATCGCGGTGGCGATGGCCAAATCGAAACCGCTGCCCTGTTTCGGCAGCGCGGCGGGCAGCAGGTTGACCGTGATTCGCCGGTTGGGCCAGGGCTGGCCGGAGTTCACGACCGCGGCCCGGACCCGGTCGCGGGCCTCGTGCAGGGCGGTGTCCGGCAGGCCGGTGAGCACCACGGCGGGCAGCCCGGCCGACAGATCTGCCTCCACCTCGACCAGGTGACCGGCCAGCCCGACCAGGCCGACGCAGTGGATGCGGGCGTACCCCATGATTAAAACGCCGCTCGGATGTGGGTGACCAGCGGGGCGCCGCTGCGCTGCGGGAGCACCTCGACCACGTCGAAGCGGAGCTCCCGGGCCCGCAGACCCGAGCCGGCGAGCCAGCGGTTGGCCAATTGCCGGAGTTTGCGGACCTTGCGGGGCCCGATCGACTCGGCGGGCGTGCCGAATCCGGTGCCGCGTCGCGTCTTCACCTCGCAGAACACGATGGCGTCGCCGTCCCGCAGCACGAGGTCCAGCTCGCCGTCGGGGCAGCGCCAGTTCCGGTCGAGGACCACCAGTCCCAGGTCTTGCAGATGCTCGGCGGCGACCCGTTCGCCGTACGCGCCGACCGCGCGTCGTTCCGTCGTCATGCGCCCAACCTGGCCCAGCGGGCGAACGAACGCATCCGCCGGTGTGAACGGAACGCAACTGTGGATATCCGCTTGGTAGCCGATCTGATGTGTTATCGGGCCAGCTGTGGCATTGGCGTCCGTGGTCACCTACCGTGCGAGATCGTGGAAGGACACCGCTACGCCGACGACGAGCCGAGCTGGTACCCGGGCAAGAGCCAGTACGCCCGGTCCACCGATCCGGACACCTCCGGTTCCCACTCCCTCGGCAACCCGTACGACTCGGGCATCCACGAGCGTCCCAGCGGTGCGTTCCGGCTCCCCGAGCAGCGCCCGGGGGCGGCCAACCCCTACGCGCTCACCGATCCGCTGAACACCGGCAGCCCGGATTACGAGGCCAGAATTCCGGTCCGGGGTACGGAGTATCCGACCGTTCCGCCGTCGGCGGCGCCGCAGATCCCGCCCGCCGCCGCGATCGCGGAGTCGCCGGTGTCCGCCCCGACCAGCATGGTGCCGCCGATCTCGGCCGGCCGCCCCACCCCGGAGAGCGTCTACCAGTCCCGGCGCCCGGTTACGTCGTTCGTGGTGGCGATCGTCATGGTCATCCTGATGATCCCGGTTGTCCGGTTGCTGCTCACCGAGACCTTCACCGGTGACCCCTCGCCCCGCGGCATCGTCCCGGCGGTCCTGCTCACGCTCGGCTTCACGCTGACCGGTATCGGCCTGTTCGCGGTGGCCCGGGGTGGACCGCTGAGCCTGCAGAGCTGGTTGCGCCCGCCGGTCGCGTACCTCCCTGCGGGTTTGCTCCTGCTTTTTGCCGCCGGCCTCGCGGTGGCCTGAAAAAGGCCGCCGTACGGGTTGGCGTATGCTGGTCGACGGCGACCGCCTCGTGCGGTCGACCTCGCGTGCCCTCTGCCGGTCCTACTTTCTGCGAGACCGGCAGCGACGGCCCTCCCTGGTCTCGATCTCCATCGGGTCCGACTGTGGCTGGCGACCGGGCACCAGGACGCCCACCGCCGGTGAGCGTGACAACCAGGGAAACATAGGGAGCCATCCACCATGGCCGTCGTGACCATGCGTCAGCTGCTGGAGAGCGGTGTCCACTTCGGGCACCAGACCCGGCGCTGGAACCCGAAGATGAAGCGCTTCATCTTCACCGAGCGTAACGGCATCTACATCATCGACCTGCGCCAGACTCTCGACTACATCGAGAAGGCGTACAGCTTCGTGCGGGACACCGTCGCCGAGGGTGGCCACATCCTCTTCGTCGGCACCAAGAAGCAGGCGCAGGAGGCGATCGCCGAGCAGGCCACCCGGGTCGGCCAGCCGTACGTGAACCACCGCTGGCTGGGCGGCATGCTCACCAACTTCCAGACCGTGTACAAGCGGCTGCAGCGGATGAAGGAGCTCGAGGCCCTGGGTGACCTGAGCGGCACCGCCGCCGGGCACACCAAGAAGGAGACCCTGCAGCTCTTCCGCGAGAAGACCAAGCTCAGCAAGACCCTCGGCGGTCTCCGGGACATGACCAAGACGCCGTCGGCGATCTGGGTCGTGGACACCAAGAAGGAGCACATCGCCGTCGACGAGGCCCGCAAGCTGGGCATCCCGGTCATCGCGGTGCTCGACACCAACTGCGACCCGGACGAGGTCGACTTCCCGATCCCGGGCAACGACGACGCGATCCGGTCCGCCGAACTGCTGACCAAGGTCATCGCGGCGGCCGTTGCGGACGGCCTGATCGCCCGCTCCGGCCGCGGCCGTGGCGGTGCCGACGAGAAGCCGGAGCCGGGCGCCGTCGCCGCCGGCGAGCCGCTGCCCGAGTGGGAGCGCGACCTGTACGAGGGCGCCGAGAAGAAGGCTGCCGAGCCGGAGGCCGCCCCCGCACCGGAGGCTGCCGCCGCGCCGGAGGCCACCCCCGCGCCGGAGACCACCCCCGCGCCGGAGGCTGCCGCCACGCCGGAGCCCGTCGCCGCGAGCAACGCCGCCGAGTAAGTACGCCGCGCAAACAGACATCGAGAGAGAGTCATGGCTAACTACACCGCCGCGGACGTCAAGAAGCTCCGCGATCTGACCGGTGCCGGCATGATGGACTGCAAGAAGGCGCTCGACGAGGCGGAGGGCGACTTCGACAAGGCCGTCGAGTTCCTGCGCATCAAGGGCGCCAAGGACGTCGGCAAGCGGGCCGGCCGCACCGCCGCCAACGGCATCGTGGCGCACTCCGGCACGGCGCTGCTCGAGCTCAACTGCGAGACCGACTTCGTCGCCAAGACCCCGGACTTCGTCGCGCTGGGTCAGCAACTGGTCGAGTACGGCGAGCAGCACAAGGTCGCCGACGCGGCCGCGCTGACGGTTGCGGTGCTGCCCGACGGCAAGTCCGTCGCGGACACCATCCAGGAGTACTCCGCCAAGATCGGCGAGAAGATCGTCCTGAACCGCTTCGCGGTCCTGGACGGCACCGTCGCGGTCTACCTGCACCGTAAGGCGCAGGACCTGCCGCCGCAGGTGGGCGTTCTGGTGCAGTACACCGGCAAGGACGACGAGACCGGCGACTCGGACGCGCGCGCCATCGGCATGCAGATCGCCGCCATGCGCCCGCGGTACCTGACCCGCGAGGACGTGCCGGCCGAGGTGGTCGAGTCGGAGCGGCGCATCGCCGAGGAGACGGCCAAGGAGGAGGGCAAGCCCGCGCAGGCGCTGCCCAAGATCGTTGAGGGCCGGGTGAACTCCTTCTTCAAGGACTTCGTCCTGCTCGAGCAGGCCTCCGTGGTCGACAACAAGAAGACCGTGAAGGCGATCGCGGACGAGGCCGGGCTGACCATCACCAGGTTCGTCCGGTTCGAGGTCGGCCAGGAGTAAGGCAACGCACGAGGTCCAGGAGGTCGGGAACGCGATTCTGCGCCCGGCCTCCTGGTCACATAAGGTCTCTGCTGAGCGTGCGCATGGAGGGGAAAGGCGGGTCTCATGACGTTGGTGACCGAGCAGGCAGTTCCGGTTGACGATCCGACTTCGCCGGCCTTGCGGCCCCGCCGGGTCGTGCTCAAGCTCTCCGGTGAGGTGTTCGGCGGTGGTGCGGTCGGTGTCGACCCCGACGTCGTGCAGTCCATCGCACGGCAGATCGCCACGGTCATCCGCCGTGGGATCCAGGTCGCCGTGGTGGTCGGCGGCGGCAACTTCTTCCGCGGCGCGGAACTCCAGAAGCGCGGCATGGACCGCAACCGCGCCGACTACATGGGCATGCTCGGCACCGTCATGAACTGCCTGGCCCTGCAGGACTTCCTGGAGAAGGAGGGCATCGAGACGCGGGTGCAGACCGCGATCACGATGGCCCAGGTCGCCGAGCCGTACATCCCTTTGCGCGCCATTCGTCACCTGGAGAAGGGACGCGCCGTCATCTTCGGCGCCGGCGCGGGCATGCCGTACTTCTCCACCGACACGGTGACCGCCCAGCGTGCCCTGGAGATCCACGCCGACATCGTGCTGATGAGCAAGAACGGGGTGGACGGCGTCTATACCGCCGACCCGCGGATCGACCCGGCCGCCGTGAAGCTCGACACCATCACCTTCCAGGAGCTGCTCCAGCGCGGGCTCAAGGTGGCCGACCAGGCCGCGTTCAGCCTCTGCCAGGAGAACAACCTGCCGATGCTGGTCTTCGGCGCCGAGGGGGACGACACCATCGTGCGCGCGGTGAGCGGCGACAAGATCGGCACCCTGATCACCTCCTGACTCGAACCCGTCCAGCACCACCTAATACAGCAAGGAGGCGAGAAGAGCAGGTGATCGACGAAACCCTCTTCGAGGCCGAAGAAAAGATGGAGAGCGCGGTCGAGCACGCCAAGGAGGAGTTCGCCGCGATCCGTACGGGTCGGGCGACACCGGCCATGTTCTCCAAGATCCTGGTGGACTACTACGGCGCGCCCACGCCGGTGACGCAGATGGCCTCGGTCGGCGTCCCGGAGCCGCGCATGGTCATCGTCAAGCCCTACGACGCGAGTCAGCTCGGTCCGATCGAGCGCGCTATCCGCGACTCGGACCTCGGCGTCAACCCCAACAACGAGGGCACCCAGCTGCGTATCCACCTGCCGCAGATGACCGAGGAGCGGCGCCGCGAGATGATCAAGGTGGCCCGCAGCAAGGCGGAGGAGGGCCGGGTCGCGATCCGGAACGTCCGCCGCAAGGCCAAGGAGCAGCTCGACAAGATCGTCAAGGACGGCGAGGCGGGCGAGGACGACGGCCGCCGTGCCGAGAAGGAGCTCGACGACGTGACGCACCGCTACGTCGCGATCGTCGACGAGCTTCTCAAGCACAAGGAAGCCGAGTTGCTCGAGGTCTGATGTCCTACCTCGATCCGCGTGCCGGGCAGACCTCCGGCGACGACACGAGCGTGCCGGCGCCGTACATCCACGGCGCCTGGCAGCCGGACGAGCGACCCGAACACCTCGGGGAGACAACGCCGCCGCCGGCCCGCGGTCCCGGCCGGCGGCGCGCCCCAGAGGAGCCGCCGAAGAGCCGGGCCGGCCGCAACCTGCCGGCCGCCATCGCGGTCGGCCTCGGTCTGGTGCTGGTGGTGCTCGGGTCGTTGGTGATCTGGCCGGAGGCGTTTCTCGGCGTGATCGCGCTGGCCGCCGGCATCGGGGTCTGGGAGATGGCCCGGGCGGTCGGCGCCGCCGGCGCCCGCCCGCCGCTGATCCCGCTGGTCGCCGGCGCCCTGCTGATGACCGGGCTGGCCTGGCGTGGCGGGGTCGACTCGTTGCTGCTCGGCCTGCTGGCCACCGTGCTGGCCGCGGCCATCTGGCGGCTGGCCGACGGCGTCGCAGCGGTCCGCCGCGACCTCACCCCGAGCCTGCTCATCGCGGTGTACGTGCCGTTTCTGCTCAGCTTCGCGGTGCTGCTCCAGCAGCCCGACCCGGCCGAGGACGGCCAGTGGCGGGTGCTGTGCACCATGCTGGCCGTGGCGCTCTCCGACACCGGCGGCTACGCGGTCGGCGTCTTCCTGGGCAAGCACAAGATGGCCCCGAAGATCAGCCCGGGCAAGACCTGGGAGGGCTTCCTGGGCTCGATCGGCGCGGCCGCGATCGGCAGCGCCCTGCTGCTCTACTTCCTGCTCGACGTCCCGGCGCCCTGGGGCCTGCTGTTCGGCGCGGCCATCTCGGTGGTCGCGGTGGTCGGCGACCTGGCCGAGTCGATGTTCAAGCGCGACCTCCGGGTCAAGGACATGAGCAACCTGCTGCCCGGGCACGGCGGCCTGATGGACCGGCTCGATTCGATCCTGTTCGCGGTGCCCACCGCCTACCTCCTGTTCGCCCTCATCGCGGCGAACACGCAGTGAGCGAGGCGTGGGAGACTGGATACGCTATGACGACTCTTCCGGTCATCCCGACCAGCCCCGACCAGCCCGACGCGGTACCCACCCGGCGCCGTCCGGCGATGCCCCCGCGGCATCTCGCCGACCTCGACCTCGCCGGCCGTCAGGCGGCCGTCACCACGCTCGGTGAGCCGGCGTTCCGCGCCAAGCAGCTCTCCACGCACTACTTCGGGCGCCTGGTCCGCGACGTCGACCTGATGACCGACCTGCCCGCGGCGTCCCGCGAGCGGCTCTCCGGCGACCTGCTGCCCACCCTGCTCACCGGAGTCCGCGAGCTGGCCTGCGACGACGGTGCGACCCGCAAGACGCTGTGGCGGCTGCACGACGGCGCCCTGGTCGAGAGCGTGCTGATGGGCTACCCCGATCGGGTGACGGCCTGCATCTCCAGCCAGGCCGGCTGCGGCATGGCCTGCCCGTTCTGCGCCACCGGCCAGCAGGGCCTGACCCGCAATCTCTCGGTCGCCGAGATCGTCGACCAGGCGGTCTATCTGGCTGGCGTGGCCGCCTCGGGCGCGGTCACCGGATCACCCCCGCGGCTGTCCCGGGTGGTATTCATGGGTATGGGTGAGCCCCTGGCCAACTACCCGCGCGTGATCGATGCGGTGCGGCGGCTCACCGCGCCCGCGCCGGAGGGTCTGGGGCTTTCGCAACGGCACATAACCGTCTCCACCGTGGGTCTCGTGCCCGCCATGCGAAGGTTGACCGCGGAAGAGCTGTCTGTGACCCTTGCGCTGTCCCTGCACGCCCCCGATGATGATCTGCGCGATGAGCTAGTGCCCGTCAACCAGCGCTGGAAGGTGGCCGAGGTGCTCGATGCCGCGTTCCACTACGCGGCGCAGACCGGACGCCGGATTTCGATCGAGTACGCCCTGATCAGGGACGTCAACGATCAACCCTGGCGTGCCGACCTGCTGGGCAGGCTGCTGCACGGCAAGCTGGCGCACGTGAATCTCATCCCGCTGAACCCCACCCCGGGCAGCAAGTGGGATGCGAGTCCGAAACCGGTCGAGCGCGAGTTCGTCCGCCGGCTGCGAGACGCCGGCGTGGCGACGACGGTCCGCGACACCCGGGGACGGGAGATCGACGGTGCGTGCGGCCAGCTGGCCGCGGGAGAGCTCACGGAGGCGAGCGCAGGGGGCGCCGCCGGCGCGGAGGTGGCACAGTGACTGGGCGCAGGTCCCAGCGAGCGGAGTGGGAGACGTTGTGACGAGTCAGGGGCAGCGTTTCCGGCGGCGTGCGTTGCGGCGCGGCTACAAGGTCGACGAGGTCGACAGCTTCCTGGACCGTGTCGAGGCCACCCTGGCCGGTGAGCCGGTCGGTCCGCCGGTCGGCGCGCAGGAGGTGCACGACGTCGTCTTCCGGGTCCGCTTCGGTGGATACGACGAGTGGCAGGTCGACCTTCACCTCGACCGGGTCGAGCGGCAGCTGGCCGAGCTCGAGGACCGGGGCGGCCGCCCGCCGGCACCCGATCCGATGCGCGACTCGATGCGCGGCGGCCTCAGCGCCGGTGGCCAGCAGCGCGGCATGAGCGGCATGGGCGCTTCCCCGGCCGGTCGGATGGCGCCGCCCACCGAGCGGCTGCCGGCCCCGATGCGCGAGGAGCGGATGCAGCCGCAGCAGATGCCGCCGCGCGGCATGTCGGCCAACGACCCCTACGGCCGGTACGACGAGCCTTCGCCGTACGGGCAACAGCAGCCCCAGCAGCAACTCCCGCAGCGTCCCGGACCGCCGCCCGGATACGACACCGGTGGGTACGACCCCAGCGGGTTCGACGGTTTCGAAGCGGGCCGGCACGGCAAGACCGACATGACCGCCGAGATCCGCATGCCGCAGCGCGACCCCGACCCCCGCGGCGGCTACGGCGCGCCGATGAGCGCGCCGCCGATGCCGGGCGCGCCGATGAGCGCCCCGCCGATGGGCTACGGCCAGCAGCAGCCCCAGCTGCCGCCGCCGATGGGCGAGCCGGGCGGCGAGCTCTACCGGGTCGACCAGCTGCGCCGCACGTTCCAGCCCCGGCGGTTCGGCAGCGGCTACGACCCCATGCAGGTCGACCGCCTGTTCGAGAGCATCCTCCAGGCGATGACCGGGCGCGGGCCGATGCCCGTACCGGAAAATGAGCTGGACATGTTGCAGTTCGGTCTGGTGCCCGGTGGTTATTTCGAGGCCGAGGTGGACGCCGCCCTGCGCGAGGTGAAAGACATCCTGCTGCGTCGCCGCTGACCCTGCAGAAACGCAAAAGGCCCGCGAAAGCGGGCCTTTCTGCTTGCCGGCCTTACTGGTCGTTGGGCTTGAGCCCGTTACGCCGCAGCACCGCGTCGCCGACCACGACGGCGATCAGGCCGAGCGCGCACACCACGAGCCACACGTTTTCGGTGTTGCCCTGGTGGTTGCCCCAGAAGAACGACAGCATCACGATGGCCGAGCCGAGCGCCCCCCGGCGGGCCCACTTCCGGTTGCCCGGCTTGAGCTGGTCCGGAGCGTAGACCGGATCTTGTTCCGCAGACACGCCGAAGTCCTCCCTCGAAGGCGATCTCAGTCCCGTCAAGTCTCGCACGGCGGCTCCGCACGCAAGCCACCAACCCGCACCCGGTACCTTCGATACGGCTTGGCACACGCCTGAGGGAGGAACAACGGTGCGGATCACGGGCACGGGGCACGCGAGCATGCGGATCGACACGGCCGCCGGCAGCATTCTGTGCGACCCGTGGGTCAACCCGGCCTATTTCGCCTCGTGGTTCCCGTTCCCCGACAACTCGCAGCTCGACTGGGAGACCCTCGGCAACGTCGATTACCTGTACGTCTCGCACCTGCACCGCGACCACTTCGACGCCGAGCACCTCAAGCGCTTCATCAGCAAGAAGGCCACCGTCCTGCTGCCCGAGTACCCGACCAGCCAGCTCGAGGACGAGCTGCGCGAACTGGGCTTCACCAGCTTCCTCAAGACCAGGTCGAACGAGGTGCACGAGCTCGACGGCGGCCTCAAGGTGATGATCCAGGCGCTGATCAGCCCCACCGACGGCCCGATCGGCGACTCGTCGCTCTGGGTGGAGTACGACGGCATCCGGGTGCTCAACCAGAACGACGCCCGCCCCACCGACCTGAGCACGTTCGCGGAGCTGGGCCACGTGCACGCGCACATGCTCCAGTTCTCCGGCGCGATCTGGTACCCGATGGTCTACGAGCTGCCGGACGCGGCCAAGACGGCGTTCGGCAAGCAGAAACGGGACCGCCAGTTCGACCGCACCTGGCGCTACATCGACGACCTCAGGGCCGACCACGTCTTCCCGATCGCCGGGCCGCCCTGCTTCCTCGACGACGAGCTGTGGCAGTTCAACGACATCTTCGGCGACGAGGGCAACATCTTCCCGGACCAGTCGGTTTTCATGGCCGAGTACGCGAAGGCCGGCGGCACCAACGGCATCGTGCTGCTCCCCGGCTCGGCGACCACGCTGACGGCCGCCGGCGAGGCGACGACCACGCACCCCGTACCCGTTGATGATTTTTTTGCCAACAAGCAGGCCCACCTCGAGGAGATGCGCGCCCGCAAGGCCCCGATCATCGCGGCCGAGAAGGCCTCCTGGCGGCACCCCGAGATCGACGTGCTGGGCGAGCTCAAGAAGCGCATCGAGCCGCTGCTCGAGGAGTCCATCTACATGGCCGAGGGCATCGGCGGCCCGGTCCGCTTCGACCTCACGGACACCGACGGCCCGCACGGCGAGATCGTCGAGTCGATCGTGGTCGACTTCCCCGGCAAACAGGTGCGCCCGTACGCCGACGAAAAGGTCCGCTACCGCTTCAAGACCGGCCGCGCCCTGATCGAACACCTGATCCATATCGACGAGGGTGACTGGGTCAACTCGCTGTTCCTGTCCTGCCGCTTCTCCGCGGCCAGGATCGGCCAATACAACGAGTTCGTGTACGCGTTCTTCAAGTGCCTGTCCGAGGAGCGCCTGCAGTACGCCGAGGGCTGGTACGACGAACACGAGAAGGCCGAGGAGTCCGAGGACACCCAGTTCGGCGGCTGGACGGTGCAGCGCCGCTGCCCCCACCTGAAGGCCGACCTGAGCCGCTTCGGCATCGTCGACGGCAACGTCCTGACCTGCCAGCTGCACGGCTGGAAGTTCGACCTGCCAAGCGGCCGCTGCCTGACCAGCGTGGGCCACAAGATCCGAGCCTCGAAAACCCCCGAGCAGTAGCCCCGCCCTGTTCGGGCAGCACCACCCCACCGCGATCTTGTCGAAGCCTCGCCCGCGACCAGCCTGATCTCCCTCAGCGCCCCATGTCCGCCAGGATCCGCCGCGCCACGTTGTGCCCGGCCGCCCCGATCACGCTTCCCGCCGGGTGCGTTCCCGCCGAGCCCGCGTACAGCCCGTCCACCCCCGTGAAGTAGGGCATCCGCTCGTTGAAGGCCACCGTGTTGTCGACGTGGTGGATGTGGCCGCCGGTGATGCCGAAGTGCTCTTCGATGCCCGGGGGCGTCAGCGGCATGGCGTCCGCGACGAGCGAGGACGTGCCCGGAGCGTAGCGGTCGCAGATCTCCAGCAGCCGGTCGACGTAGCCCGGCAGGGCCGCCTCCCACGTGGTCCCCGCGGGCGCGTACGGCACTGACTGCACGAACAGCGCCGACGAGTGGTGTCCTTCGGCATCCTGCAGCGACGGGTCGACGGTGGTGTGCAGGTACCACTCGATGGTCGGCTCCGACGGGAGCAAGCCCGCCTGCACCTCGGCCCACATCGCGCGCAGCGCCGCCATCGGGGAATCGCCGCCGGTTCCGGCCAGCGCCGACGAACCCGGCAGCAGGTGGATGGTGGAGCCGAACGGTGCGGCCGTGCCGGGCGGCAGGCACGAGAAGCGCGGCAGGTCGCGCAGGGCCAGGTTGACCTTCATGGTCGTGCCGGTGCGCTTCACGGCCGACATCCGTGACGTCAGTGCGGGCGGCAGGGCGACCAATTCCATGAGGCGGTACGGGTCACAGCTGCCCAGCACGACCCGGGCCCGCACCGCCCGGCCGTCCGCGAGTTCGACCCCGCTCGCCGCCCCGCCGTCCAGCGTGACCGAAGCCACCTCGGCGTCGGTGAACAGCTGGGCGCCGGCGCGACGGGCCGCGTCCGCGAAAGTCCGCGACACCGTGCCCATCCCGCCCTCGGCGATCATCCAGGTGCCGTCGGCGTCCGGCAGGCGGCACATGTTGTGCACCAGGAAGTTGTGGCCCGTGCCGGGGTCGTCGGGGCCGGCGTTCAGACCGGAGAGGCCGTCGGTGACGGCGTACATGCTCATCAGCAGTTCGCTCTTGAAGCCGAACCGGGCCAGATAGTCGGCGACGGAGCCGCGTACCAGGTCAATGAATGTGCTTTGCAGTTGCGGCCGGATGTGGCGTTCGGCGATGTCCTCGACGCTGCCCGGTTCCTCCAGCCAGGCCGGCGCCAGGTCGGAGCGGAGCGCGCCGATCTCGACCGCCAGTTGCTCCTCGGCGGCTAGGTCGCGGGGCGAGAAGAACTGCGCGAACTGGGCGCGGGTGGCCTCGCGGTCGCGGCCGAAGAGCAGGTACGGCGAGCCGGCCGGACCCGGCGTGGGCAGGAAGTAGTGCGGGTCGCGGCGCAGCACCGGAATGTCCACGTCAAGCGTCCGCAGCAGCTCCGGGGGCATCAGGCCGAGCAGGTACGAGCCGGTGGACTGGCCCAGCCCGGGGACCTTAGCGAACGGCCGCTCGGTGCGGGTGGCGCCGCCCAGCACACCGGCGGCCTCGAGCACGACCACGTCGAGACCGGCGCGGGCCAGCAGAATCGCGGAGACGAGCCCGTTGTGTCCGGCTCCGATGATCACTACGTCGGTCTGGGCGGGGATGGTGGTCATGACGAGCGAGCGTAGCGCTCAGGACCGGCTGGTAGAACTCGTGGCCGCGTACCCGGCCAGAAGGATGACGTGGAACAGGTAGAGCCACAGCCCGACCGCAACCATGCCGCCGATTGCGGTGAAGCCGCCGAACGGCAGGCCCAAATCCAGCGGCAGCGAGCAGAACAGCACGAAGCCGTGCAGGAAGCCGGACAGGTTCGCGGCGGTGAACGAGCCGATCAGGGCGGTCGGGATCCAGTCCGGGCGGCCCGGTGCGACGTACCGGAAAACCCAGATCACCACCGGCGTGAGCACCAGCCAGGCGGCCAGGAAGCTGAGCACCACGCCGAACACCGAGTACCAGCCGCCGCGTAGCCACAGACCGCTGGTGGAGGGCAGCGCCAGCAACATCGCCAGCAGCAGCGCCGGCGCGGCCGCGAGCAGCGGCAGCCAGAGCAGCCGGCCCTTCCAGCCGACCGCGGTGTCCCCGCCGGCGGGTTCGTGCAGCGACAGGAACGCGCGGCGCAGCCCCTCGCCGTAGAAGGTGGCCGGGAGCAGGCTGGCCAGTGCGAGCGCGGGCGTGAGCTGAAGACCGGCCTCGATCAGCGCGGACAGCGCGCGCGGTGCCCCGATGGCGTCCGGCAGGGCCGCGATGGCGTTCCCGGTGAGCCGGCGCACCCGATCGGCTCCGGCCAGCCAGCCGGTGGCCCAGACGGACAGCAGCGCGATCGGCACCACGGCGATCCCGGCATAGAACGTGACCGCGGCGGCCCGCAGCGCCACGTCCCGCCCGCGCAGCGGCCGGAACGCCGCGGCCACCATCCGGCGCAAAGATCGCAACATGGTTTGTGGATACCCATTTATCCACAGGCCGAGCCGATTGGCGCTCGGCAGTACGGCAAGGTCGGCGGCCGGCGTGCCTTTTTCCTGCGCGTCGAATTCCGTAATCGGGTACCGGCGATGGTGCTCCACGAACTGGTGGACAGCGAATATCAGCCGGTGGTTGCCGCCGCGGCAGGTGGGATGTTCCGGATGACCCAGCCCTTCGCCTTCGAGATTGATCCGGCCGGCCCGCTGGACGACGAGGACTGAGCGCGGCCCGCTGGTCCGCGTCCGGGAAGATGGCGGCATGCGCGACCTCGTTCTGCTCGGCTCGACGGGCTCCATCGGCACCCAGGCCATCGACATCGTGCGCCGCAACCCCGACCGGTTCCGGGTGGTGGCGCTCGGTGCCGGCGGCGGCAACGTCGAACTGCTCGCCGCGCAGGCGCTGGCCCTCGAGGTGGACGTGGTCGGGGTGGCCCGGGCCACCGCCGTGCAGGACCTGCAGCTCGCCTTCTACGCCGAGGCGCAGCAGCGCGGGTACGCCACCGGCGACTTCAAGATCCCCAAGATCGTGGCCGGCCCGGACGCCATGACCGAGCTGGCCCGCTGGCCGGCCGACGTGGTGCTCAACGGGGTGGTGGGCAGTCTCGGGCTGGCGCCCACGCTGGCCGCGCTGGAGGCGGGGCGGGTGCTGGCGCTGGCCAACAAGGAGTCGCTGGTGGCCGGCGGGCCGCTGGTGCGCCGGCTGGCCAAACCGGGGCAGATCGTGCCGGTCGACTCGGAGCACTCGGCGCTGGCCCAGTGCCTGCGCGGCGGCTCGGCGGGCGAGGTGACGAAACTCATCCTCACCGCGAGCGGGGGTGCCTTCCGCGGCCGGCGGCGCGAGGAACTGGCCGGGGTCACCCCGGAGGAGGCGCTCAAGCATCCCACCTGGGACATGGGGCCGGTGGTCACGATCAACTCGGCCACCATGGTCAACAAGGCGCTCGAGGTGATCGAGGCGCACGAGCTTTTCGGGATCGCGTACGACGACATCGAGGTGATGGTGCACCCGCAGTCGGTGCTGCACTCGATGGTGGAGTTCGCCGACGGGTCGACGCTGGCGCAGGCCAGCCCGCCGGACATGCGGCTGCCGATCGCGCTGGCGCTGGCCTGGCCGGAGCGGGTGCCTGGTGCGGCCGCCGCGGTGAACTGGCGGGAGGCGCACAACTGGGAACTGCGGCCGCTCGACGAGGAGGCCTTCCCGGCGGTCCAGCTGGCCAAGGAGGCGGGCCGGGCCGGGCACTGCCGGCCGGCCATCTTCAACGCCGCGAACGAGGAGTGTGTGGCCGCCTTCGTGTCCGGTCGGCTACCTTTTCTGGGCATCGTCGACACGCTGGCACGCGTGCTGGCCGCGGCACCGGACTTTCCCGAGCCGAGTACCGTCGAGGAAGTGCTTGCCGCCGAGGCGTGGGCGCGCGCCCAAGCACAGCGGATGATCTCAACTGAGGGCGAAGGAGCCTGATGCTGTACTGGGTGGGAGTGGCGGCGTTCGCGCTGTGCATCCTGATCTCGGTGAGCCTGCACGAGCTGGGCCACATGATCACCGCGAAGCGTTTCGGGATGAAGGTCACCCGGTACTTCGTCGGCTTCGGTCCGACGATCTTCTCGTTCCAGCGCGGCGAGACCGAGTACGGCCTCAAGGCGATCCCGCTCGGCGGCTTTTGCAAGATCGTCGGGATGACCCCGCAGGACGACGACGTCCGCCCGGAGGACCAGCACCGCGCCATGTGGCGGTTCCCGGTCTGGAAGCGGACCGTGGTGATGTCCGCGGGCTCGATCACGCACTTCATGCTGGCGCTGGCCGCCGCCTGGGTGGCGGCGATGACCATCGGCCTGCCGAACACCAACTACCCGACGACCGACGAGGCCGTGCTGCGGGAGCGGGCGCACGTCTCGGCGTCCGAGTGCACCTGGATCACGATCCCGGCCGACGGCCACGCCTGCCAGCCCGGCGAGGCCGGCTCGGTGCCCGGTCCGGCGTACGCGGCAGGCCTGCGCGACGGTGACCTGATCACCAAGATCGCCGGCGCCCCGGTCGGCACCTACGGCCAGCTCACCGACACGATCCGGGCGCGACAGCCCGGCCCGGTCGACATCGAGTATGTGCGGGACGGCGTCACCACCACCGCCCAGGTCGACCTGATCGCCGCGAACCGCAAGCCGATCACCGACGAGAACGGCGCCACGGCTCAGGTCGCGGTGCTCGGCGTCGGCTGGGACGTGACCAGCGTGCCGGGCAACCTGAAATACAACGTGCTCGAGGCGTTCCCGGCCACCGCCGACTACGGCTGGTTCCTGGTGGAAAACACGTTCAAGGCGCTCGGCCGCATCCCGGAGAAGGTGCCGGCCCTGTGGAACTCGCTGACCGGCGCCGAGCGTGACCCGGACACCCCGATCAGCGTGGTGGGTGCCAGCCGGCTCGGTGGCGAGGCTCTCGAGCACGGCGTACCCGAACTGTTCCTCAACATCTTCATCTCGCTGAACGTGTTCATCGGCATCTTCAACCTGCTGCCGCTGCTGCCGGTCGACGGCGGGCACATCGCGATCGCCTGGTTCGAACGGGTGAGATCGTGGCTCTACGCGTGGTTGAAGAAGCCCGATCCGGGCCGCGTCGACTACTACAAGCTGATGCCGGTCACGTACGCGGTCATCCTGATTGGTGGCGCGTTCACCCTGCTGACCGTCACCGCCGACATCATCAACCCGATCACGATCTTCAGCAGGTGAGGCGAAAGTGACCGCTGTCAGTCTCGGTATGCCGGCCGTACCCCCGCCGCCGCTGGCCCCCCGCCGGCAGAGCCGGCAGATCATGGTGGGTTCGGTGCCGGTCGGTGGCGGCGCGCCGGTCAGCGTGCAGTCGATGACCACCACGCTGACCGCCGACGTGAACGCCACGCTCCAGCAGATCGCCGAGCTCACCGCGTCCGGCTGCCAGATCGTCCGGGTCGCGGTCCCGTCACAGGACGACGTCGAGGCGCTGCCGGCCATCGCCAAGAAGTCGCAGATTCCGGTGATCGCCGACATCCACTTCCAGCCCAGGTACGTGTTCGCGGCGATCGACGCGGGCTGCGCGGCGGTCCGGGTCAACCCGGGCAACATCCGCCAGTTCGACGACAAGGTCAAGGAGATCGCCCGGGCCGCGAGCGACGCCGGCGTGCCGATCCGGATCGGGGTCAACGCCGGCAGCCTCGACAAGCGCCTGCTGGAGAAGTACGGCAAGGCCACCGCCGAGGCGCTGGTCGAGTCGGCGCTGTGGGAGTGCTCGCTGTTCGAGGAGCACGGCTTCCGGGACATCAAGATCTCGGTGAAGCACAACGACCCGGTCGTGATGATCCGCGCCTACCGCCAGCTGGCCGCCCAGTGCGACTACCCGCTGCACCTGGGCGTCACCGAGGCCGGCCCGGCGTTCCAGGGCACGATCAAGAGCGCGGTGGCGTTCGGCGCGCTGCTGGCCGAGGGCGTCGGTGACACCATCCGGGTGTCGCTGTCCGCTCCGCCGGTCGAGGAGATCAAGGTCGGCCAGGCCATCCTGGAGTCGCTCGGCCTGCGCGAGCGCGGCCTGGAGATCGTCTCCTGCCCGTCCTGCGGCCGCGCCCAGGTCGACGTCTACACGCTGGCCGAGCAGGTCACGGCGGCGCTCGAGGGCTTCCCGGTGCCGCTGCGAGTGGCGGTGATGGGCTGCGTGGTGAACGGTCCGGGCGAGGCCCGCGAGGCCGACCTGGGTGTCGCCTCCGGCAACGGCAAGGGCCAGATCTTCGTGAAGGGCAAGGTCATCAAGACGGTGCCCGAGTCGATCATCGTGGAGACCCTGGTCGAGGAGGCGCTACGCCTCGCCGACGAGATGGGCGCCGACCTGCCCGACGAGCTCCGCGAGCTGCTGCCCGGCCCGCAGGTGACGGTGCACTAGAACAGCACCGTCGCGAAGGAACCCGCCGACACGAAACCGCACCGTGCGTACACGTGCCGGGCCGCCAGGTTGTAGTCGTTCACATAGAGCGACACGGACGGCGACACCCGGCGTAGCGCATCGTGCACCACCGCGGCCATGGCCGGCGCCGCCAGACCTTGGCCGCGGTATTCCGGGTCGACCCACACGCCCTGCACCTGCGCGGTCCGCCGGGTGACGATCGCCAGTTCGGCCTTGAAGATCACCCGGTCACCGGCGAAGCGGGCGTACGCGCGCTTGCCCTTGACCAGCTCGGCGATGCGCCGGCGGTAGCCCCGCCCGCCGTCGTCAAGAAGCGGCGAGACGCCGACCTCCTCGGTGTACATCGACACCGCGGCCGGAAAGAGCTTATCGACCTCGCTGGGCCGCACCAGGCGCACGGCTGGGTCGGGCGCCACCGCCGGGTCGCGGTCGGCGATCAGCAGCGGCTGGTTGGGCCGGACGTCGCGGGCGCGTCCCCAGTAGCCGCCGAGGCGGTCCCAGAGGTCGAGCACCGCCTCCGAGCGGCCGATGATCGACGAGCAGATGCGCGCCTCGGCGCCGAGCATGTCGGCGAACGCCGCGGTGGCCGCCTGCGTGGCGCAGACCGGCACCAGATGCGCGCCGGACCAGATGATCGACTCGACCCGCCGACCGGGACCGTAACCGAAGATCCGCCCGTCGGACCGCCACCAGTTCAGCCCGTGCGCGGCCACACGCTCGGCGATCTGTGCGCCCGCATAGGGGTCGCGGTCGAGAACCTTCTCGACCGCGGCGCGCTCGGACTCACCGAGCTGCCGAATGGGCACCGTCAGCACAGGTATCACATTGCCAGATCCGGTGCCTTCAACACGTGTCGCAACCCTCTCTCACTAAGAAACCTTGTCGGCGACACGTCGCCGATATATCGTCGTACTATCGACGACAGTTTGGAGATAGTCATGAGGTTCCACTCGGAAGCACATCGTGGACACGGCCACCGCATGCGTGGCTTCGGGTTCGGCGGCGGATTCCCGTTCGACTTCGGCCCCGGCGGTCCATTCGGCCCCGGCGGCCCCCGAGGGCAACGCCGCGGCGGACGCGGCCGTCTTAACGTCCGCCCCGCGGTTCTGGCGCTGCTGCTCGAGCGCCCCATGCACGGCTACGAGATCATCCAGGAGCTCGACTCCCGCACCAACGGCATCTGGCGCCCCAGCCCCGGCTCGGTCTATCCCACCCTCCAGATGCTCGAGGACGAGGGCCTGATCGAGGCCGAGGCCGACGGTGGCCGCAAGCGTTACCACCTCACCTCGGACGGCCGCCCCGAGGCCGAGTCCGCCGCGGAGAACCCGCCGTGGTCCCGCATCGGCGACGACACCATGAACCAGGTGCAGGACTTCCGCGACGCCGCGGTCGGCATCATGGCCGCGCTCAAGCAGGTCGGCTTCTCGGGCACCGACGAACAGCGCCAGAAGGCACTTGAGGTGCTCAACGAGACAAAACGGAAGCTTTACGCGATCCTCGCCGACGGCGAGTAGCCGATCTCACCGGCTGTGGGAGGCGCACTCTGCGAGGGGCGCCTTCCGCTTTTTTGGGAGGTACGCGTCGGGGCCGCGCACCTACCGGCAGCGGCCGTCCCGCCTCGGCGGCCACGCCGCCTGCAACACCGGGCCGTTCCCGGCTTCCGGCCCGGCGGCCCGGCGGCCCAGCGGCCCGGCGCTCAACGGCCCGGCGGGTCAGCGGCCCGGCGGCCCAGCGCTCATCGGCCCGGCGGGTCAGCGGCCCGGCGGCCCGGCTCAACGGCCCGGCGGCCCGGCGCTCATCGGCCCGGCGGGTCAGCGGCCCAGCGCCCGGACCGTCTCCAGCAACGCGGCGGGACCGCCCCCGGTGAGGGCCGGCGTCGGCAGCAGGGCCATGACCGGCACGGTGATGCCGGCCGCCGCGTACGACTCGACCCGCGTCCGACAGTCTGCCGCCGAGCCGTGCACGATCAGGTCGTCGACAACCTCGTCCGGGATGGCGGTCAGCGCCGCTTTACGGTCGCCGGAGGACCAGGCCTCCCACATCGGGGACAACACATCCGTGCGGCCCAGCCAGCGGTGGAAGGCCGCGTAGGCCGGCACCGTCAGGTACGCGGCGATCAGGCGGCGACCCACGTTGCGGGCGTAATCCCGGTCGTCGGTGGGGCAGACGAAGATCCGGGCGGCCACCTCGAAGTCGGGGCCGGCCGCCTTGGTCTCGGCCAGGGCGGTGCCCACGTCGGTGGGGGAGAGCCAGTTCAGGATCACGCCGTCGGCCTCGGCGGCGGCCAGGTGCAGCATGCCGGGGCGCAGGGCGGCCAGCAGGATCTGGGGCGGGGTGGCCGGCGGGCGCTCCAGGCGGAAGCGGCGCAGGGCGAACGTCTCGTACTCGTGGTCGACCAGGTCGCCGGCCAGCGCGCTCTTCAGGAATCGCAGGGTGTCGCGGCTGCGGGCGTACGGCTCCTCGAAAGGCACCGCGTTCCAGTCGCCGACGACCACCGGTGACGACGCGCCGATGCCCAGCTGGAAGCGGCCCGGTGCGGTCTCGGCCAGCGCCGCGGCGGTCATCGCCAGCAGGCCCGGACCGCGGGTGAAGACCGGGGCGATGGCCGTGCCCAGGCGCAACCGGGGCTGCCAGGCCGCGGCCAGCGCCAGCGGCGTGAACGCGTCGGCGCCGTTCACCTCGGAGGACCACACGTCGGTGAAGCCGGCGTCGGCCAGCGCGGCATAGACCGCGGCGTGGTCGGCCAGCGGGACGCCGGCCAGTGGAACGGTCATGCCCCATCGCATCGACATGGCCTCGATCCTGCCTGCCGGAGGGTGAGCCGCACCACGACCTGTGGGATTGTCCATCACCGGTCAGGCGACCGGTGAGCTTTGCCGGGGTGCGGTGCCGGTGGGGCGGTCGGCGTCGTCGTCGGGCGTGAGGGTGCCGCCCAGCTCGACGATCCGCCGGTGCGCCACGGCCAGGCGATCCTCCAGCGTGACGATGCGGCAGGCGGCGTTGAGCAGGATGCCCTCGTCCAGCAACTGCCGCACGCGCACCGCCAGTTGCAGCTGGTGGCGCGAGTAACGGCGGTGTCCGCCGTCCGAGCGCTCCGGCTCGATCAGGCCCGCGGAGCCCAGGCTCCGCAGGAAGGCCGGCGTCACTCCGATCATCTCGGCGGCACGGCCCATCGTGTACGCCGGGTAGTCGGCGTCGTCGAACGTCGTGCTCATCAAACCTTCCGGGGGTCAGCGCGGGGGTGTGCGCCTGAAGGACAGTCCAAGGCCCCGGCGGGTAACCGGGGCCCTGGCTTTTCAATTCTTGAGTGCCGACCGTCGTCGGCTCAGTCGGACGTCCGGCTGCGTGCCGCTAGCGGACGACCTGAGTGATGGGCATCGGCTGCGATCACCTCTTGTCGGGTCGGGGACGTTGTGATTACGCGTTGCTGCGGTATCTCGTCCTCCTTAGCCAACTCGGGGTTGTGCCAGTTGCTAGTCGGCTGTGCGTGGCCGACGAAGAAATGTTATGCCGGTCACGGCGCGATTTCTAGTACCGCCGCAGGAGATTTTTCGGGCAAATCGTAGAGTGCGGCGGTGCGGGGCGGGCGCGGGCGCGGCGATGCCGCGTGAGAGAGAGGTGACCGCGCCCCGCACCGCCGCGGGGACCGGGGGCGGGATGACAGCCCCCTGGTGCGCGAAGCCTGCCGAGGGCTCGCGTGCTGATCCGGGGTTTCCGGTTGCCCCGTTGTGTCTATGAGTGTGCGGGTACTGCCGAGGTCCGGGCAACGCAATTAACGCTGGTCATTGACGCGCGTAACAAGTCGGCGCGATCATCACGGCACGCGGTGGCCCAGGTCACAGCAACCCCTCGGTCAAGGGAGTCGCAGATGAGCGTCAACCCAGCACCCAGCACCGACGAAGAACGCCTCGCCCAGCTCGGCTACCAGCAGGAACTGCATCGCCGGCTCTCTGGCTTCTCGAACTTCGCGGTCTCCTTCTCGATCATCTCCATCCTCGCCGGCGCGATCACCTCGTACGGCATCGCGATGGCCGCCGGTGGCCCGATGGTCATCACCCTCGGCTGGCTGTTCGTCGGCATCATGGTCACCGTGGTGGCCCTGGCCATGGCCGAGGTGTGCTCGGCCTATCCGACCGCCGGCGCCCTCTACTGGTGGGCCGCGGCGCTCGCCAAACGCAACAAGGCCGCCTGGGCCTGGTTCGTGGGCTGGTTCAACTTCCTCGGCGAGGTCGCGGTCACGGCAGCCATCGACTTCGGCGCGGCGATCACCACGTCGGCGTTCCTGAGCCTGGCCTTCGACATGGAGGTCACGGCCGGCCGGACGTTCCTGATCTTCCTGGTCATCATCGTGGTGCACGGCCTGCTGAACACGTTCGGCGTGAACCTGGTGCGGGTGCTCTCGGACGTGAGCGCTTGGTGGCACCTGATCGGCGTCGCGGTCATCGTGGTGCTGCTCGCCGTGCTGCCCGACCAGCACAAGCCGATCTCCGAGGTCTTCACCGAAGTGCACAACGCGACCGGGTTCACGTTCGCCGGCGCGGGCGTCTACGCGGTGCTCATCGGTCTGCTGATGGCGCAGTACACGTACACCGGGTACGACGCCTCGGCGCACGTGGCCGAGGAGACCCACGACGCCGCCCGGGCCGCACCGCGCGGCATCGTGATGTCCGTGGTGGTGTCGGTGATCGCCGGCTTCGTGCTGCTGTTCGCGATCACCTGGTCGATCCAGGACTACGACGCGCAGCGCACCACCGCACTGGGACTGCCGCCCGCACAGATCTTCATCGACGCGGTGGGCCACAACACCGGCACGTTCCTGCTGTTCATCTGCATGGTGGCGCAGTGGTTCTGCGGCATGGCCTCGGTCACGGCAAATTCCAGGATGTCGTACGCGTTCGCGCGGGACGGCGCGCTGCCGGGCTCGCGGCTGTGGAAGCAGGTCAACCCGCGCACCGGCACGCCGACGAACTCGATCTGGCTGTGCGTCTCGCTGTCCACGCTGCTGGTGCTGCCCTCGCTGTGGAACACCACCGCCTACCTGGCGGCCACCTCGATCGCGGTGATCGGCCTCTACATCGCGTACGTGGCTCCGGTGTTCCTGCGTCGGCGCAACGCGGAGTTCGAGGACGGGCCGTGGACGCTCGGCAAGTGGAGCGCGCCGATCGGCTGGATCGCGATCGTCTGGGTCGGGATCATCTGCGTGCTCTTCGTGCTGCCGACCGCCGGGCCGATCACGGCGAGCAACTTCAACTACACGATCGTCGCCGTGGCGGTCGTGGTCGGCATCGCGACGGTCTGGTGGTTCGCGGGTGCCCGCAAGTGGTTCACCGGCCCGCGGCAGAACGTCATCGAAAAAGCCGCGCACGGCGAGCAGACCATGCCCAACCAGTGATCCACTGAACGGACGAGGGCCGGGCTTTCGGGTCCGGCCCTCATTTCTGTCGGACCCCTGCGATAGGACTTCTGCCATGGACCTCGAGGAGCTCGACGTCGCCGTCGACAACGGCAGCATCGACACCGTGCTGCTGGCCCTGACCGACATGCAGGGCCGGTTGCAGGGCAAACGCCTGCACGGCCGCTACTTCATGAACGAGGTGGTGGACGGCGGCAGCGAGGGGTGCAACTACCTGCTCGCGGTCGACGTCGACATGAACACCGTGGACGGCTACGAGATGTCCTCCTGGTCCTCGGGCTACGGCGACTTCGTGATGAAGCCCGATTTCCGCACCCTGCGGCGGGTGCCGTGGCAGCCGGCCACGGCCATGGTCCTGGCTGACCTCGAGACGACCGATGGCGAGCCGGTGCCGGCCTCACCCCGGCAGATCCTGCAGCGTCAGCTGGCCCGGCTGGCCGAGCACGGCCTCACCGCGTACGCCGGCACCGAATTGGAATTTGTGCTCTATCGGGACAGCTACGAGGAGGCCTTCGACAAGGGCTACCGCGACCTCATCCCGGCAAACCAATACAACGTGGACTATTCGCTGCTCGGCACCGCCCGGGTCGAGCCGCTGCTGCGCCGCATCCGCAACGACATGTACGGCGCCGGCCTGCTGCCGGAGAGCGCCAAGGGCGAGTGCAACTTCGGCCAGCACGAGATCGCCTTCCGCTACGCCGACGCGCTGACCTCGGCCGACCAGCACGTGATCTACAAGAACGGCGCCAAGGAGATCGCTGCCCAGGAGGGCATGGCGCTCACCTTCATGGCCAAGCCGAACGCGCGCGAGGGCAACTCGTGCCACATCCACTTCTCGCTGCGCAACGCCGACGACCGCTCGGCCATGCTCGGCGACGGCCCCGGCCACCTCAGCGTCACCGGCCAGCGCGCGGTAGCCGGCCTGCTGGCCACCATGCGCGAGTTCAGTCTCCTGTTCGCCCCCAACATCAACTCCTACAAGCGCTACCAGCCGGGTTCGTTCGCACCCACCGCCCTCCGCTGGGGCGTCGACAACCGCACCTGCGCCCTCCGCATGGCCGGCCACGGCCAGGGCATGCGGGTCGAAAACCGGGTCCCCGGCGGCGACGTGAACCCCTACCTGGCCATCGCCGCGCTGGTGGCCGGCGCGGTGCACGGCATCGAGCAGCAGCTCGACCTCGAGCCGGAGGTCACCGGCAACGCCTACGACGACGCGACCGCCGGCCGGGTGCCCAGCACGCTCCGCGAGGCGCACGACCTGTGGGCCGCCAGCGCGGTGGCCGAGCAGGCGTTCGGCGCCGGCGTGGTGGCCCACTACGCCAACATGGCCGCGGTCGAGCTGGCCGCGTTCGACGCGGCCGTCACCGACTGGGAGCTGCGCCGCGGATTCGAGCGCATGTGATCCTCGCCCCGGGCATGCCGCGGCGGGGCCCGGCCAAAGAGGGGACTGCGGGCCGCTGCTCGTGTCACGATCGCGACCGGGAGGGAAAGTGGGCACAACTGAAGTGATCAATCCGGCTACCGGGCGGGTGCTGACTACGGTGCCTTCGCTGGGGGTGGCGGAGACCGACGCGGCCATCGAACGGGCGCAGCGGGCGTTCGTGGAGTGGCGGCGGGTGGCGCCGGGAGACCGGGCCCGGCTGTTGCGGCAGTTCGCGGCGACGGTGGACGAGCACCTGGAGGAGCTGGCCGCGCTCGAGGTCAGCAACGCCGGGCATACCTCGGGGAACGCCCGGTGGGAGGCGGGCAACGTCCGGGACGTGCTCGACTACTACGCGGGGGCGCCGGAGCGGTTGTCGGGGCGGCAGATACCGGTGCCGGGTGGGTTGGACGTGACGTTTCACGAGCCGCTCGGGGTGGTCGGGATCATCGTGCCGTGGAACTTTCCGATGCCGATCGCCGGGTGGGGGTTCGCGCCCGCGCTGGCGGCCGGTAACACGGTGGTGCTCAAGCCGGCCGAGCTGACGCCGCTCACCGCGATCCGGCTCGGGGAACTGGCGCTCGAGGCCGGGCTGCCGGCGGACGTGTTCCAGGTCGTGCCGGGCAAGGGGTCGGTGGTCGGGCAGCGGTTCGTCACGCATCCGGCGGTGCGCAAGGTCTGTTTCACCGGGTCCACCGACGTGGGTAAGGCGATCATGGCGGGGTGCGCCGACCAGGTGAAGCGGGTGACCCTCGAGCTGGGCGGCAAGAGCGCCAACATCGTCTTCGCGGACGCCGATCTGGAGAAGGCCGCGGCCGCCGCGCCCTCCTCGGTCTTCGACAACGCCGGGCAGGACTGCTGCGCGCGGTCCCGGCTGCTGGTCGAGCAGTCCGTGTTCGACAAGTTCCTCGCGCTGCTGGAGCCCGCGGTCAAGGCGTTCCGGGTGTCCGACCCGGCGCTGGACACCGCCGAGATGGGACCGCTGATCTCGGCGGGACACCGGGCGACCGTGGCGTCCTACCTGGACGGCGCCGACGTGGCGTTCACCGGCAGCGCGCCGGACGGCGACGGCTGGTGGTTCCCGCCGACCGTGCTGCTGGCCCGCTCGACCGGTGACCGGCACTGGCGCGAGGAGGTCTTCGGGCCGGTGCTGTCGGTGCTGCCGTTCCGCGACGAGGAGGAAGCCGTCCGGCTGGCCAACGACACCGCATACGGGTTGTCCGGCTCGCTCTGGACCCGTGACCTGGGCCGGGCGCTGCGGGTGTCGCGGGCCGTGGAGACCGGGGCGCTCAGCGTCAACAGCCACTCCTCGGTGCGCTACTGGACCCCGTTCGGCGGTATGAAGCAGTCCGGGCTCGGTCGTGAGCTGGGGCCGGATGCGCTGCTGTCGTTCACCGACGTCAAGAACGTCTTCCTCGCCGATTCCTGAAAGGCTTCACATGGAACGTTTGCACGACCGGGTCGCGGTGATCACCGGGGCCGGCAGCGGGATCGGGCTGGCCACCGCGCGGCGGTTCGCGGCCGAGGGGGCCCGGGTGATCGCGGTGGACGTCTCGCCCGAGGCCGGGCAGAAGGCGGCCGACGAGGTGGGCGGCGAGTTCGTGGCCTGCGACGTCAGCGACGAGGAGCAGGTGCGGCAGCTGTTCGACGGGGTGGCCGAGCGGCACGGGCGGGTGGACATCGCGTTCAACAACGCCGGCATCTCGCCGCCCGACGACGACTCCATCCTGGTCACCGGCCTGGACGCGTGGGAGCGGGTGCTCAAGGTCAACACCACCTCGGTGTTCTTCTGCTGCAAGTACGCGATCCCGCACATGCAGCGGCAGCGCAAGGGCTCGATCATCAACACCGCGTCCTTCGTGGCCCTGCTCGGCGCCGCCACCTCGCAGATCGCCTACACCGCGAGCAAGGGCGGGGTGCTCGCGATGACCCGGGAGCTGGGCGTGCAGTTCGCCCGCGAGGGCATCCGGATCAACGCGCTGTGCCCGGGCCCGGTGGCGACACCGCTGCTGATGGAGTTGTTCGCCAAGGATCCGGAGCGGGCCGCGCGCCGGTTGGTGCACGTGCCGATGGGCCGGTTCGCCGAGCCCGCGGAGATCGCCGCCGCGGTCGCGTTCCTGGCCAGTGACGACGCGTCGTTCATGACCGCATCACAGTTCGTGGTCGACGGTGGCATCACCGGGGCGTACGTGACTCCACTGTGAGTGGTTTAGACCTGCGACAGCTGGGGAAGCTGTGACATACGTCCAGCTCAACGGGCGTAGGGGTCGAATCCCCGCTGGCACAGGTTCAGGTCCCTGTGTAGGTGGGACAGATGGGCCCGGGCGCGGCGCCGCCTACGGTAGGTGACGCCGCGCACCCAACCTTCCCAGCTTCCCCGATCGCGGGTGACAGTTCGGCCGTCCGGTCGACTTGATCCGGAACACGACGTGATTACGGTGGAGCGATGCGTCCGATCATCGGCATAACCGGCTATGTCATGCCTGCTACCTGGGGTGTCTGGCACGACCTGCCGACGGCGCTGATCCCGCACGACTACCCGGCCGCCGTGCAGTCGGCCGGTGGGCGGGCGGTCGTCCTGCCGCCCGACGACGAGGACACCGACGTGCTGCGCGTCCTGGACGGACTGGTGCTGGCCGGCGGCCCCGACCTCGACCCGGCGCTGTACGGCGCCGAACCCGAGCCGCTCACCGAGAGCCAGCCCGAGCGGGACCGCGCCGAGATCGCCCTGGTCCGCCGGGCCCTCGAGCTCGACCTTCCGGTGCTCGGCGTGTGCCGCGGCATGCAACTGCTCACCGTCGCCGCCGGCGGCCGGCTGCACCAGCATCTGCCGGACGTGCTGGGTCACGAGAAGCACCGGCCCGCACCGGGCGTGTACGGCGAGCACGAGGCCCGGTTCACCCCGGGCAGCCGGATCGCCGCGCTGATGGGCGACGACCTGGGCATTCACTGCTACCACCACCAGGGAGTGGCCGACGCCGGCTCGCTCACCGTCACCGGCCGGGCCGAAGACGGTCTGGCCGAGACGGTGGAGGACCCGGACCGCCGGTTCGTGCTGGGCGTCCAGTGGCACCCGGAATACCTGCGGGACCGCCGGCTGTTCGGGGCGTTGGTGGCGGCGTCGACCGGCTAAGTGCCGGCGGCGGTCCGCCGAAGATCACAGAGTGAGCGACGAAGGAGGAACGCACGGCATGCGCAGGCCCCTGATCGGCTTGACCGCGTACGCCCAGCAGGTGCAGTACGGCAACAACGATCTCCTGGCGGGGATGCTCCCCATGACGTACGTGAAGGCCGTGCACGCGACCGGTGGCCGGGCCGTACTGATCACGCCGGACGACCCGGGTACCGACGTCCTCGACTCGCTGGACGGCATCGTCTTCAGCGGCGGCGGTGACATCGACCCGGCGCTGTGGGGGGCCGAGCCGCATCCGGAGACCGACGTCGACCCGGTGCGGGACGCGTCCGAGCTGCTGCTGATGCGCGCCGCGCTCGACCTCGACCTGCCGATCCTCGGGGTGTGCCGGGGCCTGCAGGTGATGGCGGTGGCGAGCGGCGGCTCACTGCACCAGCACCTGCCCGACGTGATCGGCCACGACCGGCACCGGGCGTCGTCCGGCACCGACCCGCTGGCCGCGGACGCCTCCGCGTACGGCCGGCATGACGTCGTGGTGCGGCCGGGCTCGCGGGCGCACGCGCTGCTCGGCGGGTCGATGACCGTCAACTCGTTCCACCACCAGGCGATCGACGACCCGGGCACGTTCACGCCGGTGGGCTGGTGCCCCGACGACCGGGTGATCGAGATTGTGGAGGACCCGGAGCGCTCGTTCGCGCTGGGCGTCCAATGGCATCCGGAGCGCACCGCTGACCTGCGGGTCTTCGCCGCGCTGGCGCAGGCCGCCGCGGTCCGGGCGGGGCTGTCCCACGTGTCGGTCGCGGCGTGACCCGGCGCTGACCCGGCGGCCCGGTGCGGCCGGATGGGCCACCCGGCCGGCCGCTGCGGCGGGTGCTGCCGTTGCCGGTGGTCGACGGTGTGGTCGCGTACCGGCAAAGGGGTTTCTTGCGGTGTTACCGTGCAGAACCACAAGCGGTGAACCGGTTTCGAAGATGTGCGGGAGGGCCGATGGGCGCTGCGAACGGGAGCGCCCGGAACGGCAGCAACGAAATCGACGTGCTGCCCCGGCGGTTGCGGACGGCGCTCGAACGCGGTGGCGAGATGGGCCGCCGGATCCTGGAGCTGGACTGGTCGGACAGCCCGCTCGGACCGCCGCACGAGTGGCCCGACGAGCTCGCTCACGCGGTCGCCACCATGCTCGCCTCCCGGGCTCAGATCATCATCTTCTTCGGGCCGGAGTACTGCGTGCTCTACAACGACGGGTACATCCCGGTCGTGGGCGGCAAGCACCCGGACTACCTGGGCCGGCCCGGTCGGCAGTTGTGGGCCGAGGCCTGGTCGGTGCTGCAGGAGCTGTTCGACGGGGTGCGCACGAGCGACACCGCGTTCTTCGCCGGCGACCACCCCTTTCTGCTGGAGCGGCACGGGTTCCTGGAGGAGACCTACTTCGACATCTCCTACGACCCGATCCGGAACGCGACCGACGAGGTCACCGGGGTGTTCTGCATCGTCAACGAGACCACGGTGCGGGTGCTCGGCGAGCGGCGGGTGGGCACGCTGAGCGCGCTGGGGTCGCGGCTGGCCGACTCGCCGGACGAGGCCGCCCTGGTCGCCGAGGCGGCCGCGGTGTTCGCCGAGAACCACGCCGACGTCCCGTATGCGCGGCTGCTGCTCGACCCGGCCGGCATGACCGAGCAGGTGCGCGCCGTGGTGAGCGGCGGGCGGTCCGGCACGGCGCGGCTGCGCGGGATCACCGACGACCCGCCGCCGACGGCCGCGGACGAGGCGCTGGTGCTGCCGGTCGGCACCGGAGTCACGGTGGACGGTGCGCTGGTGGTGGGGGTGAGCCGGTTCCTGGCCCTGGACCAGGGTTACCGCGATTTTCTCCAGCTGGCGGTGGCGCAGATCTCCCGGGCGGTGACCAACCTGCGGGCGTACGAGCAGGAGCGGGCCCGGGCCGCGGCGCTCGCCGCGCTGGACCAGGCCAAGACCAACTTCTTCTCGAACGTGAGCCACGAGTTCCGCACTCCGCTCACCCTGATCCTGGGCCCGATCGACGACCTGCTCGACGACCCGGCCCTGGCGCCCGCGCACCGGGAGCGGCTGCTGCCCATGCAGCGCAACGGGCTGCGTCTGCTCAAGCTGGTCAACACGGTGCTGGACTTCTCGCGGCTGGAGTCGGGCCGGCTGCGCGCGGCGTACCGGCCGACCGACCTGGCCGCCTACACCGTGCGGCTGGCCAGCACGTTCCGCTCGGCCGCCGAACGCGCCGGGCTGGAGCTCGAGGTCGACCCGACGCCGCTGCCCGAGCCGGTCGTGATCGACCGGGACATGTGGGAGAAGATCGTCCTCAACCTGCTCTCCAACGCGGTCAAGTTCACCCCGGCCGGCCGGATCACGGTGCGGCTCACCGCCGAGGACGGTGACGCGGTGCTGTCCGTGCGGGACACCGGCGTGGGCGTGCCGGCCGCCGAGCAGGAGCGGCTGTTCGACCGCTTCCACCGGGTGACCGGCGCCTGGTCCCGCAGCCACGAGGGCACCGGGATCGGGCTCGCGCTGGTGCGCGAGCTGGCCGAGCTGCACGGCGGGTCGGTGGGCGCGGCCAGCGAGATAGGGCAGGGCAGCCTTTTCACCGTACGCATTCCGTTCGGCACCCGGCACCTGCCGCCGGACCGGATCGGCGAGGACGAGGCGCTGGTCGTCTCGGACGAGGCGTCCCGGCCGTTCCTGGCCGAGGCGTCGTCCTGGCTGCGCGACGAGGTCGTGCCGGAGCCGGTCGCCGAGACCCGGCCGGGCCGGATTCTGCTGGTCGACGACAACGCCGACCTGCGCGACCACGTCGCCCGGCTGCTGCGCCCGCACTGGGAGGTGAGCACCGCCGAGGACGGCCGGGCCGCGCTGGAACTGGCCGGCCGGCAGTCCTTCGACCTGGTGCTCACCGACATGATGATGCCCCGGCTGGACGGCTTCGGGCTGATCGCGGCGCTGCGGGCCGACGAGCGCACCCGGCAGGTGCCGATCGTGGTGCTCTCGGCCCGGGCCGGCGAGGAGGCCTCCGGCGAGGGTCTGGCCGCCGGCGCCGACGACTACCTGGTCAAGCCGTTCTCGGCCCGCGACCTGACCGCCCGGGTACGGGCCAACCTCGACCTCGGCCAGGCCCGCCGGCAGGTGATCAGCCGGCTGCGCGGCCTGGTCGACGCGGCCGCCGCGGTCAGCACCGTGCGTACCACGGCCGAGGTGCTCGACGTGGCGGCCCGGCACGTGCTGGCGATGACCGGGGCCGGCCGGGTGGTGGTCACCGCGCCCGGCGGCCGGGCCGAGGTGGACGGCGGCGCCGAACCGGCCGCGCCCGCCGACGTGCTGCTGGCCCTGCCGGACACGTCCGGCGCGACGGTGGGCGAGCTGCGGGTCTGGTCCGGATCGGAGGGTCCGCCGGAGCCGGCCGTGCTCACCCAGCTGGCCCGGCTCATCGGGCTGCGGCTGGAGAACGCCCGGCTCTACGAGGCCGAACACCGGATCGCCACCACGCTGCAGCACAGCATGCTGCCGCAGTCGCTGCCCCGGGTGCCGGGCGCCCAGGTGGCCAGCCGGTACCTGCCGGGCAGCAGCGAGGCCGAGGTCGGCGGTGACTGGTACGACGTGATCGTCGCCGCCAATTCTCCCGGGTCTTCCGCGCCGGGAGGCGCTGGTAGCGACACAGCCGGGTTGTTCCTGGTGATCGGTGACGTGGTGGGCAAGGGGGTGCAGGCGGCGGCCGGGATGGGGCAGCTGCGCAACGCCCTGCGCGCGTACATCCTCGAGGGTTTCGACTGCGGCGAGGCGCTGACCCGGCTGAACCGGCTGGTCGACAACCTGGGCCGGCGGCAGTTCGCCACCGTGGTGTGCGCCCGCTTCGACCCGGTGAGCCGCCGGCTGCACTACTCGTCGGCCGGGCACCCGCCGCCGGTGCTGGTGCGGCCCGGGTCGGCCGGGGAGTTCCTCTACCACACCGCGCTGGGCCCGCCGATCGGCGCGCTCGGCGATGTCAGCTACCCGACGTTCGCGACCGAACTCGAACCGGGCAGCCGGCTGCTGCTCTACACCGACGGCCTGGTCGAGGACCGCCGCACCGGCATCGACGCCGGTCTCGCCGAGCTGGTCGAGGACACCGCCAAGCCGGCCGACCACGTCGAGGACCTGCTCGAGACGCTGCTGGCCAAGGCGGCCCGGCGCACCCGGCGGGACGACATCGCGCTGATCGCGCTGCAGTCCACCGAGGCCCGCGAGTTCGTCCTGCGGCTGCCGTCGGACGCGACCAAGCTGAGCGTGCTGCGCCGCCGGCTGGAGGATTTCCTGGTCGGGCACGGTGTGCCCGAGGAGGACATCTTCGACCTGACGGTGGCGGTCTCGGAGGCCGCGGCCAACGCCATCGAGCACCCGATCGACCCGGCCGAGCCGATGATCACGGTGGAGGCGGCGATCGAGGACGACGACGCCGCCGTCGTGGTGATCGTGCGGGACACCGGGCACTGGCGGACCGCATCGTCGGGCGGGTTCCGCGGGCGGGGGCTGGCGCTGATCGGGGCGCTGACCGAGCTGGCGGTGTCGCGGGCGGACGGCGGGACGTCGGTGACCCTGCGGCGGCCCTTTACTCGCTGAGCAGCCAGGGCTGAGTCGACAGGCCGGAGATTTCCAGTACGCGGCGGACCTGGGCGGACGGGTGCACCCGCAGCCCGGCGCCGTAGCGTTCGGCCAGCCGGAGCAGGGCGTGGATGGCGGCCGAGTCGAAGAAGGTGACGGCGCGCAGGTCGAGCGTGGCCTGTGCGGTGGCCGGGTCGTCGGTGGCGGCGCGGAACATGGCGTCGGCGGTCGACATGTCGACCTCGCCGGTCACGGTCACCACGACCTGGTCGCCGGTCACCGCCGCGGTCGCGGTGAAGTCGGGGTCCACCCCCTCTTGATCCACGAAGACACGATTTCACAGGGGTCGGGGGCCAGCAAGAACCGGGCCAATAAGGTCAACCGACCTGTTACCGTGCCGCGGCCGCCCGGCTCCTCGCCGACGGCCCCGGCGATAGGCTGGGGCTATGACCGTTCGCGCTCCACTGGTGCCGGGAAAGCAGTCGCCCTGGCGGGCGGTCCCGGCCCCGATCGTCCGACCCGAGTACGTGGGCAAGAAGCGCCCGAAAGAGTGGCGCGGCTCGCACGTGCAGACACCCGAGACCATCGACCGGATGCGGGTCGCGGGACGGATCGCGGCGCAGGCGACGCAGCTCGCCGGCGAACACTGCAAGCCGGGCGTCACCACCGACGAGATCGACCGGGTGGTGCACGAGTTCATCCTCGACCACGGTGCCTACCCGTCCACCCTGGGCTACAAGGGCTTCCCGAAATCGTGCTGCACGTCGCTCAATGAGGTGATCTGCCACGGCATCCCGGACTCGACGGTGCTCGAGGACGGCGACATCATCAACGTCGACGTGACCGCGTACCTCGACGGCGTGCACGGCGACACCGACGCGACGTTTCTGGTCGGCGACGTGAGCGAGGAGGCGCGCCTGCTGGTCGAGCGCACCCACGAGGCGATGATGCGCGGCATCCGCGCGGTCGCCCCGGGCCGCCCGATCAACGCGATCGGCCGCGTCATCGAGGCGTACGCGCGCCGCTTCGGCTACGGGGTGGTCCGCGACTTCACCGGCCACGGCATCGGCGAGACGTTCCACTCCGGCCTCTACATCCCGCACTACGACAACCCGCGCCTCGACACGGTCATGGAACCCGGGATGACCTTCACCATCGAGCCGATGATCACGCTGGGCACCCACGAGTACGAGATATGGTCCGACGGCTGGACGGTCGTCACCAAGGACCGCAGGTGGACCGCGCAGTTCGAGCACACCCTGGTGGTCACCGAGGACGGCTACGAGATCCTCACCCTGCCGTGACCGCGGTCGCCGACCATCACCACGCCGACGTCTCCGGCGGCTGGCTGCGCGCCGCCACCTTCGGCGCGATGGACGGCCTGGTCACCAACATCGCCCTGATCGCCGGGGTGGGCGGCGGCGGGGCGGGCCACCGCACGCTGGTCCTCACCGGGGTGGCGGGCCTGGTGGCGGGCGCGATCTCGATGGGCATCGGCGAATACACCAGCGTCCGTACGCAGAACGAGCAGGTCGCCGCCGAACTCGCCAAGGAACGGCACGAACTCGCGGTCAACCCGGACGGCGAGGCGGACGAGCTGGTCGCGATGTGGACGGCGCGCGGCCTGCCGGCGGAGCTGGCCCGGCAGGTGGCCGAGACCCTGAAGGCCGATCCGGAGCAGGCGCTGCGGGTGCACGCCCAGGAGGAGTTGGGCGTGGTGCCGGACGAACTGCCCAGCCCGTGGGTGGCGGCGGTGTCCTCGTTCGGGTGTTTCTCGGTGGGTGCGCTGGTGCCGTTGCTGCCGTACCTGGTGGGAGTGGACCGGCTCTGGGTGGCGCTGGCGGCCGGGGGAGCGGGGCTGTTCGCGGCGGGCGTGGTGGTGGCGCGATTCACGGCGCGGCCGTGGTGGCGGAGCGGGTTGCGGCAGTTGGTGCTGGGCGCGCTGGCGGCGGCGGTGACGTACGGGATCGGCGCCTGGATCGGTGTGGGGGTCGCCTGAGGCTCCGCGGGGTCAGGCGAACAGGTCGGCCAGCGGGCCGTCGACCGGGCGGCCCCGGGCGGTCAGCTCCTCGGACTGCTCCTTCAGGACCGCGCTCAGCTGCTGCATGTCGGCGCCGGCCACCCCGGTGCGCTTGACCGCGTCGGCGGCGTTCCGGAAATACGTGCGGGTCAGCAGGCCGGTGACCAGGGCCGCGTGCAGCCGGGCCTCGGCGATCATCACGAGCGCGGCGTCCGTCTCGTACCACTCGGCGAGGCGCACGGCACGGGTGTGTGCGGCCGAGGCCAGGGCCCAGTTGTGCCGGGCCAGCGAGGTGAACTCGGCCGGGCGGGTTTCGGCGAGCCGGGCCAGGTGGGCATCGCGCAGCTTGCCGAACCAGCCGCGCGGGTCGTGCAGCGCGCGGGTGGTCACGTAGCGGTCGGCGTCCAGCGGCCAGCGGGAGGTCAGCTCGCGGGCCCGGCGCAGGCCCTCGTCGCCGGCGACCACCTCCAGGTCGACCAGGGTGCCGTCCACCTTGCGCAGTGCGGGCCGCGGGCCGGCCCCGGGGCGGTAGGTGACCACCAGCAGGTTGACGTCGCTGCCGTCGTGGTCGTCGCCGTGCGCCAGCGAACCGTGCACACCGATCGCCTGCACCTCCGCCGACCAGCGCCGTTCGATCACGTCCCGCAGGCGCGTGGCCAGCATCCCGCGGGGCGAGGTTGGGTCGATCTCGTCGAGCACGCCGTCATTCTCGGTCATCCATGTTTCTACGGAAGGTAGTCAACACCGAGCGGGAAAACGGACAGTTCTCCTCAGCCGGGCCGGCCGGGGAATGCCAGCGTCACGGGGCTCACCTCGGCCAGCCGGCGCCACTTGGTGGCGCGGATCGCCGCGTCGGTGAGAGCGGCCAGCGCGGTGCTCCGGTCGGCCGCCGTGGTGACCGGCAGCACCGGCCGCCAAGCCTGGCACACACCGTCCTCGACCTGGATCGCGAGCTTCAGCGCGGCGGCCCGGTCGGTCACCGGGAACGGCAGTTCGTAGCCGGCCGGCGAGGGTGCCGCGCTGGCCTTCAGCTGGTCGAGCCGGCCGACCAGGTAGTCCCGCCGCGAGCGGTGCGCCTGCTCGGCCGCGCGCGCCGCCGACTCCTCGCCCTCCTCGGCCAGCCGCACGCCGACCACGCCGTACGCGTAGATCGCCGCCTCCTCGGCCGCCAGCGCCGCGGCCAGTTGCGGGCTCATCGCAGCGCCTCGGCGTGGGTCGCCCGGCAGGCCGCTATCGAGCCGACCAGGGCGGCCCGATCGGCGGGCGCGGTCCGGCAGGCGGTCACCGCGTTCCTCTGCGCGGCCTGCTCGAGGGCCCGCAGGTCGGCGATGAGGTCCGCGGCGCCGGCGCTGGGCACCGGTCCGGCGGCCGACGGTGCCGGGGTGTCGATGATCCGGGCCAGTTCGGCGGCGTGTGCGCGGTGGTCCTCGGCGAGCGGGGTGAGGCGGCCGGCCAGGCCGGGCTGGGCCACGACCGCGCGGTCGTACGCGGCCGCCAGGGCGAGCGCCTCGGTCAGCACCGGCAGTAGCGGGTCGGGCGGCGGGGGCGGGGCCTCCTCCTGGTCGCAGCCGGCCAGGGAAGTGAGGCCGAGGGCCGTCGCTGTCAGCACCGTCCGTCGCGTGGGTCCCGTCCTGCTCATCCGCACCGGGTAAGTGAACACCACGGGGCACGGGCGGTGAGCTGCGGATGGCGCGGAATCGGAGCGGCGGCGAACCGGGCTGTTGCCGTGCGCGTTACGCTCTGCGTCAGCCGCGGGGCTTTGCGCCCGGCGGCATAAGGTGCTTTCCTTCTACAAATCAGCGAAAGGTCGAGCCGATGACGCAGCGTGGTCGCGCCGGCGCCCGGCCTGGCAGCCGTCCCGGGGCCCGGCGGTCGCGGGACGAGGCGGAGCAGCGGGTTCCCGCGGCTCCGCGCATCGACCTGGTGGCCGCCAAGGCCCGGGTCCGGCAGGTGATCGAGCCCGTGCTGACCGCGGCCGGTTACGACCTCGAGGATCTGGTGATCAGCCGGGCCGGCCGGCGGCATCTGGTGCGGGTCCTGGTGGACACCGACGGGGGAATCAATCTGGACGACGTCGCGGTGGTCTCGCGGGAGATCTCGGCGGCCCTGGACGAGGCCGAGGAACGTGGCGGTGAGGTGCTGGCCGGCGAGTATCAGCTCGAGGTCGGCTCGCCGGGCGTGGACCGGCCGCTCACCCTGCCACGGCACTGGCGGCGCAACCGCGGCCGGCTGGTCGCGGTCAACGGCCTCACCGGCCGGGTGGTCGACACCGACGACGCGGGCATCGTGCTCGACGTCGACGGGGTCCCGCGTTCTCTCACCTTTGCCGAACTTGGCCCGGGCCGGGTACAGATCGAGTTCAAGCGCCTGGACGAGGCCGACTTCGGCGACGCAGACGATGACGACGACATTGACGAAGACGACGAGGGGGAGGGCGAGGAGTGAACATCGACCTCGCGGCGCTGCGCGCACTGGAGCGCGAGCGGGAGATCCCGTTCGACACGATCCTCGCGGCCATCGAGACCGCGCTGCTGACCGCGTACCGGCACACCGAGGGTGCGCAGAGCCACGCCCGGGTGGAGATCGACCGCAAGTCCGGGGTCGCCACGGTGCTCGCCCAGGAGACCGACGCGGACGGCACGGTGGTGCGCGAGTGGGACGACACCCCGCACGACTTCGGCCGGATCGCCGCCATGACCGCCAAGCAGGTGATCCTCCAGCGGCTCCGGGAGGCCACCGACGAGCAGCACTTCGGTGAGTACGCGGGCCGCGACGGCGACCTGATCACCGGGATCGTGCAGGCCGACGCGGCACGGGCCGAGAAGGGCATCGTGACCGTCGACCTGGGCAAGATCGAGGCGGTCCTGCCGCAGTCCGAGCAGGTGCCCGGCGAGACGTACGAGCACGGGTCCCGGATCCGGGCCATCGTGGTGCACGTCGCCAAGGGCTTCCGCGGCCCGCAGGTCACCCTGTCCCGGTCGCACCCCGCGCTGGTCAAGAAGCTGTTCGCGCTCGAGGTGCCGGAGATCGCCGACGGCACCGTGGAGATCTCCGCGATCGCCCGTGAGGCAGGTCACCGTACCAAGATCGCGGTGCATTCGACGGTGTCCGGCGTCAATGCCAAGGGCGCCTGCATCGGCCCGATGGGCCAGCGGGTCCGGGCCGTGATGAGCGAGCTGCACGGTGAGAAGATCGACATCATCGACTGGTCGGAGGATCCGGCCCAGTTCGTCGGCAATGCCCTCTCGCCGGCGAAAGCCCTGCGTGTCGAGGTGGTGGACGCCGCCAGCCGGACCGCCCGGGTGACCGTTCCGGACTTCCAGCTGTCGCTCGCGATCGGCCGGGAGGGACAGAACGCCAGGCTGGCCGCGCGCCTGACCGGATGGCGGATCGACATCCGGCCGGACAACGAGCCAGCCCCGCCACCAGACCGGCCGGCACCGACGGATCGTGATGCGGCCGAGGCGGGAAGCTGACCGCATACGCGCCCGGGACGCGCGAGAGGTAGACTTTGCAATGGTCGGCCCGATACGCACCTGTGTCGGTTGCCGCGAACGCGCGCCGACCTTCGAGTTGATTCGGTTCGTCGCGGCCGGTAACGGGGTTGACCTCCGTCTCCAGCCCGATCCGAGCCGCCGACTGCCGGGCCGGGGAGCGCATCTGCATCCTGATCCGGCCTGCTTCGCGCTGGCAGAGCGGCGTCGCGCCTTCGGGCGAGCGCTGCGGCTCACCGGTGTTGCTGACACCGGGTTGCTGGCCGAGCACATCCGTACGGTCTCCATGCCGTATGGAACGACCGATGATCCGGCCCCGGTGGCCGGGTCACGACCCAGCAAGGTAGGACGACCCAGATGAGCACACGATGAAGTCCCTGAAATGAACAGGCTTCTAGTGCACGAGTGAGGTCGCTGCGGGTGCGCTCGCACGACCTCGAAGTGAGGAGTGCAGTGCCAGGCAAGGCCCGCGTACACGAGCTCGCGAAGGAGCTCGGGGTCGACAGCAAGACCGTTCTCGCCAAGCTCAAAGAGATGGGCGAGTTCGTCAAATCCGCGTCCAGCACGGTCGAGGCCCCGGTGGCCCGGCGGTTGCGTGGTGCCCTCGAGGAAGGCTCCGCTCCGGCGGCCTCCCCCTCGGCGGCATCCAGCGCCCCCGCTCCCGCCGCCGCTCGTCCGGCACCGCCCAGCGCGCGGCCGCAGCCGCCGCGCCGGCCCGCCGCCCCGGCCGGGGGTGCGCCCAGCGCGCCCACGTCCCCGGCGCCGGCACCCGGCCCGTTCGCGCGCCCCAAGCCGCCCGCCGGCCGGCCAGGTCCCACGCCGGGACCGGTCGCCAAGCCGGCGAGCGCGCACGACATCGAGGTCGCGGCCGCCGAGGCGCGTGCCTCGGCGCTCAAGGCCGAGCAGGAGGCCGCCGTCAAGGCTGCCCAGGCTGCTCAGGCCGCCCGCACGCGCGACGCCGAGCGTCGCGCCCAGCAGCCGCCGTCCGAGGGTGGCTCACGTCCGCGTCCGGGTCCCGGCGCGGTCCCACCGCGGCCCGGTTCCCCGGCCGCCGGTCGTCCGGGTGCGCCCGGCGCCCCCGGTGGTCCGCGGCCCGGTCCGGCCGGTGGCGCACCGCGTCCCCCGGCTCGCGGTCCCGGTAACAACCCGTTCGGCGTCTCCGGTGGGGCCTCGCGGCCCTCGCCCTCGGCGATGCCGCGTCCCAACCAGGCGGGCATGCCGCCGCGGCCCAGCCCGGCGTCGATGCCGCCGCGGCCGAGCCCCGCGTCCATGCCCTCGCAGCGTCCCGGCCGTCCCGCCGGTCCCGGTGGCGGTGGCGCCGGTCGTCCCGGCGGTCCCGGTGGCGGTCGTGGCGGTCCCGGTGGCGGTGGCGGCGGCGGCGGTTTCCGTCCCGGTGGCGGCGGTGGCGGCGGCGGTGGCGGTGGCTTCCGCGGCGGTCCCGGCGGCGGTGGCGGCGGCGGCGGCGGTGGCGGTTTCCGTCCCGGCGGCGGTGGCGGCGGTGGCGGTGGCTTCCGCGGCGGTCCCGGCGGTGGCGGTGGCGGTGCTCCGGCTGGTGCCGGCGCTCCGGGCCGTCCCGGTGGCGGCGGTCGTGGTCGCGGCGGCGGTGCGGCGGGTGCCTTCGGGCGTCCCGGCGGCCGGCCGACCCGTGGCCGCAAGTCCAAGAAGCAGCGGCGTCAAGAGTTCGACAACCTGTCGGCGCCGCAGATGAGCTCGGGCGCGCCCCGGGGTAACGGCCAGGAGATCCGGCTGTCCCGCGGTGCGTCGCTCTCGGACTTCGCCGACAAGATCAACGCGAACCCCGGTTCGCTGGTCCAGGAGATGTTCAACCTGGGCGAGATGGTGACGGCGACCCAGTCGTGTTCCGACGACACGCTGCTGCTGCTCGGCGAGCACCTGGGCTTCGACGTGCAGATCGTCAGCCCCGAGGACGAGGACCGCGCGCTGCTGGCGCAGTTCAACATCGACCTCGACGCCGCGGTGGACGAGGACCGGCTGGTCACCCGGCCGCCGGTGGTGACCGTCATGGGTCACGTCGACCACGGTAAGACGAAGCTGCTCGACGCGATCCGCAAGACCAACGTGGTCGCCGGCGAGGCGGGTGGCATCACCCAGCACATCGGCGCCTACCAGGTCCACTACGAGCACGCCGGGGTCGACCGGGCGATCACGTTCCTGGACACCCCGGGTCACGAGGCGTTCACCGCCATGCGTGCCCGTGGTGCCCAGGTGACCGACATCGTCATTCTGGTGGTCGCGGCGGACGACGGCGTGATGCCGCAGACGGTCGAGGCGTTGAACCACGCCAAGGCCGCCGAGGTGCCGATCGTCGTGGCGGTCAACAAGGTCGACAAGCCGGACGCCAACCCGGACAAGGTGCGTCAGCAGCTGACCGACTACGGCCTGCTCGCCGAGGAATACGGCGGCGAGACCATGTTCGTCAACGTGGCGGCCAAGCCCGGCATCGGCATCGACGAACTGCTCGAGGCCGTCCTGCTGACCGCCGACGCGTCGCTGGAGCTGACCGCTCCGACCGACGGGCCGGCGCAGGGTGTCGTGGTCGAGTCGCACCTGGACAAGGGCCGCGGTGCGGTCGCCACCGTCCTGGTGCAGAAGGGCACGCTGCGGGCCGGCGACTCGATCGTGGCGGGCGGCGCGCACGGCCGCGTCCGCGCCATGCTCGACGAGAACGGCAAGTCCGTGGCCGCGGCCGAGCCGGCGCGTCCGGTCCTGGTGCTGGGTCTCACCTCGGTGCCGGGTGCGGGCGACACGTTCCTCGCGGCCGAGGACGACCGAACCGTGCGGCAGATCGCCGAGCAGCGGCAGGCTCGCCGCCGCGCGGCGAGCTTCGCCAACTCGCGGACCCGGGCGACCCTCGAGACGCTCATGGAGCAGCTCAAGGAGGGCGAGAAGACCTCGCTCACCCTGGTCATCAAGGGCGACTCGTCCGGTTCGGTCGAGGCCCTCGAGGATGCGCTGTTCAAGATCGAGATTCCGGACGAGATCCAGCTCAAGGTCATCCACCGCGGTGTCGGTGCGATCACCGAGAGCGATGTGAACCTGGCGAGCGCGTCCTCGGACTCGACCGCCACGATCATCGGTTTCAACGTCCGGGCCTCGAACAAGGTCAAGGACATGGCCGACCGGGCGAACGTGGAGATCCGCTACTACAGCGTGATCTACCAGGCCATCGAGGAGATCGAGGCCGCGCTCAAGGGCCTGCTCAAGCCGGAGTACGAGGAGGTCGAGCTGGGCACCGCGGAGATCCGCGAGGTCTTCCGCTCGTCCAAGATCGGTCTCATCGCCGGCTGTATGGTCCGCACCGGTCTGCTCCGCCGCAACGCCAAGGCTCGCGTCCTGCGGGACGGCGTCGTGGTGGGCGAGAACGTCACGATCAGCTCGCTGCGCCGGTTCAAGGACGACGCCACCGAGGTCCGTGAGGGCTTCGAGTGTGGTCTGACGCTGAGCGGGTTCGGCACGCCGCAGATCGGCGACGTGATCGAGACCTTCGAGATGCGCGAGAAGCCGCGGGCGTAACCGCTCACGGCGAGGCCCCCGGCACCTTGGTGCCGGGGGCCTTCTCGCAAAATGGCACCCATGTCCCGGTACGCTCTGCTGCTAGCTCCCTCCGCCAACCGCGTCTACGCCGACCAGGCCGCGCGCCTGGCCATCGCCGAGGTGGCCGCCTTCGCCGCCACCGGCCGTCCCGACATCTCGGAAATATCCGTGGATATCATCGGCGGCGTCGAGTATCTCGTCTTCACCGGCGATCTCAGCGAGCGCGACATTTCGTACCTGTCTAATTTGTCGTCGGGGTTTGCGCTCTTCGAACGGGTGGATGACCTCCTCCGGCCGCTCGTCCTCGACCCGCTGGCCCGCTACGACAGCGACCTGATCACCATCCCGAAGTACGCCGGCAAGACCAACGAGCAGTTCACCAAGCTCGTGCTCAACCTGACCCTGCTGGCCTCGGCGGCACGCGACCGGATGCTCGACGGCCCGGTCACCGTCCTCGACCCGCTGTGCGGCCGCGGCACCACCCTCAACCAGGCATTGATGTACGGATACGACGCGGTGGGCGTGGAGATCGACGGGAAGGACGTCGAGGCGTACAAGCTCTTTCTCCAGACCTGGCTCAAACGCAAGCGGCTCAAGCACACCGCCGACCTGGTCCCGGTACGCCGGCAGGGCCGTCGCGCCGCCCGCCGGCTCGAGGTGACGATGGCGGCCAGCAAGGACGACCACCGGGCCGGCGCGGTGCAGAAGGTGACCGTGCTGCACGCCGACACCACCCAGCTGGACGGGCTGCTGCGCGGCGGGGTGGCGGACGTGCTGGTCACCGATCTGCCGTACGGGGTGGCGCACGGCAGTTACGACGACGGGGGCGGTCTGTCCCGCAGCCCGCTCGACCTGCTGGAGCGGGCCGTGCCGCAGTGGCTGCCGTTGCTGCGTCCCGGTGCGGCCCTCGGGCTGTCCTGGAACCTCAAGGTGGCCAAGCGCGAACTGGCCGAGGACATCCTGCGGGCGAACGGGTTGGCGATCGTCGAGCAGCAGCCGCTGGCCCACCGGGTCGACCAGGGCATCGAGCGCGACGTGCTGGTAGCTCGGAAACCCGGCTGAAACTCCCGGCCGACGGCGATACCCTGCTGGCTGATGTTTACCGAAACCGCAGTGTTCGACCTCCTCCTGCCCGGCGACTCCCGGTCGCTCAAGCAGAAGCGTTCCTACCTCCGTCCCATCGTGGCCATGCTGAAGAAGTACGACGTCAGCGTCGCCGAGGTGGGCCTGCACGAGTTGCACGGCCGGGCCCAGATCGGGGTGGCCGTGGTGGCCGGCGAGCTGGCCCAGGCCCGTGCCGTGATCGACACCTGCGAAAACCAGGTGGCCGGCCGCCCCGAGATCGAACTGTTGTCGGTGCGCCGGCGGGTCCACGGCGACGACGACTGACCGGGCCTGCGGGACGTTCAGTCGCAGCATGTCGTGGGTAGGCTTCAGCAGTTGGGCGGGGTTGTCGACCCGCGGGTATCACAGTCGGAGGTGGGCGATATGTCAGACCCGGCCAAGACGCGCCGTCATGCGGAGCGCGTCAGGGAACTGGTGGCGTCGCTGGTACGTGAGATCAAGGACCCCCGGCTCGGCATGGTGACGATCACGGACGCCCGGATCACCGGCGATCTGCGCGAGGCGACCGTCTACTACACGGTTCTGGGTGACGTCACCGAGCAGGCAGCGACCCAGGCCGCCCTGGAGAGCGCCAAGGGCATGCTGCGCAGCCGCGTCGGCCACGCCCTCGGCCTGCGGCACTCGCCCAGCCTGGCCTTCGTGCTGGACAACGTGCTGGACCAGGCCAAGGAGATCGACGATCTGCTGGCCGAGGCCCGCCTGCGCGACCAGGAGGTTCAGCGGCTGGCCGCCGGCAAGCAGTACGCGGGCGACCCCGACCCGTACAAGTCCGAGGACGAGGACGAGGACGACGAGGACGCCGAACGGGTCGGCGCACGCGAGGACCTCGGGTGACGGCTTCCTCGGGCACGCCCGGGGCAGTCACCGCAGCGGAGTGGTCCGCGGCCGTCTCGGCGGTCCGCGGGCTTGCTCCCGGTGACGACGTCCAGCTCATCTGCCACGTGAACCCGGACGGGGACGCGCTCGGCAGCATGCTGGGCTTCGGCTTGGCGCTGCGCAGGCTCGGCGTGACCCGCCTGCGCGCGACGTTTCCGGGCGAGTTCGAGGTGCCCACCCCGTACCAGGCCCTCCCCGGTTTTGATCTTTTGACCCCGGAGAGCGGCGCCTTCGGAGCGCCGGCGCTGGTGATGACCTTCGACGTGGCGGCGGAGTCCCGCCTCGGTGACCTCGAGGCCCTGGTGACGGCCGCGCCCTGCTCGATCGTGGTCGACCACCACGCGTCGAACACCGGCTTCGGCCGGATCAACCTGGTGGACCCGCGCGCGGCCGCGACGTCGGTGGTGGTCGACGGCCTGATCGAGCGCCTGGCCGTGCCGCTCGACCGGGACATCGCGGAAAACCTGTACGTGGCGCTGGCCACCGACACCGGCTCGTTCAAGTTCGACATGACGACGCCCGAGGTGCATCGGCTGGCGGCCCGCCTGATCGCGACCGGCATCAGCCCCGGCGAGATCTCCCGCCGCACGTTCGACAACCGCCCGTTCGGCGCCATGAAGATCGCCGGCGAGGTGCTGGGCCGGGCCACGCTCGAGCCGTCGGCCGCGGGCGGTCTCGGCATGGTGTGGACGTGGGCGACCCAGGAGGATCTGGCGAGGTACGCGCAGCGCCCGTACGTCCTGGACACCCTGATCGACCCGATCCGGAGCGTCGCCGAGGCGGACGTGGCCGTGGTGGTCAAGGAGATCACGGCGGCCGCGTGGGCGGTGTCGCTGCGCAGCAAGGGCGCGGTCGACGTGGGCCGGGTGGCGGTGGCGCTCGGCGGCGGCGGGCATCGGCTGGCGGCCGGATTCACCGGGCGGGGCACGCCGGAGGACGTGGTGGCCGCGGTCCGCTCCGAACTGGACAACCACCTGCTCTGAGGCTCCGCTCACCGCCGGCGGGGCCACGCGGTGTCCCGGCGCTCCGTCGTAACCGGCTTTGGCTGCCGTTCGCCTCGCCCGGCCTGTGCTGCCGCCCGCCACGGATCTTGGAGCTGCACACGCTCGGCCGTCGCGATGTTCACTTCTGCGCGGTTGAGCTGATGACGAAAGCTTGCGAGCGTGACCGCCTGGCGTTCGTCGCTCGGGTCACAATCTTGAGGACAACTGACGCGGCGTTATGGCCGCAACGCGGCTTTTGGTCCGGCCGAACAGGCCGGCACGTGGACTGATCGTCCACTTCGCAGGATGGCGGCCGCCATGCGGGATCGGGTCTCGGCCCTGCGGGCGCAGTGTCCATTCGTTGGAAGCGCAGCGCGGGTCGGGGATCACCATGCCCGCTCTCGCCGAGGTGGCGCTGACGCCGCTCTCGCCGGCACCGGGACGGACGCGTCGGGCGGGTGTCGCCTCGGGTGCAAACTGGCAAATCAGTCAAATCATCAACGCGGTAGTTGGGCGGTGGTGCGGCGGGTGGTTGGCGGGGACGCGGGACGCGGTTGTGCGGCGGGGTTGGCGGTTGTGCGGCGGGGTTGGCGGTTGTGGGGCGGGGTTGGCGGTTGTGCGGCGGGGTTGGCGGTTGTGCGGCGGGTTGGCGGTTGTCCGGCAGGGTGGTCGGCGGCCTGGTGTGAGGGCTTCGGGTGGGTGGAATCCGGGGCATGGGTGGTCGGAGGGTTGATTTTGGGACGGCGCGGTGGAGTGGCGGTGCGTTTTTGCAGTTGGTGAAGGGATTGGAGGGGCGGCGGGGTATTTCTGGGGGCCGCTCGTTCGTCTCGATGGGTGGGAACTACCGGAACAGGGGCGGAACTGAACGATAGTTTGGTCCTTAACGGTGATTTGGTTTTGCGTGGCGGGACCACCGCTCGTCGTGAGACCTCGAGCCACCCGGGTTTACCGACTCGGGCTGCGTCACTTTCGCCAAGCGTCCGGCGATCCCGGACCGGCACCGTGACGCCCCGCTCGACCATTGCTTCGGGCCGTGCCGCTGTGCCGCGCCCGCCCACCGTGGAAGGACCACGACCATGGCTGCCAAGCCCAAGCCGCAGAACACCGACGAAGCCCGCGAGCAGGCGCGCCGCGCCCTGCAGACCTCGCTGGACACCCGCCAGTAGTTGGCCGGCACCGCATTTGGTAAGCACCTAGCTCGATTGCACTCCTTACGGCCGGGCGGGCATCATGGATACCCATGAGCCCGTCTGCCCGGCCATCCCGCACAACGCCGCCGGTTTCTGACGCCGGGGCGCGGCGAATCGCGCAACTTGCGCTGCCGGCCCTGGTCGTGCTGGCGGCCGAACCTCTCTACGTCCTGGTCGACACCGCCGTCGTGGGGCACCTCGGTCCCGTTCCGCTGGCCGCGGTCGCGGTGGGTGGGACCGTCATGTCGCTGGCGGTCTGGATCGGGACGCTCATGGCGTACGGGACCACCGGCCGGGCGGCACGCCGGTTCGGGGCCGGGGACCGGGCCGCGGCGGTGGCCGAAGGGGTCCAGGCGTCGTGGCTCGCGCTCGGGGCGGGCGTACTCATGGCACTCGGCGCCCAGGCCGGCGCCGGACCGCTCGCGCACCTGCTCGCCGGGGATCCGATTGCGGCCGAAGCGGCGGCGGGCTGGCTGCGGATCGCCGCTCTCGGCGCGCCCGGGCTGCTGCTGGCCGCGGCCGGCAACGGGTGGATGCGCGGCGTCCAGGAGGTCCGGCGGCCGCTGCTCATCGTGCTCGGGGCGAACGTGCTGTCCGCGATCCTGTGTCCGGTCCTGGTCTATCCGCTCGGCTGGGGACTGACCGGCTCGGCGGTGGCCAACGTGGTGGCGCAGACCGTCGCCGGTGGATTCTTCCTGCTGGCCCTGGTGCGGGCGGCGCGGGCGCTGCGACCCCGGCCGCAGATCATGGTGCAGCAGTTGACCGTGGGGCGGGACCTGCTGATCCGGGGGGCCGCCTTCCAGGCGTGCTTCCTGTCGGCCACCGCGGTGGCGGCCCGGTTCGGGGTGGCCGCGGTCGGTGCCCATCAGATCGCGCTGCAACTCTGGTTCTTCTGCGCGCTCGCCCTGGACGCGGTGGCGATCGCGGCGCAGTCCCTGGTCGGGGCGGCGCTCGGTGCGGGGGACGCGGACGCGGCCCGGGACGTGGCCCGCCGGGTGACCGTGGCCGGTGGGGTGGCGGGCGCCGGGTTCGCGGTGCTCGCGGCCGCCGGGGCGGAGGTGGTGCCGGGCTGGTTCACCTCGGACGCCGGGGTGCACGCCCAAGCCGCCATCGTGTGGCCCTGGTTCGTGGGGCTGCTGCCGTTCGCCGGTGTCGTCTACGCCCTGGACGGGGTGCTGATCGGGGCCGGCGACGTCGGCTACCTGCGCAACGTCACGCTCGCCTCGGCGCTGCTCGGGTTCCTGCCGGCGATCTGGCTGGCGCACGCGTTCGGCTGGGGGCTGGGCGGCGTGTGGGCGGGGCTCGGGCTGTTCACGTTCGTGCGGTTCGGCGCCATGGTCTGGCGGTGGCGATCGGCCCGCTGGGCGGTGGTGGGCGTGGGCCGATGAGGGCGGCGTCGCGGGCGCGGTGCGGGGTGGGCCGCTGAGCTCGGGCGGGCGCACCTAAGGTGGGCGGGTGAGTGTGGACGGGCTGATCGTGGTGGACAAGCCGGCGGGGATGACCTCGCACGACGTGGTGGCGCGCATCCGGCGGCTGGCGAAGACGCGGCGGGTGGGGCACGGCGGCACGCTCGACCCGATGGCGACCGGGGTGTTGATCGTCGGGGTAAACCGGGCGACCCGGCTGCTCACGTACGTGATCGGTTCTGAGAAAAGCTATGCGGCGACCATCCGCCTCGGGCAGGCGACGGTCACCGACGACGCCGAGGGGGACGTGACCTCGACCGTCTCGGCCGCCCACGTCACCGACGCGGACGTGCACCAGGGACTGGCCGCGCAGCGCGGCGAGATCGACCAGGTGCCGAGCGCGGTGAGCGCCATCAAGATCAACGGCGAGCGGGCCTACAAGCGGGTGCGTGACGGTGAAACCGTCGAGTTGGCGGCCCGCCGGGTCACCGTCTCGCGGCTCGACGTGCTCGCGATCCGGCGCGGACCGGACACCGTGGACGTGGACGTCGAGGTGGACTGCTCGTCGGGCACCTACATCCGGGCCATCGCGCGAGACCTGGGTGCAGCACTCCGGGTGGGTGGGCATTTAACGGCATTGCGCCGTACGGCGGTGGGCGCGATCACGCTGGCCGAAGCCGTCACGCTCGAACAGTTGGAGGAACGGGCGCCGGACGTGGTCGGGCTGCCGCTCAGTGAGGCGGCCCGGCAGGCCTTCCCGCAGCGCACGGCCAGCGCCGACGAGGCCCGGGTGCTCAGCCACGGCGGGCCGCTCGAGCCGGTGGGCATCGAGGGGCCGTACGCCGTCTTCGGGCCGACCGGCGACGTGCTGGCGATCGTCTCCGAGCGGGCCGGCCGGGCGCGGGCCGAGATCGTGCTGGCGCCCGCCTAGGCCCGGCTCGCTAGGACAGGTGGCGCGCGACCGTCTCGACCAGGTCGGCGGCCGCGTACGGCTTGTCCAGGAAACCGTCGCACCCCGCCTCGATCGCGGCCGCCCGGTCCTGTGGCAGCACGCTGGCGGTCACCGCCACCACCACCGGCTTGCTCCGGCCGGCCGGCATGCCCTGGGTGGCCAGTTCGCGGGCCAGGGTCAGGCCGTTGCCGTCGGGCAGGTTCATGTCCAGCAGGATCAGGTCGACGTCCTCCTGGCCGAGCCGCTCCCGGGCGGCCGCCAGGCTGGTCGCGTCGAGCACCTCGGCGTCGCGCACCGCGGCCACCTCGGCCCGGGCCAGCACGGCCCGGACCAGGGTGCGGTTCAGTTCCTCGTCTTCGACCAGCAGGATGCGGCTCACGGTTCGTCCTTCTCGGTTGGCGGTGCCTCGGCGGTGGGCCGGGTGGACAGCAGCGGCGCCAGGTTTTCCCAGCCGGGGCCGCCGGACATGGCTTCGGCCACCACGCCGCCGGCCATCGCGGTGGCCACCAGCGGGGCGGGGTCGCCGTCGGCGAGGGCCGCGGCGCTCAGGCCCAGCACCGGGGTCTGCCGGGTGGTCGGGTCCTGTTCCAGGGCGGCCAGCAGGCTGAACCCGTCCACCTCGGGGGACTGCATGTCGCAGACGATCAGGTCGAACTCGCCGGAGCGGCTCAGCGCCAGGCCCTCCCGGCCGTCGGCGCAGGCCACCACGTCCGCGCCGCCGGCCCGCAGGCCTTCCTCGATGGCCTGGCGCACCGCGTCGTCATGGTCGACCACCAGCACCCGCGGTGCCGGGCGGGCGGCGATGGCGTTGGTCAGCGCGCTCAGCAGCCGGGGCTGGTCGACCGGTTTCACGAAGTAGTCGTTGGCGCCCAGGGCCAGCCCGGCCTGCGGGTCGTCGACGATGGTGGCGAAGAACACCGGGATGCCGGCCAGCCGGGCGTCCGCCTTGATCCGGCGGATCACCTCCCAGCCGTCGATGTCCGGCAGGAACACGTCCAGGACGATCGCGTCGGGCGGGGACGTCGCGGCGAACGCCAGCCCGGTCTCGCCGTCGCCGGCGACGTCCACCCGGTAGCCGGCGTTGCCCAGCTGGGTGCGCATCAGCTCGGCCGAGTGCGGGTCGTCCTCGATGAGCAGCACGTGCGGGCGGTTCCCCTCGGTGGGCTCGGCCCGGGACACCGGCGCGGCCGGCAGGCGTACGGTGAACTCGGAACCCGCGCCCAGCTCCGAGCGCAAGGTGATCTCCCCACCGTGCGCCTCGGTCAGCCGCTTGGTCAGCGCCAGCCCCAGGCCGGTGCCGGCCCGCTGCCGGTCCGGGTCACCGACCTGCTGGAACTCCTCGAAGACCCGGTCCAAGTCGTCCGGCGCGATGCCCACGCCGGTGTCCGCCACCGACACGAATGCGTGGTCGCCGTCGGCCCGGACGGTGACCGTGACCGAGCCGTCCTCCTCGGTGAACTTGATCGCGTTGGACAGCAGGTTCTCCGCGATCTGCCGGAACCGCACCCGGTCGGCCAGCGCGGTGACCGGCGGCAACGTGGTGTGCACCGTGAGCCGCTTGGTGCCGAACAGCGGGGCCAGGCCGGTGAGCAGCTCGGACACCGCGGTGTCCACCCGCAGCGGGGCGACCCGCAGGTCGAGCCGGCCGGCCTCGACCTTGGCCAGGTCGAGGATGTCGTTGATCAGGCCGAGGAGATGCCGGCCGCTGGTGTGGATGTGCTCGACCCACTCGGCCGGCACCCGGCGGCGGTCGCCGTCCGGCTCCTCCATCCGCATCAGGTCGCTGAACCCGATGATCGCGTTGAGCGGGGTGCGCAGCTCGTGGCTCATGTTGGCGAGGAACGCGCTCTTGGCCCGGTTGGCCTGGGTGAGCGCGTCGACCGAGGCGCTCAGCTCGTCGGCCAGCCGGCGCTGTGCCGCGGCCACCGCCTGACGCTCGGCCAGGATGCCGGCCTGGCCGCCGAGCGCCGCGAACAGTCGCAGATCGTCGTCCCGGAACAGGGTGCGGTGCCGGTTGAACAGCAGCACGGCGCCCTCGACGTCCGGCGGGACCGGCATGCTCAGCACCGTGACGAAGTCGTCGCGCAGGTCGTCGCCGTAGTGCGCGACCAGCGCGGGCGCGCCCTCGCGCAGCCGGGCCGGGCGGCCGGCCCGGATCAGCGCGGTGAGGTCGGCGGCACCCAGTTCGGCCGGGGTGGGCAGGTGCGGACCGGCGAACGCGGCCGGCGCGAGCTGGCCGTCGGCCCGCGGCATCAGCACCGACACCGCGTCCGCGCCGGTCTCCTCCCGCATGATGTCGGCGTAGATCTGCCAGGTCTCCTCCGGCGACTCGGCCGGTGCGCGCAGCAGCCGCTCGGTGATCCGCTGCGCCGCGGTGGCCGAGAACATCCGCCGCAGCCAGCGCGGCGGCAGGAAGGCGACCAGGTACGCGAGGCCGCTGGCCAGGGCGAGCACCCGGCTGGTGGCGGTGAGGACCGGGTTGGCGTTGATCGCGCCGAAGCCGATGAACACGATCATGCCGGCGAACGCGAGGGTGGCGCCGACCGCGGTCATCAGCCGGGCCCGGTTGGCGCCGGTGCGGGTGCGGGCCTTGCCGTACAGCAGGGCCGCGGCGACCACCTCGCTGAGCGCGAAGCCGAGCATCAGCGCGGTCAGCGCGTGCTCGCTCAGCGGGCGCGGGGCCAGCAGGATCGGGATGGCCAGGCCCAGGTAACCGCCCAGCATGATCCGGTCGAGCCAGCGCGGCACCGAGCGCAGCCGGGCGGCCAGCCGGACGGTGAGATACGGCTGCGCCAGCAGCACGGTGGTGGCCGCGATGCCGACCCAGGTGGGCAGGCCGCCGCTGGCCCGGCGGGCGATGTCGACGCCGAACAGCACCGCGCACGGCAGGAAGACCAGGGTGACGCTGCCCTGGAGCGAGTCGCGGCGGATCAGGTAGCCGATGAGGGCGCGCAGGAACAACACGGCGAAGGTGAACTCCGCCGCGAGCAGGACGAGAGCACTCCACTCCCTGTGCATATCGGTGCTAATCGTAGCGTTTCGGGCGCTTGGTAAGACCGATACGCTGTGCCCCGACGGCCGGAACGCGGAGGGGCGCGAGATGCAGCGGTGGCGGGGGTACGAATCGGTGCCCGGCGGGTGGGGCCGGTCGGTGGTCACGATCGGCGTCTTCGACGGCGTGCACCGGGGCCACCAGGCGATCATCGGGCACGCCGTGAAACGCGCCCGCGACCTGGGCATGCAGTCGGTGGTGATGACCTTCGACCCGCATCCGGCCGAGGTGGTGCGGCCCGGTTCGCACCCCGCGGTGCTGACCGAGCCGGTGCGCAAGGCCGAACTGATCGAGCAACTCGGCGTGGACGCGCTCTGCGTGGTGCCGTTCACCCCGGGGTTCTCCCAGCTCACGCCCGAGGCGTTCGTGCACGACGTGCTGGTCGAGGCGCTGCACGCGGCGAACGTGGTGGTCGGCGACAACTTCCGGTTCGGGCATCGCGCGGCCGGGGACGTGGCGCTGCTGGAGCGGCTGGGCCGGCAGTTCGGCTTCACCGTCGAGGAGGCGCCGCTCGTCTCGGAGAACGGTCTGGTCTTCTCCTCCACGTACATCCGCAGTTGCGTGGACGCCGGGGATGTCCGGGCCGCCGCCGCGGCACTCGGCCGGCCGCACCGCCTGGCCGGCGTCGTGGTACGCGGTGACCAGCGCGGCCGCGAGATCGGCTTCCCGACCGCCAACCTCATGACGCACCGGTACGCAGCGGTACCGGCCGACGGCGTGTACGCGGCCTGGCTGATCCGCGGCGGCGAGCACGCCGGACGGCTGCCGGCCAGCGTGTCGATCGGCACCAATCCCACCTTCTCCGGCCGGGAGCGCCGGGTCGAGGCGTACGTGCTCGACTTCGCGGGCGATCTCTACGGCGAGAAACTGAGCCTCGATTTCGTCGCTCACCTGCGCGAACAGCGGGTGTACGAGGGCATCGAGCCGCTCGTGGCGCAGATCCGCGAGGACGTCGAAGAGACCCGCGCGTTGCTGCACTGACCCCCTGATAAGGTGGTAATTACCGTTGGCTGACCAACGAGTGGTCCCGCGTGCCTGCCCGACGCCGCGGGTGCGGGATTGATCACACGGCAACACAGAATTTCGGAGAACATGGCGCTCGATCAAGAGACCAAGCACAAGATCATCGACGAGTACAAGGCGCAGGACGGCGACACCGGTTCGCCCGAGGTCCAGGTCGCGATGCTCACCAAGCGGATCGCCGACCTGACCGAGCATCTCAAGGTGCACAAGCACGACCACCACAGCCGGCGTGGCCTGCTGCTGCTGGTCGGCCGCCGGCGCCGGCTGCTCAACTACGTGCAGAAGAAGGACATCCAGCGTTACCGGTCGCTCATCGAGCGGCTCGGCCTGCGCCGATGACCTGACGGGGGAGTGGCCCGCCCGGGCCGCTCCCCCGCGCTTTACCAGCCCCACGGACCCGCGCGGCTCACGCCGTCAGCACCGGTCCTCGGTAGTGGTTCCCGAGGCCTAGATCTCGGGCACTTCGATCGAAGACCGGCTCACCTGAACCGCGCTGCAGACCGCCGGGTCCTCGACGAAGGAGTACCGCAACAAATGACAGAGCAGACTGCTCTCGGCACTGACTCCCGTACCGCGATCATCGACAACGGATCGTTCGGCACCCGGGAAATCACCTTCTCTGCCGGTCGGCTCGCCCAGCAGGCCGCCGGCTCGGTTGTCGTCCGGCTCGGCGACACCGTCGTCCTCTCCGCCACCACGGCCAGCAAGCAGCCGAAGGAGCACTTCGACTTCTTCCCGCTGACCGTCGACGTCGAGGAGCGGATGTACGCGGCCGGCCGGATCCCCGGCTCGTTCTTCCGCCGCGAGGGCCGCCCCAGCGAGGACGCCATCCTCACCTGCCGCCTGATCGACCGGCCGCTGCGCCCGTCGTTCACCAAGGGCCTGCGCAACGAGGTCCAGGTCGTCGAGACCGTGCTGGCCCTCGACCCGGCCCACCCGTACGACGTGGTCGCCATGAACGCGGCCTCGATGTCGACCAAGCTGTCCGGCCTGCCGTTCTCCGGCCCGATCGGGTCGACCCGAGTGGCCCGGATCGACGACCAGTGGGTCGCCTTCCCGACGCTCGAGGAGCTGGAGCGGGCCACCTTCGACATGGTGGTGGCCGGCCGAGTCGTCGGAGACGGCCCCAGCGCCGATGTGGCCATCATGATGGTCGAGGCCGAGGCCACCCCGAACGCGATCAAGCTGATCGCCGGCGGCGCGACCGCGCCCACCGAGGAGATCGTGGCCGGCGGCCTGGAGGCCGCCAAGCCCGCGATCCGTGAGCTGTGCCGGGCGCAGAGCGAGCTGGCCGCGATCGCCGCGAAGCCGGCCGTCGAGTTCCCGGTCTTCCTCGACTACCAGGACGACGTCTACTCCGCGGTCGCCGAGTCGGTCCGGGAGGAGGTCGCCGAGGCTCTCAAGATCGCTGCCAAGCAGGAGCGCGAGGAGGCCCTCGACCTGGTCAAGGCCAAGGCGCACGAGCAGCTCGACGAGCGCTTCGAGGGCCGGGAGAAGGAGATCTCCGCGGCCTTCCGGTCGGTCACCAAGAACGAGGTGCGCCAGCGGGTGCTGCGCGAGCAGGTCCGCATCGACGGCCGCGGCCCGCGCGACATCCGGCCGCTGAGCGCCCAGGTGGGCATCCTGCCGCGGGTGCACGGCTCGGCGCTGTTCGAGCGCGGCGAGACCCAGATCATGGGCGTGAGCACGCTCAACATGCTGCGCATGGAGCAGGCGCTGGACACCCTGGCGCCGGAGAAGTCCAAGCGCTACATGCACAACTACAACTTCCCGCCGTACTCGACCGGTGAGACCGGCCGGGTGGGCTCGCCGAAGCGCCGCGAGATCGGTCACGGCGCGCTGGCCGAGCGGGCGCTGGTGCCGGTGCTGCCGGCGCGCGAGGAGTTCCCGTACGCGATCCGCCAGGTCTCCGAGGCGCTGAGCTCGAACGGCTCCACCTCGATGGGCTCGGTCTGCGCCTCGACGCTGTCGCTGCTCGCGGCCGGTGTGCCGCTGAAGGCGCCGGTGGCCGGCATCGCGATGGGCCTGATCTCGGACGAGGTCGACGGCAAGACGCAGTACGTGGCGCTGACCGACATCCTCGGCGCCGAGGACGCGTTCGGCGACATGGACTTCAAGGTCGCCGGTACCAGCGAGTTCGTGACCGCGCTGCAGCTCGACACCAAGCTCGACGGCATCCCGTCGGACGTGCTGGCCGCCGCGCTGCAGCAGGCGCACGACGCCCGCGCGACCATCCTCGGCGTGATGGAGGCGGCGATCAACGCGCCGGCCGAGATGAGCGACCACGCCCCGCGGGTCACCACCGTCAAGATCCCGGTCGACAAGATCGGCATGGTGATCGGCCCCAAGGGCCAGACGATCAACGCGATCCAGGACGAGACCGGCGCCGACATCTCCATCGAGGACGACGGCACGATCTACGTCGGCGCGACCAACGGCCCGTCGGCCGAGGCCGCGGTCGAGCGGATCAACGCGATCGCCAACCCGACGCTGCCCAAGGTCGGCGACAAGTTCCTCGGCACGGTGGTCAAGACGGCCGCGTTCGGCGCGTTCATCTCGCTGCTGCCCGGCCGCGACGGCCTGCTGCACATCTCCAAGGTGGGCGACGGCAAGCGGGTGGACAAGGTCGAGGACTTCCTGAACGTCGGCGACAAGGTCGAGGTGTCCATTGCGGACATCGACGCCCGCGGCAAGATCTACCTCGACAAGGTCCGCCCCGAGGGCGAGGAGGCCCCGGCCGCGGCGGCCGGCGGCGAGGGACGCGAGTCCCGCCCGCCCCGCGAGGACCGTGGCCCGCGCGGTGGTGGCGGCGGCGACGCTGACGGCCCGCGCCGGCGCCGGAGCCGTTCCGGTGGCGACCGCGGTGGCGACCGCGGCGCGCCTCGCGAGTAATCACAGGTGACAACCAGTTCGCGCGGGCCGGCCGGAAGGCCGGCCCGCGCGCTCTCCAAATCCCTCGGCGACGGCGCCCGGCGCACCACCCTGCCCAGCGGCCTGCGTATCGTCACCGAGTCGATCCCCAGTACCCGCAGCGCCTCACTCGGCATCTGGGTGGGTATCGGCTCCCGGGACGAGACGTCGGCCATGTCCGGTGCCTCGCATTTCCTCGAGCACCTGCTGTTCAAGGGCACCCACAAGCGGACCGCGCTGCAGATCTCGGCCGAGATCGAGGCGGTCGGCGGCGAGACCAACGCCTTCACCACGAAGGAATACACCTGCTACTACGCGCGGGTGCTGGACGCCGACCTGCCGCTCGCGGTGGACGTGCTGGTGGACGCGGTGGCCGACTCGATCATCGACCCGGCCGACGTGGAGACCGAGCGCGGCGTCATCCTCGAAGAGATCGCCATGCACGAGGACGAGCCGGGCGACGAGGTGCACGACGTCTTCACCGAGGCGATCTTCGGGGACCACCCGCTCGGGCGGCTCATCTCGGGCACCGAGGAGTCGGTCACCCCGATGACCCGCGGCCAGATCCACGGCTTCTACCGGCGCCGCTACACCGCTCCGGTGATCGTGATCGCGGCGGCCGGCAACCTGGAGCACGCCACCGTGGTCCGGCTGGTGCGCAAGGCGCTGGCCGGCACCGCGCTCGACTCCGGGCCGGCCGAGCCGGCCGCTCCGCGTACCGGGAACAAGCGGGTCCGCACCCAGAAACCGCACACCGTGGTGCGCAACCGGGACACCGAGCAGGCGCACGTGGTGCTCGGCGGGGTCGGCATCGGCCGCCTCGACGACCGCAGGTTCGCCCTCGGCGTGCTCAACAACGTGCTCGGCGGCGGCATGTCGAGCCGGCTGTTCCAGGAGATCCGGGAGAAGCGCGGCCTGGCCTACTCGGTCTACTCGTACGCGTCGCAGTACGCCGACGCCGGCCTGTTCGGCGTCTACGCCGGCTGCGCGCCCGGCAAGGTGGACGAGGTGCTCGACCTGACCCGCGCCGAACTCGCCCGGGTGGCGGCCGCCGGGGTGACCGACGAGGAGATCTCCCGCGGCAAGGGCATGGTGAAGGGCTCGTACGTGCTCGGCCTCGAGGACACCGGCTCGCGGATGAGCCGGCTGGCCAAGTCCGAGTTGCTGTACGGCGAACTGATGGCGGTCGACGAGTTGCTCGGCCGGGTCGACGCGGTGACCGCCGACGAGGTCAACGCGATCGCCGCCGACCTGCTCGCCCAGCCGATGTCGCTGGCCGTGGTCGGACCGTTCGACGAGGCCGCCTTCGCGGGCCGATAGTGCCGCCCGGTTAACCTAGGACCCCGTGACGACGCTGGACACCCCACCCGAGACCCCGGCCACACCGGCCACCCCGGACAGGCGGCGACGCCGGATCGCCGGCATGGCGATCTGGACCGCCGCCTTCGCCGTCTTCATCGTGTTCGTCGGGGTGCCCACCAGCGACCCGCTGATCGCGTTCGGCTGGCTGTGGCTGGCCACCATCGCCTGGCGCAACTACGCGCCGTGGCGCACCCACCTGGTGTTCCTGCGCGACTGGCTGCCGCTCGCCCTGCTGCTGGTCATCTACAACGTCTCGCGCGGCGCCGCCGACCGGTTCTTCGACCCGCACGTCACCGAGCTGATCGACGCGGACGTCTGGATGTTCGGCTGGCTCACCGGTGACCAGATCCCCACGGTCTGGCTGCAGCAGCATCTCTACGAGCGGGGGGTGGTGCACTGGTGGGAGATCGCGGTGGCGCTCGTGTACACCTCGCACTTTCTCACCGTGCCCGCGGTCGGCGCCGTGCTCTGGATGCGCAACCGCGGGCTGTCGTACCGCTACATGCGCCGCTGGATCGCCCTGAGCCTGGCCGGCCTGGTCACCTATTTCCTCTATCCGGCCGCTCCGCCGTGGTGGGCGTGGCGAGAGGGCTACCTGCCCGAGGAGGTCGTGCGGATCTCCTCGAACGGGTTCGACGCGATCGGCCTGCACGGCGCCGGCAACATGCTCAACGCGCTGCAGGTGCACCAGTCCAACCCGGTGGCCGCGATGCCGTCGCTGCACACCGCGTACGCGATGATGGCGGTCGCGTTCTTCCTGCCGCTGGTCCGCCGGCGCTGGTGGCCGCTGCTGCTGGCGTACCCGCTGGCGATGACGTTCACCCTGGTCTACACCGGTGAGCACTACGTGATCGACGTGCTGGTCGGGTGGCTGTACGTGGGCGCCACGTTCCTGTTCGTGGGGCTGGCCGAGCGCTGGTGGACCGGCCGGCGGGGTGCGTTAGGTTATCCCGGTGACAGACCAGCCTGAACCCGTACGTGTCGGCGTCCTCGGAGCCCGGGGCCGGATGGGCCTCGAGGTCTGCAAGGCGGTCGACGCCGCCGACGACCTGGAACTCGTCGCCATGATCGATCAGGGTGACTGGCTCAACGGCGCGGCCGACGCCGGTGCTCAGGTGCTGGTCGACTTCACCACCCCCGACGTGGTCATGGACAACCTGCAGTGGGCCGTCGACCAGGGCATCAGCGTGGTGGTCGGCACCTCCGGGTTCAGCGAGCAGCGGCTCGAGCGGGTGCGCGGCTGGCTCGCCCACAAGCCCGGGGTGGGCGTGCTGATCGCGCCGAACTTCGGGCTCGGCGCCGTGCTGATGATGCAGTTCGCGGCCCGCGCCGCCCGCTACTTCGAATCCGTCGAGATCATCGAGCAGCACCACCCGCGCAAGCTGGACGCACCGAGCGGCACGGCGGCACACACCGCCCGGCTGATCGCGGCGGCGCGGGCCGAGGCGGGGTGCGAGCCGATGCCCGACGCGACCAAGGAGGAGCAGGCCGGAGCGCGGGGCGCCGACGTCGAGGGCGTACGCGTGCACTCGGTCCGCGCCTCCGGGCTGGTGGCCCACCAGGAGGTGCTGTTCGGCAGCGCCGGCGAGACGCTGACCATCCGGCACGATTCCCTCGACCGGGTGTCGTTCATGCCCGGGGTGCTGCTCGCGGTCCGCAACGTCCGCAGCCGTCCGGGCCTGACCATCGGGCTCGACTCACTGCTCGACTGAGAGGCCGGCCGGTAGACCGGTCAGGGCGGTGCCGTCGAAACTCACCGGGTGGCCGGCGATCCGCAGGCCGGTCACCGCCGGGGCGCCGGGCAGCGGCCGCAGGCGCACCACGCCGGCCGGCACGTCGGGTTCCAGGCCCAGCCAGGCCCGTACGATCAGCACGGCCGCGGCGGCCGACCAGGCCTGCGGCTCACAGGCTCCGGGGTAGGGGATCGGCCGGGTCAGGGCGTACCCGGCGTACAGCTCAGGAAGCCGGAAGCCGAACGCCTGGCCGGCACCCAGCAGGCCCTCGATCAGCGTCAGCGCCTCGGCGGCAAAGCCGCCTCGCGCCAGCCCGGCGGCCACGATGGCGGTGTCGTGCGGCCAGATCGAGCCGCAGTGGTACGAGAGCGGGTCGTAGGCGGGGTCGGCGGCCGACAGCGTGCGCAGGCCGGGACCGCCGGACATGCCGTCGCCGGCCAGCGCGGCGGCGACCCGGGACTCCTCGGCCCGGGTCAGCAGACCGGTGCCCAGCAGGTGACCGATGTTGCTGGTCAGGGCGTCGACCGGGCGGCCGTGACGGTCGAGGGCCAGGGCCGGATGGGCGCCGGCCCAGAATCGCTCGCGGAACCGGCCGGCCAGGGCGTCCGCGTACCCGCGCCAGTGGTCTCCGCCCGGGCGGCCGAACGCGTCCAGCAGGGCGGCGGCGTCGCGGGCCGCGCGGTAGGCGTAGCCCTGCACCTCGGCCAGGGCGATCGGCGGCTCGGCCATCCGGACCGCCTCGGCGGAGTCCTTCCAGCCCTGGTTGGACAGGCCACGGCCGGAGGCGTCGTGGTAGGTCAGGAAGCCGTCGTGGCCGGCCAGCCAGCCGAGCGCGGCCTCGAGGCGGGGCAGCAGGGCGGCTATCTCGGCAGGGTCGTGTCCCCAGCGCCAGGCGTCGTGCAGCAGGCTGATCCAGAGCGGGGTGGCGTCGATGGTGCCGTAGTACACCGGGGGCAGGCGCAGGTCGTCGATAGCGGGATCGGGGCGGCGCAACTCGTGCATGATCTTGCCGGGCGCCTCGCCGGTGACCGGGTCGTCGCGGGTGCCCTGGCGGCGGGCGAGCACGCGCAAGGTGCTCACGGCCAGGCCGGTGCCGAGCGGCAGCAGCATCCGGGCGGCCCACAGGCTGTCCCGGCCGAAGAGGGTGAGATACCAGGGCGCTCCGGCGGCCAGGAACGTGTCGCCGTCGTCGTGCGGGGTGCTGAGCCGCAGCGAGGCCAGGTCGTCCAGGGAGCGGTCGAGCAGGCCGGCGAGGCGGAGGTCGGTGGTGGCGGGCCGGGACCAGGTGGCGTCGCCGGGGACGAGGATCGCGTCGGGGTCGTGGAACGTTGCCGTCCAGTGCAGCCGGGCGGTCTCGCCGGGGCTCAGGGTGAGCGGCCAGGTCAGGTTCCCGGGAAGGTCGACGGTGACCGCGCGGCGTCCGGTGTCGCCGCCGGTGCGGACGACCTCGATCGGGGTCTGGTCGGGGTGGGCTTCGACGGTGACCGTGGTGGTGACCTGCCTTGTCGCGGTCACCTCGATCGCCTCGTCGACGGCGCCGGGGCGTACCCGCCTGGTGCGGATGACCCGGATCTTTCCGCTGATGGCGATGAATCGGGTGGCGCTGGCTCCGGCGGGGGCGTGGCCGACCGGGTCCGGTTCGCGGCCGTCGAGGCGGAGCAGTACGGCCTTCAGCACCCGGGTGTCGGCGTGGTAGACGCCCTGCGCGCCGCCCGGCCGGATCTGACCGTCCGGACCGCTCAGCGCCATGGTCGGTGCGGCCAGCGTGGGCACCAGGTCCTGCATCTCGGCTCCTCCCCGGCAGGTGGACCGCAACCGGTAGGTTGTCGTCCGATGAGTGAGCTATCCGTGCGCGGCCGGTGGACCAGGGTGGTCGCCACCGTGCTCTGCGGTGGGCTGCTGCTGGCCGGCACGCTCTACGGCCAGGACGACGACTTCCCGTTCGGCCCGTTCCGGATGTACTCCACCGGCCCCGACCCCAACGGCGACGCCCGGGACACCCGGGTCGAGGGCACCGACGACCAGGGCCGGACGGTGCCGATCACTGAGGGCAACAGCGGCATCCGCCGCGCCGAGATCGAGGGACAACAGCAGGCGTACGTGGACACGCCGTCGCGCCTGGCCGAGGTCGCGGCCGCCTATCAGGAGCACTCGCCGGCCGCGGCCCCGCTGCGCTCGGTGCGCATCGTGATCCGTTGGCATGGTATCGAGGAGGCTCGCCCCACCGGCACCTTCCGCGATCAGGTCATCGCCGAGTGGACCCGGCCATGAGCTGGCTGTTCGCGCCGGTGCCGCGCGCCCGGATCGCCGCCTTCCGCACACTGGTCTACCTCTTCGTGGCGGCCGACCTGGTCATCTTCACGCCGTGGGTGCGCTCGCACGCGAACACCCCCGCCGAGCTGTACGAGCCGCTGCTGATCGGCCGCCTGCTGCCGCTGCCCACGCCGACGCCGCTGCTGGTGCACGGCGTGTTCGGGGTCCTGCTGGCCCTGTCGCTGGCGGCCGCCACCGGCCGGGCGCCGCGAGCCCTGGGCTGGCCGGTCTTCCTGCTCTACTTCGAGTGGATGATCATCGCGATGAGCTACGGCAAGGTCGACCACGACCGCGTCGGCCTGCTCGTGGCGCTCGCGGTCCTGCCCACGGTCGGCCGGGCCCGGCACGGCGACCGGTCACTCACGGAGGCGGGCGGCTGGGCGCTGCGGGTCACCCAGATCGCGGTGGTCTGCACATACTTCCTGGCCGCGTGGGCCAAGCTGCGCTTCGGCGGCCTGGACTGGGTGACCAGCGCGGTCCTGGCCCAGGCCATCATCCGCCGCGGCACCTGGCTGGCCGACGAGGTGGCCGCGGTCCCCGGCCTGCTGATCGTGGCCCAGTGCAGCATCATGGCGTTCGAGCTGCTGAGCCCCTTGATCTTCGTGGTCCCGGAACGGTGGCGGTGGGCGGTGGTCGCCTTCTTCTACTCGTTCCACGCAATGACGTTCGCAATGATCACGATCTCCTTCGCGCCTCATCTGGTCGCGATGACGAGCTTCCTGCACCTGGAAAAGGTCCGCCCGATCGTCTGGACCCGCCGCTTGCTGGGCCGCGCTCCCACTCCCCACCCGCCAGACCCGGTCCCCGCGGCGTCCCCCTGACGTCCGCCCCGGCCTGCCCGCCCCGGCCTGCTCTGGCCGGCCTGCCCCGCCCCGGCCGGCCCGGCCACGCCGGGGCCTCGCGCTCCCCGGTGGTGCTTTTGCGGCAAATATCCGGCCCCGGTCCTCTGTGACGCCATGCTGTCGATCTGCTGTACGGCCGGGTGAACTTTCGATCATGTGGAGTACCGGTTCGGGCGGAGTGGGGACTCGACAAGATCTGCGGGCGGCGGGTGGAAGGGTGGTGTGCGCGGGGTGAGGGTCGGGACAGCCCGGTCGTGCGCGCGGAGAAGGAGTTGCAGCTAGGGTGGCGTGCCTCCGGGGACTGGGCGCCGCCCGTACCTTCTAAAGGTTTCTCTGGGCCTGGGGCAGTGAGCAGGCCGCGGTGCCGCCGGGCAGCAGATGGCGGTGTTCGGCGATCCAGCGGTAGGCGGGCCAGGCCGCCGCCCGGACGGGGGAGAACGCCAGGGCGGACGCCGGCACCTGCCACAAGCGGCCGGCGTCGTGCAGCAGGGCGGCTATCGCGTCGGGGCCCGCGGCAACCGTGCCGTCGGGGGACACCCACTGGACCGCCTCCTCGCACTGGTCCGTGGTCAGGCCCAGGGCGTCCAGGTCGGCGAACTGCCAGGGGACCACTCGGGCCCTGGTGGGGATGCGGCGCTCGATGAACTGGGCGCAGGTGGTGCAGAACGAGCAGTCGCCGTCGTAGACGAAGGTGGGTGTCGCGGTCACCTGATCATTCTGCGGCATCAGATGGTCGCCAGGGACGCATGCAGGCGGAGTTGGGGGACCAGCATGTCGTCGACGTCCAGGGCGCGGCCGGCTCCGTCCGGCTCCCAGCCGGCCGAGGACAGGAACTTCTGCATTGCCTGGTCCTGTTCGTAAGCCCAGGCCACGGCGTGCGTGAAGCCGTCCTCGCGCCACAGGTCCACCGCGGCGGAGAGCAGTCGGGAGCCGTGGCCGCGGCGGCCCCAGCGTGGTTCGACCAGCAGATCGGTCACGGCGGCGTGGCCGGGCGGCAGCGGCGGCTCCTCGGGGGCCAGGGCCTGCTCGTCGGCGGGGCCGGCGGCCGCGAAACCGACCACCTGGGTGGCGCTCTCGCCCTGCTCGACCGCGATCAGCACGCGGTGTTTCGGGGTCGGCGGGGCCTGGATCGCCTCGTCCCAGCCGCGTGCCAGGTAGGCCTCGTCCAGGTTGGCCAGGATGTGTGCGGGAAACATCCGGCGGTACGCGGTGCGCCAGGTCTCCAATTGAATGCGGGCGATGTCGGTTGCGTCCTCCGGACGCGCGGGGCGGACGAAGCCGAGTGCCATGCGCCGAGCCTACAGAGGGGTCGCGTAGCGCATTTCAGGCAGCTCCACCGGGCTGTCCCGCGGGGTCCAGGACTGCTCAACGCCGTCCGGTGCCAAACCCAACCGCTCATAAAAACGCCGGGCCCGTACGTTCGCGGTCAGCACCCACAGCCGCAGGTCGGGGAAGCCGTCGGCGGTCAGTCCGGCCTTCGCGGCCAGGAAGAGTTCGCGGCCGATCCCCCGGCCCCAGCGGTCGGGGTGGACGTAGATGGCGTACAGGTGGCCCATGCCCTCGTCGAAGCCGCCGTCGTCGCGGAGGTACGGGCCGAAGTTGGCGAATCCGACAATCTTCCCGTCCGCCTCGGCCACCAGCAGGTGCTGGTCGGGGCGCATCGGGTAGTTGCGGCGGCGTTCGGCGTTGCGGACCGGGTCGAGGCCGGCCAGGTACTCGGCCGGGACGATGCCGGCGTAGCCCGCCTGCCAGCTGCGCACGCTGACCTCGCCCACGCCCTCGAAGTCGGCGTCGGTGTGCGGACGGATGACGGTCATCCCGCGATTTTGTCGTACCCCTCCTCTAGCGTGCACATCGATGGCCCTTCCCGAATCGCTCTCCGTCGCGCAGGCCCGCCGCATCACGCTGGCCGCGCAGGGGTTCACCGACCCCAGGCCCGGTGGCGCCACCGACATGCGCCACCTGCGCCGCGTGCTGCGCCGGCTGCACCTGATCCAGATGGACTCGGTAAACGTGCTGCAGCGCGCCCACTTCATGCCGCTCTACAGCCGCCTCGGCCCCTACCCGGTCGAGCTGCTCGAGCGGGCGGCCTACCGCAAGCCCCGCGAGCTGTTCGAGTTCTGGGGGCACGAGGCCTCGCTGATCACCACCGACCTCCAGCCGCTGTTCCGCTGGCGGATGGCCCGGGCGCACGAGTATGCGTGGGGCAACATGCGGCGGATCGTGGCCGAGCAGCCCGAGCTGGTGGCCTGGGTGCTCGACGAGGTCCGCGAGCGCGGGCCGATCACGGCGGCCGAGATCGAGCATGACGCGCCCCGCCGCACCGACCACTGGGGGTGGAACTGGTCGGTGGTCAAGCAGGCGCTGGAGTGGCTTTTCTTCACCGGTCAGGTGACCGCGGCCGAGCGCACCACCTCGTTCGCCCGCCGGTACGACCTGACCGAGCGGGTGCTGCCGCGATCGGTGCTCGACGTGGCCACGCCAGCCGTGCCGGACGCGTTCCGGGCCCTGGTCGGGCTGTCCGCGCGGGCGCTGGGCGTGGCGGCCGAGGGTGAGCTGCGCGACTATTTCCGGCTCCCGGTCGAGGGCTTCAAGCAGGCCGTCGCCGAACTGGTCGAGGACCGGGTGCTGATCCCGGTGACGGTGGCCGGCTGGAAGGGCCCGGTCTACCTGCATCACGAGGCGCGGCTGCCGCGCTGGGTGCGGGCGGCCACTCTGGTCAGCCCGTTCGACCCGCTGATCTGGGAGCGGGCGCGCACCCAGCGGCTGTTCGACCTGAACTACCGGATCGAGATCTACGTGCCGGCGCCGCAGCGGCTGTACGGCTACTACGTCCTGCCGTTCCTGCTCGGCGACCGGTTCGCGGCCCGGGTCGACCTCAAGGCCGACCGCAAGACCGGGGTGCTGCAGATTCCGGCCGCCTGGCTCGAGCCCGGCGCCGACCCGGACGAGACCGCGGTGGCCCTGGCCGCCGAGCTGCACCAGCTGGCCGGCTGGCTCGGGCTGCACACGGTGGCCGCGCCCGACCGGGGCGACTTCGCGGGGGCGCTGGCCGCGGGCCTCGCGGGTGTAGCGTGACGGCCATGAGTGCGGCGACCACCGACTATCCCTGGCTGGCCGACGAGCCGGTGCAGGGGCCGCCGGTCCCGCCCGAGTGGCTCGGCTACTACCCGGCACCCGAGCCCGACCGGGTGACCCGGTTCGTCCAGCGGGTGTGGACCAGGTCACCGATCTGGGCCGCGCCGGCCGCGCTGCTGGTCTGCATGGCCGGCGCGGTGGGCTACACGCTGGCCACCAACCCGACCGTGGCCGGTGCCGGCGACGCACCCACCTGCCTGCTGAAATACACCACCGGGTTCGTCTGCCCGGGCTGCGGCGGCACCCGCGCCGCATGGTATCTGCTGCACGCCGACCTGCCGGCCGCCGCCCGGCACCACGCGATCTTCGTCTTCGCGGTGCCGTTCCTGCTGTACATGTACCTGGCCTGGACCGGAAAGCGGCTGTTCAACTGGCGGCTGCCGCAGTTGACCATCTCGCCGGCCGTCATGATCGCGTTCGTGGCGGTCTGGGGCGTCTGGAGTGTGCTGCGTAACCTGCCCTGGGCCCCGTTCACCGCTTTCTACGTCTGACCCGGTCGTCCGATAGGTTGTGGGTATGACGCACGACCCGCGACCCTTCGGACGGCTGCTGACCGCCATGGTCACCCCGTTCACCACCGACGGCACCCTCGACGTCGAGGGCGCGGCGAAACTGGCCACCTACCTGATCGACGAGCAGGGCAACGACGCGCTCGTGATCAGCGGCACCACGGGCGAGTCACCGACCACCACCGACGCGGAAAAGGACACCCTCCTGCGCGCGGTGGTCGAGGCGGTCGGCGACCGGGCCCGGGTGGTGGCGGGCGTGGGCACCAACAACACCGCACACACCATCGAGCTGGCCCACACTGCCGAAAAGGCCGGCGCCCACGGCCTGCTGGTCGTCACCCCCTACTACAACAAGCCGCCGCAGGCCGGCGTGGCCAAGCACTTCCTGACCGTCGCCGACGCGGTCGGGCTGCCCGTCATGGTCTACGACATCCCGCACCGGGCCGGCACGGCGATCGCCACCGAGACCATGTGCCGGATCGCCGAGCACGACCGGATCGTCGCGGTCAAGGACGCCAAGGGCGACTTCGTCGCGTCCTCGTGGGTGACCAGCCGCACCGATCTGGCCTACTACTCCGGCGACGACGCGGCGACGCTGCCGCTGCTCGCCATCGGCGGGGTCGGTCTGGTGGGCACCTCGACCCACTTCACCGGCCGGATCGCGAAGGACCTGATCGAGGCCTTCGAGCGGGGTGACGCGGCCGCCGCGCTGGCCCTGCACCGGCAGGGGATGCCGCTGTTCACCGGCATCTTCCGGCAGCCGGGCACCATGCTGGTAAAGGCCGGCCTGCGCGCCCGGGGACTGCCCGCGGGCCCGGTCCGGTCGCCGCTGGTGGACGCCGGCGACGACGAGTTGAACCAACTGCGCCAGGACGCCGCCGCGGCGGGCATCGTCCTCTGAGAAAGATAGAAAGACGCGAATGACTCAAGCTCACGCGGAGCTGGATCCGCCGCCGCCGCTGCCGGAGGGCGCCCTGCGCGTCATCCCGTTCGGCGGGCTCGGGGCCATCGGCCGCAACATGACCGTCCTCGAGTTCGACGGGAGACTGCTCGTCATCGACTGCGGGGTGCTCTTTCCCGACGTCGAGCAGCCCGGCGTCGACCTGATCCTGCCCGACTTCAGCCCCATCCTCGACCGCCTGGACGACATCCAGGCGATCGTGCTCACGCACGGCCACGAGGACCACATCGGCGCCGTGCCCTACCTGCTGGCGCACAAGGCGGACATCCCGCTGGTCGGCTCCGAGTTCACGCTCGCGCTGGTCGAGGCCAAGCTGGCCGAGCGCCGGCTCGACCCGTACACGCTGACCGTGCGCGAGGGGCAGACCGAGCGGCTCGGCCCGTTCGAGTGCGAGTTCTTCGCGGTCAACCACTCGATCCCGGATGCGCTGGCGGTCGCCGTGCGCACGCCGGCCGGCCTGGTCCTGCACACCGGCGACTTCAAGATGGATCAGGTGCCGCTGGACGGCCGGATCACCGACCTGGCCGGATTCGCCCGGCTCGGCGCCGAGGGTGTCGACCTGCTGCTGTCCGATTCGACCAACGCCGAGGTGCCCGGCTTCGTGGCCCCCGAGCGGGACATCGGCCCGGTGCTCAGCTCGATCTTCGGCAAGGCCCGCGGCCGGATCATCGTGGCCAGCTTCGCCTCGCACGTGCACCGGGTGCAGCAGGTGATGGACGCCGCCTGGGAGTACGAACGCAAGGTCGCCCTGATCGGCCGCTCGATGGTGCGCAACATGGGCATCGCCCGCGACCTGGGCCTGCTGAACATCCCGGACGGCCTGCTGGTCAGCCTGGACGAGGCCACCAACATGCCGGCCGACGAGATCGTCTTCATGTCGACCGGGTCGCAGGGCGAGCCGATGAGCGCCCTGGGCCGGATGGCCACCGGCGACCACCGGCACATCACGATCGCGCCCGGCGACACCGTGGTGCTGGCCAGTTCGCTGGTGCCCGGCAACGAGACCTCGGTCTACCGGGTGATCAACCGGCTGTCCCGGGCCGGCGCCACGGTGGTGCACAAGGAGACGGCCAAGGTGCACGTCTCCGGGCACGCCCCGGCCGGCGAGCTGCTCTATCTGCTCAACGTGGTGCGGCCGAGCAACCTGATGCCGGTGCACGGCGAGTGGCGGCACCTGCGGGCGCACGCCCAGCTCGGCATCGAGTCCGGGGTGGCAGCCGACCGGGTGGTCCTCTGTGAGGACGGCGACGTGGTCGACCTGGTCGAGGGGCACGCCCGGCACGTGGGGCGGGTCAAGAACCAGTACGTGTACGTGGACGGCCTCGCGGTCGGCGACGTCAGCGATTCGCTGCTCACCGAACGGCGGATTCTCGGCGACGGCGGGTTCATCGCGGCCACCGTGGTGATCGACTCGGTGACCGGCAAGGTGGTCGGCGAGCCGAGCGTCTCGGCCAAGGGCTTCAGCGAGGACCCGGAGGCATTCAATCCGGTGATTCCGCTGCTCACCGCGGCACTGGACCGGTCGGCCGAGGACGGCATCACCGATCCTCATCAGTTGCAGCAGGTGGTGCGCCGGACGGTGGGCCGCTGGGTCAACGACGCCTATCGGCGGCGGCCGATGATCGTGCCAACCGTTGTCGAAGTCTGATCCGTTCAACCATCCGGGCCCGACGTCCGTACCTCTTGTCACGGTGCCGCCCCCACGGCACCCGTGGCGAGGGGAGTTCCTCATATGCAGCGCAGCAGGATCGCCGTGGCGGCGGCGGTCGTGGTGGCAGCCGGTGCGGCCGTAGCGTTCACACTGCCGTCCATGGCAGGCACTACGGACGAGTCCGGCAAGGTCGTCTCCACCAAGTCCGGCGTGGCCCCGCAGATTCTCGCGGCCATGAAGCGGGACATGGGCCTGGATGCCGACCAGGCGACCGCCCGTCTTCAACGCGCACTGTGGGCGAGCGGCGTGTCCGCCAAGCTCTCCGCGCAGACCGGCAGCGATTTCGGTGGCGCCTGGCTGGCCGCCGACGGCACGACGCTGAAGATCGCGGTCACCGACGCGGCCGCGGCCGATGCGGTGCGCGAGGCTGGTGCGGTGCCGGTGCGGGTCAAGCGCAGCGAGCAGGCGCTGATCGCGGCCAAGGAGTCGCTCGACGGGCAGCGCGCCGACGCGGACGGCCTGACCGGCTGGTACGTGGACGTCGCGACCAACAAGCTGGTCGTGGTGGCCAAGCCCGGCCAGACCGGCGCTGCCGAGGAGTTCGCCGACGACGCCGGTGTGGACGCTGACGCGGTCACCGTCAAGGTGAGCTCGGCCCAGCCGAAGCCGCTGTTCGACGTGCGCGGCGCCGACCCGTACTTCATCGCGGTGGGTGGCGGGCAGGCCCGCTGCTCGATCGGCTTCTCGGTGACGGTCGGCTTCGTGACCGCCGGTCACTGCGGCCAGGTCGGCGACACCACCACGGGCTTCAACCAGGAGGCGCAGGGCGAGGTCGGCGGTTCGGTCTTCCCGGGCACCGCGGACATGGGCTTCGTCGAGGTCAACGGCGACTGGGACCCGCGCCCGGTGGTCAACGACTTCGAGGGCAACGAGCTTCCGGTGGCCGGCAACGCCGAGGCCCCGGTGGGCGCCGCGATCTGCCGGTCCGGCTCGACCACCGGCACGTTCTGCGGCACGGTCCTCGCCAAGAACCAGACCGTCGTCTACCCGGAGGGCGCGGTCAGCGGCCTCACCCGGACCGACGTCTGCGCCGAGGGCGGCGACTCCGGCGGCCCGTGGCTGTCCGGCGACCAGGCCCAGGGTGTCACCTCCGGTGGCTCCGGCGACTGCACGGTGGGTGGCGAGACCTTCTTCCAGCCGCTCAACGAGATCCTCGCGGTCAACAACCTCACGCTGGTGACCACCGGCGGCGGTGCGGGCGAGGAGGCCCCGCCGGCCGAGGAGGCCCCGCCGGCCGAGGAAGCTCCGCCGGCTGAGGAAGCCCCGCCGGCCGAGGAGGCCGGTTGTGCCGACCAGGCCGTGCAGCGGCAGGGTGAGCTGCGGAACGGCCGCGCGCAGGCGACGCCGGGCAACGGCGCCTTCCGGGCCTCGGCCGGCACCCAGACCGCCTGCCTGGACGCCCCCGACGGTGCCGACTTCGACCTGGTGCTCCAGCGGCAGACCCGCAACGGGTTCCGCACGGTCGCCCAGGCCACCGGCGAGGGTGACAAGACGCTGAGCGCGAACCTGCGCTCCGGCACCTACCGGTACGTCGTGGTTGCTTCCTCCGGCAGCGGCGCGTACACCCTGGGGTTCTCGACCCCGTAGCGGATACGGCGGGTACCGCCCCACCTGCCGAGGGTGGTGCCCGCCGTACCGTGAACGAGTGAGTTTCTACGAAGCCGTCGCGCATGTCGCCGTGGGCCTGCACTTCGCGTTCCTGGCCCTGGGACTGCTCGGCGGCTTCGTCGCGTGGCGGTGGCCGCGGCTGCTCTGGTTCCAGGTGGCCGCGGCGGCCTGGCTGGTCCTCGTGGTGGCCGCGAGCCTGCCCTGCCCGCTCACCTGGGTGGAGGACCGGGCCCGGGCCGGGGCCGGGCTGCCCGCGCACGTCGGCGGGTTCCTCGACAACCACGTGGCCGGCGTGTTCTATCCGGTCGGGCACGAGCGGGCCGCGCAACTGGTGGCGGCGCTGCTGGTGCTCAGCTCGTGGGCCGGCCTTGCCGTAGTCCGGCGACGGCGTCGGCGAGCTGACAGCCCGTCGCGATCCCGCAGATCAGCACCTGATCCAGCTGCTCGGGAGTGACGCCCTTCTCCCAGTCGGCCAGCACCTCGCCGATCACGTTGACCGTGCCGTCGTCCTGGACGTGCACGTACGCCTTGGGCCAGAGCCGGTCGTGATTCCACGCGTTGCAGAACTCGTAGAGCTGGACCACGTCGTCCATGCCGAAGACGTGCTGCACCATGGCGCGCACCTGAAGCATCTCGCGGTTGTCGCCGAGTTGGAAGAAGTAGATGAGGTTGCCCTGGAAGTTGCCGACCACGTCGCCGTCCTCGTCGACCGCGTACGCGTAACCGCGCGCGTCGAGCACCGACTTGATCATCTCGTGAGTCAAAGCCTGCACCGGACGATCCTAGGCCGTCGAAAGCGAAGATTGGTCGCGGTGCGCCTTCCGGACGCCTGAGCCTCCCGACGCTACGGTGTAGACCATGGCGGGCCGAACTCCTCCGGCGAGCCGGGGTCGTGCCACGTCCACGTCGCGCGGCGCCGCGACCAGCCGTGCCCGGCAACCGGCCCGGCAGCCCGCGCGCCGCCCGGCGAAACGCCGGCCGGCCAGCCGCGCCCGGCCGTCGATGGGTGCCGCCCTGGCCACCGGCGTGGGCCGCGGCCTCGGCGCGCTCTGGATGGGCGTGGCACACAGCGTCGGCTGGTTGGCCCGCGGCGTCGGCAAGCAGGCCGCCACCACCAAGGAGATCGATCCGGCGCACCGCCGCGACGGCGCCGGCCTGTTGCTGCTCGGCCTCGCCATCCTGATCGGCGTCGCGGTCTGGGCCGGCAGCGCCGGCCCGGTCGGCACCTGGCTGGCCGACGCCACCCGGCTGTTCCTCGGCGGGCTGGCCGTGCTGCTCCCGCTGCTGCTGCTGTACGGCGCCGTCCGGCTGATGCGCCGGCCGGCCGACCCGGAGCACCGCGGGCGCACCCTGGTCGGCTGGACCGCGATCGTGATGTCCACCGCGGCACTGCTGCACGTCGCCCAGGAGCCGCGCGCCGAACTCGACGTGGACCGGGCCGGCGGCCTGCTCGGCTACGGCATCGGCGGGCTGCTCGAGCGGGCCGTGACCGCGTGGGTCGCCGTACCGCTGCTGGTTCTGCTCTTCGTCTTCGGCCTTCTGGTGATCACCGCAACCCCGATCAACCGGATTCCGGAACGGCTGATGCTGCTGGTCGACGTGCTGCTCGGCCGGTCGACCAGGCGGGCCCCGCTGCCCGAACCGGACCTCGACCTCGACCTGGACGCCGAGAACGAGCCGGTCAAGCCGCGGCGCCCGTCCCGCCGCCGACAGGGTTCGCTGTCCGACATCGGGCTGGCCCCGGACGACCCGGCCGACGAGGACGACCAGATCCTGCACGACGTGGTCGCGGTGCCCAAGGTCCCGGCCAGTCGCAAGAGGCCGGTGCCGGAGCCGCCCGAGCACTCGCCGCTGCCCACCCGCGCCGAGCAGCTGGAGATCTCATCGGTGCCCGGCGACTACCGGCTGCCGCCGCCGTCGCTGCTCGGCAAGGGCGCGCCGGCGAAGTCCCGCAGCCGCGCCAACGACGAGGTGATGGCCGCGCTCACCGGCGTGTTCGACCAGTTCAACGTCGACGCGGTGGTCACCGGCTTCACCCGCGGCCCGACGGTGACCCGGTACGAGGTCGAGGTCGGACCGGGCGTCAAGGTCGAGCGGATCACCCAGCTCTCCCGCAACATCGCGTACTCGGTGAAGTCGCCGGACGTGCGCATCCTGAGCCCGATCCCGGGCAAGAGCGCGGTCGGCGTGGAGATCCCCAACACCGACCCGGAGAACGTGTCGCTCGGCGACGTGCTGCGCTCGCGGGCGGCCACCGCCGATCACCACCCGATGGTGGTGGCGCTCGGCAAGGACATCGAGGGCGGCTTCGTGGTGGCCAACCTGGCCAAGATGCCGCACATCCTGATCGCCGGTGCCACCGGCGCGGGCAAGAGCTCCTGCCTCAACTCGCTGCTGGTCTCGCTGCTCACGAGGGCCACCCCTGACGAGGTACGCCTGCTGCTGGTCGACCCCAAGCGGGTGGAGATGACCGCGTACGAGGGCATCCCGCACCTGGTGTCGCCGATCATCACGAACCCCAAGAAGGCGGCCGACGCGCTGGAGTGGGTCGTCCGCGAGATGGACATGCGGTACGACGACCTGGCCGCCAACGGGGTGCGGCACATCGACGACTTCAACCGCAAGGTGCGCAACGGCGAGATCACCGCGCCGCCCGGCAGCGAGCGGGTGATGAAGCCGTATCCGTACCTGCTGGTGATCATCGACGAGCTGGCCGACCTGATGATGGTGGCGCCGCGCGACGTGGAGGACTCGGTCGTCCGGATCACCCAGCTGGCCCGGGCCGCCGGCATCCACCTGGTGCTGGCCACCCAGCGGCCGTCGGTGGACGTGGTGACCGGTCTGATCAAGGCGAACGTGCCGTCGCGGCTGGCGTTCGCGACCTCGTCGCTGGCCGACAGCCGGGTCATCCTCGACCAGCCCGGCGCGGAGAAGCTGCTGGGCCGCGGTGACGGCCTGTTCCTGCCGATGGGTGCGTCCAAGCCGGTGCGCATCCAGGGCGCCTGGGTCGACGAGAAAGAGATCGCCTCGGTCGTCAAGTTCTGCAAGGACCAGCGTGAGCCGGAGTTCCGCCAGGACGTCACCGAGGCGCCGCCCAGCAAGAAGAAGCAGATCGACGAGGAGGTCGGCGACGACCTCGAGCTACTGGTCCAGGCGATCGAACTGGTCGTCTCCAGCCAGTTCGGCTCGACCTCGATGCTGCAGCGCAAGCTGCGGGTCGGTTTCGCCAAGGCGGGCCGGCTCATGGACCTCATGGAGACCCGCGGCATCGTGGGGCCGTCCGAGGGCAGCAAGGCCCGTGACGTGCTGGTCAAACCGGACGAGCTGGAGGAGTCGCTGGCCTCGCTGCGGGTCGACTAGTAGCGCGTGCCCGACGATCAGCACGGCGGCCAGCATCATCGCGGCCGGGAGGGTCATCGACTCGCTCCGCTCGAAGAGGTACGGGCGGTAGGCCAGCAGCGAGGCGGCCTGCACCAGCAACGGCACGGGCCAGAGCCGGGGGCGGTGCACGGCCAGTACCACGGTCAGCACGTCGGCCAGGAAGAAGTAGCGCTCGTGCATGCCGGGCAGCAGGAACGGCAGCAGCAGGGCGAACAGCGCGGCCGCGGTGACCACCCGGACCCGGTTCAGCTGCACCGCGCGGGCCACCAGGACCCAGCAGATGCCCAGCACGACCGCGGCGGTGAGGACGTAGCCGAGGAGCCGGACGGTGTCGTCGCGCGGCCCGGTGGGCGGAACGAACGCGTACAGCGACGGGGCCCGCAGCGAGAGCGCCGGCACGTGCTGCGCCTGCCGGCCCAGGTCGTAGATGGTGAGCAGGTCGATCGGGTCGCGCCCGAAGAGGACGGCGGGCAGGGCCAGCACGGCCATCGCGGCGGGCGCGGCCAGCAGGGTCCGCCAGGGCAGCCGGCCGGCCAGCGCGAGCAGCAGCAGGACCGGGAAGACGAAGATGCCCTGCGGCTTGACCGCGAGCGCCACCCCGCACAGCGCCACCCCGGGCCAGGGACGGTCGCGCAGCAGGTAGTAGACGCCGCCGAGGGCGGGCGCGGCCCACATGGCGTCCATCTGGCCGTAGAACGAGGCGTTGATCACCACGGTCGGCAGCAGCGCGACGACCAGCGCGGCGGCGACCGCGGTCCGGCCGGGCCGGTGCAGGGCCACCACCCGGTACGTGAAGAAGGCGAGCAGCACGTCGAAGACGACGAAGACCGCCTTCATCTTCAGGATCAGCGGCCCGGGCAGGTGAACCACGAGGGCCAGCAGGTACACGAACGGGGCGTTGTAGTTGCCGGCCTCGGCGCCGATCCCGCGCCAGCCACCGGCCGCGCGCACCTGGTGGTACCACTGGAAGAAGATGTTCATGTCGTTGGTCTTCTCGCGCCAGCCGGCCCAGCGGGCCAGCACGGCGAGCAGGATCAACGCCGCGACGAGGGCGAATTCGGGCTTCCGGTTCCTAGGCATGGCATCCGGGGGTACGCGGCGAAGGTGTCCGTGGGCTTACCGGAGGGTTACCGTCCGCATGGGGGAACGGCCGGAAACCGCCGCCCGGTAACCTTGGCGGAGTGTCGGTAACCCCTTCCCCCCGCCGTGTCGCCCTGCTCACCCTCGGTTGCGCCCGTAACGAGGTCGACTCGGAGGAGCTCGCCGCCCGGCTGGATGCCGGTGGCTGGCAGGTCAGCACCGACGCCGAGGGCGCCGACGTGGTGGTGGTCAACACCTGCGGCTTCGTGGAAAAGGCGAAACAGGACTCGATCGAGACGCTGCTGGCCGCCGCCGACACCGGCGCCAAGGTGGTGGCCGCCGGCTGCATGGCCGAGCGGTACGGCCGGGAGCTGGCCGAAAGCCTGCCCGAGGCGGCCGCGGTGCTCAGCTTCGACGACTACACCGACATCGCCGGCCGCCTGGACGGTGTGCTGACCGGCGAGCAGTTCACGGCGCACACCCCGCGCGACCGCCGCGAGCTGCTGCCGATCACCCCGGTGCAGCGCCGGTCCGCCGACGTGGTGGTGCCCGGGCACGCGACGGTCGACAAGCACACCCCGGCCCACCTGCGTCAGGTGCTGCGCCGCCGGCTCGACGCCGGCCCGGTGGCCAGCCTCAAGCTGGCCAGCGGGTGCGACCGGCGCTGCTCGTTCTGCGCGATCCCGTCGTTCCGCGGCGCCTTTGTCTCGCGCGACCCGCAGGAGCTGCTCGCCGAGGCCGAGTGGCTGGCCAAGAGCGGGGTCCGCGAGCTCGTGCTGGTCAGTGAGAACAGCACCTCGTACGGCAAAGACCTGGGTGACCCCCGCCTGCTCGACAAACTGCTGCCCCAGCTGGCCGCGGTGCCCGGCATCGTGCGGGTGCGGGCCAGCTATCTCCAGCCCGCCGAGACCCGGCCCGGCCTGGTCGAGGTGATCGCCGGCACGCCCGGCGTCGCGGCCTACTACGACCTCTCCTTCCAGCACTCGAGCGAGCCGGTGCTGCGCCGGATGCGCCGGTTCGGCTCCACCGAGCGTTTCCTCGAGCTGCTCGACTCGGCTCGCCGGCTGGCGCCCGAGGCCGGCGCCCGGAGCAACTTCATCGTGGGCTTCCCGGGCGAGACCCGGGCCGACGTCGACGAGCTGGTCCGGTTCCTGACCGAGGCCCGGTTGGACGCGATCGGCGTCTTCGACTACAGCGACGAGGACGGCACCGAGGCGGCCGGCCTGCCCGGCAAGGTCCGCGAGGACACCGTCAAGCGCCGGTACGACCGGGTGGTGTCGCTGGCCGACGAACTGTGCGCGCAGCGCGCCGAGGAACGCCTGGACAGCACGGTCGAGGTGCTGGTCGACAGCGTGGCCGGCGGCGAGATCGAGGGCCGGGCCGCACACCAGGCGCCCGAGGTGGACGGCTCGACCACGCTGGTGGCCGGCGAGGCGGGCGTCGACCTGGCCGCGCTGCGTCCCGGCGACCTGGTGCGGGCCCGGGTCAGCGGCACCGAGGGCGTCGACCTCATCGCCGTGCCGGTTGAAATGATCGACGCGGTACCGCGGTGACGGACGAGCCGGGAGTCGCCGCCCCGCGGGTGGTGTCGCTCTACAACCCGGCGAACGTCCTCACCGTGGTCCGGATCGTGCTGGTGCCGGTCTTCCTCGCGCTGGTGGTCTCGTCCGGCCTGGCCGGCAACGGCGCGCGGATCGCCGCCTGCCTGGTCTTCTGCCTGGCCTCGGCGACCGACTACGTGGACGGCTGGATCGCCCGGCGGTGGTCGCTGGTCACGTCGTTCGGCAAGGTGGCCGACCCGATCGCGGACAAGGCTCTCACCGGCACCGCGCTGGTGGTGCTCTCCGCCTATGACCGGCTGCCGTGGTGGGTCACCGTGGTCATCCTGGTCCGCGAGTGGGGGGTGACCGCGCTGCGCTTCTGGGTGATCCGGTACGGGATCATCCCGGCCAGCCGCGGCGGCAAGCTCAAGACCGTCCTCCAGATCGCCGCGATCGCCTGGTATCTGTGGCCGGTGCCGGAGCCGGTCGACGTGGTGGGCCCCTGGCTGATGGGCGCCGCGCTGCTGGTCACCGTGGTGACCGGGGTGGACTACCTGATCCAGGCGATGCGGCTGCGGCGGACTGACTAAAATCTGACCGGTGGAGGAGTTCTCGACGACCGCGACGGCTGCGGCGGCCGCGGTGCACCGGCTGGTCGACCGTGGCGAGACGCTGGCCACCGCCGAGTCGCTGACCGGCGGCCTGGTGGCGGCGACGATCGTGGAGATCCCCGGGGTGAGCGCGGTGTTCCGCGGCGGCCTGGTGGTGTATTCGACCGATCTCAAGCACGACCTGGCCGGGGTGCCGGCCGGCCTGCTGGCCGAGCGCGGCCCGGTCGACCCGGACGTCGCGCTGGCCCTCGCGGCCGGCGCCCGGGAGCGCTGCGGCGCCGACTGGGGGCTGGCCACCACCGGGGTGGCCGGTCCGGAGCCGCAGGACGGCAAGCCGGTGGGCCTGGTCTATGTGGCGGTGGCCGGCCCGGGCGGGGCCACCGTCCGGGAACTGAAACTGGATGGAAACCGCGCGGTCATCCGCACCGAAAGTGTGACGGGTGTGCTGAGACTGCTCTCAGAGAGCTTGCAAGAGGCGTCGGCACCGGCCTGAGCTGGGGAATGTTCCAGTGATCACGGTTGTTGGACCGGGTCCCCGCTTGCGGTCGTCCCGGATTTCGGCGGGGCGGGATGTCGGTCTCGCCGGCAACGGGTACGGTTGCGGGAAGCCTCCGGCGATTGGCCGGCGGCCCGCCGCAGGAGGAGGTGCCATGGTCCTGCTACGCCGGGTTATCGGTGACGCACTTCGGGCGCGCCGGCAGGGACAGCACCGCACGCTGCGCGAGGTGTCCACCGCCGCGAATGTCAGCCTGGGGTATCTGTCCGAGATCGAGCGCGGTCAGAAGGAAGCGTCCAGCGAGTTGCTAGCGGCCATCTGCGAGGCGCTCGGCGCACGGCTCTCCGAGGTACTGGGCGAGGTCAGCGACACGCTGTTGCTCGCCGAGGAAATGGAGAACGTGCTGGTGCCGGTGGAGGAAAAGCAGCACAAGGTGGCCCGCGAGGGGGATGTCTCCGTCTCGGTGCGCCAGGAGTCGCCGCTCAAGGCGACGCTGCACGCCACCCGCAAGCCGCCGCAGCGCGAAGTGGTGTACGCCGCCTAGTTTGTTCCGATTGTCCGGCCGGGCCGGGTTGCCCGCGGGCAGCCCGGCCCGGTGCGCACTACGGGATCGACCCTGACCCTTTTCCCGGCGTAGCCTCGAAGCCTGGGGGAGACCCTGAGATCCCCCGGAGGTCACGTGACGTTGGTGGCGCCGAGCTGACACGATGGGACTCACGCGCCATCCGGAAACTGCGTCGTGGCGCCGCAGACTGAGCGACATTGAGGGGATACCGCGAGATGGCGAACCCGTTCGTCAAGGGCTGGCGTTACATGATGGCGCTCTTCGGTGCGAAGATCGACGAGTACGCCGACCCGAAGGTTCAGATCCAGCAGGCCATCGAGGATGCACAGCGGCAGCACCAGGCCCTGGTGCAGCAGGCCGCGGCGGTCATCGGCAACCAGCGTCAGCTGGAGATGAAGCTGTCCCGCCAGATGTCCGAGGTCGAGAAGCATCAGGGCATGGCCCGCCAGGCGCTGGTGCTGGCCGACAAGGCCCGCGCCGACGGCAACGAGTCCGAGGCCCAGAAATACGAGTCGACCGCGCAGACGATCGCCACCCAGCTGGTCGCCGGCGAGCAGTCGATGGAAGACCTCAAGACCCTGCACGACCAGGCCCTCGCCGCGGCCGGCCAGGCCCGCAAGGCGGTGGAGAACAACGCGATGGTGCTCCAGCAGCGCATCGCCGAGCGCTCCCGGCTGCTCAGCCAGCTCGAGCAGGCCAAGATGCAGGAGACCGTGGCCAAGTCCCTCGAGTCGATGTCGTCGCTGGCCGCGCCCGGCAACACGCCGTCCCTCGACGAGGTCCGCGACAAGATCGAGCAGCGGTACGCGAACGCCATGGGCCGCGCCGAGCTCGCGTCGAACTCGATCGAGGGCCGCATGCTCGAGGTGCAGAAGTCGAGCCTCGACCTGGCCGGTGCCTCCCGGCTCGAGCAGATCCGGGCCAGCATGGCCGGCGAGAAGCTGGGCGCCGCGCCGGCCCAGCCCGCGGTCGAGCAGGCCCCGCCCGCGGCCGACCCGGCCAGCGTGGCGCGCCTCGACGAGATCCGGGCCAGCATGAACCAGAAGCGGGGCGACACGACCGCGGCCGGTTGAGCCGGTTCACCAAGCAAGCGGAGGGACGGACGGTGGACGAGCGGACCAGGTACTTCCGGCGCCTCAGGAAGCTGCGCAACTCGGCGCGCCGGTGGAGCGTGCTCGGTGGCGGGCTGGCCGCGGCCACCGTCGTCCTCACCCCGTACGCGGGGATCGGCGCCGCCGACGCGGTCTGGGCCGGTGCGGCCGGTGCCTCGATCGCGCTGGCCTGGTGGCGCCACGGCGACCACCGCGAGCTGGCGGCCACCCCGGCGCCGCCCGCGCCGCCCCCGCTGATGCCCGGCCGGCGGCTGACCGCGGCGATCGAGCGCTTCCCGACCGGCCGGACGATCATGCACGAGGTCCGTCGCCACAAGAACCGCTACGCCCTGCGCGGCTCGGTCATCACCGAGGCCTGGGACCGGCTGGAACGGGCGTCGGCCACCATGACGGCGCTGGCCGGCCGGCTCACCGGGCCCGGCGAGCCCGCCGTGCTCGAGGCGGCCACCGCCGAGCAGTGGTTGCGCGACCTGGGTCAGCGGGTGGCGACCGTGGAGCGGGCCATCCCGCTCAGCCCGCCGGCCAGCCGGGCCGGCCTCGAGGAGTCGCACGCCGGGCTGACCGAGCAGTTCACCGAGGGCGTGACGGCGTACGAGCGGCTGGTGGCCGCGGCCGCCAGCTTCGTGGCCGAGGACGCGCACCCGCTCGCCGACTCCCAGCACCCGGCCCTGTCCGGGCTGATCGACGCCACCGACCGGCTGCACGGCTTCGCCGAGGGCCTGGCCGAGCTCAAGCGTCCTCAGGCTGGCAGCGCGGGCACCAGTAGGTGACCCGTTCGGCCTGCTCGGCCTTGCGGATCGCGGTGCCGCAGCGGCGGCAGGGCTGGCTGCGCCGCCCGTACACGTAACTGGTCTCGCCGCGCCGCAGCGAGCCGGTCGTGGTCTGGGTCCACCGGCCCCGGTTCGAGGCGACCAGGCGCTGCGCCAGGGCCACCGTGCCGGCCAGGTCGCGCACCCGGCCCACCGGCGTCCACGGCCACAGCCCGCGCAGAAACAGCGTCTCGGCCTTGTAGAGGTTGCCCACCCCGGCCAGGTTGCGCTGGTCCAGCAGGGCCTCCGCGATGCTCACGTCCGGCTTGGTGGCGATCCGCCGTTCCGCCTCGGCGGGGTCCCAGTCGGCGCCCAGCAGGTCGGGGCCCAGGTGGCCGAGCAGGGTGTCCTCCTCGGCGGAGGGCAGCAACGCGACCTCGTGCAGGTGATAGCCCACCGCCACCGAGCGCTCGGTGCGCAGCACCACCCGGATCAGGTGCGCCGGCCGGCCGGTCCAGCGCTCGCCCGGGGCGTACGCCCGCCAGGCCCCCTCCATCCGCAGGTGCGAGTGCAGGGTGAGGGGTTTCTCGCCGTCCCGGGTCAGCCGCAGCAGCAGGTGCTTGCCGCGGCTCGCCGACTCGGCCACGTGCCAGCCGGTCAGGTCGGTGGTGGCCAGCCGGGGCACCCGGAAGTCGGAGCCGGTCAGGTCGTCGCCGACCAGGGCCCGCTCGAGCACCCGGGCGGTGTTCCAGACGGTGTCACCCTCGGGCATGTCAGCGTTCGGCGACCCGGATGAGGTCGCCCGGTTGCACCGAGAGCACCACCACGGCCCGGCCGTTGTTGACGGCGACCGCCACCTGGCCGGCCGAGTCCTCGTAGACGAGCAGGTCACCCGGGCCGACGTCGGCGAACGTGGTGCCGCGGCGGGCGGTCACGGTGCCGTTGAGCATCAGGTCGGAGCCGAGCCCGGCCAGCACCTCGCCGGTGGCGGCCAGCTGGATGTTGCCGAACCGGTCGATGGTCAGCACCTCGGCCTCGATCCAGCCGTTGCCGACCGTGACCACCGGGTCGGGCAGCCGCACCAGTCCGGCCGGGTCGACCGCCGGGCCGGCATCCGAGGCCGGGGCGCCGAGCGCGAGGTGGGCGGCGGCCGGCGCGAAGACGTCCCGGCCGTGGAAGGTGCGCGACACGTCGCCGAGCAGCCAGTCCTTGTTGGCCAGCTCGTACCCGCTTTCGATGCCGCCGAGGGCCTCGGCCGCCCAGATGAGCAGGCCGTTGTCCGGGCCGACCAGCAGTCCGTGCGGGGTGCCGAGCACCAGCCCGCGACGGGCCGTGCCCACGCCCGGGTCGACCACCGCCACGTGCACCGCGGCCGGAAGGTGCGGCGCGGTCTGCGCGAGAACGGCGGCGCCGCGGGACACGTCGGCGGGCGGGACGTGGTGGGTCACGTCGATGACGCGTACCGCCGGAGCGATGCGCGCGATCGTCCCGTGGCACGCCGCCACGAACCCGTCGAACGTCCCGTAGTCGGTAGTGAGGCTGATCCATCCATAGCCGGCCATGGTGGCAAACGTTACTGCCCCGGCACAGATCGTGTGCGACAGGCATACCGTTTGATTCATGCGTCTTGTGATCTTCACCGAGCCCCAGCAGGGGGCCACCCACGACGACCTGCTCCGGGTCGCGCAGACCGCCGAGGCGAGCGGCTACGACGGGTTCTTCCGCTCCGACCACTTCGTAGCGATGGGCAAGCCGGGTGAGCCGGGTCCCACCGACTCCTGGGTGACGCTCGGCGCGCTGGCCGTGCAGACCTCCCGGATCCGGCTCGGCACGCTGGTCACGTCGGCCACGTTCCGGCTGCCCGGTCCGCTGGCCATCGCGGTCGCCCAGGTCGACGCGATGAGCGGCGGCCGGGTCGAACTCGGCCTCGGCGGCGGCTGGTTCGAGCGCGAGCACACCGCGTACGGCATCCCGTTCCCGCCGGTCGGCGAGCGCTTCGACCGCCTCGAGGAGCAACTCGAGATCATCACCGGCCTGTGGACCACCCCGGCCGGGCAGGGCTACGACTTCCACGGCAAGCACTACCAGCTGATCGACTCGCCGGCGCTGCCCAAGCCGGTCCAGTCGCCGCGGCCGCCGATCATCGTGGGCGGCCACGGCAAGCGGCGGACGCCGGCGCTGGCGGCCCGCTTCGCCGACGAGTTCAACGCGCCGTTCGCCAAGGTCGAGGACGTCGCGGCCACGTTCGAGCGGGTGCGGGCGGCCAGCGAGGCGATCGGCCGCCCGGCGCCGCCGTCGTTCTCCGCGGCGGCGGTCCTCTGCGTGGGCGCGACCGACGCGGAGGTGCGGCGCCGGGCCGCGGCCATCGGCCGCGAGGCCGGCGAGATGCGGGACAACGGCGGCGTGGTGGGCACGCCCGGCGAGGCGTCCGAGATCATTCAGCGGTACGCCGAGGCCGGCGCGACCCGCCTGTTCCTGCAGGTGCTGGACCTCGCCGACCTCGACCACGTCGAACTGGCGGCGTCCCTGTAGGGCCTATTTCGGTACGGTCCACGCCTTCGCGGTAACGCCGAGGACACTCGCCGAATTGTCCAGGCTGATCGAGTCGACGGTGATGAAGACCAGCTTCTGCGGGATGCCGCGCTCGGCCGCCTGGTCCTGCGAGGTGACGAGGCAGAGGGTCATGCCGCGAACGGGTGCGACGGGCGACCTACCGGGGTTGGTGCGGATCGTCTCGAGACAGTCCGCGGGCGTCGCACCCGGGCCGGCCACCTGCGCGAACGGCAGATCGATCGAGATCTTGCCGGGCTCGCACTGGGCGTAGCCGAGTTCGGTGCTCTCGACGGCCTCGCCGATCACGCGGGGCTCGTCCAGGTCGACGTAGGTGTTGTTGGTGTAGTCGCAGGAGTGCGAACGGATCCGGAGCTTCTCCTCCTCGTAGAAGACGTTGAACTGGGCGGACGGGCTGATCGGCTCGGGTGTCGCGGAGACGCCGGGGTCGGTCTGGCCGGCCGGGTCCGTGGCGGGGCCGGTGGTGGGATCGGTCGCCGGTGCGGCCGTCGGGGCCGCGATCGCGGGCTGGGCGGCCGCCGGGGCGGGGCGGGGCGGTCGTGTGCGGCCTGCGCCAGGGTGGTGGCCTCGTCGCTGCGGCCCAGGGCCAGCGCGGAGAGGGCGACGCCGGCGAGGCCGATCACCAGGCCGAGGACGGCCACCACGAGCGTCACGGCCGTGAGGGTGCCGCGGGTGCGGGGCGGCGTGGTTGGCGCGCTCGGCGGCGGTCCGGTGGGATCCGCCCGGAGGCCGCCGATGATTGCCGGCTGCGGCGTTCCAGCCTGCGACAGCGGTCCGGTGTGCGGTGGCGTTGCGGCCGGGGCGGGCGGGCCGGTGTGCGGTGGCGTTGCGGCCGGGGCCGGCGGGCCGGCCGGTGGTGGCGGGCCGGGGTGCGGCGGGCTCGTCGGCATCGCGGCTCGGCGCGGCAGATCTGATCCCGCGCCCGCTATGTTTCCGCCGGCATTCGGGCGTGGCGGGCCTATGCGGTCGGCTCCCGGGCGTGATGGCAATGGCACCTGCGAATTGTTCATGTTCCCGCTCCCCGTAGCACCTAAGAGTGAATTAGTGTCGCGTTTCCGATGGTGACTTCGCTGTCCGGGAATTGGCACGTCAGCTGGAGTCGCATTTTCTGCCTGCCGGCCAGTGGGACATTCAGCCGGGCGGGGTGGTTTCTGGTGACGGTTACCGTGGTGGCCACCAATCCGTCGGCGAGGATTTTGATCTGGGCCGGGGATTCGCCGTCGCGGGCCCTGGTCACGGTCAGGGCGGCCTCGGCGGTCGCATAGCGGCCGAACAGGTCGTACTCGACGGTCCGCTGCCGGTCGGTGGTCTGGCCGGTAGCGCACGGCAGGACCAGGTCGTTGCCGCTGCGCCGGAGGTTGGTGCCGCCGAGGGTGGGTTCGAGCGAGGCGAGCTTCTTCGTGGCCGGCTTCTTCGTGATCGGCTTCTTCGTGGCCGGCTCGCCGGAACCCCTGGCGGCGGTCGTGCCGGTCGGTGTGCCGTTGCCGGCTTCGCCGGCCCTCCGGCCGGTGTCGCCGGCGGCTGCCCCGGCGCCCGGCTCGTGCGGTTGCACCCAGGCGAAGTAGGCGATCACCGCGGCCACCAGGGCGATCGTCACGCTCATCCCGCCGAACGCCACCTGGAGCCAGGTCGACGCCGCCTGCTCCGGGCGCTGCTGGTCCGGCGGGGCCGCGCTGCGCTGTCGCATGGTCAGATGTGCCGGACGATCGAGTTCGCCATCCGGTCGTGCAGGGTCTGCTGCCGGTCGCCGAGGACCATGAGGGAGTCGACCCAGAAGTAGATGCCGAAGCTGACCACGTTGAGCAGCCAGCCGAGCACGCCCTTGATGCAGAACTCGCGAAGTGCCATCCGGGCCCAGTCGAACGGCTCGCCGGTCTGCGCGTCGGCGACCACGTGGCCGAGCATCTGCTTGCCGGGAGTCTGGCCGTTCTGCCAGGTGAACAGCGACCAGATCAGCCAGCCGATCCACAGTGTGACCAGCATCAACAGGGCGTCCAGCAGGACCGCGCCGAGCCGGCCGCCGGCCGAGACCGGGGCGGGCGTCGCCGCGTACGGCATCGGTGTTTGTTGTTGGTGCACCTGGATGGCGCCGCGCTGCGGCGGTGACGGAAACGCATAGGCCTGCGTCGGCTGATACGGAGTGCGTTCGCTTCCGTATCCGGCCGGATATTCGTTCATGGGACCGCGACCCTTCGGAAACTGCCCGGCCCTGATTCCGGCCGGTTACGAATGCAAAGGCTCGTCGAGTCCCGGCCCTTCAGCAATCCGTCGCGTGGCCGCTCAATTCGGACTTTCGGTGGAATTCACGTGCCAATTCCGAATCGAATTCAATTCACTTTCAGGGCCGAGGTGAGCTTTTCCAGAGCGCCGTTCCAGCCGGCGCCGACCCCGGCGGCCACCTCCGGCATCGCGGCGGCCAGGTCGTCGAGGCGCTCGTGCCGCAGGATCAGGTGGGTGCCGCCGTCCGCGGTGTCCTCGAGGGTGACGGTGAGCAGCGAGTCGAAGCCGCCGGCCGAGCGGTCCGGCCCGACGAAGCCCCAGCGCCACGCGATGCGCCGGTCCGGCGCGAGGTCCAGGATCTCGGCCTCGAAGCCGCCGGCCGGCTCGCCGCCGGTGCTGTGCCAGATCCGGAAGTGGCCGCCGACCCGCTCGTCCACCTCGGCGCGGACGCACTCGTAGGGGCCCGGCGCGAGCCATTGCCGCAGCACGTCGGGCGTGAGCCAGGCGCGGTAGACCGGGTGGGCGGCGGCGGGCAGGATCATTTCGCGGTGTACGGCCGGAAGGGTCCGCAGCGCGGGCAGGCGGGCGTCCCGGAACTCCTCGTAGAACAGCAGCCAGGCGGTGGCCTCGGACAGCGGGCGCGGCTCGAGCCGGCAGACGTGCCGGCGGCCGTCGACCGTGCGGCCCACCAGGCCGGCCAGTTCCAGGACCTTGACGTGTTTCGACGCCGCCGCGAGCGACATCTGGAGCGGCTCGGCCAACTCGCCGATGGTGAGCTCGCCGGTGGCCAGCCGCCGCAACATGCTGCGCCGCACCTGATGGGCCAGGGCGTGGAACACGGCATCTAGCTCAACCATGTGGTTGGACATAGCCGGTACAACCTGGGTCGCCTATATTGCGAGGTCCACGGGGTGTAACGGGAGGCACGTTGGCTGGGTCGCGGCTGTATGTCGCGCGGGACGACAAGGTCACCGCGGTCTCCCGCGGCCGGCTGCGGATGTCCGGCGCCACCGTGGTACGGCGGGACTGGAACGCGCTGGTCGAGTTGACCGCCCCGGTCCTGGACCCGAAGCCGCGCCACTCGCTGTCCGACACCGCGCTGGTGGTCCTGCCGCCGGTGCTGGCCGGCTCGCTGACCGCGGCGTTCGCCCCGGTCGAGGCCGCCATCGCGGTCGGCGGCGCGGTCTTCTTCGCGGCGTCCTACCTCTCCCCGGTGCTGCGCCGCCGCTTCGACCGGGCCGGCCCCCGCACCCGGCGTGCCGACGTGTTCCTGCTCACCGGCGAGTCGGAACGGCAGTCCTTCCAGCAGGCCGTCGCGGTGGCCGACCGGGTGAGCGAGACGTGGCCCGCCCTGGGTGCCCTGATCGACGCGAACGAGGCCGAGGACATGCTGGCCGAGGCGCTGTGGGAGATCGCCGGCGCGCTGTCCCGCCGTCAGGAGCTGACCGGCGTGCTGACCGAACTGAGCCGCCCCGATTTCGCCGCCGTGCCGGCCGCCGACCAGACCGCCCGCGAGCTGACCGCCCAGCTGCACGCCACCCGGGCCGCCCTCTCCCAGGTGGGCGCCGACCTGGCCCGTCGCGAGGCCAGCCTGCGCCGGACCGAACTGGCCGGCCGCAACTTCATCCGGGAACAGGACATGCGCCGGGCCATCCGCGCCGCCGAGGACTCCCTGCGGGCCGCCCCACCGCCCGGCCTGTCGGCCGAGCCGGTGGACGCGGCCGCCGAACTGGCCGAGCACACCCAGTCGGTCCTCGCGGCCTATCGCGAGCTGACCGCCGGCCTGCACCTGAACCCGCCCCTGCGCTGAGGGCTCGGGTCAGCCACGGAGACGCAACCCCCTCGGGGTGGCGCGGAAGCCGGCCGTCGTCAGGGCGTCGCGCAAGGGCGAGGCGTGGACTGACTCGCCGTCGGCTCGTTCGACGGACATCGGGCCCAGGGCGCCGGAGCGGACCGCGCCGGCCAAGGCGTGGCCGGCGGCGGTGAGGGACTCCGGGGTGTCGACGAACGAGAGCAGCGTGCGGCCGCCGCGTTCGACGTAGAGCACCAGGTCGCCGGAGACCAGGATGACCAGGGCACCGGCCTTGCGTCCGGGGCGGTGGCCGGCGGTCTTGGTGGCTTCGCCGTCGCCGCTGTCGAGGATGCGGTCGGGCCAGGGGAGGGCCGCGCCGTAGGGGTTTGCCGGGTCGGTGGCGGCCAGCACCTGGGCCGTGGAGCCGGTGCGTTTGGCCAACTCGGCCGGTTCGGCCAGGGCGCGCAGGCGGTCGACGGCGCCGGGGACGGCGAACTGGGCGGCGCCCAGGCCCTCGACGAAGTAGCCGCGGCGGGCGGCGCCGCGTTCCTCCAGGGCGCCCAGCACCGGGTAGACCGCGGCGAAGCCGCCCGTGACGCCCTCGGCCAGCACCGCGCCCCGGGTGACTACGCCGTGGCGTTCGAGCAGGAGGTCGGCCAGGGCGGCGGCGCGGCGGGTCGGGTCGAGGTCGCGGTCGGGCAGGCGGGACCAGCGGCCGGCCATGCTGGGTGGGCCGCCGCGGGCCGGCATGGTGGGGCGGCCGGGGCGGCGGTAGCGGGTGCGGGCCGGTGCCGCCTTGGCCCGGTGGGCGCCGCTGCCGCCGAGCAGGGCGCGCAGCGGGGCGAGCGTGTCGTTGGTGAGGTGGCCGGACCAGACCAGGTCCCATACCGCGGCGCTCAGGGCCGCGTCGTCGGTGGCGCCGATCCGGTCGGAGAGCGACCGGAAGAACAGCGCCTGCCCGTCGGCCAGCGCCTTCAGGACCGACTGGTGCAGCGGGCTCAGCGCGACCTCGGTGTCGGGCGGGGGCAGCAGCAGCGGTGCGCTGTCGGCCCAGGCCAGGGTGACCCAGCCGTCGTTGCCGCCGATCGCGCCGGAGCCGGCCCACAGCACGTCGCCGCCGCCGCACAGCTCGTCGAGCATCGGCGGGGCGTAATCGGTGACCCGGGCCGGCAGTACCAGCCGCTCCCAGGCCGAGGCCGGCACCGCGATGCCCTGGAGCTGCTCGATCGCGGCGGCCAGGCCGTCGACGCCGCGGACGTTGCCGCCGATCTGGTGCCAGCGCGGCAGGAACGCGGCCAGCACCCGGGGCGGCACCGGTTCGATCTCGCGGCGCAGGGCGGCCAGCGACCGGCGGCGCAGCATGCGGAGCACCTCGGCGTCGCACCACTCGGAACCGGCGCCGCCGGGTGAGAACTCGCCGGAGGCGACCCGGCCGGTCGCGCCGAGCCGCTTGAGCGCCTGCTCGACCACGAACACGCCGAGGCCGAACCGGGCCGCACAGGTGGCCGCCGCGAACGGGCCGTGCGTGCGGGCGTACCGGGCCACCAGGTCGCCGAGTGGGTCGGCCACCGGTTCGAGGTACGCCTCGGGGAGCCCGACCGGCAGCGCCGCGCCCAGCGCGTCCCGGTAGCGGGCGGCGTCGTCCACGCCGATCCAGCGTTCCTCGCCGGCCACCCGGATGCTGATCGCCCGGCGGGCGGCGGCCAGCTGCTCGGCCCAGGCCGGCTCGACCCCGCGCAGCGCCAGTTCGGCCGGTGCCAGGTCGCCCAGCAGGCGCAGCAGCTCGGCCACGTCCTCGGCGTCGCGGGGCGCTCGGGTGCTGGTCAGCCACTGGAGCTGGGTCTCGGTCTCGAGGACCACCGCGGGGTCGAGCAGCTCGCGCAGATCGACCCGGCCGAGCAGCTCGCCGAGCAGCGTCGCGTCCAGGGTGAGGGCCGCGGCCCGCCGCTCGGCCAGCGGGGCGTCGCCCTCGTAGAGGAACGCGCCCACGTAGCCGAACAGCAGCGACCGGGCGAACGGCGACGGCCGTGGCGTCTCGACCTCGACCAGGCGCACCTTGCGGCCGGCGATCTCGCGCATCAGCCCGACCAGGCCGGGCACGTCGAACACGTCCTGCAGGCACTCCCGGGCCGCCTCGAGGGTGACCGGGAAGTCGGCAAACTCGCGGGCCACGTCGAGCAGCTGGGCCGAGCGCTGGCGCTGCTGCCACAGCGGCTGGCGGCGGCGCGGGTCGCGGCGGGGCAGCAGCAGCGACCGGGCCGCGCACTCCCGGAACCGGCTGGCGAACAGCGCCGACGTGCCGACCGACTCCTCGACGATCTGGGCGATCTCGTCGGCGTCGAAGGACACCAGGTCGGCGCCGGGCGGGTCCTCGGCGGTGTCCGGCAGGCGCACCACGATGCCGTCGTCGGACGGCATGACCTGGCCGTCCACGCCGTATCGCTCCGTCAGCCGGCGGGCGATGGCCAGCGCCCACGGCGCGTTGACCCGGGCGCCGAGCACGCAGTGCACCGTCATCCGCCAGTCGCCCAGCTCGTCGCGGAACCGCTCGACCAGCACCGTGCGGTCGTCGGGCAGGTGGCGGGTGGCCTCGCGCTGCTCGCTCAGGTAGGCGATCAGGTTGCCGGCGGCCCACTCGTCGAGCCCGGACTCGCGCAGCGTGGCGGTGGCCCGCTCGTCGCCGGCCCGGACCAGCGAACGCAGCTGGGCACCGATGGCCCGGCCCAGCTCGACCGGGCGGCCCAGGGTGTCGCCCTTCCAGAACGGCATCCGGGCCGGCGCGCCCGGCGCCGGCGAGACCAGGACCCGGTCGGGGGTGATGTCCTCGATCCGCCACGACGTCGAGCCCAGCAGGAACACGTCGCCGACGCGGGATTCGTACACCATTTCCTCGTCGAGCTCGCCGACCCGGGACGCCCGCTCGGACCCGGCCAGGAAGACGCCGAACATGCCCCGGTCGGGGATGGTGCCGCCGCTGGTCACCGCGAGCCGCTGGGCGCCGGGGCGGCCGGTCAGCTGGTCGGTGGCGCGGTCCCAGACCAGCCGCGGGCGCAGCTCGGCGAACGCGGTCGACGGGTAGCGGCCGGAGAGCATGTCGAGCACCGCGTGCAGCGCCGACTCGGGCAGCTCGGCGAACGGCGCGGCCCGGCGCACCAGGGCGGCCAGCTCGTCGACCGCCCAGGCGTCCAGCGCCACCATCGCCACGATCTGCTGGGCCAGGACGTCGAGCGGGTTGCGCGGATAGCGCAGTTCCTCGATGGCGCCGGCCGTCATCCGGTCGGAGACCACGGCGCAGGACAGCAGGTCGCCGCGGTGTTTGGGGAAGACCACGCCGCGCGAGACAGCGCCCACCTGGTGCCCGGCCCGGCCGATGCGCTGCAGGCCGGCCGCGACCGAGGGCGGCGCCTCGATCTGCACCACCAGGTCGACCGCGCCCATGTCGATGCCGAGTTCGAGGCTCGAGGTGGCCACCACGGCCGGCAACTGGCCGGATTTCAGCGCCTCCTCGATCTGCTTGCGCTCCTCGCGGGAGACGCTGCCGTGGTGCGCCCGGGCGATCACCGGCGGCGCACCGCCGGCCATCCCGGCCTGGGCCATCACCTCGGCGGGCGGCCGGGCCGGCACCGGCAGGGTCTCGCCGGCGCGCTCGGCGGCCAGCTCGTTGATGCGGGCGCAGAGCCGCTCCGAGCTGCGCCGCGAGTTGGTGAAGACGATCGTGGACCGGTGCGCCTGGATGAGGTCGAGCACCCGTTCCTCGACGGCCGGCCAGATCGACGGGGTGCGGCGGTTGCCGTCTGGGTCATCAAGGTCGTTGTCGGGCAGCTCGTCGAGGCGGGTCATGTCTTCCACCGGGACCTCGACCGAGACCTCGATGGTCTTGGCGGCCGGCGGCTGGACGATCTCGACGTCGCGCGCGCCGCCCAGGAACCGGGCCGTCTCGTCGATCGGCCGGACCGTGGCGGACAGGCCGATGCGCTGTGCGGGTGTGCCGAGCAGCGCGTCCAGCCGTTCGAGCGAGAGCGCCAGGTGGGCGCCGCGCTTGGTGGCGGCGACCGCGTGCACCTCGTCGACGATTACCGTCTCGACGCCGCGCAGCGAGTCTCGGGCCGCGGACGTGAGCAGCAGGAACAACGACTCGGGCGTGGTGATCAGGATGTCCGGCGGGGTGCGGGCGAACAGCCGCCGCTCGTCGGCCGGGGTGTCGCCGGTGCGCATGCCCACGGTGATGTCGGGCGGGGGCAGCCCGAGCCGGCCCGCGGCCTGCCGGATGCCGGTCAGCGGCGCCCGCAGGTTGCGTTCGACGTCGACCGCGAGCGCCTTGAGCGGGCTCACGTAGAGGACCCGGCAGCGGCGCCGGGCGTCGTCCGGGGCCGGCTCGCGGGCCAGCCGGTCGAGGGACCAGAGGAACGCGGCCAGGGTCTTGCCGGAGCCGGTCGGTGCGACCACCAGTGCGTTGCGACCGGCGCCGACCGCCCGCCACGCCCCGGTCTGAGCGGTGGTGGGCGCGGCGAACGCTGCCCGGAACCACTCGCGGGTCGCCGGGCCGAACTCTGCCAGCACGTCTTGCACCAGCCCATCCTCCCTCGGGGGTACGACAAAAATCCGGAACGGGCGTACCGGAAAGACAGCCGTCTATCGGTCAGGTGGGTACCAGCGGGGCGACCAACCAGCGAAGTTTCTTGGCACGGCGGACCATGGTGCGGTTGAGTGACGGAGGCATATACAGATGGACACCAATTCGAGGCCCCGTCCCGCAAGGAGGCACCGTGATCATCAGCGCATCACCCGTACGGCGCCTCGGCGCCGCCGTGGCGATCGCCGCGCTCGCGGCCGTCGCCCTGGCGTCCCCCGCCCGCGCGGCCGGCGAAGGCTACGTCCGGCTCGCCCATCTCTCGCCGGACACCCCGGCCGTCGACGTCTATCTCCGGGCGACGTCCGGCAAGTCCGCACCACAGACCTTCAAGGCGGTCGGGTACGGCGACATGTCCGCCTACCTGCGCCTGCCGAGCGGCAACTACCAGGTCGCGATGCGCAAGGCCGGCGCGCCCGCGACCACCCAGCCGGTGATCTCCACCGCGGTCGGGGTCGAGACCGGCAAGGCGTACACGGTGGCCGGCGTGGGCCGCTTCGCCGACCTGGGCCTGCGCGTGCTCGACGACGACCTGCGCCTGCCCGACCCCGGCAAGTCCAAGGTGCGGATCATCCAGGCCTCGGTCAAGGCGCCGGTGCTCAACGTGGCCGGCGCCAACGGCAACAAGATCGCGGACGGCGTCGAGTTCGCCACCACGACCCAGTACCGCGAGGTCAACCCCGGCAAGTGGAGCGTCCGGGTGACGCCCACCGGCGGTGGCCGGACCAGCGTTCTGCCCTGCACGATGGGTGCCGGCAGCGTCTACTCTTTGGTCGTGCTCGACGACCAGGGTGGCGGCCTGAAACCGGAGTTGCACGTGGACGCGGAACGGCAGGGCACGGTGCCACTCGGCGGCATCGCCACCGGTGACGGCGGCACCCAGCCGGGTTCGCCGCTGCCCATGGCGCTGCTGCTGGCCGGTGTGGCCGGCGTGCTGACGGCCGGCCTGGTGGTGGTGCTCCGTCGCCGGCTGCGGGCTGCCTGAGCGATGTCCGGCAAGCGGAAGGGCAGCGCGTTGATCAGGAGCGGGTTGATCAGCCGCCGGGGGGTCGCCCGCGGGACCGCCACGGTCGGCCCCGAGTCGACGCCGGCCGCGCAGGGCAAGGCGCCGGTGCCGGGCGCGCTGTCGGTGCCCCGGCCGAAACCTTCGGTCTTCCGGACCGCCGCGCCGCCGACGACCGTGTTCGAGGGCCGCCAGCGCGAGACGGCCGGGGTGCGGCCGCCGGTGCCGGGCGAGCCGAAAACCGCGATCGCCACTGCCGTCGATGCGCCGCCTGGTCGCGTACGGCAAAAGAAATCTCTCGCACGGCGAGCCGCGCTGCCGGCCGCGAGTGCCATCCTGGCCGCGTTTGTCGTTGCCACCACCTACCTGGCGCTCACCGACTACGCCGCGCAAGACCCTGACCTCGGTCGATGGGCGGCGTCCGGCCCGCCCGCGGTGGCCGAGGCCAAACAGGGCGCCGGCAACGCGGGACGGCCGCCCGGCGATCCGTTCGGCAGCGTGGCGCCCGCACCCAGCGGCCCGCCCACCCAGGTGCGGGTGCCGGCGATCGGCCTGAACAGCCCGCTCGAGATGCTGGAGCTCGGCAAGGACGGCGAGTTGGTGCCGCCGCGGAGATTCGAACGCGCGGGCTGGTATGCGGGCGGCACCGCACCCGGCGACGTCGGACCGGCCGTCCTCGCCGGACACGTCGACTCGAAAGCCGGACCGGCGGTGTTCTACCGGCTCCGCGAGCTCACCGTGGGCGACCGGATCGAGGTGGTTCGCGGCGGCAAAGTGGTGCGCTTCACGGTCACCAGGACGGCGTGGTACCCCAAGAACAAGTTCCCCACAGATGAGGTGTACGCGCCGACGCCCGACCGCCAGCTGCGGCTGATCACCTGCGGCGGGGTTTTCGATCACCGCCTCCGGTCATATAAGGACAACCTCGTGGTCTACGCGGTGGCCGGGTGATCGTCATTCCGCCGGGCAGGGCCGCTTGACTATCCTTGCTACGAGTCGACGCGTGGGGGCGGGATGGCGGTCAGACGCATGCTCATCGCCGGCCGATACCGCCTGATCGAACCGGTCGGGTCCGGCGGCATGGGCCGGGTCTGGCTGTCCCGCGACGAGATGCTCGACCGCGACGTGGCGGTCAAGGAGTTCGTCCCGCCGGACTGGATGACCGACGAGGAGCAGACCCGGCTGCGCGACCGCACCCTGCGTGAGGCCCGCAGCGCCGGCCGGCTCAACCATCCGCACGTGGTCCGGGTCTACGACGTCGTGCACGCCGAGGATCTGCCGTGGATCGTGATGGAGTACGTGCCGTCCCGCTCCCTGCACCAGGTGATCAACGACGACGGCCCGTACTCACCGGCCGCCGCGGCCCGGATCGGCCTGGCGGTGCTGGACGCGCTGACCGCCGCCCACCGCGCCGGCGTGCTGCACCGCGACGTGAAGCCGCACAACGTCCTGATCGGCACGGACGGCCGGGTGGTGCTGACGGATTTCGGCCTGGCGACGTTCGTCGACGACGGCGCGGTGACGGGTCCGGGCCTGGTGGTGGGCTCGCCGCAGTACGTGTCGCCGGAGCGGGCCCGGGACGGCGCGTCCACGGTCGAGTCGGACATGTGGTCGCTGGGGGCGACGCTGTACACGGCGGTGGAGGGCCGGTCGCCGTACGCCCGGGACACCGCGATGGCGACGCTGATGGCGCTGGCCACCGAGCCGCCGGATCCGCCGGAGCGGGCGGGGGCGCTGGCGCCGGTGCTGCTCGGGTTGCTGCGGCACGAGCCGGACAAGAGGCTGACGGGCAGCGAGGTGGACCGGCGGCTGCGGCTGGTGGCGGCTTCGGGGAGTGGGGTGCCGTCGCCGCGGCGGGGGACGGTGGTGGCTTCGGTCCCGGTGCCGCCTGCCGGTCCCGCGGTGGTCCCGGGCGACAAATCGGCCATGTCCGGCGGAGGCGATGGAGCTCCCTCGACCGCCGAGCCCACCCCTGACGGCGCCGACCGCGACCGCCGTTCGGGCGCCGCCTCTCTCGCGGGCTCCAGCCGGAAACCTGCCTCCCGCGCGGGATCAGGCTCCCACTCCCACCCGGGCGACAAATCCGATATATCCCGTGATGACCCGGCGAAAGCCCGCTCCCGATCCATCCTTCCCACCCGGCGCCGTCCCTCCCGCCAAGGCGCCGCCCGACCCCCCTCCCGCCCGACCCTGATCGCTGCCGCGGTAGCCGTAGCAGCGGCCCTCCTGGGCGGTGGCGGCATCGTGGCGAGCTACATCATGCAGCGCGGCGGCGACCCGCCCGCTACCGCTGCGCCGTCGACGGCCCCGCCGCGTACCCCTCAATTGGTCAGCTTTTCGCCTGCCGGCTGCGCCGGACCCGCGCCCAGCGCGGCCACCCGCCTGCCGCAACGCAACGCGACCCGGGGCGTGCAGGGCTGGACGCTGCCTCGCGGCTGGGCCTACTTCGCCGACGGCACCGGCGTGCACATCGCGGTGCCGGACGGCTGGAGCGTGCAGAAGGCCGGCACCATGTACTGCTTCCGCGACCGGGCCGGCGACCGCGTGCTCAGCCTCGACACCGGGCGCAACCCCGCGGGCGATCCGGTTGCCGCGTGCCGGGCCGAGGCCGCGCGGCTGGTGCGCGAGGGTGCGCTGCGCGGCTACCAGGAGCTTTCCATCGAGGCGCGTCCGCTGCTCAACAAGGCCGCCGACTGGGAATACCGCTATCAGGAGGCGGACGGCACCGAACTGCACGCGCGGACCCGGTGGCTCGCCAGCAACGGGCGCGGTTTCGCGATCAGCTGGTCCAGTCGCGAGATCGACTGGACCGGTGACCTGGCAAAGATCAACATGGTGCTGAGCACGTTCTACGTCGACCGCGCGTGACCGTTGCTCACAGCTAGTACACAGGCGGCGTTGTTACCGTCTGGTCCCATGATCGGCAGTACCAGGCCGGGCTCGGCCCGGCTATGTGTTTTCCGACCCGCGCAGCCATGCTGATCGTTCTGGGTCTCGCGCTGGTTCTCGTGGTCACCGCCGTCACCGGCTATTTCGTGGCCCAGGAGTTCGGCTATGTCACCGCCGATCGCGGCCGCCTCCGGCAGCAGGCCGAGCAGGGTGACCGGGCCGCCGAACGCGCCCTCAAGGTCACCGAGCAATTGTCGTTCGTCCTCTCCGGCGCCCAACTCGGCATCACCGTCACCGCCCTGCTGGTCGGCTACGTCGCCGAACCGTTCCTCGGCGCGGGCCTGGCCGACCTGCTCGGCGTGGCCGGCGTGCCGGCGGCGATCTCGCTGCCGCTGTCGGTCGTGCTCGCGCTGGTGATCGCGACCGTGGTGCAGATGGTGCTCGGCGAGCTGGCGCCCAAGAACCTCGCGATCGCCCGCCCCGAGACGGTGGCCGCCCGCCTGAGCCGTTCCACTTTGCTCTATCTGGCCGTCTTCGGCCCGGTCATCCGCCTGTTCGACGGGGCGGCCGCCGGCCTGCTGCGGCGCCTCGGCATCGAGCCGATCGGGGAACTGCCCGAGGGCGCCACCTCGGAGGATCTCGAGCAGATCATCGCGGCGGCCCGCTCGTCCGGTCAGCTCGACGACGAGTTGTCCGCCCTGCTCGACCGGGGCCTCGACTTCCGCGCCCGCACCGTGGCCGAGGTGATGGTGCCGCGCGTCCACGTGGTGTTCGTACCGGCCACGGCCGTCGCGTCCGAGGTGGTTGCGCTGCTGGATTCCGGTCACTCTCGTTTTCCGGTACGCGGGGAGTCCGTCGACGAGGTGGTCGGCGTGATCGGCATCAACGACGTCCTCGCCGTCCCGGCCCGCCTGCGCCCGGTCACGCCGGTGGCCGCGCTGATGAGCACGCCGCTGCTGGTGCCGTCGTCGCTGCGGCTGCCGGCGGTGCTGGAACGCCTGCGCACCGGCCGCCGCCAGCTGGCCTGCGTGGTCGACGAGTTCGGCGGTGTCGCCGGCATCGTGACCCTGGAGGACATCGCCGAGGAGCTGGTCGGCCCGATCCGCGACGAGGACGATCCGCCCGAGCCCGCTCCGGTCCGCCAGGACGACGGCTCGTGGCTGGTGCCCGGGCGCTGGCGGCTCGACGAGATCACCGACGCGACGGGTGTCGACCTGCCGGTCGGCCACGCCTACGACACCATGTCCGGCCTCGTGCTGGCGCGCCTGGGGCGGGTGGCTGAGGCAGGCGATTCGCTCACTCTCGACAATCTTTCGGTACGGGTGGAAAGCGTCGAACGGCGGGTGCCGCGCACGGTGAGGCTGTCCCGATGACGATCGTGTACGCCGCACTGCTGCTGGTGGGGAACGCGTTCTTCGTGGCGGCCGAGTTCGCCCTGGTCGCCAGCCGCCGGCACCGGCTCGAACTGGCACTGGCCGACCGCCCGGCCCGGGCCGTCGCCGCCGCGCTCGCCGGCACCCGGGAACTGCCGGTCATGCTGGCCGGCGCCCAACTCGGCATCACGCTCTGCTCGCTGGGCCTCGGTGCCCTCGCCGAGCCGGCCATCGCGCACGGGATCGAGCCGATCCTGCACCGGTTGGGCCTGCCCGGACTGGCCGGCCACGCGATCGCCTTCGTGGTCGCGCTGGCCGTGGTCACCTTCCTGCACCTGGTGATCGGCGAGATGATGCCGAAGTCCTGGGCGATCACCCATCCGGAGCGGTCGGCGACCCTGCTGGCCCTGCCGTTCCGGGCGTTCACCCGGGTCGCCGGTCCCGCCTTGCGGTCGCTGAACGCCCTGGCCAACCTGCTGCTGCGGCCGTTCCGGGTGCAGCCGCCGGACGAGTTGGCGCAGCGGCACAGCCCCGCCGAGATGCAGATGCTGTTCGACCGGTCCCGGGCCGAGGGCCTGCTGGAGGCCGAGCAGAGCGAGTTGCTCAGCAGCGTGCTGGGCCTCGGCTCGCTGCGGGTGCACGAGGTCGCGTTCCCGGCCTCCGGCCTGGTCACCGTGCCCGGCACGGCCGGCGCCGCGGACATCGAGCTCGCCTCGATCACCGGCGGCCGTTCCCGCCTCGGCGTGACCGGCCCGGACGGTGCGCTGGCCGGCGTCGTGCACGTCCGCGAGGCGCTGCGCGCGACCACCGCCGGCCGCCCGGCCACCGCGGCCGACCTGATGGACCCGGTGTTCACCCTGGCCCCGGACGACCGCGTGGTGGACGCCGTGGCCGCGATGCGGGCCGGCCGGGCGCACCTCGCCATGGTTGTCGACGGGGACCGGCGGGTCGGCTTCGTCGCACTGGAAGACCTGCTGGAACAGGTGATCGGCCGGTTCGACGACGAAACCGACCCGGTGCCTGTGCTGTCCTGATCCGCCACCCCATTTGTTGATTCGCCACCCTGTCTCTTCAAGGAGGAATGACCCGGTGGTTTTCAAGAAGATGATGCGCGCCTTCGGCGTCGGCGGCCCATCCGTCGACACTGTGCTGGCGAACCCGAACACCCGACCCGGCCTGACCCTGGACGGTCAGGTCAAAATCACCGGCGGCGACCACGACGTCACCATCGAACAGGTGGTGCTCGGCCTGGTCACCCGCGTCGAATCCGAGCACGGCGACGGTTTCGTGGAGTTCCACCGGGTCCCGGTGGCCGGCGGTTTCCAGCTGCGGAAGGGGGAGCAGCGCGACCTGCCGTTCTCGTTCCCGGTGCCGTGGGAGACCCCGATCACCCACGTCTACGGCCAGCGCCTGCACGGCATGACCATGGGCCTGCGCACCGAACTGGCGGTCGCGAAGGCCGTCGACAAGGGCGACCTGGACGAGGTGGCGGTGCACCCGCTGCCCGCACAGGAGCGCATCCTGGACGCGTTCGCCCAGCTGGGCTTCCGCTTCAAGAACGCCGACCTGGAACACGGCGGCATCTACGGCGTACGCCAGCAGCTGCCCTTCTACCAGGAGATCGAGTTTTTCCCGCCCCCGCAGTACGCGGGCGGCATCAACGAGGTAGAGGTGACTTTCATCGCCGACCCGTCCGGGGTAGAGGTGATCCTCGAGTTCGACAAGCGCGGCGGCTTCCTGACCGCCGGTCATGACGCCTACGGCCGCTTCCGCGTCTCCCACGCCGAGGCCGACACCGCAAACTGGACCTCGGTAGTGGAGTCGTGGGTGAGCGAGGCCGCGGGCCGCTACCAGGGCTTGCGCAGCGGCCACGGCGGCTTCCCGGGCGGGCATGGCGGCCACGGCGGCTATGGCGCTTTCGGCGGCGGCCACGGCCACCACGGCCACGTTCGCCGCGGCCACGGCATGGGCATGGGCGGGATGGCCGCGGGCGTAGCCGGCGGCATCGTCGGCGGCATGGTCCTCGGAGAGGTAGCCGAGGAGGTCTTCGAAGACGACGGCGGCGACTTCGAGGAGTAGCCCTCGGTCCCGGCGCGAGCCGGACCAAGGACACGGCCGGGCCGGCCTCGCCGGCCCGGCCGTTCCACCAGCTCCACCCGCCGCCAGCCCCTCCCTACGTTTTCGCCAGCGCTGCCGAGCCACCCGCCGCCAGCCGCTCCCGCAGCCGCTCCGCCGCGGCCGGCCACTCGTCGGCCGTCATCGCATAGAGCACCGAGTCGCGCCACGAGCCGTCCGGCCGCAGCCGGTGCCGGCGGATCAGACCGTCGCGACTCGCGCCGAGCCGGGCGATCGCCTGCTGCGAGCGCCAGTTGCGGATGTCGGTGTACCAGAAGACCGTCTCGGCACCGAGCACCTCGAACGCGTGCTCCAGCAGCATCAGCTTGGCCTCGGTGTTGACCCCGCTGCGCCACCACGGGCGGCCCACCACGGTGTGACCGATGCCGAGCGAGCGGCGTACCGGATCGATGTCGTGATAGCTCGTCATGCCGATCACCCGGCCGGTCGCCGGCTCGACCTGTGCCCACGCCGCCCGCTCGCCCAGCCAGGTCTGCTCCAGGGCGCTCGTCACGTGCACGGCCATCTCGTCGCGGGTCTGCGGGCGCACGCTCGGCAGGTATTCCCAGACCTCGTCGTCGGCCAGCGCCTCGAACAGGCCGTCCACGTGCCCGGGCGTGATCGGTTCGAGCCGGACGTGCCGGCCGGTCAGCGTGACCGGCGTGACCCACTGCGGCTCGCGGCCGGGCAGATAGCCGGGCGGCGCCCCGGTCACCCCCTCGTCGGTCACCGGCGCGTCGGCCACCCGCCGCAGCGGCAGCACGCCCGCCCAGTGCGGAAGATCGAGGTCGCGCTCGTCGTCACGCACGCCGCCGCTGCGGGTGCGCGCCGAGACCTCGTCGAGCGCGAGCGCCAGCACGCTGGTCTGGGCCAGTTCCTGTCTGGTCGGTGGCCGGCTGTCCGCGGCGCGGCCCGCGCCCACCCGGTCGACGAGGGCAGTCATGGCCGTCAGCTTTTCCGCCGGGTCGACCACCTGCCGCGCGACGCCGTGCGCCACGACCGAGCGGTAGTTGGCGCTGTGGTGAAACTGGGACCGCCCATAGACCAGGCCGTCGAGCAGCGTGACACTCACGCAGACCCGGACCCCGTCGCCGCGGGCCGCCAGACCGAGCCGGGCGCCGCTCGACCCGTGCAGATAAAGAGTGTCACCGACGCGCACATGCAGCGTGGGCAGCACGCGGGGCTCGCCGTCGACCACGAAGGCAACGGAACAGTCATACCCCTCGTCGAGGATGGCGTGTGCGGTGTCGCGTTCGTAGCCCATCCGGTCGCGCATGCGGGTGGCGGTGGTGCGCTCCGTCGCCGCATATGGCTCGGACATCGGCCCCTCCTCTTGCATGGTGCGCTGTACTAGTACAGAATCAATCTTGTGTCAGCACAGTACCAGGTGAGCGGCGACAGCGCCGCATCGATTTCGGCGAGCATCGAGACGGGTGTTCGCAAGGGCACCATCGACTGGGGCGTGCCGCTGCCGCCGATCCGCCTCCTGGCCGCCGATCTCCAGGTCAGTCCCGCCACCGTGGCCAAGGCCTATCAGGACCTGCGGCAACGCGGCGTGATCGAGTCCGACGGCCGCCGCGGCACCCGGGTCCGCTCCCGCCCGCCGATCAGCGGTGACCGGGTGGCGCTGCGCCTGCCCGTGCCCGAGGGTGTGCTCGACCTCTCCTCCGGCGAGCCCGACCTGCGCCTGCTCCCGCCGCTCGGCCACGGGCTGCACGCGGTCGCCGAGTCGAACGGCCCGCCGCAGGGCTACGCGTCCGCGGTCGCCATGCCCGAGCTGATCGACCTGGCCCGCCCCCGTCTCGAGGCCGACGGCGTGCCGATGGGCGACGCCACGATCACCGCCACCTCGGGCACTCTCGACGCCATCGAGCGCCTGCTCACCGCTCATCTGCGCCCCGGTGACGCGGTCGCGGTCGAGGATCCCGGCTGGGCCAACGTGCTCGATCTGGTCGCCGCACTGGGCCTGCGGCCGGTGCCGATCACCGTCAACGACCAGGGTCCCGATCCCGAGTCGCTGTCCGAGGCCCTGCGCTCCGGCGTCCGCGCGGTGCTCATCACGGTCCGCGCCCAAAATCCGACCGGTGCCGCCGTCACCGCGACCCGGGCCGCCGCACTGCGCGACATCCTGATCGATCACCCGTCCGTGCTGCTCATCGAGGACGACCACGCCGCCGAGCTGGCCGGCGCCACCCTGCACTGCCTCGGCCCGGTCACCGGTTCGTGGGCGTTCATCCGGTCCGCGTCCAAGCCGTTCGGCCCCGACCTGCGCATCGCCGTGGTCGCCGGCGACCAGACCACGATCGCCCGGGTGGTCGGCCGCATGCGGGTCGGCGCCGGCTGGGTCTCCACCGTCCTTCAGCGACTCTTGCTGCGCCTCTGGCTCGACGACGAGGTGACCGCGCAGGTGTCCGCGGCCGCCGCTGATTACACGCGCCGCCGCAACGCCCTGTGTCACGCCCTCCGGCAACGCGGTCTGCCGGCCCACGGCACGACCGGCATCAACGCCTGGGTCCACGTCCCCGACGAGACCCGCACCGTCGGCCTGCTGCGCGACGCCGGTTATGCCGTCGCCCCCGGCTCGCTCTTCCGCATCAACACGCCACCCGGCATCAGGATCACGGTCAGCCCGCTCGACGACGACGCCATTCCCGCCCTGGCCGACGCCGTCTCGTCCGCCGCTCACCCGGCCCACCTGCCCACCCCGGCACGGTGATTTTCCTTCGGAGGTACGCGACGGCACCGTCACCGCCGGTCCGGTCAGCCCCCGCCGAGCAGCGCGGCCAGGTGCAACACCGGGCCGCAGGGCGCGTTCGCGTGTCGCGGTGGTCCCGCTGTACCGCGACGGGGTCCCGCCATGCCTAGCCGCACCCCGTTCGGGTACAACGGTGGGATGCCAAGGACCGAGGCGCCGGTCGGCGCGCAGGAGTGGGTGCCGCCGCACCCGCGGAGCATCGAGGAGCTCAAGTCTGCCGCCGCCGGCTGCCGGGGCTGCGAACTGTATGCGGATGCCACCCAGACCGTCTTCGGCCGCGGCGCCCCACACGCCAAAATCGTGTTCGTCGGCGAGCAGCCCGGCGACGTGGAGGACCAGCACGGCCTGCCCTTCGTGGGCCCCGCCGGCCGCCTGCTGCGCGACGCGGTCGACGACGCCGGCATCGACCCCAGCGACCTCTACATCACCAACGCCGTCAAGCACTTCCGCTTCGAGCTGCGCGGCAAGCGCCGCATCCACCAGACCCCCGGCCCCGCCCACATCACCGCGTGCCGCCCGTGGCTGGTCGCCGAATTCGCCCAGCTCAAGCCCGACCTCGTCGTCATCCTCGGCGCCACTGCCGCCAAGGCCCTGCTGGGCCCGTCCTTCCGCATCACCCGCTCCCGGGGCCAACTCATGCCGTGGCCCGCCTCCGCCCAGCACCCCGAAGACTTCCCGGTAGCCGAAATCCAGGCCCTAGCCACCATCCACCCCTCCGCAGTCCTGAGAGCCGACAACCGCGAAGTCGCCTACACCGGCCTGGTAGACGACCTGAAGGTAGCCGCCTCCACCCTCTGACCCGTTGCGCCTGCGCCTGCGCCTGCGCCTCCGCCTCCGGGGCGGCCTCCGCCCCGCGCCCTCTGAGGCTTCGCCCAGGTCCCAGCCCTCCTCGCCTCCGCCCCCGGTCCCTCCTCGCCCCCGGTCCCTCCTCGCCGGCCCTCGACCCTCGTCTCGGCCGGCGCTGTATCTCGGCGGGTTTGTTGGTTCTGGGGTCCTCGGCGGGCGTGAGTAGGCTCGTGGGGTGCGGTTGACGGATTTCTGGACGCGGCTCGAGCAGGCATTCGGGGCCGGCTATGCGCGCAGCATTGCGGCCGACCATTCGTTTGGGGCACTCGGGGACCGGACGATCGATCAGGCAATTGCCGACGGTATTGATACCACTACTATCTGGCGTGCCGTGGTGGCCGCGTACCCCGATCGGGTGCCTGCTCGCCTGCATTGATGCGGTTTTCGTACGCTTGTTCTGGCGTGTCGCTCGATCTAGAACAAGTGTTCGGCTATTGTCCACAGCGGCCTGGTCATCCACAGCTCAGGGCGGGGCGGCGAATTTTTGTCATACCCACCCCCTACCTTGTTCCCGTGGTGAACAGAGGCTCGGCGAAGACGCCCGCGAAATCGAGTACAGGGGTGGCGGACATGGTGGCAGGACCTGACCGGGACAAAGCGCTCGATCTGGCGTTGGCACAGATTGACAAGCAGTTCGGTAAGGGCTCGGTGATGCGGCTGGGTGAGCGGCCGGTCGTGCAGACCGCGGTGATCCCGACCGGATCCATCGCGCTGGATGTGGCGCTCGGCGTCGGTGGCCTGCCGCGCGGCCGGGTGATCGAGGTCTACGGGCCGGAGTCCAGCGGTAAGACGACGGTGGCCCTGCATGCCGTGGCCAGCGCGCAGCGGTCCGGTGGCATCGCGGCGTTCATCGACGCGGAGCACGCGCTCGACCCGGAATATGCGAAGGCGCTCGGGGTCGACACCGACGCGCTGCTGGTGTCCCAGCCCGACACCGGTGAGCAGGCGCTGGAGATCGCGGACATGCTGATCCGCTCCGGTGCGCTCGACATCATCGTGATCGACTCGGTGGCGGCGCTGGTGCCGCGTGCCGAGATCGAGGGTGAGATGGGTGACAGCCACGTCGGTCTGCAGGCGCGGCTGATGAGCCAGGCGCTGCGCAAGATCACCGGCATCCTGAACACGTCCGGCACCACCGCGATCTTCATCAACCAGCTGCGCGAAAAGATCGGTGTCATGTTCGGCTCACCCGAGACGACGACCGGTGGCCGGGCGCTGAAGTTCTACGCGTCGGTGCGTCTCGACGTGCGCCGCATCGAGAGCCTCAAGGACGGCACCGACGTGGTCGGCAACCGCACCCGGGTCAAGGTCGTCAAGAACAAGGTGGCGGCCCCGTTCAAGCAGGCCGAGTTCGACATCATGTACGGCAAGGGCATCTCCCGCGAGGGCTCGCTGATCGACGTCGGTGTCGAGCAGAGCATCATCCGCAAGTCCGGCGCCTGGTACACGTACGACGGTGACCAGTTGGGCCAGGGCAAGGAGAAGGCGCGGGAGTTCCTCAAGGAGAACCCCGACGTGGCGGCCGAGATCGAGAAGAAGATCCTGGAGAAGCTCGGCGTGGGACAGACAACCGGTGATGCCGCCGGCGGGCCGGAACTGCCGCCGGTGGACTTCTAGATCGAGGTAAGGCCAGATGGCCGGACGACGCGGTGCACGGTCCGGGCGTGGGTGGGATGCCGCCCCGCCCCGGGCCGCTCGCCGGACTTCCGATGAGCAACCGCCCGGCGAGTCTGTCGGCGACGGGACGGAACGCGGCAACGTCCCGCACCGCCGCCGGCGTGGCTCGCCGGGCGGAATCCCCGCGACCCCACAGCAGAGCGAGCCGGAACGCGCCCGGGAGATCTGCCTGCGCCAGCTCGCGGGGCGGCCGCGCACCCGGGCCGAACTCGCCAAGGCGCTCGCCGCCAAGGGCATCTCGGCCGAGGTGATCGCCGAGGTGCTCGACCGCTACGACGAGGTCGGCATCATCGACGACGCCGCGTTCGCGCGTGCCTGGGTGTCCAGCCGGCACCAGGGGCGCGGGCTCGCCCGCCGGGCGCTGGCCAACGAGTTGCGGCAGCGCGGGGTCGACGCCGAGGTGGCCGGGGAGGCGCTGGAAACCCTCGACGACGACGAGGAGGCCGCGACCGCGCGCGTCCTGGTCGACCGCAAACTGCGCACCGCCACCGGCACGCCCGAGGCGGTGTTCCGGCGGCTCGTCGGGATGCTGGCGCGCAAGGGCTACCCGGCCGGCGTGGCGATCCGAACCGTGAAGGACGCGCTGGCCGCCCGCGACGCCGAGGCGGCCGAGTTCGCCGACCAGATCGACGCCGACGCGTTGGCCGACGAGGCGTCACCCTGAGTGTGTACTTAGGTCTGACGGCCTGAGCTGGCATAGAGATACGTCTGCCCAGCCCAGGGCGTGTTTAGGCCAATCGAGGATGGCACGTTGCGATGTCCTTGAGGGACATTGATCATTGCCGCTCGGTGATAATCTGGGCTGTCGTGACCGAGGACTCGGAGAAACCTGACCGGGGCTACGCCCCCTTCCAGGAAGCTGCCGAGCCGACCGAGCAGATCGCCGCGCCCCGCGCGAGCGAGCCGTCGGCTCCGCTTTACGTCCCGGCCCAGCGCCGCCCAGCCGGCGAAAACCCAGCTGCCCCAACCCCAGCCGCCCCAACCCCAGCTGTGGAAACCTCGGGCATCGAAAACTCGGCCGCCGAAGCCTCGGCCGCCGCCGGTGGTGGCATGTTCACCGGGGCGTTCGCCTTTCCGATCACGTCCGCGCAGCAGACGGGCGGGGAGGCGGCGCCTTACGACGAGGGACGTTCGGGGCAGCAGTGGAGCAGCGGACCACCGGCCGGATTCGAGTCGGCCGAGGTGCGGCCCGCATCGCCCGCCGCGGGACCGCCGACGGGCGATGCCTACTGGGCGCCCAGCCCTGGGACGGCGGCGCGGCCACCCGCGGCGCCGGGTGCCGGGGATGCGAGCTGGAATGCGGGCGCTCCGCGATCGGCGGGCGCCGGCCGCTACGCCGACCTGGTCCGGCAGCCGGATCTGGACGCCGCCCGCACCGGCGGACCGGTGCGGGACAGGAGTGCGGGACCGGCCACCGGCGATCCGGGCCGGGCTTCCGCGGCGCAGCGGCCGGGCTGGCGCCGAGAGCGGGGTGCCGAGCCTTCCCTGGAGTCGGCCTGGGATCCGGAGCCCACGTCGAGCGGCCCGGCCTGGGCGCCTGCCGAACCGGCATCGGGCGGCCGGCCGCCGAATTCCGCGACTTCGGTGTCGAGCGGCCAGCCCTGGAATGCTGCAAATCCAGCGTCGAGTGGTCCGGGCCGGGTTCCCGCGGAGCCGGCGGCTGGCGGCCCCGGCTGGGGTCCGGGGGAGCCCGCGCCCAGCAGCCCCGCCTGGAGCCCCGCCGAAGCCGCGCCGAGCGCCGACCCCTTCGGCCTCCCCATGTCCGGGCGTCGCATCGAGCCCACCCCGCCGCCCCGCCCCACCCGCCTTTTCGCCGGCATCGCCATCGGCCTCATCGTCGGGTTGCTGGTTTTCGGGGCGGCTGGCTGGTTCGTCGGGCGGTCGACCGCGCCGGACGCAACCGCCGCTGTCACGCCCAAGGCTGCCGGGCCTCCCGCGCTGGGTGTCTTTGAGCGCAGCCAGGTTGACGTCAACCGGCCCGACTTTGCCGGCACCGGGCTGGGGCCGGTCGTCGAGGGCTTTCTGCCGTACCTCTCCAGTTGTGCGCGCAGCGGGCAGCCCAACGGGCCGGCTCTCAACCGCGGGGAGAAGGTTCGGGTTCGCTGCACGCTGGACGGGATGAGCGCGATCTTCGTGGAGTACACGTCGACGGCGGAGCGGGACCGGGCGCGGCAGCGGATGCTCGACCCCGGTCAGGATGCCCGGGAGGAGACGCCGGGGATCGGGCCGGCGGTGCAGCGGGCCGCGCCGTCGGGGCGGACCGAGGGCAACTACGTTGAGTATGCGTACCGTCTCACCGAGGAGGGGCGGACCCGCACGGTCAGCGGTCTGTGGTGGGACGATGCTCAGACGCCCATAGCGGGATACTTGCTGGCGTTCTGGAAGGAAGGGATCGGAGAGAGCTGGGAACCGATGCGCGATCTCTGGTCCCGGTACGCCTGAATTGCCCGGCAGTGTCGTGAGCTGGGGGTAAGCGGGTCTGTGCCCTAAGTCCTATCCGCTGCCGAATCATTGTTCCTTGACCGAAGTGGCACTCGCGACCTAGCCTCGCGTTACACAAGGTGTGTTCGACCATCGCATGCAACACGCACAACATAGATCGCATTACATTACGGCATCACTTGTGACCACCCGGGTCACCGGAAGGTGCCTTCCCGAGGCCGCCGACCGCGTCGCCGAGGGCTTGACATAAAGGCGGTCAGACCCCGACGTGTCATACCAGGCGCACGTCGCGGTTTGGCACAGCCTGCGGTCAATCAGCCTTGGTCGGGCATCCCGCAACGGGCTCGCGCGCGCACAACGCGCCGGGCGGCGAAGGGAGACGCGGCGAGATGACCGCCCTGGACTGGGTGCTGGTGGTGGCGATCGTCGTCCTCGGCGCGCTGGTGGTTGCCGGCCTGCTGCTGGGCGCACGTGCCCTGCGTCAGTTCCAGGCGGAACGCGCCGACGCCCAGGAACGCCAGGACCAAGCGGTCGGAGCGGCCCAGGCCAAGGTCGCCGATGCCAATGCCAAAGCTGCGTCCGTACGCGCCGAGGCCGCCGCCGCCAAGGCCGAAGCGTCCGCCGCCCGGGCCGAGGCCCGCCGCGTCCTCGAGGCCGCGCACAGCGAGGCCGACACCATCCTCGAACACGCCCACCGCCAGGCCGAGGCCGACGCCGAGCAGGTCCGCGTCGCCGCCCGCCGCTCCGGCGAGCGCGAGGTGGCCCTGCTCAACGCGACCGCCAAGGAGCAGGCCGCCGAGGTCGAGCGCCGCGCCGCCCGGATCGACGAGCGCGAGCGCCTGCACGCCGACGAGGTGGAGCGCCTGCTGGAGCGGGAGCGCCGGCTCGCGACCATGGACGCCGACCTGACCACCCGGGAGACCGCGCTCAGCACCCGCGAGTCCGAACTGGCCGGGTTCGCCGAGGAGAAGCGCCGCGAACTCGAACGGATCGCCAACCTGACCGCCGACTCGGCCCGCACCGAACTGGTCGAGAGCATCGAGGTCCAGGCCAAGCGGGAAGCCGCGATCATGGTGCGGGACGTCGAGAACGACGCCAAGAACACCGCGGACACCCGGGCCCGGCGGATCGTCGTCGACGCCATCCAGCGGATCGCCAGCGAGCAGACCGCGGAGAGCGTGGTCAGCGTGCTGCACCTGCCCAGCGACGAGATGAAGGGCCGGATCATCGGTCGCGAGGGCCGCAACATCCGGGCGTTCGAGTCGGTTACCGGCGTCAACCTGATCATCGATGACACGCCTGAGGCCGTACTCCTCTCGTGTTTTGATCCGGTTCGTCGCGAGGTCGGCCGGCTCACCCTGGAAAAGCTGGTCCTGGACGGCCGGATCCACCCGCACCGGATCGAGGAGGTGTTCGACAGCGCCAAGAACGAGGTCGAGCGGCTCTGCGACCGGGCCGCCGAGGAAGCGCTGGTCGACGTCGGCATCACCGACATCCACCCGGAACTGGCCAAGCTGCTGGGCCGGCTGCGGTACCGCACCAGCTACGGGCAGAACGTGCTCAAGCACCTGGTCGAGACCGCGCACATCGCCGGCATCATGGCGGCCGAGCTGGGCCTGGACGTTCCGTCAATGAAACGTTGTGCATTTCTGCACGACATCGGCAAGGCGCTCACCCACGAGGTGGAGGGCAGCCACGCGCTGATCGGCGCCGACCTGGCCCGCAAGTACGGCGAGTCCGAGGACGTGGTGCACGCGATCGAGGCGCACCACAACGAGGTGCCGCCGCAGACCATCGAGGCCGTGCTCACCCAGGCCTCGGACGCGTGTTCCGGTGGGCGGCCCGGTGCCCGGCGGGAGAGCCTGGAGGCGTACGTCAAACGCCTGGAGCGGATCGAAGAGATCGCGGCCGGCAAGGTCGGTGTGGAGAAGGTCTTCGCCATGCAGGCCGGCCGGGAGATCCGGGTGATGGTGCGGCCGGACGACATCGACGACATCGGCGCCGCGGTGCTGGCCCGGGACGTGGCCAAGCAGATCGAGGAGGAACTGACCTACCCCGGTCAGATCCGGGTCACGGTGGTCCGCGAGTCGAGGGTCACCGAACTGGCCCGCTGAGTTACCGGCAGGGTCGCCTCGACCAGGAAGCCGCCCGCGGTGGGTTCGGCCCGCATCTCGCCGCCGACCGTGGCCACCCGTTCGCGCAGGCCCAGCAGCCCGTGTCCGGTGGAGTGCACGGCCTGCGCGCCGGGCCCGGTGTCCTCGACGGCGAGCCGCAGCGACGACGGGTGCCAGTTGATCCGGACCGTCGCGTGGGCCCGCTCGCCGGCGTGCTTCCGGGTGTTCGTCAGCGCCTCCTGCACCAGGCGGTAGGCGGTGAGGCTGACGCTCGGGTCGAGGCGCCCCGGTTCGCCGTCGACCAGCATCTCGACCCGCAGACCGACGGCCCGGGACTGCTCGACCAGCGCTGCGATGCTCTCGAAACCGGGCTGACGGGTGTCCCGGTCGGCGTCGTCGTCTGCGGCCCGGAGCAGGTGCAGCAGCCGGCGCAGTTCGTCCATCGACTGCGCGCCGACGTCCTGGATCACCTCGAGCGGCCGCGCGACCCGCTGCGGATCGGTGTCCAGCACGGCCCGCGCACCGGCCGCCTGCAACATCATGACGCCCACCGAGTGCGAGACGATGTCGTGCAGTTCCCGGGCGATGACCAGACGCTCGTCCTGCAGCGCCCGGCTGATCAGGGCACGTTCCCGGCGCCCCGCATGCCGCGGCTGGTAATAGGCGAAGGCGCCCAGCATGCCGGCCAGGGCGGTGAACATCGCCGTGCCGAACGCCGCATTCGACCAGCCGCCGTCCGGTGGGAAGCCATACTGCGGCTGGACGGCGAAGAGCGCGCTGACCAGCAGACACCCGCCCAGCGCACCGAACAGCCAGGCCAGCGAGCGTCGCCCGGCGACTTCGACCAGGGCCAACGCCAGCGCGAACACCGGCACGCTCCAGTCGACCAGGGTCACGGCCGCGCACGACCACACGACCTGGACAACGAACACCGTGCCGGGCCATCGCCGGCGAAGCGCGAGGACGGCGGTGGGCGCAACGCCGAGCGCGGTAACCACCCAGGCGGGCACCAGCCCGTCGCTCTGCGGGCCCCAACCATCGTCCGGGACGAGGTTCATCCACGCGATGAAGGGCAGAAAGCACAGGTCAAGAAACCACGGCCGCACCCACCGCCGGGTGGGTGCGGCCTGGAGATTCGGCTCGTTCACGGCGCTGCGCAGAATACCGGCATATCGGCGTAAATGCCTCATGCCAGGATTGTGCCTCAGGCGACGCCTCCGCCTCCGCCCATACCGGGGTCGGTGGCACCCATGATGACGGTGCGGCCGTTCGCCCGGGGTGCGCGCCCGCTGCGCCGGGTGCGCCGGCTCAGCCAGCCGGCCACCGAGGTCAGCACCGAGTTCACCACGATGTAGATCGCGGCGGCCACGATTGCGGCCTGCACCACGTTGCCGAAGTTCGCCGACAGGTTGTTGACGCCCAGCTGGAGCAGCTCGCTGTAGGAGATGATGTAGCCGAGCGCGGTGTCCTTGACCAGCACCACCAGCTGGCTGACGATCACCGGCAGCATGGCCCGGGCCGCCTGCGGGATGAGGACCTGGCCCATCACCTGGCCCTTGCGCATGCCGATCGCGTACGCGGCCTCGCTCTGCCCCCGCGGCACCGCGTGCACGCCGGCCCGGAACGCCTCGGCCAGCACCGATCCGTTGTAGAGGGTCAGGCCGGCCACGACCGCCCAGAAGATCGACATCGGTTGCTGGGTGAGGAACGGCACGCCGAAGAAGATGAAGAACATCATCAGGAGCAGTGGTACGGCGCGGAAGAACTCGACCACGGCACCGGCCGGAACGCGTACCCACCAATGGTCGGAAAGCCGGCCGACCGCGAACACGACGCCGAAGACCAGCGACAGCACCATGGCGACCGCGGCCGCCTGGATGGTGTGCCACAGGCCGGGCAGGATGTAGTCGGTCCAGGTGCTCGACTCGGTGAACGGCTTCCAGAGCGCGGCCGCCCACTGGCCCTTCTCGTCGAACTTGGCGTAGACCCAGTACAGCAGCGCCAGCAGCAGCACGCCGAAGACGACGGTGAGGATCCGGTAACGCGCCTTCGCCCGGGGCCCGGGGTGGTCGTAGATAACGGCCTCGGTACTCACCGCTTCACCGCCATACGGTTGGCCAGCCAGCCGAAGGCGTAGCCGGTGGGGATCAGGACCGCGGCGAACGTGCCGGCGAAGACCAGGAAGATCGGGATGACCGCGTCGCCGTTCGCGTTGATCAGCTCTTTCATCGCGTTGGAGGACTCGGCCAGGCCGATCGTCCCGACGATGGTCGAGTTTTTGCAGAGCGCGATGAAGATGCTGCCCAGCGGCGCGATCACGGCGCGGCCGGCCTGCGGCAGGATGATCATCGTGAGGGTCTGGCGGAAGCTCATGCCGATGGCCCGCGCGGCCTCGGCCTGCCCGGCCGGGACCGTGTTGATGCCGGACCGGATCGCCTCGCAGACGAACGCCGCGGTGTAGACCGACAGGCCGATCACGCCGAGCCAGTAGTTGTTGAGCTCGAGGCTGTCCTCCGAGGCGGTGAAGCCCAGCGTGGAGAAGAGGCCGAAGTAGCAGAAGAAGATGATCAGGGTGAGCGGGGTGTTCCGGAAGATGTTGACCCAGCCCGTGCCGAACGCCCGCAGGACCGGCACGGGCGAGACCCGCATGGCCGCCAGTAGCGTGCCGACCACCAGCGCTCCGGCGGCCGACGCCAGGGTGAGCTTCAGGATCCACAGGAACCCGGTCACGTAAACGTCGACGTTGTCGGGATCGGAGAAGACGTCCATCGTCACCTTCAGCGGGGGGTGGGAACAGGGCGGCGGGGCCGGTTCACCCGGCCCCGCCGATCCGTGCTAGATCAGGAACAGTTGGACAGCTTCGCGACGTCCAGCTCGGGGGCCGGCTTGCCGCTCTTGCCGAGCGTGTCGTCCCAGGCCTTCTTGTACGAGCCGTCGGTCACGGCCGCCTTGAGGATGTCGTTGATCTTGTTGCAGCCGGCCGAGTCGTCCTTCTTGACGCCGATGCCGTACGGCTCCTCGCTGAACGGCTTGCCGACCACCTTGAACTTGCCCGCGTACTGGTCCTGGGCCGCGTAGCCGGCCAGGATGATGTCGTCCGTGGTGACCGCGTCCACCTGGCCGCCGGCCAGCGCCGTCACGCACTTGGAGTAGGAGTCGAACTCCTGCAGCTGCGCCTTCGGGTAGTCGGACTTGATCCGCTTTGCCGGCGTCGAGCCGCTCACCGAGCAGACCTTCTTGCCGTCCAGCGACTCCGGGCCGGTGATCGTGGAGGCGGTCGGGACCAGCAGGTCCTGGCCGGCCACGTAGTACGGACCGCCGAAGTTGACGACCTTCTTGCGCTCGTCGTTGATGGTGTACGTCGCGACGACGATGTCCACCTGGCCCTGCTGGATGTACGGCTCGCGGTTGGCCGACACCGTGGTCTTCCAGGTGATGCCGCTCTCGTCGACGCCGAGACCCTTGGCGATGATCTTGCCGATCTCGATGTCGAAGCCGGTGTAGGTGCTGCCGGTCTGAAGGCCGAGGCCGGGCTGGTCGGCCTTCACGCCGATGGTCAGCTTCTTGTCGCTCGACGCCTTGCCGACAATGCCCGAACTCGCGGTGCCGCCGGTGCTGCCGGTGTCGGAGCCGTCGTCCCCGCCGCAGGCGGCCACCGCCAGCGACATGGTCAATGCACCGAGCGCCGCTGCCAATCGGGTGATGCGCATCATTACGCTCCTCGAAATAGTGCTTTCCGGTTCTGGGGAAGAAAGATCCGTGTCGTCAATGAGTAAGAATTTTTGAGAGGAAGTCCTTGGCGCGATCACTTTTCGGATTTGCGAAGAACTCGGCCGGCGGGGCCTGCTCCACAAGTTGACCGTCGGCCATGAAGACGACCCGCTTGGCCGCGTGCCGCGCGAATCCCATCTCGTGGGTGACCACCACCATGGTCATCCCCTCCCGCGCGAGTGACGTCATCACGTCCAGGACCTCGCCCACCATCTCGGGGTCGAGCGCGCTGGTCGGCTCGTCGAACAACAGCGCCTTGGGCTGCATGGCGAGGGCGCGCGCGATGGCGACACGTTGCTGCTGCCCACCGGAGAGCTGGGCGGGATACTTCTCCGCCTGGTTGGCGATGCCGACCCGATCGAGCAGCGACATGGCCCGCTCGCGGACCATGTCCGACTTCTCCTTACGCACCTTGATCGGCCCGATCATGACGTTCTGCAGGATCGTCTTGTGGGCGAACAGGTTGAAGGACTGGAACACCATGCCCACCTCGCTGCGCAGCCGGGCCAGGGCCCGGCCCTCGGCCGGCAGGGGGCGTCCGTCGAAGGTGATGGTGCCGGAATTGATCGGTTCGAGCCGGTTGATGGCGCGGCAGAGGGTCGATTTGCCGGATCCCGACGGTCCGATCACGACCACGACCTCACCCTTGGCAACCGAGAGGTTCACGTCGTCCAGCACGTGGAGTGGCCCGAACCATTTGTGGACGTTCTCAAGGACGATGAGAGCCTCATCGGACACCGCTGAACCACCGTCCCGTTCGTTGGAGATCACCCGGTTGGGCTCACTCTAATTGGACCGTTGTATCGGTTCGCACCGATAATGGTCACGGAGCGGTAACTTAGCGGACGGAAGGCCCGGGCATTGTCGAGCATGTTCGGTATGGGTGACGACGATCCGACAGGTGGCCCATGGAACTGGGCGGTCGGAAATCGCATTGATGCGGAACTGATACGCGGGGCGCTGGCCGGCGCACTCGAGTTGAGTGTCGTCCCGCTGGGTGACGACGGTGCCGTGCTCTGCGACGTCTATCCGGTTGGTGGTGATTTCCCCACCCTGGTCGACGTCTATCTGGCCCCGGCCGGCGTCGCCGAGGAGGTGGCCGCGAGCGCCGTCGCGGTCCGGCTGGGTGCCGCGCTGCTGCTTCCCGACGACACCCTCAACCCGACGCGGTACGTGCTTGCCGAGCCGGACGGCACGCTGCGGGCGGTGCACGTCGACGAGGAGGAGACCGACGACGGCCCGGAACGGCGCCGGGTCCGCCCGTGCACCGGCCTGGACCCGGCCTGCGCCGCCGGACCGGGTTGTGGCCGCTCCCGGTTCAAGCCGGCCGCCGAGCCGGACCGCCCAGCAGCCGCTTAGGCCCTCGGCGCCGCAGGGACTACCCTGGTCAATTGCCATGACTACCGAACTGCACGGCGCCCCGCGCACCTATGACGTGCGCACCTACGGCTGCCAGATGAACGTGCACGACAGCGAGCGCATCTCCGGGCTGATGGAGGATGCGGGCTACGTGCGGGCCGCCGATCCGGACGGCGCCGACATCGTGGTGTTCAACACCTGCGCCGTACGGGAAAACGCCGACAACCGCCTCTACGGCAACCTGGGTCACCTGCGCCCCACCAAGCTCAGGAACCCCGGCATGCAGATCGCGGTCGGTGGCTGCCTGGCGCAGAAGGACCGCGGCGACATCGTCAAGAAGGCGCCCTGGGTCGACGTCGTCTTCGGCACCCACAACATCGGTTCGCTGCCGGCGCTGCTCGAACGCGCCCGGCACAACAACGAGGCCGAGGTGGAGATCCTCGAGTCGCTCGAGGTGTTCCCCTCCACGCTGCCGACCAAGCGCGAATCGACGTACGCCGGCTGGGTTTCGATCTCGGTGGGGTGCAACAACACCTGCACCTTCTGCATCGTGCCGTCGTTGCGCGGCAAGGAGAAAGACCGCCGCCCCGGCGAGATCCTGGCCGAGGTGCAGGCCCTGGTGGCCGAGGGCGTCCTCGAGGTCACCCTGCTCGGGCAAAATGTCAACTCGTACGGCGTCGAGTTCGGCGATCGGTTGGCGTTCGGCAAACTGCTGCGCGCCTGCGGTGAGGTCGACGGCCTGGAGCGGGTCCGGTTCACCAGCCCGCACCCGAAAGACTTCACCGACGACGTGATCGCCGCGATGGCCGAGACACCGAACGTCTGCCACTCGCTGCACATGCCGCTGCAGTCCGGTTCCGACCGGGTGCTCAAGGCCATGCGCCGCAGCTACCGCCAGGACAAATACCTGGGCATCATCGACAAGGTCCGGTCCGCGATGCCGGACGCGGCGATCACCACCGACATCATCGTGGGCTTCCCCGGCGAGACCGAGGAGGACTTCGAAAAAACCCTGGAGGTGGTACGCGAGGCGCGCTTCTCCAGTGCGTTCACCTTCCAGTACTCGAAGCGCCCCGGCACGCCCGCCGCGACCATGGACGAGCAGGTGCCCAAGGCCGTGGTGCAGCAGCGTTACGAGCGGCTGATCGCCCTCCTCGAGGACATCACCTGGTCGGAAAACAAGAAGCTGGTCGGCGAAAAGGTCGAGGTGCTGGTCGCGGTCGGCGAGGGACGCAAGGACGAGCGCACCGGCCGGCTCAGCGGCCGCGCCCGGGACGGCCGGCTCGTGCACTTCGCGACCGGTGGCACCGCGCCCCGCCCCGGCGACGTGATCGAGACCGTCATCACCTACGCGGCCCCGCACCACCTGAACGCCGACGGCGACCCGCTCAGCCACCGCCGCACCCGGGCCGGTGACGCGTACGAGGCCGGCCGGATGCCGCGCATGCAGGGCGTGTCGCTGGGCCTGCCCACGATCGGGGTTCCGGCGCCGCTGCCGCCCGCCACCGACGGCTGCACCCGCTAAACCGGGCGCCGCGCGGGCAGCGGTCGCCCTGGTGGGTGATGGTGACCGCGCTGGGCCTCGACAACACGGGCAACGCGATCTGGATCTGGCTGGTCACCGGCGGCGGATCACCGGCGGCGGCACCTCGCGCCGCCCGGTCGCGGTCCACCTGCTCACCGCCGGCATCTTCTGCGGCCTGGCCGGCAACGTGGCCGCCGTGCTGACCACCGGCCCGCTCACCGATGTGCGCCCGGACTGGACCAGCATGGTCTTCCTGGCCGCGATGGGCGTCGAGGGGTTGTAGCCCGGCCATGCAATAACGCGAAAGGGGCGTTACGGCCAGGTCCATGCAGAGCCCCGGCCGGTGCGCCACGGGACCGGTGCTGACCTCGTACCTCTGCTTTGTGGTTTTATCCGGCCTGTTCGGCGAGGGAGAGGAACTGGCGCTTGGAGGCCAGGGCCTGCTCGGCCTCCTTGATGCGGCGCTGGTCGCCGGCCGCCTGGGCGCGGGCCAGACGCTGCTCGGCCTCGGCCACCTGCTCGCGCATCTGCTGGAGCAAGGGGTTGTCCTGCGGGGTGGTCTTGCGCCACGCGGAGTCCATCGCCAGCCGGATGCGGTCCTCGGCGGCGCGCCAGCGGCGGTCCAGGCCGGCGGCGGACTCGCGGGGGACGCGGCCGGCGTCGTGCCAGGCGGCCTGGGCGTCGCGGAGCTTGTTCTGTGCGGCGCGCGGGTCGGCGTCGACGTCCAGGGCCTCGACCTCGGCGAGGATGGCCTGCTTCTTTTCCAGGTTGCCCTGGTATTCGGCGTCGCGGGCCGAGAAGACCTCGCTGCGTCGCGTGAAGAAGGCGTCCTGCGCGGCCCGGAAGCGTTCCCAGAGGCGCTGCTCGGCCTCCTTGGCGGCGCGCGGGGCCGCCTTCCACTCGGTCATCAGCTCCTTGAGCCGGTTGGCGGTGCTCGACCACTCGGTCGAGTCGGCCAGGCTCTCCGCCTCCTTGACCAGCTCCTCCTTGGCGCCCTGCGCCTGCTTGCGCTGGCCGTCGAGGGTGGCGAAGTGGGCGCCGCGCCGGCGGGTGAAGCCGTCCCGGGCGGCGGCGAAGCGCTTCCACAGCTCGCCGTCGGTCTTCTTGTCGACCCCGCGGATGGTCTTCCACTCCTCGAGGATCTCCTTGAGGCGGTCGCCAGCCGTCTTCCAGCCGGTGGCGTCGGCGGCGATCTTTTCCGCCTCCTCGACCAGCGCGGTCTTGCGGGCCAGGGCCTCGCCGCGGGCCGCCTCGCGGGCCGCGCGGGCCTCGCCGGCCTTTTCCTCGGCCACGGTCGAGAGGTTGTCGAGCCGGACGGCAAGACCGTCGATGTCGCCCACCACGTGTGCCTCGTCGAGCGTGGCGCGCAGGCGCTTCACGCTGGCGAGCGAATGTGACGCGTCGGCGGCGCCGGACTTGAGGCGGGCCTCGACCAGGTCGACCTCGGTAACCAGATCGGCGAAGCGCCGGGCGAAGTGGGCCAGCCCCTCCTCGGGGGTGCCCGCCTGCCAGGAGCCGACCACGCGGTCGCCCTCCGCGGTCTTCACGTACACGGTGCCGTCGGCATCCACGCGCCCGAAGGCCGTCCAGTCGTTCATAACCCGTCCTCAGTCTCCCGGCCCCACCCGGCCCCGTCGGACCCGGTGACTACCGCCACAGCGCAGTGGAACGCCGAAGGTTCCCATCGGCATTCTTTCTCGCGCATTGTCACAGGTCCAACCCGGTTATGGGGAAGCGCCCGCCGATGACCGTGACACAACAGTGTCTTACGGTTGCTCGGTGCCGTTCGGAACAGTTCCGCGCGTGATCACCGTTGTGGGACCAACCGCCGCGGGGAAGTCCGCTCTGAGCGTGTCACTGGCCCAGGAACTGGGCGGTGAGGTGGTGAATGCCGACTCCATGCAGCTCTACCGGGGGATGGACATCGGCACCGCCAAACTGACCGTCGGTGAGCGCTCCGGCGTACCCCACCACCTGCTCGACATCTGGGACGTCACGGTGCCGGCGGCGGTGGCCGAGTATCAGGCGCTGGCCCGCCGCTCAATCGACGACATCCTGGCCCGCGGCCGGGTGCCGCTGCTGGTCGGCGGCTCCGGGCTGTACATCCGGGCGGTCCTCGAGGAGTTCGACTTCCCGGGCACCGATCCGGACATCCGGGCCCGGCTCGAGGCGGAACTGGCCACCGGCGGCGCTGCCCCGCTGTACGAGCGGCTGCGGCGCTGGGACCCGGCCGCGGCCGACAAGATCCTGCCGTCGAACGGGCGCCGGATCGTCCGCGCCCTCGAGGTGATCGAGCTGACCGGCCGCCCGTTCACCGCCTCGCTGCCGCAGCCCACGCCCTACTACGAGTCGGTGCAGATCGGCGTCGACCGGGCGGTGGCCGAGCTGGACGAGCGGATCGAGCTGCGGGTCGACCTGATGTGGGAGTCCGGCCTGCTCGACGAGGTCCGTGGGCTGATACCGGCCGGCCTGCGCGAGGGGCGGACGGCCGGCCGCGCGCTCGGCTACCAGCAGGCGCTCGCCCAGCTGGACGGCGAGATGACCGAGGCGGACGCCAAGGCCGAGACGGTCCGGGGCACCCGGCGGTTCGTGCGCCGGCAGCGATCCTGGTTCCGGCGCGACCCCGCGGTGGTCTGGCTGGACGGGACCTCGGACACGCTCGTGGCGGACGCTCTGGCGGCTGCGCGATGATGGGTGGCGTGTTGTTCACTGAGCCTTCCCGCGGCGGAAAACCCCATATCAAGTTCACAAAGGGCCACGGAACAGGCAACGACTTCGTCATCCTCCCCGACCCCGACGGCGCCCTCGAGCTGACCCCGCAGCGGGTCACCGAGCTGTGCGACCGCCGCTTCGGCATCGGCGGTGACGGCGTGCTGCGCGTGGTGCGCAGCGCCAAGGAGCCGGACGGTTCTCCGATGGCGGCCGAGGCCGAGTGGTTCATGGATTACCGCAACAGCGACGGCTCGGTCGCCGAGATGTGCGGCAACGGCGTGCGCGTCTTCGCCCGCTACCTGCTGTCCGAGGGCCTCGCCACGCCCGGCCCGTCGGGCCTGCCGATCGCCACGCGAGCCGGCGTCGTGGTCGCGGTGGTCGAGGGCGACGAGATCCGGGTGCACATGACAACCCCGCGGGTGTACGCGGCCAGCACCGCGACCGTGGGCCCGCTGACCTTCACCGGCATGGCCGTCGACTGCGGCAACCCGCACCTGGTCTGCACCCTGCACGACGGCGTGGAACTGTCGTCGCTCGACCTGTCGGTGTCCCCCGGCTTCGACCGGTCGCTGTTCGCCGCCGGGGTCAACGTCGAGTTCGTGGTCGGCGCCGAACCGGTCGAAAGCGCGGATCTGCACGTGGCCATGCGGGTCTACGAGCGAGGCTCGGGCGAGACGCTCTCCTGCGGCACCGGCGCGCTGGCGGTCGGCGCGGTGGCCCTGCGCGACGCGGGCCGCTCCACCGGGGTGGTCGCGGTCGACGTCCCGGGCGGCCGGCTCACGGTCACCCATGACGAGACCGGCCGCTGGTGGCTGGCCGGCCCCGCGGTCCTGGTCGCCACCGGTGAGGTCGCGCCGGGTCCGGGCGCCGCTTCTGGCGGCGGGGGCGCCTCGGGCGTCGCTGCCGGTGAGGTCGCCGGCTGATGCGGTACCGGGTTGCGCACCGCGGCTACTCGGCCGTGGCGCCGGAGAACACGCTGCCCGCGTTCGCGGCGGCGGTCCTGGCCGGTGCCACGCATGTGGAGTTCGACGTGCGCACCACGGCCGACGGGGTGCCGATGGTGATCCACGACCGGACCGTCGACCGCACCACGAACGGCACGGGGCAGGTGTGGGATTTGTCGTTTTCCGAGGTTGCTGCATTCGACGCCGGGTCGTGGCTGTCGCCCGCCTACGCCGGACTGCCGGTGCCCACCCTCGCGGCGACGCTCGACCTGCTGGCCGGCACCGCACCGGAGCTGCTTCTGGAGATCAAGCGGCCGGCCAGCCCGGCCGAGGTGAAGGCGATCGTCGAGGCGGTGGCCGAACGCGACCTGCTGCCGCGCACGATCGTGCAGAGCTTCGACCCGGACATCGTCCGGCTGGTCCGCGAGGTCGCGCCCGAGGTGCGGCGCGGCCTGCTCCGGCTGCGGTACGACGAGGAGACCGTGCCGCTCGCCGTCGAGCTGGGCGTGGTCTGCTGCAACCCGTCGCTGGACGACGTGCTCACCGGCCGCGCCACCACGGACGCGCTGACCGCCGCCGGCATCGAGGTGATGCCGTGGACCGCGAACGACGTGGGCCAGTGGACCGCCCTGGTCGCGGCGGGCGCGGCCGGCCTGATCACCGACCGCGTCGCCGAGCTCACCGCCTGGGGCTAGGCCGCAGAGTCAGGCAGAGTCAGAACGCCTCCTCCGGGGCCGCTTCGAGGTCGGCCTCCGGGATGGCGGCCGCGTTGTGCTGGATGTGGCCGCCGCGGACCACGGCCCGGATGGCGGCCGCCACGGCCGGCGTGACCCGCGGGTCGAAGACGCTCGGGACGATGACCGTGGGGTTGAGCTTGTCCTCGCCCACCACGTCGGCGATCGCCCGGGCCGCGGCCAGCGCCATCTCCTCGGTGAACTCCTCGGCGCTCGCGTCGAGCATGCCGCGGAAGACACCCGGGAACGCCAGCACGTTGTTGATCTGGTTGGGCTGGTCGGAGCGGCCGGTCGCGACCACCGCGGCGTGCTGGCGGGCGGCCCGCGGGTCGACCTCGGGGTCGGGGTTGGCCAGCGCGAACACGATCGACTTGTCGGCCATCCGGGCGATGTCGTCGCCGGTGAGCAGGTTGGGCGCGCTCACGCCGATGAAGACGTCGGCACCCGCGATCGCGCCCGGCAGGTCGCCGGAGTAGCCGGTCTTGTTGGTGTGCTCGGCCAGCCACTGCCAGGTGGGCGTCAGGCCGGGCATGCCGCGGTGCAGGGCGCCCTCCCGGTCGTACGCGATGATGTCGCCGACGCCCTGACGCAGCAGCAGCTTCATGATGGCCGTGCCGGCCGCGCCGGCGCCGGACACCACCACGCGTACCGCTGCCAGATTTTTGCCCACCACCCGCAGCGCGTTGGTCAGCGCGGCCAGCACGCAGATCGCGGTGCCGTGCTGGTCGTCGTGGAAGACCGGGATGTCCAACTGCTCGCGCAGCCGCGCCTCGATCTCGAAGCAGCGCGGGGCCGCGATGTCCTCCAGGTTGATGCCGCCGTACGCCGGTGCGATCGCCTTGACGATCCGGACGATCTCGTCGGTGTCCTGGGTGTCGAGCACCACCGGCCAGGCGTCCACCCCGCCGAACCGCTTGAACAGCGCCGCCTTGCCCTCCATCACCGGCATGGCCGCGGCCGGCCCGATGTTGCCGAGACCGAGCACCGCGGAACCGTCACTGACCACCGCGACGGTGTTGCGCTTGATGGTCAGCCGGCGCGCGTCCGCCGGGTTCTCCGCGATCGCCATACAAACCCTGGCAACCCCAGGGGTGTACGCACGGGACAGCTCATCCCGGTTGCGCAGCGCAACCTTGGAGCTCACCTCGATCTTGCCGCCCAGGTGCAGCAGGAAGGTGCGGTCGGACACCTTGCGGACGTCCACCCCGTCCTGCTCCTCCAGCTGCTTGACCACCTGGTCGGCGTGGCTCGAGTCGGCCGTGTCGCAGGTGAGGTCGACCAGCACGCGGGTCGGGTCGGAGTCGACCACGTCCAGCGCCGTGACGATTGCACCGGCCTCGCCGACGCAGGTCGTGAGCCGGCCGATGGACGAGGCGTCAGCGGTTACGGCGATACGGATCGTGATCGAAAATCCTGCGCTGGGCAGGCGGGTGGTCACCACGGTGTGTCCTCCGGCTTTGATGGGTACACCGCATTCTTGCTCGTCAGGAATGCCGGCAACCAATCCGGTGGTTACTGCTGAGTTGGGCACTATTGAGCAACGGCCGGCCCGGTTATGTAGATGCGCTCGACCCTACGACGTGTCACGATCGGGCCGAGGAGGTTCCCTTTTGCGAAACACTTACCAGACACCCGTTCTTGACGAGGTGGACCCGACTACGGGTGAGCTGGAACTCGAGGAGCGGCACTCGCTGCGGCGGGTGGCCGGCCTTTCCACCGAGCTCACCGACGTCACCGAGGTCGAGTACCGGCAGCTGCGGCTCGAGCGGGTCGTCCTGGTCGGCGTCTGGACCGAAGGCAAGATCGCCGACGCGGAGAACTCGCTGACCGAGCTCGCCGCGCTGGCCGAGACCGCCGGCTCCCAGGTGCTGGAGGGCCTCATCCAGCGGCGCGGCCGGCCCGACGCGGCCACCTTCATCGGCCGCGGCAAGGTCGACGAGCTGCGCGACGTGGTGCTGGCCACCGGCGCCGACACGGTCATCTGCGACGGCGAGCTGTCCCCGTCCCAGCTGCGCAACCTTGAACAGCAGATCAAGGTCAAGGTCGTCGACCGGACGGCGCTGATCCTGGACATCTTCGCCCAGCACGCCAAGAGCAAGGAGGGCAAGGCCCAGGTCGAGCTCGCGCAGCTGCAGTACCTGCTGCCGCGACTGCGCGGCTGGGGTGAGTCGCTCTCCCGGCAGACCGGCGGTCGCGCCGGCGGGGCGGGCGGCGGCGTGGGTCTGCGTGGTCCCGGTGAGACCAAGCTCGAGACCGACCGGCGCCGGATCAACACCCGCATCGCGCGCCTCAAGCGCGAGATCAAGGCCATGCGCACCGTACGGCAGACCAAGCGCTCGCGGCGGCAGGCCAGCGGCGTACCGGCCGTGGCGATCGCCGGCTACACCAACGCCGGCAAGTCCAGCCTGCTCAACCGGCTCACCCAGGCGGGCGTGCTGGTCGAGGACGCGCTGTTCGCGACGCTCGACCCGACCACCCGGCGCACCGCCGCGGAGGACGGCCGGGTCTACACGCTGTCCGACACGGTCGGCTTTGTCCGGCACCTGCCGCACCACATCGTCGAGGCGTTCCGCTCGACCCTCGAAGAGGTGGCGCACGCCGATCTGGTGGTGCACGTGGTCGACGGCGCGCACCCCGACCCGGGCGGTCAGGTGAGCGCGGTCCGCGAGGTGCTCGGCGAGGTCGGCGCCGACCGGATCCCGGAGCTTCTGGTGATCAACAAGGTGGACGCCGCCGACGAGGAGACCCTGCTGCGGCTCAAGCGCACGTGGCCGGACGCGGTGTTCGTGTCGGCCCGTTCGGGGTCCGGCATCGCCGAGTTGCACGCGGCCATCGCCGACAAGTTGCCGCGTCCCGCGGTCGACATGCGGGTGCTGTTGCCGTACGACCGGGGTGACCTGGTCGCTCACATTCATCGATCCGGTCAGGTACTGAATACGCGCTATCTGGATGATGGCACGGAGCTCCAGATACGCGTTGACGAGCGGCTCGCTGCCGAGCTGGAGTCGTTCCAGCACTGAGCGTGCCACCTGCTGACCTGCGTTGATCCGTGCGTAACACCGGCATGGGACGCCGCATGCGACACTGATCGGATGCGGCGTCTCGTCTTTCCGGTCATCGTGGCTTCCGGCCTGGTGATGACCGGTCCGTCCAGCGCGTTTGCGGCGGAACCGACACCTACGGTCAGCGTCAAGGCGACCGCGGGCAAGAAGGTCTGCAAGATCACCGATGACCGGCTGGACGAGCTGTCCGGGATCGTGGCGACCAGGACCGGTTTCATCGTGGTCAACGACAGCACCGACCGCGACGCCAACAAGAAGGTCTTCTTCCTCGACACCAAGTGCAAGGTCGTCGATGAGGTGTCGTACAGCGGCAACGGCCCACGCGACCCCGAAGACCTGATCCTGTCACCGGACGGCAGGACGCTGTGGATCGCCGACATCGGCGACAACAACTTCAACAAGGACGAGCGCCGCGAGACGGTCGTGCTCTGGACCATGCCGGCCGACGGTTCCAAGAAGCCGGTGATCCACCGCCTCGCCTATCCCGAGGGCGCCGCGCACGACGCCGAGGCGATGCTGCTGACCGGCGACAACATTCCGCTGATCGTCACCAAGGAGATCGGCAAGCCGGCCGCGATCTACCAGCCGTCCGCCGCCCTCGAGGCCGGCAACGAGACCGGCATCCCGCTGAAGAAGGTCGGCGACCTCCAGGTGTCGGCGACCGAGACGCCCGGCAACCCGTACGCCCGCATCGGCAACAAGACCGTCGACGGCGGCGCGGTCGCCCCCGGCGGCGGCAAGGTCGTGCTGCGCACCTACACCGACGCGCTGGAATGGGACGTCAAGGACAACGACGTGCTGGCCGCGCTGAAGGGCAAGCCGCGCACCACCGGCCTGCCCAATGAGACGCTCGGCGAGGCCATCACCTACAGCGCCGACGGCAAGACCTTCTACACCGTCTCGGACATGAGCGGCGACACCGAGGCCGACAACTACATCCTCTCCTACACCCCCGCCACTACGGTCGCGGTTGTCAAGCAGTCGGCCGCCGACGCGGATTCCGGCAACGGCAAGGCCTGGTACGCCGACCTGACCATCGACCAGATCATGTACCTGGTCGGCGGCGTCGGCATCATCGGCCTGATGCTGGTCGGCGCCGGCGTGCTCGGCATCGCCCGGCACCGCAAGCGGGTGGCCCTGCTGCCCCCCGCCGACCTCGACCGCGTCCCGTCCGAGCCGGGCGGCCCGCAAACCGAACTGATCGGCGTCGGCGGCCCGCGCGGCGGTGGCGGTGGCGGCGGTGGCGTCTACGGCGGCGGTGCGCGCTCCGGCCCGGCGCCGGGTGGCCCCGGCGGGGTGTACGGCGGCGGCGCCCAGCGCGGCGGCGCTGGTGGCAACGGCGCTGGTGGCGGCGGTGCTGGTGGCAACGGCGTTGGTGGCGGCGGCGTTTATGGCGGCGGTGGCCAGGGCCCGCAGTACGGCCGGCCGCAGGAGGGCGGACGCCCGCGCGGGCCGGTCTACGGCGGCGGCGGTGGTGCCGGCGGTGGTGGCCAGCAGTACGGCCGCCCGCCGCAGGGTGGGCAGCGTCCCCAAGGCGGCGGTCAGCGCCCGCAGGGTGGCGGCGGGCAGGGTCAGCGCCCGCAGGGCGTCTACGGCCAGCCGTCCGGTCGACCGGACCGCCCGCCGCAGCGCAACGACGGCTACGCCGACCGCAACGGCCGCCCCGACGGCCGCTTCGACAACCCGGGCTACGGCCGCCGCTGACGGCCGGACCTCGGCGCTTCGGCAAGCCGAGCCCGAGGCTGCGGACGGCCTGGTGTTGCCGCCAGGCCGTCCGGTGTCCGGAGGGCTGGGGGTCGCGCGTACCCCCTCTTTGTTTTTGGTTTCAGACTCTGCGCAGGACGGCTACCACCCGGCCCATGATGGTGGCGGTGTCGCCGGGGATGGGGTCGAAGGCGGGGTTGGCGGGCATCAGCCAGACGTGGCCGTCGCGCTGGCGGTAGCTCTTGACGGTGGCCTCGCCGTCGATCATGGCGGCCACGATGTCGCCGGCGTTGGCGGTGGGCTGCTGGCGGACCACGACCCAGTCGCCGTTGCAGATGGCCGCGTCGATCATCGAGTCGCCCTTGACCTCGAGCATGAAGACGTCGCCCTCGCCGACCAGCTCGCGCGGGAGCGGGAAGAACTCCTCGACGGCCTGCTCGGCCAGGATCGGGCCGCCGGCGGCGATGCGGCCGACCAGCGGGACGTAGGCGGGCTGCGGGCGGGCCGAGCGCAGCGTCTCGTCGTCGACCAGCTCGTTGGGGGAGCGGACGTCGACGGCGCGCGGGCGGTTGGGGTCGCGGCGCAGGAAACCCTTGGTCTCGAGGGCCTTCAGTTGGTAGGCCACGCTGGACGGGGAGACCAGGCCGACCGCCTCGCCGATCTCGCGCACGCTGGGCGGGTATCCGTAGCGCTCCACCCAGTCGCGGATGAACTCGAGGATGCGTCGCTGCCGCGCGGTGAGGTCGGCGGTGACCAGGTCGGGGAAGTGGCTCACCACCGGCGTGACGGAACGCAGCTGCGGCGCGTCGGCACCCCGGGCCCGGGTCGACGCGCGGCGCCGCAGCGGTGTCGCGTTGTCGGGCTTGGAGATCTGCTCTTGTTGCCGGCTCGTCCGGTCGTCGGTCGACACGTCCGCCCTCCCTGTCGGCCAAGTGCCTGGCTCGGCACGTGGTGCATTCGCGGTGGCCGGAGGAACACCGTGGGGATGGTGTTCCTCCGTCTTGACCCCAGACCGTAATCGGGGGGTACGACATATTCAAACATCTGTACGACATTCTCCCCGGCGTGTCGCCCGGAAGTGCTCGACTTCCGTACGCGTGTTCTGATAGACCGTCGTACGGGCGTTCGATCGAACGCCTGTCCGATCGAGCTTGACGAGGGGCGATGGCCATGGTGGGGCACGACGTCCGGCAGGTGGCACCGCCGCTGCGACTGACCCGGCGCGGCCGGGCCGTGGTTCTCGGCCTCCTCATGCTGGTGGCCTCGCTCGCCAGTGCCGTGTTGTTCACCACGGCGTCCCGGGCCGGCGATCCGGTCGCGGGCCCGCCGCCTACGATCACCGTTCGATCCGGCGACACGCTGTGGGACATCGCCGCCCGGGTGATGCCCTCGCGGGACGGCCACCGGGCGGTCGCCGAGTTGCGTGATCTCAATGATCTGGACGGTTATGGTGTGCAACCCGGCCAAGTTTTGATCTTGCCGCGGAACGGGTGAACCGCGCGCTCGGTGATCGCCGGTACACCGCACGTGTTGAGTCGCAAAATACGGCGCGTCGGCGTGCCGCTGAGCTTGCGTCCGCGTCCGCCGAGGCTTAGCGTCTACCCCAACATCTAGTAGTTACATGGGTGTAAGTCATCCACAGGTTGGGGTTTCACCTCCCCGGTTATCCACAGGCCGTCCACGGCGCTGCGCTGGTTGTAACCATCGCGTCGCCGTGTCTTTGCATGCCTGCAGATGACCACCGGAGGGCTCCGGAGGGAGATCGCGGTGCGCTGCCCGTACTGCCGCCACGCCGACTCGCGCGTGGTCGATTCGCGTGAGGCCGACGACGGCGCACTCATCCGTCGCCGTCGCTCATGCCCGGAGTGCAGCAAGCGGTTCACCACCGTCGAGGAGGCGGTGCTGGCCGTCGTCAAGCGCAGCGGCGTGACCGAGCCCTTCAGCCGCACCAAGATCATGAGCGGGGTCCGCAAGGCCTGTCAGGGCCGGCCCGTCGACGAGGACTCGATCGCGCTGCTCGCACAGAAGGTCGAGGAGACCGTTCGGGCCCGCGGCGCGGCCGAGATTCCCAGCCACGAGGTGGGGCTGGCGATCCTCACCCCGCTGCGCGAACTGGATCAGGTGGCCTACATCCGGTTCGCCAGCGTCTACAAGTCGTTCGACTCGCTGGACGCATTCGACAAAGAGATCGCCGCGCTCCGAGCCGCGGCGCGCGACTGATCTACGTAGTACCGACGAGGGGGAGCAGTATGGCCGGGGACGGCATCACAGCAGGTCGGCAGCGCAGCCGTGCGAACGGCAACGCCGCCGGCGGGGGGCTGCGAGTCGAGCGGGTCTGGACGACCGAGGGCGTCCACCCGTACGACGAGGTCGAGTGGGAGCGCCGGGACGTCGTCATGACGAACTGGCGGGACGGCTCGATCAACTTCGAGCAGCGGGGCGTCGAGTTCCCCGCGTTCTGGAGCGTGAACGCGGCGAACATCGTGACCACCAAGTACTTCCGCGGTGCGGTCGGCACCCCGGAGCGCGAGTGGTCGCTCAAGCAGCTCATCGACCGGGTCGTCGACACCTACCGCCGGGCCGGCGAGCAGTACGGCTACTTCGCCACCAAGGCAGATGCCGAACTGTTCGACCACGAGCTGACCTGGATGCTGCTGCACCAGGTGTTCAGCTTCAACTCGCCGGTCTGGTTCAACGTCGGCACCAAGTCGCCGCAGCAGGTCAGCGCCTGCTTCATCCTGTCGGTCGACGACTCGATGGACTCCATCCTGGACTGGTACAAGGAGGAGGGGCTGATCTTCAAGGGCGGCTCCGGCTCCGGCGTCAACCTCTCCCGCATCCGCTCGTCCAAGGAACTGCTGTCGTCCGGGGGGACCGCCAGCGGACCGGTGAGCTTCATGCGCGGCGCCGACGCGAGCGCCGGCACCATCAAGTCCGGCGGTGCCACCCGCCGCGCCGCCAAGATGGTCATCCTCGACGTCGACCACCCCGACATCGAGGAGTTCGTGCAGACCAAGGCGCGCGAGGAGAACAAGATCCGCGCGCTCCGGGACGCCGGCTTCGACATGGACCTCGGCGGCTCCGACATCGTCTCGGTGCAATACCAGAACGCCAACAACTCGGTACGGGTCAGCGACGAGTTCATGCGGGCCTACGAGGAGGGCGGCGAGTTCGCGCTGCGCGGCCGCCTCGACGGCGAGGTCATCGAGCACGTCGACGCCAAGAAGCTGTTCCGCGACATCGCCCGGGCCGCCTGGGAGTGCGCCGACCCCGGCATGCAGTACGACGACACCATCAACGACTGGCACACCAACCCCGAGACCGGCCGGATCACCGCGTCCAACCCCTGCTCGGAGTACATGTCGCTGGACGACTCGTCGTGCAACCTGGCGTCGCTCAACCTGATGAAGTTCCTCAAGGCCGACGGCGGCTTCGAGGTGCAGAAGTTCGTCCGGAGCGTCGAGTTCATCATCACCGCGATGGACATCTCGATCTGCTTCGCCGACTTCCCGACCGAGAAGATCGGGGTCACCACCCGCGCCTACCGCCAGCTAGGTATCGGGTACGCGAACATCGGCGCGCTGCTGATGGCGTCGGGCCTGCCCTATGACTCCGAGGCCGGGCGCGGCGTCGCCGCGGCGATCACGTCCCTGATGACGGGTACGGCGTACCGGCGCTCGGCCGAGCTGGCCGCCGCGGTCGGCGCGTACGACGGCTACGCCCGCAACGCCGAGGCGCACAAGCGGGTCATGCGCAAGCACGCCGCCGCGAACGACAGCATCCGGCCCACCGGCACGGTCGCCACCGAGATCGTCCGCGAGGCCACCAAGCAGTGGCAGAACGGCAACAAGATCGGTGAGAAGAACGGCTGGCGGAACGCGCAGGCGTCGGTGCTCGCCCCCACCGGCACCATCGGCCTCATGATGGACTGCGACACCACCGGCATCGAGCCCGACCTGGCCCTGGTCAAGTTCAAGAAGCTGGTCGGCGGCGGCTCCATGCAGATCGTCAACCAGACCGTTCCGCGGGCCCTGCGCAGCATCGGCTACCCCGAGGAGCAGGTCGAGGCGATCGTCGAGCACATCTCCGACCACGGCAACGTGGTGGACGCGCCGGGCCTCAAGCCGGAGCACTACGCGGTGTTCGACTGCGCCATGGGCGAGCGGGCCATCGCGCCGATGGGCCACGTGCGGATGATGGCCGCGGTGCAGCCGTTCATCTCGGGCGCCATCTCCAAGACGGTCAACATGCCCGAGTCGGCGACCGTCGAGGAGATCGAGAACATCCACTACCAGGGCTGGAAGCTCGGCCTCAAGGCGCTGGCGATCTACCGCGACAACTGCAAGGTGGGCCAGCCGCTGTCGGCTGCCTCGCCGAAGAAGGCCGCCGAGCCGGCCCCGGTGGCGGCCGAGGTCGCGAAGGTCGTGGAGAAGGTGGTCGAGTACCGCCCGGTCCGCAAGCGGCTGCCCAAGAAGCGCCCGTCCGAGACGGTGTCGTTCTCGGTGGGCGGCGCCGAGGGCTACCTCACCGCGTCGTCCTACCCGGACGACGGCCTCGGCGAGGTCTTCCTGAAGATGTCGAAGCAGGGCTCCACCCTGGCCGGCGTGATGGACGCCTTCTCGGTGGCGATCTCGATAGGGCTCCAGTACGGCGTGCCGCTGGAGACCTACGTCGGCAAGTTCACCAACATGCGCTTCGAGCCGGCCGGCATGACCGACGACCCGGACGTGCGCATGGCGGCGTCGGTGATGGACTACATCTTCCGCCGCCTGGCGCTGGACTTCCTGCCCTACGAGACCCGCGCCGAACTGGGCATCTTCACCGCCAAGGAGCGCGCCGCCCAGGTGCAGGCCGAGGCGGCGGCGGAAGCGGCCGCGGTCGTCGATCTGGCCGGCATGGCGGCCTCCGCCCCGGTGTCCGCACCGGTGGGCGCGATCACCGCGCCCGCCGAGGAGGAGAAAGCGGCGCCGGCTCCGGTCGGCTCGTCGACCGAACTGCTCGAGGTCGTGATGGGGCAGGCGGCGGATGCGCCGCTGTGCTTCACCTGCGGCACCAAGATGCGGCGGGCCGGCAGCTGCTACGTGTGCGAGGGCTGCGGCTCGACGTCCGGCTGCTCGTAGACACACACCAAAGCAGACTGTCCCCCGGATCCCCGTGGTCCGGGGGACAGTCTGTTCAGAGAGGCAGGGTATTACCGTGCGTTTCGGACTTTTCGGCACCGGCCCGTGGGCGCACCTGGCGCATGCCCCCGCCCTGGCCGAGCACCCCGATGTCGAGTTCGTCGGGGTCTGGGGGCGCAATCCCGGCAAGGCCGCCGAGCTTGCCGACCGGCACGGCGCCCGCGCGTACGCGCACCAGGACGACCTGATCGCCGACGTCGACGCGATCGCCGTCGCGCTGCCGCCGGACGTTCAGGCCCCGCTCGCGCTGCGCGCCGCTCGAGCCGGCCGGCACCTGCTGCTCGACAAGCCGATCGCGTTCACCAACGCCGAGGCCGCCGCGATCGTCGCCGCGGTCACCGAGCGCGACCTGGCCTCGGTCGTCTTCTTCACCCGCCGGCTCATGCCGCAACTGGCCGAGTTCATCGCGGGCGCGGTGGCCACCGGCGGCTGGATCGAGGGCCGCGTCGACCACTTCGGCTCGATCTTCACCGGCGACAACCCGTTCGGCGCGTCGGCGTGGCGCCGGGAGAGCGGCGGCCTCTGGGACGTCGGCCCGCACGCGCTCGCGCTGGTGCTGCCGGTCCTCGGCCCGGTCACCGAGGTGGCCGGGCTGGCCGGCCCGCGCGACATGACCCACCTGCTGCTCCGGCACGCGGGCGGCGCGATCAGCAACCTCACCCTGACCGTCGACGCGCCGCCGGCCGCCGAGCGCGAGAACGCCGCGTTCAGCGGGGACGCCGGCGTGCTCGCCGTGCCCGACCTGCCATGGCAGCCGATCGAAGCTCTCCAGACCGGGCTCGGCCAGCTGATGGCGGCGGCCGCCGGTGGCCCGGCGTCCGAGTTCGACGTCCGGTTCGGCGCCGAGGTGACCGCCGTCCTGGTCGCCGCGCAGGAGTCGATCCAGTCGGGCCGGACCGCCACCGTCGGCTGACGGCTCAGGCGACCCACACCGCGGTGTCGGCCGGTAGCGACAACAGGCCGCCGGCCGGCGGCCGCACCGCCGGGTCCGAGGCCAGCAGCAGCCGTCCGGCCGGGATCGTGAAACCGGTGGCGCCCATGTTGATCCAGCAGGTCACCGCCGGCTCGGCGCCGGCGGTGGCGGCCAGGTCGATCTGGAGGACGTCGCCGTGCCGGGTCAGCGTGGCGGCGCCCGAGCCCAGGGCCGGGTGGGTCGCTCGCAGGGTCAGGGCGCGCTCGTACAGCGCCAGCGTGGAGTTGGGCTCGCGGCGCTGGCGGCGGACCGCGTGCTGCTGCCAGCCGGGTGGGACCGGGAGCCACGGCGCGGCGCTGCCGGCGGGGGAGAAGCCCACGCCGGGGTCGCGGTCGTCCCACGGCATCGGCACCCGGCAGCCGTCGCGGCCGGCGCGCTTGCCGCCGGAGCGGAAGTAGATCGGGTCCTGGCGGGCGTGGTCGGGCACGTCGGCCTCGGGCAGGCCGAGTTCCTCGCCGGCGTACAGGTAGGCGGCGCCGGGTAGTGCCAGCATCAGCAGCGCCGCGGCCCGGGCCCGGCGCCGGCCCTGGTCGCCGCTGCCGTAGCGGGTCACCTGGCGGGCCTTGTCGTGGTTGCCGAGCACCCACGGGACCGCGGCGCCGACCCGGCCGAACGCCGTCAGGGCCTCGTCGATCGTCGCAGCGAACGCGGGTGCCCCCCATTTGCTCTTGAGCAGCCGGAACTGGAACGCCTGGTGCATCTCGTCGGGGCGGGCGTAGAGGGCGACCTGGTCCAGGTCGGCCAGCGAGACCTCGCCGACGATCATGCGGTCGCCGTACTCGTCGCAGATCGCGCGCCAGCGCCGCCAGATCGCGTGCACCTGGTGCTGGTTGGTGCTCATCGCCTGTTCGGGGCCGTGGCCGAACAGGGTGGGTGAGTAGACGCCCGGATTGTCGCGGTACTCGGGATCCTTGAAGAGGCCGTACGCGACGTCCACCCGGAAGCCGTCGACGCCCAGGTCGAACCAGAACCGCAGGGTCTCGTCGAAGTCCTCGGCGACCATCGGGTTGGCCCAGTTCAGGTCGGGCTGCTGCGGCGTGAACAGGTGCAGGTACCAGCGGCCGTCGGGGGTCCGCGACCAGGCCGGGCCGCCGAACATGCTCTGCCAGTTGTTCGGCGGCTCGTCACCGGCCGGCAGGAAGTGGTAGCAGCCGGCCTCCGGTGAGTCCGGGTCGGCCAGCGCCTTCTGAAACCACACGTGCTGGTCGCTGGTGTGGTTGGGCACGATGTCGAGCAGCACCTTGAGGCCGTGCGCGTGCGCGTCGTCGATCAGCGCCCGCACGTCGTCGAGGGTGCCGTACTGCTCGTCGACGGCCCGGTAGTCGATCACGTCGTAGCCGCCGTCGGCGCCGCCGGAGGGGTAGTGCGGGGTCACCCAGAGCGCGTCGACGCCGAGTTCGACCAGATACGGCAGCCGCGACCGCAGACCGGCGAAGTCGCCGATGCCGTCGCCGTTGCCGTCCGCGAATGAGCGCAGATACACCTGATACACGACGGCGTCGCGCCAGCAGGAGGCCGTGGCGGGCTGGTCCTGGCGCGGTGCGGGCACGGCGTGCGCGGTCGTCGACTCGGCAGACATGCCCGCAATATCGGCAGCCTTTCCGGCCGCACGAGAATCGCGTGCCGATCGCGGTAGCTACCTGATGGCAACCGGCCGGCACCGAGGCCGTGACCTGGATGGATACCCCCGCGGTGACCGGTCAAACGACCTAAAAAATGCCGGAATAAAAGCCGTTCGGCTGGTAACCCACTAACCAGAATCACCGCCCACTAGGAGGCAACGTGAGTATCTCCACTGGAGACGATTCGTCCCAGGCCAAGCAGGTTGCCGAGCGCGGCGCGCATGCGGCCGGCCAGGCGGCCACCGACGTCAAGGACACCGCCGCCGAGCAGGCGCAGCGGGTCGCCGGCGAGGCCAAGACCCAGGCGCGCAATGTCGCCGGCGAGGTCAAGGACCGGCTGGGCCAGCAGGCCCGCACTCAGAACGACCGTCTGGTCGGCAGCATCCGGCAGACCGCCGACCAGCTCGACGAGATGCGCGGCGACCGGGGCGACTCCCCGGCGGCCGCGGTGGTCTCCCGGGTTGCCGACGGCGGCCGGCAACTGGCCGACTACCTGGACCGGCACGGCCCCGAGGGGGTTCTGCAGGAGGTCCAGGACTTCGCCCGGCGCCGGCCGGGTGCGTTCCTGGCCACCGCGCTGGCGGCCGGCTTCGTGGTGGGCCGGCTCGGCAAGAGCGTGGTGAAGGCCGACCCGGACGCCGGCAAGCCCGCGGCGGACACATTCAGCACGAACTACCCGCCGGCCACCCCGACCTACCCGGCGGACACCGGGTACACCGCCACCACCGCTACCACGGGCACCGGGTACACCACCGGGACCGAGTACGCCGCCACCGGCACCGGCACGCCCGCGCTGGTGGACGACGAGTACCCGCCGGCCACCCCGGGGACCCGGCTATGACCACGCCGCATCAGCACCGTTCCGAGGATGTCACCGAGACGTCGATCGGTGAGCTGATCGGCGATATCAGCAACGACCTGTCCCGCCTGTTCCGGCAGGAGGTCGAACTCGCCAAGGTCGAGATCAAGGAGGAGGCGGGTAAGGCCGGTAAGGCGGCCGGCATGCTCGGCGTGGCCGGGTTCGCCGGTTACCTCGCGATCGTCCTGCTCAGCTTCGCCGTGGTCTTCGGCCTGTCGAACGTGATGGACCCCGGGTGGGCCGCCCTCATCGTGGCGGTCGTCTGGGCCGCCGTCGGCGCCGTCCTGTACGTGAACGGCCGCAAGAAGCTCAAGACCGTCGACCCGGTGCCGCGCCGCACCGTCGACACCATCAAGGAGGACGCGCAATGGCTGAAGAACCCGACCGGCTGAGGCGGGACATCGAGAACACCCGCGCGTCGCTCACCCGCGACGTCGACCTGCTGGCCGAGAAGACCAGCCCGCGGCAGGTGGCCCGGCGCCGGTGGACCGCGGTCCGGGAACGGGTGATGGGCAGTACCGAACAGGCCCGGGAGAGGACCGGCAACGCCGCCTCCTCGGCGGCGGACACCGTCAAGGAGAAGGCAGGAGACGTGCAGGACACCGTGCAGGAGAAAGCGCATCAGGCCGCGGACGCCGCGCGTTCGGCACCGCACGCCGTGGCGTCCCAGACGCAGGGCAACCCGATCGCGGCCGGGATCATCGCGTTCGGCGTCGGCATGCTCGCCGCCACGCTGATGCCGGTCACCGACGCCGAGCGCCGGGCCGGCCAGGAGCTCAAGGAACGCAGCAGCGACCTGACCGACCGGGCCAAGGACCTCGCCACCGAGATCAAGGACGACCTGGCCGAGCCGGTGCAGCAGGCCGCGAGCGAGGTCAAGGCGACCGCGCAGGACGCGGCGCAGACCACCAAGCAGGCCACCAAGGAGAGGGCCCAGGACGTCCGGGACGAGGTGCGTAACCCCTGACCACGGCGGGCCGGGTCGTCAGCGCCGCCTGATCGGCCCGGCCACCGCCGTGGATTCGCGGATCACCAGGCGGCCCGGCTGGCGGATCACGCCCGAGTGGCGGTCGCCGTCCAGGGCCGCGAAGAGATGCCGCACCGCGGTGGTGCCCAGCTGTTCCAGGTTGAGGTCCACAGTGGTCAGCGGTGGCCGGCACTCGGCGGCCAGCACCTCCCAGTTGTCGTAGCCCACGATGGCCACGTCATCGGGGACCGAACGGCCCATGTCGCGCAGCGCCTCGGTGACCCCGGAGGCGATCTGGTCGCTGCCGCAGAAGATGGCGTCGACGTCCGGGTTCGAGGCGAGCAGCCGGGACGTGGCGTGCCGGCCCCAGCGCTGCGACCACTGGCCGAACAGCGGCTCGCCGGCCAGCGGCAGCCCGGCGTTGTCGAGTACCTCGCGCAGCGCGACCGCGCGGTCGCGCGCCGCCCGGTAGCCGGGGTCGCCGGTGATGTGCGCGATCCGCTTGCGGCCCAGCGACACCAGATGTTCCGCGGCCAGCCGGGCGCCACCCGCGTCGTCGGCCACCACCGACAGGTCGGACGGGTCGTCGGATTCGCAGTACGCGTACACGACCGGCACCGGGATCTCGCGGCTCAGCGACGGCCGGATCTCGTTCGAGTCGCCCAGGATGATGAAGCCGTCCACCTGCCGGGCCAGCAGTGTCCGGATGTAGTGCCGGCGGCGGATCGCGTCGCCGCGGGCGTCGCAGAGCAGCACGCTCATCTGTTCGTCGCCCAGCGCGTTCTCCGCGCCGAGCAGCACCGGGATGGCGAACCGGGCCGCCGACAACTCGTCGGTGAGCAGCCCGACCGTGCGGGTGTTGCCGGAGATCAGGCCGCGGGCCAGCACGTTCGGCTGGAAGGCGAGTTCCTCGGCGGCCTGCCGCACCCGGTCGCGGGTAGCGGGCGCGACCTCGTCACGTTCATTGAGTGCCTTGGAGGCCGTGGCAACCGAGACACCGGCCCGCTTCGCGACGTCCGTCAACGTCACCTGCGCCCGTTTTCTGCCCACCCGAGTGCCTCCCCGAAAGTTTTCGGCAGCATATCGGGTTGGCCTGCCCGGTCCAAATAGAAATCGACCGTTGACACTGTATCGACCGACTGACACCATCTCCGAAAAGGTTTTCGATCCTTTCGGGGGAGGGGAAGGCGGTGGCTGTGACGGCCTACTGGGGACCGGTCGTGCCCTCGCGGGGCGTACTCCGGCCCGTTGGCCCGCACCAGGTGCGGCTGACCGGCGGGCTCTGGGGAAGACGCCAGGCGGTCAACGGCACCGCCACGATTGAACATTGTGCCTCGTGGCTCGACCGGATGGGCTGGACCGGCAACTTCACCGAGCCGAACGGTGCGATGCGCCGCGGCCGCGAGTTCAGCGACTCCGAGGTCTACAAGCTTACCGAGGCGATGTGCTGGGAAACCGCCCGCCCCGGCGGCAACCGTCACGACGAGCGCCTGGCCCGGTTCACCGCGCTGATCGCCGGTGCCCAGGATGCCGACGGCTACCTGCACACCGCGTACGGGCGACCGGGCCAGCCGGCCCGCTACCGGGACATGAACTTCGGCCACGAGTTGTACTGCGCCGGTCACCTGATCCAGGCGGCGGTCGCGGCCGAGCGCACCGGCGCCGCGCCGGGCCTGCTCCAGGTGGCCTGCCGGGTCGCCGACCACGTCGGCGAGGCGTTCGCCGACGAGGGCTTCTGCGGCCACCCCGAGGTCGAGACCGCGCTGGTCGAGCTGTACCGGGTGACCGGGCAGCAGCGCTACCTCGACCAGGCCGCCGCGTTCGTGCAGCGGCGCGGTTACAAGACCCTGCCCGAGCACGAGTTCGGCTGGGGTTACTTCCAGGACGCCGTGCCGGTCCGCGACGGCGAGGCCTTCGCCGGCCACGCGGTGCGCGCGCTCTATCTGGCCGCCGGCGCCGTCGACGTGGCCGTCGAGACCGGTGACGACGATCTCCTGCACGCCATCGCCCGCCAGTTCGACCGCACCCTGGCCCGCCGCACCTACCTGACCGGCGGCATGGGTTCGCGGCACCTGGACGAGAGCTTCGGCGAGGACTTCGTGCTGCCGTCCGACCGGGCGTACTCGGAGACCTGCGCCGCGGTGGCCACCGTCCACCTGGCCCACCGGCTGCTGCTGGCCACCGGCGAGATGCGCTACGGCGACATCGTCGACCGGGTGCTGCACAACGTGATCGCCACCGCGGTCGCCGACGACGGCCAGTCCTTCTTCTACGCCCACACGCTGCACCAGCGCATCCCGGCTCCGCTTCCCCCGCCGGACCACGAGCAGCTGCGGTTCGGCGGCGGTGGCCGGGCGCCCTGGTTCGAGGTGTCCTGCTGCCTCAACAACGTGGCCCGGCTGCTCGCCTCGCTGGGCACCTATTTCGTGACCGAGAGCGACGACGGTGTGCAGCTGCACCAGTTCGCCCCGATGCGGGTCGAGGCCGCCGGCCTGACGCTGGACGTCGACACCGCATACCCCGACTCCGGCACCGTGACCGTCACCGTGGTCGACGCGCCGCCGGAACCGCGCACCCTCACCTTGCGGCTGCCCGCCTGGGCAGCCGGAGCGGACGCCCCGGAGGGCGTCTTCCGCCGGGTCTTCCGCCCGGGCGAGCAGGTGCGCGTCGAGCTGCCCATGCGTCCGAGGTGGACGTTCCCCGACCCGCGGATCGACGCGTTGCGCGGCTGTGCCGCGGTCGAGGTGGGCCCGCTCGTGATGTGCGCCGAGTCGATCGACCAGGAGGCCGATGTCCGGCTCGACGAGTTGCAGGTCGACACGTCGGTGGCGCCCGAAGCCACCGCCGTGAAAGGCCGCCGTACCCGGCCCACCGACCGGGAATGGCCGTACCAGAGCCACCGCATCACCACCGAACGCCCCGATCCGGTCGTGGTCCCGCTCCTTCCTTACCACCGCTGGGCCCGTCGCGGCCCGTCCACGATGCGGGTCTGGCTACCCACCACCTGACAAAGGAGGTCGCGATGCCGCACCGTCCCCGCTGGCTGGCATTCGCGCTGACAACCGTCCTCACCGGCACGACCGCCGCCGTCCTGGGAGCCGAGCCGGCCATGGCCGCCCAGACCATCGGCTACCCAACGTTCTCCGGTCCCGCCGTGCCGGCCCCACCGGTCGCGATGACCACCGGCAACACCATGCAGGCCATGTACGACGCCGAGGCCGGCGGCACCGATTTCTGGATGGACCGGCTGCTCGCCCGCCCCGGTAACGACCCGGCGGGCACCTGGCTGATGTCCCGTGGCCGGGCCCTGTTCATGAAGACGCACACCCCCTCGGTGCTCGGCTTCGGTGGCCAGGTCGCGTACTGGGAGAGCATCAGCAACCAGGCCGCGTTCACCGTCACGGCCGGCAGCGGCACGTGGACCGAGCAGGTCAACTCGCGCTGGCAGGCGCCGAGCCACTGGAAGAGCACGCACACCAACGGCTCGCTGCGGCTGCTGCAGACCAAGTTCATGTCCCACAACAACGTGGCGGTCGACAACCTGGCCTTCACCAACACCGGCACCGCGTCGCAGACCGTGGCGCTGCGGGTGACCTCGCCGTACGCCACCACGGTGACCGGCGCCGAGCTGACCGGCTCGCGGGCCGTGAAGAACAACCTCACCACGCTGTACCCGCGGCTGTCCGGCGACGGATTCACGGCCGCGAGCGGCGCGCTGACCCGCAACGTGACGATTGCGGCCGGCGCCACCGTGACGGTCAAGGTGCAGATGGGCTTCGTGGCCAACGAGATCCCGGAGTCGCTGACGGAGTACAACGCCTACCGCAACGCCGCCGCGCAGGACGTGTTCGGTGCCCACGTGCGGGCGTACAACCTCTGGTGGGCGCAGAACCTGCCGTACATCGACGTGCCCGAGCCGGCGATCAAGAAAGAGATCTACTACCGCTGGTGGCTGATGCGGTTCAACCACCTGGACGCCAACATGCCGCGGCACTTCGAGTTCCCGATCTCGGTCGAGGGCTCGCTGGGCTACAACAACGCCATCGTGCTCACCCAGCCGATGCACATCGACGACCTGAAGTACCTGCGCAACCCCGCATGGTCGTACGGTGACTGGCTGTCGGTCGGCAAGGTGTCCAACGGTGGCCGGTTCGTCGACAACCCGGGCGACCCGGAGAACTGGTCGAACAGCTACACCCAGTACATCGCCGAGGCGGCCTGGCGCAGCTACCAGATCCACGGCGGGCAGCCGGCAGTGGCCAGCAAGCTGGCGCAGTACGCCGAGGGCGACGTCAAGGGCCAGCTCTCGTACTACGACCGGGACAACAACGGCCTGATCGAGTACGACTGGGGCGCGCTCACCGGTAACGACGCCGACGCGGTGTCGTTCCACTGGCGCGCCGGCAACCTGGACCGCGCCGAGTCCGCGTACGTCTACAGCGGTGCCGTCGCCGCCGCCGAGGCCTACGCCGCGACCGGCAACACGGCCAAGGCCGCCGAGATGACGACGATCGCCAACCGGATCAAGAACGCCATCCAGACGGTCCTGTGGGACAACGCGAACGGGCTGATCAAGCACCGGCACGTCGCGACCAACGCCCTGGTGCCGTGGAAAGAGATCAACAACTACTACCCGTACGCGGTCGGCGCGATGCCGAACACCGACCAGTACAAGCAGGCCCTGCGCCTGTTCGCCGACCCGGCCGACTACCCGATCTTCCCGTTCTTCACCGCCAACCAGCGGGACAAGGCGGCAGCGGCGGCGGCCGGCCAGCCGGGCTCGAACAACTTCTCGACGATCAACTCGACGGTGCAGTTCCGGCTGTACTCCTCGGTGCTGCGCAACTACCCGAACCAGTGGATGAGCGCCGAGGACTACAAGAAGCTCCTGTACTGGAACACCTGGGCGCAGTACGTCAACGGCAACACCCAGTGGCCGGACGCCAACGAGTTCTGGGCCGACTGGAACGCCTCGTCGCGGACCATCCAGTACCGCTCCTGGATCCACCACAACATCCTCGGCAGCAGCAACTTCACGGTCATCGAGGACGTGGCGGGCCTGCGGCCGCGCAACGACAACCAGGTCGAGCTCAGCCCGATCAACATCAACTGGCCGAACTTCGCGGTCAACAACCTGCGGTACCGCAACGCCGACCTGAGCATCGTCTGGGACGACCCGGCCGACGGCGTGGTCAAGTACGCGGGCATCCCGCAGGGCTACTCGATCTTCATCAACGGGACCCGGGTGGCCACGATCGACCGGCTCGCGCGGTTCGTCTGGAACCCGGACACCGGTGCGGTCACCTTCCCGAGCGGCAGCGCCACGGTCACCTACAACCAGGCGTACGCCGGACTGCAGTCGCCCGTCCAGGTGCGGCAGACCAGCACCCAGATGGTCAACATGTTCCAGAAGGTCGGCGTCAACCTGAACACCGGCCTTACCAACCGCGCCCTGGGCCGGCTCGAAGAATCGCGGTAACGCCGCGTACCTATAGGAGGAACGTCCGTTGAAACGATGGTTGTGCGGCACCGCCGCTGCACTGTTGGTGGCCGGCCTGGCCGGCTGCGGGGGTGACGGGAACGACGACGCCGGGTCCGCCGAGACTGCGGACAGCGGCGCCACGCTCACCCTGTGGACCCGGGCCGCAACCGAGTCCATCTCGAAGCAGTACGCGGAGGCCTACAACGCCACGCACAAGAACAAGGTGCAGGTGACCGCGTACCCCAACGAGGAGTACCCGGCCAAGATCGCGTCGGCGGCGGGCGCCAAGGCGCTGCCGGACCTGTTCGCCTCCGACGTAGTGTTCGCGCCTCAGTACGCCTCGCAGGGGCTGTGGATGGACATCACCGACCGGTTCGGCGCGCTGCCGATCAAGGACAAGGTGGCGCCCGCCCACGTCACGAACGGGACGTGGAAAGAGCGCAACTACGCGGTGCCGCACACCATCGACATGTCCGTGATGCTCTACAACAAGGACCTGTTCACCAAGGCCGGTCTCGACCCGGAGAAGCCGCCGGCGTCGCTCGGTGAGTTCGCGGCGGCCGCCCGGGCCGTCGACAAGCTCGGCGGCGACATCAACGGCACCTACTTCGGCGGCAACTGCGGTGGCTGCAACGTGTTCACCCTGTGGCCGTCGGTGTGGGCCTCCGGCGGCGACGTGATGAACGCCGAGGGCACCGAGAGCACGATCAACGGCAAGGAGATGACCGACGTCTTCGCGCTGTACCGCAAGCTCTTCGAGGAGGGGGTGGCCGCGCCCGCGTCCAAGGACGAGGCCGGACCCACCTGGCTCGGCGCCCTGCAGACTGGCAAGATCGGCATCGCGCCGGGGCCGTCCGCGTGGCTCGGCGTCATCGAGGAGAAGGCCAGCTTCAAGCTGGGTGTGGCGCCGATCAGCGGGCTGGACGGCGGCGAATCCACGTTTGTCGGCGGTGACTCCATCGGCATCGGGGCGACCAGCAAGAACGCCGCCGGGGCCTGGGACTTCCTGTCCTGGACCCTCGGCGACGAGGCCCAGGTCGAGGTGATCGCCAAGAACAAGGGCGTACCGGTACGTACCGACCTGGCCGCCAACAAGTACGCCTCCGCCGACCCGCGGATCGTGCAGATCAACAACCTGATGGCCAAGGGCAAGACGCCGTACGCCAAGAACTTCAACGCCACCTACAACGACCCGCAGAGTCCCTGGGTCACCGCGTTCCGCGGCGCGCTGTTCGGCGCCGACCCGCAGAAGGCCCTGAACGACGGGGCCGCGGCACTGAGTTCGTCACTGCAGAAGTAATACACCGGACCGGTCCGCCCTCCGCCCCACACGGAGGGCGGGCCCCTTCTCGGAGAACCACATATGACGTTGCTAGCCCCCACGAGCCCGCCGGAAGCCGAACCGATAGCCGCCGGCCGTGGTGGCCGGCGCCGCCGTCGCTGGACCGGCGCCCTCTACGCCGCGCCGACGGCCTTCGTGGTGGGCCTGTTCTTCGTCGTCCCCCTGGGCCTGGTGGCCTGGATGTCGCTGCACCGGTGGCCGCTGCTCGGCCCGCCGACCCTGAACGCGCCGGAGAACTTCGCCGCGCTCAGCGACGACGACCTGCTGAACACCGCGGTCTGGTTCACCCTCAAATACACGGTGATCGTGACCGTGCTGCTGTTCGCGCTGGCCTTCGGGATGGCGCTGATCGTCCAGCACTCCGGGCGCGGCATCGGCTTCCTGCGCACCGCGTACTTCCTGCCCGCCGCGGTCGGTTTCGCCAGCGCCTCGCTGCTGTTCCTCGGCATGCTCAGCGCCGAGATCGGCCCGTTCGGCGACCTGGTCTCGGTCAGCGGCAGCTCCGGCGAGGCGCTCGGCTCGGCGGTCGGGCTGGTGCTGTGGCGGTTCGCCGGCTTCAACATGCTGATCCTGCTCACCGGCCTGCAAGCAATTCCCGATGAGGTGTACGAGGCGGCCCGGCTGGACGGCGCCTCGGCCTGGCAGTCGTTCCGCCGTATCACCCTGCCGCTGATGCGGACCACCACCGCGCTCGTGCTCACCCTGATGGTCACCGGTTCGCTGCTGGCCTTCGACCAGTTCTGGATCCTCACCCGCGGCGGCCCCGACAACAGCACCACGTCGCTGGTCATGGTGATCTACCGCAAGGCCTTCATCGAACTGGACCTGGGCTCGGCCGCCGCCGTCTCGGTGGTCCTGCTGGTCGTCCTCGTCGTGCTCAACGCGGTGCAGCTCGGCATGCTGCGCCGCCGGTCCTAGGGGGTCTGGACGATGCGCATGTCCCGGGTCACCGGCGCTGCCCTGGCGATTCTCTTCCTGTTCCCGCTGGCCTGGAGCGCGTACGCGTCGGTGCGTACCCCCCAAGGTTTTGGGTTGGAAAACTACGAACGGCTGTTCACCTCGGACAACGGCATCCGCTTCGAACACGTCTGGAACAGCATCGTGGTCAGCGGCCTCACCGTCGGCGGCACGCTCTTCGTCGCCACGCTGGGCGGGTACGCCTTCGGCCGGTTCAACTTCCCCGGCAAGAACGCCCTGTTCCTGCTCACCCTAGCGATCCTCATGGTGCCGTACGCGACCATCCTGATCGCCCTGTACGTGCTGCTCGGCTGGCTGGGCCTGCAGGACTCGCTGGTCGGCCTGAGCCTCGTACTGATCATGTTCCAGCTGCCGTTCTCGATCTTCATGATGCGCAACGCGTTCGAGGCCATCCCGAAGGAACTCGAGGAGTCGGCCCTGATCGACGGCTGCGGCAGCCTCGCGGTGCTGGTCCGGGTGCTGCTGCACGCCGTGCGGCCCGGGCTCGTCACGGTTTCACTCTTCGCGTTCCTCACCTCGTGGGGCGAGTTCTTCGCCCCGCTGATCCTGCTCAACTCCACCGACAAGTTCACGATGATGCTGGCCGTGGTGAACATGCGGACCGCCACCTTCGGCGCCATCGACTACCCGGCACTCGAGGCCGGCGTCACCTTCATGGCGATCCCGTGCCTGCTGCTCTTCGTCGTCCTGCAGCGCAGCTACGTCCGCGGCTTCATGTCGGGCGCCCTGCGCGGCTGACCGGCCGGGTCAGCCGGCCGCCGCGACCCGGTTGCGGCCGCCGTTCTTGGCTTCGTAGAGGCACCGGTCGGCCTGTTTCAGCAGGCCGTCCGGCCGGGTGCCGCGGCGGGGCGCCGAGGTGGCGACGCCGGCGCTGACCGTCAGGAAGCCGGTCGGCGAGCCCGGATGCGGCGCCTCGAGAGCGGCGACCGCCGCCCGGATGCGCTCCGCCGTGCGGTGCGCGCAGTCCAGGTCGGCGCCCGGCAGGACGACGGCGAGTTCCTCGCCGCCGTAGCGGGCCACCATGTCGGTGTCGCGGGCGGTGCCGGCCACCGCCGCGAGGGTCGCCGGCGGCCTGGCCGGGCCGGTCCCAGCTGTCTGCACAGTCCTCATATCGGCAGGTTCCGGCAATCGGCGCACGGCTGAGGCGGCCGGTTATCCGATTTTGAAGATCTTGGCGACGCTGGGCACACCCTTGGCGTCCAGGGCGAAAAGCATCCAGTAACCGGGTACGGCTATCCCGGTGTCGGGCGGGATGGTCAGTTCGTAGCCGCCGTCCGCGGTCGTGGTGTGCGGCAGCGACAGCCGGCGCTGGTCGGTGTTCACGGTGTGGGTCACGGTGCCCATCCGGACCATCGCGAAGCCGGTGACCTCGCGGTCGGTCCGGACCGTGACGGTGTCGCCGTTCGCGGCCTCGGTGGGCGCCTCGGTCAGCACCGGCCGGGGCGCCGCGGCGCCGGTCGCGGTCAGCAGGTACGGCGGGGTCCAGATCTCGCCGTCGAAGTGGTTGGTCGAGCAGCCCGCCCCGCACAGGCCGCCGCCGCCGCTGAACACCCGGCCGTCCGGCAGCAGCAGCGCCACGCTGTGGTACGTCCGGGGCACCCGGGCCGTGGCCATCGTGCTGAACGACTCGGTCACCGGGTCCCACAGTTCGGCGTTCAGCACCGCGGTGTTGTCCGAGAACGGCACCGGGAAGTTCTGCCCGCCGATCACCGCGACCCGGCCGTCCGGCAGCACGACGCTGCTGTGGAAGGACCGCGTATTGGCCATCGACGAAACCTGCCGCGAGGTCACCGTGCTGCCCCGCACGGTGATCAGGTGCGCGTCCGCGGTGGCCTCGACACCCTCGTAGCTGGTCGCGCCGCCGACCGCGAGGATCTTGCCGGTGTCGTACATGACCGCGGTGCCGTTCATCGCGTCCGTCCCGCCCCGGGTGCCGGCCGTGGTGACCGAGCCGGTCCCGTCCGCGGAGTACCAGTTCATCCGCCGGCTCGGCCCGGCCTGCAGCACCTTGCCGCCGCTCCACGCGAACAGCCAGGTGTGGTTGTCCTTGCGGTAGTCGCCCAGCGGGTTGGCGTCCGCGGTCAGGCTCGGCGTGGCGTCCGCGCCGGGCAGCGCCTTCCAGCCACCGCTCGCCGACCAGACCTCGCCGGCCTTGTGCGGCACGCCGTTGGTGCCGCCGATCGGCCCGCTCCACGATCCGCCGATGGTGAAGACCCGGCCGTCGCCGAGGGTGACGCTGGACTGGTAGCCGCGCGGCGTCGTCATGTTCGGCCCGCCCGTCCAGGCGTCCGTGGCCGGGTTGTAGATGCTGGTCTTCTCGCTGTTGTTGCCGCCGGTGACCACGACCCGGCCGTCCGGCAGCGCCGAGATGCCGGGGCAGAACATGTCGTGCCCGGTGTTGCTCACCGTGCGCTGGGTGGACACCCCGGTGGCCGGGTCCCAGATCGCCGTCACGGTCTTGCCGGTACCGCCGCTGAACGCGTCCTTCTGGAACGCCGACCAGGTCAGCACCTTGCCGTTGGGCAGCAGCGCGGCGGCCACCGGCACCAGCGGGAAGCCGACCGGCGCACCCCAGGCGCCGCGCTGCGGCACGATGGAGCCGCTCGGGCCGAGCAGGTAGATCTCGGCCGCGGTGCTCCACGGCCCGCGGTTGCCGGCCTCGGTGACCGCGATGAGGCGCACGTAGCGGGCGTCCACCGGCGGGAACACCACGGTCTGCTGCGCCGCGCTGTCGCCGAACGTGCCGTTGGCCTGCACGTCCCAGGTGCTGTTGTCGGTGGAGGTGGCGATCCGGTACTGCCCGATCCGGCCGTTCACCCCGGTGGGCCGCGGCAGGTAGGACAGGCCGCCCAGGTTGACCACCCGGGTGAGGTCGAACTGCAGGGTGTGCGGCAGCGGGACGGCCGGCGCGGGGGAGTAGCGGCTGTGCCAGAAGGTGGTGGCGTTGTCGTCCAGCACCAGGGCGGCCCGGTTGTCGGCGGCGGCGGTCTCCTGCGAACTCGCGGTGACCGTCCAGCCGGAGCGGCTCAGCGTCGGGTTGGCCCGGCCGAGCAGGTTGACCTCGGCCACCGACGACCACGGCCCGCGGTTGCCGGCCTCGCTGAGCGCGGTGAGCTTGACGAACCGGGCCAGCGTCGGCGCGAACCGCGCGATCTGCGCCGACTTGGAGTCGGTGAACGCACCGGTCGACGGCGGTGCCCACACCGTGCCGTTCATGCTGGTCTCGATGCGGTAGCGGCCGATCTGGCCGTTCTTCGACGTGTCCTGGCGGGGCAGGTAGGCGAGGCCGGACACCAGGTTGGCGGTCTTCATGTCGACCGTGATCGCGTGCGGCAGCGGGCCGGCCGGCGCCGGGCTGTACCTGCTGTGCCAGAACGTGGTGGTGTTGCCGTCCAGCGCGTTGACCGCCCGGCCGTTCTGCGCGGCCGTCTCCTGGCTGTCCGGTGCGATCGTCCAGCCGGTGCGGGGCAGTGCCGGGTCGGTGCCGCCGAGCAGGTTGATCTCCGCGGCGGCCACCGCGCTGGTCCGGTTGCCGGCCTCGGTGAGCGCGCTGAACCGCACGTACCGGGTCACCACGGTGCCGATCGCCACGGTCTTGAGCACCTCGTCGTCGGCGAAGGTGCCGGTCGCCACCGGTGCGCTCCAGGTGGTGCCGTTGTCGCTGATCTGCACCTGGTACTGCCCGATCCGCCCGGTCTCGCCGGCGGCCGGCAGGTAGGTGAGCCCGCTGAGCGCGACCCGGTTGCGGGTGTCGATGGTGAGGTGGTGCGGCAGGGCGGTCGCGGCGGTCCGCCACGAGGTGGCGGGATCGCCGTCCAGGACCCGGGTTGCGGTCTCTGCCGCGTCGTCGGCCGTTATCTCCCATCCGGTACGCGGCAGCGGCGCGGCCGTGGTGACCGCGGCCGGCACCAGCGACGGCACGATATGACCGGCGTGCGGGTCGGCGGCCGGGCCGGGTGGCGCGTCCGGTTGCTGGTGCACCACCGCCGCCACGCCGACCAGCACACACAGCATCGCCGTGGCAACGGCTCCCCGTCCGCGTCGCCGCACACGCATCGATTCCCCCAAGATTTCTCCTGGTGGAAAGCCAACGTCGATACGCGGCGTGACGATATCGACGCTGCGACGTAACTAATGTCCACACACGGCCTACAGACACGTGCGGATCGACGACCTAAACTGCCGCGTCGAAACCGTGCGTTAACGGCCTTTCCCGCATTAGCCGCGAACCGGCGCGCCCGGCTTTAGCCGTACGCGTGCCGCTTTTGGGCTTTTGGGGGTTAAGCCTTTTCTCGTTTGTGGACACTGTCGTGTCTCGTCACCCCCTTGCCGAGCTTTCCGTGGCACTCCGGCTTAAACGTGTAAGTTTGCGTTGTGGTCCTCCAATCACCCCGCCTGAACTTGGCCAAAGTCGCGGTCGGCGCCACGTTCGCCACCAACGGCCTGGCGTTCGGCGGCTGGCTGGCCCGCGCCCCCGCGGTGCGCGACGACCTGAGCCTCTCGGTGGCCGGCTTCGGGTTGCTGCTGCTGTGCATCTCGGCCGCCGCGATCACCGCGATCCCGCTGGCCGGCCCGCTGGTGCAACGCGTCGGCCCGGCCCGCGCGATCCTGCTGGGCAGCGGTGCGATGGCGCTGGGGCTGGCCGGGCTGGGCACCGGCACGCTGACCGGGAGCGTGTCGGTCGCGGCGGCCGGCCTGGTGCTGGTGGGCGCCGGCAACAGCACCTGGGACGTCGCGATGAACGTCGAGGGCGCCGACGTCGAACGCCACCTGGGGCGGACGCTGATGCCCCGCTTTCATGCCGGCTTCAGCCTGGGCACGGTGCTGGGCGCCGGTCTGAGCGCCCTCGCGGCGGCCGCCGGCCTGCCGATCTGGGTGCAGCTCTATCTCACCGCGGCACTGACGGCGGGCGCGACAATTCCGACCGTACGGGCATTCCTGCCGTACACGCCTCTCCCGCCCGGCGAGAAGCACCCGATGAGCGTCCTCGAGGCGTGGCGCGAACCCCGAACCGTCCTCATCGGACTGATCATGCTCGGCTTCGGCTTCACCGAGGGCGTCGCGAACGACTGGCTCGCCATCAGCCTGGTCGACGCCTACGGCGCGTCCGAGACCGTAGGAGCAATCGGCTACGGCACTTTCGTGACCGCGATGACGCTGTCCCGCTTCTTCGGCGGCACCGCGATCGAACGCTGGGGCCGGGTGCGCGTCCTGCGCGGCACGGTGGTCCTGGGCGTCGTCGGGCTGACCCTGGTGGTGGCCCAGATCGGCGTGCCGGCGGTGCTGGTGGGCGCACTGCTGTGGGGAGCCGGTGCGTCCTTGGGCTTCCCCCATCGGCATGAGCTCAGCGGCCGACGACCCGACGAGATCCGCGATCCGCGTGTCGGTGGCGGGCTCGATCGGGTACGGGGCTTTCCTGGCCGGCCCGCCACTGATCGGCGTGCTGGCCCACAGCTACGGCGTCCTGAACGCGCTGCTCTGCGTGTTCGGGGCGTTGGCCATCGGCTTGCTGGCATCCGGCGCCGCCAAGCCGCTGCCCACCCGATAGCCCGCGTGACCCCGTACATTCCCGGCCGCTATCGGGGCCTCGGTCCCGGGATGCGGGTGGGTGCGCTCAACGGGTGAGAACCGACGGTCGAGCGGTGGCTGCTGCTGACGATCAAGAGGAGGCGTGCGGTGCGCGGGACCTGGTCTTGCGCGTGCGGCGGCGTTACCAAGGGGCCGGAAGCGGCGGACGGCCTGGATGTGCAGCAAGCTGGACTGCTCGGAGGTGACCTGTGGTCGCCCGTACTTTCATAGGTTTTCAGGCTCGCAGGAAATCGGTGATCAGGCCGGCCAGGACGGCGGGTTGCTCGATCGGCATGGCGTGCGACGTGTCGGCGAGCGAGAGGTATTTCAGGTGGCCGATCGCGGCGGCCCGGGCGACCAGGTAGCGGCGGTGGGCCTCGTAGAGTTCGGCGAACGGCTCCTGCTCGGGCAGGTTGCGGGTGGGCAGCACGAGCAGCTCGGGGCAGGTGGTGGCCTGGTAGACCGGGGTCAGGTCCAGCTCGTTCATCAGCGTGCGCAGGCGGGCCGTGGTGGCGGCGGACGGGCGGATCGAGGTCTCGCCGTTCTCGTGGGCCAGGTTGCGGCGGAACGCCTCGATCCAGACCTTCTCGTTCGCGCCCATGTCGCGGGCCGCCATCCGCTGGCGTTCCACCAGGTCGGGGAGCTGCTCGGCGGGGATCACCCGGCCGGCGGCGGACTCGAACTGGTCGAAGACGGCGTGCAGGCGGGCCAGTTCGGCGGCCGCCTTGTCGGGGTCGAGGCCGGGCAGGTGGTCGGGGCGGGTGGGCGGCGGGTTGCCGTCGAGGCTGACCACGCCGGGGCACTCGGGATGGCGCTGGCCCCACAGTGCCGCCAGCATGCCGCCCAGCGAGTGGCCGACCACGGCGGGACGGTCGAGTTCCAGCTGGGCGCACACCGAGGCCAGGTCGCCGAGGGCCGCGTCCCAGGTCCAGTCGGCTTCGCCGGACCGGCCGTGGCCGCGCAGGTCGACGGTGACCACCCGGTGGTTCGGACGCAGGGCGCGCGCCAGGGTTGTCATCTGCGCCAGGTTGCCGCCGGCGCCGTGCAGGAGCAGCAGCGGGTGCTGGTCGCCGCCGAAGTCGCGGACCGCCAGGGGCAGGTCGCCGGCGTCGATGAGGCGGTCGTTGATCATGGAGTTTCTCCTCGGAGGCGGTCGCGGATCGCCGCGGACGGCACGCCGCCGTCGGGGTGGCGCGGCAGGCGGCCGCGGCGCACCAGGTCGTGGACGCCCTGGCGGGTGATGCCGAGCATGGCGCCGGCGGTGGCATAGGAGACCGACTCGGCCCACGGGTGCCCGGCCCGGACGGCCACCGCCTGGCCGAGCGGGGTGGCCCACCAGTCGGCCGGCGGGTCGAAGGCGCGGTCGCCCGGATACAGGTTGGCGATCAGCCTCGCCGCGGTCATCGTGGCGGCCGGGTCGTCGCCGTTGAGCAGGGTGTCGGCCCAGCGCTTGGCCCGGGTGCGGAGCAGGACCCGAACCGCGTCGACCGTCTCGTCGCCCTCCAGCAGCACCTCGAGCGGGTCCAGCAGGCGGACGTCGAGCAGCCGGACGATCTGCTCCACCAGGGTCACCGGGCCATCCTCACGCTACTTGACAGTGAGTGTCAAGTAGCGTCGGCTGGTCGCGCACAGTACGGTGTGCCCCGGACACCGTCGGGAGGATTACTCGTGCGTTCGCGTTGGGTCGTGCTCGGCGCCGCCGTGCTCCTCGCGCTGACCGGCTGCGACGACCGGGACGCCGAGACCGCCGCGACACCGCCGGTTGACCTGGTCCAACAGCCCGCGGCCTCGGCGGGTGGCGCCTGCATCCTCTGGGACTACGCCTTCATCGAGGAGAAGATCGGCGTCAAGTTCAGCGTGGCCGCCTCCGACCAGGTCGACGACACCTCCACCTGCGTCGTACAGACGGTCACCGGCAACTGGCCCGACTTGACACTCTCCGTGGTGGAGAGCACGTCGGCCGACGCGGAACTGTTCAACTCCGACCTCAAGCCCCGGAAGGCCACCACCCTCAAGGGGCTGGGCAAGGCCGGCTACCGGCTGAACTCCGCGGCGAAGGGCGAGCACGGGCCGACCGTGGAGATCGGCTGGCTCAGCGAGGCCAAGCAGTTGCAGACGCTGCGGTTCACGTTTGCCAAGAACGCCAAGGCTGCCGACGTGACCGCGATGAACAACAAGCTGCTCGCCCTCGCCAAGGCGATGGACACGACCGCCGGTTAGTGGGCCGCCACGAAGACGCGGGACGCCACCTCGCGCGGCAGGCGGATCTTGTCGCCGGAACGGTCGATCGTCACGGCGTCGCGCTCCTGCGCCACGGTGACGGTCGTGCCCGGGTCGATGCCGGCCGCGTGCAACTGGCGCAGCACGTCGGCGTTGGTCTGCACGCTCTCGCAGATGCGGCGCACCACGACCGTGCCGGACAGGCCGGGGAAGGCCAGGTTACGCTCGCCCTGGTTGCTCACCCCGAAAGCCTCGGCCGGCTCGCCGTCCTCGGCCGCGCCCAGCTTGTCGAGGCCGGGGATCGGATTGCCGTACGGGGAACGGGTGGGACGGTTGAGCAGCTCGTAGACTCGCAGCTCGACCGCGTCGCTCATCACGTGCTCCCAGCGGCAGGCCTCCTGGTGGGCCTCCTCGTAGGGCATGCCGATGACGTTGACCAGCAGCAGCTCGGCGAGGCGGTGCTTGCGCATGACCGCCACGGCGGCGATCCGGCCGGCCTCGGTGAGGACCAGATGCCGGTCGTTCTCCACGGTCAGCAGGCCGTCGCGTTCCATCCGGGCGACCGTCTGGCTGACCGTCGGACCGCTCTGGTGCAGGCGCTCGGCGATCCGGGCACGCAGCGGCGGAACGCCCTCCTCCTCCAGTTCGAGGATGGTGCGCAGGTACATCTCGGTGGTGTCAACGAGATCATTCACGGTGGGGCCTCCCAGCAGCGATAATACCCCGTCACCGGGGGTTGACAGCCGCCCCGTCTGGTAGTCAGACGACCTTACCCGACCGCGCCGCGCGAAGCCGCAGCGTGGCAGCATGAGGCCATGGCAGACCGGACGACCGCGGTGGTGTGGGACAGCGCGCTGCTCGCGTACGACATGGGCGATCACCCGCTCAACCCGGTCCGCGTCGAGCTCACCATGGCGCTGGCCCGCGAACTGGGCGTCCTGGACCGCCCCGGGGTGCAAATGATCACACCCCGGCCCGCGGACGACGTCGACCTCACCCGGATCCACCGCGCGAACTACCTGGACGCGGTCCGGCACGCGCCGCTCGACCCGTTCTTTCAGGGCTGGGGTCTGAACACCTCGGACAACCCGGTCTTCGACGGCATGCACGAGGCCTCGGCGCGGATCTGCGGCGCCACCATCGCGGCGGCCGAGGCGGTCTGGCACGGCACTGCCACCCGGGCCGTCAACGTGGCGGGCGGCCTGCACCACGCGATGTCCGCCCGGGCGGCCGGCTTCTGTGTCTACAACGACCCCGCGGTGGCGATCGCCCGGCTGCTCGACCAGGGCTGCCGGCGGGTGGCCTATGTAGACGTCGACGTGCACCACGGCGACGGCGTGCAGGACGCCTTCTACGACGACCCGCGGGTGCTCACGATCAGCCTGCACGAGACGCCGCTCGCGCTGTTCCCGGGCACCGGGTTCGCCGACGAGACCGGCGGCCCGGGTGCCGAGGGCATGTCGGTGAACGTGCCGCTGCCGCCCGGCACCAACGACGCCGGCTGGCTGCGCGCGTTCCATGCGGTCGTCCCGTCGGTGCTCCGCGCGTTCGCCCCCGAGATCATCTTCAGCCAGTGCGGCGCCGACACGCACCGCCTCGACCCGCTGGCCGACCTCAACCTGTCGGTCGATGGCCAGCGCGCGGCGTACCTGGCTTTGCGCGACCTGGCCGACGAACTGTGCGGGGGTCGCTGGGTGTCCACCGGCGGCGGCGGATACGCGCTGGTCGAGGTCGTGCCGCGGGCCTGGACCCACCTGCTCGCGGTGGCCACCGGCGAACCGCTCGACCCCGCCACGCGTACCCCCTCGGGGTGGCGCAGGCTGGCCGCCGAACGCTGCCCGCAGCGGGTCGTGCCGGAGACGATGACCGACGGCACCGACCCGGTGGTCGAACCGTGGCAGCCGGGCACCACACCGGACGCGGTGGACCGGGCCATCCTGGCCGCCCGGACGGCCGTCTTCCCGCTGCACGGCCTCGACCCGCAAGACCCCCGCGACTGAGGGAGTGCCCGGTGGACCAGAGCGCGGACGTGCTGCTCTCCGACGGCAGCGCTATCCACCTGCGACAGATCAGCCCCGACGACGCACCGGCCATCGTGGAGTTCCACTCCCGGATGAGCGACCGCACCCGCTACCTGCGCTACTTCTCGCCGTACCCGCGCATCCCGGAGCGCGACCTGGAACGCTTCGTCAACGTCGACCACCACGACCGCGAGGCGTTCGTCACCGTGAACGGCCCCCGGATCACGGCGGTGGGCCGGTACGAGCGGCTCGGGCCGGACTCGCCGGACGCCGAGGTGGCGTTCGTGGTCGAGGACGCGCATCAGGGCCGGGGCATCGGCTCGGTGCTGCTCGAATTCCTCGCCGAGGCGGCCCGCGCCAACGGCATCACCCGGTTCGTGGCCGAGGTGCTGCCCGAGAACGGCGGCATGCTGCGGGTCTTCAGCGACTTCGGCTACCAGGTGCAGCGCGAGTACGCGGACGGCGTGGTGCACCTGAGCTTTCCGATCGCGCCCACCGAGAAGTCCCGCGAGGTGCAGGAATCCCGCGAGCAACGCACCGAGGCCAGGTCGATCGCGCGGCTCCTGGCGCCGCGGGCGGTGGCGGTGTACGGGGCGAGCGCGAGTGGCCAGGGCATCGGCGCCGCGATGCTGGGTCATCTGCGCGACGGCGGTTTCACCGGGACGATCGTGCCGGTGCACCCGTCCGCCGACCGGGTCGCGGGCCTGCCGGCGTTCCGGTCGGCCGTGGACGCCGGTGCGACGGTCGACCTGGCGCTGATCGCGGTGCCGCCGGAGAGCGTCGACGAGGCGGTGTCGGACGCGGCGGCCAGTGGTGCGGGCGGTCTCGTGGTGGTGTCGGCCGGCTTCGCGGAGACCGGCGCCGAGGGCGCCGCGGCTCAGCGCCAACTGGTGGAACGCGCGCATGCTGCCGGGTTGCGCGTGGTGGGGCCCAACAGCATGGGGGTGGCCAACACCAATGCGGCCGTACGTCTCAACGCGACGCTCGCGCCTGCGCTGCCCGCGGCCGGCCGCGTCGGCTTCTTCAGCCAGAGCGGTGCGCTGGGGGTCGCCCTGCTGGCCGAGGCTGATCGGCGCGGCCTGGGCCTGTCCAGCTTCGTCTCGGCCGGCAACCGGGCCGACATCTCCGGCAACGACCTGCTCCAGTACTGGCAGGACGACCCGGGAACCGACGCGGTGCTGCTCTATCTGGAGACGTTCGGCAACCCGCGCAAGTTCGCCCGGCTGGCCCGCCGGATGTCCCGGGTCAAGCCGGTGGTGGCGGTGGCCTCGGCGACCCGCCCGCCCGGCCTGGCCGGTGACCTGCCCGGACCGGACGCGCACGCGGTGACGGCCCTGTTCGCCCGCTCCGGCGTGATCCGGGTGGACACGGTGCCGGAACTCTTCGACGTGGGCGTACTGCTCGCCCACCAGCCCCTGCCGGCCGGCCGCCGGGTGGCCGTGGTGGGCAACTCGTCGGCCCTGTCCCAGCTGGCGGTGGCGGCCTCCCGGGCGAACGGCCTGACGGTGGCAACGGGCTACCCGCGCGACATCAGCCCCCAGGCCGGCGCCCACGAGTTCGCCGGCGCGCTGGCCGAGGCGGCCGCGGACGACGGCGCCGACGCGCTGGTGGTGGTCTTCGCGCCGCCCCTGCCCGGCCAGTTGCCGGACGAGGACACCGACTTCGCGTCGGCCCTGGGCAGCGTGGCACTGGCCGGAGAAAAGCCGACGGTGGCCACGTTCCTGCTGGGCAGCCTGCCGCCCGGCGTGCCGGCGTACCCGTCGGTCGAGGAGGCGGTGCGGGCGCTGGGCCGGGTGGCGTCCTACGCGGACTGGCTGCGCCGCCCGCCCGGCGTCCTGCCGTCGTTGTCCGGCGTGGACCACCTGGCGGCGGACATCGACGGCCCACCCGCCGAGCTCCTGGCCGCGTACGGCATCAACGTGGTGCCGTCCACGGTGGCCGGTTCGGCAGACGCGGCGGTGGCGGCGGCCGAGGCACTGGGCTACCCGGTGGCACTGAAGTCGGCCCGCGGTGCCCTCCGGCACCGCATCGACCTGGGCGCGGTCCGGCTGGCGCTGGCCGACGAGGATGACGTACGAGCGGCGTACCGTTCCCTGTCCGGCAGCTTCGGCCCCGGCGTGGTGGTGCAGACCATGGTGACGCCCGGCGTGGCCTGCGTCGTCGAGGTGGTCGAAGACCCGGCGTTCGGCCCCGTGGTCGGCTTCGGCCTGGGCGGCGTCGCCAGCGAACTACTGGGCGACCTGGCCTGGCGCGCCTCCCCCTTGACCGATCGCGCGGCCGAGGCCCTGGTCGACGAGCCAAGGGCGGCACCACTCCTGCACGGCTACCGGGGATCAGCACCGGTGGACCGCGAGGCGTTGATCGACCTGTTGCTGCGGGTGGGACGGTTGGCAGACGACCAGCCGAGGTTGCGGTCGCTGTCACTGAACCCGGTTCTAGCCCGCCCGGACGGCTGTTCGGTGCTGCACGTGTCAGCGGAGATCGGCCCACCGGCCTCCCGGCGCGACACCGGCCCCCGCCGTCTGGGGTAGGAGATCGCAGAGTGCGGCCGCGCCCCACCCTTACGCCTGCTCCCGCAGTGGCCGCGCCGGGTCCTTGACCCTCGCGCTCCGCGGCGGGCGCGCCCGATTTATCGGAGATATCGCCTTAAGGCCCCGTGTGCGCCGCCCGGCGGGAGGAATCTCCGCCGGGCGGTGTCTGCTCCCGCCAGCGTCAGCTGGCGTAGGCCTCGAGGCGGGAGGAGCGCTGCGGGTCGCGCAGCTTGAGCATGGTGACCTTTTCGATCTGGCGGATGCGCTCGCGGCTCAGGCCGAACTCGCGGCCCACCTCGTCCAGCGTGCGCTGCCGGCCGTCGTCCAGGCCGAAGCGGAGGCGGATCACCGCGGACTCCCGCTCGGACAGGGTGGACAGCACGATTTCGACCTCGTTGCGCAGTTCGCCCCGGCCGACGGTGGCGCCCGGGTTGCTGGAGTCGACCGCGGCCACGAAGTCGCCGAGCGCGCTCTCGCCGTCCTCGCCGACGGCCTGGTCGAGGCTCACCGGCTCCCGGTCGTACGAGATCAGCTCGATGACCTGGAACTCCGGCACCCCCATGGCCTCGGCGATCTCGGCGATGCTCGGCTCGCGGCCGAGCGAGGCCGAAAGGTCGCGCCGGGCCCGGACCATGCGGTTGACCTGCTCGACCATGTGCACCGGGATGCGGATGGTGCGGGCCTGGTCGGCCATGGCGCGGGTGATGGCCTGGCGGATCCACCAGGTGGCGTACGTGGAGAATTTGTAGCCCTTGGTGTAGTCGAACTTTTCCACCGCGCGGATGAGGCCGAGGTTGCCTTCCTGGATCAGGTCGAGGAAGGCCATGCCGCGGCCGGTGTACCGCTTCGCGATGCTCACGACGAGGCGCAGGTTGGCCTCGAGAAGGTGGTTCTTGGCGGCTTTGCCCTCGAGAACGATGATCTCGAGCAGCGGGGCGACATCGTTGTCGGCCTCCGGAAGCTTCTCCTCGGCGTAGAGGCCTGCCTCGATCCGCTTGGACAGCTCGACCTCCTCGACGGCGGTCAGCAGACGGGTGCGACCGATGCCGTTGAGGTAGGCACGGACCAGGTCGGCGGAAACGCCACGCTCGTCCGTCGCGTCCAGGTCGGTCAGCTCGGTCAGGAGCTCGACACCGTCCGTCATGCTGTTGTCGACGGCAACCGCCGTCGTGGACTCCGACGCCTTCATCTGCAGGACCACCTTTCAGTCCCCTCCCCGCTAAAAACCGTCTCGTCGAGCGTTCCCCAGCCGCAATTCGTGCCGGTGATCGATAGCTTGGCCCGGGACGCGTTAAGCGGAGGTGAGGCAAGCGTCCAGGTGGCATGAATCAGGGAGAACCCTGACGTCGCCAAGCCGACATTGCCCGGATTGCCAGGTCTGGGATGTTGTCGTGCGCCGATAATGTTCTCGAAACGCCGACGAGGAGGATTCGGTTCATGGTCTTCAAGAAAATGTTGCAGGCGCTCGGTGTCGGCGGTCCGTCAGTCGAGACGGTCCTGGCCAACCCCAACTGCCGGCCCGGCGGGTTCCTCGAGGGCCAGGTCCACGTCGTCGGCGGCGACCACGCCGTGGACGTGGAATACCTGGCCATCGGTCTGATCACCCGGGTCGAGGTGGAGAGCGGCGACAGCGAGTACAACACCGACCAGGAATTCCACCGCCAGCGGCTGACCGGTTCGTTCCGGCTCGACCCTGGTGCGAAATACGACGTGCCGTTCCGCTTCGACGTGCCGTGGGAAACCCCGATCACCGAGGTCTACGGCCAGCACCTGCACGGCATGACGATGGGCCTGACCACCGAGCTCGAAGTGGCCCGAGCGGTCGACAAGTCTGACCTGGACGCCGTCGCGGTGCACCCGCTGCCGGCCCAGGAGCGCATCCTGGACGCCCTGCTCAGGCTGGGTTTCCGCTTCAGCCGGGCCGATGTCGAACGCGGCCGGGTGTACGGGGTGGAGCAGAGCCTGCCGTTCTACCAGGAGATCGAGTTCCACCCGCCGTCCGCCTACGCGAGCGGCATCAACCAGCTCGAACTCACGTTCATCCCGACGCCGCACCGCCTCCAGGTCGTGCTCGAGCTCGACAAGCGCGGCGGCATGTTCACCGAGGGCCACGACTCCTTCGGCAGCTTCAATGTCGACTATGCGACGGTCGATCAGGTCGACTGGGCCGGCCAGCTCGACAACTGGCTGCGCCAGTCCGCGCAGCGCCGCGGTCTGTTCTTCTGATCGGTTTCGTCAGGCAGCGCACTTCCTTCGGGAGGTGCGCTGCCCTGTTGCAGCTCGGGCACGAGCGCGCTGCCCTGTTTTGCAGCTCCAGCATGAGCGCGCGCTGCCCCTCGTTACAGCTCGAGCATGAGCGTGCGCGGCCCGACGTTCACGCTTTCCACCAGCATGTGCGCCCGGAACCGCCCGGTCGCCACCGTCGCGCCCCGGCCCCGCAGCGCTTCCACGTAAGCGGTTACCAGCGGCTCGGCGACCTCGGCGGGTGCGGCCGCGCTCCAGCCCGGCCGCCGTCCCTTGCGCGCGTCGCCGTACAGCGTGAACTGGCTGATCACCAGCAGCGGCGCTCCCGTATCGGCGGCCGACGTCTCCCCGTCCAGAATGCGTAGTTCGTACGTCTTACGCGCCAGTTCGGCGGCCTTGGCCGGGGTGTCGTCGTGAGTAACACCGAGCAGAACGAGAAGTCCGTCCTCAATTTTGCCGACCACTTCGTCATCCACCGTCACACTGGCCCGGCTGACGGTCTGCACCAACGCCCGCACGTCCGTCACTCCTCATTCTCATCGCCGCGGTATTCGTATTGCTTGTCCAATAATCAGTTATTCCGTCGCATTGCCCGCGCAGCCGCCACCCCCAGCGCACCAACCTCGTCGGCCGACAGATGCTCTGCCGCCCCCGATATTCCACCGCGTCATCCAGCATGCGCACCGGGCCAGTCGATCACCACCGGCCCGCGCCTTGTCATCAGGACGTTCTCCGGATGCAGATCAAGGTGAACGATCGACCCCAGGCCGCCCCGAGCCGGCACCGCGTGCAGCCGCCGGAGCAACCCAGCCAGAATCTCCGCGCCCTCGGCAATCGACACACTCCCAGCGAGCATCGCCTGCGTCATGGTCGGCCCGTCGAGACGCTCCATGACCATGTCAGTGCCAGCAGCCGAGTACACCGCAGGCTCCTCCCGGAGGATCGGCAGCTCCGGGTTGTGGGTGTGGTGGTCGGCCGCGGCGTTGGCTGGTGGGTTTTGGTCCGGCACGGTCGTGACGGTAGCCGACATCCGCAGGTCTGCCGGATGCGCGGTGGGCGGGTGACTGAGCAAATAGCGGAGGGCTGCGGGCGGCATGATGCGGGGGTGCTGCGAGCGATCGTCTTTGACCTGGACGGGACGATTCTGGATACCGAGACGCCGGAGTTCGTCTCGTGGCAGGAGGCGTTTGCGGCGCTTGGAGTCTCGCTGGACCAGGCCGTCTGGTCGCGAACCATCGGCACCGCGGACTCCGGCTGGGACCCGTACGTGCACCTCGAGGCGCTGGTCGGCGCGCCGGTGGATCGCGGATCGGTGCGGGCCGCCCGCCGGGCGCGGTTCGACGAACTGATCGCCGGCGCCGAGCCGCGGGCCGGCGTTTTGGCCTGGCTTGACGATGCTCGGGAGCTGGGGCTGAAGGTCGGGCTCGCCTCCAGTTCGGACGAGGTCTGGGTCGACCGGTTTCTCGACGCTCTCGGGCTGCGCGCCCGGTTCGAGGTGATCGCTACCCGGGACCGGGTGATGCTGAGCAAACCGGCTCCCGACCTGTACCGGCTGGCCCTCGACGAGCTCGGCGTGCCCGCGTCCGAGGCGCTGGCCGTCGAAGACTCGCCGAACGGTGTGGCCGCTGCCAAGGCCGCCGGACTCTTCTGCGTAGCCGTGCCCAACCCGCTCACCGCCGATCTCGCCCTGGACGGCGCCGACCTGACGCTGACGTCGCTGTCCGACCGGTCACTCCGCGAGGTGGCTGCCGGGATCTGAGACGGCGTGAGCCCGGTCACTGGACGTCCCTTCGTAGCCCGGCACGGGACAGCTGAGCCCGGGCGGGCAGCAGGCTGCCGACGAGCGCAAGCAGCAGACACGCGCTCACGGCGACGACGACCGTCGTCCACGGCACAGCAAGCGGGACCGGAGTCTCGGTCTGGTGACGTAGCCCGACCGTGGCGCCCCACAGTGCGAGGACCGCGGCGGAGGTGCCCAGGACCGCACCGATGGCGACCACCAACGTCGACTCGCCGGCGATCGAAAGCAGCACCTGCCGCGGCGTGGCTCCGGCCAGGCGCAACAGGCGGTAGTCAGGTGCGCGGCGCGAGGTGGCCATGAACAGTGTGTTCGCCACCGCGAGGGCGCCGTAACCCACCGACACTCCGATCAGCAGCAGCGTGAAGATCCATATCAGGCGGTCCTCGTCGGCGTCAGCCTGCCTGCTGTATTCGGCGACGTCGACGACTTTGGCACCCACCACGTCGGCGGAGGCGGGCGTGGCGGTCAGCGGAACGGCGGGCGCGAGCGCGGACGGATCGTGCCTGCGAACGGTCGCGCGGTTGACCACCAGCTCCGCCGGCAATGTGCCATCCGGGGCGACCCGGCCGATCCGCAGCGGCATCCGGCTGCCGTCCGCGAACGTGACCTCCACGGTGTTGCCCAGGCCGAGCTGACGGCGGACGGCCATCGCCTCGGCTATCACCATCGCGTCGGGTCCGGGACCCTCGCCGGTCGTCTGATCGACGCCGACGGCCGCCACCACGGTGTCGTCGAGATAGAGAAGAGTCGGCAACGGAGCCGAACCAGTGACCGCGTCGGTCAGGCCTGGAGTGTCGTCGGGGACGAGGACCGTTCCGGTCCCGACCGCCTCGGCCCTCCGATCCGCGTACGCGTCGGCCGAGGTCTGCACATTGCCCGCGATGAAGACCGCGAACGCGATGGTCAGCAGCACCGGCGCGGCCGTGGACGCCGTCCGCCGCGCACTGGTCACGGCGCTTTCCCGCATGACGGTGCCGATCGGGCCGCGGCCCGCCAGCAGGACGCGCACCAGCAGCGGGACTGCCGCCGGTGCCAGCAGCGTCGCGGCTACGACCAGAGCCATCGCTCCGCCCAGCGTGTACGTGCCGAGATCGGAGAGGTCGTCGGCGCACTGGGTCGCGAGCAGCGCACCCAGCCCGGCCGCGGTGCAGATCAGCCCGGCCGCCCACCTGGTCCGGCTCATCGGCCGAGTCTCCACCTCGGCCTCACGCAACGCCTCGAGCGGTCCGACGCGGGCCGCACGCCGGGCAGCCGCCAGCGCACCTGCGACCGAGACGAGCGGGCCGGCCGCCAGCCCGGCCAGCACCGGCCACAGGTGGAAGCCGACCGTGAACGACTCCGGTTCGAACCCGGCGTCGACCAGCACCCGCCCGACCGGCCGGGCGAGGAGCGTGCCGAGGAAGACTCCCGCCACGGCCGCACCGAACCCGACCATGGCGGCCTCGACCAGCACCGTACGGCGGACCTGTCGCGGCGTGGCACCGATCGTGCGTAGCAGGCCGATCTCCCGTCGTCGCTGGTGGACGGTGAGCGCGAAGGTCGACGCGATCACGAAGACGCACGCGAACACCGAGAGCGCCGCCATCGCGCTCAGCACCTGCAGGCCGATCCAGCGGGTGGTGGCGTCGGCGCGCGGCTCCAGGTCGCCCAGCGTCGCGCCGTGCAGGACCGTCGCGCCCGCGGCGGCCTGTCGCACCTGTGCGGGATCGGGGTGTCCGGTGAGTCCGATGACGCGGACGCCGGGTGCGAGGCGGGCGGCCGTCGTATCCGAGACGTAGAGCCGGGGCGCCTCGATCAGGCCGCTGACCGTCCACGTCGCCGGACCGGTAGCGGTCAGGATCGTCACCGTGCCACCGACCGGGATGCCCAGGGCCTGGGCCACCACGATCTCCTTGTCGGCCTGCGCCGCTCGGCCGGCGACGATCGTGTCCCGAGCCAGGACGGCGCTGGCCCAGCCGTGGCCCTCCGCCAGACCGGACACCGGTCGGCCGGCGAGGACAGGCTGCGCATAGAAGCGCCGGTCGGCCACCGCCGCCGCTACGCCGGGGACTGCCGCAAGTCGTCCGGCCAGGGCGGTTGCTTCCGCAAAGGACCACGGCCGAGACTCCGGGAACGGGTCGGCCGCTGTCTGGACCGCGGGGCTCTGCACGGCCACGGTGACCGCCGCAAATCGCTCGGGCGTCCGCGGCGCGGCCGAAGCGAGCAGTGTCAAGGTCAGCGCTACGACGGCCGTACCGAATAAGACCGCGACAAAAGCACCCAGCCGGTCCCGTGTCAGCACGTCGCCTCCACCGTCGCCATCCGCGCGGCGATCGACTCGGCGGGCGCCGCCTCGAGCCGGTCGACCACGCGGCCGTCGGTCAGAAGGAGCACCTGGTCGGCCACCGCGGCCGCGACCGGATCGTGGGTGACCATCACGATCGTCTGGCCCTGCTCGTCGACCAGGCTGCGCATCAGCGCCAATACCTGCCGGGAGGTGACGCCGTCGAGCGCGCCGGTCGGCTCGTCAGCGAACAGCACGGCCGGCCGGGTGACCAGGGCGCGGGCGATCGCGACCCGCTGCTGCTGGCCACCGGACAGCTCGACCGGCCGGTGCCGGGCCCGGTCGGAGAGGCCGACCTGGGCGAGCGCCGCGGACAGCTCACCAGGCCCGATCCGACGGCCGGCCAGCCGGGCGGGCAGCGCGACGTTTTGCTCCGCGGTCAGCGACGAGATCAGGTTGAACGTCTGGAAGACGAAGCCGACCCGCTCGCGACGCAACACAGTAAGACCGGTCTCGTCTAGGCCGCCCAGCGGGACGCCGTCGATCTCAACCTCGCCGGCGGTGGGCCGTTCCAGACCCGCGGCGCAGTGCAGGAGCGTTGACTTGCCCGATCCGGACGGGCCCATGATCGCGGTGAAGGTGCCCGCCGGCAGCTCTTCGGTCACCCCGGCGAGCGCGGTGACCCGCTGCGGGCCGGTCTCGTACTCCATCCGTACGTCGCTGAGCGAGACCATCGGTTTTGTCATGGCTCGACAATCGCGGTCGGCGGGCCGGAAGTCGTCACACCGTGGTCCACGATCGGGGACGCGAAAATCAGACCCTGGTCTGACGCGGCGCGCGTCGCCCGCTGGCTAATCTCGCCGGCATGACCACCGCCACGCCATCACCGCTCATCCGCGGACTCAGCCGTGGCCAGCTGCTCGTCATCGACGGGGTGCTGGCCACGGTGGTTGCGGCGTGCGGGTGGTATGCGGCGGTCGACGGCCCGTCGCCGGTCGGCTGGCACGAGCCGGTCTGGCTGCCGGTGGTGGCCGGCGTGCTGCTGGGCCTGCCGGTGGCCGTTCGCCGGATCCGGCCCGTAGCGGCCGTCTGGTTGGCCTTGGCGCTCGTGGTCGCCTGCGTGGCCACCGGCGTGATCCCGCACTATGCCGGGTTAGCGCCGATACTCGCGATGTGTCCGGTGCTTTATACGGTCGGCGCCGACGTGCGCCGGCGCCGCTCGGTGCCGATCGTTATCGGCTGTGTCGTGGCCACGGCGCTGGCGTTCCTCGCGGGTGACGGCACACCTTTCGAGATCGGGTTGGTGGGTTGGGTGCTCGGAGCCGCTTGGACGGCCGGGCGGACTGTCCGGGAGCGTCGGGCCTACGCGGCCCGGGCCGCCGAGCAGGCCACCGAGCTCGCGGTCGGCCAGGAGCGCCTGAGGATTGCTCGCGAGCTGCACGACATCGTTGCGCACAGCATGAGCATGATCGCGGTGAAGGCGGCGATCGCCGATCATCTCGCCGACTCGCAGCCGCAGGAGATGCGAGCGGCACTCCGGGTGATCGCCACGACCAGCCGGGACACGCTCGGCGAGCTGCGCCGGGCGCTCGGGGTCCTGCGCACCGAGGGCACCCTGGTGCCCGCGCCGGGCTTGGCCGACCTCGACGAGTTGGTCACGGCCGCGCGCACGTCCGGCCTCTCGGTGGATTTGGTGGTACGTGGCGGCGACAGGATTCCGGACGGCGTGGCGCTGGCGGTGTTCCGGCTGGTGCAGGAGGCGCTGACCAACGTCGTCAAGCACGCCCGTGCCAGCGAGTGCCGGGTCGCCATCGAGATCGGTGACGGCTCGCTGCGCCTCGACGTGGCCGACAACGGCAGCCCCGTCACGGCCGAGCCGCGGCCGGCCGCGGTGGACGATCCGGGCTCTCCCGCTCCGGGCCGGCCCGGAGGCCAGGGTTTGATCGGGATGCGGGAGCGGGCGGCCATGTTCGGCGGCGACCTGGTCGCCGGGCCGTCGGCCAAAGGCGGCTGGGCGGTCACGACCACGTTGAGTTGGGCGGCCTGACGTGAACCGGTCCGAGAGCGACCAGGCAGAGGGCAGCCAGGCGGAAGGCGGCCGGACACCGCTGGGCGCTGTGAACAAGCTCCGGGTAGCGCTGGCCGATGATCAGGCGCTGCTGCGGGCCAGCTTCCGGCTGCTCATCGACAACACGACGGGGCTCAGCTGCGTCGGAGAGGCCGGCACGGGTGCCGAGGCGGTTGCGCTGGCGCGGCGGGTGGAGCCGGACATCGTTCTGATGGACGTTCGGATGCCGGAGATGAACGGGATCGAGGCGACCAGGGAGATCTGCCGGTCGGGGAGGTTGCGCACTCGGGTGATCGTGTTGACCACGTTCGACCTGGACGAGTATGTGTTCGGGGCTCTGCGGGCGGGTGCCAGCGGGTTTCTGCTCAAGGAGGTGTTGCCGGAGGAGTTGATCAGGGCCATTCGGGTGGTCGCGTCCGGTGAGGCGTTGTTGGCGCCGGGGGCGACGCGGCGGTTGATCTCCGCCTATGTCGGGCAGCCGGAGCGGCGGGTGACGCCCCTGCCGGAGGTCACGGCGCGGGAGCGGGAGGTTCTGGAGTTGGTGGCGCGCGGCCGGTCGAACGAGGAGATCGCGGCGGAGCTGCACGTGAGCATGGGCACGGTGAAGACGCATGTGGGGCGGCTGCTTGCCAAACTGGACGCCCGCGATCGCACCCAGCTGGTAGTGGCCGCTTACGAGGGTGGGCTGCGCTGAGCGACAGACGGCGGCCGGGTGGCGCGCTTACGGTGAAATCATGTTCAAGCGGGGAAGTGGGACCTTTCGGTCTGCGGTCAGCCTTCCGGTGAGCCTCGCGGTCGCCCTGGGCGTGGGCCTGGCGGCGGGCAGCGTGGACGTCGCGCCGTCGGCGGCCGCTGCGGCGCCGGCCGTCGGCGCGGACCGGAGCGGCATCACGCCGGAGCAGCTCAAGGCGGCCCTGCTCGCTGCGGCAGACCTGCCCGCGGGATACAAAGCGGAGAGGGAGCCGGTCATTGTCGACGGCGGCCGCGTTCCGGTGAACGGGCTCGGAATCTCACCGGCCGAGACCGGCTGCGACCTCACTATCGGCCCCGCGCAGCCAACGGCGGCGACGAGACCGCCGGCGACAGAACCGCCGCCGACAGAACCGCCGGCGACAGAACCGCCGGCGACAGAACCGCCGCCGACAGAACCGCCGGCGACAGAACCGCCGCCGACGAAACCGCCGGCAACCGAATCGCTTACGCGACCATCGGCCGCGAGGGAGCTTGCTTGGGCGAGGACGGCCGCGACGGATCTGGCTCGGGCGAAGACTGCCGTGACGGACCTGGCCTGGGAATTGGCTCGGGCGAAGGCGGCGACCGACCCCGGGCACCCCGCGTACGTGGCGAGCGTTTCGTTCAGCAAGAGTGAAGCCGGGCCGGTCCTGGCCGAGATGTTGATGACCGGCGCGCCGAAGGCAAACCGCGGCTTTGTTGCGGCGTTTGCTGAGCAGGCGCGGCGCTGTCCGCGGATCAGCCTTGGTTTTTCGGGCGTGGACGAGAGGATCGTCATGACGCAGGCGCCGTTGTCCATGCCGTCGGTGGGGCATGCCTCGGCGGCGATCGCGTATTCGGTCACGTTGCCTGGGGAGGCGCCCGCGCACGGCACCATGGTGGCGTTTGCGAAAGGTCGTGTGGCCGGAACGGTGACGGCCGTCGGCGCTGAGAAGGAATTCTTCGCCATTGTGCGGGCGGCTGCGCGGAAGGCGGGCGGCGCTGCTCAAGGTTCGTGATCTCGGGCGGGACTGAGTCTTGCCTGGCGGGGGCGTAGCGGCAAGATAGGTGCATGACGCTCAGCCTGCCGATCGACGCCGACGCCAACACGTTGCTCTCCACTGACCCGTTGGCGCTGCTCATCGGTATGGTGCTCGATCAGCAGATTCCGCTGGAGAAGGCGTTTTCGTCACCCTACGTGCTGTCTCAGCGGCTTGGGCATGTGCCTACCGCTGTTGAGTTGGCGGAGTTTGATCCGGACTCGCTCATTGCGATCTTTGCCAAGCCGCCGGCTCTGCACCGGTTTCCCAAGGCCATGGCCGGGCGGGTGCAGGAGGTCTGCCGGGCGCTGGTGGAGCACTACGACGGGGACGCCGCCAACCTGTGGGCCGGCGTGGCGGACGGTGCCGAGTTGCTCAAGCGGGTTGCCTCTCTGCCGGGGTTCGGCAAGCAGAAGTCGCAGATCTTCGTTGCGCTGCTCGGCAAGCAGTACGGGGTGGAGCCGGCCGGATGGCGGGAGGCGGCCGGGGCGTACGGCGATGTTGGTTCTTTCAAGTCTGTTGCCGACATCGTCGACGATGAGTCGCTGGGCAAGGTGCGCGCCTACAAGAAAGAAATGAAGGCCGCCGCCAAGGGCTGACGCGTACGGCCGAACGGGTGGGTGGTCCCCGGTTGGCATTCAAGTGAGCGCATATCTGCACCTCCATCCGAGGGCCGATGCCAGGATTCGGGAGTAGGCGGGGAAAGCCCAGCAAGACCGCAATGAGCAGGAATTTTGCCTGGCACGGGTGGGACGGCCGAAGAAGGAGCCGGCGCCTGGCGGGCTGGGCCAAGGATGGCGGCGCGATCCCCGAATGACACCTCCGGTGACCGTTGGCGTGCACGGGCACGGCAGCTCACACGAGACGGGAGATCACCCCCATGCCATTGACCACGAGCACCAACGGGCGCGCCGAAACCCGTTCGGTCCGACCCACCTCGGCGCCAGTCTCCACGCGCCCGCCGCGCGGCGGGGACACCGAGGCCAACCGGCGGCAGGCGCGTTCGGTGGCCAAGCAGCAGCAGGCCGCGGAGCGGATCGCATCCGCCACCGCCGAGATCTCCGCGCAGAACGCCGAGGCGGCCGAGGCCTCGCGCCAGCTCTCCGAGTCGATGCAGCAGATCTCGGCGGGCGCCGAGGAGGCGTCCGGCGCCACCCAGCAGAGCCTGGCCGCGATGAACCAGGTGGAGGAGCGGGTTTCCCGCCAGGAACAGACCACCCGGCAGGTGGCCGAGCTCAGCCAGGCCCTGCAGAACCTGCTCACCGAGACCCGGGCCGGCATCAACGGCCTGCTCGCCAACGTTGACGGCGCCTCGACCCGGCAGACCGCCTCGGTCGTCACGATCACCGAGTTGGAGAAGCAGGCCGACGAGATCGGCGAAATCGTCAAGACGGTCGCGCACATCGCCGACCAGACCAACCTGCTCGCGCTGAACGCCGCCATCGAGGCCGCCCGGGCCCGGCAGCACGGCAAGGGCTTCGCCGTGGTGGCCGACGAGGTTCGTACGCTCGCCGAGACCTCCGAGCGCAGCGCCAGGCAGATCCGTGACCTGATCGACGAGGTGCGAGCCAGCGTTGCCGAGATCACCTCGGGCGTGCAGTCGTCGGCCGAGATGGCGCGCGGCGAGGTGGAGAAGGGCAAGACGATCACCGGCCAGCTGGAGACCATCCGGGCCGACATGGGCACGATCATGCAGGGCGCCACCGAGGTGGCGCAGGCCGCCAACGACGCGAAGGGTGCCACGGCCACCGCCAAGACCCGGTCCGAGGAGATCGCGGCGGCGGCCGAACAGCAGTCCGCCGCCTGCGAGGAGTCGCTCCAGACGGTCGGTCAGCAGACCCAGGCCCTGCGGCAGAGCGAGCAGGCCGCCGAGGAACTCGCCGAGATCTCGGAGAGCCTGCGCAGCAGCACGGACATCAACAAGAGCGCCGAGGAGGTGGCGGCCGCGGCCGAGGAACTGTCCGCCGCGGTCGAGGAGATCAACCGGGCGGCAGCTCAGATCAACACCGCGATCACCCAGATCAACGTGGGCGCGCGGACCGCCGCCGAGAAGGGGCAACAGACCGCCGAGCTGGTGACCCAGATCGAGCGGGGCGCGCAGCTGTCGGCGGACCGTGGCGGTTCCGCGGTGGAGCGGTCCGACTCCATCCTCGGCATGCTGGTCACCAACAAGGATGCGGTCGACTCGATGATCGAGGCGATCGGCCAGGCGGCCCGGGACGGTATCGAGAACGTACGCAAGGTCTCCGAGCTGGAGCAGATCTCCCGGCGGATCGACAAGATCGTGGACGCAATCGCCAACGTCTCGATCCAGACCAACATGCTCGCGGTGAACGGGTCGGTCGAGTCGGCCCGGGCCGGCGAGTTCGGCAAGGGCTTCGCCGTGGTCTCCACCGACATCCGCAACCTGGCCCGGGACTCGGCGGAGAACGCCGACCGGATCAAGGATCTGGTCAAGGCGGTGCAGGACCGGATCGTCGAGGTCCGCGCCGACCTCGAGGAGACCAGCCGGCAGGCGCTCGCCGAGGTGGAGGCGGCCAAGGCCACCACCGCCCGGCTCGAGGAGATCGAGCGGGACATGCAGCAGGTCCGGTCCGGCAACGAGGAGGTCCGCGAGTCGGCGCTGCAGATCGCGTCGGTTCTCGGCGAGGTCAAGACCGGCCTCGAGCAGATCTCGTCTTCCGCCAACGAGGCCGAGCAACTGGCTGGACAGGCCTCGACCGCGGCCAAGGAGCAGGCTCAGGGCGCCGAGGATCTGGCCACCGCCGTGGAGGAGATCGCCGCCTTGGCGGACGAGCTCCAGAACGCCGCCTGAACGGGGGCACCGATGAGCATCGATGACGAGCAGGCCGTAGAGGACGACAACGCCGACTACGTCACCTTCGACATGGCGGGCGAGCGCTACGCGTTCCCGATGAACCGGGTCCAGGAGATCATCCGGATGCCCGCCGTGGTGAAGGTGCCGCTCGGCCCGCCGTCCCTGGAAGGCCTGGCCAACCTGCGCGGCCGGGTGCTGCCGGTGGTGAGCCTGCGGATGTGCTGCGACATGCCGGCGGCCGAGCACGACGAGACCACCCGGGTGATCGTGGTGGACGGCGGGGTGCCCTTGGGCTTCGTGGTGGACCGGGTGGCCAGCGTGATCAGCATCGACCCGGCGGCCATGGAGTCGGCCGACGCGGTGCAGTCCACGGTCAACTCGGACGTGCTGATCGGCGTGATCAAACTGGACGGCGGCGCGATGACCAGCGTCCTGGACGTGGACCGGCTGGTGGGCAGCCAGTTCGATCGGCTGGGCGGCAAGTCCGACGGCCGGGACACCGGCGCCGCAGCCCGGATCGCCGCCGAGCCGGACGACGAGGGCGACAGCGACGACACCCTGGAACTGGTCAGCTTCGCGGTGGAGGGCCAGGAGTACGCGCTGCCGATCGACCAGGTGCAGGAGATCGTGCAGGCCCCCGAGTCGGTCAGCCACGTGCCGAACGCCGGCAGCCGGGTGCTCGGCGTGATCGACCTGCGCGGCCGGCTGCTGCCGGTGGTGAGCATGCGCCGGGTCTTCGGGCTGCCGATCACACCGCTGGAACCGAAGAACCGGATCGTCGTGGTCTCGCTGGACGGCGGCGTGGTGGGCGTGGTGATGGACACCGTCCGCGAGGTGCTGCGGGTGCCGCATCAACTGGTGGCGCCGCTGCCCAACTTCGTGGCCGGTGACGGCCGCAAGAGCGAGGTGGAGTCGGTGTGCCGGCTCGAGGAGGGCAAGCGCCTGGTCTCGGTGCTGAGCGTGAACCGGATGTTCGACTCACCCGAGGTACGCAACGAGCTCGCCGAGCATCAGAACCGGGAGGAGACACCGGACATGGCCGAGGACCAGCGGGGCGCCGACGACGGCCGGGGCGACGAGGAACTGTTCGTCGTGTTCCGCCTCGACGAGGAGGAGTACGCCGTCGACGTGGACGCGGTGCAGGAGATCATCCGGGTGCCGGAGGCGCTGATCCGGGTGCCCAAGTCGTACGACTTCGTGGAGGGCCTGGTCAATCTGCGCGGCACGGTGCTGCCGGTGGTCGATCTTCGTACCCGCCTCGGTCTGGAACGCGGCGAGCGTGACGAGCGGCAGCGCATCGTGGTGCTGATCATCGGCGGGGTTCGCACCGGCTTCATCGTGGACTCGGTGGCCGAGGTGGCTCGGGTCGGCCGGCACGTCCTGGAGCCGGCCCCGGAGCTCTCCGCCGAGCAGGCGCGGGTGGTGTCGCGGGTGGCGAACCTGCCGGACCAGAAGCGGATGCTGCTGCTGGTGCAGGTCGACCAGCTGCTCGCCGCCGAGCAGGCCCGGCAACTGGAGGAGGTCGTCGCCGAAGACGACCTGGTTCCGGCATAGGGATCCGACGTGGCCACCTCCGTCCTGGTCGTTGACGACTCGGCGCTGATGCGCCGCGCGCTCAAGGGCATCCTGGTCGACTCCGGCCAGTTCGAAGTGCACACCGCCCGCAACGGGGTGGACGCGCTGGAACAGCTGGACCGGATCCAGCCCGACGTGGTCACAATGGACGTGAACATGCCGGAGATGGACGGGCTCACCTGCCTCGTCAAGATCATGGAGCAGCGGCCCACCCCGGTCGTCATGGTGTCGTCCATCACCGAGCGGAACGCGCTGGTCACCCTGGAAGCGCTGGAGCTGGGCGCGGTCGACTACGTGCCCAAGCCGGGCGGCACGGTCTCGCTGAACATCGACGAGGTCGCGATCGAGCTGGTGCAGAAGGTAAAGGCGGCGGCCTCGGCCCGGCTCAACCGGAGCACCGGACTGAGCGCCCGGATCAAGGCGGACCGGCCGCGGCCGCGGGAGGCGGCCCCGGCCGGAGCCGTGGATCTCGTGCTGATCGGCTCGTCGACCGGCGGCCCGCAGTTGCTCGCCGACCTGCTGCCTCGGTTGCCGGCCTCGCTCGGTGCGCCCGTGGTGGTGGCCCAGCACATCCCGGCGTCGTTCACCGCGGCGCTGGCCCGCCGGCTGGACGGCCTGTGCGCGCTGCGGGTGCACGAGGTGGACCGGATCATGACGATCCAGCGCGGCAACATCTACCTGGGCCGGGGCAGCGCGGACGTGGTGGTGGCACGGCGCACCGACGGCCTGATCGTCAAGAGCGTGCCGTCCAGCGCTGAGTACCGCTGGCACCCGAGCGTGGACCGGCTGGTCGCCTCGGCCCGCCGGCACCTGGATTCGTCCCGGCTGGTGTGTGCGCTGCTGACCGGGATGGGCGACGACGGCGCCGCCGAGATGGCCGCGGTGCGGGCCGACGGCGGGCGCACGGTCGCCGAGGCCGAGGAGACCGCGGTGGTGTGGGGGATGCCGGGCGAGCTGGCCCGGCGCGGCGGCGCGACCGAGGTGCTGCCGGCCGAGGCGATCGCCGACCAGCTCGCCGACTGGGTCCGCTAGAGGCAAGGAGAAAAGATGGGACTCGTACGCCGGGAGTCGAAGCCGGACGAGACACCGCAGCCACCCTCGACGGAGGTCCTGCTCACGCAGCTCGACGATCCCGATCCGGAACTCCGGCGGGAGGCGGCGCTCAGCCTGGACAGGGTCGACGAGGCGGTGCCGGCCCTGCTCGAGCGGGTCGCGGGCGAAACGGAGACGAGGGCCCGGGACGCGATGCTGACCACCCTGGCCGCACACGACACCGACACCGTGGCCTCGGCGCTCGCCGTCCATCTGGCCAGTGACGACGCCGATCTGCGGACCGCGGTGGCGGAGGCGCTGTCGACCATGCCGCTGTCGGTGCCACCGATCGTGCCGCGCCTGCTGGCCGACGAGGATCACGACGTCCGCGTCATGACCGCCATGGTCCTGGCCGACCTCCAGCACCCGGCCGCGCTCGCCTGGCTGGCCGACATGATCCGCGACGACCCGCACCCGAACGTGGTGGCCTCGGCCATCGACGCGCTGCTGCCCTCGCTCGGCCCGGAACACCACGACCTGCTGGAGCGGGCGGTGCGCCGGTTCCCGAACGACCCGTTCCTGCGCTTCACGGTCGAGGCGGCGCTGCGATGACGACCGCAGCCGCGAGCGGGCTCAGCGAAGCCGACTTCGAGAAGTTCCGCGAGTACTTCTACAAACGCACCGGGATCCAGTTCACGGCGGCGAAACGGTACTTCGTGGACAAGCGGATCGACACGTGCATCCGCAACGGCGGCTTCGACGGGTTCTACTCATGGTTCGCGGCGCTGCGGCTGGACAACCGGCCCGACCTGCTGCAAGACCTGATCAATCAGCTGACCGTCAACGAGACCTACTTCCTGCGCGAGGACTACCAGTTCGACGCGCTGCTCAACGCGGTGCTGCCGAACGTGGTGGAGATGCGCGGCGGACCGCACCGGATCAGCGGACCCGTCAAGATCCTCTCGCTGCCCTGCTCGACCGGCGAGGAGCCGTACTCGATCGCGCTGCGGCTGCTGGAGGAGTGGCCGCACATCGACACCCTGGACGTGGAGATACACGGCGCCGACATCGACAGCGACGTGCTGGCCCGGGCCGGGCACGCCAGCTACGGCGAGCGGTCGCTCCAGCGGGTGCCCAAGCCGTGGCTGGCCAAGTACTTCGCCGGGGTGGGTTCCGGCCGCTACCAGCTGGACGAGGGCATCCGCGGCGCGGTCACGCTGCATCAGATCAACGTCTGCGACACCGCGGACATGCGCCGGTTCAAGGACTTCGACGTGATCTTCTGCCGCAACGTGCTGATCTACTTCGACGAGCTGTCCAGCCGCCGGGCGGCCGAGAACCTGTACGGCGCGCTGCGCCCCGGCGGCTACCTGTTCCTCGGCCACTCCGAGTCGATGAGCCGGATCTCCCCGATCTTCACCCCGAACCGCCTGCCGGAGGGCATCGTCTACCAACGACCGACCGGAGCCAAGTGATGACCGACACCGAGCCCAAGGTGCTCGTCGTGGACGATGCCGCGACGGTGCGGATGTACCACACCAAGCTGCTGGCCGACGCCGGCTTCGGGGTGGCCGAGGCGGCGAACGGCCTGGAGGCGGTCGAGTCGGCGCTGGCCACCCCGTTCGACCTGTTCGTGGTCGACGTCAACATGCCGAAGATGAACGGGTACACCTGCGTCGAGACGCTGCGCTCGGAGACGGTGGGCACCGCCGCGCCGGTGGTGATGATCAGCACCGAGGACCGGGCCGGCGACGCCGACCGGGCCTACGAGGCCGGCGCCAACCTCTACATGGTCAAGCCGGTGTCGGCGGACCGTCTGGTGCGGGTGGCCCGGATCCTGACCGCCGACAGGGGTGTGCCGGCATGAATCCGCTGCTCTCCCAGTTCCTCGCCGAGGCCGCCGACCTGCTGACCAGCGTCGACGAGGGCCTGCTCCAGCTCGAGCGCACGCCGGGCGACCCGGAACTGGTCAACGAGGTGTTCCGGGCCGCGCACACGTTCAAGGGTTCGTCCGGCCTGTTCGACTTCCCCGAGCTGACCAGGCTCACCCACGCTGCCGAAGATCTTTTGGACCAGGTACGCGGCGGCGCGCTGGCGCTCGACTCGGGCATGACGGACGACCTGCTGGCCGCGTTCGACCTGATCCGGGGCTGGCTGGCACACGTCACCGCGAACGAGTGCCTGCCGGACACCGCGGGCGCCGACGCGGCCACCCTGATCACCCGGCTACGGGCGCCGATCGGTGGCGAACCCGCCCCGGCCGAGGCCGCCACGGCGCCGGTCGCGCGGCCGCGGCAGGTGGCGCCGGACTGGCTGGGCAGCTTCGACGAGGAGTGGCTGGCCGAGACCGCGACCTGGCTGCGCACCACCAGCGCCACCCTGCGGTTCGCCCGCTACCTGCCGGACTCCGGCTGCTTCTTCCGGGCCGAGGACCCGCTGCACCTGATCCGCCAGGTGCCGGCCCTGGAACGGCTGGTCGCCATCCCGCCGGACGAGTGGCCCGACCCGGCCGACTACGACGAGTACGCCTGCCTGGTCTCGTTCGTCTTCGCGGCGCGCGCCGCCGGCGGCGAGATCGACTACCTGTTCCGCTACGTGAACGACCAGCTCGAGTGGGCCGACCTGGACGGCGACGCGATCCAGCGGTACCTGGCCGGCGAGACCGAGGCGCCGGCGCCGGTGCCGGTGGCCGAGACCGGGTACGCCGAGGTGGAGGACCCCGACCTGGTCGCCGACGCCCGGTCCCTGCTCACCGCCGCGCTGCGCTGCCTGGCCCTCAACCCGACCGGTGACGTCCACCTGGCCGCCATCGCGCACGCGGTCACCTCGGCCGCGCACGCCCTCGGCGACCCGGTCGAGATCGTCGAACCGAACGACGTGGTCACGCTCACCGCCACCACCACCCGGCTGCTCGGCGACACCCCGCCGCCCGAGGACGCCGTCCCGATCGCGGCGCCGATGCCGATGGCCGAGCATGCCCCGGTGGACCGCGGCCGCGCCGACGACCCGGGCGGCCAGGTCGGCAGCCGCATCCTCAAGGTCGACCAGGAGAAGGTCGACCACCTCATGGAGCTGGTCGGCGAGCTCAACGTCGCCAAGAACGGCCTCACCTTCCTGGCCCAGGCCGCCGAGGAGGAGTTCGGCAGCCGGGCGCTGTCCCGCCGGATCAAGGACCAGTACTCCGGCATGCACCGGATCGCCGAGGAGCTCCAGGCCGCCGTGATGGACGTCCGGATGCTGCCGCTCTCGGTCGCCTTCTCCCGGTTCCCGCGTCTGGTGCGCGACCTGAGCCGGCGGCTCGGCAAGACCATCGAGCTGGTCATGGAGGGCGAGGACACGATGGCCGACAAGGACGTCATCGAGGCGCTCGCCGACCCGCTGGTGCATCTCGTCCGCAACAGCCTGGACCACGGCATCGAGCCGTCCGACGAACGGGTGTCGGCGGGCAAGGCGCCGACGGCCCGGATCACCCTGGCCGCCGTCGCCGACGGGGACGCGGTGATCGTCGAGATCTCGGACGACGGCCGGGGCGTCGACCCGGACCGGGTCAAGCGCAAGGCGTACGAGAAAGGTTTGATCACCGAGGAGGAGCTGGAGACGCTCACCGATGCGGACGCCGTCGACCTGGTGTTCCGGCCCGGCTTCTCGACCGCCGACCAGGTGTCCGACCTGTCCGGGCGGGGCGTGGGCATGGACGCGGTGCGGGCCAGCGTGGAAAAGCTGGGCGGCTCGGTGACCATGAAATCCCAGTTCGGCCGGGGCACCTCGACCCGGCTGCGGCTGCCGCTGTCGATGGCGGTCACCCAGGTGATGGTGGTGAGCGTGGCCGGCCAGCGCTTCGGCATCCCGGTCGACCTGGTGGTCGAGACGGTACGGGTGCCGGCCGACGAGCTGAACCGCGTCCTGCACCAGGACGTGGTGGTCCTGCGCGGGGAGGTGGTGCCGGTGGTCGACCTGGCCCGGGCGCTGGACATGCCGTGGGATGCGGCGAACGGCACGGACCGGAAGATCCTGATCGTGAACGTGAACGGCCAGCGGGTCGGACTGCTGGTCGAGCAGTTCCACCGCGAGGTCGACGTGATCCTCAAGCCGATGGAGGGCCTGCTGGCGTACGCCGACGAGTTCTCCGGCACGGCCCTGCTCGGCGACGGGCTGGTGCTGCTGGTGCTGAACATGAAGGAGGTGCTCGGTCTTGCCGCTCGAGTTGCATGAGAACACCGCGACGCTGACCGGGGTGGTCACGGTCGACGAGGTGGAACAGCTGGCCGCCTGGCTCCGGGTCACCCAGAAGGCGAAGGTAAACCTCCGACGTTGCAACCATCTGCACACCGGCGCATTCCAGGCGATGTTGCGGTTCCAGCCGAAGGTAACAGCGGCACCGGCGGACGCCTTTCTGGCGACCCAGGTGCTGCCACTGCTCGGGGGGAGCAGTGGGGTCAACCGACAAGGAAGTGAACCTCCATGACCACTGTGATGCTCGTCGACGACTCCGCCACCATGCTCATGAGCCTGAAGTCCATCCTCACCAAGGCCGGTTACGCCGTGGAGACCGCGGGCCACGGCAAGGAGGCGCTCGACAAGATCGGCAAGGGCCTCAAGCCCAACCTGATCATCAGTGACGTGAACATGCCGCAGATGGACGGGATCACGTTCGTCCGGGAGGCCCGCAAGGCGCCCGGCATGCGGTTCACCCCGATGCTCATGCTGACCACCGAGTCGGAGCAGACCAAGCGGGCCGAGGCCAAGTCCGCCGGCGCCACCGGCTGGCTGGTCAAGCCGGTCGCACCGGACCAGCTCCTCGGGGTGATCAAGCAGGTGCTCCCCGGCGCCTGAAAGCGCACCGTGTCTGCCCCGGAGGTGGTGTCCATGCCCAGCCTGCTCCGCCGGTCCGAGCCGATCGCCCCGGGCGAGCGGCAGGTCGAGGCTGACGTGGTCGCCGAGGCGCTGCGCCCGGTGTCGTCGTTCTGCGAGGTGGTGGACGCGCACCTCACCGACGTCATCGAGCAGACCGGCGAGGCGGCCGAGTCCATCGTCCAGCAGCTGATCAAGGTCGACGCGCTGGCCGAGGTGATGTCCGGCGACGTCGCCTCGCTGGCCGGCACCCTCGGCCGCACCCAGACCGAGCTGGGCCGGGTGACCGGCGCCAACGACCAGCTGGTGGACCGGCTGATCCGGTATTTCCTGTACCGCGACGAGCAGATCCACCGGCTGGTCGAGGAGATGCGCGGGCTCAAGCAGCACGTGAAGCAGATCGAGGAGGTCAGCCGGGCCACCAACATCCTCGCGCTGAACGCGATGATCGAGGCGGTCCGGGCCGGCGACGCCGGTGAGGGCTTCTCGGTGGTCGCCGACGAGGTGCGTAAGCTGGCCGACCGATCCCGCCGGGCGGCCACCGACATCGGCAGCAACATCGCCGACCTGACCACCCGGCTGGACGCGGCGCTCTCCGACGACAGCCAGTTCGACAAGGACAACGGCCAGGCCGAGCCGACCATCGACACCGCGATGACCCGGCGTCTCGCGGGCGTCGCGAACGCGCAGCGGGAGATGTCCGAGATGGTGTCCGGCATCCTGCAGGACACCATGCAGGCGGCCCGGCAGGTGGAGGCGAGCTCGGCGGCGCTGACGTCCGAAACCACCGGTGCGGTGGGTCACGTGCAGTTCCAGGACATCAGCCGGCAGATGCTCGAGCACGTGGCGGAGGCGGTGGGAGACGTGCGCCGCCAGACCGAGGACGTGATCGCGTACGCGGACGGCGAGATGCCCGCCGAGCAGGTGCGGGACCGCGCCATCCGGATCGAGGATCTGCGGGCCAAGCACGTGATGGGCCGGCAGCGGGCCACCCACGCGGTGAGCACCGGCGACCAGGCCGAGGCCGACGCCACGCCGACGATCGAACTCTTCTGACCGGGAGACGTGATGACTCCGAGCAACGAGTACGTGCAGGCCCGCCCCACCGAGGACGAGTCACTCAGCGCGCTCGCCGAACTCGTCGGCAGGCGGATGGCCGAGGGCCTCTGGGACCTGTCGGCCCGTGAGCTCGGCCTGAACCGGCCCGTCACCGACAGCGCCGACCTGCGCCGGATGGCCGAGCACATGATGACCATGGGTGACCTCATGCGGGTGGCCGGCCGCTCGACCAAGGTCCGGGTGATCACGTACGAGGCGCTGAGCCGGACGGTGGCGTCGTGATCGCATCGGTGACCGACTACCTTCCGGCGATCCGGCGGGTGGACCGGCTGGTCGACCTGGCCCGGCTCGGCCTGGACCGGGAGGCCGAACGCGGTTATCTGCGCGACATCGTGGACAGCGTGGCCGACCACCTGGACACCCCGTTCGTGGTGATCGACGTGCTGCTCAACGATGCCCAGCTGTTCCTGGCCGGCCGCGGCCCGATCCCGGACTTCATCGCCGAGGCCGGCGGCACCCCGCTGGAGTGGGCGTTCTGCCAGCCGCTGGTCACCGACCGGCAGCCGCGCGTCGTCGAGGACCTCAGCACCGACCCGGTGTTCCGGGACAACCCGCTGGTCGCGGTCGGCGGGGTGCGGGCGTACGCGGGCGCGCCGCTGATCTCGCGCACCGGTCAGGTGCTGGGCGGCATCTGCGGGCTGGACGTCCGGCCCCGCCCGTTCGTGGCCGCCGAGGTCGACTTTCTGGCCCAGATGGCCACCGAGACCGTGGCGCGGCTGGAGCAGTACGCCGAGGGGTAGGTGGGCAGCCGGCCGATGCCGGTGCAAGTATGGGGGGTCGATCGGAGAACCCCGTCGTGAAAAAGCAGCCGATCCTGATCACCGATGCCGCCCGCAGCCAGGACGAACAGTTCCGCAGCCGGCAGCTCCGGTACGTGTCGATGATGGGTCTGCGGGCCGCCTGCCTGATCGCCGGCGCCATCCTGATCAGTGTCCGGCCACCGCTGCTGGGCCTCTGGCTGGCCCTTTGCGCGGCCGGCATGGTCCTGCTGCCCTGGGCCGCCGTGCTGATCGCCAACGACCGCCCGGCCCGATCCAAGGCCGAACGCGCCGCCGCGGCCGCCGAGCAGGAGCGCGCCCGGCCGGTGCTCACCCAACACTCCGCCGAGCAGGTGGAATACCTGACCATCGACGTCGAGCCGACGGACGACGGCGAGCGCTGGGCACCGGCCGAGCCCGAACCGGACCGCAAACCGCGCTGACCGCCGCAGCGTCAGCCTGGGCTGGGACGGCCGCCGATTCTGGTGATGGCCTCGGCGCCCAGAGCGGCGCCGGCGGTGAGCGCCTCGACCGGGCCGGCGCCACCGCACCAGGCCGCGAGCAGGCCGGCCGCGAAGGCGTCGCCGGCGCCGGTCGTGTCCTCGACGGGCACGCTGGCGCCCGGCACCGACCAGGACTTTCCGCTCATTTCCCGCCAGACCGCTCCGGCCGCGCCCCGCTTCACCACCGCGTTGGCCACGTGACCGGTGAGCCGGGCCGCCTGCTCGGCCGCCAGGCCCGGACCGGCCAGCACCTCGGCCTCGTCGGCGTTCGCCAGTAGCAGGTCCGCCCCGCGTACCCACGCCAGGAAAGCCTCCGCACCCACTGAGCGCAACGGCGCCGCCGAGGCCGCGTCGACGCTCGTGGTGAGGCCGTGCTCGGCCGCGGCCGACAGGGCCGCGAGGCCGGCCCGCCGGGACCCCTCGTGCAGCAGCGGGTAGCCGGAAAGATGCAGGTGCTGCGCCTGGCTCGCGGCGATCGCGGCCACCACGTCCGCCGGATCGAGCAGCGCGGACGCACCCCGGTCGGTGATCATCGTGCGCTCGGCGGGGCCGGCCAGCACCACCACGCTGCCGGTCACCGCGCCCGGATGGGCCCGCACCGCGCAGCGCACCCCGGCCGCGGCCAGTTCGGCCACCCGCTCCTGGCCGGCCACGTCGTCGCCCACCGCGGCCACCAGCGTGACCGGACGACCGGCCCGGACCAGCCAGGCGGCCGTGTTCGCGGCCTGGCCGCCGCCGGACACCGTGATCGCGGCGGCCGTGTCCGACCCGAACGCGATCGGCCGGTCGTGCGTCACCAGCACGTCGGTGACCAGGTCGCCGACGACGATCACGCGGGTACGGAGAAGCCCAGCGGAACCGCGGCGGGGCTCGCCGACGCCACCGCGATCTGCGCCGCCAGCGCCGCGTTGCGCAGGATGATCCGGACGTTCACCGCGAGGCTCTGCCCCTGGGTGGTCTCGTGGAAGTGGGCCAGCAGGAACGGCGTGACCGCCTTGCCGGTGATCTTGCCGCGGGCCAGCAGCGCGAGGCCCTCGCCCAGGGTGCGGTCGTGCACCGCCGGGTCGAGTTGCTCGTCGAGCGGCAGCGGGTTGGCCAGGATCAGCGCGCCGGCCCCGACGCCGTGGTCGGCCCGGGCCCGGATCACGTCGGCCACCTGGGCCGGCGAGTCGAGTTCCCAGTCCAGGTCGAAGCCGCCGTCGGTGACGAAGAAGCCGGGAAAGCGCCGGGTGCGGTAGCCGGCCACCGCGACCCCCAGGGTCTCCAGTCGCTCCAGCGTGGCGCCCACGTCCAGGATCGACTTGACGCCGGCGCAGACCACGACGACCGGGGTGTGCGCCAGCGTGGTGAGGTCGGCCGACTCGTCGAAGGTGACGTTGGCCTCCCGGTGCACGCCGCCCAGGCCGCCGGTGGCGAACACGCCGATCTCGGCGGCGGCCGCGACCGCGCTGGTGGCGGCGACCGTGGTGGCACCGTCGGCGCGCCGGGCGGCGGCCACCGCGAGATCGCGCACGCTCAGCTTGGCCACCCCGTCGGCCAGCGCCAGGTGCTCGATCTGACCGTCGTCGAGGCCCACCATGAGCTCGCCGCCGATCATGCCGATGGTGGCCGGCACGGCGCCGTTGTCGCGGACGGTCTGCTCGATCTCCCGGGCTACCCGCAGGTTGTCGGGGTGCGGCAGACCGTGCGAGATGATCGTGCTCTCCAGCGCGACCACCGGGCGGCCGTCCCGGCGGGCACGGGTCACGTGCTCGCCGTAGCGAATAGCGAAGTCAGTCACGACTCTCACGGTACGGCGCGGTGCGCTCGAGCCGCCGTTGGACCGCTCCGGCGTGAGGTGTCAGACTTGCTGGTTGGAGCATGCATACCGTCCAGCCGCGCTTGGGGGCGCCGGCGGGATGACCCCGTAAACCGAAGGGCAGATGCCGTGAGCACGCAGATTCTCGAGCGTCCGGAGACCAAGGACGCCGATACCGGACCGGAGATGTTCCACTACGTGCGTAAAGAGAAGATCGCCGAGAGTGCCGTCATGGGCACCTTCGTGGTCGCGCTGTGCGGCGAGAAATTCCCGGTGACCAAGACGCCCAAGCCCGGCTCCCCGGTCTGCCCGCAGTGCAAGGAGATCTACGAGGCGATGTCCCACTAGCGCGGCCCGGGGCTGACGGAACTGGCTATGCTGGTTGGCGCCTCCGGTGACGGAGGCGCTTTCGTGTGGTGGACGTTTCACCTGTGGCCAGTGAAGGGATCATCCGAGTTTTGAGCCCGCCCCTGCCGGACCTGGATACCTTCCCGTCGCTTCGTGCCTGGCAGCGCAGAGCCCTGGTGGAATACCTGCGGCGGCGCAGCGAGGACTTCATGGCGGTGGCCACTCCGGGCGCCGGCAAGACCACGTTCGCCCTGCGGATCGCGGCCGAACTGCTCGCCGACGGCACGGTCGAGGCGGTCACCGTGGTGTGTCCCACCGAGCACCTCAAGACCCAGTGGGCGTCCGCCGCGGCCCGGGTCGGCATCCAGCTCGACCACGCGTTCCGCAACGCCGACGTGCACTCATCCCGCGACTTCCACGGCGCCGTGCTCACGTATGCCCAGGTCGGCATGGCCCCGGCCGTGCACCGGCGGCGCACCATGACCCGCCGCACGTTCGTGATCCTCGACGAGATCCACCACGCCGGCGACTCGCGCAGCTGGGGTGACGGGGTCAAGGCCGCCTTCGAGCCCGCCGTACGCCGCCTCATGCTCACCGGCACGCCGTTCCGCTCCGACGACAACCCGATCCCGTTCGTGACGTACGAGCGGGGCCAGGACGGCCTGCAGAAGTCCCGCTCCGACTCCACGTACGGCTACGCGGACGCGCTCCGTGACGGCGTCGTGCGGCCGGTGCTGTTCATGGCCTACTCGGGCGAGACCCGGTGGCGCACCAGCGCCGGCGACGAGCTGGCCGCCAAGCTCGGCGAGCCGATGACCAAGGACCTGGTCGCCCAGGCCTGGCGCACCGCGCTCGACCACCGCGGCGACTGGATGCCGCAGGTGCTGCGGGCCGCCGACGCCCGGCTGTCCCGGCTGCGCGAGCACGGCATGACCGACGCCGGCGGCCTGGTGATCGCGAGCGACCAGCAGACCGCCCGGGCGTATGCGAAACTCCTGCACGAGGTCGCCGGAGAGCCCGCCGTGGTGGTCCTCTCCGACGACGAGGGCGCCTCCGGCCGGATCGCCACTTTCGCCGCCTCCGAGCAGCGCTGGATGGTCGCCGTGCGGATGGTCTCCGAGGGCGTGGACATCCCGCGGCTGGCCGTCGGCGTGTACGCGACCAGCGCCTCCACCCCGCTCTACTTCGCCCAGGCGATCGGCCGCTTCGTGCGGGCCCGGCGCACCGGCGAGACCGCCACCGTGTTCCTGCCGAGCGTGCCGCACCTCCTCGGGCTGGCCACCGAGATGGAAGCGCAGCGCGACCACATCCTCGGCGCGCCCAAGGAGAAGGACGGCCTCGACGACGACCTGCTGGAACGCGCGCAGCGGGCGGAGGACGCCGAGGGCGACCTGGAGAAGCGGTTCGAGGCGCTGTCCGCCACCGCCGAGCTCGACCAGGTGATCTACGACGGCACGTCGTTCGGCACCGGCGCCCGCACCGGCACGCCCGAGGAGGAGGAGTACCTCGGCATCCCCGGGCTGCTCACCCCCGACCAGGTGGTGGTCATGCTGAACAAGCGCCAGGAGGACCAGCTGGCGGCCCAGAAACGGCGCAGGACGGCCGAACCGGTGCCGGCCCAGCGCGACCCCGTCCCGGTGCCGATGAGCGCGGGGGAGCGGCGTAACAGCCTGCGGCGCCAGCTCAACACGCTGGTGGCCGCGCACCACCACCGCACCAACCTGCCGCACGGCAAGATCCATGCCGAGTTGCGCCGGCTCTGCGGCGGCCCGCCCAGCGCCCAGGCCACGATCGAGCAGCTCGAGGAGCGGATCGCCACCATACAGACGCTGTGACACCCGGACGGGTGACCGGCGGTGAGATGTGAAGAAGGGCGCCCCACACCGGGCGCCCTTCCTATCACGTCTTCACCGGGGGATCTGGGGAGAATCTAGTTGGAGTTAGACATCATGTCCGCGCCGCGCCAGCTGAAGTCCGGGTCCGCCGCATACTGAACCGCGATCTTTACCAGGTCTTCGGCGTACCGGTTGGCGTGGTGTCCGCAGAACACCAGCTCACCTCCACCAGCCAGGGTCAAACGGAGCTTTCCGGCTGCATTGCAGCGGTCGCACCGTTCATCGGCTGCTGGGCCGGCCACGCTTCCCGCCGGCGGCGTGAGGGTCGGGGTCATCGCCTTCCTCCTCTGTTCGTCACCGATGAACATGTTCCTCGGCTACTGCTCACATCGTGCAACACCCTGCACCGTTGCAGCCTTCCCACGGTGCCCCGGCGGGACCGAGGTCACACGTGTTCCGGCTAGTGTGCCGTGAAACAAGGGTGCCACGTCAACGATCACTTCTGCACCACGGCCCGACCACCACCCGACGATGTACGGGTGGTGATCAAACGGGCACGTTGTGTTGACCGAATGTCCAGTTCCTGTCTCAGGCCAGCCTGTCTTGGCCCGGCCTGTCTTAGCCCGGCCTGTCCCTAGTCCAGGTAGTCGCGCAGGACCTGGGAGCGCGACGGGTGCCGCAGCTTGGACATCGTCTTGGACTCGATCTGCCGGATCCGCTCGCGGGTGACCCCGTACACCTGGCCGATCTCGTCCAGCGTACGCGGCTGGCCGTCGGTCAGGCCGAAACGCAGACGGACGACGCCGGCCTCGCGCTCGGAGAGGGTCTGCAGCACCTGCTGGAGCTGGTCCTGGAGCAGCGAGAAGGATACCGCGTCGACCGCGACGACCGCCTCCGAGTCCTCGATGAAGTCACCCAGCTGGCTGTCACCCTCGTCGCCGATGGTCTGGTCGAGCGAGATCGGCTCCCGGGCGTACTGCTGGATCTCGAGGACCTTCTCCGGGGTGATGTCCATCTCCTTGGCCAGCTCCTCCGGGGTGGGCTCACGGCCCAGGTCCTGGAGCAGCTCGCGCTGGATGCGGCCGAGCTTGTTGATCACTTCGACCATGTGCACCGGTATGCGGATGGTGCGGGCCTGGTCGGCCATGGCGCGGGTGATGGCCTGGCGGATCCACCAGGTGGCGTACGTGGAGAATTTGTAGCCCTTGGTGTAGTCGAACTTTTCCACCGCGCGGATGAGGCCGAGGTTGCCTTCCTGGATCAGGTCGAGGAAGGCCATGCCGCGGCCGGTGTACCGCTTGGCCAGCGAGACCACCAGTCGCAGGTTGGCCTCGAGCAGGTGGTTCTTGGCCCGCTCGCCGTCCCGGCCGATCCAGCGCAGGTCACGCTCCATGGTGCGTTCGAGCTTTTCCTCGCCCTCCTCGCAGGCGCGCAGGCGCTCGGCCGCGTACAGGCCGGCCTCGATCCGCTTGGCGAGTTCGACCTCCTGCTCGGCATTGAGCAGGGGGACCTTGCCGATCTGCTTGAGGTAGGCGCGGACGGAGTCGGCCGAGGCGGTCAGCTCGGCGTCCCGGCGGGCCTGCTTGAGCGCCTCGGACTCCTCGTCGTCCCACTCGAAGTCGCCGTCGGTGGCCGAACTGGCGGCGTCGGCCGTGGCGGCCTCGACCATGGCGGCCGGTTCCTCGACGACGACGTCCTCGATCTCGGCGGCCAGTTGCTCGGGGTCGATCTCCTCGCCGTCCTCGGGAGCCTCCTCGCCGGGGGCGGCAGCCTTGGCCGGAGACGCCTTCTTGGCGGCGGGTGCGGCCTTGGCGGCGGCCTTTCTGGCGGGTGCGGCCTTTTTGGCGGCTGCGGTCCCCGGCGTTGCCTCGGCGGCCGCAGCCGCGGGCGCGGCGGGCGCACCGGCGGCGGGCTGCTTGGGCGCCGCCTTCTTGGCGGCCGGGGTGGCCTTGGCGGTGGTGGCCTTGGAAGCGGGGGTCACGGCGCGAGCCGCGGCCACCTTGCGGCGGGTGCTCGCCGAGCCGTCGACGACCACGGTGATTCCGGCGTCCACGAGGCCACGCAGAATCTTCTTGGCCTGGGCCGAGTTCACCTCGGCGGACTCCAGGGTCCGCGCGACCTCGGCCGACGTGAGCTGCCCGCCCGCGCCCTGCGCATGGGCGATCAGGGCCTCGGTGAGGGAACGAACGTCGGCACCGTTCTGGTGGGCTTCTGTCACGAATGACCTTCCGGAGGCGATGAGGTTGTGTGCGGCCATGAGCCCAGCGCAGCGCACGGCGAGGAGGCTGGCCGGTGTGGTGTGGGGACCCCCGGGACGCGGACGATCGGTGGATCTGATGTCCGCGAAGCGGTGGGCAGGGGTGAATTGTAGCGCCGTCCAGCGAGATCCTCCCGCCGCAGCACGCCGCAGGGGGTCGCCGACCTCACCGGAGAACCTCGGCGGGATGATGGTAACGGCGGAAAGGGCGGACACGTGAACCAGATTCGGACCGGATCGACGGTCGACGAGTTGCTGGCTGTCGCGGTGCCGGTCGCGCGCGCCGCGGCCGGGACGGCGCGCCGCATGCGGGCGGAGGCGATCACCGACGTCGAGACCAAGAGCACCCGCACCGACGTGGTGACCGAGGCGGACCGCGCGGTCGAGCGGCAGGTGGTCGAGGCGCTGCGCGCGGCGCGGCCGGGCGACGGCGTGTTCGGCGAGGAGTACGGCGACTCCGCCATGCCGGAGCCGGGCGCGGTGCGCTGGGTCCTCGACCCGATCGACGGCACGGTCAACTACCTGTACGGGCTGCCGCAGTACGCGGTCTCGCTGGCCGCCGAGGTGGACGGCGCGGTGCTGGCCGGCGTGGTGATCAACGCGGCCACCGGCGAGGAGTGGACCGCGACCCGAGGCGGCGGCGCCTGGCGGGACGGCCGGCGGCTGCGGTGCTCGGGCCAGACCGAACTGGCCGAGGCGCTGGTCGGCACCGGCTTCGCATACCGGGCCGAGCGCCGGGCCCACCAGGGCGCCGTGCTGGCCGGCCTGATCACCCAGGTGCGTGACATCCGGCGGTTCGGCTCGGCCGCGCTCGACCTCTGCTCGGTCGCCGAGGGCGCGCTGGACGCGTTCTACGAGAAGGGGCTCAACCCGTGGGACCACGCGGCCGGCGGCCTGATCGCGGCCGAGGCCGGCGCCACGGTGGCCGGCCTGCACGGTGCGCCGGCGGGTGCCGACCTGGTGGTGGCCGCGCCGGCCGGGCTGTTTCCGGCCCTGCACGCCGTGCTGGCCGGGCTGGACGCGGCCGGCGGCGCCTGAGCCCCTACGAGGCCGCGTCGGCGTCCTTCTTGGCCGGCTTGAGGCAGGCGCCCGGCGGCAGGGTCGGCTCGCCGACCTCGACCAGCGACTGGTTGACCTCGGTGGTGGTGGCGAGCTGCCGGAACTGGCTGCCGATGATGATGTCGATGAGCGCGCCCTTGCGCTTGGGGTTGTATGCCATCTTCGACTGGGCCAGGAAGTACGCCCGGAGCAACTGGGCCTTGCCGACGGCGTCCGGGCCGTACCGGATCTCGGCGACGCCCTTGAACTTCGTCTTGCTCTCGCCCGGCTTCTGCACGGTGAACCGGCGGTTCTTGAATTCGTTGGTCACGCCCTCCGCCAGCCCGGCGGTATTGGTGCCGTTGTACACCTTGATGGTGACCTCGGCCGGATCGTCGGGAAGAGTAACGTCGGCCAGAGGGGCGCCGGCCGGGCAGTCCTCACCGTTTACCGCGCCACCCTGGGTGTCCTGCACCAGGGCGGTGATCACGAACACCATCGCGGCCACGGCCAGCACGCCGACGACGACGAGCGCTCGGACGCGCGCAAAACTCATGGGGCTGGCTCCAGGATCGGGTGGGGGTGACCCGCCGGTGGCGAACGGGACCTGTCGAGAGGTTAGCGTCTGTCCGCCAAGCATGCTGAAACAGGGAATCGTTCCGGCGCGGCGACGATGATCCAGACACTTGTGCCCCTACCTTGATGTCGCCTCGGTCACATCGGGAACAATGGGCCGCCAGTACGCGTACAAGCCTGCCGCCACGGCGGTAAGGTTCCGCGCTCGCCGGGGCAGTTTCAGTGTCGGAAATCGTCTAGCAGAACCGGGAACCGAAACCTCGTCACCGGCGTTACTAACGCCAAGTGACACATCGATACAGGAGAGTGAAAACCGATGGCCACCGACTACGACGCCCCGCGTCGCGATGAGGTCGACCTCGGCGAGGACAGCCTCGAGGAGCTCAAGGCCCGTCGCGCCGACTCGCAGTCGGGCTCAGTGGACGTCGACGAGGTCGAGGTGGCGGAGAGCTTCGAGCTGCCCGGCGCCGACCTGGCCGACGAGGAACTGACCGTCAAGGTGCTGCCGATGCAGTCCGACGAGTTCCGTTGCGCCCGCTGCTTCCTCGTACACCACCGCAGCCAGCTGGCCGTGGAGCGGAACGGGGACCTGATCTGCCGCGAGTGTGCCTGACGGCCACCCGCGCGCAGCGCGTCAACCTACCCGGCCGCAGCGTGGCGGTCGGGCGTGCAGCCGGTCCCTAGTTTGGAGAGGGCCGGAGACGGGGCATGACACATGCAGCCGATGCGAAGCACGACGGGAGGACGAGGGTGAGCCACCCGGACCGCACCACCGACCCGGACCGCGCCACAGACCCGGACCGCGCCACAGACATCGGGCCGGGCGCAGAGGTCGAGCCGGCCGACGCCGGGCTGGGCCGCACCGTGGCCGAGCTGACCTCCGACAACCTCGAGCCGGCCAGCCGCCGTGAGCTGCTCGGCCGCCTGGTCGGCGACATCCGCCGGCGCGGGCTCGGCCAGCTGTTCCGGCCCAAGGCGGCGTTGCGCTGGATGGCCGACGTGGTCACCGAGGTTTCGCCGCACGTGCCGGTCCGCGACCGGGCCACGCTGCACCGGCACTTCCCGGGCCTGACCGACGACGACCTGGCCGAGCGCCTGATCCGCAACGCCGCGCGCAGCACCGCCGGGATCGGTGCGGTGGGCGGCGGGGTGGCCGCGGTCGAGTGGGTCGCCACGCCCAGCCTGCTCTCCATGCCGGTGCTGCTGGCCGCCGAGACCGTGGCCGTGGTCGCGATCGAGCTCAAGCTGGTCGGCGAGTTGCACGAGGTGTACGGCCGCCCGGTGTCCGGCGCCCCGGCCCACCGGGCCATCTGGCTGTTGCAGGCCTGGTCGCAGCAGCGCGGCATCAACCCGCTGCTGCCCGGCGTCGGCGTGGCCACCGTGCTGGGTACGGCCGCCCGCCGCGACCTGCAGAGGAGCCTGCTGCGCCGGTTCGGCCGCAGTCTGAGCACGCTGGGCCCGATGCTGACCGGTGCCGCGGTGGCCGGTTATCTCAACCGGCGGGCCACCCGCGCCCTCGGCGAGCAGCTGACCAAGGACCTCCGCCGTAACCCGGCCAAGGTCATCGAGTCGGCCCAGGACAGGCCCTAGGGGCGCTGGGCGTCGCGGGCCGCGAGCAGGGCGGTGGCCAGCTCGACCGGGCGCCGGGTGCTGACCACCCAGTACGGGGTGGGGTCGGCCGGGTCGTCCAGCAGGACCTGCACGGCCGGGCCGATCCACGGCCGCTGGATCACGAAGGCGAGCGGGTGTGCGCCCACGCCGAGCGCCTCCCGTTTGCCGTCGGCGTCGAGCGCGATCACGTCGGCGACCACGGTGACCGGCAGCCGGGCGTCGTCGACCTGGAACTCCGCGGCGGTCACCGCCACCCGGATCCGCCCGATCCAGAGCAGGGCGGCCACCGTGAGCGGGGCCAGGACCAGCAGCACCAGCCAGGCCGGCACGCCGTTGAACGCGAGCAGCACCTCGAAGCCCAGGATCAGGGCGAGCAGCACGCCGCCCAGCCAGCCCCACCAGGACAGCCGGAGCCGTTCGAGATAGGCGGCCGGCGCGGCGGTGCGTGCGGGGGACTGCGGTGTCACCCTGGAAGGGTACGGCGCGCCTCCATGGCCGGGCACGGCAGGATGGCAGGGTGAGTGCTCGCCCTCCCCGCTCGATCGAAGAACCCTCAGCATGAAGGACGCTCAGCCTTGACCGACGTTGTGATCCCGATCCGCCGGCTGGACCCCGACCTGCCGCTGCCCGAGTACGCGCATCCCGGTGACGCCGGCGCCGACCTGGTCGCCGCCGAGGAGGTCGAGCTGGCCCCCGGTCACCGGGCCAAGGTCCGCACCGGCATCGCGGTGGCGATCCCGGAGGGCTACGTGGGCCTGGTGCATCCACGCTCCGGACTCGCGGCACGCCTCGGTGTGACGGTCCTCAACGCGCCCGGTACGGTCGACGCCGGCTACCGCGGCGAAATCATGGTGATCCTCGTCAATCACGACCCGGCGAACACCGTCAAGATCTCCCGCGGGGACCGCATCGCCCAGCTGGTCGTGCAGCGGGTCGAGCGGGCGGCGTTCGAGGTGGTCGACTCGCTCGACGACACGGCACGCGGCGCCGGCGGGCACGGGTCGACCGGTGGCCACCAGGCGCTGGAAATCTAACGGAAGGTGGCAGTGATGTTCTCCCGCAAGCGCGGCGGTCCCAAGCACGTTCGTGCGGCCGACGCACCACCGTCCGAGGCCCTCGCCAACAGCCTCGCGGCCGACGGCGAGCCTCCGGTGCCCGAGCAGGGCCCGTGGGACGTCAAGCACGCTCCCGAGGGCGTGCAGCGGCTCGACCTCGGCAGCCTCCAGATCCCCGCGGTCGAGGGCGTCGAGGTCCGGGTGCAGGCCAACCCGGACGGCGGCGTCGAGCAGATCGTGCTGGTCGACGGCGAGAGCGCGCTGCAACTCGGCGTGTTCGCGGCGCCGCGCAGCGAGGGCATCTGGAACGAGGTCCGCGAGGAGATCGCCGGGGCGATGACCGCCGACGGGGTCACGCCGCGTGAGATCCAGGGCCCGTACGGCGTCGAGCTGACCGCCCGGGTCAACACCCCGGACGGGCCGGCCGACGTGCGGTTCGTCGGGGTGGACGGGCCGCGCTGGATGGTCCGGGCACTCTTTCAGGGCGCGGCCGCGGCCGACCGGAACCGCGAGGGCGCGCTCGGCGTGGTGCTGTCCGGTCTCGTGGTGGTCCGCGACGACGAGGCCCGGCCGGTCCGCGAAGCGCTGCCGCTGCGGCTGCCCAAGGAGATGACCGAGCAGGCGCAGGAGGGCGAGCACGAGCACGACGGCCCGGCCCAGCCCGGCGCCAACGGCCGCGCACCCATTTAGCCGCCGGTGACGGAGGTCACCGGTGGCCGTTCCGGCGTACCGTGTAGGGACGGCACATGCCCACACTGTGCCGTCCATCCCCGGCGGGCGTGAGGAGAGGTCATGACGACCGATGAGCGCACCGGCCTGCGCAAATTCCTCGACCGGCTGACCGCAACCGACTCCGAGCTCGACGCGCGCGAACTCCAGCGGGAGAGCGCCGAGTGCGGCGCCGTGCCGGCCGGTGAGTGTCACCGCGGTCAGGTCGTCTCGGTGTCGGGCCGGCTGCGCACGGTGGCGTACACTCCTCGGACCAACCTGCCGACGCTGGAGGCCGACCTCTACGACGGCAGCGACGTGGTGACCCTCGTGTTCCTGGGCCGCCGCTCCATCGCCGGCATCGAACCGGGCCGGCAGCTCACCGCGCGTGGCCGGATCGCGATCCGGGACGACCGTAAGGTGATCTACAACCCGTACTACGAGCTGGAGGCGCCCCGGTGAGTGGCAGCGAGCCGCGTCACGCCGCGCACGAAACCGTGGAGGAGCGGCTCGCCGAGGAGGTCGTCGAGGAGCTCGACCTCCACCCGGTTGCCGAGCGCGAGGACGACGACGAACCCTTCCCGTCGATGAGCGAGCAGATCGCCGAGCAGTTGGGCGGCGTCCGCGGGCTCGTCGAGTCCAGCCTCCCGGTGCTGGCGTTCGTGCTGTTCAACGTCCTGCTCGGCGAGTCGGTCATCGGCCTCGACAAGCGCACCGCGCTGTACTGGGCGATCGGCGGGGCGGTGTTCTCGGCGCTGGCCATCGGTGCGTTCCGGCTGGCCCGCCGGCAGCCGGTGCGGCACGCGGTCAACGGCCTGTTCGGCATCGCGGTGGGCGCGTTCCTGGCCTGGCGCACCGGCAACGCCGAGGACTTCTACCTGCCCGGCATCCTGCTGACCTTCGGCCAGGCCGCGGTGCTGCTGCTCTCCGTGGTGGTGCGCAAACCCCTGATCGGGTACGCGTGGGGGATCATGGCCAACAAGGGCCACCAGGACTGGCACGACAACGCCCGGCTGTTCCGCACCTTCCAGTGGCTCACCCTGCTCTGGGTCGCGTCGCTCAGCCTGCGGGCCGGCATCCAGTACTACCTGTGGGCGCTCGGCGAGGCGAACGCGCTCGGCATCGTGCGCATCCTGATCAGCTGGCCGATCTACGCCGCCACGTTCGCGTTCACCGCCTGGGCCATCCACCGGGTGACCTCGGCACAGAAGGAAGACGTCGACGAGGCCGAGGCGGCCCCGGCGGCCTAGCCCAGCCCAGGCCCTAGCCCAGCTCGCGGCTCTCGCTGCCGAGCACCACGGCCCGGATCTGGTCCTCCACCTCGGCGATGCAGACGAAGATCAGCTCGTCGCCGGACTCCAGCGTGTCGTCCGGGGTCGGCACCAGCACCCGCTTGCCGCGCAGGATCGCCACCAGCGCCGCATCCCGGGGCAGCGGCACGTTGCGCACCGGTTTGCCCTCGTAGGGGGCCTCCTTGGGCAGGGTGATCTCGACCAGGTTGGCCTCGCCCTGCCGGAAGGTCATGAGCCGGACCAGGTCGCCGACCGTGACCGCCTCCTCGACCAGGGCGGCCATCAGGCGCGGCTTGCTGACCGAGACGTCCACGCCCCACTGCTCGGTGAACAGCCACTCGTTCTCCGCCCGGTTGACCCTGGCCACCACCCGGGGCACCGCGAACTCGGTCTTGGCCAGCAGCGAGACCACCAGGTTGGCCTTGTCGTCGCCGGTGGCGGCCACCACCACGTCGCAGCCGGCCACGTCGGCCTCCTCAAGGCTGCTCAGCTCGCAGGCGTCGGCCAGCACCCACTCGGCCTCGGGCACCCGGTCGGGCTGCAACTGGCGGGGCTGGCGCTCGATCAGCATGACCCGGTGGCCGTTACCGATCAGTTCCTGGGCGATCGACCGGCCCACGTTGCCGGCCCCGGCGATGGCGATCCGCATGATCAGCGTCCCTCCTTGTGAGCCAGCGAGCCGATGTCCAGGACGGCCTGCACCGTCTCGTCGGTGACCAGCATGAAGACTTGGTCGCCGTCCTGCAGCACGGTGGACGGGGTGCCCAGCGTGCCCATGCCGAAGCGCATCAGGTAGGCCACCCGGGCGCCGCTCTGCTCCTCGAGCGTCTTGACGGTGCGGCCCACCCAGTCCCGGTGCAGCGGCACCTCGACGATGGAGATGACGCTGGTCGGGTCGCGGAACACCTCGACCCGGCCCTCCGGCACCAGGTGCCGGACCATCCGGTCGGCGGCCCACCGGATGGTAGCCACCGTGGGGATGCCGAGCCGCTCGTAGACCTGGGCCCGGCGGGCGTCGTAGATGCGGGCCACCACCCGGGAAACGCCGAACGTCTCGCGGGCCAGCCGGGCCGAGATGATGTTGGAGTTGTCGCCGCTGGAGACGGCCGCGAACGCGTCGGCCCGCTCGATGCCGGCGGTCCGCAGCACGTCCCGGTCGAAGCCGATGCCGGTCACCGTGGTGCCGTTGAAGTCGGCGCCGAGCCGGCGGAAGGCGTCCGAGTTCTGGTCGATGACCGCGACCGAGTGACCCCGGCCGTCGAGGTTGTGCGCGAGCGTGGAACCGAGGCGGCCACACCCCATGATCACGATGTGCACGGTACGCACCCTCCCCGGTCGGTCCTCACCTGAGAGAGGGTGTCACGAGCCCGCGACGAACGGCGCCCGGGGCGGCATACGCGGTCAACCTCCCGCCCGTACGCTTGGCACTCGTGGCAAGACCCACCTCCCTCGCCAAGCGGTTGCTGCTCGGCCGGCCGTTCCGCTCCGACAAGCTGCAGCACACGCTGCTGCCCAAGCGGATCGCGCTGCCGGTGTTCGCCAGCGACGCGCTGTCGAGCGTCGCGTACGCGCCGGACGAGATCCTGCTGACCCTCTCGATCGCCGGCGCGACCGCGTACCTGTACTCGCCCTGGGTCGCGCTGGCCGTGGCCGTGGTGATGATCACGGTGGTGGCCAGCTACCGGCAGACCGTGCACGCCTACCCGTCCGGCGGCGGCGACTACGAGGTGGCCACGGTCAACCTCGGTCCCCGGGCGGGGCTCGGGGTGGCCAGCGCGCTGCTGGTCGACTACATCCTCACGGTCGCCGTGTCGACCGCGGCCGGCGTCAACAACCTCGGCTCGGTCATCCCGTTCGTCGACACCCACAAGGTCCCCTTCGCGATCGGCGCCATCGCCCTGCTCACCGCGCTCAACCTGCGCGGCATGCGGGAGTCCGGCACCGCGTTCGCCGTTCCGACCTACCTGTTCGTCGTCGTGATCGTGGGCATGGTCGGCACCGGGCTGTTCCGCGAGTACGCCCTCGGCCACGACCTCCGGGCGCCCAGCGCCGACCTGCAGATCGTCGCCGAGCACGGGCACCTGAGCAGCCTCGCGTTCGCCTATCTGCTGTTGCGGACGTTCTCGTCGGGCTGCGCGGCGCTCACCGGTGTCGAGGCCATCTCGAACGGCGTACCCGCGTTCAAGCCGCCCAAGAGCCGCAACGCCGCCACCACGCTGATGCTGCTCGGCGGGATCGCGATCTTCATGCTGATCGGCATCGTCCTGCTGGCGAAGGCCACCCATCTCCAGTACGTCGAGGACCCGCTCACCCAGATCGTGTCCGGCCCGCCCGGCTACGAGCAGAAGACGGTCACCACCCAGCTCGGCGAGACGGTCTTCGGCTCCGGATCGATCATGCTGTACGTGGTCGGCGCGGTCACCGCCCTGATCCTGTTCCTGGCCGCCAACACCGCGTTCAACGGCTTCCCGGTGCTCGGCTCGATCCTGGCCCAGGACCGCTACCTGCCCCGCCAGCTGCACACCCGCGGCGACCGGCTGGCCTTCTCGAACGGCATCGTCTTTCTCGCGGTGGCCGCGTCGGTGCTGGTGGTGGCGTTCCAGGCGGAGACCACCCGGCTGATCCAGCTCTACATCGTGGGCGTGTTCGTGTCGTTCACGCTGTCCCAGGCCGGGATGATCCGGCACTGGAACCGGCTGCTGCGGATCCAGCGCGACCCGGAACGGCGCCGCCGGATGGTCCGGTCCCGGGCGATCAACGCGTTCGGGATGGGCCTGACCGGCGCCGTGCTGATCGTGGTGCTGATCACCAAGTTCACCCACGGCGCCTGGATCGCGATCGCCGCCATGGTGGTCATCTACGTGACCATGCTGGGCATCCACAAGCACTACACCCGGGTGGCGGCCGAGCTGGCGCCCACCGACGAGCGCCCGGTGCTGCCCAGCCGCAACCACGCCGTGGTGCTGGTCAGCAAGGTGCACCTGCCCACCCTGCGTGCGGTGGCGTACGCGCAGGCCACCCGCCCGGACTCGCTCACCGCGGTCACCGTGAACGTGGACGACAAGGACACCCGGCAGATCCAGGAGGAGTGGGAGCGCCGGCAGATTCCGGTTCCGCTCACCGTGGTCGACTCGCCGTACCGGGAGATCAGCCGCCCGATCATCGACTTCGTGAAGGGCATGCGCCGCAGTTCGCCGCGGGACGTGGTGTCGGTGTTCGTGCCCGAGTACGTGGTCGGCCGCTGGTGGGAGAATCTGCTGCACAACCAGAGCGCGCTGCGGATCAAGGGCCGGCTGTTGTTCGAGCCGGGCGTGATGGTGACCAGCGTGCCGTGGCAGTTGCGCTCCAGCCAGGACCGCGACCTGGACCGCCTGGACCGGGGCCTGATCCGGGCGCCGGCCCGCGGCCCCCGGACCCGCTCCGGCGACGACATCCCCTCCGAATCCGAGGACACCCGCACGTGACGAAGTTCTCCGCCGACCCCGCTTCTGCCGATCCCGCGCTCGACCTGGTCGAGGGCGACCGCGTCGAGCTCACCGTGGGTGCGCCCGCGCATGGCGGGCACTGCGTGGCCCGGCTGGACGGCCGGGTCTTCTTCGTCCGGCACGCGCTGCCCGGCGAGCGGGTCACCGCCGAGATCACCGAGCGTCACAAGGCCTACCTGCGAGCCGACGCCGTGGAGATCCACGAGGCCGCGCCGGACCGGGTGACGCCGCCCTGCCCGTACGCCCATCCGGGTGGGTGTGGCGGCTGTGACCTGCAGCACGCCTCGGCCGAGGCCCAGCTGCGCTGGAAGACCGCGGTGGTTGCGGAGCAGCTGGAGCGTCTCGCCAAGATCAATTTCCCGGTACGGGTGGAGGCCCTGCCCCCGGGCGAGCTGCTCGGGTGGCGCAGCCGGGTGCGGTACGCGGTGGACGCCACCGGCCGGGCCGGGCTGCTCCAGCACCGGTCGCACCAGGTGGTGCCGGTCGACCGCTGCCGGATCGCGCACCCGGCCGTCCAGGAGCTCGACCTGCTGGCCCGGGACTGGCCGGACGCGGACGCCGTGGAGGTGGTCGCCTCGACCGGCGGCGACGTCGCCGTGCTGGCCCGTCCGGCCGGCGCCGGCGCGCTGCCCACCGACGACCCGGCCGACACCGTCGCGGGCGGGCGGGTCCGGCTGGCTGGGCCGCACGAGGTGGCCGAGGTCGCCGCCGGGCGGCGCTGGCACCTGGCCCCGGAGAATTTCTGGCAGGTGCACCCGGCCGCCGCCGAGACGCTCACCTCGACCGTGCTGGAACTGCTCCGCCCCGCCGAGGGTGAGACGTGCTGGGACCTGTACGGCGGGGCCGGGCTGTTCGCGGCGGCGGTAGCCGTTCGGACCGGCGCCCGCACCACCGTGGTCGAGTCGTCGCCGACCGGCGCCGCCGCGGCCCGGGCCAACCTCGCCGACCTGCCCGCGGTCGAGGTGGTCGAGGCACGGGTCGAGGTCGCCCTGAGCCGGCGCCGCCCGGACCGCGGTGACCTGGCCGGTCCGGTCGACCTCGTGGTGCTCGACCCGCCGCGAGCCGGCGCCGGCGCCCGCGTGGTCCGTGGGATCGCTGCCGCCGGCCCGCGTGCCGTGGCCTATGTGGCCTGCGACCCGGCCGCGCTGGCCCGGGACCTGGCCACCTTCCGCTCACTGGGCTGGGAGCTGCGCGACCTGCGGGCGTACGACTGCTTCCCGATGACCCAGCACGTCGAATGCGTGGCGCTGCTAACGCGCTGACGCCCGCTCGGCGGCCTCGATCACGTTGCGGAACAGCATCGCGACCGTGGTCGGGCCGACGCCGCCGACCCGCGGGGTGATGGCGCCGGCCACCTCGGCGCACGCCTCGTCGACGTCCGGCAGCAGGCGGCGGCCCTCGTACCGGACCCCGGCGCCGATCACCACGGCACCCGGCCGTACGTGCTCGGGCCGGACGATGCCGGGCACACCGGCCGCGGCCACCAGGATGTCGGCGCGCCGGGTGTAGCGGTCCCAGTCCGGCACGCCGGTGTGCACCACCGTGACGGCCGCGTTGGCGGTCGGCCGCTTCTGCGCCAGCAGCATGGCCAGCGGGCGGCCCAGCGTGGCGCCGCGACCCAGGATGACCACCTCGCGGCCGGCGACCGGGATCTCGTGGTGGGCCAGCAGCGCCTCGATGCCGGCCGGCGTGCAGGGCAGCGGGCCGGGCAGGCCGACCGCGAGCCGGCCCATGTTCAGCGGGTGCATGCCGTCGACGTCCTTGTCCGGGTCGAGCGTCTGCAGTGCCGCGTCGTAGTCGAGGTGGCCGGGGATCGGGTACTGGATCAGGACGCCGTGCACGGCCGGGTCGTCGTTGAACTCGGCGATGGTGGCCAGCAGTTCGGCCTGCGTGGTGCTCGCCGGCAGATGCCGGTGCGGCGAGGCGAAGCCCAGCTCGGCGGCCTGCTGCTGCTTGATCCGGATGTATCCGGCGCTGGCGTCGTCGTCGCCGACCAGCAGGGTGGCGAGGCTGGGCCGGACGCCGCCCTCGACCAGCTTGGCGGCGCGGGCGCGGACGTCGGCCAGCACGGCCTCGGCGACGGGTTTGCCGGGCAGCAGGCGGGCGGTGCCGGCGGTGGGCGTCTCGTTGGGCATGAGGCTCCTCCGCACGGGGCCCAGGCGGTCGACTCCCGTGACAGGCTCCCCGATGGTTGACCCATCCCTGTGCCGCCAGTCGCGTTCGGCATCCAGCTTGCCATGTGCGGCACATCACGCCCGTCCCCGGGTCGGGTGATGTGCAGGTTGTGTGTAGGACCCGGCTGTGACCGTTCGCGCCAGATGCGTACGCGCCGCGCGCCGATAGACTTGCGGCCCATGAGCGATGCCCTCCCCGGCTCGGCCGGACTGCTGGCGAGCGTGACCTCCCCCGGTGACCTCAAGCGGCTGTCCGCCGAGCAGCTGACCCTGCTGGCCGCCGAGATCCGTGACTTCCTGGTGGCCAAGGTGTCCCGCACCGGCGGGCATCTCGGACCCAACCTGGGCGTCGTCGAGACCACCCTGGCCCTGCACCGGGTGTTCGACTCGCCGCGCGACCGGCTGCTGTTCGACACCGGACACCAGGCGTACGTGCACAAGATCGTCACCGGCCGGCAGGACGGCTTCGACCTGCTGCGCCAGCGCGGCGGCCTGACCGGCTACCCGAGCCGGGCCGAGAGCGAGCACGACTTCATCGAGAACTCGCACGCCTCCACCGCGCTGTCCTACGCCGACGGCATGGCCAAGGCGTTCGCGCTGCGCGGCGAGGAGCGGCACGTGGTGGCCGTGGTCGGCGACGGCGCGCTCACCGGCGGCATGTGCTGGGAGGCGCTCAACAACATCGCGGCCACCCGCAACCGGCTGGTCATCGTGGTCAACGACAACGGCCGCTCGTACGCGCCGACCATCGGCGGCCTCGCCGACCACCTCACCACGCTGCGCCTCAACCCGGGCTACGAGCGGGTGCTCGACCTGGTCAAGGACGCGCTCGGCTCGACGCCCGTGGTGGGCAAGCCGGTCTACGAGGTGCTGCACGCGGTCAAGAAGGGCATCAAGGACGCGGTCAGCCCGCAGCCGATGTTCGAGGACCTGGGCCTGAAATACCTGGGCCCGATCGACGGCCACGACGTGCAGGCCATGGAGTCGGCGCTGCGCCGGGCCAAGGGCTTCAACGCGCCGGTGATCGTGCACGCGGTGACCCGCAAGGGTTACGGCTACCGGCCCGCCGAGGAGGACGAGGCCGACTGCCTGCACGGCCCGAGCAGCGCGTTCGACGTCGAGACCGGCAAGCTGCTGGCCGCGCCGGCCCTGAAGTGGACCGCGGTCTTCGCCGACGAACTGGTGCAGATCGCCGACGAGCGGCCGGATGTGGTGGGCCTCACCGCCGCGATGGCCGAGCCGACCGGCATCGCCAAGCTGGCCCGCAAGTACCCGGAGCGGGTCTTCGACGTGGGTATCGCCGAGCAGCACGCGGCGACCAGCGCGGCCGGCCTCGCGATGGGCGGCCTGCACCCGGTGGTCGCGGTCTACGCCACGTTCCTCAACCGGGCGTTCGACCAGGTGCTGCTCGACGTCGCGATGCACGAGCTGCCGGTCACCTTCGTGCTGGACCGGGCCGGCATCACCGGGCCGGACGGGCCGAGCCACTACGGCATCTGGGACATGAGCGTGTTCGGCGTGGTGCCGGGCCTGCGCATCGCCGCCCCGCGGGACGCCGCCACGCTGCGCGAGGAACTGCGCGAGGCGATCGCGGTCGACGACGGGCCGACCGTGCTGCGCTTCCCGACCGGCGCCGTACCGGGTGACCTGCCGGCGTTGCGCCGGGTCGGCCAGGTCGACGTGCTGCGCGAGGACGACCGCAAGGACGTGCTGCTGGTCGCGGTGGGCTCGTTCGGCAAGCTCGGCCTCGAGGTGGCCGACCGGCTGGCCGAGCAGGGCTACGGGGTGACCGTGGTCGACCCGCGCTGGGTGCGCCCGGTGCCGATCGAGCTGACCGGGCTGGCCGGCCAGCACCGCCTGGTGGTCACGGTCGAGGACGGCGTACGCGCCGGCGGCGTGGGCGATGCGGTGGCCGCGGCGCTGCGGGACGCCGGGGTCGAGGTGCCGCTGCGCGATTTCGGGGTGCCGGCCGGGTTCCATCCGCACGGCAGCCGGGCCGAGATCCTGGCCGCGCTGGGGCTCACCGCGCAGGACATCGCGCGGGAGGTCACCGAGTGGGTGTCCGGCCTGGAGGAACCACTCTCCAAAAAGGCGTATGTGCCATAAAGGCTCACGAACTGGGCTCCGCAAGGGCGGCATCGTTATCTGGTCGTTACCTTTGATACATGGAAGTCAACGGTGGCGCGGTCCTCATCGATCTTGGTTTGGAACGCGGTGAGCCACCCACGTACACGGCACCGGGACGTTCCACGGTGCCGTCGTGGTTCCCCGCCGCGTTCCTCTCGGTCCTCGTGCTGCTGCTGGCGGGCGCATCGTCCGCACCCGCCCGCTCGCCGCTCAACGCCCTGTTCAGCCTGCAGATCGGTCCGGCCGACACCTACGCGCTGACCGGCGACGGTCACCTGCTGGCGCAGACGTTCGGCCTGCTCACCTCGTACGACCTCGACAACGGCCGGATGCAGTGGCAGGCCGGCCAGTCCGCGCCCAGCTACCGGCTGCGGCTCGGCGACGGGCTGGTGCTGATGCGGCCGTGGAGCACCGGCTCGGGCGACCCGGGCACCGCCGCGGTCTCGGTCTACACCGGCGCGGCCCAGTGGGAGCGGTCCGGCAACGTGGTCACCATCGCCGGCTCGTCCACGCTGCTCGCGGTCACCTCGGTGCGCAGCATCGGCGGCTCCGGCCGGCGGGTGCAGGGCGCCGTCGACGCGGTCGACCCGGTCACCGGGCAGACCCGCTGGACCATCCCGGTGCCGAACACCGCGGTGCTGCTCGGCGTGCCGGGCGCGGCCGACGAGGGCGCCCGGATGCTGCTCATGCACGACAACCGCACGCTCGCGCTGCACGACCTCGACGACGGCCGGCTGCTGGCCCGCAACCAGGTGCCGGCCGCCGACTACAACCCGGGCAACCCGGTGGTCGCCGGCGGGATGGTCCTGCTACGGCACCCGGGCCACTGGGGCGCCGAGATCTCGGCCTACGACCCGGTCACCCTCAAGCAGGCCTGGACCGCGCCGGCTGCCGGCGCGTACGAGATCGAAGCTTGTGGCTCTTTGGCCTGTCTGAGCGGTCCGCACCGGGTGCGCGCCATCGACCCGGCCACCGGCGTCACCCGATGGGTGCACCAGGGCTGGCGGAGCGTCCAGTCGTTCGGCCCCGCCTTCGTGGCCTACGGGGCACCGGACGACACCGATCCGGTCACCACCTTCGACCCGGACACCGGTGCCACCGAGGCCGGCCTGCGCGGCTGGCGGCCCGTGCCCGGCGTGGGCGTCACCGACCGGCTGGTGCTCACCCGGGAAGGCGAGGCCGGAGCCCGTACGATGGTCGCCGTCGCCCGCCCCCGGGACCAGCGCCTGCACCTGCTCGCGGCGCTGCCCGCGGGGACCGGCGACTGCCAGGCGGTACCGAGCCGGCTGGTCTGTCGGTCGATGTACGGAGAACTGGTCGTCTGGGCGTACCGGGAGGGATAAGCGATGGCGGTGATCGAGCTGGACCTGGCCGCCCAGCCCGACCCGCCGCTCAGCTCACCACCACCCGCCTACCGGTACCGCGTCCCCGGCCTGATCCTGGTCGCGGTGCTCGCGCTCGCCCTCGGCGGCGCGGCACCGGCGGTGCCCACCATGTGGCGGTTCCTCGGCGAGGTGCCGGTGGACGCCAGCGCGGAGAGCCCGTTCCAGCTGGCCGGCGGCAAGGTCTACACGGTAGGTCTGGACGGCGCCGACCGGCTGGCCACCGCATGGATCATGGCCGAGCCGCCGCGCAAGCTGTGGACGACCCGGTTCCCGGCCCGGGTGATCGGCCCCGACGAGGTCCGCTTCGGCGGGCTGATCGCGCGGCAGGCCGGCGATGTGGTGCTGCTCTCCGACGGTCCCGCCACCACCGCGGTCGACGTGCGCACCGGCGCGGTCCGGTGGAGCTCGCGGGCCTGGGTGGACCTGCTCGGCGGGGGCCGGCTGGGCGTGGTGCGGGAGCCGGTGTTCCGCCCCGGCACCGTCTATGACCAGGCGTCCGGCGAGCCGGGCGCGCTCTACTTCTCAGCCACCGGCGAGCCGCACGTGGAGCCGCCGATCCGCACCGAGGTGCGCGGCCTCGACCTGCGCACCGGCGACGAACTGTGGCAGGCGGCGCTGCCCGGCGCGGTGAACGTGTTCGCGGCACCGGGCAGGGCGCCGGCCGTCCTGGTCCTGGCCTCGGACCGGATCGAACGGCTGGCCGGCGAGACCGGGGCGCTGGACCGGCGGATCTCGCTGCCCGAGCCGTACGGCGATGGCGTGTCCGGTGGGGAACTCGTCGGCGACCTGCTGCTGGTGCGGTACGGCGACTACCAGTCCAAGGGCTACGAGATGGCGTACACGGCCGACACCCTGGACCTGCGCTGGCACCGGGAAGTGCCGGCGATCCTGTTCGACCCGCCGCGCTGCGACTACCTGATCTGCGCCGGGCCGCGCGCCGCGCTCGACGTCATCGACCCGGCCACCGGCAAGGTCGCCTGGCGGGCGCGGGCCGACGTCGACCTGGCCCGGCAGGCCGGCTACGTGGTCGAGTACGACGAGGAGACCGGCGCGCCGGAACGGCTGGCCGACGCCGCCACCGGCGCGGTCCGGGTGCCGCTGGACGGCTGGACCGCCGAGCTCTCGCCGGAACCCGACCTGCCGGTGGTGCTGCGGATGCCGGGCAAGGAGGGCCGCAGCGTGTTCGGGACCGTGCTGGCCGACCGCGACCGGGTGCAGATCCTCGGCGAGACCTCCGGGCCGATCAGCGACTGCACCGCGGACCGCGCGCACGTGGTCTGCCGGGGGCTCGAGCGGCTGCTGATCTGGGCGTACCGGGCCTGACCATGACCGGCGTGCAGATCGACCTGGGCGAGGTGCGGGAAACCGGCACCGCGCCGCCGGGCCGCCCGCCGGTGCCGTACAAGGCCCTGCTGGCAGCGCTGTCGGTGGTGCTGGCCGGGCTGCTCGGCGGCGCCGCGCACCGGGGGCCGCCGGACGAGCCCACGATCGTGCCGGCCCGGATCGGCGACGACACCTGGGTGATCGGCGACCGGCTCTACGTGGTCGGTTCCGGGCGGCTGGAGAACGGCGAACCGGCCACCGAGCGGACGGTCACCGGGTACGCGCTGCCCGACGTCGAACTGGTCAGCCGCACCGCGGTGCCGCTGGAGGGCGAGATCGAACGGATCGAGCCGGCCGGCGACGTCCTGCTGGTGTCGTACCGGTTCGACGCGGACGGCACCCGCACCGTGGTGGCCGTGCGGACCGGCACCGGCGAGCGGCTCTGGCAGCGCTTCGTCCGGCTGGTCGACGCCTCGCCGGAGGCGGGCACCGTCCTGCTCGCCGACGACCGCCGGTTCTATCTGGCCGACCTCGCCACCGGCGCGCTCCGCTGGCGGGTGGACCGGCCCGCCGACGGCTTCGTGGCCGAGGCCGGATTCCGCTCGGGGCGGGCGAGCTGGCTGGTCACGGTCACCGACTCGGGCCGGCTGGAGACCCGGGACGCGCGCACCGGCCGGGTGATCGCGACCGCCCGGGTGGCCGGCCACCGCAACCGGGCCAACGGGCAGGTCTGGCCGACCGGCGACGTGATGCTGGTGCAGGACGGCGACGAGTACTACGGGTTCCGGCTGCCCGAGCTGACCCGGTTGTGGCGCACCGACGCCGACATCATGCACAGCTGGGGACAGTCGGACTGCGGGGTGGTGCTCTGCGCGTACCGGATGGAGCGCGGGATCATGGCGCTGGACCCGGCGACCGGGGTGCAGCGCTGGACCTCCGACCGGTGGGCATATGCCGAGGCGGCCGGCGCATACCTGCTGGCCAGCTCGCAGGATCGGACGGTGGGCACGCCCTGGCTCTGGGTGCTCGACCCGGCCACCGGCACGGTGCTCGGTGACTTCGGCGAGTGGCAGGGTGCCGGGCCGGCCGCCGACGGCCGGATCTACGGCGTCCGCGAGATGCCCGGCAAATACGTGATCTCGTACGGGGTGCTGGACCCGGCTACCCGGCGGGCCGAGATCCTCGGTCAGGCCGGCATGATCTCCGGCGGCTGTCAGGCGGCGGCGGGCGTGCTCTACTGCCGGCGGGTCGACGCGTCGATCGCCGTGTGGCGGCTTGGGTAGCCTTCTCTTACGGCCTCTTCACACCTGCTCGGGGAGGCTGGACCCGCGCTGGGTCGGCTACGGAGGTCTTGCGGTGCGCGTGCTGGTGGTGGAAGACGAACGGAACCTCTGCGACGCGATCGCCCGGGGTCTGCGGCGCAAGGGCATGGCGGTCGACGTCGCGTACGACGGCCTGCAGGGACACGAGATGGCGTACGTGACCCGCTACGACGTGGTGGTGCTCGACCGCGACCTGCCGGGCATGCACGGCGACGAGATCTGTGCGCAGCTGGTCGCGTCCGGCGCGCTCACCCGGGTGCTGATGCTGACCGCGAGCGGCACGGTGGCCGACCGGGTCGAGGGCCTGCAACTGGGCGCCGACGACTACCTGGCCAAGCCGTTCGCGTTCGAGGAACTCGTGGCCCGGGTGCAGGCCCTGGGCCGGCGCGCCACCCCGGCCGCCCCGCCGGTGCTGACCGTGGGCAACCTGATGCTCGACCAGACCCGCCGGGTGGTGACCCGCGGCGGCACCCCGATCGAGCTCACCAACAAGGAGTTCGGCGTGCTCGAGGAACTGCTCAAGGCGCGCGGCGGCGTGGTGTCCAGCGAGGAGCTGCTGGAACGGGTCTGGGACGCCAACACCGACCCGTTCACCACCACGGTCCGGGTGACCGTGATGACGCTGCGCAAAAAGGTAGGCGACCCGCCGCTGATCGAGACGGTCGTCGGCGCGGGTTACCGGGTGCCCGAACCGGTCGTCCTCTCATGACCGTCTACCCCGGGCGGCGTTCCCTGGCCCAGCGGCTCGAGCTGAGCCTGCGGCCCACGCTGCGGCTGCGGCTCACCCTGCTCAACGGCATCCTGCTGGTCGGCGCCGGCGCCATCCTGATCATGCTGGCCTGGCTCCTGGTCGGCGACGCCATGCACTCCAACGACGACCTGCTGCGCGGCAGCACGGTCACGCTGGCCGACGGCACCACCCGCGACGCGCTGCAGTACCAGGACGGCATGGTCGCGCGGGCCTCGCAGGAGGTGCTGGTCAAGGGCCTGGCGGCGCTGCTCGCGATCGGCATCATCGGCATCGCGGGCGCGTACGCGGTGGCCGGTCGTGCCCTGCGCCCGCTGCACGCCGTGACCCAGACCGCCCAGCGCCTCGGCGAGGAGACGCTCGACCAGCGCATCCGCTACTCCGGCGCGGACGACGAAGTGGCCGAGCTGGCGCGCACCTTCGACGCCATGCTCGACCGGCTGGCCGGTGCGTTCGAGTCGCAGAAACGCTTCGTCGCGAACGCGTCGCACGAGTTGCGCACCCCGCTGGCGGTGATGCGCACCGAGATCGACGTGACGCTCTCCGACGACGAGGCCGACGTGGCCGAATACCGCCGGATGGCCAAGGTGGTCCGCAACGCCTCCGAACGCGCGAACGGCCTGGTCGATGCGCTCCTGGTGCTGGCCCGGTCGGAGGCGCAGTCCGGCCGCCGGCTGGCCCGCAAGGCCCCGGCCGACCTGGCGACCAGCGTGTGCAACGCGCTGTCCGCGGTCAAGGCCGAGGCCGAACGCCTGAAGCTGGACGTCACCAGCGATCTGCAACCGGCGCCGGTGGTCGGCGACCCGAGCCTGCTGGACCGCCTGGCCGGCAACCTGATCGAGAACGCGATCCGGTACAACCACCTGCTCGGCAAGCTCTGGCTGCGCACCGAGACGGTGAACGGCCAGGCCCGCCTGATCGTGGGCAACACCGGGTACGAGGTCGAGCCGGCCGACGTGCCCGGCCTGTTCGAGCCGTTCCGCCGGGGCGGCTGGGAGAGGACCGGGTCGCGCGGCTCCGGGCTGGGGCTCTCGATCGTCCGGGCGGTCTGCGACGCCCACGGCGGGACGGTGTCGGCGGTGGCCCAGGCGGGCGGCGGCCTCGAGGTGACGGTGTCGCTGCCGACCGCGGACAACACGCCGGTGGTGGCGGCCAAGGCGGCGGTGCCGCGGGCCAAGAACCTGGGCATCGCGTCGTAGGCGCCCGCGCGCCGGCCGGCCGCGGGTCGCGGCCGGCCAGCGCGTGTCGGACGGCGCCAGCGCTTCGGAACGGGCCCGGGCTGTCAGTCGGGCTCGGGCTTGGCAGGCGGGCTCGGGCTTGGCAGGCGGGCTCGGGCTTGGCAGGCGGGCTCGGGCTTGTCAGGCGGGCTCGGGCTTGTCAGGCGGCCAGGGTGGGCTGGGTGGCCTCGCGGCGCACGGTGCGCAGGCGGGACGTGGTGATGCCCAGTTCGGCGGCGATCTCGGTGTCGGTCATGGCGGGGCGGGCGGCCTTCAGCTGGTCGGCCAGGGCCAGCGTCTCGGCCGGGCTGCGGCGGGCGCGGGCCGGCTTGCCGCTGCCCGCGCCGGCGTTGGCGGGGCGGGTGACCTTGGCGGTCGCGCTCGCGGACCGCTGGGCCGGCACCGAGCGACCGTTGCCTGGCGCTGGGCGGCCGTTGCCCGGCGCCAGGCGACCGTTGCCCGGCACCGGGCGGCCGTTGCCCGGCGCCGGGCGGCCGTTGCCCGGCGCCGGGCGGCCGCTGCCCGGCGCCGGGCGGGCGGCGGAGCGGGCCGGGCCGGCGGCCGCCGCGGGGCGAGGCTGGCCGGCCTGGCGGCGGGTGAGCGCGGGGGTGAATGCCGGGTTGGCGGGTGCCTGGTTGGCCCGGGGGAGCGCGGCAGCGGCCTCGGCGAGTGCGGCCGCGGTGGTGCGGCGCAGCGGGGTGTTGCCGTTGTTGCCGGGGTAGATGGCGGTCGCAGGCGCGGCGGCTGATCGGCTCGGTGCGGGGACCAGGCCGGGGATGGGCTTCGCCCAGTCGTCGGGGGAACCGCCGCCGGAAGCGGGACCTGCGGCCGTTGCCGCGTGGGCGGGGAGGCCCGCGGCGACGGGAACTACTGCGGCCGGGGGTGCGCTGACCGGGGTGGTGGCGGGGGTGGGCGGGTTTTCCAGGGACTGGATCCGGCCGCCCAGTTCGACCAGGCAGATGCTGGCCACCACGATGAGGCCGTCCACCGAGAGCGGGAGCAGGTAGGGGGAGGCGCCGGTTTCGCCGTAGCGGGCGGCTACGCCGGCCATGTGCCAGTAGGAGACCCAGGCGGCGATGCCGGCGATCGTGGCGGTGGCCAGCAGGCGGGCCGCGGCCAGGATGGGGCGGTGGACCGGGACTCGGGAGATCAGCTCGACGGTGAGCAGCAGCGCCAGCGGGGGCCAGGCGGCGATGGCCTGGCTGATCGGGTTGTCCAGCGCGTGCAGGATGTTGGCGACCACGGACGCGGCCACGCCTAGGAACAGCGTGGCGCGGACCGCCCATCGGACGCGGCGCAGCTGCCGTAGGACCACCGGGAAACTCCTCAGCCTGTCGATAACCAGTCGAAAATTCGTCAAAAGCCCATCAGAACGGTCCTGAACGATCCAGGTCCGACGATCGACCTATGGTGACTGGTCCCGGTTACACAAACGCTCCCGGCACGGAACCGTGTCCGGTCCGTGCCGGGAGCGATGCGATCATGTGATCGCGCCTCTCGGCGTGTCGGCTTGACTGAGGAGGTCTCGCCCCTCGTTAGCCCTTCGTCTCGATTTGTGCCCGCAGCTTCGGGAACTCGGCCTTGGCCTTGCTCACCGACTTGAAGTACCAGATGACCATGCCGAGGCTGCCCTCGTCGGCCCAGCTGCAGATCGCCATGTCGATGCCGGAGGTCTCGGCGCTGCCGCACTTGGCGGAGCCGCCCAGGTTGCCGGTCGAGGCGTCGCTGATGTTCGAGATCTTCAGGCCACCGATGCCGGCGCCCAGGAAGGTCTGGTCGAGCTCCTTCTCCGGGTCGGAGAGCGGGGCCTCGGCCGCGGCCACGATCACGATGTCCTGCTTTTCCGGGGTGCCGTAGAGGGCGCCGACCGAATTGGTCGCGCTCGGCACCTCCTTGAGGCTGTTCTGCAGTTCCTCCGCCACGCCGGCGAACTGCGGATCGGTCAGCTTGGGACGGCCGCCCAGGGTCGCCGGTTCCTTGATCTTGATCGTGGCGGCGGCCTTGGCGGGCTCGGTGGCCTGGGCCGAGGCGCCCGGGGTCTCGATCGCCTGGATCTGGTCGTTGATGTCGTCGGCCGCGTTCTTACCGATCATCACGACGGCCACGATGCCACCGATGCAGAGCACCAGCACGATGCCGACCACGGTCAGCACGATGGGCAGCGTCTTGGACTTCTTTTTGGGCGGGGTGGCCGGCGGGTAGCCGGGCTGGCCGAAGCCCTGCTGCGCGTAGTCACCCTGGCCGTAGCCGGGCTGCCCGTACTCCGGCTGGGCGCCGTACTGGGGCTGGTTGCCGTACTGCGGCTGGTTGCCGTACTCCGGCTGGCTGCCGTACTGCGGCTGCTGCGAGTAGTCAGGCTGGCCGGACGACGGGTAGGCCGTGGTCGGTGGGTAGCTCGGTGGCACCGAGGTCGGCACGTCGGGGTTCGGCTGGCCGGGGTACGGCTGCTGATTGGGGTAGTTCTGTCCCGGGTACTGCCCGCCCTGATACGGCTGCCCCGAGGAGGGCTGGCCGGAAGAAGGCTGCTGGCCAGGGTTGGGCTGGCCGTAGTTGGGCGGCTGCGGGGGCTGCGACATCAGGGCTCCATGGATTGGGTGTAACCGCCCCGCGAGCCTAGCCTCAGACGGCAATCGGGGTGGGCCCCCTTTACGGGTGGCGGATCACAACCGTCCGGACAAACCACCCCTGAGTACGACAACGCCCCACGCCGGGCGGCGTGGGGCGTCGTTCATCCGACTTTCCCAGGTCAGGCGGGCAGGCTGCCGACACCCGGGGGCAGGAACCGCCGGCCGGTCACCCGTTCGGCCACGCCGCTACGGTCCAGGTACGGCGTCACGCCGCCGAGGTGGAACGGCCAGCCGGCGCCCAGAATCATGCACAAATCGATATCCTGCGGCTCGGCCACCACGCCCTCGTCGAGCATGATCCGGATTTCCTCCGCCAGCGCCGCCAGCGCGTTCTCGCGTACCTCCTCGGACGAAAGCGGAGCCGGACCGCCGGCAACCAGCTTGCCCACCTCGGGGTTGATCTCGTCGTCGACCATCAGCGGGAGGCCGGCGTCGACGATCTTCTTGAGGTTCGGGCTGTCGCCGAAGCGGTCCGGGAAGGCGCGGTGCAGGGTCTCGCCCACGTGGTAGGCCACCGCGGGACCGACCAGCTGGAGCAGCGCGATCGGCCGCATCGGCAGGCCCAGCGGGTCGAGCGCCACGTCCACCGTCTCGAGCGGGGTGCCGGCGTCGACCGCCTTGAAGACCTCGCTGGTGAAACGGGTGAGCAGCCGGTTGACCACGAACGCCGGAGCGTCGGAGACCAGCACCGACGACTTGCGCAACTCCTTGCCGACGGCGAACGCGGTGGCCAGCGTGGCGTCATCGGTGCGCTCGCCCCGAATGATCTCCAGGAGCGGCAGGACGGCGACCGGATTGAAGAAGTGGAAGCCGACCACGCGCTCGGGGTGGTCGAGCTCGGCCGCCATCGCGGTGACCGACAGCGAGCTGGTGTTGGTGGCCAGGACCGCCTCGGGGGAGACGATTTTTTCGAGTTCCGCCCAGATCTGCTTCTTGAGGTCGAGGTTCTCGAAGACCGCCTCGATCACGAAGTCGGCGTCGGCGAACACCGACTTGTCGACCGAGCCGCTGACCAGGCCGCGCAGCTTGGCCGCGGTGCCCTCGTCCATGCGTCCCTTGGCCACGGTCCTGTCGATCTGGTCGTGGACGTAGCCGACGCCCTTGTCGACCCGGGTCTGGTCGAGGTCGGTGAGCACCACCGGCACCTGGAGCCGGCGGGCGAACAGCAGGGCCAGCTGGGACGCCATCAGGCCGGCGCCGACGATCCCGACCTTGGTGACCTTGCGGGCCAGCGAGCTGTCGGGGACGCCCACCGGGCGCTTGGCGCGGCGCTGGACCAGGTCGAACGCGTACAGGCTGGCCCGGGACTCGTGGCCCATGATCAGGTCGGCGAGCGCCTCGGTCTCGGCCGCGGTGCCGTCCTCGAACGTCGCGTCCTTGGCCAGGGCGAGCAGTTCGAGGGCTTTGTTCGCGGACGGGACGGCGCCGTGCAGCTTGGCGTCCAACTGCTGCTTGGCGAAGAACAGCACGCCGTCCCACATGTCCTTGTCGACCTCGGGCCGCTGGACGATGACCTCGCCGCCGATCACGCCGGCCGCCCAGGCCAGCGAGCGCTCGAGGAAGTCGGCCGGCTCGAACAGCTGGTCGGCGACCCCGAGCTCGACGGCCTGCCGGGGCTTGAGCACCTTCTGGGTGAGCGGGTTCTGCAGGATGACCTGGGCCGCGCCGGGCGCGCCGATCAGGTTGGGCAGCAGCTGGCTGCCGCCCCAGCCGGGGATCAGGCCGATGGCGACCTCGGGCAGGCCGAGCGCTGCGGCGCCGCCGGAAACCGTGCGGTAGTGGCAGTGCAGGGCCACCTCGAGGCCGCCGCCGAGCGCGGCGCCGTTGATGAAGGCGAAGGTCGGAATGTCGCTGTTCTTCAGGCGGGCGAAGACGCGGTGGCCGAGGTTGCCCAGCTCGACCGCCTGCTCCCGATCCGTCAGATAGGGAATGCCCGTGATGTCGGCTCCGACGCAGAAGATGTACGGCTTGCCGGTCAGCGCGATGAATGCCGGGTCGGCCTCGGTCGCCGCGGTGATGGCCGCGTCCAGAGAGGCGAGCCCGCCCGGGCCGAAGCTGTTCGGCTTCTTGTGGTCGAAGCCGTTGTCCAGGGTGATCAGGGCGGCCGCCTTGGCCAGGCCGGGGACCCGGACGAACCGGACCAGCGCCTTGGTGACTACCTCGTTCGGGTGCTCGATCACTTCGCCGCGCCTTCCCAGTTCGGGTTCTCCCAGATGACCGTGCCGCCCATGCCGATGCCGATGCACATGGCGGTCAGCCCGTAGCGGACCTCGGGGTGCTCGGCGAAGTGCCGGGCCAACTGCGTCATGAGGCGTACGCCCGAGGAGGCGAGCGGGTGCCCGATGGCGATCGCGCCGCCCCACGGGTTGACCCGGGGGTCGTCGTCGGCGATGCCGTAGTGGTCGAGGAACGCGAGCACCTGCACCGCGAACGCCTCGTTGAGCTCGAACAGCCCGATGTCGCCGATCGTCAGCCCGGCCTTGGCCAGTGCCTTCTCGGTCGACGGGATCGGGCCGTACCCCATGACCTCCGGTTCGACGCCGACGAAGCCGTACGACACCAGCCGCATCGCCACCGGGAGGCCGAGCTCGCGGGCGGTGGCCTCGTCGGCCAGCAGGGCCGCGGTGGCGCCGTCGTTGAGGCCGGCCGCGTTGCCCGCGGTGACCCGGCCGTGCGGGCGGAACGGGGTCTTGAGGGTGGCCAGCTTCTCCAGCGAGGTCTCGCGGGGCGCCTCGTCGGCCGTCGCGAGGCCCCAGCCCTGCTCGGCGCTGCGCAGGGCGACCGGCACGAGATCCGGCTGGAGCTTGCCGTCGGCGTACGCCTTGGCGGTTTTGATCTGGGAATTGAGCCCGTAGCGGTCGGCCCGCTCCTTGGTGATGTGCGGCAGCCGGTCGTGCAGGTTTTCCGCGGTCGAGCCCATCACCAGCGCGGACGGGTCGACCAGCTTCTCGGCCAGGATGCGCGGGTTGGGGTCGACGCCCTCGCCCATCGGATGCCGGCCCATGTGCTCGACGCCGCCGGCGATCGCCACGTCGTAGGCGCCCATCGCGATGCCGCCGGCCACGTTGGTCACCGCGGTCATGGCGCCGGCACACATCCGGTCGATGGCGTAACCGGGCACGGTCTTGGGCAGCCCGGACAGCAACGCGGCGGTGCGGCCGATGGTCAGGCCCTGGTCGCCGGTCTGGGTGGTGGCCGCGATCGCCACCTCGTCCACCCGCTCGGGCGGCAGTTGCGGATTGCGGCGCATCAGCTCGCGGATGCAGCGGATGACCAGGTCGTCGGCGCGGGTCTCGGCATACATGCCGCCCGCCTTGCCGAACGGGGTCCGGACGCCGTCGACGAAGACGACCTCACGTACTTCACGGGGCACTGGTGGCCTCCTTGCCAGGGAGTGGTGTAAGCGATGCTACTCGCCGGTAACTAAGGGGTGCCAGCGCCCCGCGAGAACGTCACACCCAGGTAATCACTGCCTCGGCCGCGCTGTCCGGAATCGGCGAAACGGGGGAGTTAGATGATCTCCGCCGAGCGTAGCTTCCGGCCATGACGAAGCCGTTCGTGTGCCGCCTCGGGTGGCACAAGTGGGTCACCCGCTCGACCGAGGACGGAAAAAAGTTCCGTCAGTGCTCGCGCTGCAGCAGGGACGACGGCCAGGGCAAGATCCACTGGTTCGCCGGGCAGGGCTGACCCGGCCGGTTTCGTGTCCGGCCGGGCCCGCCCGTCACACCGTGGGCGCCGGGTCCGGCAGAGCCTCGGCCAGTTGATCCGCGAGCAGGGTCAGCTGCCAGTTCCGTGCGCCGAAACCACGCAGCGTGTCGGCCACCGTCTGGGTGCTGACCTCGTCGGGCGGTGACCAGGCCAGGCGGCGTACGAAATCCGGGCTGATCAGGTTTTCCGGCGGCAGCCGGTTGCCCTCGGCCGTCGCGATCACCACCTGCCGGCACCGGGCCAGCCGGGCCGCGGCCACCGGGTCGCGCTCGGCCCAGCGGTGCGGCGGCGGCGGACCGTCCACCGGCTGGTTGATCGGCAGCGCGTCGTCCGGCAGGGCCCGAGCCTCGTCCAGCGCGTCCAGCCACACCCGGGCCAGCCGGCGCACCGAGCGCCCGCCGAAGCCGGGAATGCCGAGCAGGGCGCGCTCGTCCTTCGGATCCTGCTCGGCGGCCGCCACGATGGCCGAGTCGGGCAGCACCCGGCCCGGTGCCGAGTCGCGCCGGGCGGCCACGCCGTCCCGGGCGAACCAGAGCGCCCGCACCCGCGACTGCGCCCGCGCGCCGCGCACCCGGTGGATGCCGGACGTGCGGCGCCACGGGTCGGGGCGGACCTTGGGCGGCCGGTCGGCGCTGGCCACCAGGGCGGCGAACTCCTCGGCCGCCCAGCCGGTCTTGCCCTGCCGGTCGAGCTCGGCGGCCAGGTGGTCGCGCAGGTCGGTGAGCAGTTCCACGTCCAGGGCCGCGTAGGTCAGCCAGGACTCCGGCAGCGGCCGGGTCGACCAGTCCGCGGCCGAGTGGTGCTTCTCCAGCGAATATCCGAGCAGCTGCTCGGTGAGCGCCGCCAGGCCCACCCGCTCGAACCCGGCCAGCCGCGCGGCCAGCTCGGTGTCGAACAGCCGGCGCGGCCTCATCCCGAGCTCGGCCAGGCAGGCCAGATCCTGGCTGGCGGCGTGCAGCACCCACTCGGCCTCGGCCAGGGCCTCGTCGAGGGTGCGCAGGTCGGCCAGCGGCAGCGGATCGATCAGCACGGTGCCGGCCCCGGCCCGGCGCAGCTGCACCAGGTAGGCCCGCTGGGTGTAGCGGTAGCCGGAGGCGCGCTCGGCGTCCACGGCAATCGGCCCGGAGCCGGCCGCCATGCGGGCGACCACCTCGGCCAGTTCGGTCTCGGTCTCGACGGGGCGGGGAGTGCCCTCGCGGGGCGCGGTCAAGGGGATGGCGGCGGCGGGTTCGGGATCGGGACCGCCAGACGTCGGGTCGGGCGGCTCGGCGTGCGGTCGTCCGTCCCCTGCGTGCTCTGGCAAGTCCCGACGGCGCAGGGGTGCTTCGTCGGTCACTCCGTAACCGTACGGGTGCACCACCCCAGCCATGTGCAGCCGGGTCCCGGCGCGTCGGTTCTCGATCGACGACGGACTCATCCGCGGAGGCTTCCCGTCCGTATAACCGGTCAGCGCCGATACCCCGGGAGGCCGTGCCGGATGACCACCACGTACGACCCGTTCATCCCTGCCGAAGGCGCTGACCAGCCCGGATATGACGGTCACCGGCGTGCCGAGGGCCGGGCGGGCGGTGTGGCGTGGGGTGGCGAGCAGTCCTGGGACCCGGAACCACGATGGTCCGCGCCGGCACCGCAGCGCACCGTCCCGGAACAACGATGGTCGCCCGATCCGCGCTGGGAGCAACCGGCCCCGGCGCCGCGCTGGGATCCGGAACCGGCCGGGCCGCCGCGGTGGCAGACCGGAATGTCCGATTCACGGTCGGCCGTGCCCCTGCCGCTGCCGGAACCGGAGCCGGAGCCGGTGCGGCCCGCCCGGAGCCGGGCCAAGCCCGTGCTCGTCGGACTGGTGGTGCTGCTGGTGCTGGTGGCGGGCTGGCAGGCGTACCGGATCGAGCTGATGAGCAGCGACAACGCCTCCATGCACTCGGTCCTGGCCACCGAGAAGGAGCGGACCGACCGGCTGGAAAAGGAACTGGCCGGGGTCTTCGACCCCGAGGCGGTCTCGTCGAGCGTGCTGCCGAGCGTGTTCCGGGTCCGCGCCGGCGAGTTCACCGGCACCGCCTTCGCCGTCGGTTCGAAGGCGGACAACGGCACGTCCAACCTGTTCACGAACTACCACGTGGTCGCCGAGGTGTGGGTCGACGGCGGGCGCACGGTCAGCCTGGAGCGCGGCAACACCAAAATCGAGGCGACCATCGTCCGGGTCAACAAGGGCAAGGACCTCGCACTGCTGCGGGCCGACCAGGAGATCGACGGGCTCAGCGCGGCAACCGGTCAGGTCAAGCCGGGCCAGCAGGTGGTCGTGGTGGGCGCGCCGCTCGGCCTGGACGACTCGGTGACCACCGGGGTGATCAGTGCGTACCGCCCGAACGACAAGGACGGCACCACGATCCAGTTCGACGCGCCGATCAACCCCGGCAACTCGGGCGGCCCGGTGGTCAACGCCAGCAACCAGGTGGTCGGGGTGGCCACCGCCAAGGCCAAGGACGCCGAGGGCATCGGGCTGGCGATCGACATCAAGGTCGCGTGTACGACCTACAAGAACATCTGCTGATCCGGAGCTCAGCCGTCGGCGAGATCGCGGCGGATCGACCAGATCGCGGCGGCCAGGAAGAGCGCGGTCCACCCGGCGAAGGCCAGCAGGTAGGCGGGGTTTCCGGACGCGCCGATCAGCATGCTGCTCAACGGCAGCCGGCTCTGGAATTTGCCGATCACCCCCTCGACCGCGATCATCCACAGCGCCCAGCCGGCGAACAGCCAGGTGGGGCGGCGGACCAGGGTGGCGTTCGCGACGCCGAACACCGCGATCAGCGGGACGGCCGTGAGCGTGTACCGGAACACGTCACCGTCGCCCTGACCGATCACGATGACCCCGCTCACCGTCGCCGTCACGAGCGCCAGCACCGCGCCGACCAGGCATTGGGCGGCCAGGACCAGTAGGCGGTTCGGCTGGCCGAGGAAGAGCAGGACGGCCGTCCGGTGCTGGTAGTGCTGGGCGGTGGTGACCGCCGTGACCGCGAACGCGCCGATGCTGATGAACAGCGTCCAGAACTGCGCGCTGAACCAGCCGGTCGCGATGCCGAGCGTGGCGTAGCAGGTCATCGAGAGCCAGGCGGATCGGACGGTCAGCGTCCGGTACATCTCGCTGAGCACCACCCGGGTCACGGGTTGGCCGCCAGGCTCAGGAAGACCTCCTGCAGGTTCTGGACCTCGGTGACCAGCTGATACACCGGCACCCCCACCTGCAGAGCGATCTCGCCGGCGTCCTCGGCGGTGAGCCCGCTGACATGCAACTCGGCGCCGTCGGTGGTGACGGTCGCGCCGGCCCGCTCGTACGCCAGCCACAGGGTGTGCGGGTCCCGTCCGCGCACGCGCAACCGGCCGCCTCCGCCCAGCGACGCGAGCGGTGCGGCCAGCCGCACCCGGCCGGCTGCGATGATCACCACGTCGTCAACGGTCTGTTCCAACTCGCCCAGCAGGTGACTGGAGATCAGCACGGTGCCGCCGGCCGCCGCCCGCTCGCGCAGCAGTGCCCGTAGCCACGCCATGCCGCCCGGGTCGAGCCCGTTGGCCGGCTCGTCGAGGATCAGCACCGGCGGATCGGTCAGCAGCCCGGTCGCCACCGCGAGCCGTTGCCGCATGCCGAGCGAGTAAGCGCCGGTGCTCTTGTTGCCCGCCTCGGTCAGACCGACGTACTCCAGCAGTTCCTCCACCCGGCGGCGCGGGACGCCGGCGAGCAACGCCTGGGTGGCCAGATGCGAGTAGCCGCTCTGCCCCGGATGGCTGAGTCCCTGTTCCAACACCGCGCCGACCTGCCGCAGCGGCTTGTCGAGATCGCGGTAGCGCTTCCCGTTGATCAGGGCCGCGCCGGCGGTCGGGCGGGCCAGACCGAGCAGCATGCGCATGGTGGTGGTCTTGCCGGAGCCGTTGAGTCCCAGGAAGCCGGTGACCCGGCCGGGCGCGGCGGTGAAGGTCACGTCCCGGACGGCGTCGACGCCGCGGTAGGTCTTCGTCAGGTCCCGGGTCTCGATCATCGCGGCGAATTGTTCCGGATCCTGTCAAGGATGCTAGGCGACCCGGTGGCGGTCGTTCAGGTTGGTCACGCCGGGCGGCGGCAGGCCGGCCGTCGAGGCCAGCATCGCGCACCAGCCGAGCAGGTGCGCGCCCGTGCTGGTGGAGGTCGGCGTCCAGGACGCGCGCACCTCGAGGTCGGCCGTCGGCACCGGCCCGGCCAGCTCGCCGAACCGGGTGGACGCGGTCTGCGTGATGGTCCCGCCGATCGCGGTGTACGCGGCCGCGTGCTGCTCCAGCGCGTCGGTCAGCCAGGTCCAGGCCACCGCGGGCAGCAGGGGGTCGCCGGCCATGTCCGGTTCCAGCTCGGCGGTGACCAGCGTGACCAGCCGCAGGTCGCCGCGCCAGGCCTCGTGCCCGGCCGGGTCGTGCAGCAGGATCAGCCGCCCGCTGGCCACCTCGTCGCCGGAGCGCAGCACGGTGGCGCTCAGCGCGAACGAGAACGGCGCGAGCCGCTGCGGTGCCGGAATCTCCTCGAGCAGGATCTCGGGCCGGGGCGCGGCCGCTCGCAGCCCGGCGACGGCGCGGGTGAACGCCTCGGGGTCAGCGGAGGGGGTCGCCATGCCGGAAGCCTATGCCGATCACCGGTGTCCGTCGTCGATCGGCGCGCCGCAAACCGTGCCACCGGACCGTGGGACTATGACGCGGTGACTTCAGCGCTGAACGATTCGCCCTTTGTGCGTGCGTGCCGCGGCCAGGACGTGCCGCACACGCCGGTCTGGTTCATGCGGCAGGCGGGGCGGTCGCTCCCCGAGTACCGCAAGATCCGCGAGGGCATCGGCATGCTGGAGTCCTGCCGCCGTCCCGATCTGGTCACCGAGATCACCCTCCAGCCGGTCCGCCGGCACAACGTGGACGCGGCCATCCTGTTCAGCGACATCGTGGTGCCGATCGCGGCGGCCGGCGTCGACCTGGACATCGTGGCCGGCACCGGGCCCGTGGTGGCGGAGCCGATCCGCACGGCCGCCGACCTCGAGCGGCTGCGCCCGATCACCGGCGAGGAGGTCGCGTTCGTCGGTGCCGCGGTCCGCCAGCTCGCCGGCGAGCTCGGCAAGACCCCGCTGATCGGCTTCGCGGGTGCGCCGTTCACGCTGGCCAGCTACCTGATCGAGGGCGGGCCGTCGAGGACCTACACCAGGACCAAGGCCATGATGTACGCCGAGCCGGCGCTGTGGCACGCCCTGCTGACCCGGCTGTCCGGCATCACGCTCGCCTTCCTGCGTACCCAGATCGAGGCCGGCGTCAGCGCGATCCAGCTGTTCGACTCCTGGGCCGGCGCACTGTCCGAGACGGACTACCGCGAGTTCGTGCTGCCCCACTCGGCGGCCGTGCTGGGCGGCCTGGCCGACGCCGGCATCCCGCGCATCCACTTCGGCGTCGGCACCGCGGTGCTGCTCGGCGCGATGGGCGAGGCCGGCGCCGACGTGGTGGGCGTCGACTGGCGCACGCCCCTCGACCGCGCGACGACGCTGATCGGGCCGGCGCACGCGGTACAGGGCAACCTCGACCCCGCGGTGCTGTTCGCCGGCCGGGAGGTCGTCGAGCGCGAGGCCCGGCGGGTCCTGGAGCAGGGCCGCGCGGCCCCCGGCCACGTCTTCAACCTGGGCCACGGCGTCCTGCCCGAGACCGACCCGGACGCCCTGACCCGGCTGGTCGAGTTCGTCCATGTGACCTCGCAGCGCTGATCGCCACCCCGGTGGCCGGACGGGGGCGCGGCCTGCAATGGTGGACCTCGTGCGGAAGCGGGTTGCGGTCATCGGCGGTGGCATCGCCGGGCTCGCCGCCGCGGTGCGCCTGCGGGACCTCACCCCGCCGGGCACCGAGCTCATCGTGTACGAGCAGGGCGGCGCACTCGGCGGCAAGCTGCGCACCGGCGAGCTGGGCGGGCTGCCGGTCGAGCGCGGCGCCGAGTCGTTCCTGACCTCGGCGCCGGACGGCGGCGAGTCGGCGGCCGTCGCCCTCGCCAAACGCCTCGGCCTGCCGCTGGTGCACCCGGCGCAGGTCCCGGCCGCGCTGTCGATCGGCGGCCGGCTCACCCCGATCCCGGCCGGCACCCTGGTCGGCGTGCCGGCCGACCCGGCGGGCGTGGGCGCGGTGGCCCGGGCCGGCGGCGACGACCGGGACGACGGCCGCCCGCTGCTCGGCCCCGGCGAGGACGTCGCGGTCGGCGCGCTGGTCCGCGCGCGGTACGGCGACGAGGTGGTGGACCGCTTGGTCGACCCGCTGCTCGGCGGCGTCTACGCGGGCCGGGCCGACCGGCTGTCGCTGCAGGTGGCGATGCCCCAGCTGGCGGCGGCCGCGCGGGTCGAGCACACCCTCGGAGCGGCCGTCCGCGCCGCGCAGGCCCGGTCCCGGCGGGTGCCCGGCCGGCCGATCTTCACCGCGGTCGAGGGCGGCATGTCCCGGCTGGTGGCCGCCGCGGCCGCGGCCGGCGGCGCTCGGATCAGCCTCGGCCTGCCGGTGCGCGAGCTGTCCCGGACGGCTCACGGCTGGCGCCTGCTGCTCGGCCCGGTGCCGGCGCCGCAGACCGACGATGTGGACGCGGTGGTTCTCGCCGTACCCGCCAAACCCGCCGCGCGCCTGCTGGCCGGCGCCGTGCCGGACGCGGCCGACGCGGCGGCCACGCTCGACTACGCGAGCGTGGCGCTGGTCGGGCTGGCGCTGCCGCCCGGCACGCCGCTGCCCGAGCTGTCCGGCTTCCTGGTGCCGCCGAGCGAGGGCACGGTGGTCAAGGCGGCCACGTTCTTCACCCGCAAATGGCCGCACCTGACCACCGCCGGGGGGCCGGTGATTCTGCGGGCCTCGCTGGGCCGGCACGGCGAGGAGGCGCGGCTTCAGTTCGACGACGCCGCGCTGATCGCGCTGGCCCGCCGCGAGCTGGGCGAGCTGATCGGCGCCGAGCTGCCGCCGCCCGCCGCGGCCTGGCTGCAGCGCTGGGGCGGTGGCCTGCCGCAGTACGCGCCCGGCCACGCCGACCGGGTCGCGGCGGTGCGGGCGCAGCTCCCACCCGGGCTGGCCGTGGCCGGTGCCGCCTTCGACGGGGTCGGCATACCGGCGTGCATCGCGAGCGGCGAGCGGGCCGCGGAAGACGTCAGCAAGTCTCTGGAGGAATGATGAGCGAGCAGCAGACGAACGCGGCCCGGATCAACGAGCTGAACGCCACGATCCGGTACACGATGTGGTCGGTGTTCCGGGCCGGCACCGCGCTGCCGGCCCTGCGCGACGACCTGGCCGGCGAGGTGGACGCGCTGTTCGAGCAGCTCGCCGGCAAGGACGTGACGATCCGTGGCACGTACGACGTGGCCGGCCTGCGCGCCGACGCCGACCTGATGATCTGGTGGCACTCCGGCTCGCCGGATGCGCTGCAGGACGCGTACGGCCTCTTCCGGCGCACCGCGCTGGGCCGGCACCTCGCGCCGGTGTGGTCGCAGATGGCGCTGCACCGGCCGGCCGAGTTCAACAAGAGCCACCTGCCGGCGTTCCTGGCCGGCGAGGAGGCCCGGCCGTACATCTGTGTCTATCCGTTCGTCCGCTCCTACGAGTGGTACCTGCTGCCGGACGACGAGCGCCGCCACATGCTGGCCGAGCACGGCCGGATGGCGCGCGGATACCCGGACGTGCGGGCCAACACGGTGGCGTCGTTCGCGCTCGGCGACTACGAGTGGATGCTCGCCTTCGAGGCCGACGAGTTGCACCGGATCGTCGACCTGATGCGCGACCTGCGGGCCTCGACGGCGCGCCGGCACGTGCGCGAGGAGGTCCCGTTCTACACCGGCCGGCGGCGTTCGGTCACCGAGCTGGTGGCTGCGCTGCCGTAGGCAAGCTTCCCCTGGCCATCGGGATGTGTGGTATGCCGTCCTCCAGGAACTCCGGGCCGGCCTGCTCGTAGCCGAACCGGGCGTAAAAATTTTTGAGGTGCGCCTGGGCGTCCAGCACGCTCGGGCGGTTCCCAATCACGGTCAATGCCTCGGCGACCAGCCGGGCCGCCAGACCGGTGCCGCGGGCGGCCGGTGCGGTGACCACGCGGCCGATCCGCTCCACCCCGCGGTCGTCCAATATGCGGAGGTACGCCCGAATCTCGCCGTCCCGTTCGATCCACAAGTGGCGGGTGCCGGGCTCGGTGTCCCGCCCGTCCGGATCGGCGTACGCGACTTCCTGCTCCACCACGAAGACGTCGCTGCGCAGCTTGAGGATCGCGTACAGGGTCGTGGTGTCGAGGTCGCGGAACGAGGCTGCGCGTACCTGATCGGTCGGTTCCGGATGCATGCGGCTCAGCCTAAAACGACCCCCCGTCACCCGTAACGTCGTACACCGTTGTACGGGTACAGCCTGAATTGTGGAGGTCTTCATGATCAAGAAGAGCAAGCTCTTCGGCAACAAGACCCGGGTGACCTTCTCGCTGCCGCCGGAGGTCGAGGTGCCGCCCGGCCCGGTGAGCGTGGTGGGCACGTTCAACGACTGGGAGCCCGGCCTGCACGAGTTGAAGCAGCGCAAGGACGGCACCCGGACGGTCAGCGTGCCGCTGACCGCCGGCGACCACACGTTCCGCTACCTGGCCACCGGCGGTGTCTGGCTGGACGACGAGCAGGCGGACGCGGTCGGCCCGCACGGGAGCGAATTGCGCATCTAGCCGGATAAGCCGGAGAAAGATTCATTTCTGGCTAATCTGGCTGCATGACGATGTACGAGACCTCGGACCTGCACAAGCGGGTCGCACGGTACGAGGCGGCCCTGGACGAGCTTCGGGCGGCGCATCAGGACATCCGGAACATCCTGCACGACCAGGTCCTCTACGACCGCTGGCAGCAGATCGGCGCGGAACTGGGCTTCGCGCTGGCCCCGCAGTCGGCCGGCCAGCCGCAGGCCGCACAGCCGACCGGGCACCAGCCGACCGGGCAGCAGCAGGCCGGGCTGCAGCAGGATCTGGGCGCGATGAACCAGCAAATACCACAGATGTCGGAGGCTTGGGCGGGCTGAATGGGCCCGGAGCAGCGCGAACCGCTAGGTTGCTCCCCATGTCCACCACGCCCATCCGCCCTCGTGTCGCCGCCGGCAAGTCCGTAGATACCCAATATGAAGAGTTGCTGCGGCGCGTTCTCGAAACCGGCACCGCGAAGAGCGACCGCACCGGCACCGGCACCGTGAGCCTGTTCGGCGAGCGGCTGCGCTACGACCTGTCGGCCGGCTTCCCGCTGATCACCACGAAGCGGGTGCACTTCAAGTCGATCGCCGTGGAGCTGCTGTGGTTCCTCCGGGGCGACAGCAACGTGGGCTGGCTGCGCGATCAGGGGGTGACGATCTGGGACGAGTGGGCCGACGAGAAGGGCGAGCTCGGGCCGGTCTACGGCGTGCAGTGGCGGTCCTGGCCCACTCCGGACGGCGGTCACGTCGACCAGATCGCCGGCCTGATGGACACGCTGCGCCGCGACCCGGACTCGCGCCGGATGATCGTGTCGGCGTGGAACGTGGCCGAGCTGCCCGCCATGGCGCTCGCTCCCTGCCATGCGCTGTTCCAGTTCTACGTCGCCGACGGCCGGCTCTCCTGCCAGCTCTACCAGCGCAGCGCCGACCTGTTCCTCGGGGTGCCGTTCAACATCGCCAGCTACGCGCTGCTGACCCGGATGGTGGCGGCGCAGGCCGGACTGGAGCCGGGTGACTTCATCTGGGTGGGCGGCGACTGCCACGTCTACCGTAACCACGTCGAGCAGGTCACCGAGCAGCTGTCCCGGGAGGCGTACGAGTTCCCGCGGTTGGAGATCGCGCCGGCCGGCTCCATCTTCGACTACCGGTACGAGGACTTCACGGTGGTGGACTACCGGCACCACCCGCGCCTGACCGCACCGGTGGCGGTGTGACCGTCCACATGATCTGGGCCGAAGCCCGGGACCGGGTGATCGGCGCGGACGGCGGCATCCCCTGGCACCTGCCGGGGGAGCAGCGCATGTTCCGGGAACGGACGATGGGCGCGACCGTCGTGATGGGGCGCGCCACCTGGGACTCGCTGCCCGAGCGGGTGCGGCCGCTGCCCGGCCGGCGCAACGTGGTGCTGACCCGCGACCGCGACTGGGCCGCCGAAGGGGCGGAGATCGCGCATTCGGCCGCCGAGGTCGACCTTTCCGCGGGTGAGATCTGGATCATTGGTGGCGCCGCGATTTACCGAGAATTTCTCCCGATGGCCACCCATATTTTGCGAACCCGGATAGATCTCCAGGTGACCGGCGACACCCGGGCACCCGAGCTGGGCGACGAGTGGGTGCTTTCGGCGGATTCGGGTTGGCAGACCGCTCAGAACGGCCTGCGGCACGTCGTCGAGGAGCTGGTTCGCGGGTAACCCCGGGCGTGCCCGGATCGATCAGATCCGCTACTCTTCCCGCCCGACGCGATAGGCGAATAGCGTTCGAATAAACGAGCGGGAAGAGATGACAATGCCGCAGAGTTTCGTGTCGCCGGTGACTCTCTCGGTCGTCACCCCGATGTACAACGAGCGCGAAGCCGTCGATCATTTCGTGGGCCGGTTGCGACCGGTTCTGGACGGGCTCGGCGTCACGTACGAGGTGGTGGCGGTCGACGACGGCAGCCGCGACGCCACCGTGAGCCGGCTGCTCCAGCTGCGCGCCGACTGGTCCGCCCTGCGGGTGGTTGCGCTGCGCCGCAACGTCGGGCACCAGGCCGCGCTCGCCGCCGGCCTCCAGTCCGCCCGCGGTGAGTTCGTGGTGAGCATCGACGCCGACCTCCAGGACCCGCCCGAGGTGATCGGCGAGATGCTGGCCGCGGCCCACGAACAGCGGGTCGACGTGGTCTACGGCGTGCGCGGCGACCGCAGCACCGACACGGTCTTCAAGCGCCGGACGGCCGGCATCTACTACTGGACGATGCGGCGCCTGGCCGGCCCCTGGGTGAGCGACCAGGCCGGCGACTTCCGGCTGATGAGCCGGGCCGTGGTGGACGTGCTGAACGCGCTGCCCGAGCAGAACCCGATCTACCGGCTGGTGGTGCCGTCGCTGGGCTTCGCCTCGGCCGAGGTGAGCTACGTCCGGGCCGAGCGGGTGGCCGGCGAGACGAAGTACCCGCTCAGCAAGATGATCAAGCTCACCCTGGACAGCCTCACCAGCTTTTCCGCGGCGCCCCTGCGGATCGCCACGTGGCTCGGCATCCTCAGCTTCCTGGTCTGTCTCGGGCTGATCGTCAGTGGACTGACCGCCTGGGCGATGGGTGCCGTGGTGCCGGGCTGGACGTCGCTCTACATCGCGGTGCTGCTGCTCGGGGGCATCCAGCTGATCTGCCTTGGCCTGCTCGGCGAGTACATCGGGCGGATCTATGCCGCCACCCAGAACCGGCCGCGGTTCCTCGTCGCGTTCGACACCGACAAGGACGCTGCGGCGGTCGACCCGGCCGAACTGGCCGCCCGGCGGTAGCGCTCAGTCCTTCGGGTCGAGGCGGATCGACAGGCTGTTCACGCAGTGCCGGGTGTTTTTCGGCGTGAAATGCTCGCCGCGGAACACGTGCCCGAGGTGCGAGTCGCAGCGGGCGCAGCGGATCTCGGTGCGGACCATGCCGAGGCTGTGGTCGTCGATCTCCTTGACCGCGCCCGGGATCGCGTCGTCGAACGAGGGCCAGCCGCAGTGCGAGTCGAATTTGTAGTCGCTGGGGTAGAGGGCGGCACCGCAGGCGCGGCAGTCGTACGTGCCCTCGGTCTTGGTCTCGACATATTCCCCGGACCAGGGCGCCTCGGTGCCGGCCTGGCGGAGCACGCGGAACTCCTCGGGGCTCAGGCGCACCCGCCACTCGTCCTCGGTGGTGGGCAGGGCGGTCTCGTTCGTAGCCATGCCTCCACGGTACGTCGATGGCGTGCCGACGCACTCGCGGTGCGGCCGAGGCCGTCACCACCGCCGTTGGGCAGACATGGAAGATGCATCCCCGACGTTCCGGCCCACCCCGCAGCAGGCCCTCGGTCGTGGCCTCTACCTCGGCACGCTCGTCTCGGTGGTGGGTGTGGCCGCCGCGCTGCTCGCCTACGCCGTGCTGACCTGGCAGCAGGCCGCTCCGCCGCCGGCCTGGCTGTGGCCGGTGCTGGCGTTCGGGCCGCCGGTGGCCGGGGCGCTCGCCGGCCTGCTGGTGAGGCGCCGGACGGGTACCCAGGTGTGCGTCGGCGGCATCCGGACCCGGTCGGCCTTCGGCAGCCGGGTCTGGCCGGCCTTCGGCAGGCGGGCCGGCGCCGACGGGCTGGAGCCGTGGAGCCGGGTGGTGGACATGCGGGCCGAGCGCCGGGGTGGCCGGACAGTGGTGTCGGTGTATCTGGACTCCGGCGCGAGTGTGCAGCTCCAGGCCCCGTACAGCGGCGGTTTGTTCGCGGCCGACCCGCACTTCGAGGTAAAAATGTTCGCTTTGTCCTATATGTGGCGTAGTCACCGTTTCGGTGGTCTTCCGGGATGATGACCCGCCGAGGACTCTTAGCGGGTAAATCGGGCAATTACCGCTAAGCTCCCCTGCGGACCTGGAAATACCGCAACAGAACGGATACTCCTCATGAGCCCAATTCGCCGGATTCTCGTCGCCGGACTGCCCGCGGCCGGCCTCACTGTCGCGGCCTCGCTGGCCCTCGCCGGCTCGCCGGCCACCGCAGTCGAGGACCACGCCGCTCGCCCGGTCGCCCTGACCACGCCGTGCACCGCGGCCGACCGGGACAAGTGTGACTACGGCACGACGGCGGGCGGCAACGTCTCCGACGCGCCCGGCGGCGGCCCCACCCGCGGCCAGACCGGTTACGGCGGCGAGAGCCCCGCGCCGAGCACGCCGGCCACCACGTCGCCCGCGCCGACGCCGTCGGCCAGCGTCGACACCGTGCCGCCGACCAGCCCAGGCGTCCTCAGCAGCGAGACCCCCGCGCCCACCCCGAGCATCAGCGGCGGGGTCAGCGCCGGCCACGCCCTGCCGGTCACCGGTGCTCCGATGGGCACGATCGTGACCCTCGGCGCCGTGCTGGTCGCGGGCGGAGCTGCCTCGGTCTGGTACACCCGCCGCCGGCGCAGCGCCTGACGCCCGATTTGTGAGCAATTGCCGCAGACGGCCACCCGGTGTTCGCCGGGTGGCCGTCGCGCTTTCCCGGCACGACCCGCGAGGATGGGGCGGCGGTGCGGTTCGCTTTGTTGGGACGGCAGAGGCGGCAAGGGCGGCCGGCGCGGGCTTGGCGGCATAGGGTCGGTGCATGCCGAAAGCCGCTGCGGAAGAGCATGAGATCGCCGGGCACACCGTCCGGCTGAGCAGTCCTGACAAGATCGTGTTTCCGCGCCCGGGCTACACCAAGCGCGACGTCTTCGAGTACTACCGGGCGGTCGGCGACGGCATCCTGCGCGCGCTGCGGGACCGGCCCACCACATTGCAGCGCTTCCCCGACGGCATCGAGGGGGAGATGTTCTTCCAGAAGCGCATCCCGACCCGCGGCGTGCCACCGTGGATTCAGACCGCGAAGATCAGCTTTCCGAGCGGGCGTACGGCCGACGAGTTGTGCCCGGCCGACCTGGCGCACGTGGCCTGGGCCGCGCAGATGGGCACAGTGGTGTTCCACCCGTGGCCGGTGCGGGGCGCGGCCGCCGACAACCCGGACGAACTGCGGATCGACCTCGACCCGCACGCCGGCACCGACTTCGGCGACGTGGTGGCCGCCGCCGGCGTGATCCGCGAGGTGCTGGCCGACCTGGGCTGGGTCGGCTATCCGAAGACGTCCGGCGGCCGGGGTGTGCACGTCTATGTGCGGATCGAGCCGCGCTGGTCGTTCGTGGAGGTGCGCCGGGCCGCGATCGCGTTGGCCCGCGAGGTTGAGCGGCGCAGCCCGGACCGGATCACCACCTCCTGGTGGAAGGAGGAGCGCGGCGAGAAGGTCTTCCTCGACTACAACCAGATGGCCCGGGACCGCACCATCGCCTGCGCCTACTCGTTGCGCGCCAATGGCCGGGCGACCGTGTCCACGCCGGTGACCTGGGACGAGCTGACCGAGGTCGAGCCGGACGACTTCGACCTGCGCACGGTGCCGGCCCGGTTCGCCAAGATCGGTGACCCGCACGCCGCGATCGACGACCTGGCTCACGACCTCACGCCGCTGCTGGAGTGGTCGCAGCGCGACGAGAAGGCGGGTCAGGGCGACATGCCCTATCCGCCGGACCATCCGAAGATGCCGGGCGAGCCGCCGCGCGTGCAGCCCAGCCGGATCAACCCGGCGAACTGGGAGAGCCCCAAGGAGTAGCCCGGTGGGACTCACTTACGCGGGTGGTAGAGGTTGTGCCGGGGGGCCTGAGCCGGATCGACCCAGACCGGCGGGATGAACTCGGGCAGGCGGTCCGCACCCAAGCGGGCCGCCCAGCCCAGCGCGGGCTCGTGCAGCGCGCGGTGATGGTGACGGCAGACCAGGACCAGGTTGTCCAGGCTGGTGACCCCGCCGGCGGACCACGGGTGCAGGTGGTGCGCGTCGCACCAGCGCGGCGGCCGGTCACAGCCCGGGAAGGCACAGCCGCCGTCCCGCACCGCCAGGGCACGCCGGATCGGGGCGGTGGCCAGGCGGCAGGCGCGGCCGACGTCGAGGATCTGGCTCTTGCCGCCGAGCACGACCGGCACGATCCGCGCGTTGCACGCGAGCCGCCGGGCCGTGGCCGCGGAGATCCGGTCACCGCCGTCGGTGATCCCGGCCCCCAGCAGGCCGGCGATCGGATCGAACGGGATTGTCACCATCACCTGAGCCGGCTCGCCGCCGCTGTCCGGCAGATCTCCGCCCTTCATGGCCAGCCGGCACACGTCGACCAGCGCGTCGGCGCGGCGCTGGGCGGGCAATCGGTCGTCCTCGGGCAGCGGCGCGCACAGCGGTTCGATGGCGGCCGTCACGGTCTCGGCATCTTCCACGGTGAACGACCCGGAAACCCGGACCACCCCCTCGTACGGACGCGTCAACGTGAAGCCGCGCTTCGCGTGCGCCCGGGCCTCCTGCCGTCGCAGCGCGGCCGCCTCCACCCGTTCGGCGATCTCCGGAGCTACGTGGGTCAGGATCCGCTCGCCGAGCCGTCGCAGTTGCTCGGCGGGGAAGTGGGCAGCCTTCTCGATCAGGAACGCCTCGGCCTGGTCAGCGATCAGCGCACCGTCCGGGACCGGCTCGCCGTCCTCGCCGACTACCGCGAGGTCGCCCGGGATCGCCTCCAGCGCGTCGGCGACCGCACCCGCCTGCCGTAGGTCCAGCGCACCGTCGAGCAGGGCCTGCTCGACATTGGGGCGGTTGACCAGCGCGGTCGCCCGATCGGCCAGCTCGCGGGCCGGCCCGTGGTCGATCAGCAACTGGCTGCGCAACCACCCGGCCGCGGTGCGATGCCCCTGAGTGCCGGGCACACCCCGCCCGCAAGCCACCTGCACCAGCCGGACCACGATCAGTAGCGCGACCTGCACCAGCAGGTATGCCTCGCGCAGGCAGGGGATCAGCTCGTCGTCGGACAACGACCACATGGCCGACCCCGCCACCTGCGCGGTGTCGGCGCGGAGCCGCTGCACATCCCCAAGCACCCGGCCAAATTAGAACACCCGTACGACAAAACCCGGATCCCCCAAGATCGACCCACACCATCCGGCACACCACCCAAACCGGACCGCCAGGCCGGCTTCATGCCCCTCGTGCGAGGCCACGAAGCCAGCCCGGTGTAGAGCCGCTGGGCGATCGCGCTGGCCCGCGAGGTCGAGCAGCGCAAGCCCGGACCGGGTGCCGGCCCGGTTCGCCAAGGTCGGTGACCCGCACGCCGCGATCGACGGCCTGGCTCACGACCTCACGCCGCTGCTGGAGTGGTCGCAGCGCGACGAGAAGGCCGGCCAGGGCGACATGCCCTATCTCAATTGGGCACCGCGCCTGCCGATCAGGGGTACATGCGGCCTGGTTGGCGAAGGGTGGCGGACTACCTCCGGCACGGGGTCGAACCGGCGCTGGTACTCGTCGTCGTCGCCGTGCTGCACGCGCTCGACCTGGCCGGCCGCGCCCCGCTCTGGATGCCAGCGACCGCCCTGCTGGGGGGCATGCTCTATCAGCAGCCCCAGGTGCAGCGCCGGCTGGCCGGTGGCGACCTGAGCCGGCGGCTGTGGTTGCGGGTCGGCGGCCACATGGTGCAGGTGAGCCTGGTGATGTACCTGCTCGGCTGGGGACCGCTGCTGGCCGTCGCGCACCTGCACATCCTGTCGATGCACCTGGGCTGGTCCGGCTCGCGGGCGTGGCGCCCGGCGGTGGCCGGCAGCGTCGGCACGCTGCTACTCGGCCAGATCGCGGTCGCCGCCGGCTGGGTGTACTCCTACCTGCCGCAGCCCGAGGTGCACGGCGCTGCCGCGCTGATCGCCGTCGGCACGGCCACCACCTGCCGGGTCCTCGGCCGCAGCGTGCACCGGCGGGAGCGGGCCGACCTCGCCCTGCGCCGCAGCGAGGAGCGCATGAAGGCGCTCGTCCACGACGGCACCGACATGATCGTCGTCTGGGCGGCGAACGGCGAGATCACCTATGCCAGCCCGGCCGCGCGGACGGTCGTCGGGCAGCCGCCCGACCAGTTGCTGGGCCGGGTGATGTGGGATCTCGTGCACCCGGACGACGCGGCCGTCGCGGCCGGGCTGCGCGAGCGCGTGCACACCACCGACGGCTCCACCGCGCACCGCGCCGAACTGCGCGTGCGCACCGGCGACGGCACCTGGCGGTGGCACGAGACCACGGTGCGCAACCTGCTCGACGACCCGGCGGTGCGCGGCATCGTCGCCCATCACCGCGATGTCACCGAGCACCGCGCGGTCCGCGAGCGCACCGCGTACGCGGCCACCCACGACGGGCTGACCGGCCTGCTCAACGCCTCCGCCTTCCGGCGGGCGGCCGGCGAGGCGCTGGACGCGGAGCCGCCGCGGCCCGTCGGCCTGCTCTTCCTCGACCTGGACAGCTTCAAGCCGGTGAACGACACCCACGGCCACGAGGTGGGCGACCACCTGCTGGCGCTGATCAGCGACGTGGTCCGGGCCTGCGTGCCCCGGCCCGACCTGGTGGGCCGGCTGGGCGGGGACGAGTTCGGGGTCCTGCTCGACGACCTTGAAGACCCGGACGAGGCGGCCGCGGTGGCCCGGCGCATCATCGCGGGCGTCGACCGCGACCTGGTCGTGGACGGCCGCCCGGTCCGGGTCGGGTGCAGCGTCGGGATCGCGCTCGCGCCGCCGGGCAGCACCGACGCCCGCGGCCTGCTCCGGCACGCCGACCAGGCCATGTACCGCGCGAAGCGCCAGGGCCGCAACCAGTTCGTCGTGCACGCCGAGCCCGAGTACGCCATCCGCCGGACGGCGCCGGGCGGACCCTAGAGGGCCAGCTTCATCCCCTCGTGGGAAGCGACGAAGCCCAGGCCGGCGTAGAACCGCTGCGCCTCGGCCCGGCGCTTGTCGGTGGTCAGCTGCACGATCCGGCACCCGCGCTCCCGGGCGCGCGTGATCGCGTACGCCATCAGCTTTTTGCCGATCCCCGCACCGCGACGGTCCCCGCGGACCCGGACCGCCTCGATGGTCATCCGCCAGGCTCCGCCGCGGCTCAGGCCGGGGATGAAGGTCAGCTGGCAGGTCGCCACCACGTCGCCGTCGTGCTCGCCGACGATCAGTTCGTTGGCCGGGTCGGCGTCGATGGCCTCGAAGGCCGCCCACGTCGCCGCGTCGGCCTCCTCCGGCACGGCGCCGAAGCCGCGGGACCGGCTGATCTCGTCGTCGGCGAGCAACTCGAGGATGGCGGGCACGTCGGCGCGCCCGGCGAGCCGGAATTTCATGAGCCGCAGTCTCACACACGCGAGCCCGGCTCAGGCACGATGACGCCATGCATGTGCTGCTCACGCCGTTCCGGCTGACCTACCGGGTGATCGTCTGGCTGGCGAACTCGCCGCGCAAGCTGATCCTCGCCTACGCACTGATGATCGTCATCTGCGGGCTGCTGTACCACTATTTCGAGGACACCGGCTCGATCGGCGACGCGTTGTGGTGGGCGATCGTCACCGCCTCGACGGTCGGGTACGGCGACATCTCCCCGGAGAGCTGGCAGGCCCGGATCCTGGCCGGTTTGCTGATCTCGGTCATGGTGCTGCTGGTCATCCCGCTGATCACCGCGCACTTCGCCAGCAAGCTGATCGTGGACACCGACGCGTTCCGGCACGAGGAGCAGGAGGAGCTCAAGCGGAACCTGCGCCGGGTGCGCGCGCTGCTCGAGGCGATCGCCGAACGGGACGGAGTTACTTTGCCGGACAGCGCAGACCCTCCTGCGGCACCTGGAGATCGATGAGGTAGCCGTCCACCGCGTCGACGACGCACTTGGTGCTCGGGTACGCGGTGTGGCCCTCGCCCTCCCAGGTGAGCACCCGGCCGACGCCGAGCATCGAAGCGAGATCGGCGGTGTTCTCGTACGGTGTCGCGGGGTCGCCCGTGGTGCCGACCACCAGGATCTGCGGTGCGCCGGTCGCCGCGCCGGCCGGGTACGGGTCGCGGTCGCCGGGCCAGAACGTGCAGGGCAGCATCCCGACCGCGAGCGCCGCACCGAACAGCGGGTACTTCTGCCGCCACTCGCCCTGCAGCCGCCGGATCTCGTCGATGTCCGGCGCGTCCTTGGTGTCGGCGCAGTTCACCGCGAGGTTGGCGTCGAACAGATTGGTGTACGAGCCGTCCTGTTTGCGCTCGGTGTACTGGTCGGCGAGCGTGAACACGCCGCGCGGGTTGCCCTGCTTGAGCCCGGCGATCGCGGCGGCCAGCGCCGGCCAGCCGGTCTCGGTGTAGAGCGACGAGATCACCGCGACGAAGATCCAGCCGGAGGTGGCCTTGCGGCCGTCGGTGTGCTCGATCGGGTCCTTGTCGGCGGCCGCCAGCGCGTCGGTCACCGCCTTGCGCGCGTCCGGCGCGATCGGGCACCGGTCCGGCGTCGCCTTGCACCAGTTGCTGAAGTTGGTGAACGCCCGCTCGAAGCCCTTGGCCTGCGACTCGGAGCCCTCGATGAAGGTCTGCTTGGGGTCGACCGCGCCGTCCAGCACCATCGCCCGGATGTTGGTGGGGTAGAGCTGGGCGTAGGTGGCGCCGAGCAGGGTGCCGTACGAGTAGCCCAGGTAGGACAGCTTGTCGTCGCCGACCGCGATGCGCAGCGCGTCCATGTCCTTGGCGGCCTGCTCGGTGGAGAACAGCGGAAGCTGGCGGCCGTACTTGCCGCCGCAGCCGTCGGCGATCTTGCGGTTGAGCGCCACCAGGTCGTCGAACTGCTCGGGGGTCACCGGGTCGGGCGGCGCCGCGAAGCTGGCGTCCTGGTCGTCGGCGTCGATGCACTTGACCGGGTCGGACCGGCCGACGCCGCGCGGGTCGAAGCCGATGATGTCGAACCGGTTGGTGATCTCGGTGGGCAGGCCGCCGAGCCGCTCGCCGAAGGACAGATAGACCGCGGTGTCGATGCCGGAGCCGCCGGGGCCGCCCGGGTTGATCAGCAGCGAGCCGATCCGGTTCTGCTGGGTGTTGGACCGGATCCGGATCATCGCGATCGAGTACGTCTCGCCGCTGCCCGCGTTGGTCCAGTCGCGCGGCACGGTGACCGACGCGCAGGAATACGTCATGTCGCTCGCGCCCCGGCCGACCAATTCCTGCGGGATCTCCGGGCACGGCTTCCAGTTCGTGTCCGTTCGCGGGTCGGCGCTGGCTCCGGATCGGGGCAGCACCTCGCCGGCCCCGTTCGGCGCGAACGTGGGCACGGTGCAGCCACCGGACGTGACCGCCACCAGGGCGGCGAGGAGTCCGGCAGCCAGACGGGAGCGACGCGGCACGATACGGGCCTTTCGACGGCACGGTTTGCTGGGCACGAGGCTAGCCGGTCTGCCTGAAAGCCGTTCTCAGCGGCTGGTCAGCACCTCGGCCAGGTTGAACTGGACGGGCCGTTCCAGCTGCTCGTACGTGCAGGTGTGCGGGTCCCGGTCGGGCCGCCAGCGCTCGAACTGCGCGGTGTGCCGGAACCGGATGCCCTCCATGTAGTCGTAGCGCACCTCGACCACGCGCTCCGGCCGCAGCGGCACGAACGACAGGTCCTTGCCGTTGTTCCACCGGCTCACCTCGTTCTTGCGCGGGGTGCGCTCGCCCTGCATGTGCGCCGCCCAGTCCCACGGGTGCCCCTCGAACGGCGTCACCAGCGGCTGCATCTCCTCGAACAACTCCTCGCGGACCTTGATCGGGAAAGAACCGATGACCCCCACCGAGACGAGTACGTCGCGTTCGTCGTAGAGCCCCAGCAGGAGCGACCCGATCCGGTTGTCCGCCGACTTGTGCACCCGGTAGCCGGCCACCACGCAGTCCGCGGTCCGCTTGTGCTTGATCTTGGCCATCACCCGCTTGTCGGGCTGGTAGACCAGGTCGCGGCCCTTGGCGATGAGCCCGTCCAGGCCGGCGCCCTCGAATTCGGCGAACCAGCGGCGGGCCGTGTCCAGGTCGTCGGTCGCCGGCGTGGTGTAGATCGGCGGCTTGGCGTGCCGCAGCGCCTCCAACAGGCGTTCCCGGCGCTCGGCGAACGGCCGTTCGGTGAGGTCCTCGTCCCCGATGGCCAGCAGGTCGAACGCCACGAAGCCGGCCGGGGTCTGCTCGGACAGCAGCTTGACCCGGCTCGCGGCCGGATGGATACGCTGCTGGAGCGCCTCGAAGTCGAGCGTGTTGCGCGCGGTGTCGGCCACGATCACCTCGCCGTCGATCACCGCCCGCTCCGGGAAGTTGGCCAGCACGGCCTCGACGACCTCGGGGAAGTAGCGGGTCATCGGTTTCTCGTTGCGGCTGCCGATCTCGACCTCGGCACCGTCCCGGAAGACGATCGAGCGGAAGCCGTCCCACTTGGGCTCGTAGATCTGGCCCGGTGGGATGTCCGCGACGGGCTTGGCGAGCATGGGCTTGACCGGCGGATTGATCGGCAGCTGCATCGCTACAGTCTGCCCCGCGCCCTCAAGATCTGTCCGGCCCCTCAGCGGACCAATAAACCCTCCAGGCGCTCCAGCTCAGCCGCGGGATCGGCGGCCAGACCCATGTGCACCGGCCCGGCCCGCAGGATCGTGCTCCGCGGCGCCACCAGCCAGCGGAACCTCTCGCCGGGTTTCATCTCGGCTGCGGCCCCCGCCCCCGAGCAGGTCTTCTCCCAGGAGGCGAGGGCGGCCGCGATCGCCGGCACGTCGGCGTCCGGGTCCAGCGCGCGGAGCCGCTCCGGGTCGAGGTGGGTGCGGGCGGCCAGGAACCCGGCGCGCTGGCTGTAGAGCAGGACACCCACGTTGATCACTTCGCCGCGCTCCACCCGGGGCACGGCCTGGATGATCGCGTACTCGTAGGGGATCTTCACGGCAGCCACGCCTCCGGCCGCGCCGCCCGCGCCGTCAGGTGCGACAGGTACGCCGCCCGGTCGCCGTCGTCCAGCCACTCGTCCGGTACCAGGTCGATCACCTCGGGCAGCAGCGCCGGGATCCGCTCGGCCAGGGCCGGCCCCTCGGTGGCGAGCTTTTGCGCGTACGGCTTCAGCACGTGATCGTCCCAGCGGTACGGGCGGTGCACGACCGCTTCGGCCCGCGGCCAGTTGTGGTGGAAGTAGAGGGTGGCGCCGTGGTCGATCAGCCACAGGTCGCCGTGCCAGATCAGCAGGTTGGGGTTCCGCCAGCTGCGGTCCACGTTTTCCACGTATGCGTCGAAGGCCAGCACCCGCGAGGCGAGCGCCCGGTCGACGTCGTGCGCCACCGGGTCGTAGCCGAGCGCGCCGGGCAGGAAGTCCATTCCGAGGTTGGCGCCGGCGCTGGCCTTGATCAGCTCCTGCACCTCCTCGTCCGGCTCGGCCCGGGCGACGACCGGATCGAGGTCGACCACGGCCAGGTCCGGCACCGGCAGCCCGAGCCGCCGGGCCAGCTCGCCGGCGATCACCTCGGCGACCAGCGCCTTGGGCCCCTGTCCGGCGCCGCGGAACTTGACCACGTACGTCCCCAGGTCGTCGGCCTCGACGACGCCGGGCAGGGATCCACCCTCACGCAGCGGAGTGACATAACGGACGGCGGTGACCTGGCGCAACACGCCGATCACCCTAGACGGGTCCCTGCTTCCGCAACTCGTCGACCTTGGTCATGGCGGCCCGGAGGTCGCCGAGCCACTCCTCGGTGTGCTGGCCGACCAGCTTGACGCACCAGGCGAGCGCGTCCGACCGGGACCGGGCCACCCCGGCGTCGACCAGCGTGTCGAGGATCTGCCGCTCGGGCTGCCGCAGCCGGGTCATCACCGGCGCGGACAGGTGGGTGAACAACTCGGAGGTGTCGCCGCAGCGCAGGCCCCAGGCGACCTTGCGCTGGTAGCGGTGTTCGAGCTGGCGGGCCACCCGGATCCGGTCGTCGCGGGTGTCCTCGCGGAACTGGTTGATCCGGCCGGCCTGACCGGCGGCCCGGTCGGCTTCGGTGGCCTCGGCGCCGAGGTCGGGGTCGGACACCCGGCCCCAGATGATGATCTCGTCGCGGTCGACGATCACCTCGGGCCGTTCGGTGAACCAGCCGTCCGGGATCGCTCCGGTCACCCAGGCTGCTGCGTCGTCGGCGGATGGGGGTTCGTGGCGGGCCCCGGGCGGGGCGTGTCGGAATCGCATGATTACATGCTTACACCGTTACAGTGCTTACGGCGAGCGCAATTCGGCGTGCATCTCCCAGGGCGCCTGCGGCAGGACGGACCCGGTCTCCAACTTCGACTTCAAATTCGCGAGTACGGCCGGCCAGCCCGCGGAGATGTCCCGCAGTTCGTCCTCGCCGGCCAGGTTCTCGTGGGTCACGGTCAGCCGGACGATCTCCTGGTGCGGCTCGATCGTGAAGGTCACCACCCCCGGGTCCGGTGTCCCGCCCGGGTCCTCGAATGTCATCACCAGGCGGGTCGGCGGCACCGCCTCGAGCACCTTGCCGCCCGCGTCGGCGATGCCCGAGCCGTCGGTGCGCTGGTGCTCCCAGGCCGACCCGGGCTGCCAGTCCGACACGTTGCGGTGGCCCCAGTACTCGCCGGTCAGGTCGGCGTCGGTCAACGCGTGCCACACCCGCTCGGGCGTGCTGTGGATGTACGTCACGTACACGTAATGGGGTTTGTCCATGATCTTCTCCGCATTTCGCTTGATGGCGTCGAGATCGCGCAGCCGGGGCTGTTCGAACGGCGCCAGCCAGCGCCGCTGGATCTCGTAGATAGGTACCGGGTTGAGGTAGTGCAACTTCTCCCGGCTGCGCCGGACCGTGCTGATCAGGTTGGCCGCCTCCAGCAGGGCCAGGTGCTGGGTGGCCGACTGCCGGGCCATCGCGAGCTGGCCGCAGAGTTGACCGAGCGTCTGGCCGTCGGACCGGCGCAGGCTGTCGAGCAGCCGGCGGCGGGACGGGTCGGCCAGCGCCTTGAAGACCGGGTCGAGGTCCTCCACCCGGTCATTATGCAGGTAATTACCTGCATGTCGTCAAGGGGTGCCGGTCAGAGCACGAACGCGTCGGTCCAGAGCTGCCGGGAACGGCCGGACAGCGCCTCCATCAGCGCCACCGCCTGGTGATCGGTGAGGCCGGCCACGAAGTCGATGACCGCGCGCCCGCGGGCCCGGCCGACCCGGTCGGTGGCGCCGTCCGGCAGCTCGGATTCGGCCAGCTCCACCAGGTCGCGCAGCCGGCGCGGGATGCGCTGCTCCTCGTCCGGGTCGGTGAGCCAGGACAGCAGGGCCTCGACCAGCGAGCCCAGCAGCCGGGCCTGGCCGCGCTGGTGCAGGGCCAGGTCGGGGCGTTCCAGCACGAACCGGTTCTGAACGAACTTGAGGACCTGCACCTCGTGCCACTGGGCGGGGGAGAGCTGCACATGCCCGGACCGCACCGCCGGCTGACCGGTCAGCTCGACCGACTCGACCAGGCGCCTGGTCCAGCTCGCCGAGAACGCCGCCACCTGGGCCTCGGCCTCCAGCGAGCCGTCGAAGGGCCGGGCCAGCAGTCCGTCCACCAGCTCGGCCCGGACCAGCTCCACCGCGGCGGCGAAGGCGTCGTCGTCGGCCATCCAGGCGTCCTTGCGGTGCAACTGGCGGCGCAGCGACTCGATGGCGCCGCCGGCCCGGTTGAGGTCGGTCCGGGTGCCCCAGCGTTGCCAGGCCATCAGCTCGGTGGCCACCGCGCCCTGCTGCAGCACGCCGACCCGGTGCACATCTTCAAGATCATGGATGGCGTACGCGATGTCGTCCGCGGTATCCATCACGCTGGCCTCGACGGTCTGCTGCCAGTCGGCGATCCGGCCGCCGAACGGGGCCCGGGCGGCTCGCAGGTCGCGCAGCTCGGTGGTGTAGGCGCCGAACTTGGCCGAGCCGCCCTCCGGGTCGTCCGGCGGCGGGGCGGCACCGCGCGGCGGCGGGTCCATGAAGCGGGCCCGGTCGTGCCGGGTCCACGGGTACTTCAGGATGGCGGCCCGGACCGCGTTGGTGAGGTTGAGGCCGATGGTGGCCTGGCCGCGGATCTCGGTGCTGGTGACGATGCGGTACGACTGGGCGTTGCCCTCGAAGCCGTCCGGCAGCCGCAGCCGCTGCCGCGCCAGCTGGTCGAGCACCCGTTCGCCGAGGTGGCCGAAGGGCGGGTGGCCGAGGTCGTGGGCCAGCGCGGCGGCCTCCACGACGTCCGGATCGCAGCCGCCCAGCTTTTCGGACAGGTCAGATTTCTCCGGCCGGAGCGCGACCCGTTCGGCGATCGCCCGGGCCACCTGGGCGACCTTGAGGCTGTGCGTCATGCGGTTGTGCACCAGCAGGCCGGCGCCGCCCGGGCTGATCACCTGGGTGACGCCGGCCAATCTGGCGAAGAAGGGGGAGCTGACGATCCGGTCCCGGTCGACCCGGAACGGGCTGGCGGCGAGATCACCGGGAGCGATCAGGCTGTCGCCGAAGAGCCGCTGAGCTCGCGGATTCTGTGCTCGTGAATCGTGGGCTCGCGAATCGTCCATACCCCGCTACGCTACCGCGCCTGGAGCGCGTCCAACGCGACCGACATGGCCGCCACCAGCCGACGGTCCAGCTGCGGGTCGTGAATCGTGATCACGTAACGGTCCCGCAGGCCCCACTTCTTCACCACCGAGAACGCCGGCCGGTCGCCGATCAGGAACTCGAAGTGGTACGGCAGCCAGGACAGCGAGTCGACGAACCGGCGCAGGATCGCCACCAGCATGTTGGTCTCGCGGCCGATCATCTCGCCGTAGCCGGGCTGCTCCAGGTGCCAGGTGGACCGCAGCAGCGACTCCTTGAAGTTCTTGCGGAACAGGCCGATCGGGGTGCCGGCCGCGTCGGTGACGTCGTACGTGGCGCCCAGGTCGATCACCTGGCGGGCCTTGAAGCCCAGCACCGGCGTGGTCTTGGTGTCGTCGGTGTAGAGCGTCACCTGCTCCTTGAACGCCATCCGCTTCTGCTGGGCGAACGCGAGCAGGCCCGCCTCGCCGCCGTCCGGGCCGACGGCGTGGACCTCGTATTGGTTGACCATCAGCCGCACGCGCTGACGGATGATGAGCTGTTGCTGCGCTTGAAGGGTGTGAACTGTCACGGCCGGGCAGTCTGTCATACCTCAGCCCGGCTGTGGGGATCCTGAGCACCTCGGTGGCGAGACGCCCGCCCGGCCGGTCAAACTTGGCTCATGGCGAAGCGAGGATCTTTGGTGGCCCTGGCAATCGGCGCGGCGGCCGCGGCGTGGTTCGCGCGGGAGGTCCCGCGCCAGATGGGCGCCAAGGCCCGGGGCGAGCGGCTGGCCCGGATGCAGGCGTCACCGCAGTACGCCGAGGGCAAGTTCCGCAACTCGGTGCCGGCCAGCCAGGTCACGGTCGGCTCGATGCCGCGCATCCTGGCCGCCACCCTGCGCGACCGCGACGCCCGGCACCCGCACCAGCCCATTCCGGTGGTCGCACCCAAACCCGGCCTGGACGCCGAGGGCCTGCACGTCACCTGGTACGGGCACTCGACCGCGCTGGTCGAGATCGAAGGCCGCCGGGTGCTGCTCGACCCGGTGTGGAGCGACCGCTGCTCACCCTCCCGGCACACCGGCCCCAAGCGCCTGCACGAGCCGCCGGTGCCGCTGCGTGACCTGCCGCCGCTGGACGCCGTGCTGATCTCCCACGACCACTACGACCACCTCGACATGGAGACGATTCAGAATCTGGTCGACCTCCAGGCCGCGCCCTTCCTGGTGCCGCTCGGGGTGGGCGCCCACCTGGAGCGCTGGGGCGTGCCGGTCACCCGCATCGTCGAGCTGGACTGGAACGAGCAGCACCGGGTCAACGGCATCGAGTTCCTCGCGACCCCGGCCCGGCACTTCTCCGGCCGCGGCTTCACCCGGGACGAGACCCTCTGGGCCAGCTGGGTGATCAAGGGGCCGTCCCGCAAGGTCTTCTACTCCGGCGACACCGGCTACTTCCCCGGCTTCGCCGACATCGGCGAGCAGCACGGCCCGTTCGACGTCACGCTGGTGCAGATCGGCGCGTACGGCGACGCCTGGCCGGACATCCACATGCTGCCCGAGGACGGCGTGGCCACCCACGTGGACGTCCGCGGCGGCCTGCTGATCCCGGTGCACTGGGCCACGTTCAATCTGGCCCTGCACGACTGGGCGGAGCCGGCCGACCGGGCCTGGCGGGAGGCCAAGGCGCGCGACGTGAAGCTCGCCGTCCCCCGCCCGGGGGAACGCGTCGACGTCGACAACCCGCCCGCGGTCGACGGCTGGTGGCAGCAGATCGCCTAGAACGCGCCCAGCTTGTCGGGGTTGGCCACGTTGTAGATGGTGACGATCCGGCCGTCCGGACCGATGTCGAAGGTGATCGTCGCGACCACCCGGTCCGGGCCGCGGAACAGCAGCCCGGCCGCGCCGTTGATCTCCACGATCTCGGCGTGCATGTCGGCCGGCGCCACCCCTTCATAGCTGACCGTGCCCAGGGTGGCGAACCACGCGGCCACCCGCTGCGCGCCGGTCACCGGCCGCGGCGCGTGCCGCACCTTGCCACCGCCGTCGGTCCACACGGTCACGTCCGGGGCCAGCAGGTCCAGCAGCGCGTTCAGGTCGCCGCCGGTCGCCGCGGCCACGAACCGTTCGGTGACCGCCCGCTGCCGGGCCGGGTCGGCGGCGAACCGCGGGCGCCGCGCGCGTACGTGCTCCCGGGCCCGGTGGGCCGCCTGCCGCACCGACGGCTCGGAGCGCTCCACCGCGGCCGCGATCTCGGCGTGGCTGAAGTCGAAGACCTCGCGCAGCACGAACACGGCGCGTTCCAGCGGGCTGAGCGTCTCGAGGACGACCAGCATCGCCATCGACACCGACTCGGCATCGACCGGAGCGTCGGTGGGGATGGGCTCGGGCAGCCACGGTCCCACGTACGTCTCCCGCCGGCGCTTGGCCGCCCGCAGGCGCTCCAGCGCCAGGTTCGTGACGATCTTGCAGAGGTACGCCCGCGGGTCGTCCACCCGCGTGCGGTCCGCGGCGGTCCACCTGAGCCAGGCGTCCTGCACGGCGTCCTCGGCGTCGGCCGCGCTGCCGAGGATCCGGTACGCCACCGCGAAGAGCAGGCCGCGATGCCGGTCGAAGTCGCTGGTCATCGCGCCGCCGCCCGGGTGAACCGGCCGCCGCGCGGCCACCACGCGCCCGAGGCGGGCAGGCGCAGCATCCGGCGGTAGGCGGGCCAGGGCGCGGCGGTCACCGCTTCCTTATAGCGGACCGCGAGCCGCCCGGTCAGGACGATCCGGCGCGGGCTGTCGTCGGGGCGGGTGAACTGCACCACGGCGTCGTGCCGGCCCAGGCTGATCGGGGTGTGGTAGTAGCCGAAGCGGAACGGCCGGGGTCCGCCGCAGATCGACAGCGCCGCGTGCACGCCGGTGGGCATGCCGCCCTGACAGGTGCCATGCATGAGGCCGTACGGCTGGCGGATCGCGGCCGCGTCGCCGACGGCGTACACGTCGGGATGTGAGACCGAGCGCAGCGTGCCGTCGGTGACGATCCGGCCGTTGCCGTCGACGGCCAGCCCGGCGTCGGCCGCCAGCGGGGCGACCCGGGTGCCGCCGGTCCACAGCACGGCGTCGGCGTCCAGGCTGGTGCCGTCCGCGAAGTCGACCCGGCCGGGGTGCAGCCCGGTGACGCCGCCGCGCAGCCGGACGCCGAGCCGGTCCAGGGCGGCCAGCAGGTGCTTCCGGGCGCGGGGATGCAGACCGGCGCCCGGCTCGGTGCGGCCGGCCAGCACGACGGTCAGCGCCGGGAACCGCTCGGCGATCTCGGCGGCCGACTCCACGCCGGTCAGGCCGCTGCCGACGACGACCACGGTGCCCCGGTCCAGCCCGGTGAGCCGGCGGGCCAGCCGGGCGGCGTCCGTCGCCGAGTTCAGCGTGTAGGCGTGCGGGTCCGCGGTGTCGGCGACGCTGCCGAGGGCGTATACCAGGGTGGAGTAGTGCAGGGTGTGCTCGTCGTCCACCCGTACGGTATGCGCCTTTGGATCCAGCGCCGTGACCCGGCCCGGCACGAAGGACGCGCTCGTGGCCGCCAGCAGGTCGGGGATGCGCAGGTCGGCGACCTGCTGACCGGTCGCCGTCAGCGACAGCCGGAGCCGTTCGGTGAACCGGTCCTGCGCGTTCACCAGCGTCACCGGCACCCGCCGGGCGGCCAGTTGCACCGCCGCGGCGAGCCCGGCGTAGCCCGCACCGAGAACGAGGATCATCGCGTACCTCCCTGGTCGAAGTGACGACCAGGAGATGGCGGCGGCTACCCGTTCTGTGACACGCGGGGCAGACAGATTTTGACGGCGCCCGGCGCGACCTCGGCGGAGAACTTCTTGGTCAGCGTGCGGGCACCGCCGTCGAGCTCGTACGGCATCTTCGACTGGAGTTTGACGTCGACCCGGCGGGCCCGGGTGGTGCGGACGAACGGGGAGTTGTCCGAGCGGCCCACCGCCATGGTGCCCAGCGCGCGGGCCCACTGGAGGGCGCCCTGCGCGGTGGCCACCCCGACGTCCAGCCAGCCGTCGTCCGGCTTGGCGTCGTCGAACGCCTGGATACCACCGGTGATCTTGCCGACGTTGCCGATCAGCACGCAGCTGGCCTCGTCGTCGAACCACTTCACGCCGTCGATCATCACCCGCGCGGTGGCCGGCTCGCCGTTCACGTGGCGCAGGCCGGTCCAGACGTACGCGAGCTTGCCCAGCCGGTCCTTCAGGTTCCGGTCCGCGTCGTTGATCATCGCGCCGTCGAACCCGACCCCGGCCATCACGCCGAAGTACTCGCCGCCCAGCTTGCCCAGGTCGATGCGGTGCGGGCGGCCGTGCAGCGCGACCTCCAGCGCCTCGTCCAGGCGGGGCGGGATGCCCAGATTGGTGGCGAGCAGATTGCCGGTGCCGGCCGGGATGATCCCGACCGGCACCTTGCTGCCGCCCTTCTGGTGGGCCAGCACGTCCAGCGAACGCTGCACCATGCCGTCGCCGCCCCACACGATCAGCAGGTCGACACCCTCGTCGACGACCTTGCGCACCTGCTTCGGTGCCTTCTTGCTCTTGGGGACCTCGTGCCAGAGCAGTTCGTCGACGCCGGCGTCGGTGATCCGGCGGCGCAACTCGTCCAGGCCGCCGTCGAGAGTCTTGCGCTGATGGGCGACCACGGCGATCTTCCGGGGGGTACGCATGGCCTGCGCACTACCCGAATCTATCGATCAATAATCAGGCTGCTCCGGTCAGACGGCGCCCGTCAGGCAGTGCCCGTCAAGACACCGTTTCCCGCATGCGCTGCTCGGCGGCCGCGCTGCGGATCACCATGAGGCGCAGCTCCAGCTCGTCGGAGACCATCGAGGCCAGATGCTCGAGGGCCTGCAACTGCCGCGGCGTGGCCTCCCGGGGCCGGTTGTCGATCACGTTGACGGTGCCCAGCCGGTGCCCGTCGTGGGTGCGGATCGGCGCCGCCGCGTAGAACCGCAGCCCCAGCTCACCGCGCACCAGCGGGTGCTCCAGCGTGCGCGGGTCGACGGCCGCGTTGTTGATCACGTAGACGTCGTCCTGCGCGATGACCGACGCGCACAGCCCCGGCTCCTTGCCGACCTCGCGGACCCCGGTCAGGCCCTGGCAGGCGGCCAGCCAGACCCGGTCCTGCTCGACCAGCGAGACCGTCGCGATCGGAGTGTCGAAGATCGCCCCCGCCACGTACGCGATCCGGTCGTAGGCGTCTTCCACTGGCTGATCCACCAGCCGGTAGCGACGTACGGCCTCGAGGCGCGCCTGTTCCTCGGGCCCGACGTTGTCCAGATATTCGTACGCGTCGGAGGACACCGGGTTGCTGTTGGTCATCGGGAAGCTCCCTATTACACGACTGATAGCTCACGGTCACTGGGTACGTCCCTGGGAGCCTAGAAATCACCCCGGTGTCCCGCAATGCTCTCAGTGGGCGAATTGCTCGCCGCGGCGCGCCCCGAAGGTGAAAGTCGCACACGGTGTGGGACATAGCCTTCGGAGATGGACCACACCGCCACGGTCGTCGGCCAGCTGGCCCGTGACCTAGTCGTCACCGTCGACCGCCTGCCCGCGGCCGGCACGTCCGCGGCCGCCACCGGCCGCCGCGAGCAGCTCGGCGGCAAGGGCGCCAACCAGGCGGTGGCACTGGCCCAGCTCGGCGTGCGGCCCGCCCTGGTGGCGGTGGCCGGCGACGACGTGATCGGCGACGTGCTGCTCGCCCAGGCCCGCGCCGACGGCATCGACACCCGCCCGGTGATCCGCCGGCGCGGCGCGCTCACCGGCCTGATCGTCGAGATTCTGGAGGAGGGCGGCGACTGGCGGTACGTGGAGCACCTGCCGCCCGAGGTGTTGTTGACCGAGAGCGACGTCGAGGCCGCACGGTCGGTGATCGCTGCGGCCGACGCCGTGCTGGTGCAACTCCAGCAGCCGCGGGCAGCCGCCCTGGCCGCGGCCCGCATCGCCCACGAGGCCGGTCGTCTGGTGGTGCTGGACGGCGCGGTCGAGGACGAGCGGATCCTGGCGTTCGCCGACGTGCTCCGGGCCGACGCCCGCGAGGCGAAGGGCTTGAACCGGGAGACCCTGGCCGCCGGCCCGTCGCTGCTGGCCCTGGCCGAGCCGGACGGCAACGCGCTGATCTGGCCGGACGGCGAGATCAAAATCCCGCTGGGCCAGGGCCCGGTCGTCGACACCACCGGCGGAGGCGACTCGTTCACGGCGGCGCTGACCGAGGCGCTGCTGCGCGGCCTGCCCTACCCCGAGGTGGCGAAGAGGGCCGGCGCCGCCTCGGGGAGCACCGTCGCGCACGTGAGCGGCCGGCCTCAATTGGGGTAGTAGCCGCGCTGTCGCAGACCGGGACCCGATGACGCGTCGTCACCGGCGGCCAGCCGCGACTCGAGCTCCCGCACGCGACACCCGCCGGGACATATCCGATAACTGCCGCTTTAACCGGGCGGCGGTGGGCCGCCGGGACCAGATCTTGGCGATCTACGGTCATCCCCGAACTGTCCCCGAACAGCAGATCCACATCGCCTCGCGGACGAGCGCCATCGGGCGGTGCGCGGAAACGCCAACGAAGGCGGGAAAGCGCGCTACGCGGACTGCGTGTGTCAGTGGCCTTCGCTGGCTTCTTCGGCCCAGACGCGCCAGTTGTCGAGGAAGCCGTAGAGGGTGGGGGTCAGCCAGCCGGGAGCGGAGCGGCGGAACACGCCGGGGTCCATCCGGCCGGCGCCGGCTGGCAGGGCGCCGAGCAGGTGCGGGACCATGTCGCTGAGGTTGGCCCAGTGCACCAGGTCGGGCTCGGCCGGCCAGGCTCCGATCACGACGCCGGCCGGGACTCCGCGCCGGTCCAGGGCCTCCAGGGTCAGCGCGGTGTGGTTGAGGGTGCCGAGGCCGGCGCGGGCCACGACGACGGTCTTGGCACCGAGGGTGGTGGTCAGGTCGGCCACGGTCCAGGCTTCGCCGGAGGGTCGAACGCCCATCGGGACGAGCAGGCCGCCGGCGCCCTCGACGAGAACGAGGTCGTGTTTGTCGGCCTCGGCGCGGATGGCGTCGACCACCTCGTAGAGCTCCAGCGGCGGCAGGCTGGCCACGGTGGCGGCGGCCAGCGGCGCCATCGGCTCGGGGTATTCGGCGAGCGTGCGCGTGGTGTCCGGCGCCGCCAGGCGAGTGATCACCTCGATGTCGGTAGGTGCCCCGGTGGCGATGCCGGTCTGTCCCGGCTTGACGACGGCGACCCGCAGGCCGGACGCCAGCGCGGCGGCGGCCACCGCGGCCGTCACGATCGTCTTGCCCACGTCGGTGTCGGTCCCGGTGACGACCACGATGCCGCGCCACTCGCCGGCCTCCGCCCGGCGCGGGGCCGCCTGCGCGACAGCCGAAGATTCATCGGCCGCTGCTGCGCCGGTTCCGTCTGCGCCGGCCGTGTCTTGGCCACCGGCCGGTTCGCCTCTGCCGGTGGCCGGGCCCTCCCCGTCGGCTGGATCAGCGGTGTCGCCCGCGCCGTTACCCGGGAGATCGGTGTCCCCCGACGGGGGATCCTCGGTGATGGGTTCGCTGTACGCACCGGCATCGTCCCGCGTAGAACCGACATTTCCTGAAATGTCGCCCATGGCTGGGACGGGGGCTACGGCGACGGCATCCGTGAGGCGGGAGGAAGGCGTGGTGGGCGGGGAAGGAACCTCGGCCGGGGAAGGCGCGGCGGGCGGGGAAGGCGCGGCGGGCGGGGAAGGCGCGGCGGGCGCCGGTTCGCCGGTGGGCGGGGGATCTTGCGGGAGGGGGGTGGCCGGGGCCTTGGTGGGTGGTGCCTCGGTGGGTGGCGGCGTGGGCTGGGACGGTAGGGGTGGGAAGGTGAAGCCCTTCAGGACCACGTTCGCGTCGGGGAGGCGGGCCATCACGCCGCTCAGGTCGGCGGAGGTGGGGTCGGGTGGGCGGGCGGTGGTCACGGTGCGCACTCCACGATGACGTCCAGGGCTCGGGTGAAGTCCTCGTCGGACACGCCGGCGTTCAGGGTCAGGCGCAGCCGGGAGGTGCCGTCCGGAGTCGACGGTGGGCGGAAGCAACCCACCGCCACGCCGCGGTCGCGGCAGTCGGCCGCCCATGCCACCGCGGCCTCGGGGCCGGGGGCCAGCACCGACAGCACGCCGGCAGCGGGGGGCGCGACCTCGAAGCCCGCCGCGGTCAGGCGGGCGACGGTGTGGACGCCGCGTGTCAGCAGCACGTCGCGGCGGTCGTCGGCGGCCGCGGCGACTCGGATGGCCGCCGCCACGCCGGCCACCACGGCGGGGGGCAGCGCCGTGTCGTAGATGAACGTGCGGCCGGTGTCGACCAGGTGGTCGATGAACTGGCGCGGGGCCGACACCACGCCGCCGGCGCCACCCAGGGACTTGGACAGGGTGGCGGTGACGATCACGTCGGGGTGGCCGGCCAGGCCGGCCGCGGCGACCGCGCCGGCGCCCCGGGGGCCCAGGATGCCCACGGCGTGGGCGTCGTCGACCAGCAGCAGGGCGCCGCGGGCGGAGGTCACCTCGTGCAGTGCGGGCAACGGGGCCAGGTCGCCGTCCACCGAGAACACCGACTCGGTGACCACCACCGCCGTCGCGCCGGGGTGGGCGTCGAGAATGGCCGCCACCGCCGCGGGGTCGTTGTGCGGCGCGACCACCGTACGCTGCCCGGAGATTTTGCAGCCGTCGATCAGGGACGCGTGGTTGTAGGCGTCGGACACCACCAGGTCGGCCACGGCCGACAGACCGCGGACGGCGGCCAGGTTGGCCAGGTAGCCCGAGGAGAAGACCAGTGCGGCCGGCGCACCCAGCCAGGCGGCCAGATCGGACTCGAGCGCCGCGTGGGCCTCTGTGGAGCCGCGTACGAGTCGGGAACCGGTGGCTCCCAACCCGTACGCCCGCAATGCCTCAGCGGAAGCCCCGACCACCGCGGGATGGGCGCTCAGGCCGAGATAGTCGTTGCCGGCCAGATCGACGACGAAGTCGTCGGCCGGACGCGGGCGCAACTGACGGGTGAGCCCGGCCTTGGCCCTGCTCCCGGCGAGGCGCTCCAGCGCATCCAACCAGCCCGTCAAGGCACCCCCCACGATCACGAGAAAGGGAAACTATCACCCACCACCGACACTCCCACCGCCCCTCAACGGCTTGTTAGGGTCGGGGCATGCCAGAGATCCTCGACCGGGCTCGCGCCCAGGTGCTCGCCAGCGGTGTCGGTCTCGACGAGGCGGGGATCCTCGACGTGCTGCGGCTGCCCGACGAGCACCTGACCGAGCTGCTCCAGCTGGCCCACGACGTACGCATGAAATGGTGTGGCCCCGAGGTCGAGGTCGAGGGCATCGTCTCGCTCAAGACCGGCGGCTGCCCGGAGGACTGTCACTTCTGCTCGCAGTCCGGCCTGTTCGCCTCCCCGGTCCGGGCCGTCTGGCTGGACATCCCCTCGCTGGTCGAGGCCGCCCGGCAGACCGCCGCGACCGGGGCCACCGAGTTCTGCATCGTGGCCGCCGTGCGCGGGCCCGACCGGCGCCTGATGGACCAGATGCGCGAGGGCGTCAAGGCCATCAGGGAAGCGGTCGACATCCAGGTCGCCGCCAGCCTCGGCATGCTCACCCAGGCGCAGGTCGACGAACTGGTCGAGATGGGCGTGCACCGGTACAACCACAACCTCGAGACCTGCCGCTCCTTCTTCCCCAACGTGGTCACCACGCACAGCTGGGAGGAGCGCTGGAGCACGCTGACCATGGTGCGCGAGTCCGGCATGGAGGTGTGCTGCGGCGGCATCCTCGGGCTCGGCGAGACGGTCGAGCAGCGGGCCGAGTTCGCCGCCCAGCTCGCCGCACTGGACCCGCACGAGGTTCCGATGAACTTCCTCAACCCCCGACCGGGTACGCCTCTGGGCGAGCAGCCGGTGGTCGAGGGCAAGGACGCGCTGCGGGCGATCGCCGCGTTCCGGCTGGCGATGCCGAAAACCATTCTGCGGTACGCGGGCGGGCGCGAGATCACGCTGGGCGACCTGGGCACCCGCGACGGTCTGCTGGGCGGCATCAACGCGGTCATCGTCGGCAACTACCTGACCACCCTGGGCCGTCCGGCCACCGAGGACTTGGCCCTGCTGGCCGACCTCAAGATGCCGGTCAAGGCGCTGTCGGCGACGCTCTGATGTACTGCGACCGGTGCGGCGGAGCGGCCGCCGAGGGTGACCACGCGGCGTGCGCGGCGGCCCGCCAGTTGGAGCCGCCGCGGTACTGCGGGCAGTGCCGGCGCCGGATGAAGGTGCAGGTGGTGCCGACCGGCTGGACGGCCGCCTGCGTCGAGCACGGCGCGGTGCGCAACTAGCTTGAGGTGGCCGGAGCCTCCACCGGCTGGCGACCGGCGATCGGCAGTGTCACGGTGACCATGCCGCCGTCCCGCTCGGCCGGCCCGGCTCCCATCCGGCGCAGGGTGCGCAGGATCGCCACGTTGTCGGCGGCGGCGTGTGCCACCAGCGCGGCGAACCGGCCCCGCTCGGCGTAGGCCAGCAGCCGGCGCATCAGCGCGGTGCCGAGTCCGCGCCGCTGCCAGTCGTCGTCGACCAGGGCCGCGATCTCGCCCAGGTCGCCCTCGGCCACCAGGCTGGCCATCGCCACCACCCGGTCGTCGGCGGTGACCGCGATCAGGGTGCGGCCGCCGAGCGGTTCGAGCAGCCGGCGCAGCCGGGCTTCGCCGGGGACGCCCGCGGTCAGGTAGCGCCGCTGCAGGGTGGCCGCGGACGCGCGCTCGTGCAGGCCGCGCACGCCGTCCAGGTCGTCCGGCCCGGCGGTGCGCAGGGTCACCTCGGCGCCGTCCGGCAGCAGCATCGTGGTCTGCTCCCGGTGGTGCCGCAGCACCGAACCGGACAGTTCGACCAGCGCCTGGGCCCGCGCGTATTCGGCGGGGGTGAACGACGGCCGGTTGCGCAGCACCTCGTAGGAGCCGCCGGCCGGGTCGGCCAGTGTCATCCGGGCGTCCGCGAAGCCGGGCCGGCCCGGCAGCGGCTCGGGACGCCAGCGCACCTCGGTGGCGTCGAGCAGGTGCACCAGCGCCTCGCCCAGGCCGTCCGGGTCGTGCACCAGCCGGCCGGCCAGGGCCAGCGCCCGGGTCGGCTGGTCGGCGAGACCCTCGGCCTCGGCACGGGCCACGAAGGCGTCCCGGCCGCGGCCGCGGGCGATCGCGGCGTGCAGGTCGGCCTCGGTGAGGTTGTCGGGCGCGTCGATCAGGAAGTCGTCGACGGCGCCCGCCTCGGTGGTGTGCACCTGGACGGCGAGGATGTTGACCGACCGCAGCGCGAGGCTGGCGGTCAGCACGGAGAGGTATCCCGGTCGGTCGTCCACCGTTGCCCGGATCCGCCACAGCGCCATGACGGCACTCCCTTCGGCGAGTCAGGTGAGCAGTTCTTACCGGGTTCAATACTGCACCGCAGCTGTTAAGCAGACATTGCTTGAGCTGGGATTATGGCGAGAGGCCGATCACAGAGAGCCGGGTCACACACCCTGAGCAGCGGCCGGTTCGCTGGCCGCGTCCAGCCGGTCGCCGAGGATCACCGCGGCGGCCCGGACCAGCTGTGCCACCCGGTCGACCTCGGTGATGTGGAAGGCCGCGGCCGGCAGGTCGTCCTCGTCCTGGCGGGCCACCACCAGCACCAGCCCGGCGCGGCCGAACGGCGCGATCGCGTACCGGGTGTGGTCCGGGCCGGTGAGCGGCCGGGCGCGCAACGGGGTGATCTCGGGCAGCTGGAGCGGGACGGGTGCCCGCCAGCTCGCGTACACCATGGTGGGGTCGCCGGCGCTGTCCACCTGGCGGGGTGCGCCGGAGCGGACCGCCCAGTCGGCCGGCACCACCGCGGCGGCGGCCCAGTCGGCGGCGAGCAGCCCGGGCACGGCGTCGACCAGGGTGGCGAGGCCGTCGGCCGGGTTCGCCGCCACCTGGGCGAGCAGTTCCGCGTCGTGGCCGCCGTTGACCGGGGCGCCGATCGCCTTCCACACGCCGTCGACCTGCACGCCGGGGATGGCGGCCAGGCCGGCGAGGAGCCGCTCCACCCGGGCGGCGCCCGGCCACACCACGGTGAAGTCGTCGACGGCGCGGCCGCCGAGCCGTTCCAGGACGATCACCTGAACGATGTCGGCTCCGGCCACACCGAGCGTGCGGGCCACCTGGCCGAGGGCACCGGGACGGTCTGGCAGGGTGACTCGAACCCGCAGCAACATGCAACTCCTCCCGTCGTGCGGACGGCACGACGATGCCGCCTCCGTGGTTGACCAGACTGCCAAATCGGCGTTTCGCACCGGTTGCGGAGCCATGTCCCGGCGGTCAAGCCCCGGGCGGTCAAGCCCGGCGGTCAAGAGGTGTACCGGCCTCGCCCGCGCCCATCAGCCTATGGCCGGTCGCTCGCGAGTTGCGACGACGCGCGCTGGGGTCCGCAGAACGTGCGAATCCGGCTACCATCGGCGGGTGATCTGCCCGGCCTGCCGGGACCGCCGGCATGACGACTGCCGGGGCGGTTCGTGGTGCGACTGCCAGCACAAACGACCCGAGCCGACCCCGCCGGTCACCGGCCCGCCCGGCCCGTGACCGTGCTACGCGCATGGCCGTCCGACCTCGACGGCCTGGTCGCGCTCTATCCGCGTACGCCCGAACCGGTCCTGCGGGTGAATTTCATCGCGAGCCTGGACGGCGCCGCCACGGTCGGCGGCCTCTCGGCGGGGCTGCAGGGACCGGGCGACAAGGAGATCTTCGACACGCTCCGGATGACCTGCGACGCGCTGGTGGTGGCGGCCGGCACGGTCCGGGCGGAAAACTACGACGCGTTGCGCCTGACCGCCGGCGCGCGGACCTGGCGCCGGGCGCACGACCTGCCCGAGTTCCCGCTCATGGTGATCGTCTCGGGCTCGCTCGACCTCGACCCGGAGCAGCTGATCTTCGCGGACGCGCCGATCCGGCCGATCGTGCTGACGCACCGGGCCGCGCCGGTCGAGCGGGTGGCCGGGTTCGCCGAGGTGATCACGGCCGGTGACGCCGACGTCGACCTGGCCGCCGGGGTGGCGGCGCTGCGCGCGCGGGGCGCCGGCCAGGTGCTGTGCGAGGGCGGGCCGGCGCTGTTCGGCGCGCTGATTGCCGCCGACCTGGTCACCGAGCTGTGCCTGACGGTCTCGCCGCTGCTGGTGGGCGGCGGCCCCGGCCGCATCGCGACCGGGGCCCCGGGAATCCCGCGCAGCATGTCGCTGCGCCACGTCCTCACCCGGGAGGACATGATTTTTCTGCGGTACGCCCGCCCACCGGTCGATCAGGGCAACTGACCGGCCCGGTCGACGATGGCCACCTCGAGCTGCGCGGTCCAGCCGATGGTCGCGCCCTTCGGGAGGTCGTCGACCTTGCCCACCACGACGTCCCGCTCGCCCAGGAACCGGTAGGTGCTCCGGTCGAAGATGATGTCGTGCTGGACGCCGGACTCGGTGCGGGAGACCGCGATGCCCTTCCGCCCGGCCAGGTCGACCTGGCTCACCTTGCTGGCGCCCCCGATCCCGGCGGCGGCCTCGAACAGGGCGGCCACCGACTTGGGCGTCAGGTACTGCTCGCGCAGCGTGTCGCCGACTTTGGTCCAGGCCAGGCTGTCGGCCGACCGGCCCTTGGGGTCGCCGGCCGTGCCGTCGTAGAGGTAGGCGCGCATCGCCTTCGCGTCGGTGGGCAGGTCGGCGCGGTACGCGGGCGGCACGTTGGCGTCGAGCGGGACGTTGCTGTTCGGGCCCTCCTCGCGCAGCAGGCCCGGGAGCTTGCCGTCGGCCGACAGCCAGATCCGCCGTTCGTGGTCCTTCGGCGGGGTGTAGGTGCCTCCGCTGAGGTTGAAGCTGGCCCAGGCGACCCGGGAGTGGACGTAGACGAACTGGTCGGGCCGGGCCTTGAGCTCCGGTTCCTTGCGGGCTCCGGCCGCGGCCAGCTGGAACACCTGTGCCGCGCCCAGCGCCGACGGGGTGTCCGGCGGCAGCGGGGTGACGGTCTCCGGCGGGCGGAGCACCACGACGGCCGCCGCGACGGCGACCGCCAGCACGCCGGCCGGCACCAGGCTCCAGGCCCACCGGCGGCGGGGGCGGGCCGGAGACCGGAGGCCCGGCGCCGGGTCGCGGAACATCCGGGCGCGGGCCCGGCCGAGCGCGGCCGGGTCGGCCGGCGGCAGGTCGGAGCGGAATTCCTTGATCAGGTCGAGGTCATTCATCGTCGATCCCATCGGCGAGGTCGGGGAGGGCGGCACGGAGGCGTTTGCGGGCGCTGTGCAGCCGCGACCGGACCGTGCCGATCGGGATGCCCAGCGCGCGGGCGACTTCGGGATAGCTGAGCTGGGCCTGGCTGACCAGGGTCAGCACCTCGCGCTCGCCGACCGGCAGGCGGGCCAGCACGGCGGCCAGCGCGCGGACCCGGCCGGCCGCGGCGACCCGGGAGAGCACCCGGTCGCCGGCGTCGTCGTAGGCCGGGTCGACGCCGGTCCGGGCCAGTGCCCGGTACTGCCGGATCTCGGTGCGCTGGTGGCCGCGGAGCAGGTTGGCGGCGATGCCGTACAGCCACGGCAGGCTGTCCGGCTGGCTCAGGTCGTAGCGGTCCCGGCCGCGGAAGGCGATCAGGAAGGTCTCGGCGGTCAGGTCGTCGGCGAGCGTGCGGCCGACCCGCCGGGCCAGGTAGCGGTGGATGGTGCCGGCGTGCCGGTCGAAGATCGGGCCGAACGCCTCGGGCTCGGTCGCCGAGCGCCGGATCAGGTCGTGGTCGTCCACGACCTCCACGGCGGTCACCGCGGCTGCGGGTGGTCGGGCGGTCTCATACGCGTACCCCTTCGGCGGTCGGATGACTGTCACCCGGTACTTGGCCGATAGGCCGCGATCGGTTCGATTGTCGGGCGTGCCTCCACAGCTTGGGCAAGATCTTGTGGATAAATCTGTGGATGGCCACCAGAAGTTGTGGACAACCAATGCCAACCCACTCCACGTGCGGCTTCTGTCGTACCCCTGGTGCACGATGATCGGCGTGTCTGACGAAACTGGGCTTCCCCGCGGCGGAAAACTGAATGCAAAACCGGAGGATGACCCCGTCGGGCGGGTCCTGGGTACTGCCGACGCGACCCCGCTCCAGTTCTGGACGGCCGTGACCCCCGGCAACTACCTGCAACTCGACGACGTCGTGGTGACCCGCCGCGGGCTGCCGGACCGCGAACCGGTGACGATCGCCGGCGTGGTCACCCAGGTCCGAGCCCGGCACGAGGGCGCACAGTTCGACTCGGACGTCTTCGCCATCGCCGACGGCACGCTGCCCGCGCTGGTGCAGGAGGCCGCCGAGATCACCACCACCCGGGTCGACCCCGAGCTGTATGTCCCGCCGCAGCCCGGCGCCGTGGTGCACCGGGCCGAGGGCGAGGCCCGCGACGCGGCCCTGCACTTCGACCGGATGGACCGCCGCATCCCGATGGGCACCGGCCGCGACGGCGTGCCGGTCTTCCTCAACGCCGACTTCCTGGACGGCACCCGCGGCGCGCACGTGTCCATCTCCGGCATCTCCGGCGTGGCCACCAAGACGAGCTTCGCGACCTTCCTGCTCTATTCGGTGTTCCGGTCCGGCCAGCTGGGCGCCGACGGCACCAACGCCCGCGCCCTGATCTTCAACGTCAAGGGCGAGGACCTGCTGTTCCTCGACCACCCCAACACCCGGCTCGACGACCACACCCGGTCCGCCTACAAGCTGCTCGAACTGCCCGCGAGCCCGTTCGCCGACGTCCGGGTCTACGCTCCGCCGCGGGCCGGTGACTCGTCCGGCGCGCCCGACGTGAGCAGCCGCCTCACCGGGGTCGACACGTTCTACTGGACGCTCGAGGAGTTCTGCGACCGCAAGCTTCTGCCGTACGTGTTCGCCGACGCCGACGACGAGCGCCAGCAGTACACGATGGTGGTGCACTCGGTGACCGCGCACCTCAACCGGCACGCGGTACCGGCCGAGGGCGGCATCAGCATCGACGGCCGGCGCATCTCCTCGTACGGCGACCTGGTCGACCACATCGTCGATCAGCTCACCGACGACGAGACCCGGTCCACCTGGGCGGGCAGTGCGGTCAACATGGGCACGGTCAACGCGTTCGCCCGCCGGCTGATCGGCAGCAAGCGCGACCTGGCCCGGCTGATCCGCGGCGACCTGGCCCAGCGCCGCCCGCACCAGATCAAGACTGCCGAATCGGCCCAGGTGACGGTCGTCGACCTGCACAACCTGCCGGACCGCGCGCAGCGCTTCGTGGTCGGCGTGACGCTCAAGACCGAGTTCGACGAGAAGGAAAAGAGCGGCACCGGCCGCCCGCTGCTGTTCGTGGTCCTCGACGAGCTCAACAAGTACGCACCGCGCGAGGGCAGCTCACCGATCAAGGAGGTGCTGCTCGACATCGCCGAGCGCGGCCGCTCGCTGGGCGTCATCCTGATCGGCGCCCAGCAGACCGCCAGCGAGGTCGAACGCCGGATCGTGACCAACTCGGCGATCCGGGTGGTGGGCCGGCTCGACCCGGCCGAGGCCGCCCGCCCGGAGTACGGCTTCCTGCCGCCGGCCATGCGGCAGCGCGCGCTGCTGGCCCGCCCCGGCACCATGTTCGTCAACCAGCCGGACATCCCGGTCCCGCTCTGCGTCGAGTTCCCGTTCCCGGCCTGGGCCACCCGCAAGTCCGAGTCCGGGCCACCGCCGTCCAGCACGATGCGCTCGATCGTCCAGGGCGCCGACCCCTTCGCCGTGGTGAGTTCGTCCGGCGACGAGATTCCGTTCTAAGGTTCCGCGATGCGCATCCTGCATACCTCCGATTGGCACGTCGGAAAGGTCCTGAAGGGCCGCAGCCGGCACGACGAGCACATCAAGGTGCTCGCCCAGGTCGTCGAGATCGCCCGCGCCGAGCGCCCCGACCTGGTGATCGTGGCCGGCGACCTGTACGACTCGGCGGCGCCGGCCGCCGACTCGACCCGGGTGGTGACCCGGGCGCTGTCCGCGCTGCGGCAGACCGGCGCGCAGGTGGTGGCGATCGGCGGCAACCACGACAACGGCCCGGCACTCGACGCGCTGCGCCCGTGGGCCGAGGCGGCCGGCATCGTGCTGCGCGGCGCGGTCCGCGACAACCCGGACGAGCTGCTGATCGCCGGCGAGACCGCGGGCGGCGAGCGCTGGCGGCTGGTGACCCTGCCGTTCCTGTCCCAGCGGTACGCGATCCGGGCCACCGAGATGTACGAGCTCACCGCGGCCGAGGCCACCCAGACGTACGCCGACCACATCGCCCGGCTGATCGGCCGGCTCAGCGAGTCGTTCGCCGAGCCGGGCGCGGTCAACCTGCTGACCGCCCACCTGACCATCGTGGGCGCGGCGTCCGGCGGCGGCGAGCGCGAGGCGCACACCGTGATGGGATACGCGGTACCGGCCACCGTCTTCCCGCCGAACGCGCACTACGTGGCGCTCGGCCACCTGCACCGGGCCCAGCAGGTGCTCTCGCCGTGCCCGGCCCGGTACAGCGGCAGCCCGCTCGCCGTCGACTTCGGCGAGGAGGAAAACGTCTGCTCGGTGGCGATCGTCGACGTCAGCACCGACAAGGCGGCCCGGGTGCGGGACGTGCCGATCGGCTCGGCGCTGGCCCTGCGCACCGTACGCGGCACCCTCGAACAACTCGCCACGGTGAACCTTCCGGACGCCTGGCTCCGTGTCTTCGTGCGCGAGACGCCGCGGGTGGGCCTGCGCGAGGACGTGCAGGACCTGCTGCCCAACGCGCTCGAGGTGCGGATCGACCCGGACATGATGCCGAGCAGGGCGGGTGAGCGGATGGCGCAGCGGGCTGGCCGGTCGCCGCGTGAGCTCTTCGGCGACTACCTGGACAACCGCGGCATCGCCGAGGACGGCGTCCGTGAACTCTTCGACGAGCTGTACGACGAGGTGAGCAGCCACTCATGAGGGCGATTCGGTTGGATATGGCCGGGTTCACGGTGTTCCGGGACGAGACCACCGTGGACTTCACCGACACCGACTACTTCGCGCTGGTCGGTCCGACCGGTTCGGGCAAGTCGACCGTGCTCGACGCCATCATCTTCGCGCTGTACGGCATGGTCCCGCGCTGGGGCGGCGCCCGCGGCATCGGCAACGCGCTGGCGCCCAGCGCGAGCGAGGCCCGGGTCCGGCTGGTCTTCGAGTCGGCCGGCGACCGCTACGTGGCCACCCGGGTGGTGCGCCGGGACGGCCGGGGCAACGTCAAGACCGCCGGCGCCGGGCTCCAGCTGATGCCGGCGGGGTTCGACGTCAGCAAGCTGGACACCGGCATGGACCTCGACGACCTCGGCGAGGTGCTGGCCGGCACCCCGGCCGAGATGGACGAGGCCGTCCTGCACGCCGTGGGCCTGCCGTACGAGCAGTTCACCAGCTGCGTGGTTCTGCCGCAGGGCCAGTTCGCCGACTTCCTGCACGCCAAGCCGGCCACCCGTCAGCAGATCCTGGTCAACCTGCTCGGCCTGCACGTCTACGAGCGGGTGCAGACCCTGGCGACCGGCCGGGCCAGCACCGCCGAGGCCAAGCTCGGCGTGGTCGACCAGCAACTGGCCGGCCTGGCCGACGCGTCCGACGAGGCGGTCGACGCGGCCGAGGCACACCTGGCCCGGATGCGCGAACTCGCCGCCGCCGTCGAGCGGTCGGTGCCCGGTCTGCGATCCGCGCGCGAGGCCGAGACCGCGGCCGCCGCCGCCCGCGACGCGCTGGACGCCGAGCTCCGGGCGCTGGTCGCCGTGCGTACCCCGGCCGGTTGTGCGGAGATCGCGGGCGTGACCGCGGCAGCCAGGGCGAGCGCCACCGAGGCCGCGGACGCCGTGCACGCCGCCGAGGAACTGGAGGAAAAGGTCCGCGGCGAACTGGCCGCGGCCGGTGACGCCGGCTCGCTGCGGCTGATGCTCGACCGGCACGCCGAGCTGGAACGCCTGGTCGGCCAGGAGGAGTGGTTCGCCGGCGAGGTGTCGGTGGCCGAGGTCGAATACAAGGACGCCGTCGCCGCGGCCGACCTGGCCAACAGCGCCCACCTGGGCGCCACCCAGCTGCTCGAACAGGCCCGGCTCGACTACACCGAGGCGCAGCGGCTCGACAAGGCCGCCGCCCTGCGCGCGCACCTGACCGCGGGTGACAACTGCCCGGTCTGCGACCAGCCGGTGTCCGCGGTGCCGGCCATGCCCGCCGGTTCCGCGGTGCGCGAGGCCGAGGCCACCGGCAAGGCCGCCCGGGCCGCCGCCGAGGTCGCCGAGTCGGCCTGGCGGCAGCGCGACGCGGTGGCCCGCAAGCTGGAGGGCAACCTGGAGCGCAAGCGCGCCCAGCACGAGCACCACCTGTCCCGGCTGGCCGAGGTGCGCGGCGTGGTGGCCGGATCGCCCGGCGCGCCGGCGCTGGAGCGGCAACTCGCCGAGCTGGCCGGCCTGCAGCGCAAGCTCGACCTGGCGGCCGGCGCGGTGCGCGCCGCCCGCGAGGCGCAGCGGGCCGCGCAGGCCGCGGTGCTCACCGCCGAGGAACGGCAGCGGGCCGCCTGGCGGGCCTTCGACCAGGTCCGCGACCAGGTGGCCCGGTTCGCCCCGCCGCCCGCCGACCGCGACGACCTGGCCGGCGCCTGGCAGACGCTGGTCGACTGGGCGCAGGGCGAGCACCGCAGCCGGGCTGCGGCCCGCACCGGCGCGGAGGCCACGGTGACCGCCGCGCACGAGGCCGTGGTGCACGCGCACGCCGAGGTGGACGCGCTGTTCATCGCGGCCGGCGTGACCCCGCCGGCCCGGTCCCGGGACGCCAGCGGCGAGTCCGAGCTGATCCGGGCCGCCGCGGTCACGGCCGAGCGGGCCGAGGCGGCCTGGCGCCGGCTGTCCGACCGGCGCGAGCAGGCCCGCCAGCTCACCGAGCAACGGATGACGCTGCAGCGCGACGGCCGGGTGGCCAAGGCGCTGGCCGGCCACCTGCGGGCCAACAACTTCGAGCGCTGGCTGCTCGAGGAGGCGCTCGACCTGCTGGTCGACGGCGCCTCCCGGATACTGCGCGAGCTCACCGGCGGGCAATACGACCTGGTGCACGACAAGGGCGAGTTCTACGTGCTCGACCACCACGACGCCGGCCTGCGGCGCGGGGTGCGCACGCTGTCCGGCGGCGAGACGTTCCAGGCCTCGCTGGCCCTGGCCCTGGCGCTGTCCGAACAGCTGGCCGGCATGTCCACCACCGCCGCCAGCCTGGAGTCGATCGTGCTGGACGAGGGCTTCGGCACGCTGGACGCGGCCACCCTCGACGTGGTGGCCGCGACGCTGGAAAATCTCGCGGCCCGCGGCGACCGGATGGTCGGCGTGGTCACCCACGTGAACGCACTGGCCGAGCGGGTGCCGGTGCGCTTCGAGGTGCACAAGGACGCCCGGTCCGCCCATGTCGAGAGGGTCGGTCTGTGACCCGGATGTTCGTGGACGCCTGGGACCCGTCGTACGGCTCGTCGTTCGAGGGCGGCGACGGCGACGGGCCGGCCTCGCCGAGCAGCGCCCAGGTCGACACCGACGTCGAGGTGCCGGCCGCCGAGTGGGCGCCGATCGACAAGTCCGTCTCGGCCCGGGTGCCGGACGTGGTCTTCCTGGTCGACGGCGTGCGGCGCAACGACGCCGGACTGTGGACCGCCGAGGAGGACGGCACCTCCTATCCCGGCCTGGCCGCCTCGTTCGCGGCCGGCGTGGTGCGCTGCGACCTGGGCCGGGGCGCGGCCGAGTTGGTCGGGCACGCGGTGCGGCGCGGCCTGTTCACGGCCAGCCCGTCGGCGGGTGACGTGCAGGCCGGCTCGGTGTGCTACGAGGTGCACCGGGTGTCCGGCACGGGCGAGATGAGCAAGCTGCCGGCCGCCGTGCAGCCGTCGCTGACCGCGCTCGAGATCGACATCTCCGCGGTGGCCCGGGACGGCAGCGACGACCTGCTGGTGGTGGACGGCCCGCTGCGCAACCGGCGCCAGTTGCCGCGCACCATCGGCTACGTCAAGACCCAGCAGAAGCAATACCTGCCGGCCGCGCTCACCCAGGTGGTGACCGCGCTGCGGCCCGGGCAGCGCACCCCGGTGTTCCACCTGGGCACGGTGTGGGGTGGCTGGTCCTGGTATCTGCGGCTGCCCGGCGCCTCCGGTGCGCCGTGGTCCGGGATCGTGCGGGTGGAGTGCTCGCCCGATCTCACCCCGGATCAGGCGATCGAGCTGGCCGAGGTGTCCGGGGCGACGCTGCCGCGGTTCGCCTCGGCGGCGTACAAGGATCCGCGGGCCCCGCAGAATCTGGTGCCGATCGCCGGTCTGGAGCGCCGCCTGCGCGGCCTGCTCGGCGACTCCCGGGTGCTCCATCGGGCGCTGACTTTTGCCGCTGCGCGGGCACGCGCTTAATCGGACATCCCGCTCGACTCGGGCGGGTGACACCCGATCGGGCCATCCGGTTACGAGACATCCTCCGAACAGCCGTCCCGCCCCTCGGGAGCACTCATGGGAGCGCTCCCAAAGTCCGGGACGGAAACGCTGTGCAGGCACCTGCCTACGTAGCGGCAGCACCGCACCGCCAGTGCGTCCGCCCAGCTCAGCATGACGTTTCCTGGGACGCCCGCGGCTGAGTATTATTCGGCTGCCCCGCCAGGCATATCGGTGCAGATGGATGAATATGATCGGCTGCAACGTGCCTCGTGACGCCCCCACACGAGACCGGAGGACCGTTGAGTACCCACGTCCCAGAAATTTTCCCGCCTAGGTTGATCCCGGCCGGCACCCCCAGCCGTATCTCAGGCGACGGGGAAAGCTCCGGGCGGAGGTATCGATGCATGCGGTGGCCGAGGATCGGCTCGCGCTGGGCGGGGTGTGCCTGATGACACAGCAACGTTCGGGTGGCCGGTGGCAGTCTCTCGACGGAGGCCGTAGTGCGAACGACGGAGGTTCGGTGATCCCGCGGCAGGCTCCTCGGCACGGCTCTACCGAGCCGAGCCACGAGGACACTCTCGTGAAGATGCTCTACGAGGAGCACGCCGGACCTCTGCTGATGTTCGTGCTGCGACTGACCGGCGGTGACCGTCAGCGTGCCGAGGACATCGTGCAGGAAACGCTGCTCCGGGCCTGGCGCAACGCGCACCGGCTCGGCGCTCAGGGCCAGCAGTCGCTGCGGCCGTGGCTGGTGACCGTCGCCCGGCGGATCGCCATCGACGACCACCGCAGCGCGAGTGCCCGCCCCGCCGAGACGTACGACCGGGAGCTCGAGAGCTTCCCGAGCATGTCGGACGACACCGACCGGGTTCTGCAGTCCATGACCGTGTCCGACGCGCTGCGGGAACTCAGCCAGTCGCACCGGGAAATTCTTATCGAGACTTACTTCCGGGGACGCACCGTCCCGGAGGCGGCGGAGAAGCTCAATCTTCCGTTGGGCACCGCCAAGTCACGGGTGTACTACGCTCTGCGTGCGCTGCGTACGGCGTTGCAGCAGCGGGGGGTGACGGAGTAATGACGCAGGAAGAGCACTACGACGTCGCGTCGTATGCACTGGGGGTGCTGGACGAACGCGACGCCGCGCGCTTCGAGGACCACCTCATCGAGTGCCCGCGATGCGCCTTCGAGCTGGAGTCGTTCGTGCAGGTCGCTGACCTGCTGGCGGACGTCGATGCCGGCTCGGTGATCGCGGCCGAAGAGTCCCGGCAGGACGGCGTCGTCCTGCAGAAGATGCTGGGCGAGGTCAAGGTCGAGCGCCGCCGGGCCAACAGCCGCCGGCTGTACTCGCTGGCCGCCGCCGTGGTCGTGTTCGCCATGCTGTCGATCGGCGCACTGTTCGCCGGTGGCCGCTGGTTCGCCCCCGACCAGAACTCGCCGGGCGGTGGCAACGTCGTCCAGCGCGACTCGAGCCAGCTCGACCCACTGCCGCCCAGTACGGGCGGTGCCGGCGTCGGTGGCCCCGAGCTCGCCGGCCAGAAGTACAGCGGACAGGACCCACGGTCCGGGGTGAGTGCGGACGTGGCCCTGGAGAAGAAGGACTGGGGCACCCAGATCTCGTTCGCGATCTCCAACATCAAGGGCCCGATCGTCTGCCGGCTGGTTGCCCGGCACACCGACGGCACCACCGAGCCGCTCATCTCCTGGGCCGTCGGTGACCGGGGCTGGGGCACCGCCGCCAACCCGGAGCCGCTGATGCTGCAGGCGGTCACCGCCACCGCGCGGGAGAACATCGCCTACATCCAGGTGCAGGAGGTCAGCAGCGGCGACACGCTGGTCCAGGTGCCGCAGTAACCGACCCGGAAACAGGCTCGTCAGCAAGGGCCCGGCCGTTTCGGCCGGGCCCTTTGCCGTGCTCCGGGCCAGCTCCGGGGTGGTTCAAACAAACTTAAGGAAATTGATCGGCCCTACTTCGAACCGCGTCGACCCCAGTCCCCGTACTACTGCCCGGAAACGCCAGATGCAGGAATCACTGGAGGGCACGTTGGTACCCGAGAAGCGAAAGTTGATGGTCGTAGGCGCTGCCATCGCCGCGGCATTCGCACTGTCCGGCTGTGCCCCGACCGGATACGACGCCGCTGACTACGGCAACGCCCAGGAGGCCGCCGATGCCGGCGCCGCGTCGCCCGAGGCGACGTCGACAGCCGACCCGATTGCGCAGGCCGACCCGGACGCCACCGAGCCGCCGGGCGCCGACGCCGTCACCGATCTCCCCGAGGAGCAGATCACCGCGAAGCTGGTGGGCTCCGAGGTCAAGCGGATGGGTGAGGTCATCGAGAGCGAAGAGGGCATGGTCCTCTACCGCTTCGACGACGACGGCGACAACCCGTCGAAGTCCAACTGCAACGGCGAGTGCGCCGAGATCTGGCCGCCGGCGCTGACCAACGACGGCGAGCCCGAGGTCGACGGTGTCGACCAGGAGCTGGTCGGGACGGTCACCCGGGCGGACGGCACCAAGCAGCTGACGGTCAAGGGCTGGCCGGTCTACTTCTACATCGGCGACAAGAAGGCCGGTCAGTGGAAGGGCCAGAACGTCGGCGGCAAGTGGTTCGTCATCAAGCCGGACGGCGCCAAGAACCTGACGTGTCTCCCGCCGGTCTCCAAGCCGGTGGCGCCGCCCAAGGACGACGCCGAGGAATCCGAGTCCGGCGACGCCGGCGGTGCCGGTAGCGACTACAGCTACTGACCCGAGTCTCTTTCTTCAGAAACCCGCGGAATTCGGAGGTCGTGAGAAATGAGAGCCGTCCGCTCCTCTCGCCAGTTGCAGCGCTGGCTGGTGGGTGTCTCGGCGATGGTCCTGACCGTCCTGCTGGCACCGGTGGCCCCGGCGCAGGCAGCGGACGGGATCCCCGTTCCGGCGACGACCTTCAAGGATCGTGGCGTCGGTGCGGTCAGTGCAGCCGATCGGGACTTCGTCATCAAGGTCCGGCTCGCCGGGCTCTGGGAGATCCCCGCCGGCAACATGGCCGTGGAGAAGTCGGACGACCCGCGCGTCGTCAACATCGGCAAGTCGATCGCCGCGCAGCACGTGGTGCTCGACAACCTCGACCGTACGGTGGCGAAGAAGCTCGACATCATGCTGCCGAACGTGCCGAACGCGGCCCAGCAGATCTGGCTCGACGAGATGCGGGCGGCGAACTCCACGACGTTCGATCAGATCTTCATCGACCGTCTCCGTGCGGCGCACGGCAACATCTTCCCGGCGATCGCGACGATTCGGGCCAGCACCCGGAACGACTCGGTCCGTCAGCTGGCCCAGCAGGCCAACCAGTTCGTCATGACGCACATGACGCTGCTCGAGAGCAGCGAGATTGTCGACTATGGCGCGCTGCCCACCGCTCCCGCTCCCGCGGGCGCTGGCGGACCGGTTCCGGTCGACGGTCAGATGATCGCCGCCGCGAGCGCCAACAGCGGTCTCCCGGGTGTCAACACCACGGTAATTCTTCTAGTCCTCGCCGCCGCTCTCGTGGTTGGCGTCATCACGACCATGCGCATCTTCCGGGCGCGGTAAGTCCCCCCACGTCCAGGTCGCGACAGAGAAAGGTGTCATCCAATGCGAAGGTCCAAGTACCGGCGCGCATCCACCAGTAGGGCGGCGAATTGGTTCAGCGGCCGTCGCCGGATCGTCGCGGTGGCTGCCACCCTGGTGGTATTCGGTGGCATCGTCACCGTCACACAGGTCTCGAACGCGGCGACCGACCGTACTCAGCGCCGGGCTCTCGCCCAGTGCGACCGGATCGAGCGGCCGGCGCAGACCCGGCTGTCGACCCAGACCCGGCGCGACTCGTACACCACCAACGGTGGCCGGGTTACCCAGCACCCGGACGACGGTGCCGGCAACACGGTGAGCGCGGCGACGCTCCGCCAGCGGTGCCGTCAGTGGGTCATGGAGAACGTCGGCAACAACGGCGGCAACGGCGGTGGCGGCCAGGCGACCGTCGCGCCCAGCTCTGCGGCGCCCGCGCCGGCTGAGGGCGAAGGCGAAGGCCAGCAGCCGGGCGGCGACGGCCAGCAGCAGGGCGGCGACGGCCAGCAGCAGGGCGGCGACAACCAGCAGGGTGGCGACAACCAGGGCGGCGACAACGGCCAGCAGGGTGGCGACAACCAGCAGGGTGGCGACAACCAGGGCGGCGACAACGGCCAGCAGGGCGGCGACAACCAGCAGGGCGGCGACAACAACGGCGGCCAGCAGGGTGGTGACAACAACGGCGGCAACAACGACGACGAGGAGCCCGCGCCTGCTCCCACCAACCCGCCGCCGGGCGTTGGCCTGGGCATCCTGACCAACAACTGCGGTGACAGCGACCTCGAGGCCCACAACGGCTTCCAGCTCGGCAACCGGTGCGTCTCCACCGAGTTCGGTGAGGTCGGCGCCGCGGCCAACAACCCGTCGCTGCTGATCGTGCAGGCGCCCAACAACGTCGGTGTGAACCAGCCGTTCACCCTCGTCGTGAGCACCCGCAACCTGATCCGTGACCGGTTCCTCGCGGCCGGCCAGGGTGGTTACTACGTGGAGAGCTCGGTGCTGCAGAACGGCCTGGTGCGCGGTCACTTCCACACCGCCTGCCGGCTGCTGGGCAACACCAACAACGCTCCCGACCCGGCTCCGGTCCCCGCGTTCTTCGTGGCGACCGAGGACAACGGCGGTGACGCCCAGCCGGACTCGGTCACCATCCAGGTGCCCGGCATCCCGGCCGCCGGTACCGCGCAGTGCGCCTCGTGGGCCGGTGACGGCTCGCACCGGATCCCGATGATGGAGCGGGCCAACCAGACCCCGGCCTTCGACGCGGTGCGGATCAACGTCGGCAATAACAACAACAACGCCGGCAACAACAACGGCGGTCGCGGCGGTCGCCGCAACTGATCGAGGAGCATCGCCGCAGAACCGGAGCCGAACCCGGGACGGACGAGGTCACCGACATGGCCTCGTCCCGACCGGGACCCCCCGTCGGCACCGGCGGTCGCCCTTCCCCCTGACGGACGACAACAGCGGCCGGCTCCAACGGCGATCCGGATCACTCGGGTGTCCGATCGCCCACCGATGGCCCTGACCGGGAGCGCGGTCAGGGCCATCGGCTTGCCTATGGCCGGGTGGCGGGTCGAGGTGGCACAGTTTCCCGGTGACCCCCCGCCGGCTGACCCCGCCCGAGCGCTATCAGTTCGGCGCCACGCTCGGCCCGCTGCAGGTGCCCAGGCACGACCCGTGCGTCCGGGTCACCGCCGATGAGCTCTGGCTCGCCGCCCGCACCCCGGCCGGCCCCGGCACCCTGCACCTGGCCCGCGCCGCCGGTGAGCTGGTCGCCACCGGCTACGGACCGGGCCGCGACTGGCTGGTCGAGCGGGCCGACGCGATCGCCGGCCTCCGCGACGACCTGACCGGCTTCCCGGCCCTGGCCGCGGCCCACCCGCTGGTCGAGCGCCTGGCCCGGACGTTCGCCGGGGTCCGGTTGCCGGCCACCGGGCTGCTGTTCCACCGTCTCCTGCGGGCCGTGCTGGAGCAGAAGGTCACCGGCACCGAGGCCTTTCGCGCGTACCGCAAAATCTGCCGGCATTTCGGTGAGCCGGCGCCGGGCCACGCCGATCTCCTCCTCCCACCCGATCCCGCCGCGGTCGCGGCGACGGCCTACTGGGAGTTCCACCCGTTCGGGGTCGAGCAGAAGCGCACCATGGCCCTGCTGCGCGCCGCGCTGGCCGCCGAGCGGCTGGAGCGCTGCACCGACGCCGCCGACGCCACCCGGCGCCTGGTCGCGCTGCCCGGGATCGGCCCGTGGACGGCGGCCGAGGTGGTCCGCACCGTCCACGGCGACCCGGACGCGGTGAGCGTCGGTGACTACCACATCCCCAACACGGTGGCCTGGGGCCTGGCCGGCGAGCCGCGCGGCACCGACGCCCGGATGCTGGAGCTGCTGGAACCGTTCCGCGGCCACCGCGGCCGGGTCTGCGAGTTGCTGGGCCGTGGCGGCATCGCGGCACCCCGGTTCGGCCCGCGGATGCCGATCCGCTCATTCGCGCGGTTCTGACGAGCGGCGCGGCCCCACTCTGGGTACCTTGTTCCCCTCGTGATCGATTTGTGCCGGGAGCTGGGTAATGGGTGGAACCACCGGAGAGATCGTCCTGGTCCTGGTGCTCGTGCTGGTCAACGCGGTGTTCTCGGGGAGCGAGATGGCCCTGGTCTCGCTGCGGGACAGCCAGGTGCAGCGGCTCGAGCGGCAGTCCCGCAGCGGCAAGGTGCTGGCCCGGCTGACCCGCGACCCGAACCGGTTCCTGGCCACCATCCAGATCGGCATCACGCTGGCCGGCTTCCTGGCCTCGGCGGCCGCCGCGGTGTCGCTGTCCGAGCCGCTGATCAAGCATCTGGCCTTCCTCGGCACCGCCGCCCGGCCGGCGGCGATCGTGCTGGTCACCATCGCGCTCACCTTCGTCACGCTGGTGATCGGCGAGCTGGCGCCGAAGCGGATCGCGATGCAGCGCAGCGAGGGCTGGGCGCTGCTGGTGGCCCGCCCGCTGGACGTCCTCGCGGCGATCTCCCGGCCCGCGGTGTGGCTGCTCGGCGCCGCCACCAACCTGGTGGTGCGGCTGGCCGGCGGCGACCCGTCCGCCCAGCGCGAGGAGGTCACCACCGAGGAGATCCGCGACATGGTGGCCGCCCAGCAGGACTTCTCGGCCGAGCAGCGCACGATCATCAGCGGCGCGTTCGAGATCGCCGACCGGATCCTGCGCGAGATCCTGGTGCCCCGGCGGGACGTGGTCAGCCTGCCCACCGGCATGAAGGCGTACGACGCCCTCCGTCTGCTGCTCGACGGCGGGCACTCCCGGGCGCCGGTGGTCGGCCCGGCCGGCCTGGACGACGTGATCGGCGTGGTGCACCTGCGCGAGCTGATCGACGCGGACGGCCCGGTCGACGCGCTGTGCCGCCCCAGCCTGTTCCTGCCCGAGACGCTGCGGGTGTCCGACGCGCTGCGGCAGATGCGTGCCGAGCGGCAGCAGATCGCCATGGTGGTCGACGAGCGCGGCGCCATCGACGGCATCGTCACCATGGAGGACCTGGTCGAGGAGATCGTGGGGGAGATCTACGACGAGACCGACCGGGACGTGGCCGCGGTGATCCGCGAGGCCGACGGCGCGCTGCTGATGCCGGGCTCGTTCCCCATCCACGACCTGCCCGACATCGGGCTGCACGACGAGACCAACGCGCACGAGGACGGCGACTACACCACGGTCGCCGGCATGATGCTGGCCGCGCTGGGCCACATCCCCACCGACCCCGGCGAGGTGGTGACGCTGCCCGAGTTCACCGCCGAGGTGGTCGAGGTGACCGGCCGGGCCATCACCCGGGTGCGGCTGCGACCGCTGGCTACGGCCGAGATCGCGGATTAGCCCCTGGGGCGGCGCACGGGTCACAATTGCTGTGCGGGGAGGTGACCTCCATGCAAACTGGCGGCGTGGCTTTCACCCTGACGATCGACTGCGGCGGGGGCGGCATCAAGGGTTCCGTGCTGGACGAGGCGGGCACCATGCGGGCCCAGCCGCTGCGCGTGCCGACGCCGTACCCGCTGCCGCCGGAACTGTTCGTCAAGACCCTGGTGCAGCTCGGCGCGCGGCTGCCGACCGCCGACCGGGTCACCGTCGGGATGCCCGGCATGCTGCGGCACGGCGTGGTGGTGGCCACCCCGCACTACGTGACCCGCAGTGGCCCGCGCACCCGGGTCGATCCCGAGCTGGTGGACGCCTGGCACGGTTTCGACGCGCGGACCGCCCTGGCCGAGGCGTTCGGCCTGCCCACGCTGGTGCTCAACGACGCCGAGGTGCACGGCGCCGGGGTGGTGGCGGGCACCGGCTGCGAGCTGATGCTGACCCTGGGCACCGGCCTGGGCTGCGCCCTGTTCGACGGCGGCGTGCTGGCCCCGCACCTGGAGATGTCGCAGGCGCCGGTGCGCTGGGGGATGAGCTATGACACCTACATCGGCGAGCACGAGCGCCGCCGGCTGGGCGACGCGCTCTGGTCCCGCCGGGTCCGCAACGTGGTCGAGGGCCTGCGCCCGGTCTTCCTCTGGGACCGCCTTTATCTGGGCGGCGGCAACTCCCGGCTGATCACCGCCACCCAGCTGGCGCGGATGGGCGACGACGTGGTGGTGGTGCCGAACACGGCCGGCATCGTCGGCGGCGTGCGCGCCTGGACCCTGGGCACCGCCCGCTGACATGCGGCCCGGCGCCCTCCTCCTCGACTTCGGCGGCGTGCTCGCCGACGCGCCGCCGCAGCGTGCCGCCCCGCCGGATCTGGTGCTGCGCATCTACAACATGAGCCGCGGCGCGCTGACCCCCGGCCAGATCCAGCGCGCGCTCACCGAGGGCGCCGAGGCCTGGGCCCGCTGGCGCGACGAGGACTGGCCGGACGAACTGAGCCAGGCCGAGGTGTGGGAGCGTTTCGTGCTGCCCGGCTGGCCACCGGCCGCGCGGGTCCCGGTGCGGGGCGCGGTGCGGCGGCTGAGCTACGACTGGGCCTTCCGCAGCGGCTGGCAACTGCGCCCCGGCGTCCCCGAGGCGCTGGAGACGGCCTTCGCCGCGGGCATCCCGCTGGCCGTCGTGAGCAACACGCTGTCCGGCGCCGCGCACCGCGACTTCCTGGCCCGGGCTGGCATCGGCCGCCTGTTCGCCGCGCAGATCTACAGCAACGAGGCCGGCGTCCGCAAACCCAACCCCCAGATGATCTGGAACGCCACCGACGAACTGGGCATCCCACCCGAATCCTGCTGGTTCGTCGGCGACAGCCCCCGCCGCGACATAGCCTGCGCCCGCCGGGCCGACGTGGCCCGCGCCATCCTGATGCGCTCCCCCCGCACCGCATCCGAACCCGCCGGCCTGGGCCCCACCCCCGACGACACGATCAGCAACGGTTTCGAGCTGAGCGAAATACTACGAAAAACCATTTGAAAGTACGCATGAGCACCGGTCCCCGGACCGCAGTTGCCGCCAGGCGACCCACCGGGCCGTCCGCCCGCTGCGGCCCGGTGGGAGCCGGCCGCTCGGCCGGGAGCACGGCCGGCCGATGGGGCCGTGACGCCCGCCGCGGTCCAGCCCGGTCCCGCCCTAGGGTGTCGGGTCCGGGTGGGGGCCGTCCGGGCAGACCTCGGCCCAGCCGACCGCGCCGGCCCAGTCCTCCCGGCCGGCGTTGTTGTAGGTGAGCTTGATGACCGACTTCTCGCCCGCGGCTTCCAGCACGCCGTTCCAGCCGTCCCCGGGCCGGCCCTGGAACTGCTGCAGGATCATCGGGTCGCGGTCGCGCCGCAGCACCATGTTCTGCCCGCTCAGCACCTCGGCGACCCGCACCCGGGGAGCGTCCACCCGCAACTCGGTGTTCAGCTGCCACGGCTGGTCGACCGGCAGGTCGTAGCGGCAGGTCTCGGCGATCGTCGCCGGCATCCCGGCCGCGGCCAGCGGCGTCAGAAAGCCGTCGACCAGCCGCTCCTCGACGCTCGGCACGTCGTGGGCGACCGAACATCCACTCAGCGCCAGGACCGCCGCCGGCAGCGCCCACCAACACCGTCGCATCGGAGCACCGTAATCGACCGCCGTAAATTGGGTGGACCCCGGTCGACGCCGCGACGATCGTGAAGGCGTGCACAACAACGACATCTGGGACGTACAGACCGCCCGCACCTACGACACCCCCGGCACCGGGATGTTCGCGCCGGACGTGCTCGACCCGGCCGTGACCAGGCTCGCCGAGTTGGCCGCCGGCGGCGCCGCGCTCGAGTTCGCCATCGGCACCGGCCGGGTCGGCGTGCCGCTGGCCGGGCGCGGCGTGCCGGTCACCGGCATCGAGATGTCGCCCGCCATGCTCGATGAGCTGCGGACCAAGGCCGGCGAGGACGCGATCCCGGTCGTGGTCGGCGACATGGCCACGGCTACCGCCCCTGGCGAGTTCAGCCTGGTCTACCTGGTCTTCAACACCATCTCCAACCTGCTCACCCAGGACGAACAGGTGGCCTGTTTCCGCAACGCCGCCCGGCACCTCGGTCCCGGTGGCCGCTTCGTGATCGAGCTGTGGGTGCCCGACCTGCGGGTCCTGCCGCCGGGCCAGCGGGCCATCGTCGAACACGTCGAACCCGGGTACATCGGGCTGGACACCGTCGACCCGCTCCGGCAGCTGGTCGTGAGCCACCACTTCCGGTTCGGCGAGGGCCGCGAGGCGCACCTGTTCCGCTCGCCGCACCGCTACATCTGGCCGGCCGAGCTCGACCTGATGGCCCGGCTCGCCGGCTTCACCCTGGAAACGCGGCACGCCGACTGGTCCGGCGCCGAGTTCACCGCCGAGTCCCGCTCGCACGTCTCGGTGTACCGGCTACCGGCATAGTACGGTTGACGATATATAGCGGCCGACGTAAGGTGCTCCGCATGGTTGCCATGCAGGAACCCACGTTCTTGATACTCACCGCGCTCGCCAGCGGACCCCTTCACGGCTACGGGGTCATCCAGGAGGTGGCGGCGCTCTCGGCCGGCGACGTCCAACTGCGGGCCGGCACTCTCTACGGGGCGCTCGACCGGCTGGCCGAGCAGGATCTCATCAAGGTCGACCGGGAGGAGGCCGTCGACGGCCGCCTCCGGCGGTACTACCGGCTCACCGACGGCGGCGCCGGCGTGCTCACCACCGAGGTGGAGCGGCTCCAGCGCAACGCCGCGGCCGCCGCGACCAGGCTCCGGCTCCGGGGTTCGGGCGGGTTGGCGATGCTCGGGCTGGCTCCGCTCGGATCGGGAGGCGCGGAATGACCGACGCCTGGGTGTTGCAGCGGCGGTTCCGGCGGCTGCTGGTCGCCTACCCGCGGGGTTACCGGCGCCGGCACGGCGACGAGATCCTCACGACCCTGATGGACGCGGCCGAGGACGGCCGGGAGCGGCCCACCGCGGCCGAGGTCCGCGATCTGGTCGCCGGCGGCCTGCGGCAGCGGTTCCGGCTGCCGGTGGGCCGGCTGATCGTGGTGGCGGCACTGCTCACCACGCTGACCGTCGGGGCGCTGGGTGCGGCCCTCGGGTCGGTGGCCGGCTGGGCCACCGCCGAGGACGTGCCCGGCGACGGCGAGGTGCGCGGCTACGCCGCGGTGGCCGGCGGGGTGCCGTTCGCGGGCGACGTCGACCGGTTCACCTGGCCGCTCAACCTGCACCCGTCGACCAGCGTGCACGCACCCGAGTTCCTTCCCGGCTGGGAGCCGGCGGCGGCCGAGGCACGGCTGACGGCCGCCGGCTGGAGCGTCGACCCGTACACCAGCACGGCCGAGACGTCCGGATACTTCACCGGCCGCGAGGACGGCACGCTGGAGGTCGTCCCCACCGACGTGACCCGGCTGGTGGCCGAACGCGACGGCCTGCTGCTCCGCGTCTTCGCCAGCAGCTTCCGGGGCGGTCCCGCCGACGTGGCCGGCCGCACCGCGCTGCACGTCATGGTCGAACCGGCCCAGCCCGGCGCCATGCTGCCGCTGACCCTGGCGGGCGCCGTGCTGGGTTTGATCGCCGGCTGGCTGCTCGCGGTCCGGGTGGGTTACGCCGTGCGTCGCCTGCCACTGTCCCGGCGGCTGCCGCTCACGGTGGCCGGACTGGCCGCGGTGGCCGTGCTGGCCCCGCTGACCGTCGGCACCCTCCGCCTGGTGGCGCGCGCACTCGGCCAGGTGGGCACCAGACCGACCGGCGACCTGCGCTTCGAGGTGATGCCGGTGTACTACCAGTACGCCCACAATTTCACCCACGGCTGGAACGCTGCCACCGGCCTGGCCGTCGCCCTGCTGGTCGTGGTCCTGGCCCTGGCACTGCGTCCCGCCCCAGCACCCGCCCCAGCACCCGCCCCGGAACCCGTCACCGACTGACCCCGCCGGCACGGGGCCGCGGGCCGAAATCGGTCTGCGGCCCCGTCGCCCTACCAGCCCACGGCGCTCGCGACCTTTTCGGCCACCTGAGCGGCCGGCCCGGCGCCCGGCACCACGACATCCTCGACCCGGGCGTCGACCAGGATGCGGTCGAGTTCGCCCGAGCGGTTCAGGTGCCAGGACAGGCCGCCGGGGTCGCTCGCGTGCCGGCGGGTCAGCCGCTGCCGCACCTCCGCGAGGTCGACCTCGAGCCGGCACACCGTGAGCGGCGCACCCACCGCGTCCTGGTAGGCAGCCCGCTCCGCCCGGCTCTCGATCACCCCGGCCAGCACCAGCCGTTCGGCCCCCGCCGCCCGGAAGTTCCCGGCCACCGCACGCAGGTTGACGAGCGTGACGGCGCCGTTGAACGGGTCGCCCGCCGGCGCCGGCCAGGAGCGGCGCAGCCAGTCGACGTCGATCACCGCGTGCGGAATCCGGCGCTCCGCGAGCAGGTCGCCGAGCGTTTCGGCCGCCGTGGTCTTACCCGATCCGACGGTTCCGGTGATGAGCAGCGCATCCACGGCGCCGAGGTTAGGGCACGACCGAGGCTGCCGCGTACCGCAATAGTGCGCAGTAGACCCGGACCGAGTCGCCCAGACCGTCGAAATGCGAGGCCGCGTTCCCGTTCAGATAGGTGGCCGGGATTTCCACCTCTTCGATCGGATGCCGGGTACGCGCGGCGTCCAGCAGCACGCTCATCTCGTATTCGAACCGGTCGCCGGGCACCTCCAGCAACCGTTCGAGCAGATCGGCCGGGTAGGCCCGCAGCCCGGTCTGGGTGTCCGACACGTCCCGCCCGGTGGCCGCCCGGAACACCACCCGCGTCACCGTGTTGCCGAACCGGCTGCGCGGCGGCATCCGGTCGAACCGGCGCACCCCCAACACGATGTGACCGCGGCCGGCCCGCTCCGCGATCCGCCCGATGTCGGCGGCCGAGTGCTGCCCGTCGGCGTCCGCGGTCACCACGTCGAGCCCCGGGTGGTCGGCGAGGGCCCGCCGGAAGCCGGTCTTGAGCGCGGCGCCCTTGCCCCGGTTGACCGGGTGCCGCAGCACGGCGCAGCCCATCTTCCGGACCGCCGCGAGGTGCGGCTCGGCGTCCGCCCCACTGCCGTCGTCGACAACCACCACCCGCCCGGCGTCGGGCAGGGCGGAGACAAGTTCCGGCAGATGCACGCCGGGCCGGTAGACCGGCAGCAGAATCACGGTCACGCGGCCCACATTCCCCGCGCGGCGCTTTCTCATACCCGCCGACACCGGCCGTCACCCGCCGGGTGGGTGCCGCGGCCGCGCCGGGCGCGCGGCTGGCCGGCTGGGTGGCCGGGTGGGCGGCTGGCTGGGTGGCTGGGTGGGTGGCCGGCGGGCGGCTGGTGGGGCGGGCGGCGCTCTCGACTCAGGGGCGGCGGTTGTTTCTCAGGCGCGGCTGGAGCGGCGGCGCAGCTGCTCGGTGGCTCGGAGGACCGCGACCATGCGGCGTTCGCGGCGTAGCAGATGGTGGGCTCGGCGGACGCCGGCGAAGCCGAAACGGGCGGCCAGCAGGGCGCCCCGGTCGTTGTGGTCCTCGCCGCCGGTGGCGGGGACGTCGAGCAGGGCCGGGCCGCGCAGGCCCAGCACCTTGCCGGCCAGGAAGCGGACCCGGGGCAGGTGCCAGGCGTGCGACACCAGCCCCAGCGGGCGCGTCGCGCCGAAACCGTAGCCGCTCAGCAGGCGGTCCTCGACGGTGTGCAGGAGGTTTTCCAGGGTGCTCCGGGAGCGTGTCTCGGCGTGCAGGTCGGCGTGGTCACCCAGGCCGGCGGATTGGGCGGCGGCCAGCATCAGGTCGCCCTCGCGTGCGCCGGCCGGCGGGGGTGCGGTGCCCTCGCTCGCCTCGGGCCAGCCGCCGGTGAAGACGATCCGCGGGGCCGCGGCTCGGGCGAAGAACGGCTCGTGGGCCCGGACGTAGGCGGCCGCGGCGAGCACCCGGGCGGTGCTGGCCGCGGTGAGTGCGAAGCCGTCGTCGGTCCGCACCACGCCTCGACCGAACACCAGGAGCACCGTGGCGGGCACGCTGATCTCACCGGAAGCGCCCACCGAGCCATTGTGCGCCGGAGATCGCCGGGGTGACCCGCCGGTGGGCCGCAGCGGGCGGACGGCCCGGTGTTGCAGGTGCCGGAACTGCTCGGACGGGACTCGTCAGAACGCGTACTTTCAAAGCTTTTGCATTTCCCAGACGGTCGTGGTCCGGGAGGAGACGCCCTCCAGCGACTCGGGCACCGGGACCTCGTGGATCGCGCGCTGTCGCAGGCCCTCGGGGCGGTAGGCGCGGCCGGGGTCGCCCACCAGGACCAGCGCGCCACCGGCGGCGGCCCGGCGCAGGAACGGCAGCACCCGGGCGGCCATCGCGCGGCTGTAGAAGACGTCGCCGGCGAGAATCACCTGTTCGGTGGGGGTGCTGTCGAGGAGGTCGGCCTCCCTGGTCCGCAGCGACATGCCGTTCAGGGCGGCGTTGGCCTCGGCCGCGGCCAACGAGAGCGGGTCCACGTCGTTGGCCGTCACCGGATCGGCGCCGGCACGGACCGCGGCCAGCGCCACCAGGCCCGAGCCGGTGGCCAGGTCGAGCACGCTGCGGCCGGCCACCAGCTGCGGATGGTCGAGGATGTGCCGGGCCAGGGCCTGGCCGCCGGCCCACGGAAAGGCCCAGAACGGCGGGGGCTGCTCGGTGCCGGACTCCTCGGTCTTCTCCCAGAGAGCGATCGGCTCGTCGGCCTGGTAAATGGTTATCTCCGGGACCAACGGGACCGGCGTGGCGATCGTGTGGGACCGGATGAAGTCGGGGAGCACCGGGTGATTGTGGCGCTTTCGCTCAGAAAAGGCGGCAGCGGGCCGAAAGGGAGGCCGATACGGATCATCGGCTGTAGGGAGCGGGATGCCGCCACGGGTTGCCGCCTGGGCGTTCGGCGCGTGGATGGCGTTGCTGGCGCTCGTGTTCTGCCTGACGCCGGACGCTCAGCCGGCCTTGCGGCTGGTGACCGGGGCCTCGGCGGTCGCGGCGATCGTCTGGGGCGTGCAGCGCAACCGGGCCGCCGACCGGGCGCCGTGGTGGCTGCTGGCCGGCGCGGTCGTGCTGTCGGCCACCGGGACGGCGGTGTACGGCCTGCTGCCGGGCGCCGGGTCGCTGCTGATCATCGCGGCCTATCCGGCGCTGGCCGGTGTGCTGTTCATCTTCATCCGGCGGGGGAGCGGCGGGGCCCGGGACCAGGCCGCGGTGCTGGACGCGCTGGCGCTCACCTCGGGTCTCGCGCTGCTGGCCTGGACCTTCGTGCTCGGGCCGGACGCCGAGGCCGGGTCCTGGGCGGCGCTCGCCCTGCCGATCGGTGACCTGCTGTGTTTCGGGGCGCTCAGCCGGCTGCTGACCTCCTCCGGTCGCAAGGTGCGGGCCGGCAACCTGCTCGGCGCCGGCCTGATGATGATGCTGATCGGCGACGTCGGGTACGAGTTGTCGCTGCTCGTCGGCGACATGCAGTTCCTCGCGGCGCTCGGCCGGATCGCGCTCTACACCGGCGCCGGGCTGGCCGCGCTGCACCCGTCGATGAACCTGCTGAGCATCCCGGCCGAAGCCGAGCCGGCCCGCGCCGAGGCCGGCCGGGTGCGGCTGGCGCTGCTCGGAACGGCCTCGATGGTGGCGCCGGGCGTGCTGCTGAGCACGATCTTCCGGGAGCCGTCGGTCGACGACCTGGCCGTGGTCGCGGTGCTGAGCGCGCTCACCTTCTTCCTGGTGCTGGTGCGGATGGCCGGGATCATGGCGAACCACCGGCTGGCCCTGGCCCGCGAGCGGGGCCTGCGCGAGGCGTCCGAGGCGCTGGTCTCGGCCGCCGACGTGGAGGCGGTGGGCGACGCGGTGCGGGTCGCGGTGGCCCAGCTGCTGCCGGCCGACACCCCGCACGGGGTGGTGCTGGCCCGGGCGATCGCGCAGGACGGCACCCCGTCGGCGGAGGCGGCCGCGCAGGCTGCGGTGGACCGGGCCGCGGGCACGGCCGCGCGCATGGTGCCCACCCGGGACGTCGACTGGGCCGTCTCGGTGCGGCTCACCCAGTTCAGCACCACGCTGCGCTGCCCGATGGTGCTGCGTGACCGGCCGACCGGCGACCCGCTGGTCGGCGTGCTGCACGTGGCCGCGCCGGACCACGCGCTGCCGGGGCTCAAGCGCGCGCTCGAGGTGCTGGCCGGGCAGGCCGCGCTGGCGCTGGAGCGGATCGAGCTGAGCCACGAGGTGATCCGGCGCAACAGCGAAACCTATTTCCGTACGCTCGTGCAGCACACCTCCGACGTGATCCTGATCGTGGACGAGGCCACCGATATCCGGTACGCGAGCCCGTCCGCGCTCCGGGTCTTCGGCGGCGACCCGACCGGCCAGGCGCTGGCCGACGTGATCCACCCGGCCGACCGGGAGCGGCTCGTCCAGGTGCTGGCGGCGGTGCGCGGCGGCGAGAACCTCCAGGAGGGCCTCGACTTCCGGGCCGCCGGGCCGGTCGAGGTGCTGCTCGAGATGCACTGCTCGGACCTGCGCGCCGAGCAGACGGTGGCCGGCCTGGTGCTGACTCTGCGGGACGTCACCGAGCGGCGCCGGCTCGAACGGGAGCTCACCCACCAGGCGTTCCACGACTCGATGACCGGACTGGCCAACCGGGTGCTGTTCCACGACCGGCTGGAGCACGCGCTGGCCCGGGGGGCCCGGGACGGCTCGGTGGTCGGCGTGCTGTTCATCGACCTGGACGACTTCAAGATCGTCAACGACACGCTCGGGCACGCGGCCGGCGACCAGTTGCTGATCACGGTGGCGCACCGGATCGCCGGCGCGCTGCGGGCCGACGACACCGCGGCCCGGCTGGGCGGCGACGAGTTCGCGGCGCTGGTCGAGAACGTGCAGGACCCGGGCGCGGTGGAGGAGACCGCGGAACGGATCCTGGCCGCGCTCGCCGACCCGGTGCTGCTCGACGACGGCGGCACGGTGACCGCGGTGGCCAGCATCGGCATCACCACCACGCCCGAGGCGGACAGCGCCGACGAACTGCTGCGGCAGGCCGACCTGGCGCTGTACGTGGCGAAGGGCGCCGGCAAGAACCAGTGGCGCCGCTACCAGGCCCACCTGCACGGGGCCATGGTCGAGCGGCTGGAACTGCGGTCAGCGCTCGACCACGCGGTCAACGAGGGGCACTTCCTGCTCGCGTACCAGCCCATCGTCGATCTCGGCAGTGACGAGCCGGTCGGGTTCGAGGCACTGGTGCGCTGGTTCCACCCGACCAAGGGCGTGGTGTCGCCGGCCGAGTTCATCGAGGTGGCCGAGGAGAGCGGGCTGATCGTGCCGATCGGCCGCTGGGTGCTGGAGCAGGCCCTGCACACGGCGGCCCAGTGGCGCCGGATCCTGCCGCGCACCCGGCAGCCGTACGTGAGCGTGAACGTCTCGGTCCGGCAGTTCCGCGAGGACGGGTTCGTCGAGGAGATCCTGGCCGCGCTCGCCTACGCCGAGGTGCCGCCGCACGCCCTGATGGTGGAGCTGACCGAGACGCTGCTGGCCGGCGAGCACGAACCGATCTGGCGGGACCTCGCGGTGCTGCGCGAGCACGGGGTCCGGGTCGCGATCGACGACTTCGGCACCGGGTACTCGTCGCTCGGCTACCTGCGGCACCGCCCGATCGACGTCGTGAAGATCGACAAGATGTTCATCGACGACATGGTGGACAGCCCGCAGCAGCTGGCCCTGGTCACCGGGATCGTCAGCCTGGCGCAGTCGCTGGACCTCACCGTGATCGCCGAGGGCATCGAGTCCGGTACGCATCGGGATCTGCTCGCCCGGCTCGGTTGCCCGCTCGGTCAGGGCTATTTCTGGTCGAGTCCGGTGGACGGCACCGAGGCGCTCAGTCAGATGACGGCGCGTCAGCCGTTGGTGGCTTAGCGGTAATGCGCGAAACGGCGCCGCCGGAAGTCCGGCGGCGCCGTTTTCAACGGTTCGTTCGACCTATCGCTTGCTGTGGTACGCCTCGACGATGTGGCTCGGGATGCGACCGCGCTCGGAGACCTCGAAGCCGTTCTTGTTGGCCCACTCCCGAATCGCCTGATTCTGGTCGCGGCTGGCGCGTCCGGTGCTGGCCGGGGCGCTGCGCCGGGCAGACGAGACGACGCCGCTGCGGCCCACCCGAGTAGCCGCGTTCAGGAACGGGTCGAGCGCCTTCCGCAACTTTCCGGCGTTCTTCTCGGAGAGGTCGATCGTGTAGTTCACACCGTCGAGTCCGAACTCGACGGTGCGGTCGGCCTCTCCGCCGTCGAGGTCGTCGGTCAGAAGGGTTATTACCTGCTTGGCCATGGTGTGCCTGCTCCTACAACGATGTCATTTGAGTGACGACTATACGCACACTGCGCGCATGCGGCGTGGGCGCCGCGAATGTCGATACACATTCATTCTGTCGTTTATCAGTTCGCAGTGCAAATTGCCCGCACTGCATGTCGCAATTCTGTCCCTCGCGGACGCTCGCGGCGGGGCGTGGAGATCGCTCGTTGACACATACTTTTCAGTCCGGTCATCATCCTGTAACGTGTCGTGGGAGCGCTCCCATCAACCCCGTCCCCGCGGGATCCCCCCTCAAGGAGCTTCGCAATGAGACGTGCCCTCCGTGGTCTCATGGCCGCCGGTCTCCTCGCCGGCGCCGCGGTCGCCGCCCTGTCTGTCGCCGGCCCCGCGGCGGCAGACGCGGAGATCTGCGAGCAATACGGCACCACCACGATCGGCGGCCGTTACGTCGTGCAGAACAATCGCTGGGGCACCACCGCCCAGCAGTGCATCAACGTGACCGACTCCGGGTTCTCGATCACCCGGCAGGACGGCGTCGGCAACACCAGCGGCGCCCCCGTCTCGTACCCCTCGGTCTTCGTCGGCTGCCACTACACGAACTGCTCGCCGGGCACCAACCTGCCGATGCAGGTGAGCCGGATCAGCAGCGCGAGCAGCACGATCAACTACCAGTACGTGTCCGGGGCCACCTACAACGCCTCGTACGACATCTGGCTGGACCCGACGCCGCGGACCAACGGCGTCAACCAGCAGGAGATCATGATCTGGTTCAACCGCCAGGGCAACATCCAGCCGATCGGCTCGCCGGTGGGCACCGCCACGGTCGCCGGCCGGACCTGGGAGGTCTGGCAGGGCAGCAACGGCGCCAACGGCGTCGTCTCATACCTGGCGCCCTCGGCGATCACCAGCTGGACCTTCAGCGTGCTGGACTTCATCAACGACGTGCGCAACCGCGGCGTGATCACCAACTCCTGGTACCTGACCAGCATCCAGGCCGGCTTCGAGCCCTGGATCGGCGGCGCCGGGCTGGGCGTCAGCGGCTTCGCGGCCTCGGTGAACACCGGTGGCGTCGCCACCACGGCACCCACCACGCCGCCGGCCACCACGCCCACCACGTCGCCGACCACCCCGCCGCCGTCGGGCTCGGCCGCCTGCCGGGTCTCGTACGCCACCAACGTCTGGAGCGGCGGCTTCACCGCCAACGTGACCGTGACGAACTCCGGCGGCAGCGCGGTCAACGGCTGGACGCTCGGCTTCACGCTGCCGTCCGGGCAGTCGCTGAGCAGCACCTGGAACGCGAACGTCACCGGCACCAGTGGCGCGGTGACCGCCCGCAACCTGACCTGGAACGGCAGCCTCGCCCCCGGCGGAACGGCGTCCTTCGGATTCCAGGGGTCGTATTCGGGGAGCTTCACGGCCCCGTCCGCGTTCACGCTGAATGGATCGACCTGCACCAAAGCCTGACCCTAGGCAGGCTCCATAGTCCCGAGCCGCCTCGTCGCCGATTCTCCGGTGCCGGGGCGGTTCGTCCAATTATTAGGTCGGTCGCTCGACAAGGCGGAGAGCGGCCGGTGCGTGGGCCGGTACCACGGGTGCGTGCGGGGCTATCGGATCGATCGGGTGATATTCGGCACCCAGTGGAGGACGTCGATCGGTTTCGCCCTTGTTAGGCCAGCGGGAGATCGCGCGTTCGGCCATCGCGGTGATGGTGAGTGACGGGTTTACGCCCAGATTCGCGGGAACGGCGGAGCCGTCGACCACATGCAATCCGGCGTAGCCGTATACGCGGTGATAGCCGTCGACCACGCCGGTGGCCGCTGAATCACCGATCGTGGCGCCGCCGAGAATGTGCGCGGTCATCGGAATGTCGAAGATGTCACCCACCGTGCCGCCCGGGAAACCGCCGATCTTCTCGGCGATCCGGCGCACCGCTTCGTGTCCCTGCGGAATCCATGTCGGATTCGGCTCGCCGTGTCCCGGTCCGGTGGTGAGGCGGCCACGTTTCGTGCGCCGGACGGTCAAGGAATTGTCCAGCGTCTGCATCACCAGCGCGATGATGGTGCGTTCGCTCCAGCGCCGCACCGACAGAGAACGGGCCAGCACGTACGGGTGGCGCAGCGCCTGGCCGAGGAACTTCAGCGGCCGGGGCAGCCGGCCGCCGCCGTCCACCAGCAGGGTGGCCATCAGGCCCATGGCGTTGCTGCCCGGCCCGTACCGCACCGGCTCGATGTGGGTCTGGCCGTCCGGGTGGAACGACGAGGTGATCGCCACGCCGGTCGAGTAGGGACGCTCGGGCACCGCGCCGGTCTGCGCGCCGAGCAGCGCCTCCGAGTTGGTCCGGGTCAGCGAGCCGAGCCGGGCCGAGATCGCCGGCAGCACCCCGGTGTCCCGCATCGCGTGCAGCAGGCGCTGGGTGCCGAGCGCGCCGGCCGCCAGGATCACCTGGTCGGCGGTGAACCGGCGGCCGCGGGTCTCGACGACCCAGCCGGCGCCGTCCGGTCGCAGCGCGGTCACCTCGGTGTCCGGGTGCACCGTGGCGCCGGCCCGTTCGGCCAGGTAGAGGTAGTTGACGTCGAGGCGGTTCTTGGCGCCGACCTTGCAGCCGATCATGCAGTTGCCGCACTCGACGCAGCCGGTGCGGTCCGGTCCGGCCCCGCCGAAGTACGGGTCGGGCGCGGTGACCCCGGGCTTGCCGAAGTAGACACCCACCGGCGTGCGGCGGAAGGTGCCGCCCACCCCCATGTCCTCGGCCACCTGCTTGATGACCTCGTCGGACGGCGTCATGCTGGGCTGCTCGGTCACCCCGAGCATCCGGGACGCCTGGTCGTAGAACGGCGCGAGTTCGCCGGCCCAGTCGGTGATACCCGACCAGTGCGCGTCCGCGAAGAACGTGGCCGGCGGCCGGTAGAGGGTGTTCGCGTACACCAGCGAGCCGCCGCCGACCCCGGCGGCCGACAGCACCACGATGTCCTTGAGCAGCGTGATCCGCTGGATGCCGCGCAGGCCGATCTTCGGCGCCCAGAGGAAGTTGCGCAGGTCCCACGAGGTCTTGGGGAGCATCTCGGGGGTGTACCGCCGGCCCGCCTCGAGCACGCCGACCCGGTAGCCCTTCTCGGCGAGCCGCAGGGCGCTGACGCTTCCGCCGAAGCCGCTGCCCACGATTACGACGTCGTAGTCCGCCACCCGACTACCTTTGCATTACCGACGGGTAACCACCAGGGGTCTGATTTCTCAGTTCAGTCACCGTTAGGCCGCTCGAAGTCCACCGGCACACGCTGTGGCCATGACCGACAAGCACCGACTCCTGACCGGCAGCGGCGCCGCGCTGATCGGATCGTTCCTGCTCAGTGTGGCCGGCGGGCTGGCGCCTACCTGTTCGCCGGCCCGGCCCTCGGCCGCCTCGGCCGGACCGGGCTGGCGCTCTACTTCGTGGCCGGCGCGGTCGCGGGTCCAGGGCGGGCTGATGGTCGAGGGCTTCGTGCTGCCGGCCGTCGCCCGCGACCCGGCGGCCCGGCACCCACCCGGAACTCCTTCCCGCAGCTGGTTGCAGCTTCAACCTACATCTGGGGGCTGAGCAGGACCTTGATGTGGGTGCCCGAGGCCGCGTCGGCGAAGGCGTCGGCGGCGGAGGTGAGCGGGTGCACGGCGGTGGCCATCGCGCTCACGTCGACCGCCCCGGAGGTGAGCAGGTCGATGGCGCCGGCGAAATCCTCGGGGAGGTAGGTGGCGCTGCCCTGGATCCGCAGCTGGCTGTCCTGGATCAGCGGCAGCGGCACGGTGACCTCGGCCGGCGGGACGCCCACCACGACCACCGTGCCGCCCTTGTCGGCCAGGTGCAGCGCCTGCGTGGTGGTGGACTGCTCGGCCACGCAGTCGAAGACCACGTCGGCGCTCTCGCCCAGCGCGGCGCGGCACTGCTCGACCGCGTCGGCCGCGGTGGCGTCGACCACCGCGTCGGGGCCGAACTTCGCGGCCCGCTCGCGGCTGCGCTCGGAACGCGCGGTCAGCACCACCCGGGCGGCGCCCTGCGCCCGGGCGACCTGGAGGGTGAGCAGGCCGATCGTGCCGGCGCCGAGGATCGCCACGGCACGGCCGGCCAGCCCGCCGGCAAGCCGGGCGGCGTGCACCGGTGTGCCGAGCGGTTCGATGAACGCGGCGGCCGGCCAGTCGAGCGCGTCGGGAATGACGTGCAGGCGGCGCTCGTCGATGGTGAACCACTCGGCCATGCCGCCCTGGTCGTGTGCACAGCCGAAGAAGCGCAGCCGCTCGCACAGATTTTGCCGGCCGGCCCGGCACTGCTTGCAGTCCCAGCAGGGCAGGAACGGTTCGAGCGTGACCCGCTGGCCGGCCTCGACCGAGCGCACGCCGGCGCCGACGGCTTCGACCGTTCCGCTCACCTCGTGGCCGGGCGGATAGGGCAGCGTGATGAACGGGTGCCGGCCCTGCAGCGCGTGCACGTCGGACCCGCAGATGCCCGCCAACGCCGTCCGCACCAGCACCTCGCGCGGACCGGCGACCGGCACCGGTGCCTCGGTCACCTCGACGCCGGACGGGGTGACCAGCACCCGCCTCACGGCAGGAAGCCCAACCGTCGTGCCGTCACGATCGTCTCCATCCGGCCGTGCGTGCCCAGCTTGCGCATCGCGTTGCGCAGGTAACTTTTCACCGTCTCGGGCAGCAGGCCCAGCCGCCGCGCCGCCTCGGCGTTGCCGCAGCCCACCGCGACCATGGCGAGCACGTCCAGCTCGCGCGGCGAGAGCGGGTTGCCCGCGGCCCGGCCCGGGTGGCGGGCGGTCAGCCGGCCGGCGATCCGTTCGAGGCGCTCGCGCAGGCCGGGGTCGGTGGTCTCGGCGGCGAGGGTGCGCAGGTCGGCATGGGCGAGACGGACCTCCTCCCACTCCCGGGCGGTGCTCTCCGGCGGGGTGCGCGCGGCCGCGGTCTCCAGCGCGGCCATCCGGCGCGCCACCTCACGGCGTACGGTCATCTCCGTCCCCACGCCCAGCGCGACGCGGGCGATGGCATCGAGTGCCCGCGCGCCCACCGCGAGCGGCTCCCGGGTGCCGGCATAGAGCACCGCCAGCACCGAACCGCCGGTGGCCACCGGCACGGCCGCGATCGCGCGCAGGCCCTCGGCGGTGACCGGAGCGTCGTACTCGTGACTGATCCGCGGGTCGGCCGCGTAGTCCTCGACCCGGCCGGGCCGGCCGGTGCTCACCACCCGGCCACCCAGCCCGTTGCCGGCGCACACCACGAGGCCGTGCAACGCCGGGGTGGCGGTGCCGGCGAAGTCGCTGAGCCGCATGTGCCGCCCGTCGGCCGCCACCACGCCGCCGAACGCGACCGGGAGGCCGGTGACCCGGCGGATCCGGCCGAGCGCGGCGGGCAGGCCGGCTGTTTCGAGCACGTTCTCAGCATGTCACGGCCCGCCGGGGCCGGCCTCACCCCCGAACAGGGGTGGCGCGGTCGTCGCGGACGGGCCCATGCTGCGGAAATGGTGTCCTATGCGTCCGGTACCTCCGCGCTGCCCCTGCTCGGCGACACGATCGGGGCAAATCTGGAACGCACCGTGGCCCGGTTCGGCGACCGGGAGGCGCTGGTCGACGTCGCGGCGGGCCGGCGGTGGACGTACGCCACCCTGAACGCCGACGTGAATCGCCTGGCCGCGGGCCTGATCGAGCGCGGGATCGGCACCGGGGACCGGGTCGGGATCTGGGCGCCGAACTGCGCGGAATGGGTGATCACGCAGTATGCGACGGCAAAGATCGGCGCGATCCTGGTGAACGTCAATCCGGCCTACCGGACGCACGAGCTCGAGTACGTGGTGCAGCAGTCCGGGCTCAAGTTCCTGATCAGCGCGGTGTCGTTCAAGAGCAGCGACTACCGGGCGATGATCGAGTCGATCGGGTTCGGGGCGGTGGCCTACATCGGCGAGGACGATTTGTTCCTCTCAGGCGACAAATCGGAAATGTCCGGCGGGAGGATGGGCGCGGGGGGCGTGGGCGGCGCGGAGGGCGTGGGCGGCGTGGGCGCCGACGGCCTCGGGCTGGCCTTCGACGACCCGATCAACATCCAGTACACCTCGGGCACCACCGGCTTTCCCAAGGGCGCCACCCTCTCGCACCACAACATCCTGAACAACGGCTACTTCGTCGGCGAACTGCTCGGCTACACCGACCAGGACCGGATCTGCCTGCCGGTGCCGCTCTACCACTGCTTCGGCATGGTGATGGGCAACCTGGCGGCCACCTCGCACGGCGCCTGCATCATCCTGCCGTCGCCCGGCTTCGACCCGGCCGCCACGCTGGCCGCCGTCCAGAGCGAAAAAGCCACTTCGCTGTACGGCGTGCCGACCATGTTCATCGCCGAACTGGGCCTGCCGGACTTCGGCGACTACGACCTGTCCAGCCTGCGCACCGGCATCATGGCCGGCTCGCCGTGCCCGGTCGAGGTGATGAAGCGGGTGGTGGCCGAGATGAACATGGCCGAGGTCGCGATCTGCTACGGGATGACCGAGACGTCGCCGGTGTCCACCATGACCCGCGCCGACGACACCCTGGCCCGGCGCACCGAGACCGTGGGCCGGGTGATGCCGCACCTGGAGTCCAAGGTCATCGACCCGGGCACCGGCCGGGTGCTGGGCCACGGCGAGCCGGGCGAGTTGTGTACCCGCGGCTACTCGGTCATGCTCGGCTACTGGGACCAGCCGGACGCCACCGCCGAGGCGATCGATGCGGCCCGCTGGATGCACACCGGCGACCTGGCCACCATGGACCCGGACGGCTACGTGAACATCGTCGGCCGCATCAAGGACCTGGTGATCCGCGGCGGCGAGAACGTCTACCCCCGCGAGGTCGAGGAGTTCCTGCACCGCCACCCCGACATAGCCGACGTCCAGGTCATCGGCGTCCCCGACGCCCGCTACGGCGAGGAACTGATGGCCTGGATCGTCCTGCGCCCAGGCGCCACCCCGCTCAGCGCCGACGACGTGCGAGCCTTCTGCACCGGCAAGCTGAGCCACTTCAAGATCCCGCGGTACGTCCACGTCGTAGACGGCTTCCCGATGACGGTCACCGGCAAGGTCCGCAAGGTGGAAATGCGCGAACGCGCCGCGGAGATCCTCAGCTCGCGAGCACCCGGGCGATCTTGATGGTGCTGCCGGAACTGCCGGCGGCCGGGTAGGCGACGCTGCCGTCGGAGTAGGACTTGAAGGCCTGGTAGGCGTGGTCCTTGGCGGCGATGGTGAAGGACTTGCCCACTGTGGAGCCGGTGCCGGCGTCGTAGACCTGTGCCTTCATCGACGAGCCGGACTGCCAGGCCAGCAGCATCTTGCCGGTGCCGTAGCGGACCAGGTGCGGGTGCTGGGACGAGGACGCTGTGGTGACCGTCTTTTTCGCCGCCGAGCTGCCGGAGAAGTTGGACAGGCGCACCTTGCCGCCCTGGCTCCACGCCGTCCAGTAGCCGGAGCTCTTGGCCAGCACCAGGTCGCCGCCGAACAGCGTGCCGTCGCAGGTGCTCGCGGCGACCGTGCGGTACGGGCTGGGCTGCGCGATCCGGCAGTTGTTGTCGGTGGCGCACACCATGGTGAACTTCTTGGCCTTGGGATCCCACACTATCCGGGACGTCCAGGCGTGACTGCAGCCGACCTCGAAGCTGTTCTTGCCGCTCACCAGCTTGCCGGACTTGCTCACCACCTGCATCCGGTCGCCCTGGTGGATGTCCACGCAGTTGCCGTTCCGGACCGTGATGGCCACCCCGAAGTAGGCCGCGTAGTTGCTGCCGTCGTACGCCAGCCGGCCGTGGTGCTGGTACCACCAGACGAAGCGGGCGCCGTCGTCGTAGCCGGCCCGGCTGCTGCTCAGGTTGGTGACCTGGCGCTCCCAGACCAGCTTGCCGGAGTTGTCGAACCGGACCATGTGCATGGTGTTGCACGGGCTGGACGAGCCGCCGCACAGCGGTCCGTCGCCGCAGTTGCCCTTGCGGGTCAGCAGCAGCACGCCGCCGTTCGCGTCGGCCGCCACGTCCTGCAGGTCGATGCCGGTGAACGAGGTGGGCTTGCCGACCAGCTTGTCGTCGCAGCCGAGCTTGCCCAGGTAGACCTTGCCGTTGGTGCCGAGCCAGGCCAGCCAGGAGCCGCCGTTCGGGGTGGCGGCGATGGCCATCGGCAACGCCTCGGTGTCGCCCTCGCCGCCGTACCCCTTGACCGAGGTGCCGACGTTGACCTGGGTCACCTTGGTGGCCGGCGCGTTGCCCACCGTACGGCCGCATGGACCGGAAGGCGCCGCGGCCTTGGCGGACGCAGATGCCGAGGCGGACGCCGAGGGCGCCGCCGAGCCGGACGGAACCGCGGCGGCCGACGCTCCCGGGGCGGACGTGGCACCGCCGGACAGGGCACCGGCGGAGGACGAGGTCGGCGCGGAGCTGGCGCCGAACAGTCCGAGGCCACCGGCACCGGCCGGCATCGAGGCGACGGCGATGCCGGTGGCGGCGAGCACACCCGCCACCACACCGATCAGGATGAGCCGGCGGACCTTGGGATCGGCTCGGTGGCTGGCTGGTTCTCCGGACGGGTCAGTCACGGGCGGAAACATTACTGGGAACGCTCCCACGGGAGAAGCGCCAACCTGCAGGAAAGCCTTTACCCAGCCTTAAGCTTCAGCGGCGGTAGATGGTGATCGAGTGCCCGACCTGATCGATCGGTGTGCTCGACTCGACCAGCTGCTTCAGCCGGCCGGTTGCCAGGGCCACCCGGGAGTTCGAGACCACCAGCAGCCCGCGCACCTGGTCGGCCGGGACGCTGTACGGGTTCTGGCTCCGGATGCCGTAGTAGCCCGGCGCCCCGCTGCCCTTGTAGACCAGCCACACGGTCTGTCCTGGATAGTGTTGGCGCAGGTGGGAGCCGAGCCGCGCGAGATCCTGGCCCCAGTCCACGTTGGCGTCGTGCAGGTTGTGGTGGGTGTTCGCGGTGCCGCCGAACGCCTCGTTCGAGTACGGCAGGTAGTAGGGAAACGTGCGCAACGAGCTAACCGCCACGAACGCCACCAGCACCGCCGTCGCCACCCGCGCCCACCGCCATTTGAGCAGCGCCACGGTCCCGGCCACGATCGCCAGGAAGATCGGCAGGAAGATCACGTACCGGGTTCCGTAGTTGCGCGAACCGAGCATCGCCACCACCGTCAGCACGCCGGCGGGCAGCAGCAGATAGAGCGCGACCGGCCGCAGCGCCGGCTTGGCCAGCACGGTGATCGTGCCGGCCAGCCACAGCGCCAGCATCCCGAGCGGCGTCTTGATCAGCACCGCGACCGGCAGGTAGTACCAGGGCGAGCCGCGGTAGGCCTCGCCGAGCAGGAAGCCGTTCCAGTTGCGCGCCTCGAACCGGAACTGCATCAGCATGCCGTCCTGGTACGCCTGCGGCATCGGCATCAGGTCGACGGCGAGTTCGCGCAGGCCGCCCGGGTGCACGAGGTTGGCCGGCGGGGTCCAGGTCAGCCGCGGGTCGACCGCCAGATAGGTCAGCCACACCACGGCCACCGCGAGGCTGCCCATGCCGGCCGCCCACAGCAGTCGCCGGCCGGCGCGCTTCCCGATCTTCGCCGGGCCGATGGCGCGCAGCTTGGCCGGCGTCGGCAGACCTCGAGGCAACAAGATCAAAAAAAGCAGGAGGGGTACGGCGACCAGCGCGCTCATCCGGGTGGCGATCGCGGCTCCCATGGCCAGCGCCGCCAGCGGCAGGTAGAGCTTGGCCGGCCAGCCGACCTTGAACGGGGTGGCCGCGGCCCCGGTGGCGCGCGCCCGCCAGGCCATCCAGAACGCGATCAGCATCATGCCGGTGGCCGGCACGTCGAGCGTCGCGAGCGAGCCGTGCGCGATCACGTCGGGGGAGAAGGCGTACAGCGCCAGCGCGATGAGCCCGGCCCACGGCCCCGCCAGGTCTCGCGCGAAGAACAACACCACCAGCCCGAACAGCAGGGTCAGCAGGATGATCGGCAACCGGGCCAGGAGCATCAGCTGGAACGGGTTGTTGTTGCTCTCGTAGAGCAGGTGCCGGCCGAGGCGGGTCTGGTTTCCCACGTACGCGGGATCCGGCGTGGCGTCGTCGAAGGCCAGGCCGGCCGCCATGATCAGCTTGCCGAGCGGCGGATGTTCGGCGTTGTACCGCAGGCTGTGCTGGTCGGTGAGCACCTTGGCGGTGGCCACGTAGACCGGCTCGTCGATGGTTGGCGACTGCTGCACCGCGGTGGTCACCATGGCGAAGGCCATCTGTCCCAGTAACGCCACCACCACGGTCAGATAGAGCAGGCGTCTCTTCGGCACCGCGCAAACTTAGCCGGTGAACTCGCCGGCCGGCCGGGTGTCCGGGTCGGCGTGCTTCTCGCGTTCGGCGTCCCGCAGCTCGACCCGGCGGATCTTGCCGGAGATGGTCTTCGGGAGCTCGGCGAACTCGAGCCGGCGGATGCGGGCGTACGGCGGCATGTGCTCCCGGCAGTGGGCGAAGATCGCCGCCGCCGTGGTCTCGTCGGCGGCCCAGCCCTCGGCCAGCACGACGTATGCCTTCGGCACCGCGAGCCGCAACTCGTCCGGCGACGGCACCACGGCCGCCTCCACCACGGCCTCGTGCTCGATCAGCACGCTCTCCAGCTCGAACGGCGAGATCCGGTAGTCGGACGCCTTGAACACGTCGTCGGTGCGCCCCACGTAGGTGATGTAGCCGTCCGCGTCCCGGCTGGCCACGTCCCCGGTGTGGTAGTAGCCGCCGGCCATCCGCTCCGCGGTCAGCTCGTCGTCGCCGTGGTAGCCGACCATCAGCCCGGTGGGCCGCGGGTCGAGCGCCACACAGATCTCGCCCTCCTCGGCCTCCGCGCCGGTGTTCGGGTCGATCAGCGCGATCCGGTAGCCCGGCACCGGCCGGCCCATCGAGCCCGGCTTGACCGGCTGACCGGGCGTGTTGGCGATCTGCACGGTCGTCTCGGTCTGCCCGAACCCGTCCCGGACAGTCACCCCCCACGCCTTCTCCACCTGGTCGATCACCTCGGGGTTGAGCGGCTCGCCGGCACCCACCACCAGCCGCGGCGGCGTCGGCAGCGCGGACAGGTCGGCCTGGATCAGCATCCGCCACACGGTCGGCGGCGCACAGAAGCTGGTCACCCCGCAGCGCTGCATCTCGGCCAGCAGTCGCGCCGGGTCAAACCGCGTGTAGTTGTAGATGAAGACGCAGGCCTGCGCGTTCCACGGCGCGAAGACGTTGCTCCAGGCGTGCTTGGCCCACCCCGGCGAGGAGATGTTGAGGTGTACGTCGCCCGGCCGCAGCCCGATCCAGTACATCGTCGAGAGGTGCCCGACGGGGTACGACTGGTGGGTGTGCTCGACGAGCTTGGGGCGGGCGGTCGTGCCGGAGGTGAAGTAGAGCAGAAGCGTGTCGGTCGCCCGGGTGATTCTGCCCGCGCCTGCCGTGCCCTCCGCGCCGCCCGTGCCCTCCGCGCCGCCCGTGCCCTCCGCGCCGCCACCTCGAAGTTCGCCGCCGGCTCCCTGGACAAATCCGTCATCTCCGGAATAGGCATCGCGGAGGAGGAGCCAGCCCTCGATCGGGGCGCCCACCGCGATCTTTGTGGCGTCGACCGTGTCGAACTTGGCCGCCCAGGCCGCGCCGGCGATCACATGCTTGGCGCCGCCGCGGGACACCCGGCCGGCCGCGTCCGCCGCACCGAGCAGCGGGGTGGCCGGGATCAGCACGGCGCCCAGCTTCATCACGGCCAGGATGGTGTCCCACAACTCGACCTGGTTGCCGAGCATCACCACGATCCGGTCGCCGCGCCGCACCCCGTTCGCGCGCAGCCAGTTCGCCACCCGGCTGGACCGGCTCGCCATCGCGGCGTACGAGAAACGCTCCTCGGTCCCGTCCTCCTCGACGATCCAGAGAGCCGGCTCCTCGTTGCCCTCGGCGATCACGTCGAACCAGTCCAGCGCCCAGTTGAACTCGTCAAGTTCCGGCCAGGCGAACCCGGCCGTGGCCGCCGCGTAGTCCTCGGCGTGGGCCAGCAGGAAGTCGCGCGCCGCCCGGAATGCCGCCGTACCCGTCGTCATCCTGCCAGCGTCCGCCCGGCACCGGCGGGACGCCACCCCCGGACGGGGGTGGGTGTCAGATCGCTACGGTGCGTACCGCCGTGAACCCGCGCTCGATGCAGCCCGTGACGCCGGCCATCTCCAACGCACCGTCACCGGCCAGGTCGGCACCCAGGCTCGCGCGGCTGGCCGCGTAGTCCGGCCGGGCATAGACGGTGGCGCAGGCGTCGGCCGGCAGGGTGAGCCGGCATCTGTGCAACCGGCCGCTGGCCTCGGTCGCCGCGGCCAGATTCGGGTAGACCTCGAAGTGCAGGTGCGGCCACCGGTCGGCGGCCGCGCCCGGGAAGATGCTGCGGAACTGAACCCACCCGTTGTCGTTGCTGGCCTGCACGCCGCGCAGATAGTTCTCGGCGGCCAGCCCCGGCGAGTACAGCGAGTAGTTGCCGTCTCGGTCGCTCTGCCACAGGTAGACGGCGTATCCCGCGACCGGCTTGCCGGAGTTCGCGCTCACCAGCCGCAGCCGCACCGTCAGCGGCACGCCCCGGGCGACGCCGTGCGAGGTGCCGAAGCTGCGCCGGATGTCGTCCCGGACCAGACCGGAGCGCATCAGCCGGGTGGCCAGGGCCGCGGCCAGCTCGGGCCGGCCCCGGGTGACACCGGCCAGCGCGGCGACAGCGGTGCCGCCGGTCAGCGGGGCGGTGCCGCCGGTCGGCGCGACCGTCGCGGTGCCGGCCAATGCGGCCGTCGCGGTGCCGGCCAGCGCAGCCGTCGCGGTGCCGGCCAATGCGGCCGTCGCGGTGCCGGCCAGCGCGGCGACCGTGGTGCCGCCGGCCAGGCCGGTCATCCGGCGCCGGCGGACCAGCGGGAAGTCGTGGGCCAGTCCGCCGTCGTGCCGGGTCGCGAGCTCGGTCATGCCCCTCAGCAAACCCGCGGCGGGTTGCGGTGACGGCCAGGAACGGGATCAGAACGGGTGTTTCGCCCCCGGCCGGGCGCGTTCCGCCTCGACCGCCGCCAGCCGGGCCGGGAACTGCTGCGCCTGCTGGAAGAACTTCAGCACCAGCCACGCCTCGAACAGCAGCAGCAGCGCGCCGGCACCGACCGTGAACGGGATGATCAGCCCGGTCAGCGGTGCCAGGATGAAGACGGTCATCTCGTATTCGATCCCGCTGAACAGGTGGGTGCGGATGCGGCGGTTCTTCAGGTACGCACCGACCTGGCGCTTCGCCGAGGTGGCCGCCTCCTCGGTCGCCGGCTCGGCGTCGTCCTCGTCGGCCGGGCCGCGCGCCTCGTCCAGCCGCTCCCGCATCTCGGCGCGGACCTTGGCCATCTGCGCGCCGTTCAGATAGCGGAACAGGTCCAGGAAGATCACCACGGACAGCAGCCACAGGAAGACGTCCCGGCCGGTGTGCAGGTACTGGCCGCCGAACAGGGCCACCGAGCAGACGAACACCCGCAGCCGGTCGAAGACGAAGTCGAACCAGGCCCCGAAGATCGTCCCGGTGCCGTTCAACCGGGCGATCTTGCCGTCCATGCAGTCGACCACGAAGCTCGCGTGGAACAGCAGCGCGCCGGCCACCAGCCACCACCGGCCCTGCACCAGGAAGCAGGCGGCCGCGCCCAGGCCCAGCGCGGTGGCCACCAGGGTGAGCACGTTCGGCGTGATCCGCCGATATGGAGCGACCAGTTTGACCAGTCTGGCGGCGAGCGGGTCGACGAGCAGGACAGTCCACCATGCATCGCGCGGCTTGTACGTGCGTTCGCGAATCTCAGCCAGGGTCACGGTCACGCGGTACAACTCTAGTGAAGATCGCTATGAAAATGCTGTACGCCCGTTACGTAAGTAATGATTACCAATCGGACGACGCGTAGTAATGTCCGTCCCATGGGTGGAGATCGATCTTCGGCGCTCGAAGATCCCCCCGCCGTGCACTACGACGACGAGGAACTCCCGGCCCGCAAACTGACCGGCCGGGTCGGTCTCGGCGTGTCGATCGTGGCCTTCCTGGTCGCCGTACTCGTGCTCTGGCAGGTGTTCCGCCCGCTGGCCAAGGGCAGTCAGTACTACCTGATCGTGTTCCTGGCCGGCACCCTCCCGCTGGTCTTCCTCGCGTACCGCTCCCGGCTCTCCAAGCGCGGCGGCGACCGCCCCACCGTGCCGGACTGGCTCCTGACCGGCGTGGCCCTGGTCGCGTGCCTCTACCCGCTCGCGCCGGTGCGCGGCGGCTACGACGGCTTCCTCAACCGGCAGGGCCTGCTCGAACCGGTCGACGTGCTGTTCGGCGCCCTGCTGCTGGTGGTCGTCGTGGAGGCATGCCGGCGCACCACCGGGCTTGCGCTGCCGATCGTCTGTCTCGCTTTTCTGGCGTACGGGTACTACGGCGGACTGTTGCCGCAGGACTGGCCGATCGCCCACGCCGGACTCGACTTCGCGCAGATCATCGACGCCCTCTACAACTCGGCGAGCGGCTTCTACGGCACCCCGCTGGACGTCGCGGCCAGCTACATCGTGCTGTTCACGATCTACGGCGCGGTGCTCGACCTGTCCGGCGCGAGCCGCTTCTTCGTCGACCTGTCGGTGGCCGCCTTCCGCAAGTCCCGCAGCGCCGCCGGCCGCACCGCGGTAGCGGCCGGCTTCCTGCTCGGCACGGTCTCCGGCTCCGGCACGGCCACCACAGTCAGCGTCGGCGCGGTCACCTGGCCGATGCTGCGGCGAGCCGGCTACCCCGCGGAGCAGGCCGGCGGCATGCTGGCCGCGGCCGGTGTCGGTGCCATCCTGTCGCCGCCCACGCTGGGTGCCGCCGCGTTCATCGTGGCGGAGTACCTCGAGGTCTCCTACCTCACGGTGCTCGGCTGGGCCATGATCCCCACCCTCCTCTACTACCTCGGCATCCTGCTGGCGGTCGAGATCGACGTCCGCCGTTTCCGGGTCCGCGGCCTGGTCGTCGACGCCGCGAGCCCCTGGCGCCTACTGGCCCGGTTCGGCTACCACTTCTCCTCCCTGATCCTGATCGTGGTCCTGCTGGCGCTGGATGTGAGCGCCACGCGCGCGGTCGTGTACGCCACCCTGGTCGCGTTCCTGCTGTCCTTCCTGGACCGGCAGGCCCGGCTCACCCCGCAGCGCCTGTTCCTGGCGCTGTCCGCCGGGGTCCGCGGCGTGCTGCCGGTGGTCGCGGTGTGCGCCGCGGCCGGCATCATCACCGCCACCACGACCAAGACCGGTCTCGGCGCCCAACTGGCCTCGCTGCTGGTCTCCGGCGCCCAGGCGGTCACCTCCAACCCGACCGCGGTGCTCGCCCTCACCGTGGTCCTGGCCGCCGTCGCGCTGGCCATCCTGGGCCTGGCCGTCCCGGTCACGGCGAGCTTCATCATCGGCTGGGTCATCATCGGCCCGGCCCTGATCGTCCTCGGCGTCCCCGAGCCGGCGGCGGCCATGTTCGTCTTCTACTACTCGGTGCTGTCCGAGGTGACCCCGCCGACGGCCCTGGCCGCGGTCGGGGCGAGCGCCATCACCGGCGGCCGCACCGTGCCGACCATGTGGCAGGCGCTGAAGTACGCGCTGCCCGCCTTCCTGGTGCCCATCGCGTTCGTCCTGACGTCGAGCGGCTCCTTCCTGCTGGCACGCGGTTCGGTGCTGGAGGTGGTCTGGGCCACCGGGGTCGCGGTGCTGGCGGTGGCCGGCCTCGCGGTGGCCACCGGCGGTTATGTGCTCGGCATCGGCCCGGCGAACACCCCGAGCCGGGTGCTGGCCGCGGTGGCCGGCCTGCTCCTCCTCTACCTCGAGCCGACCACGATCGCGATCGGCGTCGCCACACTGGCGGCAGCCGTCCTGCTTGCCGCCGTCAACCGCCACCGGTCCGGACCAACCCCAGCCGAGCCCTCAGTCTCGCCCACCCAGGCAGCCGCCCCCGGGTTATCCACAGAGGCCCCTTCATCCACAGCCTCCGCGCGGGGCGACGACCCGCCGGCCGAACCGGCGGGCGGCGAACCCACGCGGCCTGCACCACCCCCGGCGCCTTCCCCATCGACGGAATCCGCGCCCTGATCCGCACCTCCCTCGCCTTCGTCACAAGCGCCGGCGGGACCACAACCGCATAAAGGCCCGCCCTGCGGCGACCGGCAGGGCGGATTCGATCCCCGAAACAGCACCACAGTGGCCGGTCTCCGGACCGGCCGGCACGGCCGACCGCCCCACCCGGGACGGCCGGAACCGATGAACAGCCCTCCCGTGCCCGGCGGGCGGGCCGGACCACATACCGAAGGAACGGGGATGACATGAGACGGATGGCAATCGCCGCGGCCACCCTCGTACTCGCCGGGGGCGCGCTCAGCGCCTGCGGCGGCCGGCAGGACGCCGCCTCCACCGACGCCGGTGGGGCCGTCACCTGCGAGGTCACGACCAACACCCGGGTGGGCATCGCCACCGGGAACGCCACCGGCGTCTACTTTGCGCTCGGCAACGCGTACGCCGAGCAGATCAACACCGCTGGCGGCCGGCTCCGGGCGACCGCGGCCGAAACGGGCGCCTCGGTGCAGAACATCCAGCAGGTGGTCGCCGGCACATACGCCGTCGCCTTCTCGCTGGCCGACACCGCGGCCGATGCGATCAACGGCACCGGCAGCTTCACCAGCAAGCAGCCGGTTACCGCGCTGGCCCGCATCCACACCAACTACACGCAGGTCATCGTGCGCAAGGCGGCCGGCATCAAGGACGTCGCCGGCATGAAGGGCAAGCGGGTCTCGACCGGCTCGCCCAAGTCCGGCACCGAGGTCATCGCCAACCGGGTGCTGACCGCGGCGGGCCTCGACCCGGCCAAGGACATCAGCGCCCAGAAGCTCGACCTCACCAAGACCGTGGACGGGATGAAGGACGGCTCGATCGACGCCTTCTTCTGGTCCGGCGGCCTGCCCACCCCCGGCGTCACCGACCTGCTGACCACCAGCGGCGACAGCGTCGAGTTCCTGGACATCACGAAGGTGCTCCCGGATCTGCAGAAGATCAACCCGGTTTACGAGGCCGGCACGATCCCCGCGGCGACCTACAAGACCCCCGCCGACGTACCGACCGTCATCGTGCCCAACGTCCTGCTGGTGAAGGACGACCTGGACCCGAACGTGGCCTGCTCGTTGACCCGCCTCCTGTTCGACCGCAAGTCGCAACTGGAGCAGGCGAACGCGGCGGCCAAGGAGATCACCCTGGACCAGGCCCGCAAGACCGACCCGGTCCCGCTGCACCGCGGCGCGGTCGAGGCTCTCGACGACCTCGGCGCGCCCCAGTAGCTCACCCGGCCGGGCCGACGGGCGCGCTGCTGCGTCCCTCGGCCCGGCCACTGAGCTCGGCGTCCAGCGTCTCCTGAGCGACCTTCATGGATTCGGCATAACGCGGCTCCTGCAGGCGCCGCCAAACTTCGTTTTCCGGTACGTCTTCGACGTGGCTCACCACCCACCAGATGTTGCCGAACGGGTCCCGGACCCGCCCGCCCCGCTGCCCGAACGCATTGTCGTCGAGCCCGGTGACCACCGTCGCGCCGGCCGCGACCGCCCGCCCGAACGCCGCATCGGCATCCGCCACGAACACCCGCAGCAGGCTGGGCATGGCCGGCCACTCGGGCCGCCGGTCGAACGCCAGCACCACGGTGTCGCCCACCCGGATCTCGGCGTGCCCGATCAGCCCGTCCTCGGTAGGCACCCGACCGGTCTCCACCCCCTCGAACGCCGCCGTGATGAAGTCGAGCAACGCCCCGGTGTCGTCGGTGACCACCCACGGCGCCACGGTCGTGTATCCCTCAGGTGTACTCATGGTTCCTCCCTCTCCTGGCGACGGTAGCGTCGATTGCGGTCACCCCGTGACCTATAAAAGGATTGCCACCGCGCCCATTGTCCTCTAACGTTTAACGAGCCCGCAGAGAGCGTCGCAGGAAAGGGGAGCAAGATGATGTGGCAGGCCGCCATGAAGTTGTGCTCCCCGGGAGTGAGTTGGCGAAACGGCTGATGCCGTAAGGTTTCCGCCGCCGCCCTCCCACGCCGGGACGGGCGGCTTCTTCGTCTTCGGCCACCCGCGGGCGTAGCTCAACCGGTAGAGCAACGGCCTCCAAAACCGTGTGTTGCGGGTTCAATTCCTGCCGCCCGTGCGTGCCTTTTATTCGACAATTCATAAGCAAATAATGGGGGAGGGCCGGCGGTTTTCCGCGGGCCGGCTGCGGCGGGTGAGACGACCGCCGGGCTCGCTGGCCGGGACTACTTGCGCTACCCGGCCAACGCGGTGTGCCGCCGTCCCTCCCCAGCCCGTCAAGGGCGAAAGCGAGGGCGTCCACGCACGCAGTACGCGCCGCTAGCTCAACGGTAGAGCAGCTGCCTCTTAAGCAGCGGGTTCAGGGTTCGAGTCCCTGGCGGCGTACTCGCAGGGCGGAGCAGTTCGGAGTGCTCGCGGGCCTCATGAGCCCGAGATCGTGGGTTCAAATCCCACCCCTGCCACCAACCCCGCTACGGTATGCCCCCATGGGAGCGATCAAGCCGTTGCACCTGGCCCTCTGTCTGCTGCTGACGCTGGCCGTCACCGGCATCCTCGCCGCCGTCATCGTCCGGGCGGTCCGGAAGCGCTGACGCCGGCCCGAGCTCGGCGATTTCGTAGCCGTCCGGGTAGGTCGCGGTGGTGATGACGCCACCCTCGAACAGCCCGGTCCTCCGCGGCCGGCCCAGATGCCGCAGCCACCGGGCGCGGGCCCGGAGCGCGGCGTGCAGCCCGGCCCGCACCCGCCACGGCGGCCGCGCAACCTTGGCCGCGGCCCGGAACCGGTCGTCGTAGACCGCCCCGATCAGCGCGTCGGTGAGCAACGGCAGCCGCTTGCGCAGGTGCATGCGGGTGGCGCGTTCGATCGCCGCCGCGTTGTCGTCCGGCACCAGCCTCCGGTCGTACGCCTCGAACCAGCTGTGCAGGTCGTCCGCGCTCTCCGGGATGCCGGTGATGTGCATCCGGCGGCCCAGTTCGCGAAAGAACCGGTATGTCGCCTCCCGCTCGTGGCAGCACGGCTGCCGCCAGCCGTACCGGTCCAGCCAGCGCAGCGGGATGACCACGGCGCACGCGAGCACGTACAGGTACTCGTCGCCCGGCACGTCCCGGTACGGCCGGTGGATCTGGTTGACCCGGCGCAGCGCCGCCCGGCCGCGCGGGTGGTCGAACCCGTTAAGCACGATCTCGTACATCAAAATGCCGGTGTCGTCGATGCGCTTGCGGGTGCGCTCGGTCAGCTCGCCGGTGCCCACCAGCAGCGCGGCCACCGGCGGCATCGCGAACGACCGGTTGAACGCCAGGTTGATCCCGAACCGCAGGTCCCACGGGAACTCGAACCGCAGCATGGTCTGGTAGATCGCCAGGTAGTCGCGGGCCGGGTCCAGAGCCTGGATGCGGCGCAGCGTGGCGTAGCGGTCTCTCACGTGGTCACATTCAACCAACCCCCGTCGATGTAGAACGTGGACCCGACCGTGTAGGCGGCCCGGGGCGAGCACAGGAAGACGAACAGGTCGGCGACCTCCTCGGGAGTGGCGAACCGCCCGATCGGCGCGTTGTCCTCGGCGATCTTCTGGAGGTACTGCTCCCAGGTCTGGCCGGTGCCCTCGGTGAGCAGCTTCGCGGTCTTGACCCAGTCGCCGGTCATGACCAGACCGGGGTTCACCGTGTTGACCCGGATGTTGTCCCCGATCAGCTCGTTGGCCAGGCACTTCGAGAACATCACGAGGGCCGCCTTGGTCACGTTGTAGATCGGCTCGTAGCCCAGCGGCTGGGTCGCGCAGATCGACGCGTTGTGCAGGATCACCCCGCCGCCGCGCGCCTTCATGCCGGGCGCCAGCGCGCGGGCCAGCCGGACCGCCGCCATCACGTGCAGGTCCCAGTAGTGCTGCCAGCGTTCGTCGGGGGCGGTGAGGATCTTCTCCTCGCTGCCCGTACCGGCGTTGTTGATCAGCAGGTCGGCGCCGCCGAACTCCCCGGTGACCGCCTCGGCCAGCCGCGCGGCCCCGTCCGGCGTGGCCAGGTCGGCGGCGACCGGCAGGACCCGCACGGCGGTGATCTCGGCCGCCACCGCCTGTAGCCGGTCCGGGTCGCGCCCGGCCAGCGCCAGGTGCACGCCCTCGGCCGCGAGACCGTGCGCGACCGCCCGGCCGATCCCGGCGCTGCCACCGGTGACGACCGCGACCTTGCCGGCGAGTTGAAGATCCATGGCACACCTCCGTCAGAAGTCCTCCTCCTAGGGTCGCCGCAACTCGGCACCCACGTCGTGCAGGTGCCGCAACGCCTGCACGTACGACTCGGTCAGGCTGGTCATCTCGTACGGCACCCCGATCTCGGCGCAGTACGCCTGCACGATCGGCTGCGCCCGGCGCAGGTTCGGTGTCGGCATCGCCGGGAACAGGTGGTGCTCGATCTGGTAGTTGAGCCCGCCCAGCGCCGCGTCGACGAGCCGGCCGCCGCGAACGTTGCGCGAGGTCAGCACCTGCTTGCGGAGGAAGTCCTCGGTGCCGTCCGGGTGCGGCATGCCCTTGTGGTTGGGGGCGAAGGTCAGGCCCAGGTAGACCCCGAACAGCGCCTGGTGCAGCACCAGGAAGGCGAGCGCCTGGAGCGGGCTGAGCACCAGCAGCAGCGCCGCGGCGTAACCGATCAGGTGGACCGCGAGCAGGGCGCCCTCGAGGCCGGGGCGCTTGACCGTGCCGTCGCGCAGCGCCCGGATGCTGTCCCGCTTCAGCGAGATGCCCAGCAGGGTGAGCAGCGGAAAGAAGAAGTACGCCTGGTAGCGGATCAGGAACCCGCGGCCGCGGGCGGCCTCCCGGGTCCAGACCAGCACCCCCGGCCCGACGTCCGGGTCCAGATCGTCATGGTTCGGGTTGGCGTGGTGCTTGGTGTGCTTGTCCATCCAGTAGCCGTAGGACATGCCGATCGCCAGGTTGCCGGCGATCAGCCCGGCCCGGCTGCTCGGCCGGTTGGTGCGGAACACCTGGCGGTGCGCGAGGTCGTGGGCGACCAGCGCGACCTGGGCGAACACCACCGCCAGGAAGGCGGCCACGGCCAGCGTCCACCAGGACGCGCCGACCAGGAAGAAGGCGGACCAGCCGGCGACCAGCGCCGTGGCCACCAGGCCCAGCCGCACCGCGTAGTAGGCCGGCCGCCGGCGTAGCAGGCCGGCCGCACTGATCCGTCGGTTCAGCTCCGCGAAGTCGCTACCGGCCGCCGCCCGCGGCCGATCTGCCGTTGTCGTCATGGCTGACAAGACAACCGGTTAGGGGCCGCGCGGTCAGGAGTGCCAGGCCTACATCTGAGGTAGGGCTAGCACTACTGCCATCCGGGCGCCGCCGCGTCAGGATGAACCCCATGGAAACGCGAGACTGGATACGCGACGGGCTGCGGGCCATCGCCGGCGGCGTGCTCGCCATCGGCCTCGCGCTCACGAACTTCCTGCTGTTCGTGCTGTTCGTGGTGTCCCTCGTGCTGACCCCGGTGCTGGGTCTCGGGCTCGTCCTGCTGCCGCTGGTCACCAGGCTGATCCGGGCCCGGGCCGCCGCGGCCCGGCACATCGCCGGCTGGTGGGGCGTGCCGATCGCGCGGCCCTACCGCCCGCGTCCCGAGGGCACCCTGCCGGTCGGCCCGGGCGCCTACCGGCAGATCGTCACCGACCCCGCCACCTGGCGCGACTTCGCCTGGCTGCTGCCCGGAGCGCTGGTCGGGGTGGTGCTCGGCGTGGTCTCACTGGCGGTGCCGCTGTACGGGATCGAGGGCATACTCCTGCTCCCGCTGTGGATCTGGCTCGGCACCGGCGATTACGGCTACGGCGCGATCTGGCCGATCGAGAACGTCGGCGACGGCCTGCTCTCCGTGCCGCAGGGTGTGCTGATCCTGACCATCGGCGTGCTGGCGGCGCCGTACCTGCGCCGGGCCGACGCCTGGTTCACCCGGCTGCTGCTGGCGCCCACCCGCAACGCCGAGCTGCGGTCCCGGGTCACCGAGCTGACCGTGACCCGGGCCGACACGGTCGACGCCCAGGCCGCCGAGCTGCGCCGCATCGAGCGCGACCTGCACGACGGGGCCCAGGCCCGGCTGGTCGCGCTCGGCATGACGATCGGCCTGGCCGAGGAGATGGTGCACCGCGACCCGGAGTCGGCGCTCAAGCTGCTGGCCGAGGCCCGGGAGACCAGTTCCACGGCCCTGGTCGAGCTGCGCCACCTGGTCCGCGGCATCCACCCGCCGGTCCTGGCCGAACGCGGGCTGGACGGCGCGGTCCGGGCGCTCGCCCTGCACCTGCGCATCCCGACGAGCGTCGATTCGGAGGTGACCGAGCGGCTGGCCACCCCGGTCGAGTCGGCGGCCTACTTCGCGGTGGCCGAGGCGCTGGCGAACGTGACCCGGCACAGCGGGGCGACCTTCGCTTTCGTCAGCATCCGGCGCGCCGGAGACGTGCTCCACCTCGAGGTCGGGGACGACGGTGCCGGTGGCGCCGACCCGTCCGCCGGCACCGGCCTGCGCGGTATCGAGCGCCGCCTGGCCGCGTTCGATGGCACGATGTCGCTGTCCAGCCCGCCGGGCGGACCGACCATCGTGACCATGGAGCTGCCGTGCGAGTTGTCATCGCCGAGGACCACGCTCTCCTCCGGGACGGACTGACCCGGCTGCTGGAGGCGTTCGACTTCAAGGTGGTAGCCACCGTCGACAACGGTCCGGCCCTGCTCCCGGCCTTGCTGGCCCACCGGCCGGACGTCGCGGTGGTGGACGTGCGGTTGCCGCCGACGTTCACCGACGAGGGCCTCCAGGGCGCCATCGCGGCCCGTGCCGAGGCCCCCGGCCTGCCGGTGCTGGTGCTGTCCCAGCACGTCGAGCCGCTGTACGCCCGGGAGTTGCTGGGCGACCGCAGCGGCGGCGTGGGCTACCTGCTGAAGGATCGCGTGTCCGACGTGACCCAGTTCATCGACGCGGTGCACCAGGTGGCCGGCGGCGGCACGGTGATGGACCCCGAGGTGGTGGCCCGCCTGCTGGACCGCAGCCAGCCGCTGGACGTGCTGACCGTCCGGGAGCGCGAGGTGCTGGGCGAGATGGCCGCGGGCCGGTCGAACGCCGCGATCGCCGGCCGGCTCTACGTCACCGAGAAGGCGGTGAGCAAGCACATCAACAACATCTTCACGAAGCTGGGCCTGCCACCGTCGGACGACGACAACCGCCGGGTGCTGGCCGTTCTCGCCTACCTGAACGCCTGACCGTCCGGTTCTCAGCGACAGATGTCATTCTGTACGTCCCGACGGAAGACCTGGGGAAGACACGATGATCACCATCGACGGCGTTGCGCAGACGTTCCGCGGCCGGTCCGGCCCGGTCGAGGCGCTCCGCGACATCAACCTGACCATCGGCAACGGCGAGTTCCTGGCCGTGATCGGCCGCTCCGGCTGCGGCAAGTCCACGCTGCTCCGCATGATCAGCGGCCTGCTCAAGCCGACCGCCGGCAACGTGCACGTGGCCGGCGAGCGGGTCCGGTCACCACGCCGCGACGTCGCCATGGTCTTCCAGCGGCCGGCCCTGCTGCCCTGGCGCTCGGTCGAGGACAACGTACTGCTGCCTGTTGAGATCTTCGGCTGGCGCAAATCCGACCACAAACGCCAGGCCGAGGGCTTGCTGGAAATGACCGGCTTGACCGGCTTCCGCAAGCGCCTGCCCCACGAACTCTCCGGCGGCATGCAACAGCGCGTCTCCCTCTGCCGGGCGCTGATCCAGAACCCCAAGGTCATGCTGATGGACGAGCCGTTCTCCGCCCTGGACGCCCTGACCCGCGAGGAACTGGCCGTCGAACTCCAGCGCATCCACATGGAACTGGGCACCACCATCGTCTTCGTAACCCACTCGATCCAGGAAGCCGTCCTCCTGGCCGACCGGGTAGCCGTCCTGAGCGCCCGCCCCGGCCGCCTCCGCCGCCTGGTCGAGATCCCGATCCCGCGCCCGCGCACGTTCGGCCACAACGCCCACTTGGAGCAGGTGGCAACCGTCTCCGCCGAGCTGCACTCCCTCCTGCTGACCGACGAAATTCAACAAATGCAGAGGTACGCCAGCCGGGGCTGACAACCGCACAAACCGCGAACCCCGCCTCCGGCGGCTGCCGCCGCGCCCCAGGCGCGTGGCTGAGGCCGCAGCGCGCCCGCCGGGCTGAAGTGGGTGCCGGGCCGCGCCGCGGTGCCGCCGCCCTTCCACCGCCCTGATCGCTATCCAGCCGGCCTGATCGCCCTCCCGCCGGCCCGATCGCTATCCTGCCGGCCCGACCGCTCTCCCGCCGGCACGCCGCCCTCCCGCCGGCACACCGCCCTCCCGCCGGCACGCCGCCCTCCCGCCGGCCCGACCGCCCTCCCCCCGGCCCCGCTGGAACGCCGCCATGGTGCCGGACAAACCCGAAAAGTCGGGCGCATCGTCGGCGGGTGACGGCGGTGCGGGATAGTGCCGCGGTGATGGCGCCCTGCTACCGGATAAATCCGGAATGTCGGGCCTCACTCGGGGATGAGGGCGGTGGGTGACGGGAGTGGGTGACGGCGCGGTGGGTGATGGGAGTGGGTGACGGCGGTGGGCAACGGCGCGGTGGGGGACGGCAGTGGGGGACGGCGCGGTGGGTGACGGGAGTGGGTGCCGGCGGTGGGTGCCGGCGGTGGGGGACGGCAGTGGGGGACGGCAGTGGGTCAGTGCCAGCGCAGTTTGGCTACCCGGCCCTGCTCGCCCGACGCCCAGCACGCCCTCGGGACGCAGAGGACCGCGTCGAAGCTGCCGGTGTCGAAGCGTTTCCAGGTGCGGCCGCCGTCCGTGGACAGGTCGCTTCCCGTGGGGCCTACCGCCAACGCCGCCGGGCCGCGGCCCACCCACGCGGCGCCCGAGCGGTACTCGCCGGGGACCGTTCGGGCGACCTTCCAGGTGTGGCCGTGCAGGTAGGCGGCGCCGTCCGGGGCCGAGCCGGGGGCCGCGTAGTCGCCGCCCACCGCTATGCCGTGGTGGCGGTCGCGGAAGGCCAGGCTGTAGATGCCGGCGCTGGGGCCGCTCGGGATCGGGGTGCCGGTCACCGACCAGGTGCGGCCGGCATCGGATGACGAGAAGACCCTTGCCGACGCGCCGCCGCCGGTGGCGAACCACGCCTTGCCGGCCGCCGCGACCAGGCAGGTGCCGCTCGCGGCGAAGGCGAACTCGCCGGGCAGGGCGTCCGGCATGCCCGCCGTGGGGCGCAGCTGCCAGGAGCGGCCGCCGTCGGCGGTGGCCAGGATGCGGAATTTGCCGTCCACCGGGTCGGACAGGGCCAGGCCGCGGCGGTGGTCCAGGAAGGTTATGCAGTCGTAGAAGGCGTTCGGGTCCTCGTTGCGGAACGACTCGGTCCAGGAGCGGCCGCCGTCCGATGTGGTGTAGATGCGGGAGTCGGTGCCGGTGCCGATGGTCAGGGCCACCGCGCGCCGGGCGTCGGTCGCCTCGATGTCGCGGAACTGGAGTTCGGCCGTGCCGGGCGGGCCCACCGACTGCCAGGTGCGGCCGCCGTCGACGGTCCGCAGGATAGTGCCGGCCGAGCCGGACACCCAGGCCACCTTGTCGCTCACCGGGGCCAGGCCGCGGAAGCGCGCGGTGGTGCCGGTGTCGCTGAGCTGCCAGGTCGGTGTGCCGCCGGCGGACATACCGGTCGTGGTCGCCAGGACGGCCGCAAACAGAGCGATCGACAACTTTCGCTGCATCGTCATTCCGGCACGTTATCGCTACCGATCGAGCAGGGCACGCAGACGCACGGTGTCGTCGACCGTCCAGCCGGGCGGCGGGGCCACCGCGGCCCAGCCGTCGACGGTGCCGGACTTGTAAACGTGGCCGTGGCCGGTGGGCGCCTTGTTTGCGAACAGCAGGTCGACCGTGGTCTGCCAGAACGTGATGCCGGGATACCAGTGCATGTCGGGGCTGACGTCGGGGCCCCGCTGGCCGTTCAGCCACTGCGGGCGGTGCCAGAACAGGCTGGGGCTCCACCAGACGACCGGGTCGGAGGAGTTCTGCATGTAGACGACGCGCGGCCGGGGGCCGGTGCGTTCGCGCAGTTCGGCCGCCCGGGAGGCGAACTCGACCGGCAGGCCGCGGTAGGACGGGTCCCAGACCGTGCTGCCGGTGGCGCGGCCGGCGGTCAGTTGCTGGTGGATCGGGTTGGCGAAGGTCGGCCCCTCGAGCAGGATGCCGTCGGCGCCGGCCACCATCCGCTCCGCGCTGCCGAACGTCCGCTCGGTCCCGTACGTGCCCAGGCTCTCCCCGAAGATCAGCAGCTTGGGCCGGCTCTGCGGCGGCATCGCCGCCCACCGCTGCTGGACCGCGGTGATCAGGGCGGCGGACGCTTCGGCCACGGTGCCGCGGTCGACCGCGAACGAGATCCAGCTGGGCAGGTACGAGTACTGCATGGAGACCAGCGCGGTGTTGCCGTCGTACATGTACTCCAGGCTGCTGGTCACGTCGTTGTCCACCCAGCCGGTGCCGGTCGGGGTGAAGACCGCGACCACCGAGCGGCCGAACGCGCCGGTCCGTTCCATCTCGCGCAGCACCAGCGCGGCCCGCTGCGGCACCGTCTCGGCCGAGGCCAGGCCGGCGTACAGCCGGATCGGTTCCAGCGCCGGGCGGCCGGTGAACGCGGTCAGCTCGGTGGGAGATGGCGCCTTGGACACGAAGTTGCGGCCCTGACGGCCCAGCGAGTCCCAGGTGATCAGCGAGCCGGGCGCGCCCGAGCGCAGCGGCGAACCGGGCCGGACCACCCCGTGCCCGGTGCCGCTGTCGGTGAGCGCGGCGGACCGGTCGGCCGTCAGGTACAGGTTGCTGATCAGCAGGTTGTCGAACGCGCCGTAGCTGAGCAGGGTCACCACCAGGAAACCGGCGCAGTACGCGGCCGACTCCGGCACCAGGCGGCCGAGCAGCCGGGCGATGCCGTGCGCCGCGAGCCGCAGCAGCCGGGTGATCAGCAGCAGCGTGCCGAAGGTGAGCAGGCTGATCCCGACGGTGCGCAGCACGTCGTACTCCGGCTGGGGTTCCATGCCCAGGCGGATGCGTAACTCGCGCTGCCAGCGGGTGCCGAGCCAGAGAAAAATCAGGACGAGTACGGGGATCAGCGCGAACAGCAGGTGCCAGGCGATCCGTTCGATCCGCCGGCTGGGCCACCAGCGCATCCGCACCAGCGCGCCGATCGCGGTGCCGGCCGCGTAGCCCATGGCCGCGGTGATCCCGGCGACCGCGCCCTGGAGAAACCACGGGCGGGGGAGCAGGGACGGGGTGAAGGACAGGCAGTAGAACAGCGCGGACAGGCCGACGCCGGTGACGCTCAGGCCGCACCGGACGACCCGCCGGCGCGGCTGCGCTGGCGGAGCGGGCTTGGCGCCGGCCGGCCCTTCCGGACCGGGCTGCTCGGGACTGGGCCGCTCCGGACTGTGTTGCTCCGGACTGTGTTGCTCCGGACTGGGCTGCTCCGGACTGGGCCGTGGAGCGGGGACCCGGGTGCGCCACGGCGCGAACGTGTCCGGCGGGAATGTCACCACCAGTCTGCGCACACGTGCTCCCCCCATGCCGAGTTTTCGGCGTCAGCGCGACGGCACGGACGGTTACGTTGACCTGATGGAAGGATCATCCGTCCGCTCACGTGCCGCAACCAGGTTCCGGGCCCTGATGCCATCATTGACGGCCGATGCCACCCGGCTCCTCGGTCGTTCGGACGCGGTCGCGTTTCTCGCCAGGCTGGAGACGTCGCTGCTGGACATCGTCGAGCCCCTGGAGATCGTCTATGGCGACGTGCCGCTGGACGCCCTGGTAGGTGTCGCCCTCGCGGCGGCCGCGGACCGCCCGGCCGGCCTCCGCGATCTCGACCGGCGCCGGGAGATAGACGCCCATTGGTATCAGCGGGCGCGGCAGGTCGGGTACGTCTGCTACGCGGACCGGTTCGCCGGGTCGCTTCGTGCGGTAGCCGACAACTTGGACTATCTGGACGAGCTCGGCGTCACATATCTCCATCTCATGCCGCTGCTGAAGCCGCGCGCGGGCGAGAACGACGGCGGCTACGCGGTGCAGGACTACCGGGCCGTCGACCCGCGGCTCGGCACCATGGACGACCTCACCGAGCTGGCCGGCGACCTGCGCGGGCGCGGCATCAGCCTGTGCGTCGACCTGGTGCTCAACCACACCGCGATGGAGCACCCGTGGGCGGTGGGCTGGCGGGCCGGCGATCCGGCGTACGCGCACTTCTATCTCTCGTTCCCGGACCGCGAGCTGCCGGACGCGTACGAGCGGACCATCGTGCCGGTCTTCCCGGACCGGGCGCCCGGCTCGTTCACCCGCTTCGACGACCGCTGGGTGTGGACCACGTTCTGGAGCTACCAGTGGGACCTCAACTGGGCCAACCCGGCGGTGTTCCGGGCCATGCTGGAGACGATCCTGTGGCTGGCCAACCGGGGCGTCGACGTGTTCCGGCTGGACGCGGTCCCGTTCATGTGGAAGCGGCTCGGCACCACCTGCATGAACCAGCCCGAGGTGCACCGGATCGTGCAGGCGTTGCGGGCGCTGGTCCGGCTCGCCGCCCCCGGCGTGATCTTCAAGGCCGAGGCGATCGTGGCGCCCGACGACCTGGTGCCGTACCTGGGCGGGCACGACCGGTACCGGCCGGAGTGCGAACTCGCGTACCACAACCAGTTGATGGTGATGCTCTGGAGCAGCCTCGCCACCCGGGACGCGCGGCTGATGAGCCAGTCGCTGTCCCGGATGCGGCCGATCCCGGCCGGGGCGTCCTGGGTCACCTACGTCCGCGGGCACGACGACATCGGCTGGGCGATCAGCGAGCCGGACGCCGCCGCGGTGGGCTGGGACTGGTGGAACCACCGCAATTTCCTCAACGCGTTCTTCTCCGGGCGCTTCGCGGGCTCGTACGCCCACGGCGCCCTGTTCCAGGAGAACCCGGACACCGGGGACGCGCGGATCTCCGGGACCGCGGCGTCGCTCTGCGGGATAACGGGTGATCCGGCGAGCTGGCCGCTGGGCGTACGGCGCATGCTTCTGCTCTATGCCGTGGCTTTTGGCTTCGGTGGGATTCCGCTGATCTACATGGGCGACGAACTGGCCATGCGGAACGACGACGGGTATCTCGATGATCCGGCGCTGGCCGACGACAACCGCTGGATGCACCGGCCGCACCTGGACCGGGCCGCGATGGCCCGGCGCACCGACCCGGACACGCTGGAGGGGATGGTGTTCGGCGGACTGCGGCGGCTGATCGCGGCCCGCAAGGACCTGCTGGCGCTGCGGGCCGGCGGCGAGACCGCGGTGGTCGGGGTGGACAACAAGCACGTCTTCGCCTGGCGCCGGCGGCACCCGCGCAGCGGCACATTCGTGGGGCTGGCCAACTTCAGCGAGCAGCCGCAGACGGTCGGGGCGGCGCCGATCGGGCACTACGGCTGGCTGGAGACCGTGCTGAGCAGCGACGGCCCGCTGGTGGTGCGGGAGGGACGGGCCCAGCTGCCGGGGCTCGGTTTCGTGTGGTTAGCAGAGCGGTGAGGGTGCAAATCAGTTCAAGTTCCCGGCTCGCTGCCGATGACTTCGGGCATGAGGCGGTTCGTCAAGCGTGTACGCAACTGGTTGGCCGTGCTGGTCAGCGTGCTCCTGCTGGCTGCTGCGGGAATCGTGGGCATCCTGGTGAACCAGTCGGCGCTGCGCGCGGCCGACTCGGTGCACCGGGCCGACTCGCTGGCTCTCGCGGTGAACAACGGGCGGCTGACCAAGCAGCTCAAGATGCTCACCGCCGCGGAACTCAACGACTTCCAGGCGGAACACCCGATGAGCCTGGTCAAGGGCGACCCGGAGGACACCCGGGCGCTCGCCACGCTGACCGCCAAGAGCGCCACGTTCGGCTACGCCGCGCTGATCACCGACCTCAAGGGCGCCGTGCTCAACGCGAGCCGCCGGGACGGCCTGCCGGCCATGAACGACCCGGCCTGGCAGTCGCTGCGTAAGCAACTGGCCGCCGGTCAGCCGGGCTTCTCGCCGCTGATGACGGTCGACGGCACGTACGTCGAGGCGGTGGCCGTGCCGATCGTGCAGAACGGCAAGCCGGCCGGCGTGCTGGTGGGCCTGAACGCGGTGGCCTCCACGTCGCTGCAGAAGTACCTGGAGCAGCTGCGGGACGAGACCCACACGACCGTGGTGGTGGACTCGGCCGGCCGGATCGGCGCCACCGACACGGCGAGCAACGTCGGCAAGCGGATCGACCCGGCGCTGATCTCGGCGCTGCCGTCGGCGGTGGCCGCCGGCACCTTCGTCGAGTACACCGTGGACGACACCGCGATGGTGGCGATCGTGGTGGGCGGCATGCCGGGCGGCTGGGCGTACGTGCGGACCCAGACCCAGCAGTCGTTCGACGGCGCGGTGCACGCCAAGAGCCAGACGCTGAACGTCACGCTGCTCGCCATGCTGCTGATCGGCGTCGCCGGCATCACCCTGCTCGGCTACCGCACGGTGCTCCAGCGCCGGCGCTCCGACATGCGCTTCCAGGCCCTGTTCCAGCACGCTCCGGACCTGGTGTCGGTGCTCGACTCGCAGGGCCGGCTGTCCTACTCCAGCCCGAGCGCCGCCAAGGTGCTCGGCTTCGAGACCGGCGTGCTGACCGGCACCAGCGTGTTCGACATCGTGCACCCGGACGACCGGTCGTACATCGTGCAGAACTTCGGCGCGCTGCTGGCCCAGCGCGAGGCCGTGCTGCGGCTGCAGTGCCGGGTGCGCTCGGCGCACGGCACCTTCCGCTGGCTGGAGCTCACCGCGTCCAACCAGATGCACAACCCGGCGCTGAACGGCGTCGTGATCAACGCCCGGGACATCTCCGACACCCGGGCCTTCCAGGAGCAGCTGGAGCATGAGGCGTCGCACGACGCGCTCACCGGCCTGCCGAACCGGCGCCGGATGCAGGACGTGCTGGGCGCGTCGCTGCGTAACGACGCGGTGGCGGTGCTCTTCGTCGACCTGGACGGCTTCAAGCCGGTCAACGACGCGCACGGCCACGAGGCCGGCGACGAGCTGCTGCGCCAGGTGGCGGCCCGGCTCAGCGCCTGCATCCGGGAGAACGACGTGCTGTCCCGGGTGGGTGGCGACGAGTTCGTGATCCTGATGCCGGGCGTGCTGGACGAGTCGGACGCCGAGGCGATGCACGACCGGCTGCAGGAGGCGGTCGAGGCCCCGTTCCTGATCGACGGGCACGAGGTGGTGATCGGCGCGAGCGTCGGCGTGCACGTGGCGCCGTCGGCCTGCGACCCGGACGAGGCGCTGCGGGCCGCCGACCACGCGATGTACACGATCAAGAAGTCCGGCGGCGGGCGCGCCCAGCACGAGCCGACGTTCGCCGGGTGGGTGGGCCGGCACCGCAGCGAGCCGTGATGCGGGCACACTGGTGGGGTGTCGAAGATTCTCTCGCGTCGTGACCTGGACTTCCTGCTCTACGAGTGGCTCGGCGTCGAGGCGCTGACCGCCCGGGAGCGGTTCGCCGAGCACTCGCGGGAGACGTTCGACGCGTTCCTCGACCTGTCCGAGCAGATCGCCGAGCGCGACTTCGCCCCGCACAACCGGCGCAACGACATCGAGGAACCCACCTTCGACGGTGTCCGCGTGCAGGTGATCCCCGAGGTGGCCGCCGCGCTCAAGGTCTTCACCGAGTCCGGGTTGCTGGCGGCAACGCTGGACGTCGGGCACGGCGGCTACCAGCTGCCGCACGTGGTGGCCCGGGCCTGCTTCCTCTGGTTCCAGGCCGCCAACATCGGCACCTCGTCGTACCCGATGCTGACCATGGCGAACGCCGGCCTGCTGCTGGCGCACGGCACCGAGGAGCAGGTTGCGACGTTCGTCCGGCCGATGCTCGAGGGCCGGTTCACCGGCACCATGTGCCTGTCCGAACCGCAGGCCGGTTCGTCGCTGAGCGACACGCTGACCCGGGCCGTGCCGGCCGGCGACGGCACCTACAAAGTCTCCGGATCCAAGATGTGGATCTCCGGCGGCGACCACGAGCTGAGCGAGACGATCGTGCACCTGGTGCTGGCCCGAGTGGCCGGCGCGCCGGCCGGGGTCAAGGGCCTGTCGCTGTTCGTGGTGCCCAAGCACCTCGTCGAGCCGGACGGCACGGTCGGCGAGCGGAACGGCGTCACGCTGGCCGGGCTCAACCACAAGATGGGCTACCGGGGCACCACCAACGCGGTCCTCTCCTTCGACGAGGCGACCGGTTACCTGGTCGGCGAACAGGGCCGCGGCCTCGCGTACATGTTCCACATGATGAACGAGGCGCGGATCGGGGTGGGCGCCGGCGCGGTGGCCCTCGGCTACACCGGCTATCTGCACGCGCTGGCCTACAGCCGGGAACGCGTGCAGGGACGACCGGTGGCCGGGAAGGATCCGGCCGCGCCGCCGGTGCCGATCGTGCAGCACCCGGATGTCCGCCGGATGCTGCTCGCGTCGAAGGCGTACGTGGAAGGTGGTTTGGCCCTGGTGCTCTACGCGGCCAAGCTGCTCGACGAGCCGTCGCCCGAGCACGACCTGCTGCTCGACGTGCTCACGCCGATCGTCAAGGCCTGGCCGTCGCAGTGGTGCCGGCTGGCCGACGATCACGCGGTGCAGATCCATGGCGGGTACGGCTACACCCGCGAGTACCCGGTCGAACAGTTCTACCGGGACAATCGCCTCAATTCAATTCATGAGGGTACGGACGGGATCCAGGCCCTCGATCTGCTGGGTCGCAAGGTCACCATGCGGGACGGCGCCGGGCTGGCCCTGCTGCTCGACCGGATCCGGGCGACCGCCCGTCAGGCACCGGACGACCTCGGCGGCCCGGTGCTGGCCGCCTGCGACCGGCTGGCCCGCACCACGGCGACGCTCTGGCGGGACGGCAACCCCACGGTGGCGCTGGCCAACGCCACGGCGTACCTGGACGCGGCCGGGCACCTGGTGGTGGCCTGGATGTGGCTGGCGCAGCGGAACGCGGCCGGCGACCGGGCGGGCGCCTTCTACGACGGCAAGCGGCTCGCGGCCCGCTACTTCATCACCCACGAGCTGCCCCGGACCGGCCCGCTGCTCGACCTGCTCGACTCCCGGGACACCCTGATGGCCGATCTAGACGACCGGTGCCTGGGTTAGGTTGGCGTCATGGCCGCATCCCCTTCGACGCAGGTCGAGGTCGGCGAGTTCGACGTGCGCGTCTCCAACCCCGGCCGGATCTACTTCCCGGACCTCGGGCTGACCAAGCTCGACCTGGTCAACTACTACCTGTCGGTGGGCGACGGCATCGTCCGGGCACTGCGCGAGCGGCCCTGCATGCTGCACCGCTTCCCGGACGGCCTGGCCGGCGAAAAGGTGCACCAGAAACGGGTGCCGCACGGCGCGCCGCCCTGGCTCGAGACGGTCCGGGTCACCTTCCCGCGGTACAACCGGCACGCCGACGAGCTGTGCGTGACCAAGCTGGCCGACGTGATCTGGGCGGTGCAGATGTCGACCGTCGAGTTCCACCCGTGGAACTCGCGGCGGGCCGACACCGAGTGCCCCGACGAGTGGCGCATCGACCTCGACCCGATGCCGGACTGCCCGTTCGACCGGGTGCGCCGGGTCGCCGGGGTGGCCCACGAGGTGCTCGACGAGCTGGGCATCACCGGTTATCCGAAAACCTCCGGCGGACGCGGCCTGCACGTCTATGTCCGGATCAAGCCGGACTGGGGCTTCGCCGACGTACGCCGGGCCGCGCTGGCGTTCGCCCGCGAGGTCGAGCGGCGGGCGCCCGACGACGTGACCACCACCTGGTGGCGCAAGGACCGCGACCCGGAGAAGCTGTTCGTCGACTACAACCAGAACGCCCGCGACCACACCATCGCGAGCGCGTACTCGGTGCGCGGCGTCGCCGAGGCCACCGTGTCGACGCCGGTGGACTGGTCCGAGATCCCCGAGGTCGACCCGCGCGAGTTCACCATCCGGACGGTGCCGGAGCGCTTCGCCCGCCTCGGCGACCTGCACGCCACCATCGACGACCGGGCGCACTCGCTGGCGACGCTGCTCGACTGGGCCGACCGCGACGAACGCGAGGGACTCCCCGACCCCGACGACCCCGACCCCGACGACGGAGGGCAACCGGCATGAAGACCCGCCTCGATCTGCAGCGGACCGGTGGCAACACCACCGGGTTCGAGGTGCCGGAGGACGTCGTCGCGGCGCTCGGCGGCGGTGGCCGGCCCAAGGTCGTGGTGCAGCTCAACGGCCTCACCTTCCGCACCACGATCGCCAAGATGGGCGGCAGCTTCTGGCTCGGGGTCAGCGCCGAGCGCCGGGCCGCGGCCGGCGTCGAGGGCGGCCAGACCTACGACCTCGACATCGAGCTGGACACCCAGCCGCGGGTCATCGAGGTGCCCGCCGACCTCCAGGCGGCGCTGGACGCCGAGCCCGCGGTCGGCGACTTCTGGCAGACCGTGGCGTACAGCAACCAGCGCTGGCACGTCGAGCAGCTGACCTCGGCGAAGACCGACGAGACCCGGGCCCGCCGGCTGGCCAAGTCGCTCGACCTGCTGCGGGCCGGCCGAGCCCGCTAAATCAGGCGCCCTAGCCGGTGCGGTAGGCCACCTCGGGGTCGAGCAGGCGCATCCAGGACGGCCGCCACTGCGGATGGCGGGCGCCCAGCTCCTGCTGGAGGTTGGTGCGCCACGGCCCGGACACGCCGTCGTCGGGCCACCACTGCGGCCACGAGTCGTAGCGGCGTTCCACCCGTATCCCGGTGTCGCCCGTCTCCACCCGCAGGAACAGCCAGTGGCCGTAGCGTGGGTCGCCCTCGGCCCGCCACAGCCGCCGGACCAGCTCGCTCAGCTCGCGCCGCGGCACGCCGGCCGGCGGAAGCTCGCCGCCCTGCAGGCTCAGGCTGGCGCCGTCGGCATAGGCCAGCACGGTGCACCGGCCGTCGCCGGTCGGCGACCGGTCGCGCATCCAGGCGGCCAGCGCGTCCAACTCGGCGGTGGCCGGCGGAGCGGGCCGGTCCAGCTCGCCGGCGTCGTGCATGGCAGCCCACACCATGCGGTCGTGCTCGCCCTGGCTGAGCCGGCGGACCCGGCGCATGGTCGGCCGCTCGCCCGGCGGGATCCGCGGCGGCCGGGTGCCGGTCGTGATGCCGGCCCGGGCCGCCTCGCCCAGCGCGGCCCGGACGTCGAGCGGCGGGTCGGTGAGCCGGCCCAGCAGCCGCTCGAACGCCTCGCCGGTGACCTGCCCGCGGACCGCGGCGGCCAGCAACTGCTCGCCGGCCTCGCGCACCTCGTCCCGCTCGGCCGGGCTGCGCAGCTCGTGCTGGCCCCACTCCTCGACGATCTCACCGAGCTCGCGCAGCGTGTTCTCGTTGCTCAGGATCGGCCCGACGGTCTGCACCAGGCCGTCGGTGACCGGCGTCTGATAACGGGCCCGCGACCACCGGCCCTCGGCGTGCCACACCACGAAGCCGAGCCGGTCGTTCTCGGCCAGCTCGACCAGGTCGTCCCAGGGCAGCCAGGACGGCGCACCGGTGAGCACATCGACGGGCGGATCGGCGGTGACGGTCTCGCTGTGATCCCGGTCATAGCCGAACAGCACGGCCCGCGCGCCGTCGAGCAGCGCGAAGCGGGCCCAGCTGCCGCCGTGGTCGTCGTGATGTGCGCCACTTTCGTCCACGAACCACACATCGGCATAGCCGAGACCGGTAAGCGCGGACGCGATGGTCGCCCATCGGGTCCACAACAATCCGGGCGCGGGCAGGTCGACGTCGGTCAGCATCAGTCCACTGTGCCAAATGCGTTGCCCAACGGGAAAGTTGCGGGACGGTGGCATCACTCCGAACGCGGCCCGGCGCCCGGCGGACCTTCCCCGCCGTCCGCTTCGCCTGGACAGCTTCCGGATTCGAGGCAGACGTGGGACGCCCGGCCCAACCGGCCGGGCGTCCACTTTGGTCAGGTTTCTCGGAAGCCGCCGTTCGTGGGCTTCCAGTCGGCGTACTCGCGTGTGTCCGCGGTCTTACCGGCGATCGAGGCGACGGTGATGAGCAGGAAGAAGATGAGGATTCCGAGTGCCATACGTCGAGCATGCGCGCGTTCGGGCCGGGCCGACAGTGGCAGACTTGCCATACATCTTCTAAATCCTGCCAACCGGCCGTATGCTCCGTCACATGCTCCGCAACATCGCCGTGATCGCGCTTCCGGACGTGGCCGTCTTCGAGCTCGGCGTGCTCTGTGAGCTGTTCGGATACGACCGGACCGCGGAGGGACTGCCGGGTTACGACTTCGCCGTGTGCTCGATCGACGGCCGGCCGGTGACCACCCACGCCGGCTTCGACGTGGTGGCCCAGTTCGGCCTGGACCGGGTCGAGGAGGCCGACCTGGTGGCGGTGGCGCCGTACGCCTACAGCCGCTTCGCGCCCCCCGAGCCGGTGCTCGCGGCGCTGCGCCGGGCCCACGAGCGCGGCGCCTGGGTGATGAGCGTGTGCACGGGCGCGTTCGCGCTGGGTGCGGCCGGGCTGCTCGACGAGCGCCGGTGCACCACCCACTGGCTGCACGCCGACGCGCTGGCCGAGCGCTACCCGGCCGCCAAGGTCGACCCGGACGTGCTCTACGTGCAGGACGACAAGGTGCTGACCAGCGCCGGCACGGCCGCGAGCGTCGACGCCGGCCTGCACGTGGTGCGCCAGGAGCACGGCACCGCGGTGGCCACGATGATCGCCCGCCGGATGGTGGTGCCGCCGCACCGCGACGGCGGGCAGGCACAGTACATCGAGACCCCGGTGCGGCCGATCCAGTGCGAGACGCTCCAGCCGGTGCTGGCCGTGGTGCTGGAGACGCTCGACCGGCCGCACACCGTCGACACCATGGCCGGGCTCGCGCACATGGCCCCGCGCACCTTCGCCCGGAAATTCCGCAGCGAGACCGGGGCCACCCCGCACGACTGGCTCACCCACCAGCGGCTGCTGCTGGCCCGGCGCCTGCTGGAGGAGTCCGACCTCGGCATCGACGCGGTCGCGCTGCGGTCCGGCTTCGGCAGCGCGGCCACCCTGCGGCACCACTTCGCCCAGCGACTGAGCACCACCCCCCAGGCCTACCGCGGCACATTCCGGGGCCAGCCGGTGTGACCCGCCGCCCGGCGGGAACATCGCTGGTATGACCGTGTTCGTGCTGTTCGGCGCCACCGGTGACCTGTCCCGGCGGATGGTTCTGCCGGCGTTCTACACGCTGGCGATCGAGGGCCTGCTCCCGAAGAACTGGATCCTGGTCGGCAACGGCCGCGGCGACGTCTCGCACGAGAACTTCCGGGAGCGGGTGAAGGACGCGCTGGCGGAGTTCGGGCCCAAGCCGGAGGCCGGTCCGTGGCGGGACTTCGCGCGCCGGCTGCGCTTCGCCGGCGGCGGCTTCGACACCGGGTCGCCCGGCAGCCTGCTCGACGTGATCGCCGAGGCGCGCCGGGAGGCCGGCGCCGACGCCCAGCTCATCCACTATCTCGCGGTGCCGCCGTCGACCTTCTCCGGGATGACCGAGGCACTCGCCACGCACGGCCTGGCCGAGGGGTCACGGGTGGTCTACGAGAAGCCGTTCGGCACCTCGCCGGACGCGTTCCGCAAACTCGACCGGCAGGTGCACCGGGTGCTGGACGAGTCGCAGGTCTACCGGATCGACCACTTCCTCGGCAAGGAGGCCACCCAGCAACTGCACGTGATGCGGTTCGCGAACGAGGCGTTCGGCGCGCTGTGGCACCGCCGGCACGTGGAGAGTGTGCAGATCGACGTGCCCGAGACGCTGAGCGTGCGGCAGCGGGCCGAGTTCTACGACGCCACCGGCGCGGTGCTGGACATGCTGGTCACCCACCTGTTCCAGGTGGCCGCCGAGGTGGCCATGGAACCACCGGCCTCGCTCGCGGCGGCCGACCTGCAGGCGGCCCGGGAGCGCGTCATCCGGCGCTTCCGGCCGATCGATCCGGCCGAGACGGTGCTGGGTCAATTCAAAGGCTACAAAGACATCGCGGGGGTACGCGCGCGCTCGCGCACCGACACGTACGTGGCCACCAAGTTGTGGATCGACACCCCGCGCTGGCGTGGCGTGCCGTTCCTGCTGCGCACCGGCAAGCGGATGACCACGAACGCCGAGCAGGTGAGCCTGGTGCTGCGGACCCCGGCCGGTCCGTTCGCGAAGCTGCCGCCGCAGTCCAACGTGCTCACCTTCTCGCTGGCCGGCAGCGGCCAGGTGGAGCTGTCGCTGCTGGCCGGGCAGCCCGGCATCGAGGACGACCTGGCGGCCGCGAAGGTGGCGCTGCCGCTCGCGCACCTGCCCGAGGCGGACCCGCTGCCGCCGTACGCCCGCCTGATCCACGACGTGCTGACCGGGGACCGCTCGCTGTTCACCCGCCCGGACGGCCTGGCCGCCGCGTGGCGCGCCATCAAACCCCTGCTGGACGCGCCGCCGCGGCTGGTCACCTACCCGCCCGGCTCGTGGGGCCCGCCCCAGGCGGCCGGGCTCGCGGCGCCGCACCGCTGGCTGCTGGGTCAGTGAGGGCCGGGCCACTGACGATCTAAGGCCGCTTCGTGGTCGAGCCGGCGACCCACTCGCGCGACCAGTGTCAGCGGCCCGCAACCGTCCGTAGCACCCAATCCGCCGCCTCCGCCACGCTCCCGGCCGCCGCCCCGGCCGCCGGCCGATCGACCAGGATCACCGGGATGCGCAGTTCCCGGGCGGCGTCCAGTTTGGCCGGGTCACCACCGCTGTCCTTGCTGACCAGCACATCGATCCGATGCGCCCGCAGCAGCCGGAGCTCGCCGTCCACGCCGAAGGGTCCGCGGTCCAGCACGACCTCGAGGTGCCGGGGGAGCGGCGGCGCGGGTGGCTCGACCGAGCGGGCCAGAAACCAGCAGTCGTCCCGGCCCGCGAAGGCCGCGATGCTCTGCCGCCCGGTGGTGAGGAAAACGCGGCGGCCGAGGCGGGGGAGCAGCGCGGCGGCCCGCTCCAGGGTGGGCACCCGGTGCCAGACGTCCCCGGTTTGCTCGGTCCAGCCCGGCCGCCGAAGCGCGAGCAGCGGCACGGCGGCGTGCGCGGCGGCCGTGGCGGCGTTGGCGCTGATCCCGGCGGCGAACGGATGCGTCGCGTCGACGACGGCATCGATGCGGTGCTCGCGCAGGTAGGCGGCCAGGCCGTCAGCGCCGCCGAAGCCGCCGATCCGGAGCTCGCCGCGGGGGAGGAGTGGCTTGGTGGTGCGCCCGGCCAGCGAACTGATCACCCGGAGCGGGACGGCGGCGAGCACGTCGGCGAGCGCACGGGCTTCGGTGGTGCCGCCGAGTATGAGGACGGCGGGCGGGGTTACGGGCGGCATCGGGCTGCCGAATACAGGTGGCTGTCGGGGAACTGGGCTGCGGTCAGGGCCGGGCCGACGATTATCACGGCGGTTCGGCGGATGCCGGCCTCGTGGACCGCGGCCGCGATGGTGGACAGGGTGGCTCGCAGGATCTGCTCGTCGGGGCGGCTGGCCCGGGCCACCACCGCCACCGGGCAATCGGGGCCGTAGGCGGGCAGCAACTCGGCCATCACCGCCTCGATGCGCTGCACCGCCAGGTGCAGGACCATCGTCGCTCGGCTGGCGGCCAGGGTGGTCAGGTCTTCGCCGGGGGGCATGGCGGTGGCTCGTTCGGCGGTGCGGGTCAGGATCACCGTCTGGGCCACGCCGGGGACGGTGAGTTCGCGGGACAGGGCGGCGGCGGCCGCGGCGAAGGACGGGACACCGGGGACCACGTCGTAGGGGATGCCGGCGGCGTCCAGGCGGCGCATCTGTTCGGCCACCGCGCTGAACACCGACGGGTCGCCGGAGTGCAGGCGGGCCACGTCGTAACCGGCCGTGTGGGCGGCGGTCATCTCGGTGAGGATCTCGTCCAGGGTCAGGCCGGCGGTGTCGACCAGGCGGGCGCCGGGTGGGCACTCGGCCAGCAGTTCCACCGGCACCAGGCTGCCGGCGTACAGGCACACCGGCGCCGCCGCGAGCAGGCGCTGGCCGCGTACGGTGATCAGGTCTGCGGCGCCCGGACCCGCACCGATGAAATGGACCGTCATCGCACGATCGTCCAGATCGTCACCGGCATCATCGCCCGCCAGCCCGTGAAGCCGCCGACCGGCGCGCCCCGGCTCACCGCGACCCGGGTGAGCTCGCCGCCCAGCCTGGCGTGGCCGGCCGCCAGCACCGCCTCGGACTCGACGGTCACCGCGTTCGCCACCAGGCGGCCGCCGGCGGGCAGCGCCGCAAGGCAGGCGTCCAGCACGCCGTCGCGGGTCACCCCGCCGCCGATGAAGACCGTGCCGGGCGCGGGCAGGCCGGCCAGCGCTTCGGGAGCGCGACCGGGCACCACCCGCAGGGCCGGGACACCGAGGGCGGCCGCGTTCGTGCGGATCATCTCGCAGCGGGCCGGATCGGACTCGACGGCGATCGCCCGGCACGACGGGTGGCTGCGCATCCACTCGATGCCGATGCTGCCGGCGCCGGCGCCGACGTCCCACAGCAGGGCGCCCGGTGCGGGCGCGAGGGCGGCCAGGGTCACGGCGCGGACCTCGCGCTTGGTGAGTTGACCGTCGTGGCGGTACGCGTCGTCGGGCAGACCGGGGACCGCGGCGACCGAGGGGCCGTCGCCGCACTCGACCGCCACCACGTTGAGCGGGTCGCCAGGCGGCTCCGACCAGGTCGCTGCGGTGCCGGTGACCAGGCGTTCGGCGGGACCGCCCAGCTGTTCCAGCACGGTGATCCGGGCCGCGCCGTGACCGGCCGCGGTGAGCCGGGCGGCCAGTTCGGCGGGAGTCGCGGCGCCCCGGGACAGCACCAGGAAGCGGCGGCCGGGGTTGATCAGGCGGTGCACCTCGGCGGGGTCGGCGGTGACCAGGCTCAGCACCTCGGTGGTCGCCAGCGGCCAGCCCAGCCGCGCGGCGGCCAGGGACGCCGCGGACGGGTGCGGCAGCACCCGGACAGCCTCCGCGCCCAGCTGGTTGACGATCGTCGCGCCGATCCCGTGGAGCATCGGGTCGCCGCTGGCCAGGACGCAGACCGAGGCTCCACGGCGGGACTCCAGCAACCCGGGCAGGGCCGGCATCAGCGGGCTCGGCCAGGCGATCCGTTCGGCGGTCACCTCGGCGGGCAGCAGATCGAGCTGGCGGGCGCTGCCGAACACGACGCGGGCCCCGGTGAGCGCGCTTTTACCCGTACCGCCAAGCTCTGACCACCCGCTGGCGCCGATGCCGACCACCGTGACCAAGGCGGGGTTTACGGGCTGCACGCGGTGACGGTATCGCGGGTCCCAGCCAGCAGAATTTCCGGATCCCGTTTGAGCGAAGGGCGCGCCGGGTGCGTACAACATCCAGACGGCTCCCCGAGACCGGGTCGTCACGCCGGCCGCAAGGGGGTGGCAGGCGCCGAAAGGACGACATGCTGGACGGGTGAGGACGAATGGCGCAAGGATCGCCGATGTTCCAGACCTCTCGGGATCAGCGCTATGCGCCCGGAGAGGAGGACGCGCAGTTCTTTGCCGGGCTGCGGTCCGCTCCAGCTGAGGACGACGACGCCAACTACTTCGCGGGCATGCGCCCGCAGGCCGCCGACGACGACCAGCGGTACTCGACCGGTACGCGGATGTCGGACCCGCGGATGCCGTCGGCCCGCAACGCTCCCGCCGCGGCCGATCCGTGGGCCGAGGAGGACGTGGCCGACAGCCGGGGCTACCGGCAGCAGGCGCCCACCTCCTGGGACTCGTACATCGAGCAGGACGACTACGCGCCGTCGAGCGACGACCCGTACCGGCGCAGCGACATCGTCTCGGAGTCGAACACCGACCCGACCGGCTGGAAGGCCACCGGCCCGGCCCGGCCGCCGATCCCGGACGACCGGCCGCCGGCCGAGTCGATCTCCGGGAACCGGCTGCTCACCATCCTGCTGTTCTTCTCCGGCCTGGCCACCAGCGTCGCGCTGTGGCTGTTCAACACCCAGGCCGGCGCGATCAACGACACCGCCACGCTGATGCTCGCGGCCGGCCGGGTCACCGGGCTGATGGGCGGCTACATCCTGTTCATCCAGCTGCTGATGATGAGCCGGGTCTCCTGGCTGGAGGAGTGGGTGGGGGCCCGCGACCTGCTGCGCTGGCACCGCTGGCTGGGCACCTCGCTGGTGATCTTCGTGCTCGCGCACGTCGTGTTCATCGTCTACGGCTACGCGATGCCGGCCAACACCGGCGTCATCGACCAGGGCTGGTCGATCATCACCACCTTCCCGGACATGATCGCGGCGACCGCGGCCACCGGGATCCTGGTCCTGATCAGCCTGATCTCGATCCGGGGCCTCAAGACCAAATTGCCGTACGAGTTGTGGCACGGCATCCACCTGATGGGCTACCTGGTGCTGCTGCTCGGGTACGGCCACCAGGTCGCCACCGGCGCCGACCTGAGCGGCAAGTTCGCCTCGGTGTTCTGGCCGGCCCTGACCGCGCTGGTGATCTCGGCGCTGATCTGGGGCCGCCTGGTCGAACCGCTGTGGCTCAACATGCGGCACAAGTTCGAGGTCGCCGAGGTGGTGGCCGAGGGCGCGACCGCCACGTTCTCGATCTACATCGACGGCAAGAACCTGGAGAAGCTGCCCGCGCAGGCCGGTCAGTTCATGCGGTGGCGGTTCCTGACCCGCAACGGCTGGTGGCAGTCGCACCCGTTCTCGCTCTCGGCGGCGCCCAACTCGGAGTGGCTGCGGCTGACCGTCACGGCGGTCGGCGGGCACACGTCCCGCCTCGCCAAGATGGAGCCCGGCACGCCGGTGTGGGCGCAGGGCCCGTTCGGCGTCTTCACGGCCCAGCGGCGCACTCGGCGCCGGGCCCTGCTGATCGCGGGCGGCAGCGGCATCGCGCCGATCCGCGCCCTGCTCGAGGACATGCCGCCGGACACCATCGTGATCTACCGGGCCGGCCGCCCCGACGAGCTCGTCTTCCGCGGCGAGCTGGAGGAGCTGGCCGAGCGCCGGGACGCCTGGGTGCGCTACATCGTCGGCGGCCGGAACGACCCCGGACCGAAGCGGCTGTTCACCCCGACCGGCCTGCTCGGCCTGGTGCCGGACGTGAGCCGCCGGGACGTGTACCTGTGCGGCCCACCCGGGCTGGTCGAGACCGCCGTGGCCACGCTGCGCGAGCTCGACGTGCCGGACAGCCAGCTGCACCTCGACCCGTTCGAATTCTGATGTGGAAGCTCAACCAGTCCCCTTTTCCTGGTCGGAGCCGCACCCGGCGCAGCGACGCGCCGGCGGCGGTCACCCCGGTACCTCCCGAGGAGCCGGAACCCTCGATCGACCCGGACGACTCTGATCCCGCTTCCGTGGTGAAGGAGAGATCTCGCGATGCGACGTAGTACCGCAGCCGCCGTCGGCACCCTGACCGGCGCAGCCCTGATCGTGGGCGTGCGCCTGAGCGTGCAGCCGCCGGAGGGGCCGGCCGCCGCACCGCCCGCAGTCGACCTGGCCGGCAACGAGCCGACCACGAAGCCGTCCGGCACCAAGAAGCCGGCCCCGCCGAAGGAGGACGCGGCCCAGGAGGCCCCCAGGAGCGGCCTCAAGGACGGCACCTTCAAGGGCAAGGGCGCGACCAACCCGTACGGCACCATCCAGGTCTCGATCAAGGTCGAGGACGGGAAGATCACGGCGGCCGACGCCACCTACCCGACGACCAACGACAGCGCCACGATCAACCCGCCGGCCATCAAGGCGCTGCGGGAGGCGACGCTCGAGGAGCAGAGCGCCGAGGTCGCGGCCGTGTCCGGTGCCACCTACACCACGAAGTCCTACCAGGAGTCGCTGCAGGCAGCGTTGGACGCCGCCAAGGCGTAGGGTCACTGTCCGTGCGCCACGTCGAGCAGGTCATGGGTACGGCGGTCAGCATCGAACTGGCCGCCACGTCCCCGGATCTGCCCGACCTGATCTCCGACGTGTGCGCCTGGCTGCACGCCGTGGACGCACGGTTCAGCACGTATCGGGACGACAGCGAGGTCTGCCGGCTGCGCCGCGGCGAACTCAAGCCCGCCGACTGCTCGCCCGACCTCCAGCACGTGCTGTCCGCGTGCGACGCCCTGTGGCACGACACGGACGGTTACTTCGACGCGTACGCCCGCGGCCCCCTCGACCCGTCCGGCTACGTCAAGGGCTGGTCGGTCGAGGTCGCCTCGGAGCGCCTGGTGGCGGCCGGCTGCGCCAACCACTTCATCAACGCGGGCGGCGACATCCGCACCCGCGGGCACCAGGCCGACGGCACCCCGTGGCGGATCGGCATCCGGCATCCGTCGGTACCCGACAGGCTGAGCTGGGTGCTGGCGCTGACCGACGGGGCGGTGGCGACGTCCGGGATGTACGAGCGGGGCGACCATGTCATCAACCCGCGCACCGGCATGCCGTCGAAAGGCCTGCGTTCGGTCACGGTGGTCGGTCCCACGCTCGCCATGGCTGACGCGTACGCGACGGCGGCGCTGGCCATGGGCGAACCGGCCCTGTCCTGGCTCGCGAAGCTGGCAACCGACGGCTACGAGTCGGCCGTGGTCACCGATGACGGCCGTGCCTTCACCTCCGCGGGCCTGCCGGTGGCCCCTGCCTAGACGGTCCGCCCGGGCGCCACCAGGTGGTTCTGGTAGGCGGCCACGATCGCCTGGCCGCGGTCCTTCACCTCGAGCTTCATGAGGATGCGGCAGACGTGCGTCTTCACCGTCGCCTCGGAGAGGAACAGCCGCTCGGCGATCTCCTGGTTCTGCATCCCGAGGGCCATGTGCTCGAGAACTTCCCGCTCCCGCGGCGTGAGCCGGTCGAGAATGCCGGAGACCGCCCGGGCCGGCCCGGACCGGCTGGCGATGTCGGCGATCACCCCACGCGTCACGGCCGGATGCAGGTAGGCGTTCCCGGCACAGACCTCCCGGATCGCGGCCGCCAGATCGGTGGGTGCACCGTCCTTGAGCAGGAACCCGGAGGCACCCGCCCGCAGCGCCGCATAGACGTCCTCGTCCCCGCTGAGGGTGGTGAGAACCAGGACCTTGACCGGGTGCTCGAACTCGTCCGCGGTGATCTCCCGGGTCGCCCCGATCCCGTCGAGGTTGGGCATCTTGAGGTCCATCACGACGATGTCCGGCTTGAGCTCCCGAGCCATCTGCACGGCCTGAACCCCGTCGTCGGCCTCGCCGACCACCTCCATCCCCGGCTGCGCCGAGAGCAGCATGGCCAGCCCGGCCCGGATGAGTATCGAGTCGTCAGCCAGCAGCACACGGATGACCATGCGGTGATTATCGCCCCAGTTTTCCCAGGTCGCAGGCGTTCCGGGCGCGGGCATACCGCTGTGGCGGTACATCCCCGGCGGTAGTTCGGGGGTGCGGTCACCAACCGGGGCCGTAAGCCGGCGACACCGCCGTGGGCGGACGCGGTTTACCCGGCCGGGCTCGCACGATATGTGCAGTTCGAAGCCACCAGGAGGAACGCCGTGAACACCACCACCAGGACCGCATCCGGTCATGTCGCACTGGGCCTGCTCGCGGCCTCGGGCACCGCCTTCTTCGGTACCGCCGCGACCGGCTTTGTCACCCGCCTCGCCGGCGGCGGAGCGGTCGACGCCGGCCTGCCGATGGCCGTCGCGCTGCTCGCCACCGCCCTCGCCTTCGCGTGGGCCCGGCGGACCTCGCCGGTCGCCCGCTTCCACGGCCGGGCGTTCCGCTACCTCCTCGACACCCAGGTGCTCGTGCTGCTGACCGCCCTGAGCGGCCCGCACCCCGGCGTCATGGCCACGGTCGCCGTCACCTTCGTCGTGCTCCGCCTGCTCACCGCCTCCGCGCTGAGCCCCACCACGACCCGCCGCCCTTAGAAGTCGGCCACGATGTACGGCATCCGGCGCGGGAACATCTCGGCCAGCACCGGAACCGCCGCGACGTCTCCCAGCCCGCGGACGCCGATCTCGACGGGGTCCAGCACGCCGTACAGCAAACCGCTGAAACCCGCCGCACTCAGCGTGGCCACCGGGTTGGTGCCCTTGGTGACCGACAGCCGGCCGGCGGCGCTCTCCAGCTGCCACACGCCGCCGATCAACTCGTCGTCGACGATCTCGACCGTGACCGCTCCCGGTCCCGCCGGAGTGCCGGTGAGCGCCTCCATGTCGAGCACCCGGACCATCGGGGCGTTCCGGTCCGGGCCGCCCACCTGACCCTCGGTAACAACCGCGATATCGGTGCCCCACAGCTCGGGCACCTCGTCGGTGCTGACGGTCAGCACGATCCGGGAGACCTGGTCGACGTGCCGGCCGAGGAACTGGAGCAGCAGCGCCTGACCGACCGGCCCGGTGGTGAGCAGGTGGGAGGCCCGGAGGTCACCGGCGGACCGGTCGATCCGGTAGCGCAGCACCCCCACCACCTCGCCGCCGGAGCGCGCGATCGCCACCCAGTACCGATCGTTGCGGAAGCCGGCCGCGCGCACCTCGTCGAACACCGCGAACCCGTGCCGCCGCGTCAGCAGGTGCCGGGTGAACGCGTCGTACACCTCAAAGCCGTCGGCCATCGAGACCTGCTCGACCTCGCCGCCCAGCTCGGCCCGGGTGAGATGGCTGAGCCCCTCGGGCGAGAACGACGCCGTGCGGTGCCGCGGAATCCCCACGAAGCCGAACCGCGCGTAGAAGCTGGGCCGGAACGGGTAGAGCGCGCTAACCACGCAGCCCTCGTCGCGCATCTGCCGCAGCAGCCGCCGCATCAGTTCGCGCACCAGCCCCCGCCGCCGCGCCGACGGGTGCGTCGCCACCGAGGCCACGCCGGCCATGTCGTGCACCAGCCCGCGCACGTTCTGCTGCATCCGGAACGCCGCCGCCCCCGCCAGCGCCTGCCCGTCCTCCTCGGCGACGAGGCTCACCGCCGACTCGTAGTACTGCATGCGCTCGCGGTATTTGTCCCGCTCCTCCGCAGGCCAGGGCGAGGGCATGAAGGCGTACGCCTGCAGCGGAAACATCTTGTCCGTACGCTCGGCGGCGGTGATCTGTCGGAAGTCCATGCCCCATCCAACACCGTCCGCCCGACGCGCCGGGGTACCCCGGTTTGGCAAGGCGCAGGCGGACCAGCTAAGGTTTCATCCGTCGCCAGGGAGCGCAAGCCCCCCGGACAGACAAGCGGACGTAGCGCAGCTGGTAGCGCATCACCTTGCCAAGGTGAGGGTCGCGGGTTCGAATCCCGTCGTCCGCTCGGAGCGGCCTTCACAGGTTAAGTGCGGGGCCAACTCGGTGGAGTGGCCGAGAGGCGAGGCAACGGCCTGCAAAGCCGTGTACACGGGTTCAAATCCCGTCTCCACCTCGGCGAAAGCCTAGGGCGATTGGCGCAGCGGGAGCGCGCTTCCTTGACACGGAAGAGGTCACTGGTTCGATCCCAGTATCGCCCACCAAGCAAAACGCCAGGTCAAAGCGGGTTTCGTTCCTTGGGGACGGAGCCCGTTTCTTGTTGCTGGGAGCCCCCAGGAGAATCCTGGGAGAAAATCTTGGCTGGCTCACTGTGCCTCTCCTGTCAGGAGACGGTCGAGCACGGCGACCGGTGATCTCGGGTTGAGTTGGCGCCGAGCTTCCAGCGCCTCCGACCAGACGGTTGTCAGCCCGTCCAGCAGCCGCCGGACCATCTCGGCCGTGACGTGCGAATATAGCGCCTGGACGGACCCGTCCGCGTGGCCCATCTGTGCGTCCATCAGCCCGGCAGGCGTGCCGAGTTCGATCATCATCGTCTTGTAGGTGTGCCGGAGGCCGTGCGGGGTCAGACCGCGTGCGATTGGCAGCCAGCAGGCGTCCGCCTTTTCCGATGCCCCACGGCCCCGGATCGGGACGCCGGGCCACGGGTCGGCGAGCACCGGCACCGGTGCGGCGAGCCGGGGAGCCTTCGCGGGGTAGCCACCCGTGGCCGCCGGCTGGAACAGCCAGGTCGCGAACCCGTTGCGGCGCCAGTGCGGAGCGAGCTGCCCGGACGGCCGGCCCCGCGCATAGCCCAACTGTTGGGCTGCCGCCAGCACCCGTGCCCGGGTCACCTCGGCGACGACCGGCTTCCCGCTCAGCACCGCCGATGCCGTGCCCACGGCGACCTCGGCGAGCCGGGCAACGTCGGCCAGCCGGGGACCGACCGGTTCTGCCTTACTCTTCGTCGCCCGATGCCCGCTGAACACGCACCGCAGGTTGTGGCAGGGGCAGGGCTGCGGGCGCACCCGACCCAGGTGATCCGTCAAGAGCATGGTCAGCCAATCGGGCGCGGCCACGGTGCGGCGGGACTCGTCCTTCGGCGGGCAGCGCTCGAACCGGCCGTTGTCCAACTCGTACAGCTGCCACTCCACACGGATCGCGGCCGGGCGCACGTACTGCGTTTCCAGCCCGACGAGTTCACCCCACCGCATGCCCGTGAAGCCCAACGTCGTGACCGCCACGAACTCGTCGTCACGGCCGGACAGCAGCGCCGCCCGCTCTGCGATCAGCAGCACGCCGAGTGCCGACGTGATGACCTTTTCGGCGGCCCGGTGTTGCGCGCGGCCGGTGCGCTTGCCGCGACCCTTACGCCGGGCCGCGACGTTCACGTCCGCCAGGTTCTCCTCCACCGCGTCGGCCAGGAGCAGATGCAGCAGGGAACGCCACGAGCGGATGCTCGACTCGGCGTAGCCCGCAGCCCGCTCCCGCTTCTCCCACTTGACGACCTCATCCCGGGTGATGTCGGCCAGCGGCATTTCCCCGAAGAACGGCAGGAGGTGTTCTTCCAGCCGACGGCGGTAGTTCTGCATCGTGGACGCCGCCAGGTCCTGCCGGGCATACCAGGTGTCGGCGTACCGGCCGAAGGTCCAGCGGCCGACCGGCCTGCTCCGCAGCAGACCAGCCCGTACCTCAGCCTCCTTCTCGTTCGCGGCCTGTTCGGCAGCGCGCCGGCTGCGGAACTTGACCGCGGCCCCGGTCTCATCCAGGATCGTCAGATACGTTCCCGGCTTGGACTTGTACCGGGCACGCCAGTAGTCGCCTCTCCGCTCGGCGAATCCCATTTCCTACTCCCTCTCATGCAGCGTTGGTTCTGGTCGGCACCTCGCGTAGACGGCGGGGTACCCGTGGTCGCAGTCCGCCGGTGAGCGCTTCGCCGGGTAGAACTGGCAGCACCTCACGGACTGGAGTCGGCAGTTCCTCGGCGGGCAGCACCTCGCAGACGCGAAGGATCACGGCGTAGTGCTCGGCGCTGAAACGGCAGCTGCCCGCGATCTCTTCGTAGGGGAAACGACGCTGCCGGACCTGTTCCTGCACCCACCACGTTGAACAGCGCAGCGCCTCAGCCACCTCAGCGGCTGTGTACAGGCGCGGCAGTCCAGGGGGCGTGCCGGTCATGGCGGTCGCTGTCTCCTCCGGTTCGGCGTAAAGATGGGGTTGATGGTTGGCGGCCGTTTACGCGGCCAGGGTGGTGAGGTACTGCCTGGCGGTTTCGGCGTGTTCCCGGGCCATCTGAGCGGAGGTGTTCGCGAGCAACGCATCGGCGGTGGTGTGCCATCCGGCGCCGACGAATTGCAGGAAGTTGACGACCAGGGTGGTGGGCTGTTCGCCGGCCTCGGTCTGTTCCGGCCCGGCGGTTTGTGCCCGGCGGAATTCGACGCGGCCACTGCGGAGCACGGCGAAGGTGATGGAGTAGCGGCGGGATTTAGTAAGGAAGTGGCCGCCGAAGCCGAGCATGTGTGCCCAGCGTTGCAGTCGCCGGTACGGGCTGGCCTCGGGCACCTGCTCCAGGGCTTCGCGGCCCCGGGCAGCGCAGGTCGGGCAGGGCTGCCGGGTACTGCGCTGGTGGCAGGCGGGGCAGGTCCAGCGGGCCCGGCCGAGGCGCCAGCAAGCGGCGACAAGCCGCTCGGTGTGAGAGCCCTGCGCATCGGCGTACAAGTCGATCGTGTCGAGCGTGAGGCGGCTTGACACGTGCCCGGTCACGTCGGTCGACTTCGTGGCGTATTTGGCGAGATAGCCGGCCACCTGACCCATCGAGATCTCACCCGAGCCGCGCCCGTCCGTGGTGATCACTTTGGTCAGGACCTGGTCCCCCCAGCCGATCCGCCAGCCGTCCGGCTTTGCCGGGTGCGGGTCGGTGGTGAACGTGACGGTGCGGGCGGCATGGTCGACGGCCGCTTTCAAGTCGTGGGCGTCAAAGCCGGACGGAGGCGGGGTGATGGCGTCCGGATCGGGACCGTCCAGACGGAAGATCGCGTGGAAGTGCACAGCGGCGCGGCGCTGCATCTCGGAGCCTTTGTCGAACTCCACCCGCACCGGCGGGCGGCGCCGCGTCCGGGTCGTGCCGTCCGTGCTGGCCGAGGTGACGTGAACATCAGCGATGCCGCGTTGCCGGGCGAGGCGGTGCAGGTAGCGGCCGACGGCGATGGTGGTGCGGCGCCACAGTTCGCCGGACATCAGGTTCCACACGGCGTGGGCGTCGTAGTCGTAGCAGTCGCGGCACAGCGGGGTGCCCAGGAGCGGGGCGTCCTTGTCGTGGCGGGCGAAGCACACGAGGCGGGTGCCGTGGTCGCAGACGGTCAGGTCGCGGCGGGCGTGGCAGGGTTCCGGGCGGCAGTCGCAGTCGATGCGCCGGGTGCAGGTGTGCCGCTTCACCACGCGGGTGTGGACCTGGCCGAACGAGGGTGCGGTGAAGGTGGGGAATACGGCGGGGTGCTCGGCTACCTGCTCGGGGACGCCTTTACCGCCAGCGAGGCCGGTGCGGACGATCTGGTAGGCGTCGTTCTGGTACAGCTTCGAGCAGGACGGGCAGACGGAGGCGCGCCGGTTGCCGCACGGCTTGTAGATGACCCCGTCGGGCATGTCCGCGGTGTGCCGCTCGGCGAGCAGGCGGCCAGTGGCGGCTTCGACGGTGGTCATCGTTCCGGCCAGGCGAATCGGCCGGGTACATGCGGCAGCCGGTTTGACGTGGGCGAGCCAGGCTGGGTAGTCCGGGCGGGCGGCGCGGGCGATGGCCTGCTCGTGCAGATGTGGGGAGCGGCGCCACCACAGCGGTGCGGCGAGAGAGGTGTCCGGCTGCGCGGTGGGGGCCGTACCCGAAGCGGTTGCTTCGGGTACGACGCTCAACGTGGAGACGGTCACCGGGTGGCCTTCACTGGCGTGCCGTTGACAGTCGGAATCGGTTTGGTGGGGCTGTTCGGTTCGAGGTCGAGCACGGCCAGGGCTTGCGCTGCCTGGTCGGAGTTCACCCGCAGGCGGGCGGCGAGCTGGTTCGCTGTGATCGGCGTGCCGTGTTCGATGCGGTACTGCTTGGCGATCTCGCGGGCCTTGACCAACAGGGCCGGGTCGACGGTGTACGGCAGGGGCAGCTGTGCAGGCTCCGGCTCGGTGACAGAAGTGTCGGCGGCGGAAGCGGCCAGCGGCTGTGCCGTCTCGGTCGGCTCAGTCGTGCGGGGCTTGGCCTTCGAGGTGCCAGCAGCGGCCGGCCGGGCGGTCGGTCGTAGCGGGATGCTCGTCGGGCTCGGGGTGACCCGGGCGGCAACATCAGCCGGGGTCGGAACCTCGATGCGTGCGGCCGCCGGTTCCGGGTCGGTCTCGGCGGACACTGTGGGCGGTGCGGTTGCGGCGGCCGGGGCCGTCACAGGTGACGGCAGGTCGGCGGCCGGGCTCGGGGCCGGGACACGGTTGTCCGGGATGGCCGGGATGGCCGGGGTGGGCAGGGAAGTAGTAGGGGCAGGGTTGATGTTGTCGTTGTGGAGGCTGATGGCCAGCAGTGCGCCGGTTGCCATCACCATGAGTCCATCTGCGGCCAGTGGGCCGACGATGTAGACGATGGGCTCTTCGCCGTAGTACTTGAGGAGCCCAGACAGGTGCCGGTAGGACACCAGGGCGGCGACGAGCGCGACGGGGGTGATTCCCGCGAAGCGAACGAGTCGCCAACTCCAGCCGTGCGGCCAGGCCACGCGGACCAGGATTTCCACGGCGACGAACAGAAAGACGGGCCAGACGATAGCGCCAATGACAGCGCCGGGCTGGGGTGCCCAGTCGGCGGGGGCGTTCTCGGGCGGCACGAAGGAATGTGCGATGTTCGCGGCGATCGAGACGACGCCGCCGATGATCGCGCCGGTGTAGGCCCAGCCGCGACCGGTGCTGTTGTTGTCGGTCATAGCTTGTGCTCCCGGGGTGCCGGGGCGGGTTCCTGCCTCAGCAGGGCGAAGCCCATGACGACCGGTCGGGAGTAGCCCTTCGAGCTGAGGTGCTGCTCGACGAACCGGATGTCGTCCATCGCCTCGATCGGGAACGACAAGGGCAGCTCGGTGTTGCTGAAGCCCATCCCGACTCCAGCGTTGAACTGGAAACCGATGAAGTAGACGTGCCAGACCGTCACGGTCGGCGGATTGGTGTTGGAAGGGCTAGTGGTTGTCATCGCGTCGGGTCCTTCCAGGAAGGTCGAACAGGGTCGGTCGTGGAAGGTCCGGACTCGGCGTAGGGTTGGCCGCCTGCCGGACCGCTGCCCTGAAGCGGGCTTTGACGGGTTCGTGCAGGTCGGTGAAGGCGTCCGCGGACAGTCGTGCGACTTCCGCGCGGTTTTCGTCGCGCCGCTTGTAGAGCAGCGGCCGGACGGTGGCGTTCGTAGGGCAGTCGCTGACCCCATCGGGGTAGCGGTAGCCGCAACCCGGGCAGCGCGAGGCCGGCGGGTTACCGGGATGGTGGTCGGCGAACACCTGCACGAGGGTCGCCAGGGTGACGCCCAGGCCGGACTCCAAGAGCCGGCGGTCGAGGGCGTTGCGGTCGGAGGGTTTGCCGAACCGTTGCTGCGCACCCTGCGGGGACACGCCGAGTCGGTCGGCTATCTGCGACCAGGAGTAGGAATACGGCTTGGTACGCAGGCCCGCGACGGCAGCCCGGGTCACGGCGTCCACCTCGGCGGACAACCCGGCCAGCATGCGCAGGGCTTCGATGTCACCGTCAGCGACCCGACGGGCGTAGGCCCGCAGGATGCGCCGGACGAACGCATCGAACTGTGCAGTTTCGGTGTGCCGCTTGGCCCGCTTGCGCGGTTTCGGCGTCAAGGCGGGGTTGATGGTGTTCTTGCTCATCCGGCGCCACCGCCGATCAGGTCGGCGAGCCGCACATCGGCGGCGTCAGCGACGCGCAGAGCGTTCATCAACTCGTGCACCGGGACGGTGGCCGCCTTACGCAACACCGCGGTCACGTCCTCGGCGCGACGGCCCGGGGCGTCGTTGAACTCGTAGGCTTGCGAGCCGTACTCGACCAGCAGGAACCGGTCGAGATGCAGGACAGCCTGTTCGAAGTCCAGGAAGCCCGGGTCGTCGAAGTGTTGCGCCGGTGCCTCGCACGGGCCGCCGTAGCAGACCATCGCGATAGCGCCGACCATGTCCGCCGCCGGGGTGAAGATGGTGGCGGTCGGGTCGTAGTAGACGTGCTGGGTCCAGCCGTGCCGCTCCAGATACAGCGCGGCAGAGGTCAGAACCTGCGCGACCGGGTCCGGCGCCGCAGCGACGGCCTGAGCCAACGCCCGCAGACCCGCATAGGTCACCGTGTAGCCGACCTCGGCGACAGCGCCGGGGAAGGGCTCAGGCTCGATGGCGACCGGGCCGCTGACGGCCTCGGCGACCTGGCGCAGCCAGACCTCGAAGCCTGCGGCCGGGATTCCGTCCTGGCCGGTCGGGCGGGTGTCAGGGACCTGGTTGTCCTGATTCTGGGTAGGGTTCATTACGCCGACTCCTTCCGTCGGATGTGGGTTGGTTGGTAGGGCGGCGGCACTGGGTCGCTTTTCCAGGGCTTGATCCCGGTGTCGTCCGCTCGGACCGTGGTCCGTGGGTTGTGTTGCTGCTGGTCAGTGCATGTGTTGGATGATGGTCACGCAGCGGCGGCCACCAATGACGGCGACGAATCCGGCGCCGAGGATCAGCGGGACCGCCAGTGCGCCGAGACCGATCGCGGCCAGGGCTTGCCAGAGCATCCAGCCGCCGATGAACAGGGCGGTCAGCAGGACCACCGCGATGACGGCGCCGAAGCCCGTCCAGAAGCGGCGGAACTTACGGTCGCGTTCCTCGATCTCGGCCTGCCGAGCCTTCCAGCGCAGGTACAGCTCGTGGTTGCGCTGCTGCTGCATGCGGATCTGCTGCTCGTCGTAGACGGCCGGGTACCGCTCGTGCGGTGCCGGGTCGACGTAGTGGATCACCCGCATCGGTTGCGGCTGACGTGGAACAGGTAGCCGTCGGCTCATTGTCGGAGCCTCCTTCGGGTAGCGATGAACGGGGTTCTTCCCAGTTCGGGAAGCATGTGGAGCGCGTCAGGCCGCCCGTGGTCTCGGCCGGCGAAGCGGCGTGACCATGCCAGCGGCGGTAGCGCGCAGGGTGGCCGCGTAAGCGGCGATAGCCGCGCACGTGCGGTCATCCAAGAAGGCGACTTTGACCAACTCCGGGCTACCGCTCTCCGCGATCAGCAGACCGGCGCCGGGGTTGTTCGGGCTGATCACGTTCGCGGACCAGCCTTTCTGTGCCCAGCCGTGCCCGAGGACGATGTCCGACGAGCTGTCGTTGGTGCAGCGCCCGGCGAACCGCCACGCGAACAGGTCCCGCAGATCAGTCGGGATGATCGTCGAAGACGGGCGCTGGGTCGCGGCGACCACGATGATGCCGACCGCACGCCCGCGGGCGACGAGGTCACGCAGCCGCGTGGAGAACTCCTCGCGCTGCTGCTTACTGCCGACCGTGGCCGAGTAGTAGGCGATCTCGTCGATGGCCACCAGGTACGCGGTGAACACGTCGGCGGGCTTGATCTTGCGGCGCTCGCACGACTCCAGGTAGGCGTACCGGTTGTCCATCATGATCTGGAGCCGGTGCAGGGTCTTGTTCGCTTCGACAATGTCGGGGCCGACGAAGACGTCCGCGCATTTACGCCACTGGCCCAGTTCGACCCGCTTGCCGTCGAGCAGGCACAGCCGGCAGTCCAGCGACAGCGCCGCGTGCGCGACCACGCCGTTGAGCAGACCCGACTTACCCGAACCGGGCTCGCCGCCGATCAGCATGTTGCGTTCGATCAGCGGCACCCGCTTCGGATGACCGAATTCGTCGATCCCGATATACACCGGGTCGAAGATCGACAAGGCAGGTCCCAGCTCCACCACTCCAGAACCGGTTTCGGCGGTCAGGACAGGCGACATCTCACGCCGCCGCAGCCGGAACCGACGGGGACGCGGTGTTCCACGCGTCGTCCGGAACGATGTCCGGGGTGAACCCGTCCGACTTGGCACGGGTCATCCGGGTGACCTTCGCCGAGGCGAACCGCAGCGACGGGCCGATCTCGTCGACCTCCAGCCCGTACGCGGAACGCTTCTCACCCTCCGGGGTCTCCCAGCGCGACAGCCGCAGCCGGCCGCTGACGATGACCCGGGTGCCCTTCGTGAGGGACTCGGCGATGTGCTCGGCCATGTCGCGCCAGCCGGTGCAGTTCAGGAACAGCGGGTCGCCGTCCTTCCACTGGCCCGACTCCCGGTCCAGCGTCCGAGGGGTCGACGCCACGGTGAACTTCACCAGCGCGGCACCGGACGGGGTGAACCGCAGTTCCGGGTCGTCGGTCAGGTTCCCGACGATCGTGATCTGAGTTTCTCCAGCCATCGTGATCACTCCTTGTCAGTGATGGCTTGCGAACAGGACATTTGGCCGTCCGGGACGTGGCGGGTCATCGGCGACCGCCACGTGGTTCCGGTGCCGGAGGTACTTCGATGTCGGCCAGTTCCAGGCCGACCGGCGGCAGCGCAGGCGACACCGGCATGGTGCGGTTGTTGTTACGCAGGCTCGGGATCAGCAGCGCCAAGGGCAAATCGATCCGGCCCGTCAACGCGTCCCGGCGACCCAGGTCGACCCGGACGAACGCAGCGAACCGCTCCGAGGCGGCCACCACCCGTGCCTGCTTCGCCATACACGCCACCGCGATCCGGGCGGTTTTGCCTTCCAGGTCGTCCAGCGACAGACCCGGACGCAGCCACAGCCACACCCGCTCACCGGCGGGAGTCGGTCGCGCCCACAACAGCAACGGCACTGGAACCGGCCGCGAACCGCCGCTACCCGAGGTCGCGTTCCGCACGATCCCTGTGAAACACAGCCGCAGCCGGTGCCGCACCAGCAGGCACCACGACAACGCCACCAGGAACCGGCGAACTGGACCTACCGCAGTGCAGACGACCGCGACGAGCAGCACAGCCATCGACGCCAGCCACCACGTGGCCGCGTGCGCCAGAGTGACCCAGCCAGCCACAAGCAGTGCCGACGCGGTGATCTCCAACGACCACCACCACAGCGCCCGCAGCACCGGCCATATGCGCACCAGCACACCGGCCAGCACACCGAGCACCAGGCCCGACACGGCGCCAAGCAACACCGCCGCCCACAACGGGACGAACACGCTCAGCACCGCCGTCGCGGCAGCGTCCGAAGCCAGTCCAACGACGAGCGCTGTCACCCTGGCCCGGCGGGCGTACCACTGCGACACCGGCGGTTCGACGATTGCGACCGCCCCGATAGGCCCTGCGTTGAAGATCTTCCCCTGTGCCATAGCCACCTCCAGATTTGGCCATCACATCTAGATTATCTAGCCAAATCCACGATCTATGCTCATGGCGGGCGTGTCAAGGTATTTGGCTAGACAAATCTTGGGGAAGCCTGTAGAACAGGACGGTGAGTGCAGGTCTTCCGATGTACCGCAAGATCGCCGCTGATCTTCGCGACAAGATCAAGTCGGGGGAGCTGCCCCCGGGTTCACTACTGCCTACGCAGCAGGAACTCTCGCGGAAATACGAAGTGGCTCGGATGACCACTCGTCAGGCCATCGCTGAACTGATCAACGAAGGCTTGGTTGTCGCCCAGCAGGGCCGAGGTGTCACTGTTCGCGACAGGCAGCAAATGGTCTATCGGCCACAGGACGGCTGGGAGGCGCCGACCAGCCCCACCATAGACCGGTTCACAGCTGCCTTCACCCGCCACGGCCGTAATCCTTCGATGGAAATCGATGTGTCGGTGGTCCAGGCGGACGACTTCGTAGCCGAGCGCCTCGGTGTGGAACCCAGGTCGCAGGTCGTAGCGCGCCGACGTGTCATATCGCTCGACGGCACGCCCTTCCACATCAACGACACGTACTACCCGTACGAGCTCGTTCGCGACACCGAGATCATGAGCCCTGCCGATATCCCGGGCGGCAGCAACTATGTCCTAGCCGAGCGCGGCTATCGGGAGCGGTACGCGATCGACGAGTTCTTCATCCGGATGCCCACCCCGGAGGAAATCGGCCGGCTAAGGCTCAACCCCGGAACGCCCGTCGCTATGCACGTCGTGACCGGCTTTACCGCGAGGGAAGAGCCAGTCCGCTGCGACATCTTCATCCTGCCCGGCGACCGTCACGTCATTATGTACGAGCGAGTCCACCCAATCGACGATGAAGGCCGCCCGGTCTCGACACCTCGCGGCGGGCAGTCGTGACGCTCTCCATCCGCCCGGCTGAGCCGACCGAGCGGGACATCGTGGCAGACCTGTGGAATGCCGCTGCGGCGTGGCTACACGAGCAGGGCCAAGACCAGTGGCAGTACCCGATCCGCCTCCACGCAATTGAGGCGGCAATAGCAGACCGCACATGCTGGTTGGTCTGGCGAGCCCCCGGCGACCCAGTCGCGACCGTTACCCTGGATGACTTCGCCGATCCTCGGCTTTGGCTACCTGAGGACCAGCCCGGCGCCGGCCGCTACGTTCACCGACTCGTCGTCACACGAACTGGTGGTCCCATCCCAGATCTGGGATCCGCCATTCTCGACTGGGCCAGCATCCGCGCAGCCAACGTAGGCGCCACCTGGCTCAGACTTGACGCTTGGACAAACAACACCCGCCTTCACAAGTACTACCTAGAGCGCGGATTTCACCTCGTTAGATCTGTGTACGGACCGGATATAAGCTCCGGGGTGCTCTTCGAGCGCCGCGCGGGCGCCATTCTCGGAGTCGGGCCGCGAGTCGTCGAAGATGGAAGCGACGGGACTGCGAGAAGCTAGTCCCGTCGACCTTGCCCTGCATGTGCCCACAACGCTGGCCCAAGTTTAGGTCAACAAGAGGCGATCACGTTCGCGGCTGAATTCTCGGCACACTTCAGAGTCGATATCTATATCGAGCCTGAGTGTAATCGCAAGGTTTCCTACTGTGGATGCGTGGCTATTCAGAAATATTGGGATGCGTCCAGCTTCCTCCACAAACCGTTCTGCGAATGCGCGAACTTCGCGGATGGCAGCATCGGCGTAACGGGAGAGTAGGTACAAGAGGTTGCTGTACTCCTCCGGCGTCGTGGTCCCTCGAATGCCGGAAGCCCATTCCAGGATTTCGCCGTACGCACTGCCGAACCGCTTGCTTAGCTGCGCGATGCGCAAAGGATCGCCGGATTCGCCTGGCTCGCCGAGTGCCCAGATCTGTGCTTCCTTGCTGATTACGCGGACCAGCTTCGTTACCAGACCCTGCAACTCGCTCAGCTTACGGACTATAAGTTCCGAAATCTGATCAGAGTCGATGTATATGCCATTGTTGGGCGCGTACCCTAGCTCGTGGTCCAATGCCCTATCTTCAAGCCCTTTTACACTCTGCCAGATGCCACCCGCCAGAAGTAGATACTCCCATTTCTGTGGGCGGGTGGTTATTACCGCCTGAACCTCATCAGGGGTGAGTGGTACACCCAGATGCGGAGCCGCTTCTACTTGTGCTGGACTGTCGACAGATTTCCCCAGCTTTTCAACAAGAAGGGTAGATATTTGGCTCGGGCTGTACCGTCGACCATCTATGAATGCGATTGTTGGCGGGAGGCCCGGGATAGGCGAGTCGTCCAGTCGAACGGGTAGCAGATAAGCGGCGCCGCGTTCTTCGATCGCCCTCGCTTGGGCGCTACGCCGCTCGTGCGAAGTCCAGACCTTCGATATGTAGTGGGTAGAGCCAAAGAGGACAACATACCGCGACTTCTGCCTGTACACCTCGTCCAGGTAGACAGAAAGGTCTTCTCCCCACAGTTTCGCTTGTTCAAACTGGTCGTAGAAAACGGCGATGCCGCTCGCCTTTAGCGCCTGAGCGATCTGCTCCACGAATGCCCGGTCTTCCCCGGCGAAAGTCAGGGCTACGTCGAATTCATGCCGACCCATGGAGGCGAATGTTAGAGATCCGAATCCATGATCGCCAGCCGCGTTCAGTCTCCCGAGGCTTCCAGCTAACGGGCGGCGGGGTAGTCAGTGAGCCGAGGTCACCTCCGTTGGTGAGAACTTTCTATGCATCTTCAAGGCGGCCCTGCGGGCCGCAGCCGCCCGACCCCTGCCGGCTCCGCCTTATGCCTGCGGCAACGGCGGGCCGGCAGTCGGACGCACTGATGCCCTGCGCCGCTTGAAATCCAGCACAGGGCAGCGCTCTTGGCTGGGGCCAGACTATGGATCTCCCGTCGGGGCAGTTCGAGCCCGGGTCATTGCGGCGAACGCGACACGCTCCAAGCGGCGCTGTATCGCGCTCGGCTGCCGCTCGAATTCGACCGCCAACTGGTCAATCGTCTTCCCGGCGAGGTACCCCGCGGCCAGCTTGGCATCAGCCTGCGGAGTCCACCGATCATAGGCCTTCCGATGCTTCTCACGAATCTCCGCGATGCTGCGCCCATCACCTGCAGCGCCGCCCTCGTCAGGCTCGTCGGGCTCGCGCGCAGCGTCGAAGATCCAATCGGGCTCGCCTAAGACCTCTTCATCCCAGTCGGGCTCATCCATGGGCGCCAATCTATCTGACCGAGAGTGCTTGTCGATGCGCATAACGTGACAGTTCTGCCGTTGCCGGGAGGGCAGCGCCTCCGGCGGGCAGGATCTCCGACCCTGCACCCGGTGAAAGCCTCCGGCGGCCAGGGCTACCCGCCCTGGACCGGGGCAGCTCGGGGATGCCGAAGCCCGGCGGGAGGCCATCGCACACCGGGAGGCAGCCAGACCGCGCCCGTCTGGTCCAGGTCGGTCAGACAGTGGGGTGCTCCACCTGGACCAGACGGGCGCGGCCCGGCCGGGCGGAGCCTGCGCGACGGGATGCCCGCACAGGTAGCCGACCCCGTCGCTTGGGAGAATCCTGGGAGACGATCTTGCCAAACTCGCCCTGGAAGCCCGAACCAAACCGACCGACACCAACGTCGTGAGCAGGACGTATAGCCATCGGTCGACGTGGCGGGATGACCTTGACCTAGTTGACACGGAAGAGGTCACTGGTTCGATCCCAGTATCGCCCACGAGTCCCTGAGGCCCCTGTGTCCGCTGAGTAGCGCGGACCCGGGGGCCTCGTCATGTCTGCTCAGGGGGCCGAGCCCCCCTGAAACCCCACGAAAACCGTTCGTTGTCGGCTGGCTGGGATGGGCGGCCGGGTTCGAGCGACCAGGACGAGGTTGGCGGGCTGTTCGCACACAGGTCGCCAATCGCCTAGTCGCGCGCACGGTAGCGCAGGTTGTCGGTGGGGGTCCCACGGCCCGCCGCTACTACCGTGGCGACGACCGCGCGGTGCACGGCCGGGTACGGCCGCCCTTGGGCGTGGAGGTGTTGGGCACCCCGTCAACTTCTATCGCCCCCTGAATCCGGTGAGCCGCGAACGCGAAGGTATGGGCGGCCGATCAGCAGGTGTCTCAGGATCTCTTCGGTGCAGCAGGGAAACGACGGCAGGGACGGCAACAGAAGGTCCCTGAACAGGGAGTATGCGGTTCGTATTCGACCATTTATGGTCCGCCCATAGCCCTTGATCCTTTTGTTGGTGGGGGAGCGCTCCGCGAAGCCGATCCCGGACCGTTGTATGGAGGCGGTGGCAGCGTCGGGCATCCCGGGTCACTGATCGGTGTCGGCGGGACGGTTGACCGGACATCCGCAGACATTGAAGATGGTGGAGGTTTCATCGGCATGCGAGGCCACCGAGCGGGGCCATTCTTCTCGCGCTATTCCGCGTCGCCGATTTTGCGCCGGGGCACCGACCTGCAGGAACGACAAACTCCGCCCAACTGAGGAGAATCATGGCCAACCAGGGAATGCCGACCGTCGGTCCGGGCGACACCGGCGACACGGTAAGCCAGGCGCAGCGTGCGTTGCGGCGCACCCCGAACACCACGCTCGTCGTGGACGGCAAATTCGGGCCCAAGACGGAGGCCGCGACGAAAGACTTCCAGGCGGCGGAGGGTTTGCCGGTGACCGGCGTCGTCGATGAAGCGACGTGGAAGGCGCTCCCGGACGGCAACGCGATGCCGACGCTGCGACAAGGCTCGAAGGGTGATGTAGTCCGCAACCTGCAACAGGCCCTGACCTTGGGCGCTTCTGGCCTGTGGGAAACGACGCCACAGAAAATCGATGGGCATTTCGGGCCGAACACGGACGCTTCGGTGCGTGCCTTTCAGGGCTGGGCGAATCTTCCGGTGGACGGCGTGGTCGGCCAGCAAACCTGGACGGCGTTGCCGCTGGCGCTCGAATTCGTGGTCGGCCTTCAGCACACTGTGAGCGATTAGCGTCCGCGGCCCCGAATGCGCTTCTGCCCTGACCTCGATAGAAGGAGCAAGGCGTGCCCCCACCAGAGAACCCGCTCCCCGATCAGTCGTGCCGCGTCATCGACTTCGAGCGGGCCGACGTCGTCTCTCTCATGATCTATCCTCCGCCGCCTCCGATGCTCGTCGTGGCCGGCGAAAAGCCGTTCGCGAACACGCAGGTCTCGCTT